>NZ_AP014946.1:1993745-3289991 GCF_002355335.1 Variibacter gotjawalensis
TGGAGTCCGCGCCGCAGAGATCGGGCTTGTAACTCAGCTGGTTCAATCGCGTGCCGAGCTCGAGGCAAAAGTTTCTGATCTTGCGCAAGAGCTTGCCGAAAGCGCGCCGCTCAGCCTCTCGGCCGCCAAGATCACGATTGCGGAAGCGATACGCCGTGGCGGTCCGGCGAACCTCGCTTACTGCGACCAACTCGCTGACGCTGTATATGCGAGCGCGGACTATGTCGAGGGACGCAATGCCTTCGCGGCGAAACGCAAGCCGCGATTTGCGGGCCGCTGACAATGGCAGCGCTTTCGACCGAAGTGACGTTGCGGCCGACGGATCTCGATGATGTCGGGCACGTCAACAACGTGATCTTCGCGGCACTCGTTGCGGCCGGCCGTATGGACTTCATCGGACAACGGATGAAGGCGTTTGCCGCACAGGGCAGCGATTTCTGGCTGGTGCGCGTCGAGATCGACTATGTGCAGCAGCTGTTCTATCCGGGCGTCGCGCGGATCGAGACATCTATCGAGCGCGTCGGTCGCACATCGATAGGATTAGGTCACGAGATCTGGGGGTGTGAGCTTGCTGCGCGTGCAACGAGCGTCCTCGTTTACGTCGACAAGGGTTGGTCGCAAAGTCTGCCTCTCCCGGACGCGCTCGTCGCAGCGTTGAATCCCGCATCGGACCATTGAGACGATCATGAGCTATCGCATTGCAATCGACATTGGTGGCACGTTCACGGATGGCGTCATCGAAAACGTGAAAACCGGCGAGGTGAGACTCGCAAAGCGGCTAACGACGCAGTCCGATCCGGGGCAAGCGCTTGCCGACGTTGTCGATGATTTGTTGTCGGCCACGAACGCGGCAAATGGCAAAGGCAAGCCGGCTGCACTGGTTAGTGAAGTCGTTCACGGAAGCACGCTGGTGACGAATGCGCTGATCGAACGCAAAGGCGTCAAGACGGCTTTGATTGCAACGGAAGGGACCGGCGATATCATCGATATTGGACGCGAAGTCCGCTACGACCTTTACGACCTTGACATTCAAATGCCGAAGCCGCTGGTCGAACGCGGCGAGCGCTTCGAGCTGAATGAACGTGTTGCCACGGATGGCAGAATCCTCGTTGCGCCGTCGCAAGAAGATATCGACGGCGTCGTCGAAAAAGTCCGGCAGTCAGGCGCACAGTCAGTCGCTGTCGCTTTCCTCCACGCTTGCGTTAATCCTGACAATGAAATCCGGGTCGGCGAAGCGTTGCGCAAAGCATTGCCAAATGTTGCGGTTTCGCTCTCCTCACGCGTCGCCCGCGAAATTCGCGAGTACGAGCGCACCACGACGGCAACCGCGAATGCATTCGTCCAACCGATCGTCGCCAAGTACCTCAACGAATTGTCGGCGCGCTTACGGCAAGCTGGTATCGATGCGCCGTTGCGTATCATGGTGTCGAGCGGAGGTTCGACCTCAGCCGGCAACGCTGCCGAAGTGCCGATCACGACGCTGGAGTCTGGGCCAGCCGGCGGCGTGCTCAGCGCCGCCAATGCGGGCCGCGCGGCTGGTTTTGATGACGTGCTCGCGTTTGATATGGGTGGCACGACGGCAAAGATTTGCACGGTGATCGGGGGCGCGCCTTCGGTTGTGCATTCTTTCGAAGCCGCGCGTGTGAAGCGTTTCAAAAAGGGCAGTGGGCTTCCGCTTTTAATCGCAAGCATCGACCTCATCGAGATAGGTGCTGGCGGTGGCAGCATCGCTCGAATCAGCGATCTTGGTCTTCTCACGGTTGGACCAGATAGTGCTTCTGCCGATCCCGGCCCTGCTTGTTACGGCCGCGGCGGCCAGGGCGCTACAGTCACGGATGCTGACCTCACGCTCGGATATCTTAATCCAGACTTTTTCCTCGGCGGGCGCATGTCGCTTGATGCGTCGGCAGCAGAGGCAGCGCTGCAGAGGTTGGGCGACCGGTTGTCGCTGGCTGCTCGCGAGGTTGCGACTGGCATCTTCAACGTAGTCAACGAAGCGATGGCGGGCGCTGCCCGCGTGCACATCGCCGAGAAGGCGCAAGACCCGCGGCGCTTCACAATGGTCGCAACCGGCGGTGCAGGTCCAGTCCACGCTGTCGAGATCGCACGAAAGTTGCGCGTGCCACGCGTGCTGTTTCCGATCGCGGCAGGCACCGGTTCGTGTCTCGGTTTCCTTGCGGCACCGATCCGCGTCGATCGCTCGTTGTCAAAACCGACGCGCTTGGAAGCAGTTGATTGGGTGGAGACCGATACGGCGGTGTCAGCGCTCAAGCGTGATGCCGAAAAGGAGCTCAACGAAACGCTTACGGGGCCGGCCGAGGTCACCTGGCAACTACTTGTAGAAATGCGATACGTCGGGCAGGGCGCTAACCTCACGGTGTCTTTCCCATTGCGTAAGCTTGACGCCACATTTGCGCCAGATCTCGAGGCGGAGTTCCGCAAAAGTTACGAAATTAATTACGGCGGCGTTTTGCCGTCGGGGACGCTCGAACTCGTGACGTGGCGGATCGTTGGCGCTACGCGGCAAGGCGTGAAGCATTTTGCCTGGCCGCACGGCACGGCGGAAGCCACGATAACGCCGAAGGCAAAGCGAGAGATTTTCTGCACCGACAAGGGCGAGATGGCTTCCGTGTCTGTCTACGACCGATACGCACTTGCCGGCGGAGCGCGCCTGAAGGGACCGCTGATCCTCGAGGAGTCCGAGTCGACGGTCGTCGTACCGATCGCGGCAGATGTCGAAGTGCTGAGTGATCTCAGCGTCCTGGTGCGCTTGGGAGCTTGAACATGTCGACGATTGATCCGATCACGCTCGAAATATTGTGGACGCGCCTTGTCAGCCTGGTTGATGAGGCTGCCGCCACTCTGGTGCGCACATCGTTTTCGACAATCGTGCGCGAGTCTAACGACTATGCGGTTGTGCTGCTCGACCGCGACGCGAAGCTGCTCGCGCAATCGAGCCAAAGCATTCCGTCTTTCATCTGCACGCTGCCGGAAACAGTCCGCCACTTTCTGAAGGTGTTTCCGCGCGAGACGCTGAAGCCGGGTGACATCATGATCACCAATGATCCCTGGCTTGGCACCGGTCATTTGCCTGACATCAACATTGCTATGCCGGTGTTTCGCGACGGCGTTCTAGTCGGTTTTGCAGGGAGCGTCGCACACTCGCCCGATATCGGCGGCCGGTTGCGTTCGCCCGGCAACCGTGACCTCTATGAAGAGGGACTGCGCATCCCGCCAATGAAGCTGATCGCAGCGGGTATCATAAACGAAACACTCGTCGATATTATCCAAAATAACGTCCGTATTCCCGAACAAGTGATGGGCGATCTTTGGGCGCAAGTTGCCGCCAATCGGATGCTGTCCCAGCGTCTCCTCGACATGCTCCAGGAGACCGAATGCGATCTGGTAGCGTTGGGGAGCGAGATGTATGCGCGCTCTGAAGCAGCAATGCGAAGCGCGATTGCGGCGTTGCCGAACGGCGAGTATGAGCATGAAGCGCGCGTCGACGGTTTCATCGAACCTGTCACGATTCGTTGCCGGATCATCGTCACGGGCGATACGTTGACTGTCGACTACGCGGGGTCGTCGCCGCAATTGCCGCGTGCCATCAACGTCGTGCCGATCTATACATTCGCCTACACGGCGTACGCACTCAAATGCGTGCTAGCGCCGAATGTGCCAAACAACGATGGCTCGTTTCGGCCGATCAAAACGACGGCGCCGCTCGGTTCCATCCTCAACCCGAAGTTTCCAGCAGCCGTCAGTGCGCGAGCCATGACGGGACACCTGCTACCGACGGCCGTCATGGGTGCGCTCGCAGACGTCGTGCCGGATCGCGTTCGCGCAGCGGCAGGCTCGCCGCTTTGGTGCGTGCAGCTTGCCGGGTCGCATCAAGGCGAGCGCTTCGCGTCGACGCTCTTCTTGAATGGCGGGCAGGGTGCCGGCGCGGCAGGCGATGGTCTGCCTGCACTGAGCTTCCCGAGCAATCTCGCCAATACGCCGATCGAAGTGATCGAGTCGCAAGCGCCTATCCGCATTGTCCGGCGTGCTCTGCGACGTGGCACTGGCGGGGCCGGCAAGACGCGCGGCGGCGACGGGCAGGTGTTCGAAATCGATCTTTTGGCGGATGAACCGGTGACGATGACGTTCATGGCTGATCGTCTCCGCACCCCAGCCCCGGGAATGCGTGGAGGCGAGGCGGGCTCGACTGGACGTGTTTTGCTCGACGGCAAGCCGATCGATCCGCGCGACACGCTCGTTGCAAATCCTGGCGCACGCTTGACCCTCGAAACGCCGGGGGGGGGCGGCTTCGGCTCGCGTTAATAACGGCGAGCAAAGTCCAATTTACGTGCCGCGCGTATATCCAGCGGCGATATCGGCCGCGATACTTTTCGCATCACGACTACCGGGATTTCCGTGTCCACCGCCGCCAGGCGTTGCCATCAGCACTGTGTCGCCATGTTTAAGGACGTACTGCGCTTTCGGATCGACTTGCTTTCCATTTAAGCGAAGCTCGCCGGTTGCACCGGGCTCGCCCCCTTCAATTCCGAACGCCGCGAACCGAGTTCTCTCGGCGAGAAACGAGACCGCGATTGGCGTTTCGGATCGGCTTTCTATCAAGACTTCTTGGCCGAGACCGCCTCGATGTTTGCCCGCACCGCCGCTATCGGGACGCAGACGTTTGTGATGGAAGCGCAGCGGCGCGATGTGTTCACTGATCTCGACGGGGGTCGACGAAACGTTCGATGGCCACGACAAGCATGATAGACCATCAGCTTTGACGTTGCCGCCCATGCCTCCGTTGTAGAAAAACATATTGGCGTAAGGCTTACCGTTCGGCCGGATACCAGACTGGTTCATACCCCACATAGGCGCGCCGCATGCCGCCATCACTCGCTCCGGCAGCACTTGGCCGAGACAGCCGAAGACGAGCATCGGCAGATAGTGGCCGATCAGCATTCGCGAGCCACCCGAAGCCGGGAACACCGGGTTGACGATGCAGCCCGGCGGCGCAGTCACGGTGATCGCGCGCCACGCCCCTTCGTTGTTCGGCAGTTCGGGGCTGATGCAGACTTTTACCCCGTACATGCTCATCGCGTAGGTGTAACAATAAGCGCAATTGATCGCCCGATCGACCTGCGCGTCGGTTCCATCGTAGTCGATGGAGATGGTGTCACCTGCAATAGTGAGCGCCATGCGCAGCGTGATTGGCGTGTCCATCAGCCCGTCCGTCTGCAGCGAGCTTTCGTAGCGACCGTCCGGCAATGCTTTAATCGCAGCGCGCATGGCTCTCTCACAGCGCGTGTGGATCTCGTCCGCGAGAGGGTGAAGATCGTCGAGGTCAGCCTGCTCCATCAGATGCTTCAAGCGGTCTTCCATCAGGTCCAAGGCCACGACTTGCGCCCAGAGGTCGCCCATCGTTTCGTCCGGCGTCCTGACATTCTTGCGGATGATGGCGACAAGGGTCTCATCCATTGCACCGGCCCGCATGAGCTTCATCGGCGGGATCTGCAGACCTTCCTCAAACACTTCGCGTGGTTCGGGGCTGCGGATTTTGCCACCGATGTCCGGAGCATGCGCAGTCGACGCACTAAAGGCGACGAGACGGTCGCCGCGGAAGATTGGTTTGGCTACCGTGATATCGGGAAGGTGGCCGGTGCCGAGCCAGATGTCATTGGTGATAAGGACATCACCAGGCGCAAGTGTTTCGGGTGGAAAGAAGCGAAGAAAATGTTTCACCGTCGCAGGCAGCGTTCCGATGAAGCTCGGAATGCTTTCTGTTGCTTGTACCAAAGACTCTCCGGCCGCATCAGTCACGATGCAAGAAAAGTCGTAGCTTTCGCGAACGAGAGTGGAGAAGCTGGTCCGCACAAGCGCGGCCGCGGCTTCATCGACAAGCGAAATGAGACGACGCCATAGAAGCTCGAGCTCGACGGCATCGAAGCGGCGTTGAACCTGGTCTTGCATAGTCGGCACTCAGTTCGGCATCTCAGTGAGGATTGATCCGTCGGGCAGCACGCTGGCGCTGCTTCCCGGGCCGATTATGAACGTACTTTCGTTCTCTTCGAAGACGGCTGGTCCCACGATGCGTGCGCCCACCGCCAGCGCGTAGCGATCGTAGACCGGCGTCGAAAGAGGCTTGTCGGCATCTGCGAAATACACATCGCGATGCCCTTTGAGTAGAACAGCGTCGTCACTGGCTGCATTGATCGTGAGGGCCGCATCTGCGCCCGGCATTGGCGCAATCAAAGCGAGACGAATGGCGACGAATTGAATATTCGCGCCGGGTGGCGTGCGGCCGAACAGATCGCGGTAGCTTTTCTCGAACACCGCCTTAGCGCCCTCGGCTGTGATTGATTTCGGCAACGCGACAGTAATTTCCGATCCCTGGCCAGCGTATCGCATATCGGCTAACCGCTTGACCGTCGACTTCGCTATATTTGCGCCAGTCGATGATGCGATTCCCCGCGCTTCGGCTTCGAGCTCGGCAAAAGTATCCGACATCTGCGTCCACGACGCATCCTGTAGCGCGCAAACGAACGAACGAACGCGATCAATTCGGGCCGGAGCCATTAGCATTCCGATTGTGCTTCCTGCGCCGGCACAAGGTGGGCAAACGACGTGGCGGACGCCAAGTTTGCGGCCAACATTCCACGCGTGAACCGGACCCGCGCCGCCCGTCGCGAGGAGCGCGTATTCGCTAGGAATACGGCCACGCTCCGCGATGGCAACGCGTGCGGCGCCTGCCATATTTTCGTTGACGACGTCATGGATACCAATCGCGCCGCGCGATGAGTCGAGACCGAGCTTCTCCGTAACACTGCGCAGCGCTCTGCTCGCTGCTGCTTCGTCGATCCGCATCGCGCCGCCGAGAAAGAAATCGCCGTTGAGATAGCCGAGCGCCAAATCCGCATCTGTTACGGTCGGCTGCACGCCGCCGCGTCCATAGCAAGCCGGACCTGGCTCAGAACCCGCGCTTTCCGGGCCGACATTTAGCGTTCCGAGGGAGCTAGCGTGAGCGATAGATCCTCCGCCGGCACCAATTTCGATCAACTCGACGGTCGCGATTTGAATCGGCAAACCACTGCCGCGCAAAAACCGTTTCTGTCGCGCAGCCTCGAATCCCCAAGCAACGAGCGGCTCTCCGTCATCGATCAGCGCGAGCTTTGCTGTCGTGCCGCCCATGTCGAACGCGAGCACTCGATGCAGTGCGGCATGCCGACTGAACCACGCCCCTGCAAGCGCACCTGCTGCCGGGCCGCTTTCCAACAACTGAACGGGCGATCGTTTGGCCTCAGCAACGTGAGTCAGTCCGCCGTTCGACAGCATGAGGAAAAGGCTGCCGGGAATGCCCGATTGGCGAAGAGCGTTCTCGAGGCGATCGAGGTAGATCTCCGCTACAGGCTTAACATAGGCGTTCGTCACGGTTGTTACCATGCGCGAATATTCGCGGATTTCCGGTGCGATTTCGCTCGATAGCGAGAGCGACAAATCCGGAAAGCGCTCGGCAACCGCTACGGCGATCGCACGCTCGTGCTTGGGATTGGCGTATGCATGCAGGAAGCAAATCGCCAGGCTACGCATGCCGTCCGCAACTAGCTCCTCAACTTCTTTAAGAGCGGCGTTCACGTCGAGCGCTATCTCGATACTGCCGTCGGCGGCCAATCGCTCTTTCGCTTCGCGGCGCCATGGCCGTGCAACGAGTGGAGCGGGCATCTCAAGGAATAGATCGTAAAGCTCGTATTTTCTTTCGCGGCCGATTTCCAAGACATCCGAGAAGCCGGCTGTGGTTAGCAGTCCGGTTGGCGTGCCTTTGCGCTCGATGAGCGCATTGGTGAAAAGAGTCGTCGCGTGAATGACGCGCCCGATTTGTGCCGCGCCGACATTTTCACGCGTGAGCAGTTTTTTGAGCCCCTCGATCGCGCCGCGCGACGGATCGTCATGCGTAGTGCTCTCTTTCCATATCGAAGCTTTCCCGTTTGTGGAATCCAATAAGACAACGTCAGTGAATGTTCCTCCGATATCGATGCCGAGGGACAATTCAGATTTGGAATTGTGCATGCTGACCTATTCGATACGTATGTTCGATGCTTTGGCGACAGCAGCCCAGCGAGCTCGATCTCGCATGATTTGCTCTTTGAACGCCGGACCAGAGATTGGAAGCGGCTCCAATCCGCGGGCTGCCAGAGCCTGAATCGTTTCCGGTTCGCGTAAGGCGGCTCCAAAGAGCGCGCTGACACGTTCGACGACAGCTGTCGGCATGTTGGCCGGGCCGGCAAGGCCGAACCAATTGTTGAACTCGAGACTTGGGAAACGCGTCGCCAATGGAGCGGCTTTCGGAATGAGAGGCGACGGATGGGTCGATGTCACTCCGAGCGCTTTCATCTTTCCCTCTCCGACCATCGACGCGACTTCCGCGACATTCGCAACGAAAATGTCGACGCGGCCGCCAACGATGTCCATTGTCGCAGGCGCTCCACCTCGGTAGGGAACATGGATCATCTGAAGACCGAGTTCGCCTGCGATGTAGGCAGCAGCCAAATGATTGATCGAGCCCGGTCCTGATGATGCATATGTCGCGTTTCCGCCGCGAGAGCGCACATGCGACACAAAGCCATCAATATCGTCGAAGGGAGCGTCCGGCCGCGCGACGAGCGCCATCGCACTGCCCGCGAGATTAGTCACCGGTGTGAGCGCGGTATCGACATTGAGCGAAGCCCTGGACCCCGGAACGGCGGGAAGGACCGACATCATGCCCATGATGGCGCTGGCGAGCGTGTACCCATCCGGCTCCGCTTGAGAAGCAGCCTGCGCGGCAATCAGTCCATATGCGCCACTGCGTACCTCACCGACGATGACGGCGCCAGACGTTCGCCGCGCGCCTTCGCCAACCAGACGTACGACGATGTCGACTGCTCCTCCGGCCGGGTAACCGATGTAAACGTGGATAGGTTTGCTCGGGAACCAAGACTGCGCGCCTGCCTTTCCGGATAGCAGGGCCGCCGCCGGAACCAACCCAACCAGAAGCTCTCGGCGTGAAAGAGCTAAATTCGGCGACGCGACACAGGTTCGACGCGGACGCTTGATCATGCTGGCAAGCTCGCATAGCCAAGGTTGATAACAACAACGAGCGCTGCTTTGACGACGCTTACGGCCGGCCGAGGTTTGGCCACGGCAAATGGCAAAGTAGGGGTCCAATGGCTCATGCGAGACTCCTTAATCGCTCGAAGGGCCTAGGCGGAACACTCCGCGCACATTCACCGCTGGACAGCTTAGGCGCGCCGCTCTAGTCGGGGCCAATGCTATTCAGACAACGGACAATGCATTTTTGATATAGCCTGAGTATCATAACAGGTGCGCTGAACCTGAGCGAGGTAGCTTTCGATAACGCGCTGGATGCGCACAGTCTTGTGGAAAGCGCGTTGCGTGGTCTGACAAGCGCTATTGTATTTGCCCGACTTACTTCAAAGAATTTGATGCTGCCGGCGACACTCGAGAAAATCAGGCAACCATGCAGGCGACGCGAAACCGTGCGCCGAGCCTCTCATGAGCTTTACAATATCGGGTTGCTAGGCAAATCAGAGTGTTGTTGGCTTTCGGTCATCGCCTCTATGATGCGATCGCCTAGAAGGTGGCCGGCGCGCGATAGGGAGCGCGTTTTGTGCAAGCAAATGTCGGCGGCGGGTAGCGGCGGCAACGTGGATGGAGCTACGTGGCGGAGACTGCGCGGAAAAGTTCCAGCTTTCATCACGGTGACAGCAAGGCCTTCGGCGGCGACAGCTTCGACCGCGGCTGTACTGTGGCTAACGAAAGCCAGGCGCCATGGCCGGCCGATTTTGTCGAGAGCATCGATGGCCCACTCCCGGAACAAACAGCCGGGTGGGTAGAGCGCCAGCTGTAATTGATCGGATGCGTCGAGACCGTTGATTGCCGTAGCCCAGACGGCTTGCTCGCGGCGCAGGAGATGCCCCTTGCCCATGCCAGACGGATGCATCGCAACGACTAGATCGAACGAGCTTCCGAGCCGCTCGACCATCGCTCCGGTGAGCCCTGTCTCCATCGCGATGCGCACGCGCGGGTAACTCAGCGCGAACGACGCGAGCAGTCTTGGAATGATCCTCGTACCGTAATCGTCCATCACGCCGAGCCGGACGAGACCTTCGACCTTGTGATCCCGCAACCGACCAGCCGCTTCTTCGCCAAGTGCGAGGATGCGGCGCGCGTATCCAAGCAAAGCCTCGCCAGATGGACTAAGCGCAACATGCGACCGGTTGCGAATGAACAACGGAGCGCCGATCCGATCTTCGAGGCGCTTTATCTGCATGCTGACGGCAGATTGTGTTCGATTCAGTCCAGACGCCGCGCGCGTGAAGGAGCGATTGTCCGCGACAGCGACGAAGGCCGAAAGGAGTTCTGGCTCGAGGTTCAGCATCAAGGTTCATGATAAGATCGTTCACAACAATTCCATATCTTGATTTGTTGGACAAGCTATCGTCGTTCGCACAGTGGGTGGTCGACGATGGAATTGATTGGTGTGATTGCGGCCGTTGCGTCGAGCGCTATCGGAGGCGCGTCAATAGCGCTGACGCGCTTCGTCGTAACGGATGCGGACCCGTTTTTGATCGGCGCCTTTCGATTCGGGATCGGCTTCGCGCTTCTGCTGCCCTTGGCTTGCCTCGGTCGAACGCGATGGCCGGCGAGAGCGGACCTTCCCGCTGTGGCAGCATTAGGTCTGCTCTTCTTCGGCATGTTCCCAGTGTTGTTCAACGCCTCGCTCGCGTACACGACAGCGGCGCGAGCCTCGCTCGCCCTCTCGACGCTGCCGCTGCTCACGATGATCATTGCTGCGCTGCTGGGTGTCGAGCCGCTGACACGGCGCAAGTTAGCTGGCGTTTGCATTTCGACATCAGGTGTCGTGATCGCCCTGACGAGCGGATTGGCTTACGCCCCAGCCGGCGCATGGCGTGGCGATCTGCTCATGCTCGCCGCAGCCGTTTGTATGGCGCTCTATAACGTTTGGTCACGCCCGTATATCGCTCGATCCGGTGCGATCCCATTCACCTGCGTCGCGATGGGAATGGGCGGCGCTGTGCTCATCGTGATCGCGCTATGCAATGGCGGACCTGCGCAAGTGAAGGCTTTCGGTCCGACGCAATGGTGGACGCTCAGCTTGCTCGGCGCGTTCGGTGGCGCGCTGACGTTCTATCTGTGGGCTGCTGCGCTGGCGCGGACAACACCGACGCGCGTTGCGTTGTCCGTAACCGTCAATCCGATCGTCGCGTCGATCGTTGCGGCATTTCTGCTGGCGGAACCACTACAGTGGACCATCGGCGTCGGGTTGCTCGCGGTCATGATCGGCATATTGTTTGCTACGACAAGCGCAGGTCGGAGAAGCGATTAACGCGGCAGGTTTTCCGTTTGCCATGCGCGTTGGCGACATTTTCTGCGCGCACAGCTATCGCTCGGCAAGAAAGCCATTGCTTGTTGGCGATGTCAGGTTCTAGACGTGGTGAGCTTTTTTGCGAGGCGCATCGCTCTCGGTGTCCGCGGCTGCTAGCAGTTACTGAAACTTGGCCCGGCATTGGTCTGGTGCGAGCGTGGTTATCCCGCCTGCATCGGTCGTCGTCCTCCATACGCAATTTTACGATGCTGAGCGCTGATCAGATCACCAGCGCGAATGTTACGTAGGAAGCGGTGACCGACTTTACGTACTATGCCGGGGATCTTCAGGTCACAACGCGCGGCCGTTGTAACGAGGAGATTGTGCTCAGTCTTCGCATGACCTACAGGTCTGCAACCGCGGCCGCCAGTGCGCTGTGCTATTCAGATAGAGAGCTTCCGGCACCATTGTCTTGAAAAGGACGTGGACGCCCTAACTGCGGCGCTCGGATATTTTTGTCGTGGAAATAGCGCGACTCAAAGCGTCTGCAGCTGCCGACATTGTCCGTCCTCGTCTGGAAATCAGGTAGATAGGCCGAGATAGGTGCGGCGCCTCAATGAGTTTGGAACTGAGCATAGGACGTGCGAACTGGTGCAGGCTTAGCGATGGAACAATTGTGACCCCGAGCCCGGCTTCGACCATAGCGGCGACTGTCGCCATGTAGTTCGCCTCCCGCGCATCTTTCAGTTCCATCCCTTCAAAAGCGGTGTCGATGACACGCCTAACGCTGCTGTTCCGTGTGAGATGAATGAACGGGTGAGCCGCAATATCTGACGGCGAAATCTTGCGGCGCGCGAGCAGGGGATGCCCGCGCTGGCACACAAGATAGAACCGATCCGTGGCGACCAGCTTGCGCTCCAAATCCTCGGCGCTGCCAATCGTCGTTAGGCCGAGATCGACATCGCCGCTACGAACTAGCGAGACGCATGTCTCGGAGACCTCATCTCGCAGCATCACCTGAATGTTGGGGTGCTGCGCGGCAAGACGCGAGATGATCGTCGGCATCCATCCGGCAGCAACCGATGGGAGAGCCGCAATCGCAACGCGGCCGCGGCGCCGCGCGGCACGATCGCGGAATACTTCGACGATGTCGGAAAGGTCGGCGAATAGCTGATGAGCGAACGGCTCGAACACCTCACCATCCGCCGTAAGCTCAACGCGGCGCGTCGTCCTGTCGAACAGTTTGGCGCCGAGCGCATGTTCCAGCGACGACACGCGCGTGCTGAACGCTGATTGCGATAGGCCGCAACGGGCGGCAGCCCTGGTGAAGCTCTTCTCCTGCGCAAGCGTCAGGAAGATCTGGAGGTCGTGGCTGGTTATATTCATGAGACCGATCAATCGCTCCGATCTTTCGATTTATCAGATGTCTGGGCTGGCGTTAAGCTTCATTAGCCGGCTCCGAAGACTGAGGGTTCCGATGGTCAAGATTTCGCGCAGATCACTCCTCCGCAGCGTTGGTATGGCTTCTCTCGCGGTGCCGTTTGTTGGGCGCGCTTGGGCTCAGGACACGTTCCCGGCGCGGCCCGTGACACTGATAGTTCCGTTCCCGGCCGGAGGTACAGCGGACACGACCTTCCGTCTCCTTGCGACGATCGCGTCGCGGCATCTCGGGCAATCCATCGTTGTCGAGAACCGGCCGGGCGCGAGCGCGACGCTCGGCGCAGTCGCGATGCTGTCGGTGCCGCCTGATGGCTATAGGATCGCGGTGACGCATTCGGCCGTGCTCCGTGTTCAGCTGATGCAACAGACGCAGTACGACGCGCTGAAGGATTTTACGCCGATCATTCAGGTCAGCGCTTTCAACGTCGGCATCGTTGTGCGCAACGAGTCGCCGCTGAAGACCTGGGCGGATTTCGTTGCCGACGCGAAGAAGCGCCCGGGCGATGTGAATTACGGCACCAATGGCCCGGCGACATCGCAGAATCTCGCCCTCATTCAAGTCGCCGATATCGAGAAAATGAAAATCACGCACGTGCCCTTCAAAGGAGATTCCGAAGGCATCGCGGCGCTGCTCGGCGGTCACATCGATGCGCATGCTGGCGGTACGATCCTCGGCGATCTCGTCGATAATGGGCAGGCGCGCTGGCTTGCCGTGTTTTCCGATGAGCGCATCAAGCGCTGGCCAAATGTGCCGACTCTCTACGATCTCGGCTACGACGTGACGGCCGCAAGCCCGAATGGCTTGATCGGGCCGAAGGGCATGCCGGCCGAAGTCGTGCAGCGCCTGCACGATGCGTTCAAGCTCGCGGTGCTCGATCCCGAGCATGTGGCGATTCAAGAGAAATACGGGCAGCCGATCTCGTACAAGGACAGCGCCGGTTTCGCCGAGACGATCCGCAAGAATTTCGAGCTGGAGCGCGAGAAAATTAAGCGCGCTGGCCTGCTGCGTTCGTAATCGAGAAGACGGAATAGACAATGCAAGTTGGTGTGGAAATAGGCGGCACCTTCACGGACCTCGTTTGGGTCAACAACGAAGGTGTCGTTTCGGTCGGCAAGGTTCCGTCAACGCCGAGCGAAGTTCATCGCGCGGTCGAGAATGCGGTCGATCAATCGGCGGTGCCGCTGCGTGAGGTCAAGCGCTTCACGCACGGCTCGACGATCGCGACGAATGCGCTGATCACGCGGCGCGGCGCGAAGACCGGGCTGCTGGCGACGAAGGGCTTTCGCGACATTATCGAGATCGGTCTGCACGATCGCGTCGGTAACATCTACACGGCGTACTATCACAAGCCGCGCGCGCCGGTGGAGCGTCGCTTCATTCGCGAAATCCCAGAGCGGATCGACGGCAGCGGCGCTGTCGTCACCGCGCTCGACGAGGACGCGGCGCGTCGCGAGATCCAATATCTCTTGGACAACGGTGTGACGTCGATCGCGATCTGCCTGATGCATGCCTACCGCAATCCGGTGCATGAGGAGCGACTGCGCGACCTAATTCTTGCGATGAGCCCCGGCACTCGCGTCGGCTGTTCGAGCCGAGTGTCGCCTGAGTTCCGCGAATACGAACGGACCGTGACGACGGTGGTGAATGCCTTCGTCTCGCCCGTGGTGGTGAATTACATCGATCGCCTCGGCGATGGTCTGACGACGCGCGGCTGCGAGAGCGGCTTGCAGATCATGCAGTCGAACGGCGGCATCATGCCGGCTGATGCGGCGGGCGATAACTCCGTCCGCATGCTGCTGTCCGGCCCGGCGGCGGGCGTGCAGGCCGCGGCGTGGTTCGCGCGGCGCAACAACATCGCGGACATCATTACGATCGACATGGGCGGCACCAGCACGGATGTCGCGGTCGCGCCGATGCTGGAGCCGCGCATCGTGCAGGAGTTGACGGTCGACGATCTGCCAATCCGCACGACGGCGCTCGACATGGTGACGGTCGGCGCCGGTGGCGGAAGCATCGCGGCGCTCGACGCCGGCGGATTTCTCAATGTCGGCCCCGCGAGTGCGGGCGCGGAGCCTGGCCCCGCCTGCTACGGACGCGGCGGTACACTACCGACCGTGACGGATGCGCAGCTCATCGCGGGGCTGCTGCGCCCGTCGCATTTCTTCGCCGGCAAACTCAACCTCGATGTCGAGGCCGCGAAGGCTGCGTTCGGCACGCTCGCGATGCCCGGTGATCTTGGGCAGAAGGCGGACGCCGTGCTGCAGATGGTCAACAGCAACATGGCGGCGGCCGTGCGGCTGGTATCGACCGCGCGCGGCATCGACCCGCGCGACTTCACTCTCGTCGCTTACGGTGGAGGTGGACCGCTCCACGCCGCGACGGTCGCGGACGAAGTCGGCATGAACAAAGTGCTGATGCCGTGGTCGCCTGGAATCACGAGTGCGTTCGGGCTGCTGATCGCGGACCTCAAGGTCGATTTCATCAAGGCGAAACTGCAGCCGCTCACCGACGAGACGCTCAGCGAGGCTCGCGCGTCGGACCTCGGCGAGACCTGTGATCGCTATGCGGCGAACCTCGGGCTTGCGAAGCGGCAATACACGGTCGAGATGGGCCTCGATCTCCGTTACGCTGGTCAAGGATTCGAGCTGACGATCTGGCGCGACATTGCGTCGACCGATGCGGCGACGCTGCGGCGCGTGTTCGAAGACCTGCACAACGAACGTTACGGCTATCAGCGACCGAATCTCGCGGTGCAGATCGTCAACACTCGCGCGCGGCTTGCGCGCAAGAGCGATCTCAATGTCGTCACGCCGATCGGCAACGCTGCAGGCGACAAACCCGAGAAACACGAGATCGTGCTGCAGGGTCGTCGCGTGAGTGCGACATTCGTTTCACGCGCGAGCCTTCGCGTCGGTGACGCGATCGAAGGTCCCGCGATCCTCGAAGAGCCGACGACGACCACGCTGGTGCCGCCCGGATGGGTCGCGCGCTGCCGCGAGACGGGCGATCTCGTGCTGGAGAAAATCTCATGAGCGGCGATCAGACCAAACTCGCGATCCTCGCCAATGCCATCCGCGCTATCGCGAACGAGATGGGCGCGATCCTGGTGCGCTCAGCCTTCTCGACCATCGTGCGCGAGGCGCGCGATTGCTCGACCGCGATCCTTGATGCTTCCGGCAATGTCGTGTCGCAAGCCGAGATGATCCCGATTCACAATGGCGGTCTCAGTGAAGCCTTCCGAGCCTCGGTCGCGCAGCTCGACATGTCGGATATCGGGCCGACCTCCGCGATCCTGCTTAACGATCCTTACGCGGGCGGACAGCACCTCAACGACTTCATCATCTTCCAGCCGGTGTTCTCGCAGGGAACGCTGATCGGCTGGGTCGGCAACACGGCGCACCATCTCGATGTCGGTGGCGGTGGCGCGGGCATCAACATCGACGCGACCGAGTTGATTCAAGAAGGCATCGTGATCCCGCCGCTGCTGATCGATGTCGAGCGGGATTTGTTCGGCGGCGCGATCGATCGGTTGATCTTCGCGAATGTGCGCACGGCCGAGCTTGGCCGGGGCGACTTTTACGCGCAGGTCGCGGCCAATCGCACCGGCATCGATCGGCTGCAGGAACTCGCGGAGCGCCATGGGCATGATCTCGTCACCCGCGCGATGGCCGAGACGCTCGACTATACGGAGCGGCGGATGCGCGCCGCGATTCAGACGATCCCGAACGGCACGTGGAGCGGCGAAGCCTGGATCGACGCGGATGTGCGCGGCGATGTTCCGCTCAAAGTCGTCGCGACCGTTACGGTGAGTGACGGCAGCATGGTGCTGGATTTCACCGGCACAGCGCCGGAAACGCGCAGCATGTTCAACAGTTCGAAATCGTCGTCGCTCGCGGCGGCAGTGTCTGCGGTGCGTTGCCTGCTGGCCGACAAGGACATTCCGGCGAACGATGCGTGCAATCGGCTGATCGACATTCGCATGCCGGAAGGCACCATCGTCAATCCGAGGCCGGGCCGTCCGGTGCGTGCGCGCATTGCGGTGTCTTATCGCGTGCTCGATGCGATTCACGAAGCGCTCGGCAAGGCGATCCCGGAACGCGTTCCCGCACAGGGCTTCAATTCCACCACCGGGCTGTATCTCGTGCAGGAGCGACCAAACGGCGCGACGCGAATTTATGCGGACGTTCTCGGCGGCGGCTATGGCGGCGCGCCGCGCTACGACGGCGCGCATGCGCTGGCGGGCGTTCTCTCTTCGAGCCGCAACACACCGATCGAGTCGATCGAGCAGATTCATCCGCATATCCGCATGCTGGAATACGGCCTTGTGCCGGATTCTTGCGGTGCAGGGCAGTGGCGCGGCGGGCTCGGCTTCCGGCGCGCGATCGAAGTTCTCGAGGATAATGTCGTGCTCAGCTACTACTCGGAGCACTTCCGCTATCCGGCGCGCGGCAAGATGGGGGGCGGCGATGCTGCGAAAGCCTCGCTGAAAGTGAAGCGCGGCGCCGAAGTGTTCGACCTGCCGACGACCGACATCATGACGCTGCAGAAGGGGGACATCGTCGTGCTCACGGTCGGCGGCGGCGCCGGCTGGGGTGAGGCGGAGAAGCGAGCGGTCGATCTCGTCGAGCGCGACCTCGAGCAAGGCATCATTTCGGAAGACTTCGCGCGGAAACATTATCCGCAAGCATTTCGCCAGGCGCGCGTCGCCTAAAGGAGCGCCCGATGCTCTACCGTCCACCGCGCACGTTGACGACCGACGACGCCGCGCTGCGGCTGATGAATGACCTCGGCTTTGCGCTGCTGGCATCTACCGACGGTGGCGAGATGCTTTTCTCGCACATCCCTATTTTGGTCGATGTTGCGGATGGCGTCGTGACGCATATTCGCGGACACGTCGCGCGTGCCAATGCGCATTGGCAGGCGCTCGAGCGGGAACCGAAGGCGACGATGATCTTTAACGGGCCGGATCACTATATCTCGGCGCAGTGGTATACGAAGGAATGTCCGGCCGCGCCGAGCTGGTCTTATGCGGTCGTGCATGCGCACGGCGACGTGACGATTCTCGATCGCGACGGCCTCGACCGCGTCGTCGACGATCTCGTGCATGTGAATGAAAGCAAATTGCCGGAGCAGTGGCCGCTCGAAGGCTACAGCCGCGAGCGCCGCGCCGCCCTGATGCCGCACATCGTCGGCTTCTCGATGCGGGTGACGAAGCTCGAACCGAAGTTCAACATCAAGCGCCACTATAGCGATGCCGATAAACGCGGCGCGATCGCGGGGCTGCGCAGTACGGGCCAGGACAACGCCCGCGCCATCGCGGCGCTGATGGAAGAAACACTGTCCGAAGAAGGCGACAAGCCTGCTAGTGATATCCTAACGGGGTATAAGCAGCGATAGCCGTCCCTGATATTTTGGCCGACTCTTCATTCTGGCCCGCGATAAAAGCGAGCCGGGCCGATCCGCTGAGAGATCATAACCGGCTCTAACCCACGTCAGATATTGGGTAGCCGAGGTGGGCTACAACGACCATGCACCAAGCGGAGCGGAAATCAATCAGCCTATTCTCAGATTGAACGATGGATGTTATCGCGGCGCGGTCACATTGAGCTTGAGTGGCAGCCACCTTGGAAAAAATCTAATCGGTTGTTTCGGTGCATCTGTTTGCTGAAATCGTTTGATGGGACGTCGATATCGCTGAGATTTTCGTTCCGTTGATGGGCGGACGCAATCATACAAGCAGAGGATTTAGCTTGGGGATTTGCGATGAAGCTTCGCGTTAGTACTGGGTTCCTTTTGATGACTTCTGCGCTCGTCTCGCCAAATTTGATGGCTGAGCAAGCGTTTGCTCAAGGCGCGACTCAACTCCCGACGGTTAGCGTACAGGCCCCGCGGCAGCGCGCTACTCGGCCGCAGCCAACGCAGCGGCGAGTCGTACGCCGCACACCCGCGGTCCGCCCGGCGCAGCCTGTTGCGCCAATCGTGCCAGTGACAACAGTCGGGACAACGCGAACGATTGGCGCTCCGGCGCCAGCCTACGCTGGCGGTCAAGTGGCGACAGGCGGCACCCTAGGTCTGCTCGGCAGCACCAGCACCCTGAACACACCGTTCAGCACGACAAACTATACGGCCAAACTGATCGAAGATCAGCAAGCGCGAACCGCCGCCGACACGCTGATCAATGATGCATCGGTGCGAGCAACCACTGCATCGAACGGGTTCGATGACACGTTGCAAATCCGTGGGTTCCAGGTCGGGCCTGACGATGTCGGGTTGAACGGGCTCTACGGCCTCGCGGCGCCAAATCACGTGCCTGCTCAAATCATCGAGCGGATCGAGCTACTCAAAGGTCCGGGTGCGCTGATCAATGGCATCGCGCCCGGCGGCAGCGTTGGCGGCGGCGTCAACATCGTCACCAAAAGAGCAACTGACGATCCGTTTGCTCGTTTGACGCCGTTCTTCATGAGCGGCGGCAATTTCGGAATGCACCTTGAGACAAGCGCCCGGTACGGCGAGAACAAGGAGTGGGGTGTCCGATTCAACGGCGTCGGCCGAAACGGCGAGGCGTCAATCGACAATGGCAACTGGCGCTCCGGACTTGGCGCATTGTCTATAGACTACCGCGGTGAGCGTCTGCGTTGGACTTTGGACGCGATCACGCAGAACGACGATACTAAGAATTTTCGTCCCCAGATCACGATCAACAGCCTGGTGCCGTTCATCCCCAGGCCGCCGGATGCAAGCAGCAATTGGTACCCTGGCCAGTCGCTCAAGCAGCGCGACAATACGATAGCGACAGGTTTTGAATACGACGTCACCAATTGGCTGACGGCTTATGCCGGGCTTGGTTATCGCGACGGTAGAGGCGCACAAAATTTGGCGGAATCGCGTCTCGGCTTGCCGGGCTTCGACGGCGTCGACCAGAATGGCAACTTCGGCGTCTACAACGCTTACTACGATTTCTACAGCAAGGCCGTCAGCGGAAACGTCGGGTTTCGGTCGCGCTTCGACACCGGGCCGGTCGGTCACTCGGTGAATGTCGCCTTCACGGGATACAATCGCGAAGACGGCTACGGCTACGCCACGTCTTTCAGCAACGTCCTCACGCCGCCTGTGGCGTTCTCAAACCTCTACAATCCATCTCCGCTTCCGATAATCGAAGCTGGACGCCCTCCAATTGGTCGCAGCGGCGATACGACGCTCTCCAGCGTTGCAATTGCCGACACGATGTCGTTCCTAAACGACATGTTTCTCGTCACGGTCGGCGTACGCCACCAGAGCGTGAAGCAAACGCCGTATGATCCGACCACCGGAATCTCGGGCGAGACCTACAATGCGGACGCGACTACGCCGCTCGCAGGCGTCGTCTTCAAGCCCTGGCAGAATGTTTCGCTCTACGCGAACTACGCGGAAGGGCTGTCGCCTGGTCAGATCGTCAGCCCGCCGGCGACGAATGCCGGGACGGTCCTTGCACCTTTCAAGTCAAAGCAGCACGAAGCTGGTGTGAAGGTCGATTGGGGAGTGATCACGACCACGCTCGCCGTGTTCCAAATTCAGCGTCCTCAACTGATCACAACGGCTGCTGGCGCTCTCGACTACAATGGAGAACAGCGTAATCGCGGCGTTGAACTGAATGCATACGGTCTGTTGCTGCCAGGCTTGCGCGGTATGGTGAGCGCAATGTTCCTGCGCCCCGAGCTGACCAATCCAGATAACCCGGCTGATCGTGGCAACGACGCCGCTGGTGTTCCAAACAAGACCTTCTCCGCAGGTTTAGATTGGGATGTGCCGTGGGTGCTGGGCCTCGCAGTCAACGGTCGTGTGATCTACACGGCAGGTTCGTATCTAACGAATGCCAATCTGCTCCGTTATGACGACTGGGCACGTCTCGACATCGGCGCGCGTTACACCACAACTGCGCTGACCGGAAAGCCTGTGACATTCCGCGCCAAGATTGAAAACGTAACCGGCGAGAACTATTGGCTCACGACTGCTGGGCAGAACTCCGGAACTTTCGTCACGGTTGGCTCACCGCGAACCTATCTGCTGTCGGCTGCGTTCGATCTTTGATTGCGCGAAGTCGCGAGAACTAGACGCACAAAATGTCAATGCGCTAACGATTGTTGCAACTGCGTCAAGGGTCGCGCTTCGTGCTGAGAATTGGACGGTGTGGACAGCGTCGGCACAATAGTCGGACCTGGAGCGGTACCTCGCGGCGCAAATCTCTGAGCGTCCATCGAAAAATTCGTGGTGGCTAGAAGTGTGAACCGGCGCGGCCTGACGGCTATGGCGAGAACATGCGCACGGCTTCAACCGCATCGGCGGTTCGGGCAATTGCCCAGGCGCCGGATAGAGCACCGACTGTAAAACAAATTAGTGAGATCAGTGCGAGGCACGATCCTCTTTTGCGGTTCTTCATCGCCAGTTTAGCTTGAATTTCTAGCTTCTGATGAGCTTGTTCCACGGACACATCGACCGGGTCCGGCGGGATAGCTTTGGCCAGATAAGGCGAAAGCTCACCGTACCACTTGTTCAGTCTTGCGATCTCCATTTGGAAATGATCGTTCCTCATGTTGCCGCGCGCTCTAGACCACTCTACTCCTGAAGCGGTAGCGGCCACGCTCGCAATCAAACCTGAGACGAACAGTGCGCCTGCAGCAAGAAGGTAGGCATCCGGTGGCTTCATGCTCACGCCAAACAGAGCCGCGGCAGTGGGCATTGCCAGAAGACCGCCACCGTTGAGGTAGTTCAAACTTTGAAGCATTGCTGTGGCGAACGAGGACGACAGCTTTTCGTGTTCATGAATGACTTTGATGAAATTGTCGCCCGTGCTGGTGCGGCGCTGAAGAAATTCGAGAGTGATTTTCAAATCACGCTCGTCCGGCTCAGCCTTGTCAGCCATCGCTTTCCCTTTTCTTGTCGGCTGTTGTGCTCGGCGGCAACGCTTACTGTTAGACCACAGTCAATGCTCACTAATCATGATACTGTTTCCACCAGTGTCAAAACCTATTCTCAGACGGAGTGCGCGCGACGGGTATAACGCGCGGGTCCGGTGAAGGTCGGTAGGTCAACCGGGTTAAAAACCAAAAAAGGTCCGCCACGAGTGTCGAGCTCGATTATATTGTCTGATCCAATTGTTTGACCGGGTACAGCAACTTTCCCGTCCACGAAAACAGCGGCACCATCAACCAATTCCAGTATCCAATTTTTGCTTTCGTTCCGTCGCAAAGCGAAGTGAAGCGGATGTATGAACCATCCAGGAGGTGCGCTGAGAACGATGTCGCATTTTTCACGCGCCCAGCCGAACGCGATTCTATCCTTGGATTGATCGATAAACACCTCATGCCCATGGTCGTGTGGTTGCGCGTAGTACAGAACACTTGGCATTGCGAATTCCCGTTAGACGTGCCGCTCCGGCCGATCCAATCGCTCGCCCGCGCCCACCAAAAAGGCTCGCCGGAACTGGCACGGAGTCTAGCTGACGCATGCGGTGCCTAAATCGGGAAGCTCTAGCTCTCGTATGTTTTTGTAGCGCACATGCTGCCACAGCGCATCGACTTCAATTGCCACCACACTGCAATGCTCGGCCACCCTGCAGCCTTGCCATCGGGGGATGACGGGGATTAGGCTGCAGGGTGGCTAGCGTCGCGACACTTGCGGACGCTGGAGCTCCGCAAGCTGCTTCAAGATAGCAAATCGCTTTGTGCAATGGCGGAATGAAAGCTATGCGGAAGTCGCTATTAGATCGGGTGTTCGAGTTTGTGCGGCAGGAGAATTGAATTCTGAAAGCTGTTTCCCCGATGAACAAGTCGAGCAAACTGCCAAAAATTTCTGCAGTGTGGGCATTCGACAGAATGGCTTTCAGCTAGCGACTGCAGTTTGTTCACTCAGCAAAATTGCTGGTCAATCGTCCAAAGGTCGAAGTCGAATTGAATTCCGCGCGCCGAAACAGGCTATTTGATCCGCTGAGCGCCAATGCTTCATTCGCATACTGTTCGACGACAGAAGAAAGCTATGCTCCCATTTAGATCAGGGAGTTGGCTAGCTTGGACTTCAATGACCTAACCGCAAAAATCTACGAGGCTGCCGTTGTGCCGTCGCAATGGCCCAGCGTGCTGAGCAGCTTAGCCGACAGCGCCGACGCGGCGCTGGCGAGCTTTTTCGTGATGAAAGAGAACGATCTCAAGTTTGTTGGCACACCCGCTGCCAATGAGTTGATTGCTGCCTATGTCCAACTCGGCCAACCTCAACTGAATTCTCGTATTCCAGCGCGAATGGCAATCGAACTGCCGGGGTTTTTTGTTGATGATGATCTTTTCACGCGCGAGGAAATGGATAAAGACCCGTTCTACCGTGATTTTCTCCGCCCTCGTGGGTTTGGTTGGGTCGCCGGAAATTTTATTCGCCCACCGAGTGGACCCGTCGGGTCGGTAAGCGTCGAGCGGCGCTTTGACCGCGGTCCGTTTGATGCAAAAGCCGTTGATCTGCTGAATGCTTTTGAGCCGCACCTTTCGCGCGCGAGCTTGATGGCGATGAGGCTGGGCTTCGAACGGGTGAGGTCAGCTATTGAAACATTGCACGCCCTCGGGTTGCCCGCAGGAGCGATCTCGGAAAGTGGCAAAACCGTTATCGTGAACGAGGAATTCGAAACCCTAGCACCCCACTTGTTCAGGTCTAGTCTAGCAAGGCTTCGAATTTCGGATGAGCGTGCCGACAAGCTTTTCGTAGATGCGCTAAGTCAGCTAACGGCCGCGCAAACCGCAGCGATAGCGTCCATCGCGATTCCGGGCGGGCCAGAATTGCCCCCTGTCATAGTTCACGTGCTGCCTATCGCTGGTGCAGCACACGACATTTTTGCAGCAGCATCGGCCATCGTGATTTTAATGCCGATTGGTCAATCGGCAGCTCCAAGTGCGGGAGTTCTGCAAGGTCTTTTTGACTTGACGCCCGCGGAAGCCCGCATAACGAAAAGCTTGATGATGGGGCACAGTCTTTCAAAGCTCGCCGGGTCGCTCAGACTTTCTCCGCATACGATAAGATCGCAACTAAAATCGGTCCTGCAAAAGACGGGCGTAAACCGGCAACAAGAGCTCATAGCGCTTCTTAGCGGAAAGCACTTACCGCTGATCGGGGAGTAGGGCGTGGCCCACTTGTTGCTCTTAATCCGGTTTGCGTAAAGGGCGTTTGGTTCGCGACGACGAGGCTAAACTGATGACCAAGTACCCGCAGCTTGAGCGAATGTCGCCAGAACAACTGCTTGCGTTGTCCAACGCCGTCCAGCGAGTCTTGCGAGCCAAGCAGGACGAGATGCGCAAGCAACTCTCGCAGATTGAGCACGTGCTGGGCTGGGAGCTGCTTGGATCGAGGAAGCGTGGCGTCAGGAAAGGCACAAGGCTCCGGGTCAAATATCGCGGTCCGAACGGTGAAGAGTGGTCGGGAAGAGGGCTACGGCCAATTTGGCTTCGCGACCAAATCAAACGGGGCCGCCGTGAGGAACAATTCTTGATAGTGCGACCGGGTTCATACTAGTTGGATGAGCGATCATGGAAGCCTTAGTGCTCCGGATTTTTCCAGGCCGCGAAGGCGTCTTTCCTAAAGAGATCCTGGAATCCCACCACGCTCCTGCATGCAGCGCAGGTTCCGCGATTGTCGGCGATGGACAGAAATGCTGCGCGGCGGCCACTTTGCCGCGGTGGAGCAACTCGAATTGTTGGCTACAGAAGATTTCACAGCGCGCACGCAAACGCGAGCACAATATAATTATTCTGCTGCTACTGAATGAGGAGCGCCGAACTCGCGCTCGTTCGCTATCGCTAGATATTCTTCAGCTTGCTTGATGATGCGATCTGCCGAAGGCTTAGCGAGGGTTGGGGCTAGGCTGATCATGTTCTCGGCGATCGCGCGGAGACCTGCAGCGCTCTCGTGAGATGACGTCTTGTCGCTTGCTGACGGTGTTTGTTGCATCGCGCTCTCCCAGGATCGCTCAGCAAATGCGCAAACGTCCCAGAGCGTTCCATTCAAACGCCACGAGGGAACACAATTTGAATGACAGTGTTCACAAATCTAGTCCTGCCCGGCGTCCTCAGCCCGCCTGAGCCGGTCCATCAGCCCTCGTAGCGCATCCTCCCAGACGCTGCGAGGGCTGACGTTTTATCAGCTATGTGCCGTCGCAATCTAAGAAGCATTTCGGCAAGCGACGAGCGCTTCGATGCCGCATCGGTCTGCTTTGTCATCATATCAAGCTTGCGTGAGCTCGCGAGACGCTGCGGAGCGGCTGTCGTACGCTAACGAACATGCATACGCCGATTGCGCCTTTGAAAACACGCTCTGTAGCGACAAGGCACGGCAGGCCGACGTACGACGTTCTTTGCGAGGGCGTCGTTGTCGGTCAGATTTACGAACGCTTGCGCTGGGGTGGCGGAGGCAGCACGTGGCGCTGGGTGATCACCGACCGAATATACGAGATCGCGGGGTCATTAAATTGGTAACCGCTCGGTCGCAGCGGACAACCGCGCTTGCAGCGCTAAAGCTAAGGCCCTGGCTTGACGACGTGCCGGAAAAGCTGAGCGCGTTTGCCCGCGACTACCGTCGCAGCAATTCATAAGCCGTATTGAGCGCTTTCCCGGCTTCGTAAAGGAAGTCTGCCTTGTCCTGATGATCTTTCGCCGCCTCTGAAGCCTCGATCAGCCGGCGCGCCTCGGCGCGTAACTCGGACGACTTGTCGAGCGTCTCCGGTGAAAGGGGGCCATAGATGCGGGCTACGTCGGGACCAGGCATGAACGTGCTCCAGCGTTTCAGGCAAGAGCGCGGCAGGGTCTCTTAGCCGTCGACGCCTGTAGGCAGTGCCTCGGCCGACGATATTTGGATTGTGCGCTAAAGCGCCGAGCATTGATACGTCTTTTATTCCCCAACGTGCCCTGGAGCAGCAGGGAGGGCCGCTATTCGTCTCGCAACATGCATCTCCGCCTAAATCCAATGATGACTAGTCGGCGTGTGCGGCGACAATGATCTGCTTTCACAATCGCTGCTGGGCTCTGCTCATCCATCCTGCAGCCTCCGCAAGCAGCTCAGCTTTTCGATCATCGCCTTCGGCAGCGTCGGCAAGGCGTTGCAGGCGTCGCGCAATCGCGACGCAATCGTCAGCCGTCAGTTCGGGCTCTTGATCGATAGCCACTATTCGCCCCCCCAATTATTCCCTTCTGTTGGACGCTCGTCTAAATAAATAAGCTTCTCAAAGTTTACAACCTGATGTATTCGCGATTTGGGGACGTCTGAGAGGGCTATAATGAAAGCCGCAAGAGAAGCAGCGTGGGACGCCGCAGCAACAATTCCCTATCTGGATGTTCAGGAGTGGCGCCTCGCTGCGTGCGGGCAGCTTGTAGCAAGATCAGCAGCGACGTGGACCGTGCAAGATAGTCAGATCGTCGCCCGCCCCGACTTCGATTGGACTGCGTTCTCCACTGAAGTCTTTAGTTGGCCGTCAGCTGAATGGTGATGAGGCCAAGAAGAGTTACCCAGCTTCACGCGATGTCTCGGCAAGCTTAAGCCACTCTGTGGCCTCGCGCAGAAGACGTTCTTTCTGCTCGATTGTCTTGGCCTCATCTGAGAGGTCCATTAGTTCCCGTGCCTTTTGCAAGCACTGCTCAGAAGTCAGCTTCATCATCTGTTCGTCGCTTAACGATGGCATTTACCATCTGTTCGCCAACGCGACCATTACATCGATTATAATCCCGAGCCGGGCTGAAGTCTCGGCGAAAATCGTTGACACGCAAGCCGTCGATGAAAGACTGCGCTGAGATGGCGTTTTTTGAGTTTGCTGATGACTGTGCGCTCGTTCGACCTCAAGCCGTGCGACTACATCGCCGAAGCGGAGACTTGCGAACGCTGTGCGGCGCTTTCGAAAGTTGAAGCCGAACGGAAGATGTGGCTCGAACTAGCAGCCCGCTGGCGCGCCGTCGCGTTCTTCGTAGCCGAAGGTGTCTTCAAGTCAGAGCCGAAACGGCGATCGCGGCGAGCTTCGGCGCAAGCAACTCGGCATTAAATCGGGAGTCTGCCGCGCGCCGTCCAACCGCAAAGGCGCTCGATTACGGTATTTCATTTCTGAGCTGCACCACCAGCACGCGCCAGCGGTCCGCCAATTCTTGCCAATATTCGCGACCGTCAGCTGTCGATGAACGATCCGCGCGATTCTCGCACTCTGTAGCCTCGTCGAGATACGTGCGGATTTTCTGCTCGATCTCTCTCGAGCGATCATTAGCTAGCATCGAACCCCTCGCACCCTCTGTAAGCCGGGAGGGGTTTGCCCCGTCGATATAGACGGCTTCGGCAAAAGTGATGTTTAATGCTTGCGGCGTCAAATCAGAAAGCTGGCGCGGGGAGCCGCGCCTATGACTGACGATAAGCCGAGGGCCAAGATCCTCGTCTTCCCGACGAAGCAACCAGTCCCGAGCGCTGAGGAATGTTTCGCTAAGGCGCGAGCGTTGATGGCTAGTGCCGATGAAACGATGGACCTGGACCGCAAAGCTGAGTTGCTTCTCGAAGCTGGAGAATGGCTGAAGCTGGCGGAAGCAAAACGATAATTGCGTCATTCGAGATGCTCCGTCGCAACAAGGCGGGAGCAATCGTGGAGCTCTCAGTTGCCGACGCCTGGTGATCTTGGTCGGCAATCATCGAGGCTACCACGTGAGCAGCGGCACTACGACCAGCGTAGCTTACCTATCGATGATGAAACGGCTTCGACGGCGAGGGCGCTCAGGCCGTTTCGATCAACTTAGCGAGTGTGCGCCATCGTTGCGCGAGGTCGAGCCAGTCTTGACGATCAGTCTCTTGTGCACGTTCTGCTAAACGTTCGCACCTTGTAGCCTCTGCCAAATATTCTTCGATCGTTTCCTTGCGATAATCGCCGTTCTGCGGTGGTGCCATCGGTATCCACTCCACACTCGCGCAGTGGAATACGCACGCATCGACGATCGGTTTCACCGGTACCGTGATATATTACGTAGGCACGCGATTAGATGTTTGGTCGCATGCCTTGAACCAAAGCGTTTGCGCAAACGTACTAACTAGATGGCCGAGTTTATTGACCCGACGAACGAGAAGCTGTCCGCACACGAATGCAGACAGCGGGCTCATTCCGCCATGCGGCAAGCTGATGAAACGCTAGAATTGGCCGAATGCGCGCGATTGCTGCAGCAAGCTGGCAATTGGTTGGAGTTGGCGCAGTCAGGGCGCAGCTAAGTCGATTGGCGGCTCTTAGCTCAACAGCGGGTCAAAGGGGACCCGAGAGCTTTGTTCGATACAGCGCAGCCATACCGCGCCAGCGATCTGCCAGTTCCTGCCAGTCGACAGCTTCCTCGGACGTGGCTGCTCGGTCCGCTTCGGCCTCACAGCTTTCGGCCTCTTTTATGAATTCGTGAATTTTGCGCTTGATACGGCCTTCGTCGTTTTGGTTGGTCTGCAAGATTTCCCCCGCTGCCCTGCCAACAGAGTACCCCAGCAAATTGGACGGCTGTCAAACTAGACTTGATCCAACTCTGCATTTAATTTTGAGCGGCGTCATCGAGATCGACCTGTGACAGACGACAAAGAAAAGCCGAGCAAGGTTGTTCAGTTTCCGCCGCTTCGAGCGGCGAAAACCAAGGCCGACTGTTTGACCGAGGCGCGGCGTTTGATGCGTCTTGCCGACGAAACGTCGGACTTCGAATTGCGAGCAGGTCTGTTGAGAGAAGCGGGGGCATGGCTGGCTCGCGCAAAAGCGACGCACCGTTAGTGCAACCGTGCGGGATGCTGACGCTGATTCAGACAACCATTCAGCTAAACTCAAACGCCCTGTTTACCGGTCCTCCAGAAGGCGAAGTCTGTCTGCTGAATGCGTGCATGCTCTACGCCGCTAGTTCTGGTCGCTTCAGCGGCGCTGCAGAATTTCTTCACATGCTGCCGCTTGCTCGATGCGGGCGAGCCACCTGTGAAACGGCGCGCTTACATCGAGCTCGGCGCGAAGGGTGAATGGACCGAAGCAGCGCTTGCGCACGGTGAGCTGCAATTCGGCTACCGCATGACCTCGCCGAAACATGCGACGCCGAGCGTATTCGCCGCCTCGAGTCGACCAGGGCAAAAGCCCAGAGCGGCCACGCAAATCGCACACTTTGGTAGCGACGCGCGCCATCGACTTTTTCGGAGATAACCTTCAGTCCAAGCTTCTTACGAACCGTGCCGGCAAGAAAGCCGCGCACCGAATGAGGCTGCCAACCGGTGAGTTCGATCAGCGAGGCTGCAGTCGCTCCGTGCGCTTTCTTCAGCGCGCTGAGGATCGCATCCTGTTTGCTTGTCGAATGTCCGCTTCCGGCGCGGACAGCGGAAAACGCCTTCGTCTTTTTGCGAACCGGTTTGTTCACCACGGTTCTTTTGGTTGTCGTGACCTTCTTTGATCTGTACTTCATCGTAATCTCCGATTGTGCGGTAAGAGCCCCGCACGATCGAAACCCTGCCGTCGCGTGAATTGCGCTGGTAGGTAAGAGTCCGGCAAAGTTGGAGCGGCTAAGCGCTCCGGCTGCGAGGAACCAAGCTCACAGCATTGAGCAGCGTCGTTGCCTCATAGATCGGTTGCTCGACGTCGCGCAGCACGTTTACGGCCTGGTCCGCCAAACCGGCATCCAGACAAGCATCCGCGGCTTGTGCGGCTTTCATCGCTGCATCAAGTCTGTTTCGTAGTTCGTGCGTGAATGATTGGATCACGCGATCAGCGATATCGGGCGTCATGAGCCGTCCTTTCGGAACACACTGACGCTCCGTTTCGCACCGAAGTCGAGCGGAATATCGATTAGTCGGTTATTGTTTGAACAGCTGACGAATTGAGTTAATGCAACCCAATCGACACAAAACACTCATCGTTGATGAGCGCTTTCTGGTGATGCAAACGTCGTTGTGAAAGCCGATAAACTGCGGTCTGTTGACCAGAATCGACTGGAAGCGCGGCGTTGTTGCCACGCTCAGGAAAAAGCCATGCGCTATATCAAGCAAGCCGCCAAGCAGACCAGACAAGACAATCAGCAGCTCGTCGACCGAGTCCGCGATATGATCGGACGGATCGAGAAGGACCGCGACGAGGCCGTGCGCGCCTTCGCAAAACAGCTCGACGGCTGGGACAAGGCGGAATTTCGCGTCAGCAACGATGAAATCGCCGACGCCAAAAAGTCGCTCAGCGAGACGTTCAAGGACGATTTCGCCTTCTGCAAGAAGCAGGTCACCAATTTCGCCAAGCGCCAGCGCGAGTCGATCGGCGAATTCGAGGATGAGTTCGGTGAGGGGATCATCCTCGGTCAGAAGGTCATCCCGGTCGAGAATGTCGGTTGCTACATTCCGGGTGGAAAATATCCGCTGATCTCCGCCGCGATCATGAGCGTTGCGACCGCGAAGGTTGCAGGTGTGCCCTACGTCGTTGGTGCAGCGCCGCCGCGCGAGGGCAGAGGCATTTTCCCGCCGACGCTTTACGCGCTCGCCGAGTCTGGCGCCGACGAGATTTATGCCATCGGCGGCGTGCAAGCCTTCGCCTCCATGGCGTTTGGCTGCGTCGGTATGAAACCCGTCGACATGATTACGGGCCCGGGTAATGCGTTCGTTGCGGAAGCCAAGCGTCAACTGTTCGGCCAAGTCGGCATCGATCTGCCGGCCGGACCGACCGAGATACTGGTGATCGCAGATGCGAGTGCCGACCCGGCGCTGGTCGCAACCGATCTGCTTGGTCAGGCCGAACACGGGCCCGACAGTCCCGCTTGGCTGATCTCTACGTCTGAGCAGCTCGCGATGCAGGTGATTGCTGAGGTCGAACGGCAACTCACGACATTGCCGACGCGCGAAGTTGCGGGCGCCGCCTGGACGCGTTGGGGCGAAGTCGTGGTGGTCGACAGCGATGATGAGGCGATCGCGGTCAGCGACGCTTACGCGCCCGAACATCTTGAAGTGCTGACAGCGAACAACGACTACTACCTTAAGCACCTGCGCAACTACGGTAGCCTTTTCGTCGGTGAGGAGAGCACGGTTGCGTATGGCGACAAGGGTGTCGGCACCAATCACACACTGCCGACCGGCCGCGCTGCACGCTACACCGGCGGCCTCTGGGTTGGGAAATTCCTAAAGACCGTGACGTACCAGCGGCTCACTGCCGAGGCGAGCCAGCGCATCGCGCCGATTATCGGCCGCATGTGCGCGTCAGAGGGGATGCTGGCGCACGAGATCACCGCGACGGTCCGCGAGCAACGTTACGCGCAGCGCAGGCGCGACTAGAGATCGACCGCCTTGCCGGTCGCCGGATCGAAGAGGTGAATGTGCGCGAGATCAGGCCGCACCGCGATCGCATCGTCGATCGCGGCGCGATGTGAGGCGCGCACCTCTGTTGTGATGCGCAGCTTCGGCGCGATCTCGACCTCGATCAGCCGCTCGCTGCCGATCAACTCGACGACCCAGACTTTGCCGGGGATCGCACCTTCTTCTCCCGCATTGGCGATTGCTACGTCCTGCGGGCGCACGCCCAGGATCAACTCGCGCGGCGCGTTGGCGGGCAGCGTGAGCGAAATTGGTGTGCCCGCTATGCTAAGAACGCCATTCTCCACCTGCGCTGGTACGAGATTCATCGGCGGTGTGCCGATAAATCCGGCAACGAAAAGATTTGCTGGCTTTCGATAAACTTCCTCGGGTGTGCCGATCTGCTGCACGACACCTTCATTCATGATGACGACAAGATCCGACATCGTCATCGCCTCGAGCTGATCGTGCGTGACGTAGATCGTTGTCGTGCCGAGATCGAGGTGGAAACGGCGGAGCTCACCGCGCATCGTCGCGCGAAGCTTCGCGTCGAGATTCGAAAGCGGCTCGTCCATCAAGAAAATGTCGGGCTGGCGCACCATCGCCCGCCCGAGCGCGACGCGCTGCCGCTGTCCGCCCGAGAGCTGCTTCGGTTTGCGGCCGAGAAGATGCGAGAGTTCGAGCACCCTCGCAACCTCTTCGACCTTCCGTCGCCGCTCGGCCTTAGGAACGCCGCGCACCTCGAGCCCGTAGCCAATATTGCGCGCTACATCCATCGTGGGGTAGAGCGCGTAAGACTGGAAAACCATCGCGATATTGCGATCGCCAGGTGGCAATTGATCGACGCGCTTCTCGCCGAAGCGGATTTCGCCCGCGCTTGCCGGCTCGAGGCCCGCGATGAGACGCAGCAACGTTGTCTTGCCGCAGCCAGACGGCCCGAGCAGCGTGACGAATTGCTTCGAAGGGACGCGCAGGTCGAGCGCTTTGAGCACTTGATTGCTGCCGAACGACTTCGACAGCTGATTGACGACGACGTCGGTCATCCCTTCACGGCTCCCGCGCCGAAGCCAGCCACAAGGTGGCGTTGCATGAAGCCGAACAGTATCGCCATCGGCAAAGTCATCAATACGGACGAAGCCATCATCAGTCCCCAATCGACGTGCGTGCCGTCGAAGAAGTGCATCACGCCGACTGTTAGAGGCAGCTTATGCATCGAATTCATGAACACGCGGCCGAACAGATAGTCGTTCCACGAAACGATTAGCGAGAAGATCGACGCTGCGATAATGCCGGGCAGCGCCATCGGCAGCACGATCTGCCAGAAGACGCGCAAGCGCGATGCCCCATCAACGAGCGCGGCCTCTTCGATCTCAATCGGAACGCCGCGAAAGAACGCCCACATCAGCCATAAGCAGAACGGAAGCGTGATGCACACATAACCGAGGATCAGCGAGAACAGCGTATCCGTGAGATCGAGGGAAACCATCGTAAGGAACATCGGGAAGACGAAGATCACGCTCGGCACCATGTAGCCGAGGATCGCGATGTACGGCACCGAGCGCTGGCCCCAAAACCGAAACCGCGTCAGCGAATACGCCGCGAGGGTCGCGACCGTGATCGAGATGACGGTGGAGCCGAGCGCGACGATGACGGAATTCATGAACCAGTCGAGGAAGTAGGCGGAGGGCGGAACGCCCGCGCCGGGCGCACTCGCGACCGAACCGCCGAACAAGAGTTCGCGATACGCCTCAAACGTGATCTGCTGCGGGATCAGCGTCGGCGGCCACGCGAAGATCTCGCTCTTCGGCTTGAGGCTTGTGGAGATAGCCCACAGCAGCGGGAAGCACACGACGAGTGTGATCGCGCTCAATACGGCGTAGAGAATGGCTGCGACCCAGGTCTTCATCTGACGACAACCCTCATGCAGCCTTCTCCTCGCGCCCGAACCCGGAAACGCGGATGTAGAAAACTGCGCCGATGAGCAGCAGGATCAACATGATCACGCCGGCAGCAGCACCGACGCCCATACGCAGATTCGCGATCGACTGATCGAACGCGTACAGCGCGAGGTTATACGTCGATGTGCCGGGGCCGCCGCGCGTGAGCAGGTATATTTCCTCGAACTTGTTGAAGGTCCAGATCGTGCGGAAAACGATGACGACCGCGAGCACTTCCGCGAGTTGCGGCAGCGTAATATCGCGGAAGCGCCGAAATGCGCCGGCGCCGTCGACCTTAGCGGCGTCGTAGAGCTCGGTCGGGATCGTTTGCAGTCGCGCCAGCACCACGATGATGACGAACGGTGTATATTTCCAAACGTTGAGCAGAATCGCGCTCGCCATGGCCATGTTCGGCGTCGAGAGCCAGGCGATTTTATCGTGAATGATGCCGGCCGAGAGCAGCAAGTGGTTGACGATTCCGATCTCGGAATTGAACAGCCAACGCCAATTCAGCGCGATCACCACTGTCGGAACGATGTAAGGGAACAGCAGCATGCCGCGAAAGGCATTCATGCCTCGCAGCGGCTGCTGCAGCAGCAGTGCGAGACCGACGCCGAGCACGGCTTGCAGCACGGTTGACCATCCGGTCCACACGACCGCTTGATAGAAACTCTCCCAGAACAGCGGATCGTCGAGGACGAATAGGTAGTTGTCCAAGCCTGCGAACGGCTGCTCGTCCGGCCGCAACGGATTGTAGCGGACGAACGACAGGCGCACGGCCTCGACGATCGGCCAAACGAGAAATATGCCGACCGCGAGGATGAGGGGGAGCATGAACAGTACCCCCACCTGACGGTCGCTAAATCGGAACTTCACCTCAGATTATCCGAGCAGCCGGCGGTTCTCGCGACGCAAGTCGTCGAACTGTTTGTGTCCCCATTCGACGGCAGCTTTCGGCGCCTCGTTGTTGACGAGAATACGCTGCGCAACGTGCGACCAAACGTTGCGTCCGTGAGCGATTCCGGCGAGCGGATTGACGCCCTTCTTGAGTTCATGGCCCGAGTTACAAGCATGCGGCACGAAGCCGGTGAAGATGACGTCGACGCTGCGTTTCTTCTGCTTGTACATCGGATGTTCCGTGAGTCCGGCAGCCGACGCTTGGTCCTTGAAGACCGGGCCGACATTCGGGAACAGGCTCGCCGAATACTTCACCATCCAGTCCGTGCTGTTCATCACATAAGCCATCGCCTCCTTCGTCTCCTTGATGAAGGGATTATTCTGGCGCGGCATGATGAAGCCGTTGATGTCGGTCCACGACCAGCGTGCTCCGGTGCGCGGATGTGCCGGATTGAGGTAGTACTCCATCTTCTCGTAAATGGGCTTAGCTTCGTCGAACGCGCGGCCCATCGTGCGGCCCCAGTAGAAGCTTGAGCCTGTGCGCCCGGTGACGTGCTGGTCGACGACCTGCAGGAAGCTGAATTCCACCGCCGACTTCGGCATCGTTCCGTAAAGCTCTTTCAGAAACTCGTAAGCTTCGATCGTCTGCGGACTATTGAACGTCGTCTCGAAATTGCGGCTCGGGTCCCATGTCAGGCCGCCGGCCTGCCACATCAGTTGCTGCACATGATAGTCGCCGCAGAGGTTGCGGCCGAGCGCCATCGTGAAACCCGCTGTGCCTTGACGCTTCTGTTGAATCGCCTTGGCGCCGTTGAGGAAATCGTTCCACGTCCAGTTCGCCGGATCGGAAAGGCCGGCCTCTTGGCGTGCGTCGTCCTGCACGACGAACAGACAGCCTTGATGATGCAACGGCACTGCAAATTCGGTGCCTTTCCACGTGCCGAAATCACCGACCGTAAAGCCATCGACGAGCCGTTCCTTCGCGCGGATCGACTGATTGACGTCCTGCATTGGCTCAAGCAGGCCCTCGGCCGCGAGCTGATACGCGATCGGGCTTTCGACGCTGATCAGCGCCGGCGGCCGCCGCGCCGCGAGATCGGTGGCGAGTTTTGTGTAGACCGCGTCCCAAGCGATCTGCTCGGCCTCGAACTTGAGTCCGGGAGCGTTCTTCTGCGCCCATTCGTTCAAGCCATTCGTGAAGACGCCGATATAGGGGCCTGGCTCACCCCACACGCGGGCTACACGCTCGCGCGTCTGAGCGAATGCGGGAGCGGCGAGGATCGCGCCGGCTGCGGCGCCAGTGGCTAAGACCGCTCTTCTGGACGGGCGGTGTGTCATTGCAAATCCTCCCTAAATCCCGTCGCATCCATACGGATGGCGGGAATTGTTATTGCGTCAGCGTAGGGACGCTGCGGGGCGTTGGTCAAGGACGCTGAGTGTCGCTGGTCGGCCTGCGCCGGATGCGCTCGCGCCGGATTGAAGGTCCTCGTCGATCTCTTACTACTTGCCGGTTCGACCAATCTCCTTTGAAATACGCGACAACAACAAAGAGAGCGGGGAGTGAAATGGACAGCTCAACACGCGCGCGTCTCTCGCGGCGCGACGTGCTTGCCGGAACCGGCGCTGCGATCGTGTCGACTTTACCCGCGCTAGGGCAAAGCGGTTATCCGAACCGCTTGATCGAGATGGTCGTCTGCTATGGCGCAGGAGGGACAAGCGATATCTATTATCGCGGTCTTGCGACGATTCTGACGCGCTATTTGGGCCAAGGCTTCGTCGTGCTGAATAAGCCGGGAGCAGGCAGCACGATCGGCACGACCTACATCAAACATGCGAATGCCGACGGCTACACCATCGGCAACATCACCGAAGTGATGATGCGCGAGCAGTTGCTCGGCAACGGCACATTCAATCCCGAGCTCGATTTCACTTATCTCGGGACCGGCGCTTCAGTGCCGTTCTGCTGGGCTGTTCGCGCCGACTCGCCGATCAAGACGCTGCAGCAGCTTGTTGAGGAAGGGCGCAAAACGCCGGGCAAGCTGACCTACGGTGCGGCAGGCTCTCCAAAACTCCCATCATGGGCCATGAAGATGTTCGAGGCGCGAACTGGCGCACGATTTCAGGGCGTGCCATTTCGCAGCAGTTCCGAGATCATCACTGCGGCGCTCGGCGGCTTCATCGATTTGATCTGCGACGCCGTCGGCGCACTGGTCGGCACCGTCGCGGGCGGCGGCATTCACGTTTTGGCCGTTTCGGCGGAAAACCGCCTTCCCGAATGGCCCGACGTTCCGACGGCCGCCGAACTCGGTATCGACGCTACGACGATGCTTCCCTACGGCGTCGGTGGTCCGGCGGGTATGGCCGCTCCGGTCGTAGCCGTTCTTGAGCAGGCGCTGCGGAAAGCTTACGCCGATCCGGAGCATCTGGAACTGCTCCGAAAAACCCATATGGCCCCCTGGGAGCGGATCGGCCAGGATTTCGACGCCTATATGCGCGCTCAATACGCGGCGCTACCGAACCAGCTCAGAGAGTTCGGCGCGCTTGGTGGGTGAAACGCTAAGCAATTTCGTTGCCGGGATCGCAAACAATGCGCCGCTTTCCGCCCAAGTTGCGGATGCCTCGGCATCTGCACCAGAATGCCGCAACACTTTCGACCCGACGTGAGAACGTCGTCGCAAAAACAAGAATGATCGGGGAAGCGTCATGATCAGGATCTCGCGTCGCGCCGCGCTCGGCATAGGCACGACATTCGCAACCGGCATTGGTGCCCGGTGCTTATTTGCCCAGGCGAACCCGATAAGAGGTCCGATCACGCTTGTCGTCCCCTTCGCTGCGGGTGGCGCGACCGACATCGTCAGCCGCCTCGTCGCAAAGCGCCTATCGGAGCTGATCGGGCAGTCGGTCATTGTCGAGAATGTCGCGGGTGCCGGCGGCATCACCGGCGCAACCCGCATCGCGCGTGGCGCGCCGGACGGCAGTGTATTGCTGATGGGAACGGTGTCCACGCATGCGATCAATCCGTTGATGGCCGCGAAGCCGCCTTACGATCCGCTCAGCGATTTTACTCCCGTGAGCCTAGTCGCGGTGGTGCCGAATGTGATCGTCGTCAGTCAAAAGACGCCGGCGAAGGATATTCAGGGCCTCATCGCTTGGCTGAAGACGGAGCCTGGAAAGCACACCTACGGATCGTCCGGAAATGGAACGCCGCCGCATTTGTCGGGCGAGCTTTTCAAATCGATGGCTGGCGTCAGCATGACGCATGTTCCGTATCGCGGAGGCGGACCAGCGATGACGGATCTTGTCGGAGGACAGATCCCGATCCTCTTCGATGTGTTGTCCGGCGCGGCGGGCTTCATTCGCGATAGCGCCGTGCGTGCGCTCGGCATCACGACGAAAGTACGGTCACCTTCGTTTCCGGACTTGCCCACGGTCGCGGAGCAGGGGCTTGCAAACTACGAGACGTATACGTGGAACGCGGTATTCGCGCCGCCCGGAATGCCGGAGGCTATGTCTCGATACTTGAGTGCGCGCTTCAAGGAAGCCGTCGACGACGCGGAAATTCAGAAGAGGTTGCGCGAACTCAGCGCGGATCCGATCGGCTCGACACCCGAGCAGTTGACCGAGCAGGTGAAGAGCGAGATGGCTAAGTGGCGGCCCGTTATCGAGTCCGTCGGGCTCAAGCAAAACTAGAGACGTTCAATGCGCGCCGACCGGTTTCAGGAAATCGCCGCCTTCGTGCAAATCGCGAAGAGCGGCACATTCTCGGCCGCGGCACGCGCCCTAGACCTGACGCCTTCCGCCGTCAGTAAGCTGGTATCGCGGCTTGAGAAGCGCTTCGGCGTTCGTCTGTTCAATCGCAGCACGCATTCGGTGCGTTTGTCTCAAGAAGGCGAAGCGCTGCTCCAACGAGCATCTCGCGTGCTCGAGGCGATGGACGACACTGACAAGCTTGCTGACGCATTTGCCGCCATCCCTTCGGGGTTGCTGCGCGTTTACGGGCTTCCGTCTTTTGCGTTGTCCCAGCTTGCACCGATTATCCCGGAGTTTCTTGTTCTCAATCCGCAGATACGCCTCGACCTGCAATTGGGAACCGAGAAGATGGATTTCGTCGAAGCCGATGTCGATGTGGTGCTGCGTCTCGGCGATCACACCGACAGTTCGCTGATGGCCCGAAAGATCGCCGAGAGCGGCTGGGTGATTTGCGCCGCTCCGTCGTACATCGCGAACCGTGGCATTCCGACAACGCCGGAGGAGCTTGCAGGGCACAACTGCATCAACTTCTCGGTCAGAACGCATTCGATCGTTTGGACCTTCGACAACTATTCTCCGGGACGTCAGGCCGTCACCGGGAACGTCGCGTCGAACCAAGCTCCCATGTTGCGAGAGCTCGCCCTTCGCGGTGTCGGGATCATTCGCGTCGCCGATTTCGTCGTCGCGGACGATATTCGATCGGGAGCGCTCGTGCGCTTGCTTCCTGGCTACAGCGGCGCTTCGCGAGAGCCGATATTCGCGCTTTACCAGCCGCAACCGCAGCAATCGCTTCGCATCCGCACGTTCGTCGATTTTCTGTGCCGGAAATTTTCCCATAGTCCCTGGGCTATCCCGCCCGCGTGATCGCAGGATCGCTTGTGAATGCGGCTCACAAGCGATGTTCCGCACATCGGCTGGCCGCGGACCAGCAAGGCAGGCACCTTCCGCATCAACAACGGTCGATGGGGAGGTCCTGTGCAAAGCTATTTCTATCTCGTCTTCACGCGCGCCAAGCCGGGGCAGGACGAAGCGTTCAACGCCTGGTACTCAGACCGTCACATCTATGATCTGATTGCTATTCCGGGCATTCGCGCTGCGCAGCGCTTCGCATTGCTCGATCTCACCACCGGCCAACCCACGCCGGATTATCTTGCGGTTTACGAGTTTGACGATCTCGAACGCGCGATCGGCGGAATCGCTGAGCGGCGCGGCACCGATAAGATGCCGTCCACGGACGCCATTGACCGCAGCGTCAGCCGCGGTGTCGTATTTAGACCGACATGGCCGCTGGCTGTCTCGTGGCGTTTCGATCGCGGCACGCTCGATCTGGTTAAGCCGCAGCAAGCGCTTTCTACCGAACTCGCGGGCGTTGAGGGTCTCCTCGTAGCGCATGATCGGCAATCGCGCCCCGGTCCTACTCCGTACGATCTCGCCTTCTTCGCGCGCGGTGACGACGCGGGCCGCCCGAAGTCGTGGGAGGCTGTCGCGAAGGATGCTGCGGATCGCATGACAGCTGCGATGAAGCCTATCACTGAGCGGGTCGCAAGCAAGACCGAGCGAGCTTAGCGCGATGAGAAACGACATCGAGTTCGACGCTGAAGGCGTAACCCTGCGCGGCTGGCACTACGTTCCAACGGAAGGGAAGGGGCCGTTCCCGACGATCGTCATGGCGCATGGATCGGCCGCCTTAAAAGAACAATACCTAGACCGCTATGCTGAGGTGTTCGCGGCCGCCGGTCTGGCATCGGTCATCTTCGATCATCGTAACTTCGGCGCCAGCGACGGTGTGGTGCGGCAGGAGATCGACCCGATCCTGCAGATGCGAGACTACCGCCACGCCATCTCCTTCGCGCAGACGCTGCCGTCCGTCGATGGTGCGCGGATCGGCGCGTGGGGAACGAGCCTCAGCGGCGGCCACGTTTTGATGCTCGGAGCGATTGATCGGCGCGTGAAATGTGTCGTGTCGCAAGTTCCGACAATCAGCGGCCACGCAGGTTCGTTGCGCCGAACGCGCGCAGACCAGATGGCTGCATCGCGTGCCCGGTTCGAAGAAGATCGCCGCCGCCGCTTCGCAGGTGAGCTGCCCGGCACAATGCCGCTCGTCGCAGAGGATCCGCAAACGGCGTGCTTCAATGGTGGAGCAGACGCCTGGGCATTTTTCCAGGAAAGCCTCAAAGTCGCGCCGACGCGCCGAAACGAAGTTACGCTGCGCAGCGCGGAGATGCTGCGCGAATACGAACCTGGCATATACATCGGCCGCATAAGCCCGACGCCGTTGTTGATGATCGTCGGCAATCGCGACACGCTCACCGCAACAGATCTTGCACTTCAGGCTTATGAGCGTGCGCTGCAGCCGAAGAAGCTCGTGTTGTTCGATGGCGGGCACTACGACCCATATGTCCGGCTGTTTCAGATTTCTAGCACGGCCGCGCGCGACTGGTTCGTCGAGCATCTGATCGGGGATACGAAATGAGCAGCGTGACGAGCGCGGATCGCTTTTTGATCGCTGCCGATACAGGTGGAACTTTCACGGATCTGGCAGTCTATGATTGCGAGACCGGCGAAACGCGCTTTGGAAAAACGCTGACGACGTACGGAAATCTAGTCGATGGCGTCATCGCGGGGCTGGAGGATGCGCAAGCGCGCGTCGACCAGGCTTCGCTGTTCAAGCACGGCACGACCCACGTCATCAACTCGTTCATTCAGCGCAAGGGGTGCAGAGCGGCGCTTGTGACCACGAAAGGTTTCCGCGACGTCCTCGAGATCGCTCGCGGCAATCGGCCGGAGACCTTCAATCTGCGTTATCGACGCGATCCGCCGCTCGTGCAACGGAGTATGCGCTTCGAAGTGATCGAGCGAGTTGACGGGCAGGGTAATGTGCTGCAGCCGCTCGACGTCGGGAGCGTCGAGCAGGTTGCGCGCGCACTCCGCTCGGCGGGAGCGGAAGCTGTGGCGATCTCGCTGCTGAACGCTTACGCTAATGCCGAACACGAGAAGCAGGTGCGCGAGATTCTTCGCGACCTTCTGCCCGGCGTCTACATCACGATCGGGACAGAACTCTCGCGCGAGTGGATGGAATACGAGCGCACATCGACCGCGGTCGCGAACGCTTTCGTCGGCGCGCAGATGGCGAAATACGTCGAGGGATTCGAGCAGGCGCTGAAAGAGCGTGCGTTCAGCGGTCGCTTCTACATGATGGGCTCGAACGGTGGTGTTATGAGCGCGGACGCAGCCATCGAGCAGCCCGTTGCTCTTGTCGAGTCCGGGCCCATCGGCGGATGCATTGGCGCCGCGGCTTACGCGAAGGCTCTCGGGATTTCGCGCATGATTGCTTTCGACATGGGCGGCACGACAGCCAAATGTGCGCTCGTCGAAAACGCTCAATTCGATGTCACCAATACCTACTGGGTGGGTGGTTACGAGAGGGGCTTTCCGCTCCGCACGCCGGTGCTCGATATCGTCGAAGTAGGGGCGGGCGGCGGGTCGATCGCGTGGCTCGACGATAATACGCGGCTTCGGTTAGGCCCGAAGAGTGCTGGTTCCGACCCAGGGCCCGTCTGTTTCGGCCGGGGCGGCGACGCCCCGACGGTAACCGACGCTAATCTCGTGTTGGGCAGGATCGGCTCCGACAGTTTCATGAATGGCCGATTGAAGTTGGACGAGCAGGCTTCGTTCGGCGTCATCGATAAGAAGTTGGCCGGGCCACTCGGCTTTGCGGCAGGCGATCGCGTCGATCGCGTCGCGCAAGGCATCCTCGATCTGGCGACGGTCACCATGTCTGGCGCTATCAAGGAGATCACCGTCGAGCGCGGACGCAACATACTCGACTATCAGCTCTTCGTCTTCGGCGGCGGAGGGCCACTGTTCGGTGGTGACCTCGCACGCAATATCGGCATCCGCGACGTCATCGTCCCGCCGCACCCGGGTGCTTTCTCGTCGCTCGGCATGCTCATGGCGGAAGCGCGCCGCGATGCCTCACGCACCTTCCTTAAAGAACTGAGTGCCGAAAATCTCGATACTGCGAAGTCGATGATCGCGACGATCTCGGTCGAGCTACGCCAATCCATGTCGGCGGAGTTCGACGTTTCGGCGATCTCATTCATCTACGAAGCCGACATCAGTTACATCGGCCAGTCCCACACGGTCCGCGTTCCCTTGCCGGCTGAGCTGACCGTAGAGTCGGTGCAGTCGGCATTCGAAGCGGTTTACCGTGCGCGCTACGGACATCTCAACGAAGGCACCGGAACGGCCTTCGTCGTGCTCCGTGTCGGCGCCTTGGTTCCGACCTCGCGGCCGAGCCTGGAGCGGATGCGGCCGGCTGGCGGTCATACTTCACCGAAGCCGCGAACACATCGCTCCGTCTATTTTTCTGAGCTCAGCCGCCGGCTGGATACGCCCGTTTATGCACGGACTGATCTCGGCGCAGGTGCGGAGTTGAATGGTCCGGCCATCGTAGAAGAATACAGCTCGACCGTCGTAGTCGGACCAAAGGACAAGCTGGTTGTAGGTGAATTCGGCGAACTCCGAATTCGCTGCGAAGGTTTGATGCGCAAAAGGCAGTCAGCCAATGGATGACATTTCCCACTCGCTCGAATTTGCGCATGCAATCGACCCGATCGAATTACAGATCATTCGCCAACGCCTGATCGCGATTCCGAACGTGATCGAAAAGAATATCGAGCGCACGGCCTTTAGCTTGCTCGTACAGGAATACAAAGATTATGCGGTCGGTTTCGTCGACGCGACCGGTAGCCTCGTCACCCAATCGCGTTACAGTCTGCCGGGCTTTGTTGCGAATGCTCTCGGCCTCGCGGTGCGTTCCGGCCTCGATCTCATCGGCGCCGACGAGATGCAGGAAGGCGACGTCTTCATCAGCAACGAGGCTGCAACGCTTGGCAAGCATCTCAACGATGTCTGCATGTTCACGCCGATCCGTATCGATGGACATTTGCTCGGATTCTTCGCGGTGCTGGTCCATTGGGTGGACGTCGGCGGGATGATGCCGGGTTCCTGTTTGTCTCCGACCACGACGGAGGTCTACCAGGAAGGCGTGCAATTTCCGCTGCTCAAGCTCGTCAATCGCGGCGAGCGGCGGCGCGAGATATTCCGTTTGATCGAGGTCAATACGCGGTTCCCACGCCTGGTGATGGGAGACCTCGAGGCACAACTCGGCGGCTGTCAAATGGGCCACGACATGGTGCGGCAAGTGGTGTCTCAACACGGCCTGGCGGAAGTGCAAGCCGCAATGGAAGCGATGCATGCGGATGCGGAGAGTAGCATGGCGCGTGCTTTGCAAACTCTGCCGCACGGTACGTACACGGCGTCGTCCTTTTTTGACGACGACGGAATCAAAGTCGGCGAACCGATCAAGGTCGACGTGAAGGTCATTGTCGATGAAGACGGCCTTACGATCGATCTATCGGATGTGAATGACCAAGTATCCGGCCCATTCAATTCGGGCCGGGAGGGTGGCGCCGTCGCTGTGGGGCGGATGGTCGCCAAATTCCTATTCTCGTCGATGTCGCCCGTAAACGAAGGCGACTTCGAACGCGTCAAAATTGTTATTCCGGACGGCAAGTTTCTCAGTGCGCGTCCTGATGCTGCGTATGGCAGCGCTGGCAATACACACGCAAGCGTCGTCGATACGATTCTCAGCGCTTTTGCCGAAGCGTTGCCGGATCGGATTCCGGCCGGACATCACGGTATCTACGGCACGCACACCATCACGGGTGTCGACGAAAGATCGGGAACCCGTTTCCTTTGTCTCGACGCGATGTCGGGAGGTTGGGGGGCATTTGCCGACTCCGACGGCCCTGGTCCTTATCGCTCGACGACGCACGGCGATGTTCGCGACGTACCGGTCGAAATCCAAGAGGCGATGTATCCGTATCGTATCGAGTCGAAGAAGTTGCGGACGAATTCCGGCGGCGCCGGAAAGTTTCGCGGCGGCCTCGGTATCGAAAAGGTCTACCGCTTCCTGCAGTCCGTGACCTTGATGAACAAGATGGATCGCACGCGCTGTCCGCCATGGGGTCTGGCCGGAGGTAGCGCTGCCGCGACCGCGGGCGGTGAAGTGCGCCGCGCTTCAGGCGATGTGTCCGTTCTCAAGAAAGGCAAGCTGGAGATGGTGGCTGGAGATGTCGTCGTCATCTCGAGCGGCGGCGGTGGCGGAAACGGGCCAGCTTACGAGCGCGATCCGCTCAGCGTGCTCCGCGATGTATCCGAGGGATACGTGTCGGTAGATGCGGCGAAGAGTGCCTACGGAGTGGTGCTGAATGACGACTATCAAATCGATCAGCAGGCAACCGCGGCGCGCCGCAGGGCGATGGCGGCTGCGAAATAAAACAATAACAACAAGAAGAGGGGAAATGCGCATGCTGAAGAAAATGAGTGCAGCGCTGTTGGCGCTGGCCATTGGCGTCTCCAGCACGGCGGCTCAAGATTCGGCCCCGATCCGGATCGTGATTGGGTTCGCCGCCGGCGGCGTCACGGACATCCTCGCGCGAGTGCTAAGCGACGAGATGGGCAAACGCCTCAACACAACTGTCATCGTCGAGAACCGTCCCGGCGGCGCCGGCTCGATTGCCGTCCAACAGGTATCTCGCGCGAAGCCCGACGGCACGACGCTCATCATGATCCCGGGCACCTATACGATTGTGCCAGCCATCCGAACGCTCGACTTCGACACCAAGACCGCACTGACGCCGATCAGCTTGATCGCGAGCGCGCCGTCCATGTTGGCCGTGGCCAAGAACACGAAGTACACGAACGTGAAAGAGGTGATTGCGGATGCGGCGGCACGTCCGGGCGAGATCCCCTATGGAAGTTCGGGCGTAGGTTCGACATCTCACTTCATGGGAATTCTGTTCGAGCGAGAAGCGAAGGTGAAGCTGAATCACATTCCTTTCAAAAGCTCGGGTGAATCGCTTCAAGCTGTGTTGGGCGGTCACATCCCCATGTCATTCTCGGCGGTGAACTCGGCGCTCAGCGCAGTGCAGGCCGGCGAAGTTCGCGCCTTGGCGATGGGCTCCGCGAAGCGTTCGTCGTTTCTTCCGGATGTACCAACATTTGGCGAACTCGGCTTGCCGAAAGTTTTGTCGGAGACATGGATTGGTCTGTGCGGACCTGCCGACATGCCTGCGACATTAGTGCAGAAGATCAACGCGGCTGTGATGGAGGCCGTCAAGATGCCGGAGACTCAGAAGCGGTTGCAGGAGATCGGCGTCGACGTCTTGGCCGAGGGTCCCGAGCAGTTCAAGAAAACGATCAACGACGAAGTCGATCTGTATGAATCATTGGCGCGCTCAATGAACTTGGCACGCCAATGAATGGCCCAGAGTTAAGATGAGCTAACAACTGGGCGCGATTTCGCGCCCAGCTAGTAGTGACGTTCCGACAGAGCTATCTCTCTCGTCGAGGCGTTGCGAGCGGGCTAAAATTTGCTTGCGTCTAACCGGCAAATCGGCTGTCCACGCGGCCCTTCATCGCATCGACAACACTAAGAGATGCTTGGCACGCGCTAGCGATCGCGTTGTGTGCAGACAGATGTCGGCAGAGGGTAGTGGCGGCAACACGGATTCGGGAACATGGCGCAGACTGCGCGGAAAAGTTCCGGCTTTCATCACGGTTACAGCAAGTCCCTCCGCTGCGACAGCTTCGACAGCGGCTGTGCTGTGACTCACGAAAGCTAAGCGCCAACCAGGACCGATTTTGTCGAGTGCTTCGATGGCCCACTCCCGCAATAAGCACTCAGGTGGATAGAGCGCCAGCTGTAGCTGATCGGATAAGTCTAGATCGTTGATTGCCGCGGCCCAGACGGCTTGCTCGCGGCGCAGAAAATGCCCTCTGCCCGTGCCAGACGGATGCATCGCGATGACGAGATCAAACGGACTTCCGAGCCGCTCGATCATCGCGCCGTTAAGTCCTGTTGCCGTCACGATGTTAACGCGCGGATATTCTCCCATGAGCGAGTGACGCCGACTCCCACACTGCGATCTTGCCATTGAGGGGCGGGCAAGCAAGGTGGGCAGCATCGTTATGCTTGCGGGTGGTGGAGATTCTCAAGCAAACGCGCATTCGTCCGCATCAAAATTGCCTGATCGCGACGCGAGCGATCACCGCCTTGAAAGTCGCCCACCTGGGGTGTCTTGGACGCGGTCGCGTAGAACACGCGACAACTGATTGCCGACGCGGTTCATCGACCGAATGACATCATCTTGCGGCCGTCGCGTTAGTCGATCGATTAGGCCCGATGCGCCGAGGCTGTAAATAACGCCGATATCCGGAATGCGGATCGGCACCGCAAGTGCGCCGACACCCATCTCCATTTCGTTGAAGCACGTCGCGTGGCCAGCTTCTCGCACCGACGCATATTCGCGCTCGACAGCGGCACGCGTCGTTAGAGTTTTCGCTGCGAGTTTCGCTAACTTCCCGGCCAACGCCTTGTCGACAATGCTCTTCGGTTGGAAAGCCAGAATGGCCTTCGCAGATGCGGCCGCGTTAGGCGGCATCACATGGCCGGGCACGACATAACCTTGCAGGCCCTTTGTCGGAACCGCCCAAGCGATCGACATTACTTGATGTCCCACCAGTTGAGTGAGGTAACAGGTCTCCGCGAGTTCGTTGGCAAGCTTGTCGAGCGCCGGCTGAACCGCGATTTGCAGCCATGCATCGCCGGATCCGGCATGCAGCAAGCGCAGCAATCGTTCGCCAAGCCGATAGTCCTTCCGCGTCGGCCCGAGCATTTCGACGAGGCCTGATCGCTGAAGATTTTGCAGCAGCCGGTGCGCCGTTCCGACCGGCAGATTTGTTCGCTCGGCGACTTCGGAAAGATTCAGGCTGTCGCCGGCCGCTCCGATCGTCTCGAGGAGTTGCATGTACCGCTCGAGCGGCGGTGCCTTGACTTCTTTCATAACAGCGCCCGCGTCAATTTTGAGCATGGTCGATCGTTGACAACGCCAGCGGCATAACACTAGGATTATCGATAATCAATAAGTTTTCTCGATTTTCGGAAAAGAGGAATCCATGACTGAAGTGGCGTCGAAACTGACTTTTCCTGGAATGCTTATGCGTCGACTCTTCGCGCTCGGAGCCGCGGTCGCTCTGACATTAAGTCCGCAAATCGTTCGTGCGCAGGAGCCAGGCATGAGCGCCAAGGCCATCAAAATCGGCATCCTCGGCAGCTTGACCGGACCGGCGGCTATCTTCGGAACGGGCAATCTCGCGGGTGCTACAATCGCTTTCGAAGAAGCGAATGCTGCGGGCGGCATCAACGGTCGCCAAATCGAATGGATCTCGCTCGATGACGAGTCTTCGCCGCCAAAGGGCATCGCGGCATTCAAGCGACTCGTCGAGCAGGAGAAGGTGTTCGCGGTGTTCGGGCCGGGATCGAGCGCGATCGGGCAAGCGCTGATCCCGAGCTTCAAAGCAAGCAAGACACCGGTGTTTATCTCGGTGTTCTCGACACCCGCGGTCACCGAGCCGGCCGTCCGTACCGTGTTCCGCACTGGTCCGATGAATGATCGGCAGCAGGGCATCGCGATCGCCGATTACGTGATCGAGCACATGAAGGCGAAGAAAATTTCGCTCATCCGTCAGACCGACGAATACGGCAAGCGCGGCGGTGAGGCCGTCGTCGGCCGCTTGAAGGAGCTGAAAGTCGAGTTGGCCAACGAGGAGGTTTTCAATCTCTCCGACTCTGACTTCACCGCGCAGATCACGCGTACGATTCAGGCGGCGCCGGATGTCGTGATCATCTACGGTTATCCAAATCCCTCGGCGATCATCACGCGTCAAGCCAAGCAACTTGGACTCAAGGCGAAGGTCATGGGCGCGAATTCGGCCGGTAGCCGCAAGTATCCGGAAATCGTCGGTGAAGCCGCGGCGGGAACGCAGAATATCATCACGCTGCAAGTCCTCCCGGAAGGCGATGATCCGGCAGCGGTGAAATTCCGCGCGGCGTTCGAGAAGCGTTTTCCGGATCTTGCGAAGCAGGGCCGTCCCGATCTTGGTGACGTGCTCGCCTATGGTGGTGCACTTGCTTTCAATGAAGCGTTGAAGCGCGCCGGCAGCAATCCCACGCAGGATGGGTTCATCAAGGCGCTCGAGAGCCTGAAGGGCTTCGAGACCGGCCTTACGCTGCCGACGACCTTCTCGGAGACGCAGCGCGAAGGCAATGTCGCGGCACGTATCGTTGAGGTGCAGAGCGATCTTACGCGAAAGATGCTCCCCGCCATCGTGCGCGATCAGAGCGCTGCCAAGTGAGTGGCGCTGAACGCCAGCTTTACGCTTGCGACTTCGTCGTCGGCCAGACCTTCAGCGGCAGCGAACGTCTCATCGACGATGAAGCGTTCGCGGGCTTCGCAAAGCTGACCGGCGACGACCATCCGATCCACTACGATGACGCTTACGCGGCAAAGACGCGCTTCGGTAAGCGCTTGGCGCATGGGCTGTTGCTGATGTCGATGACCGCGATGGGCGCGACGCCGATGTCGCGCCAACTCGAAGAGTCGATGGTGGCTTTCGCCGAGCAGAAATGTCGCTTTAAAGAACCGGTGTTTCCCGGCGAGCGCGTGTCGAGCCGCTTCGAAGTCGTCTCGATCGATCGGAAACCCGATCGGCCGACCGCGCTGCTTCGGCTGAAGGTCGAGCTCTTGAATCAGAATGGCGAACCGGTGCTAGAAGGCGAGCACGCTTACGTGCTGCGGTGGCGAAGCGGAGAGAGCGATAATGCTTGATCGCTACGCCGCGGAGCGCGCCTCGTTCGACTGGAGTTCTGTTCGCCGAGCGCTCGATTGGGATGACACAGGGCCGGTTTTGCTCGGGCATACGATCGTCGATCGTCATACGGATAGCCTTCGGCCTGCGCTGATCTGGATTGGCGAGGATGGCCGTGAGATCACCGTCAGCTACCGCGAATTGTCCGAGGCGAGTTCGCGATTTGCCAATGTGCTGCGCAGCCGTGGTGTCGCGCCGGGCGACCGAGTCGCCGGGTTGATGCCGCGGGTCCCCGAGACACTCATCTGCATCTTGGGTGTGCTTAAAGCGGGCGCGATCTACGTGCCGCTGTTTACGGGCTTCGGACCCGATGCATTGAACTTTCGCCTTGAGCATAGCGGCGCGCGCGTCGTCGTGACGCATCATGCGGTGCGGGGTCAGCTTCCGGCCGAGATCAGTTCGGACGTCATCTGCGTCCACGGCGATGGCGAACGTGTCGCCGGGGACATCGATTTTGCCGAAGAGCTTTCGCGCGCCAGCGATGTGTTCGCCGAAACGCCGCGCGATCGCGAAAGCATCGCGACGCTGATATATACATCGGGCTCAACGGGCCAGCCGAAAGGCGGCGCGATCGCGGTGAATTTTCTCGCGGCGATTTGGCCTTACATCACTTACGGCATCGATCTTCGTACCGATGACGTGCTGTGGCCGACCGGCGATCCCGGCTGGGGATATGGCTTTGTTTGCTATCTCGGCGCGCTGGCGCGCGGCGCGACAGTCGTCTCGCTGCAGCCAAATCCTTCGGCGGATCTCGCACTTTCGATCCTCGCGCGCCATGACGTAACGAAGCTCGCAACGACCCCGACGCTGTTGCGCGGCCTGATGGCGCTTGGCGATGCGCGCGTGAGCGGGGTCCGCACGCAGTTGCAGAACATCACGAGTTGCGGTGAGCCGCTCAACGCGAAGGTCGTCGAATTCTTTCGCGATGCGTGGAACTTGACGCCGATGGATCACTTCGGCGCGACCGAACTCGCGCTGCCGATCGGCAATTACGGGACGCTCGATGTGCCGGTGCGCGCCGGCTCGATGGGCCTTCCGTCGCCTGGCTTCGATATCACGATTGTAGACGACAGCGGGTCCGAGCTTCCGTCCGGTACAATCGGGTTTCTTGCCAGCCGCACCGATGGCGATAGCCGATACTGGGTCAACTATTGGAATGATGAAGCGGCGTCGCGCGATTTGATGCGCGCGGGCTCAATCGTAACCGGGGACCTCGCACGCCGCGATCACGACGGATATTTTTGGTTCGAGGGCCGCGCCGGCGACATGATCAAGAGCGCGGGTTATCGGATCGGGCCATTCGAAATTGAAAGCGCGCTGCTGCGCCATCCGGCTGTTGCCGAAGCTGCCGTTGTCGGCAAGCCCGACGACATGCGCGGCGAGATCGTCAAAGCATGGATAACGCTGCGCCCGGGCTTCTCGGGCACAGACGCGCTCTCGACGGAGCTCGTCGAACTCGTCCGTGCAAAATTGGGACGTCATCAGTATCCGCGCGAAATCACCTTCGTCGACAATTTGCCGAAAACCGAGACCGGCAAGATCCAACGTTTCATGCTCAGAGAAAAAACGTGAGTTCAAAAATGGCTGTCTATGAACCAATCCTGCCCGGCCCGAATTGGCCGAAGCGTTATACATTCTCGCCGGCTGTCCGCGTCGGCAATCTCGTTTTCCTGTCGGGCAGCACGGCGGGCGACGCGCATGGCAACATCGTCGGGCCTGGCGACATCGCCGCACAGACGCGCTTCATCTTCGAGAAATTCCAGATCATTCTCGAAAGCGTCGGCGGCAGCTTGGCGAATATCGTCGAGACGACCGAATATGTGCTCTCGCTCGACGACTATAAGAAGACTGCCGCCGTGCGTACGGAGCTGTTCAAAGGGCCGCCGTGGCCGGCCGCGACCGGTGTTGTCGTCAGCGGTCTCGTGCGCGAAGGTGCCTTGATCGAAATCAAGGCGATCGCGGCGCTCTGATATGCTGGCTCAGGTTCTCCTCAGTTCGATAACGGCGGGCGCGGTTTACGCGTTGATCGCGCTCGGCTTCGTGCTGATCCACAAGGGAACCGGAGTCGTTCATTTCGGTTACGGCGACCAGGTAACATTCGGCGCTTACTTGGTGCTGATCGGCCAAGCTTTCGTTGGCCTGCGCTTTGATGTTGCGGTCGTCATCGCGCTGCTCGGCTCGGTCGCGCTCGGCGCTGCGATCTATTTCGCGCTGATGTGGCCGCTGCGAAATGCATCGCTGCTGGCGCGCATCATTGCGAGCCTTGCGCTCGGCACCGCGCTGCGCGAATTCCTCCGTAGCTACATGGGCCCAAGCGCTTGGCCATTCCCGTTCCTCCTGTCTTCGACGGCCGTCGATGTGGGCGGGCTGCTTGTTGTCCCGGCAAACCTCGCGATTATCGGTGTCGCGATCGCGGTCCTTGTCGTGCTGTTCATTCTGTTCGATCGCACGCCCTACGGCAAAGCGATCCTGGCGGCGTGCGAGAACAGCGTTGGCGCTAGCCTTGTCGGCATCCATGTTTCGACCGTCTTCATGATGATCTGGATCGTCGCATCGGTTCTTGCGACGATCGCGGGAATTCTGGTCGCGCCGCTGCTCACGCTGTCGCCAGATATGGGGCTGATCGGCATCAAGGGATTCACGGCCGCGGTTCTCGGCGGGTTCAACAGTCTGCCGGGCGCCGTCGCGGGCGGACTGGCGCTCGGTATCCTCGAGGCGCTGGTCGGTACTTACATCTCGAGTGCGCTGAAAGACATGATCAGCTACGCGATTCTTATCGGTGTCATCCTCGTGCGGCCGCAAGGCTTGTTCGGCGAGTTGACGCTGAAGAAAGTTTAGCGCGATGCTCTGGCGTATTATCTCGCTGGTCGTTGGCGTCGGAGCGTTCTTTGCGCTCCCCGCAGTGCTCGCCGAGTTCCAGCTTTTCCAAGTCTGCCTGATCGCCGCGACAGCTTTGGCCGTGCTCGGCCTCGTCATCGTTACGGGCCTCGCAGGACAGATATCGCTGGCGCAAGCCGCATTCGTCGGCCTCGGCGGATACATTCCGGCGATCATCTACACGCAATTCGGCGTGCCGATCTGGGCCGGCATCCCGCTTGCAGCGATCGTGATCGCGGCAGTGGGCTTTCTCTTGGGCCAACTTACGCTACGCGTTTCAGGACATTATCTTGCACTCGCCACGATGGCGTTCACGGCGATCGTTCAGCTCGCTTTCATCCACTGGGAGTCGGTGACGGGCGGTGCAGTCGGGCTCGCGATGCCGACGCTCGAATTGTTCGGGATATCCTATACCAGTGGCCGCGGCCTCTACTACATCGTCGTTCCGGTAACCGCTTTGCTGTTTTGCATCGTTTACAACTTCCTCGCTTCGCCGGTCGGGAGAACATTCGCGGCAATCCGGCAGAGCGAGACGGCAGCAGAAGCGATGGGCATCAATGTCCTCGCCTACAAGGCCGCGGCTTTCGCGGCGAGCGGCTTCCTGGGCGCGATCGGCGGGGCGCTTCTCGCTTTGCTCTCGACCTACCTCGACCCATCCCAATTCGGCATCACGCAGACTGTGTATTTCCTCGCTGTCGCGGTTGTTGGCGGGATGCTGTCGCCGATCGGCGCACTGATCGGGAGCGCGGTCTTCATCATATTGCCGGAGTTCCTGCAGACGTTTCAGACTTATCTGGGTCTCGTCTTTGCGCTGCTGTTGCTCGGCTTCATAGTGTTACGGCCGAACGGGCTCGTCAGCATGCTGGCGACGCTGAGGCGCATCGTACCGTCGCGGGCGCGGGGCGCGCGATGATGGCCGAAGCGCTGTTGAGCATCGATGAAGTCTCGGTCCGGTTCGGCGGCGTGGTCGCGCTCGACGGTGTTTCTCTCAACGTGAAACAAGGTTCGATTCATGCCGTGATCGGCCCGAATGGTGCCGGGAAGAGCACGCTCATCAATGCCGTGACGGGCCTTGCGGCGATCAATAGCGGCTCGGTGCGCTTCTTGGGTCAGCGGATCGATGGATCGGCTCCGCACGCGATCAATCGACGCGGGATCGCCCGCACGTTTCAGAACACCGAGTTGTTCGGCGAAATGACTGTGCTAGAGAATGTGATGATCGGGGCGGATCGTCATCTCGCCGGTGGACTGCTCAGCAGCGCGCTCCACTTTCCGGGTTATCGGCGGACGGAGCGCGCGGTTTTTGAAGAGGCCAAGCGCTTGCTGGGGGTGGTCGGACTGTCGGACGATATCGATACCGCGGCGGCGGCGTTGCCGTTCGGCAAACAACGGCGGCTTGAGATTGCGCGTGCACTCGCCACGCAGCCGAAGCTTTTGCTGCTCGACGAGCCTGCCGCCGGATTGCGGTCGGCCGAAGTCTCGGCGCTCAACGACGTTTTGATATCGCTGCGGACCAAACTTGGCCTGACCATTCTGGTGATCGATCACGTGATGGCGCTCGTCATGGCGATTTCGGATCGCATCGCGGTGCTCAATTTCGGGCGGAAGATCGCGGAAGGTACGCCGACCGAAGTTCGCAATTCGCCTGAAGTGATCGAAGCATATCTCGGTGAGAAGGCTGCGCATGCTGCGGATCACTGACCTTTGCGCCGGCTACGGCCAGAAGCAGGTTTTGCGCGAGGTCTCGCTCGACGTTCCGCGCGGCGCCGTTGTTGCGATTCTCGGCGCCAACGGCGCTGGCAAATCGACGCTGCTGAAATCGATCGTCGGGCTGGTCCGCGCTACATCGGGTAGCATCACACTCGACCAGAAACCGCTCGCGAATGAAAGCCCGGACCGCGCGCTCCGCAGCGGCATCGCGCTGGTCGCCGAGCAACGCGAGCTCTTCAAGTCGATGAGCGTCGCGGACAATTTGATGCTCGGCGGTTTCTTGCGCCGGGGAACGGCAGAATGCCTTGAGGATTTCGAGAAACTGCTGGACGTTTTCCCTCGGTTGCGAGAGCGGTCAAAACAGCCCGCGCGCACGCTGTCGGGCGGAGAACAGCAGATGCTCGCCATTGCGCGCGCTCTGATGGCGCGCCCGTCATATTTGCTGCTCGACGAGCCGTCGCTCGGGCTCGCTCCACGCGTGGTCGAAGAGATATTCGCTATCGTACGGCGCGTCAGTGCCGAAGGCGTCGCGATCGTCATCGTGGAGCAAAATGTCAGCTTGGCGCTCGACGTCGCTCAGAACGGTTACGTGATGGAAGTCGGCGCAATCACGGTGTCTGGAGCGTCCGAGTTGTTGCGGACGATGCCAGCCGTGCAACAGGCTTATCTTTGAGGTTGGCTAAACCCGAGCGTTCTCACTGAAAGCTCAGCGACAGGTGCCTGCCAGAACTTACTCCGGCGTGATCCCTGCGACGCGCGCGACCGTCCGCCAACGTTCCATTTCCTTTTCGGCGTAGCTGGCGAGTTCTTCAGGGCTCGACGCGATCGGCTCCACACCTTGTTTGATGAGTTGCTCTTGGATTGCAGGATTGCGTAGAACCTTGTGCACAGCGTCCACCAAGCGCGCGGCAATTGGCGCAGGAAGCCCGGCGGGTGCGGCGATCGCTTGCCACGATGTGACATCGACTTGCGGCATGCCGAGCTCGACGAGAGTAGGGAGATCAGGCGCGAGCGATGATCGCTTCGCCGCCGTGATGGCCAGAGCGCGCAGCTTCCCGTCTTGCGTGAATGGGTAGAGCGACGAGAAGGCGTCGAACAGTACGTCAATATGTCCGGCTACAAGATCGGTCATTGCGGGCCCGCTGCCTTTGTAGGGCACGTGCGTCATCTTCAAGCCGGTTGCTTGATTGAATGCCTCGGTCGCGAGCCGCAGCGACGCGCCGGCTGAGCCGAAGCTCAATCCGCCCGGTTTCGACTTTCCGAGCGCGACCAGTTCAGCGATCGATTTTGCCGGCACATTCGGATTGACGGCGACAAGCAGTGGTTGCCGTGCGACCATCGAGATCGGAGTGAAGCTTTTCTGGGGATCGTAGGGCAGCTTCGCGAATGTTGCCGCGTTGATCGCGAGTGTCGAGATATTGCCCATCATGATCGTGTAGCCATCCGGCTCGGCGCGCGCGACCGCTTCGGCGCCCGGGATGCCGCTGGCGCCGGCGCGGTTCTCGACAACGACAGATTGGCCGAGCTCCGCGCTGAGACCTTGCGCCATCGTCCGGCTGACGAGATCGGTAACGCCGCCCGGAGCGAACGGGCAGATGATGCGCACCGGCTTGTTCGGCCACGCTTGAGCAGCAGCGCTCTTCGGAACGGCGGTCCCGGCCAGCAGGCCGGCCGCTGCAGCGAGGATGATCCTCCGGTCCACGTTTTTCATTTTTGTTCTCGTTTGATGTGGCTGCGCTCAGAGCACCCCAGGATAGGCACCGCCGTCAATCAGCAAATTTTGTCCCGTGATGTATCCGCCGTGAACGCTGCACAGAAACGCGCAGGCCGCGCCGAACTCGTCGGGATCACCGAAGCGACGCGACGGGATCGCATCGCGGCGGCTCTGCACATAATCCTCGTGTGGCGCGCCGGCCTGAACGGCGCCCGCGCGGAGGTTTGATGTCAGGCGGCCGGTCTCGAACGTGCCCGGCAACAGATTGTTGACGGTCACACCGTCCGCCGCGACTTGCCGCGCGAGGCCCGCGACGAAGCCGGTTAGCCCCGAGCGGGAGCCGTTGGATAGCGGCAGATAGGTGCTCGGCGCTTTGACGGTGGTGCTCGTGATGTTGACGATCCGCCCCCAGCCGCGACGCGCCATGCCATCCACGGTGGCACGCATCAGCTCGATCGGCGTCAGCATGTTGGCCAGTAGGGCATCCTGCCAATCGGACACTTCAAGCTCGCGGAAGTCGCGCGGTAAGGGGCCGCCCGCATTGGTGACGACGATGTCGAAAGCAGCCGCCTCGCGATAAGCCAGTTGCGCAGCTCCTTGCAAAGCGGCTTCGCGGCCATGCGGCGTAGTGATGTCGGCGGAAACCGGAACGACGTTGGCGCCCATGGTGCGCAATTCGGCGGCGGTTTGCTCGAGCGCCTCGATACCGCGTGCGACGAGAACGATATCCGCCCCTTCGCGCGCAAGCGCCGCCGCGCAGGCACGACCGAGCCCTTTGCTGCCTGCGCAAATAAGAGCAGCTTTGCCCTTCAACCCGAGATCCACTCCGGCACCCTTGTTGCTCCAACTCTCGTAGGATCGACCGAGAGGGACTTGCAAGGCCGCTAACGGCCCGAGACGGCAGGTTTACGCTTCTCGCGCCAAGCCAGGTGCGCTTCCTTCGAGTCCTCAGTTTGGCTGAGCACCATGAAGCGATAGACGTCTGCCTCCGAGGCATCCTTGATGTTCGGAATATCGAGGCCTTTGTTGAGCGACTCCTTGACCAGGCGGGAACTCAGCGGTGGTAGCGCCGCGATGTCTTCGGCAACGCTCATGGCCTGCGCCATCAGCTGATCGTGTGGTACCAGCCATTGCGCGAGCCCTGTGCGATACGCTTCTGCGGCCGTGATCGGATAACCGAGCGCGGCGCGCATGGCGTTTCCTTTGCCGACCCAGCGTGCGAGGCGCACTGCGCCGCCGTAGGCCGGCATGATGCCAAGCCTTACCTGCGGCAATCGCCATTCCGCCCGCTCCGACGCGACGATCAGATCGCAGCAATAGGTCGCGATGCAGCCGATGCCGATCGCGTAGCCGTTGACGGCCGCGATGACAGGCTTCGGAAAGTCCGTCAGCAAGTTCGCGACAAACTTGCGCCATTCGGGAATGCCGGTGATGAAAGCGCCTGCGGAATCCACCGTATGGGTCGTCTTGTCGGACAGGTTCGCGCCGGCAGAGAAAGCGGCGCCGCGCTCGTCGCCGGTCAGGACGACGCAGCGGATCGCATGATCTTTCTCGATCTCGCTGAGCGTCTTTTCGAGACCTTCGTTGTAGTCTTCGTCCCAAGCGTTGCGCGCGTCGGGACGGCTGAGCGTCAGGATCGCGACGTTTCCGCGTGTCTCATAGAGCAACGGCATTCTAGAGCCCCTTTGTTCGGATCATTGCGGCGGGCGCGTCTGGATGACGTGCTTCGCCTCGAGTGCTTGGAGAGCGGTATCGGAGAGACCGGCCATGTCACCCAAGACGTCGGCGGTGTGCTCCGCTAGCATCGGCGGCCGTGTGTCGTGCGGCACAGGCGTGCCGTCCAGGCGCAGCGGCGAGGCGATCAGCGATATCGGCCCGGCCTGCGGATGCTCGAGCGCAACGACATTGCCGCGCGCGCGGACGTGCGAATCCGCGAAGATGTCCGGCAGCGTGTTGATCGGCCCCGCTGGGATGCCGGCAGATTCGAAAGCCGCCAAGCATTCTTCGACTAAGCGATCGGCTAGTCTGGGGACAATGATCTCGTCCAGCATAGGCCGGTTCGCAACGCGCAGCTGCGGCGATACGAACCGTTTGTCGTCCAGCAAATCTTGGACTCCGAGCGTCTCGCAGAAGCGGCGGAACTGCTGCTCGTTGCCGACGACAAGCATCACTTGTCCGTCGCGGCAGTCGAACACGCCGCTCGGGTAGGCGACGGGGCTGCGGCTTCCAGCGCGCGGTTGGATGCGGCCACAGGTTAGGTAGTCGACACCGACATATGACAGCGCCGAAAGCATCACATCGAGCAGTGCCATATCGATGTACTGGCCCGCACCGGTTTGTTCGCGGAATCGAAGCGCGCCGAGGATCGCTGACGACGCATTCACGCCGGTCATAATGTCGATGAGCGGTAGGCCTGCGCGCTGAGGCCCGCCTCCGGCTTCGTCGGGCTCCCCGGTCAGGCTCATCAAGCCGCCGAAAGCCTGGATCACCGGATCGTATCCACCGCGCGTCCGATAGGGACCAGTCTGACCGAAGCCTGTGACCGAGCAGTAGACGATGCTCGGTTTAAGACGTGCGAGGTTCTGATAGCCGAGGCCGTAACGCGAAAGCGTGTCGACCTTGAAATTTTCTACGATGACGTCGCATTGCAGCGCAATTTTCTGAACAAGCGCTGCGCCTTCTTCGGTCGCGAAGTCGATCGCCACCGAGCGCTTCCCGCGATTGAACGCCCAGAACGCCGCGGAACGATCCGTAAGAGGACCGTTAGAGCCGAAATGCGGTCCCATCATCCGCGTGTCATCGCCGACCTGCGGTCGCTCGATTTTGATCACATCGGCGCCGAGATCGGCCAGCATCTGGCAGGCAAGGGGTCCTGCGATGACGCGACTGAGGTCGAGGACGCGAACGCCTTCCAATGGACGCGTGATCAAGCGAGCTACTCCATCAGCTTGATGTTTCCGGCGCGAACGATCTCGCCCCATTTTTTGTTTTCGTCCTCGATGAACTTGCGGGCACCCGCCGTATCGCTACCGACGATCGTGTTTCCGCCTGCGATCAAACGGCGCTCCACTTCGGGATCGGCGAGCGCGATCTTGATAGCCTTGTAGATGCGCTCGACGATCGCATCCGGTGTTTTGGCAGGAGCAAAAATGCCGACCCAGTTCTCCGCGTTGAAGCCGGGCAATCCGGACTCCGCGAGCGTCGGCACGTCAGGCAAGCGCTTCGAGCGTTGCAGGCCCGTAGACGCAATCGCGCGTAAATGGCCGGACTCGATCAGTGAGATGGTTGCAGAAACGGTGGAAAAGCTGAAGCTCACGACACCCGCGACGACATCGCTGATCGCCGCGCTATCCCCGCGATACGGGACGTGCACGATGTCGATGCCGATCTGTCGGCGAAACATCTCGGTCGCAAGATGCGTCGGGCTGCCGACGCCAGAGGAGCCGTACTGAAGCTTGCCGTTGTTCTCTTTGAGATACGCGATGAACTCGGCCGGGGTTTTCGGCGGCAGTTTTGGATTCTGCACGATGACGACATCGTTGGTCGCGACCAGACTCACCGGAATGAAGTCGTTCACGGGGTCATAAGGCGCCTTCACCATGTGCGGATGGATTGCGAATGCACCAACGCTGCCGAGCAAAAGCGTATATCCATCAGGTGGAGACTTGGCGACGACATCCGTGCCGATGCGTCCGTTCGCGCCTGCGCGGTTCTCTACGATGATGGGCTGGCCGAGCTCGCGGCTCATGCGATCAGCGACCAGGCGACCGACATTGTCGGTGACGCCGCCTGGGGTAAACGGGATCACAAGTTTGATCGGACGATCCGGATATGTCTCAGCGGCAGCCGGTAACACTGACGCGACAGCGAATGCGGCAATGAGAACGTGCGCGAAGCGTGCGACGTTGAATGGCATCCAATCCTCCCGTTTTTTTGAGAGGATAGGCAGGTCGGTCTTATTTGTGAATTATCATTTGGCTATCAGACTAATTCGAATATCGTATTACGATGAATCTGAGATCGCTCCGCTGTTTCATTGCTGTGGCCGACGAGTTGAACTTCAGCCGTGCCGCCAAGCGATTGAACATGTCGCAGCCGCCGTTGACGCAGCACATCAAAAACCTCGAAGAAGAACTTGGCGCTGTCTTGTTCCATCGAACGAAACGTACCGTGCAGATATCAGAGGTCGGAGCAGCATTGCTCGACGAAGCGCGGCGTTTGCTCGCGCATGCGGACGGGCTGCCGCATCTTGCCCAGCGTGCAAAAGGAGGTGGAACGGGTTTGCTTCGCGCCGGATTCGTGGCTTCGGCCGTCTTCACGCGAGCGCGATCGCTCTACACCAAGCTTTCGTTCGGCATACCAGGCATCGTGACGATGTGGCAGGAGATGAACTCGGCGGAACAGATGGCCGCGCTACGCGAAGGCAAGCTCGATATCGGTTTCGCCTATCTCGCCGCCGAAAGCGAAGACCTAAAATCGAAAGTGGTCTTTCGAGATCCGATCGTCGTAACCGTGCCGGAGCATCACCGGTTCGCTAAGCGCCGCAGTATTCGACTAACCGAACTGCGCGACGACGATTTCGTCCTTCCAGTTCGCCATTTGTCGCCACGCTTCTACGATCGCGTCATCTCCGCCTGCCACGAAGCGGGCCTGAGCCCGACGATCCCACACCAGCCGCGACATATGCTGTCGATACTCAGTCTGGTGTCGATGGGAGCAGGAGTTTCGTTTCTACCGCGATCGCTAGCCAAGGCAGGTTTTCCCGGCGTCGCATTTTTGAACATCGCGGGAACGACGCCGGACATCGAGCTTTCCGTCGTTTGGCATCCGGACAACATCTCGCCGGCTTTGCGGCGTGCTCTTCAGGTCATTGTGCCGCTGTGCTGAACAGCATGCGATTGAGTGGTTTTGGGCGCGGCGAACTCGAAATCCCGAAGCTTCGTGTGCAGCAACGCGTTTGACTACGGATTTGCCGATTGGAAAGATTCAGCGAGGTCCGTCGCCACACCGCGGATGCAGCCTGCCGCCATCAGCGATCGCCATGATGATCATAATCTCGTTGGGCCTGGGGGCATCGGCAATCGCAACGGTCATCGTATCGAAATGATCGAACGACCAGGGATCATCCTTGTGCGCGAGCGGAACATCGATGCTCACGCCGCAGGCGCCAACTTTGACGTTCGACGGGATCACGTTCTTGCCGCCGCCGACAGCAGAGCGCATCGGCTTTCCGAGCATGGGATGAATACACGCTCCGCCATGCTCGAACTCGCCGTGAGTGCCGACGATTGCCGCCTTGCCATACGATATCGGGCTTTGTGATAGCTGACGTACGACATCAGGCATCAATAGTTCTCCCACTGCCTTTCCGGCTTCGAATAGTTCGGTGAGATCTTCGACGAAGCGGCCGGCAAATGGATTCTCGATAACGGCCAAGCCCACGACGCGAACGATAGGCCGCTCGCCGACTTTAGTTATTTCCGCCGTGACATCTTCACGAAGAATGGCAGTTTTGCGTATGTGCAGCATTGTCGCCCTGTGCTTGTTCAAACGCAGTGAAAAGAACTGCAGACCCACGAGCATCTTGGAGCATTCTGTTGTTACGGTTCAAGTGAGGAAGAGGCTCTAGCTGCAGCTCTGCTGCACGTGTAGGCTGACGACAATCGATCTCGGCAAAAGAAGATCGAGTAGGGAGTGGACGTCGATGCTCAGATTGCTCCTCTTTGTCGGTGCGTTCGTCGTTGCTGTCTTCGGCGCGCCCGCATTCTCTCAGTCATCTTGGCCGGAGCGGAACATAACGCTTGTCGTTCCGTTCGCGGCGGGCGGAAGTTCGGACATCACGGCTCGACTCGTGGCCGAGCGCCTGAGCAAGGAACTCGGCCGAACCATCGTCGTCGAGAACCGGGCAGGGGCTGGAGGGAACATCGGAGCAGCGACCGTCGCCCGCGCCACACCGGATGGCTACACGCTGCTCTTGAGCACGAGCACGATGGCCGTCAACGCAGCCCTCTACAAGAATATGGGCTTCGATCTCAAAGCCGACCTCGTTCCGATCTCGCAGCTGACGACCATACCGAATGTTCTGATTGTTGCGGCGGATTTTCCGGCGAAGTCTCTCGCCGAATTCATCGAGCATACGCGCCGTGCCAAGCCGCAAGTCACTTACGGGTCCGCGGGAGTGGGCACGTCGCAACACATGGCAGCCGAGCTTTTCAAGAAGGCCGCGCAGATCGATTGGGTTCACGTTCCGTACAAGGGAGGCGCGCAAGCCAACAACGATCTTCTGGCCGGACACATTCAGGCGGTGTTCGCGCCGATGGTCGAAATCCTGCCGTTCATCGAGGCAGGGAAAGTTCGGCCGCTGGGGGTCACCACCTTACAGAGGTCACCGCGTCTGCCGAACGTTTCGACTATCGACGAGTCGCTCAAAGGCTTCGAGTTTCAGCTTTGGAACGGGCTTTTCGCACCGAAGGGCACGCCGAACGACATCATCGAGCGGCTCGCGGCCGCAACGCGTGTCGCTCTCGCCGATCCGGCGCTGTCCAGGCAGTTCAACGATCAAGGAACGATCATTATCGGCAGCTCGCCGCGCGAGTTCGCGACGTTCCTCGGGGAGCAGATTGAGCGAATGGGGGCGTTGGTGCGAGACTCCGGCGCGCGCATCGATTGAGTCTCCGTCGCGCATGCAGGACGCTGTCGCGCCAAAAGCTTTTGCTGTCGCGATCAGAGCGCGAAGCGGAGCAAAGTGAGGCCGTGAAATACGGCGGCGCCAGCAGCCGAGATGGAAGCAATCCGATTCCATCTCGACTGCGCTTTGATCGTTTCGATCACGTCGTAGCGGCGACCGCTCGAGTCGTCGTCATAAAGTCCGTGGCCCGGGACATGACCTTTGTCGACGCCTGCCGGCGCGGGAACCCAGATGGTCGCGGAGCGATGCCACGTCACGGCCGCGATGACGGCCAGGATTGCCGAGATGATTGCGAACGTCGTCTGCATAGTAGCCTTCACGTTGCGTGAGTAGAGAGCGGTCGCGCGAGCCCGCATTACTCGATCTGAATCTTGGCTGCGGCGATCACAGGCTCCCAGAGCGCGACTTGGTCTGCGATGAAACGCGACGCGTGCTCCGGTCCGGAATCGATGACCGGCGTGAACGCGATCTTCTGCAACTCCTGCGACATGTCGGCGCTGGACATGATCTCCCGCGCAGCCTTGGCGAGCACGTTCAAACGATCGCCCGGTGTGCCGGGTGGTGCAGAGATGTAGTAGATGATGCGCGTGACGACGTCCAAGCCTGCTTCACGCGCGGTCGGAATCTCCGGTGCGAGCGTTAGTCGGCCGTCGCCGAGAATCGCGATGATTTTCAGATTGCCTTCTCGGTGATGCTGCAGCAAAGGCGGCGGAGTATCGACGATGAAGTCGATGTTGCCGGCGATGACATCTTGGATCGCGGGTGCGCCGCCGCGATAAGGCGCGTGAACGATGTCGAGCCCGCCGGCGCGCATCTTGAGCAATTCACACGACAGATGCGGCACGCCGCCGAGCCCAGAACTACCGTATGTGAGTTTGCCGGGATTGGCGCGAGCCTTGGCGACGAGCTCGGCCAGCGAGTTGACCTTCGCCTTGTTGCTGACGGCGAGAACGAGCGGCGAGATCGTGAGGATGGAAATCGGAGCAAAGCCGGAGACCGGATCAAACGGCCGCGTGCGCCTGGTCAAGGGACCGGTTACGCCGGATGTCGGGCTATGAAAGATCAGCGTGTAACCGTCGGCGGGAGCGCGGCTCACCTCAAGCCCGGCTGTGATGCCGCCGCCGCCGCCGCGATTGTCCACGATCACCGACTGACCGAGGAGCCGGCCGAGGCGGTCAGAGAAAAGTCGGGCGAATGTATCGGCACCTCCGCCGGCCGCAAACGGGACGATCAAGCGAACATTGGCGCTCGGATAGCTCGCTTGAGCAAAGGCAGCACCGCCGACAATTGTGGCGCCGACGCTTGCCAGACCGGCTATCGCCGTTCTTCGGTCTATTTGCATTGCTGTCGGCCTCCCGTTTTTTTGTACTGCCGCGAGCTTGCATCGCTTGGCGGCCTTTGAGCAATGGGCCGGTTCGCAATCATTTAGTGTCTCGTGCGCCGTAACCTGTTGCACGCAATTCCGGTTGAGAAGCGCGCACTCCTACTTGCCAGGCCAGAGAGCCAGCCTTGAGCGTATCGTAGCCAGGCGGCAATCTTGGGGTTGTCAGTCGACGCCCTCGCTAATTAGTGTTCTACCTTCCGTCAGGATTTTCTCGAACATACGCATGACGAGCGCCATCTCGGAGCGGGAAAGTCCGGAGAACAATCGATCGTTGACCGCGCGAAGATCGTCGCTCAGCTGCGCACAAAGCCTATCGCCCTTTGCCGTCAGGCCGAGTTTCCACGCGCGGCCGTCAGAATGATCTGCCGTCTTCATTACAAGATTTCGCCTTACTAGACCCCCGATATCTGTCGTCACATTCGGCTGGGCAATGTGCAAATGGTCCGCAACTTGCCGAAGGCTTGGAGACGGCTCCAGTTTCGAGACTGCGATTAAGACTGCGAGTTCACTAGACTTGAGGCTGTACGTTTTTGCCGTACGGCGCCTTAAATTTTGGAGCATCGACGCTGCGGCGAAAAACTCGGACATGAAGTCGCGAAACGGCCGCTCGTCGCCTCGATCGAGGAGGCCTGTATTCCCCACAGTGCGGGTGGTGCGTGGAGCTCGTTTTCGCTGCGTGTGAGGCATTGAGGAACCGGGATCGGGTTATCAGAAGCGCTCGCATACCACAGAACCGCGATCGCAGCACACACGCGCGCTTACGATTGACTACATATAGTTCATATGTATCCTGGATAATGATATGTAGAGGTTGTCGTGCAATCGCATCAATCAGGCGTGACCGTGGTGCCGAGCACCTGTTGGGAATGCGGTGCAATCTGTGGGTCGCTGTTAACGGTCCAAAACGAACGCGTGACGAAGATCGCGCCAAATCCCGCGCATCCAGCTTCTACCGGGGCTTTCTGCATCAAAGGCATTCGCGGAGCGCGTGAGTGGACCGATCAAGCGGTCCGGCTCCGCTCACCTCTGCGCCGCGTCGGCGATCGCGGTAGTGGGCGCTTCGAGAGAATATCCTGGGACGACGCATTGGACGAGACTGCGGCCGCTCTACGGAAGGTGCGCGCGGCTCACGGCCCTCTCGCCATCGCCGGCGCGGTCAGCGGGGCGTTCTTCAGTCGCGGCCTGTTCATGGCGCTTCTCATGCGCTCGCTAGGATCGCCGAACTGGCTCATAAACCAGGATCTCTGTGGCGGATGCCGTGGGGTGAGCCAGAAGATGACCGGCCTCGACGTCGCAGGTGGCGAAGACATCGACAACGCGAACTGCGTTATGATTGTAGGTCGCAATCCTGCGATTGCGGATCCGCCCCAATGGATGGCCATAAAGCGAGCGAAAGCCAAGGGCGCCAAGATCGTCGTGATCGACCCGTTTCGAAGTCCAGCCGTTGAGATTGCGGATCTCTGGTTGCGGCCGGCGCCTGGGACCGACGGCGCTCTGGCGCTCGCACTTACACATGTGCTTATCGCGGAGGATATGTACAGCCGTGAAGATGTCGAGCACTGGTGTCACGGGTTCGACGCGCTCGCGGAGCGCGTGCGGCCTTGTACTCCCGAATGGGCGCAGCGCGAGACCGGGATCTCAGCAAGCGATATCGTTACGGCGGCGCGAGTTTACGGAGAGGGCCCTTCATGCATCGTGACTGGCCATGGCATCGACGCTGCGAGCAACGGAGTACAAACCTTCCGTGCTTATGAGTGTCTGATTGGGATCAGCGGCAACGTCGATCGCATCGGCGGCAACAGACGGTCAAAGAAACCGCCAGGTTTCAGAACATATTTCGATATCCTCTTCGACTCGGCATTTCGATTGCCGGCAGACGTTGAAGAACAGCGCATCGGCGCAGCGAAATTTCCGCTCTGGTCCGGCCCTCTCGGATTTCAGATGGCGTGTCACAACCCATCGGTGATCGAAGCCATCCTTACAGGCAACCCATATCCGATCAAAGCGCTCTACATGAGCGGCGTCAACATCGCGGTCACTTATCCGGATACGAAGCGAACAATCGATGCTTTGAAGAGCCTAGATCATGTCGTAGTTGCAGCGCACACGATGACGCCGACCGCTGCGTGGGCAGACATCGTCCTGCCGAAGACGACGACTCTGGAAGAAGAGCAAGTTCATATCCATCAAGGCGGTCCATGCGTCACATTCACGGCCGCTGCAGGAAGGCCGAACGGAGACGTCAAGTCTGACATCGAGATCGCGCGGGGACTTATCGAGCGGCTGGCTGCAGACGGCGATGCCGACGAGCGGTTTCTGCCGTGGCGAAGCCAAGCCGAGTTCAACCGCTTCCTGCTCGCCGATAGCGAAGTTGACATCGATCTGCTCAAGAAAACCGGATTCTACACCTTCCCCTTCGAGCAGCGGAATTTTCACAGCAAGCCATTCGCGACACCGACTGGAAAGATCGAGCTCTATTCAGAGACGATGGCATCAGTCGGTCATGATCCTCTGCCGAACTACATTCCGCCTTCATATCGGCACACGACGCCGGACATTCAGGCTATCTATCCGCTGGTGCTACAGACGGGACTGCGTGAGAAGAGTTATCACCATTCTCGTTTTAGAGAACAGGCGTGGGCACGCAAGGTTTCGCCTGATCCGATCGTCTACATCCATCCGAAGACAGCGGAGGACTACGGCATCTCCGACAATGTATGGATCGTCGTAGAAGTTGCGGGCGGCTCTGGGTCCTGCCGTTTGAAGGCAAAGATTACAGACGATACGTTGCCTGGCGTCCTGACGACCGGCGTAGGCTGGTGGCTGCCGGAAGCGCCAGCTCCGCATTTCGGCGCCCGTGATGTGAACATCAATCATGCACTGCCTTACGGATCACGGTGGGATCGCGCCAGCGGTTCTGCAGACACAAGAGGGCTTGCGTGTCGGTTGGAACTTCTGACTGATGCGGCATTGTCAGAACGAGAAGAAACATGAGCGCTCAAGCTCGGAGAGCCCAAATGGACCTTAATGCAATTGCCGACAATCTGCTTCAGGCGCATGAAGCGCGCGCACGGTTCGTTTCATTCGCTGCGGAAAACGGCGTCGATGACATTGCCAAAGCGTATTCGGTGCAGGAGCAACTCGTCGCGCGGCTCACGAAGAGCAACGGCGAATCCGTCGGCTATAAGATCGGTCTGACGTCGCATCAGATGCAGGCCATGTGCGGCATCGCGCAGCCGATTGGTGGGCGCGTGCTGAAACAACGCGTGCATGCGTCCGGTGCAACGGTCGCGAGGGCGGACTTCGGCCGGGTAGGACTCGAGTTCGAAATAGGTCTAAGGCTTGGGCGCGATCTCGACGGGCGCAACAAGTCTTGTTCGGTCGATGAAATTGTCGCCGCGATCGATGGCGTCTGCGCCGCGATCGAACTGGTTGATGATCGCAATGCCGACTACGCAAAGCTGGATGTGCTTTCCTTGATCTGCGACAATTCTTGGAATGCTGGCGCCGTCCTCTCAGACTTTCAGTCCATGCCGTCGTCGTTGCGTGATCTTGAGGGCAAGATTTTTGAGAACGGCACGCTGGTCGATCGCGGAAGCGGCGAAGATGTTCTGGGGGATCCGGTGAATTCGTTAGCGTGGCTGTGCGAGCATCTTGCCGGGCGCGGCAAGCGATTGCGCAAAGGCGAGATTGTCCTCACAGGTAGCCTTGTCAAAACTAGATTCCCACAAGGGCCAACTGCCTATCGATACGATCTGTCGGACATTGGGTCGATCTCGGTCCAGATCACTTGAACGACGTGGCGTTGGCTGAACAATCGGCGCGCAGGGCAGGGGTGACGCTGTACGCATTGCCGGGCGCGTGCTCCCTTGCAAGTCACATCGCGTTGGAATGGGTGGTCGCGGCTGAGCCAGCAATCGAGGATCAGGTTCGCGTCGTCATGATGCCACGCGACACGTTTCCTACGCCGCAATTCCGCGCGAAGGTCGCAGTGCCAACTGTGCCGGCGCTGGAAACGTCAGACGGCGCCATCATCACTGAAAGTCTCGCTGTGTTGCTGCACATCACGGATCGCTTTCCGAAAGCTGAATTAGGCCCTCGTCAAGGCCATTATCGCGATGAACTGCATCGCCTTCTCTCGTTCATGGCATCGACCGCACATCCTTCGTTCCAAATGCTCTGGCGGCCGGAGCGTTTCTCCGATGACCCTGTGGCTCACGCTTCTATCAAGCGACAAGCGGTAACGCGGTTGACGAGAGTTTTCAGTCATCTTGACAGCGCGCTTGGTGATGGCGAATGGCTGCTGGGGTCAAAGCCGTCCGTCGCAGATTTCTATCTCTTCGTCCTTGGCCGCTGGGGTCAGCGGCTTGACGACGCCACGCACAACTATCCGAACTGCTGGCGCGTAACGGAAGCGCTGTCGCGATCCGCCATCGTGCACCGCGTCTTAGCGCGAGAGGGGATCACTTTTTGTGGTCCTGTCGCGGGGCTTGGCTGAAAGCGCCGAGACGTTTGCTGACCTGATTTGCCGGTGCGCCGCACCGGTGATCTCGTTTGAGGATCGACTACTTCCACGAACGAGTACAATCTCCACGGCAACAAGCTGTGGCGCTAAGACCTTCCCACAGTGCATGACCGGAGCTCTTAAGCCGCAATTGCGGACTTGCTCCAGCTACTGTCGTTGAAGCGGCAGCCTGGCTAAGCTGTCGCTTTAGACGTTTGGAAAATATCGATGAGCACCCCCAGCAGAAGCCGCGTCGCGAACCGCAAAACAAAGGAGGCGGAGGTTCCGACTTGGCAATTCCATCCCATTTCGGGCGTCCGAGCGCACCTTGAAGTCGTACAGCAGCTGGCGTTCGCGATTTTGGCCGGGGCCTACGCGCTGGGTGAGCGCTTACCGAACATTGAGGCCCTGTCGCGTTTGATGGGTGTGAGCAAGCCGGTCATCGGCGCGGCGCTTAAGGTTTTGGCCGCCGATGGAACGGTGATTGTCCAGCGAGGCATCAAAGGCGGGCTCACGGTCGGTCGTAACGATGTCTCCGACAAGATTGCAGCGATGACGGCGCCGCTCGCTCATATGACTGCGCTGGAGGTGGTTGAAGCCCGAAGGCCTATCGAGCTTCAAATCGCATTGCTGGCGGCCGAACGCGCAACGGCTTCCGATTTTCAGATTTTGGAGAACTCAATCGTACAGCTCGAGCAGAACCGGTGGAGCAGTCCGCAAGTCCGCATCCGTTACGATCATCTCTTTCACTACGCCCTTGGCCGAGCGGGACGCAACGCCGTGCTAGCACTCTACCAGTACCAGATCCTCGAGCGTCTATTCGTCGACATGAAGTCGTACTTTCTTTCGACCGAAGACGTGGACTTTGTAATTAAGCTGCATCGGCAGACGCTCGATGCGATCCAGTCCGGAAGAGCTGCTCGTATCGAGAACGCGATTGATGAGCACCTGTCGCCGTTGGAGGCTGCCGTCGCGAAGCGCTACGCGTCCCGCCGTCGAAGTCGCAAAGCGAAGCTGACACCGAAACATAAAGACCGTTGACATTTTGACGATAGGCTGGTGGCCTAACGCCGGAGATGATCATGGAGAGCATCAAGGTCAACCGCCACCGTCTTCGCGAGACGTTCGACCAGATATCCGCGATCGGCGCCACGAAACGCGGCGGCGTTCACCGCCTCGCACTGAGCGATGCGGATTGGGAGGCGCGCGACCTGCTCAAGACCTGGTGCGACGAGTCCGGCTATACGTTACGAGTCGACCGCATGGGGAGCATGTTTGCACGGCGCGCGGGAACCGACGCGGGATTGGCTCCGGTCGTGATCGGCAGTCATCTGGACAGTCAACCGATGGCAGGGCGCTTCGACGGTCCAGCCGGAGTGTTGACCGCGCTCGAGGTCTTACGAACGCTTGATGATCACGACGTGGCGACGCGCCATCCGATCGATCTCGTCAACTGGACGAATGAGGAGGGTGCCAGGTTTAGTCCCCCTCTCATGGCCTCTGGTGTCTACGCCGGCATCAAAGAACTCGACTTTGCGCTCGGCTGCACCGACGTATCGGGCGTGTCGGTGAGCACTGAACTCAAGCGGATCGGCTATGCGGGTGCGGAACCTGTTGGCGGTCCTGTCGCAGCCTACATCGAACTGCACATCGAGCAGGGCACAGTACTGCAGGATGCGGGTGCCACGATCGGTGCCGTCTCGGGCGTCGTGGGGATCCGCGACACGATGGTCGAGATCGTTGGCGAGGATACGCATGCGGGCCCGTTGCCGATGGAGCGGCGCCGTGATGCACTTGTTGCGGCTGCTGAGATGATCTTGGCGGCACGCAAGATTGGGTTGGCGCATAAGCCGGACGCTCGGGTCACGATCGGCCGACTGTCCGTTCCGTCGAACTCCCATAGTGTCGTGCCGGGCCGCGTCGAGATGACGCTGGATATCCGCCATCCGGAGCAAGCTGCGATCGATCTGCTGCAAGTGGAACTCGAAGCGAACTTCCGCTTAATTGCAGGCCGAAGCGATGTCGAAGTCACGTTTCGGCCGCTATGGAATTATAAGGCCGTGGCTTTCGATGAGGCCTTACGCTCGGCAATAGCGGACGCTTCGCAAACGCTGGGGTACAAACAGCTCTCGCTGCCCAGTCGCGCGGGGCATGACGCCTGGAACATGGCGCGCATTGCGCCATCCGCGATGATTTTCATCCCATGCCGCGACGGCATCAGCCACAACGAGGCGGAATTCGCATCCGACGAGGACATTGCAGCGGGCGCAGATGTGCTGCTTGCAGCGACGCGCTTTGCCGACGCGAAGTACTAAAACAGCTATTGCCTCGGTACTTCAGTGGCGCATAAGATAAAACATATTGATGTTTTGTGAAGTAGGCGGCTGATGACGATCGTTGAGCCCGGGCAGGGAACGCGTGACCTCGCTAAAAAGCGCGTTCGCCACTTTCTCGCTGATTTCAACAAGCTTGAGAGCGAGTTCCCCTCGATCTATCCGAAGATGATCGTCCGCGGCGACGGTCCTTATGTCGTCGACTCTGACGGCCATAGGATCCTCGACGCTGGCACGCATCTCGGCGCGTGCCAGGTGGGACATAGTCGGCCAGAGATCGCCGATCGTATGGCAGAACAGACGCGCACGCTCGAATTCATCGCTCTCGACGGTGGCGTGTCGCATGGCTACGCCGCTGAGTTAGCAGAGCGCTTGGCCCCGCTCGTGCAGTGTGACGATCCCATTTTCTCGTTCACGGGCAGTGGAAGCGAGTCCAACGAACTCGCCTTCAAGATCGCGCGGCAATATCACGTGCGGCGTGGCGCGCCGAGCCGCACGAAGATCATTTCGCGTCTCGGCTCTTATCATGGCTCGACGATTGCAACGTCGGCTGCCGCCGGCATGGCGGGTTTCAAGACAGACTTTGGCCCGATGCCGGCGGACTTCATTCAAGCGCCGGCGCCTTTTCCAGGAGGCGACGTGCCAGGACGCGATCGCGCCGAATGGTGGCGTCAGTCGCTCGCCGAAACGCAGGCTCTGATCGAGGCGGAAGGGCCGGAAACTATCGCAGCTATCATTGCTGAGCCGATCGCTATTCCGCAGGCCGTGAAAATTCCAACGGCCGAATACTTCACTGGCCTTCGCTCCCTTTGCGACAGCTTCGGCCTGCTGCTCATCATTGACGAGGTCGTCTGTGGCTTTGGCCGTACAGGACGCATGTTTGGCGCGGAACACTTCGGGGTTCGTGGCGACATCGTCAGCTACGCGAAAGGTTTGACCAGCGGCTACGTGCCGATGGGTGCGGTCGCAGTCTCACGGCAGGTTGAGGAAGTCTTCGCCAAGCAACCGCTGCTCCATCTCAACACTTACGCCGGCCATCCGGTCGGATGCGCCGCCGCGATGGCGGCGCTAGACATCATGGAAGACGAGCGCCTCGTTGAAAATGCCGCAACGATGGAAGGTGTGCTGAAGGACGAACTTTCACGGCTGAAGCAGGCCGTCGGGCGAACGCGCGAAATCTCGGTGATCGGGCTTTTGTCCAGCGTTGTCTGCGACATTTCAGATGTGGCGGATCCGGATGCAGCGGTGCGCCGTGTTCGCAAGAATGCTTATGATGCCGGCGTACTCGCCCGGATCGGGCGGGATCGTACCAATCTCAGTGCGCATTTCTATCCTCCGCTGAACGTCACGGCGAATGATGTGACAGCGGGTGTTCACGCGCTAGAGGTCGGCTTGAGATCGATCGACGCATGATCGGCGCAAGGGGAGCAAGACGTGCGAATTGTTGACGTCCGCGAAAGTTCAATTCGGCTCAAGGCCGATATCAAGAACTCAGTCGTCAATTTCGCTGAGCACACGATATCGCTCGTTGCAGTCACCACAGATGTCGTGCGCAATGGGCAACCTGTCGTTGGGATTGCCTTCGACTCGATCGGTCGCTTTGCGCAGTCGGGCCTTTTGCGAGAACGTTTCATCCCACGACTTTTGGCGGCCGCGCCGAGCGACTTACTCACGCCGGATGGGCGTGCTTTCGATACTGCCAAAGCATTCAGCATACTGATGCGGAATGAGAAGCCAGGCGGGCACGGCGATCGAGCGCATGCGGTTGCGGCTATCGAACTTGCGTTATGGGATGCGAACGCAAAACTTAGCGATGAGCCGGCATATGCGACAATCGCGCGAGCGCATGGCGTCACGCCGATAGCTGCGATGCCGGTATATGCAGCCGGGGGCTACTACTATCCCGAGGACAGTCAGGGCAGGCTCCAAGATGAACTCAAGCAATATAGGGATGCCGGATATACGCGTTTCAAGATGAAGATCGGTGGCGCGGCGCTAAGCGAGGACATATCGCGCATCGACGCCGCTTTGCAGATTGTCGGCAACGCTGCTGACCTAGCTGTCGACGCCAACGGCCGTTTCGATATTCCGACGGCCCTCGAGTACGGCAGAGCCATGCGGGACTACGGTCTTCGCTGGTACGAAGAGCCTGGCGATCCGCTTGACTACGATTTGATGCGCGCGTTGGCCGAGGAATATCCGCACGCGCTCGCGACCGGCGAGAACCTTTTCTCCGTGCGCGATGTCGTCAATCTCGTTCGTTTCGGCGGGATGCGTGCCGGACGCGACCTATTCCAGATGGATCCGGGTCTCAGCTACGGCATCGGCGAGTTTGCGCGGATGATTGGTGTGATGGAGCAAGCAGGTTTCTCGCGCGAAGCCTTGCATCCGCACGGCGGCCACATGATCGCACTGCACATAGTCGTCGGCCTGGGGCTCGGTGGCTCCGAGGCCTATCCGGGTGTTTTCTCTCCTTTCGGCGGTTACACGCCGTCTTGTGCGATTTCCGGCGGCATGGTGGCGCCGTCGTCTGCGCCGGGTTTTGGGCTTGAAGAGAAGCCGGACCTCGCACCGCACATCAAGTCGCTGCTCGCGTAAGTGATCTAAGACGCTAGAGCAGTCGAGTTTCGAACTGGCCGGGGAATGCAGCCTCTGCCTGCTTGGAAGTGGTCATTAACGAGGGAGATACCGATGCACGCCGACGTGGGAATGCTGAGCGCCGCTGATAGGCGAACGACGATCCGCCGCGCCATGGGCGCCGGGATAGTAGGCCACTTCGTCGAGTGGTACGACTACGGCGTATACGCCTATGTCGCGACGATCCTCGCCGCCGTATTCTTCAATCAATCGAATCCAACTGCCGCGCTGCTCTCTGTCTTCGCGACATTCGCGATTGCATTCTTTGCAAGGCCGATCGGCGGACTGATCTTCGGCCATCTCGGCGACAAAGTTGGGCGGCAACGCGCACTTGCGGCCGTCATCATTTTGATGTCAGCGTCTACATTCGCGATTGGTGTCCTTCCCACCTACAACCAGGTCGGCGTGTTCGCACCGCTTCTTCTTTTGACTGCCCGCATCTTTCAAGGACTATCAGCCGGCGGCGAGATCGCTAGCGCTTCCTCTTTCATCAATGAGTACGCACCGAACAACCGCCGTGGTTTCTACTCTAGCCTGTTGCCGGCGGCATCAGCATGCGGACTGCTTTTCGGCGCAGGACTCATGGCGACGCTGAACGCAATATACTCTAGCGCCGAAATGACTGCGTGGGGCTGGCGCATCCCCTTCCTAATTGCGTTGCCACTTGGCATCGTTGGCTTCTATGTCCGCACGCGAGTGGAAGATACGCCGGTTTTTCAAGCGCTACTTAAAGAAAAGAAGCACGAAGAGAACCCGCTGAAAGCGAGCATCACGCAGCAATTCCGTTGGATCGCTGTAGCATTTGGCGCGACGCTAACTTACGGCGTCGGATTTTACACGGTGCTCAGTTATCTGCCGTCATATCTGCGCACCGTGTCGAAATTTGACACCGCGACTGTATTCTCGATCACAGCAATCACTCTGATTGCTCACATCACTGCGCTTCCGCTATGGGGTGCATTGTCAGATCGTGTCGGCCGCAAACCAGTCATTCTGTTTGCCAGCGTCGCTCTTGCCGTCGCGACCTATCCGGTGTTCCAAATGATAGCGAGCGCTGGCACCTTGTCGGCGAGTGCGACCGGAAGCGCGATACTCGCTATATTGATAGCCGGAGGCGCCGCACCATTGTTCTCCTACATGGCCGAAATGTTCCCGACTGCGGTACGCTCGAGTTCGATCTCAATCGGTTACAACGCGTCAGTAATGATCTTTGGCGGGACAGCGCCATTCATCGCAACATATCTCATCAGCGCTACGGGAAATCCGGTGTCGCCGAGCTTTTACCTCGTTGCGGCGGCAGCGTGCGCAGCGCTGACATTACTGGTAGCGCCGACTGACAGCGACGCTCATCTCGGCGACTTGAAGTCGAGCTGATCATTGGTCGCACTGGCGACGTTAAGAGTTTTTGAATCAGCGGCCCCCGAAACGGAATAGACTAGCGATGGTCCTTGATCAGGGGCCGCGAGGTCCCTGATCCTCGAAAAAATTTCCCTGTTCCAAATATTGCGTGGTTAGCCAGAAATAGCTTGCCCGCAGCGCTAGCAGGGGCCGTTCAGGTTGACAAACGCCGAAATTTCCGACTTTTCCCTGTTTTTTTCCCTGAAAGCAGGGAATTGTTAGCCAGAGACGCGTTCGAATCTGATGCGTGCTCCACCACGCACTTTTGCAAACCTGAGACTTTCCGAAATTTACGCAAAAAGCCGCGCCAACGCGTACGTTTCGCGCGGCGGGATGAGTCTCTGAGGTGCGTGTAAGCCGGGAAATAGCGAGAACTCGCCGCGGTGTCTCAGGACAGTACCGAAATTTTTCCGGACTCAATTTCATTGATCGGCCGGAGACCGGTTTCGACCTCGTAGAGACCGGTTCTCAAGTCGCAGAACTCTGGGCGGTTGCGCTCACGGCAGATTCGAAGCGTCTGCTTTGCGCCCCATTTCCGCCATTCCACTCGCCAGTTCAGCATCACCGAAGCCGCCGTTCTTAAATGTAAATGGCATCGTAGTCGGCGCAATTCGGGATAGCAGGTTAGTTACAATTCCGAGTCATGGCTTATTCGGACGGGATCCGGTTCTTGAGGTGAGCGGTGGCTGAATCTGATGACTAACTGTTGATCGGTTGAAAATCGGCCCACTCGTCCTGCCGGTGGCAGGCCGCGAAATGATCTTCAGCGCTGATGCGGAGCTCCGGCTCGTCGCTGCGGCAGCGATCGATAACGAAAGGGCAACGCGTGTGGAAACGGCAGCCCGACGGCGGATTGATGGGGCTCGGAACATCGCCCTTGAGGATGATCCGCTCCCGCTTGACGCCGGGCATCGGCACCGGGATCGCCGACAGCAGTGCGCGCGTATAGGGATGACGCGGTGCTCCAAAGATGCTTTTCCGCGTTCCGACTTCGACGATCTTGCCGAGATACATCACGGCGACACGGTGCGTCATATACTCGACGATCGCGAGATCGTGGCTGATGAACAACAGCGCGAGCCCGAGCTTCTGCTGCAGATCCTGCAGCAAATTGACGATCTGCGCTTTGACCGAAACATCGAGCGCGGACACAGCTTCATCGCAAACGATAAGCTCGGGTTCCGCCGCCAGGGCTCGCGCGATCCCGATACGTTGACGCTGTCCACCGGAAAACTCATGCGGAAAGCGGTTTGCGGCATCGCGCGACAAACGCACCGTATCGAGCAATTCGCCGATGCGAGCCTCGACACCGCCAGCCCCCTTCGCAAGACCGAAATTGCGGATCGGTTCGGCAAGAATATCGCGCACCCTCATGCGCGGATTGAGGCTAGAAAACGGATCTTGAAATACAACCTGCACTTTGCGGCGAAAGTCTCGTAGCGACGCTGCCTTCACATCGTCGACACGCTGACCGTCGACGATGATCTGCCCGCTCGTCACATCAAACAGGCGCAGGATTGCGCGGCCGACTGTCGACTTGCCGCAGCCGGACTCGCCGACGAGCGACAACGTCTCGCCGCGCGCAATCCGGAACGAGATGCCATCGACCGCATGCACGACGCCGCGCGATTTTCCGAATAAGCTTGCCTTTAGCGCAAAGTGCTTCTTTAGGTCGTTGACTTCGAGCAGGCTCATGCCGCCACCGCGTCCTTCGGCGCGAAATGGCAAGCCGCGATGTGGTGCGCTGCCTTTTGTTCGAGCGCCGGCGCGACGCGCCGGCAGACATCGGCAACGTTTGGGCAGCGGCTGGCGAACACGCAGCCTTCGATCCGCTGTTTAAGGCTCGGAACGAGACCAGGTATTTCCGCCAACCGGGCCGTATCCTCAGTGAGCGATGAGCCGAGTTTAGGCACCGCCGCGAGAAGACCGCGCGTGTAGGGATGCCGCGGCGAGCGGAACAGCGCACCGACGGGCGCCTCCTCCACCTTCCGGCCCGCATACATCACCATGACGCGGTCGGCGACTTCCGCGACGACACCGAGATCATGCGTGATGAGCAGAATGGCGGCCCCGACACGACGCTTGAGATCGCGCATGAGATCGAGAATCTGAGCCTGGATCGTAACGTCAAGCGCTGTCGTCGGTTCGTCGGCGATCAAAAGCTTTGGCGAACACGCCAGCGCAATGGCCGTCATCACGCGCTGACGCATACCGCCTGATAGCTGATGCGGATACTCGCCGACGCGGCGTTTAGCCTCCGGAATTCCGACGAGATTGAGCATCTCGATTGCGCGCGCGCGCGTCGCGTTCCGATCCAGCCCTTGATGCAACCGCAGCGTCTCGCCGATCTGGCGGCCGACGGTGAGAACCGGATTGAGACTCGTCATCGGCTCTTGGAAGATCATCGAGATATCGTTGCCGCGGATACGGCGCATCTCGCGGTCCGAAAGCTTCAGAAGATCGCGACCTTGAAACAACACCTGTCCAACCACTTTGCCGGGCGGCTCCGGAACGAGGCGCAAGAGCGACATCGACGTCACCGATTTGCCGCAGCCGGACTCGCCGACGATCGCCAGCGTCTCGCCTTCCTCGATTGAAAAGGAAACTCCGTCGACCGCGCGGTTGACGCCGTCCGGCGTACGGAAATGAGCCTGCAGGTTTTTGACGTCGAGGAGCGCCATGCGTCAGACCCGTTTCGCCATGCGCGGATCGAGAGCATCGCGCAGACCGTCACCGAGCAGATTGACGGCAAGTACCGTCACGGAGAGAAACGCGGCCGGGAAGAAGACGATGAACGGCTTCACCTGCCAGAGCGCCCTGCCTTCCGCCATGATGTTCCCCCAGGACGGGATGGTCGGCGGCGTGCCGGCGCCGATGAACGACAAGATCGCTTCGGTGATCATTGCGCTTGCGCAGATATAGGTCGCCTGCACGCTCAACGGCGCCAATGTGTTCGGCAGAATATGGCGCAGGATCACCATCGGCGTGCGCGTTCCAGCCGTGATCGCGCCGTCCACGTAGGGTTGCTCGCGCAGCGACAGCACGACACCGCGCACCAGCCTCGCGACGCGCGGCACCTCGGCGACCGTGATCGCCAAGATGACGTTGCCGACGCTACCGCGCGTCAAAGCCATCAGCGCGATCGCGAGCAGGATCGGCGGGATCGACATCACACCGTCCATGATCCGCATGATCAGACCGTCGGCAATCCGCACGAATCCGGATACCAGACCGATCGCTAGCCCGATGATCGATGCGAAGAAAGCAACTGCAAATCCGACGACCAGCGAAACGCGCGCCCCGTAAACGACGCGCGAATAGATGTCGCGGCCGAGCATGTCGGTGCCGAACCAATTCTGCGCCGACGGCACGCGCGTTCGTCGCGTCGTCGCCAACGCGGTCGGATCGACCGTCCACAGATACGGAGCGAAGACAGCCAGCAGAATGAGCACGAAAATCAGAAATCCGCCGATCGCAATCGTCGGATGATGCCGGACAAAGCCCCAAGCCCCGCGCCGCGACTTGATAGCCGGAAGCACATCCGGCATCGGCGCAGCGACCGGATAACGTTCGGCGACATCGCTCAATAGCGGATCCTCGGATCGAGAAACGTGTAGGCGATATCGATCAGCAGATTGACGATGACGTAAATGAAGCTGAAGAACAGCACCACGCCCTGGATGACGGGATAATCGCGCCGCAGGATCGCATCGACGGTGAGACGTCCAAGACCCGGGATCGCAAACACGCTCTCGGTTACGACAGCGCCACCGATCAGGAGCGCAATGCCGATGCCGATCACGGTCACGATTGGCACTGCTGCGTTCTTCAAGGCATGCAGGAAGAGGATGGACCGTTGTCCCAGTCCTTTGGCACGCGCCGTGCGCACATAGTCTTGTTGCAAGACTTCCAGCATCGTCGCGCGCGTGATGCGAGCGATCAGCGCGATATAGACGCAGCCGAGCGCGATGGATGGCAGAATGAGATTGTCGAGCCACGCCCAGAAGCCACGTGCGATCGGGGTATAGCCCTGCACTGGGAACCAGCCGAATTCCAGTGCGAATACGTAAGCCAGCAGATAGCCAACGACAAACACCGGCACAGAAAACCCGAACACCGCGAAAGCCATGATGAGGCGATCGAGGAACGTGCCGGCTTTCCAAGCTGCAATGACCCCCATCGGCACCGCAATCATGATCGACATGATGAGCGTCACGATCATAAGCGAAATGGTCGGCTCAAGGCGCTGCCCGATCAACTGCGAAACCGGCAATCCCGTGAAGATGGATTTGCCGAGATTGCCCTGCATGAGCTGCCACACCCATTCGCCGAAGCGGATGAGGAAGGGCCGATCGAGCCCGAGGCTTTGCCGGATGCGTTCGATATCCTGGGGCGTCGCTTGATCGCCCGCGATCACCGCAGCCGGATCGCCCGGCGCAACATAAAGCAAACTGAAGACGAACAGCGCGACGAACCCCATCACGGGGATCGTCGCGGCTATTCGGCGGAGAATGTAACTCAGCATGGCGAACTGTTGATGTGCCGCAATGGATCGCTCACGCCGATTTCGAGACCCCCCAAAACCATGGCAACGGCCCCTTTGTGATGCCCGACACGTTCTTGCGCCATGCTTGGTAGCCTAAGAAAAATCCGGTCGGCGCATATACGACGTGATCGAGCGCTGCCTTGTTGAGCCGCGCCATAACGACCTTTTCTTCGTCGAGCGTCTTGGCGTCGAACCAGTTCGACACCTCCTTCTCGACTTCTTCGCTATTGGGCCAGCCGAACCATGCTTTGTCGCCGTTCGCGCGTACCGCGTTGTAGGGTGCGGGGCTGATGCAGTCGGCGCCCGCGTGCCAGGTATGGAACATGCTCCAACCGCCTTGGCCCGGCGGCGACTTTTGTGCACGCCGCTGACCGGTCGTGCCCCAGTCTGTCGCGACGAAATCGACATTCATGCCGAGCCGTTTAAGCAATTCTGCGGTGACGTCACCCTGTGCCTTCGTGATCGGCTGATCCTGCGCAACGATGCAAGTGACTGGCTGACCTGAGTACGAACTCTCCGACAAGAGCTTCTTTGCTGCCGCCAGATTCTTCATCTTCAAAATCTCGCCGCCGGATTCGGTGTACAGCGGTGTGTCCGGGGTGAAGAAGCCAGGTAGCGGCTTCCACAATGCGTTGTCGTCACCGACCAGCGCCCGCATGTATTCTTCTTGGTCGAGCGCCATCAGCACGGCGCGACGCACCTTTACGTCATTGAACGGCGGATGCAGATGATTCATCCGGAACGAACCGATATTGCCGAGGCTGTCCGCAATATCGACCGAGATGTTCCGGTTCTTCTTGAGCACCGGCACAAGATCGGAGATCGGATTTTCCCACCAATCGACTTCGCCATTCTGTAGCGCAGATGAAGCCGTCGCCGGATCCGGCATCACGATCCATTCGATGCGGTCGATCAACATGTTCTTGCCGCCCGCCAACCAGGATGCGGGCTCTTGCCGCGGCACGTAATCGGTGAACTTCTCGAACACCGCCTTAGCGCCTGGCACCCATTCACCCTTGGCGAATTTCATCGGCCCGCTGCCGATATATTCGTCGATCTGCTTGAATGGGTCCGTCTTGGCAATCCGCTCCGGCATGATAAAGGCGATCGGCGTGTTGTTCTTGCCAAGCGCGAGCAGCATTTTGGGATACGGCTTTTTCAGCAACCATTTGACCGTGCGATCGTCCACCGCGGTGAGTTCGTTTTGGATCGCGATGATCATTTGGCCCATCGGATCGCGGACTGCCCATCGCGCAAGGCTGGCGACGACGTCTTTCGCCAACACAGGCGTGCCGTCGTGGAATTTCAGGTTTGGCCGCAGCTTGAAAGTCCAGGTCAGCCCGTCGCTGGAGACCTCGGCCGACTCCGCCATCTGCGGTTTCGGTTCGAGATTGGAATCGAAGCCGTACAGCGTGTCCCACACCATCGCGGCTGCGTTGCGGACGACGTATTGCGTTCCCCAGATCGGATCGAAGTTCGCGAGGTTAGCCTGCGGGACGAAGCGCAGCGTCTTGGCAGCCGCGCCTTGCGATATGGCGGGCCTCGAGAGGCCGCCGCTCGCCGCCATGGCGCCGAGCCCGGCAGCCCCTTTCAAGAGCATCCTGCGATCCATCAGACGTCTCCGTTTTTTGATTGTTCAATCGATGGGTAAGCAACGCCTCTTTATTGGGCGCTCCGCGGCGTGGACGAGGAGCCAAACCCGAACGCTAGGCCCGACTGCTCGTGTCAGCAAGCCCTATGCCAGCGGTTGCATCATTCCGGAGGCGAGGTTGTCCGCGGGCTCACGGCTTGCATAATTGCCGCTACCGCCACCGGAGCGCGACGGCATGACCCACGATCTCATTCTCAAAGGCGGCCACGTCATCGATCCTTCGCAAGGGCATGACGGCGTGCTCGATGTCGCCTTCACGGACGGCAAGGTTTCGGGCTTCGGCAAGAGCTTGACCGGCGCCAAGGAAATACGAGACGTTAGCGGAACCATAGTCTCGCCCGGCCTCATCGATCTGCACACGCACGTCTATTGGGGCGGCACCTCTCTTGGCATCGACGCGGACGAATTCTGCCGGCTGTCTGGCGTCACGACTTCTGTCGACACCGGCAGCGCCGGCCCCGGCAATTGGGCCGGCTTCCGCAAGCATGTCATCGAGCCAAGCCAGGCGCGTATTCTCGCCTACCTCCACGTCTCTCATGCCGGCATCTTCGGTTTCGACCACCGCGTCATGGTCGGCGAGAGCGGCGATTTGCGCCTGATGAACCCGATCGACGCCGTGAAGGTGGCGGATGAAAACCGCGACTACATCGTCGGCATTAAGGTGCGGGTCGGCCTGCACGCGTCCGGTGCCTCAGGCACTGTGCCGTTGAACATCGCGCTGCAAGTGGCCGACGAGGTCGGTATGCCGCTGATGTGCCACATCGACCATCCTCCGCCATCGTACGAGGAAGTCCTCGATATGCTGCGGCCGGGCGACGTGCTGACTCACGCCTTCCGTCCCTTCCCGAATGCGCCGATCACGGCACAAGGCAAAGTCAAACCGGAGGTGCAAGCAGCACGGAAACGCGGCGTGATATTCGATATCGGTCACGGCAAAGGGTCGTTTGCCTTCAAGACCGCGCGCGCGATGCTCGCCAATGGATTCGAACCGGACACGATCTCATCCGATGTTCATAAGCTCTGCATCGACGGCCCGGCCTTCGATCAAGTCACGACGATGTCGAAGTTCCTTTGCCTCGGCATGAACCTGAAGAACGTGATCGCTGCCTCGACCGTAAATGCCGCAACAGCTTTGAAGCGACCCGAATACGGTTCGCTCAAGATCGGCTCTCTCGGAGACGCCACGATCCTTTCGGTGCGAGAGGGCAAATTCGACTACGTCGATGTTACGGGCGAGCACCTAGCCGGAGACAAGAAGATTGTATCAGAGGGTGTGGTGCTCAAAGGAAAATGGTGGCACCCAAAGCGCTCAAAAAAGTTTGCAACCTTGAGTGCCTGAAAATTGACTCTGGATTATGCCTATATCTCTTCACGTAAATGGACGCAGTCCAGATTGGCATGGCGCCGCGCGTATTGCAGATACCAGCAAACGTGCATCGGGGTCGAACAGCGGGACGCCGCGCCCTTGCGCCCACTCGGCCTGGAACCTTGCATCCACGGCAACAGTGCGCGCATGCCGATCGGCCGAGGGGATTAGGTTCAAGCCAGTCTGCGGCCGCCAAGACCGCGTCATCGCGCCAATCCTGTCCATGCCGTGGAGCATTCCCTGGACGTCGGGAACGAAGTGGTCGGACATCAAAATAGAGCACGCGAGGCAGCTTAGCATGATCACCTAGCCGCAAGGTTCATAGCAAACCAGCAGCTTTTGCGATTAGTCCACCGATCGTAGAGAGTGCAGTGGCGGTGCCAGCAGTCTTCGAGGCGAGAGCTTCTAGCTTTGTAAATGCAGTGACCGCCGTGCTCAATTTGCGGCGAGATCAGTTAGGAAGCTGCCGATCCGCTTCCGGCCCCCAATGCGGAAACCTGGGTAGTCCCTGCGATCCGCGCCGTTGCTCGTCTAAAAAAGTACTCGACGACAAGGAAGTTGGCGAGGTCCGCTGATTTCCAACGCGCGGTCTCTGAGGCTAGCGGGTTGAGTAGGTAGACCATAGCCGTCTCATATAGCGACATACCAAGACCGTATTGGCCCGCCGAGAGTGCGTCTGTCACACCTATGGAAACACGAATTCCGGAGACAAGACCAATGACCCTTACGGCACTCGCGTGGCTAGGCATGATGGCTTACGCCTTCCACATCCTCGAAGAATACATGCTCGACTGGCGCGACTGGGCGCGCAACGAACTCAAGCTCCCGGTCGAATGGAACGATTTTTACGTGACCAACGGAATCGTGGTCGCGCTCGGGATCGCGCAGGCCATGTTGGCTGCTGAGCTGCCGCTCGCCGCGCTCGGCTTCGCCGGCCTGATGCTGATCAACGGGATCTTGATGCACATCGTGCCGTTTGCTCGCACGGGCCGCTTCTCGCCGGGCGTCTTCACGGCGGTAGTAATGTTCCTGCCGCTCGGCACTGCGACATTCTGGACCGCGCTTTCGAATAATCTCGTTTCGCCGGCCGTGGCGGTTCTTGGGCTGGCACTCGGCGGTCTCACGCTCGCGTTCCCGATCGTGATGCTGAACATCAAGACGAAGCCGTTTTTCCGCCAAGCCTGAGCCCCGAGCAGGAATGCCCGCAATGCCCCAACTGATCTACCGCGCCGTCTCCGCTTGCGGCGCTCTCGGTTACGGCTTCCCGAAGGAGTCGTTTGACGAGGCTCTCAATGGCCGCGTCGACGCGATCGTCGCGGACGGCGGGTCGATGGATGCCGGCCCGTCCTATCTCGGCGCTGGCACGCAGTATTTCGAACGTGATGCCGTGCGCGCCGATTACTATCGCATGGTCGAGGCCAGCGAACGTCTTGCCTGCCCGGTCATTATCGGCAACAGCGGAATGGCGGGCGGCGCGCGCAACCTCGCCTGGATGGTTGATGTCGCGAAGGATGTCTTCGCCGAACTCGGCGTGCAAGCGAAGACCGCTGTGATTGCATCAGATATCGATAGTGGGATCGTGCTCGACGAGTTTCATCGCGATGCGTTGCTGCCGATCGGCCGCGGTCTTGTTCTGGAAGAAAACGCAATCGCCGACAGCATCATCGTCGGCCAGATGGGTGTGCATCCGCTGATCAGCGCTCTCGACAGCGGTGCGCAATACGTGATCGCTGGCCGCGCCTGCGACGTCGCGCTCTTTGCCGCCGATATGATCAGGCGAGGCATCGCGCCAGGGCTCGCCTATCATGTCGGCTATGTTCTGGCGTGCGGTGCGCTTGCATGCGAGCCGGGCTCGCCGTCCGACTGTCTCGTCGCGGAAGTTTACGATGACGGTTCGGCGATCTTCATTGCGCCGAACGCCGATCGGCGGTGTACGCCGTTGTCCATCGCGGCGCATTCGCTCTACGAAGAGAGCCATCCGCTGCTGCAGTTTTATCCCGAAGGCATCCTGGCTTTAGAGAAGACCGACTATTTCTCCAGTGGGCCGCGCCAGGCCGGCATCCGCAACAGCCATCTGGTGCACGCCGGAAAGCCGTGGCCGTGGAGCATCAAGCTCGACGGCGCGCGCCGTGTCGGCGACGGTCCGTCCAAAAGATGTGCGTGGACGCTGCATCACCTTCTGCAGAACGAAGACATCATCAAGAGGCGATTGTTTCCGATCACGGTCTACGACGCCGCGGGCGATAACTGGACAGTCGTCGACATCCGGCAGCCGCGATACTTCGATGTCGGCGACAAGAACTATGACGGCAGCGTCGACGAGCGCACGCTCACGCAGATCTCGGATGTTGCGCCGAACCGCCCGTGCGTCGGAAAGCAACGGCTGTCCGATTTGGTGGCCGACGTCCGCAGCAGAGACGCGGGCGTCAACCGCGTCACTCTCGACATCATGTTTTCGTCCGGGGAGAGCTACGAGGCTGCGCTGTATTCCAACCTCTTCTCCGCCGAAAGTATCGCGGCGCTTCTTGACCTCGACCCCGAGCAGGTTGTGGGTGCGTACTTCGTCGACAGCTGCAACGCGATCAAGATCACGATCGAGCGACCTGTCATCTCGCAGGATTTTAGTGACGCTTTCGCGGCGTATCTTGTGGCAGCGATCAAAAACCTGAATGTTCCGATCTACGCTTCGGCGCTCGCCCGCGCCTCGTCGTTCTAGGAGTGCCGGAATGTATGTCGCGATCGTACTTCTGCTCACGGTGATCTTGCCCCTCGCGAGCATCGCGATCCAGTTCGGGAGCGCCGATCTCATCGTCTTGGTCGGCAAATGGTTCACGTTCTGGGGGGTCGGCATTCGGTTGCTGCTCGCAAGCGCGACGCAAATGATCAAGCCGCAGACCACGCTCGGCATTCTCGGGATCGAAGCGCCGAACGCAAGCGTCGTCGTGCGCGAACTCGGTTTCGCGAACTTTGCGCTCGGGGCGATCGCGACGGCTTCGTTGATCGCGCCAGCGTGGCTGCTTCCAGCCGCTTGCGCGGCCGGCCTATTCCTTGTCCTCTGCGGCATCCAGCACGCGATGGTGCGGCATCGCGGCACGCGCGAGAATGTCGCGATGGCGACCGACCTCATCGTTGGAGCGGCGGCGCTGCTGTTCGCCGCCGTCCAACTCGTGCGCTGAGCTTACACCGAGATCCATACTGCCCCGGGCGGTTTTGTCTCGCGCACAAACGCCTCGACCGCGCTCGCAACGATGTCGCGAACGGCTTCGCCCGCGACCGTCAACGGAAAATCGCTTGAGACCACGAGGGAGCACGTCATCTCCAGTGGCGGATCGAGCGGCATCGGCGTTGAGAACGCGCCGGCCGGGTAGTTCGATAAATCACCGGTGGGCAGGATCGTGTAGCCCGCGCCGGCGCGGACCGTGGCGAGCTCAGTCAGAACTGAATTCGCTTCCAAGATGATGTCCGCCCGCAGGCCAGCTGCTTTCATCGCCTGGTCGACCAGATCGCGGCGCGCCACGCCGGCTGGAGGGAGAACCAGCGGCAGCTTCGCAACGTCGGCCAGCGGCAGTTTCTTTTTCTTGCCGAGCGGTGTGCTGCCGATCACGTGGAGCTGCTGGCGGTAGAGCGGCTTGCGCGCCACCTGCGCGTCGAATCCGGTTTCCAGGACGATTCCCATATGGAGAGCGTTGTCGTGAACTTCGCGCGAGAGGCTCTCGCTGTCGGCGTCCGAGAGGCGAAGATTGACCTTCGGCAGCGTTTCGCGGCATGCCGCAACGATGCGGCCGAGCAGCTTCGGCGCGAGCGTCGACGCGATACCGAGCGTCACGAGCCCTTCGGGTTCCGCGATGTTAGAGCGCACCAGCGACGGCAACTCCTCGAGCTGTCGCAGAATGACGACCGCCTCGTCGTAAAGCCGCTGCCCCGCCGGTGTCGGCACCGCACCGCGCGCGCTGCGCTTAAGCAGAGGCGCGCCGAAGCGCTCTTCAAGCTCGGCGATCTGTTGACTGAGTGCGGGCTGCGCGACGTGAATCGCCGCAGCGGCGCGAGAGAAACTGCCGGCCTCGACGACGTTCACGAAGTAGCGCAAGTGGCGGAATTGCATTTTCTTGTTCTGGTTGGCGGTGCGTCAGAGAAGAATTGGTTGCGTTGGTGCGGAGAGCGTCATTTTTGTGCGATCCATGTCGTGCCCGAATAGGCGCGCTCGCGGATGTGATCGCCGACGAAGTCGGCCAGCAGATCGCAGACGCTCTGGGTGGCAACCATCCCGGGCGCGTTGTTCGATGTGATGATCGTGCAGGAGACGAACGCCTGCGGCTCGATCAGTTGCGGCATGCCGAGGCCGTGATCTCCGACATCCGTGAGAATCGATTTCGGCAGCACTGTGCTGCCCAGCCCGGAACGCACCGCGTCGAGCATATTCGAAAGGATGTCGGCTTCGAAAGCAACGTTCGGTACGACGCCTGCTGCCTGCAGCACATGATCGAGCGCCGTCCGCGTGATGTTGGGGCGCGCCGGGAGAATGAGCGGCAGTTCGGCAAGCTCAGACACGGTCACGGTCTTGCGGAGCGGTTTCTCGGTAGCGGGACCGATCAGAAACAAACGCTGCCGGAACAGCAAGCGCCGTTCGAAATTCGACGTGAGTTCATCCTCGAATACGAGGCCGGCATCGAGCTCGCGATTAGCAACACGGGTTTTGATCGTGGCGCTGTCGGTGACGGATACGCTAAGCTTCACCTTCGGAAGCTCCTGCTTGCAGCGCGCGACGAAACCCGTGGTCAGCGACGCGAAAAGCGTCGACGTCACGCCGATATTCACGGCGCCGGCCGCGCCGCGGTTCGAAGACGAGACGATCGTCTGCAGCTGCTCCATCTTCTGCAGGATGGCCGACGCTTCGCGATAAAGGATCGCGCCGGCCGCGGTCGGGCGTACGCCGCGCGCGCTGCGCAGCAAAAGGTCGACACCGAGGTGCTCTTCGAGATGGGCGATCTGTTGGCTGAGTGCCGGCTGCGCGACATAGATCGTCGCCGCCGCGCGCGAGAAGCTGCCGGCTTCGACAATTTTAACGAAGTAGCGCAGTTGCCGATATTGAAGCATCACGTCCCCACGACGTGCGCCACCTAAGCGCGCGCCGGAGAGCTGTACAAGCCCGCCGCTGCCTTACTTTCGGCCCTCGACTACATACGGAAGTGGCGGCGCTTCAACTTTGTTTTGCCCGCCGGTTCGAACTCGGCGCGGCATCCTGGGCTCAGACTCGCGACATTGCGCTTGAGACAAGCCTCGATCTTGCTCACGCTCGGGATGGAAGAGGCGCAGAACGAGAAGGCGTCGCCCATGCAGTCCGAGCGCTGTTGCGACGTGCCTTGCGCCATGGCGGCCGAGGTGAGACCAAACGACGCAACGATGAGTAAAGTCATGATGGACGTCTTCATGGGTTTGCCCCCGATGTGAGTTTTGCTTGAACGATTCCAGGTACGCGCCCGCAATCGTTACGCGGCAGGAGATTGGCAAAGCGCCGCGCCATCCAATCGACGGCTTGCGCCGCGGTGTCGCGAGCGATGAAAGCATGCCCTGCATTCGGCAGCACCGCCAGTGCCACCGGGCTTCCCGCACGGCAGAGGCGCCGCATATATTTGAACGTAACGGCAGAGCGCACGGTCTCGTCGGAAAGACCTTGCGCGATGAACACCGGCACACGGCCGGGCAAAGTACCGGGCGAATTGGTGATGAGCAGCTGCCGCCACGGCTGCGATTGATAGAATTTCGGATCGGCGAGGAACGAGCGCGTCAGCGGACGGCCGATGACGCCACGCAGCAGAATGTCCTGGATCGACTCGATGCAGACATTCGCGAGCGCATCGACGGTCGGCATCGCGTCCGGTTCGACGACGCCACCTAGCGGCGCACCGTAAACGCGCGTCCACGACCATAGCGCCATCGCGGCGAGATTGTTGCCGCCGACCGTTCCGCTGTCGTCCTGCAGCAAAGCAAGGAGATCGGTCGCGGGGGCGGCTGCCGCGACGCCGCGGAGGGTGAGATCCGGCGCGTAGCTGCGCGCCAGCATGCCGGTGAACAGCGCGGCTTGTCCGCCTTGCGAATGGCCCCATACGGTGAAATCGCGCACGGCCCCGACGCCCGGAATTTGCCGTGCGGCGCGCACGGAATCCAGCACCGAGCGGCCTTCGCTGGTGCCGACAAGATAAGGATGCGGACCGGGCGTTCCGAGCCCCGGATAATCGGTCGCGACGACAACGAAGCCGCGCGCAATCATCTCATCGAGCCCGTGGATCTGATTGTAGAGAAAGAACGCAAGCGACGGTGCACAATGCGGCACGACGCCGGACGTCGGATGCGCCCAGGCCACGACCTTGCGTCCATCCGGCGGCGCGGCCGCGATCGGAACGATGATGACGCCGGACGCTGCGATCGGTTCGTTGCGCATCCCGCGCGAACGATAGAGAACGCGATAAGCAATCGCGCCCGGCGGCGAAGTGACCATGCGCGCGATGCGGATGATCGTGCCCGGTGCGCCCGCCGTTTCGCCGCGCGTCGCGACGTAGAAAGGATGACTCGCCGGCTGCGCAACGACGGCAGCCGAGAATAAGGAAGCCGACGCAAGCGCGAGCGCGCCGCAGCCGAATTTGACGATGCGCGTGAGAAGCGTCGGCATTTTGGGTCTCGATGTTGAGGCTTGCAGATGAGATCGGCGATGAGTGCTGGAGGACGCTCACCGCCGATGCGGCGTTAGAGGATTTTCCGGCATTCGGCCATGAACGCGACGTATGTAGGGCCTTGCAGGCGAAGGCGGCGCGCGCCCGACGCGCAGGCCGCGCCTTTGTAGCGCGATGCGCCGTTGATGACGGCACGTTCGACGGCGCGATCGGCGGCAGCGCCGACCGCACGGCCTGCAGCTGCGGCAACATCCCGATCGAGACGCGTTGCGGCTTCGGCCTGCTGGATGCCCGTGACGGCGGCGGCGATGGCGCAAGTCGCGATGCCGGCCGCGATGAGTTTGCGTGAGAGAGCGCGAGTCATGATGCCCTCCTTACTTCCAGCCGCCGCCCGGCAAACGGCCGTGATACGGTGTGTTGCGGCAGTGGCCCCACGGACCGCGCCAGTAACCCGGAGGGCAACCGTTGCCGACGCGCTGTACCCACTCGCCATCCGGCAGACGGCCCGAGAACGGAGTGTCGCGGCAGTGGCCCCAAGGGCCGCGCCATGCGCCTGGGCCACATCCGTCAGCGGCAAAAGCGGGTTGAGCGAAGTTCAGCGCGGCCGTTGCGAAGACGGCGGCGCCGAGGATGGCGATACGCTTGAGGTTCATTGTTAGCTCCGTTTTTGTTTGGCGTTTCGATGACGCGCAAACTGCCGATACGGAGGCCAAAGAACAAATACGACTTCGCTATGTAGCTATCGCGCGCGGATATAAGCGATCGGTGAGGTCACAACGCATAACGGCGGCTTTGCTATCTCGGGAACAAACCATCGCTCAGAGTTCGACGAATTGAGAATGCCGCGTCGACAACTCCTGCGTCTCGCATGGTCTGCTTTTGCGCCCAATGTCTTGGAAAGCTGCCGGTCCCCTGTCGGCCCCGTTCCAGACGCGAGTATTAGCACCCTCGCTAATGACGCGGTCGTTCGGCTGCTCTCGTTTCCGCCATCGTACCGCACGAACTGTTTGTACTTGCCTCAGATTTTGCCGTCGAAGCTCTCGTGACCCTGCTGCGCACCCTAATTGAGATCAAACGCCAACAAGAATGCGAAGCTCAAGACCCGGCTTTAGTGGCCGCGGGGAAACCCGTTCGGCGGTTGCAGCATCCGCCATTCCACTAGCTTAACCTTTTGCGGAGACTCGCGAATTTCATGAAATGATGCGGCGAATGCTAACCAGAGCCCCAACTGCTTTCTGCAAATTGCCACGTTGTCGATCGTAACCGACTGCGCTAGCTGACGATGCCTTTAATACTCGCGTGCCTCAGCCCGCCCTCCACCTCTTGGAGATATTCGATCTGCGCTGTGTAGGTCGGTTCAACCCACACGGTGCCGGGCTTGTCGATCGGCTTCGACAGCGCAGCTGCTGCTCGCATCAGGGGCTCTAACTTAGCGCGCACCTCGGCGCCGGACTTAGCTGAGAAGCCGGTACCGACTTTCCCAACGTAATCGAGTTTGCGGCCATTCTTGCGTGCTAGGCGTAGCGCTTCTACACCGCGGCCGCGCGTTGATGGCACGTAACCAACGATCACGTATTCGGCTCGCTTCGAGCACTTGACCTTCACCCAGTCCGTCTTGTCGCCCGATCGATACGGTGCGTCAGCGAGCTTGGACACCACGCCTTCGAGACCGAGGTCACACGCGCTCGCGACGACCTGCGCGCCGTCAGTCTTCTCGATCCACTCGACGAACTTGACTGGCGAAGTGATCACGGTTGGGATGACGGCAGACAATGCGGCCTTACGCTTCGTCAGCCACTCGCCGCGAAGGTCGCGACCCATTGAGCCAAAGCAGATCGAAGATTTGATATTGTACATCGCTATGCAGCTTGCGGCCGTGCAGGGCCGCGAAATCTCCGCCGCCGTGGTTCGGCACTATGATCTCGCCGTCGAAGATCGCGTTACTGATAGGCAGCCCTTTAAACGCGGCAGCGACGTCCGGATAGCGGTCGGTGTAATCGTTTCCGTTGCGGGTCCATAGCGAGACGCGACCAGCGTTGATGTGCGCCTGGATGCGGTAGCCGTCAAACTTGATCTCGTGGATCCACTTCGTGCCCGACGGCGCTGCCTTGAGTAGGTTAGGCCGGGCTGGCTCGATGAAGCCGGGAAAGGTTGCTGGCGCTTCGCGCTTGCGAGCCGGCATCAGCTGATCCGCCTTCCGCCCGAACCCTCGAACTTCCAGACCTCGCCGCGCTCGATCGCTTCGGCCTGACGGCGGTACTGCCCTGCGAGCTTTCGTACGCGTTCCCATTGTGGGCCGCTGTTGCGGTTGGCCTCCTCATCGATCTCGTCTGCCATGCGACGCAGGCTTTCTGGCGTCAGGTCGGGCGGGCTCATCACGCAACTCCGGTAGCGGAATCGGTAACGGCACGTCGTGCCTTCGGTTCCGGCTCAACCGATCGTTACGGCAGCAGACAGTCAGCGCTAACCGCAGCGGCTTGCGCAGTTCACATTTCGTTCTCATTCTAGGCCGCCATGCGCCGCCCGCCCCTCCGTGAGTCTCGACTAATTTCCGAGCAGCTGATCCGTCGCGCCAACCTCGGCCGGACGTCGACGCTCACGCCCGAGAGCGCGCGTATCTGTACTCTTGCTCTACAGCTCGCGCTTGCCACTCCGAGCCGGGCAAAGGTGCTCTCCGTGATTTGTGGCAACAAGTCATGCTCGCAGAGCGTCGAATGTATGCCGTGTGTCATGAAGGCGAACGAGATCATGAATCTCTATGAGGAAGGCGGAGATGCGCGGCTTTGCTGAAAGGGAAACACCCGCTGCTGACACAAAGGCGAGCCCGTGATGCTAGTGCGCAATCTGTGATGTCTGCCAAAACCCGACCTGCCTCCGCCGGCTTCAACGCGGCGACTTACGCCTGGAAGCCGGGTATCGATTACCGTGCTCGGCCGGAAAAGTATCGCGTCGGCAAAGGCGAGCAGGGCGTGCTGATCTGCGAGCCGTACAAAAGCGAGATCGCGCCGCATTGGCGGTTTGCGAGCGCAGCGGCTGCGCGACGGAGCGCAAGAACGATTTTCAAGATGTTCACGGCCTACCTGAAAGCCGACGACTTTGTCGGCGCTGATCTCGCCCGCAAATTTCTCCAGATGGGATACACGCGCTCGCGCCGCTACGCGAATTACAAAGGCGGCCGCAAATACGACAAGCAGAATGACGACGCGTTGTTTAAACGCGGCACCGGCGATCCGGAAAAGGCGAAGAGCGCCGAGATCTTCCGCGCATTCTGGAAAAAAGCCGAAGCAAACAAAAGCTACGCGGCGCTAAAGGCGGAATGGAAGGGGCGGTTCGGATGAAGCTGCCCGTGCTGCCCGCCTACTACTATCACGACCACTTCGGCGAAATGCTCCGCCATGTGGTCGCGTGTTACGGATCGGTGCTGACCGCAGATCACATCGCATTCATCGACGACTTCAAACGCCTTTCCAAAGACGCGCAATGCCTGCTGATCAGGATGGTCAATCGCAAGGGGCGCATCTTTCGCCACACCGCATTTCGCTACGCTGAAATCGCTGATTGCGCAGGCGCGCTGTCCGAACTGATGCAGCGCGGATATGTGCGTGCGCTCGGCGAGGGCGACTATGCGGCGTTTGCGAAATGCGTTTCTAAAGAAGCTCTGTGCAAAGCTGCAGAGGACCACGTCGATGTCCGCAAATCGTGGTCGAAGGCGAAGCTTGTCGCGTTCGTTCTCGGCAACATTCCCTTCGCGGTGAGCTACGAGACATGCGCCGGCCGGGACTTCGTCGCGCTCGGTGAGACCGAGTCGATCGAGTTTTTGCTCTTTCTGTATTTCGGAAAAACCGAGGACAGCCTCAAGAGCTTCGCGCTGCGTGATCTCGGCATCCTGCGAACCAATGAAGGCGTTCAGCCCAGTGCCCGCTTTACGGACGGTGAGGAGGCGAGCGCCTGTTTCTACTACGGCAAGCTTCTCGATCAGCTCGATGCCGGAGACGAGCCTCATTACCATTCCGCTTTCGATGCGTTGCGCCGCGGCCCCGATGCAGGGACCGACTATGTGCTCGATCTGCGCAGCCGTGCGGCGCACCGCGTCGGGCTCTACTTCGAGCGTGCCGGCGAGCAGGATACCGCGCTGCAGCTGTATCGCATGGGATCGTCGCCGGAATGCAACGAGCGGCTCGCCCGCCTTCTTTATGCGTCGGGCGATAAGGCCGGCGCGGAGGCACTGCTGCGCCGGATGATTGACGATCCCGGGAGCGATGAAGAATTTATCTTCGCGAGCGATTACTACGCGCGCAAGTTCAACGGCAGGCGAACGGCTGCGTGCACGGAACTGCTGCGGTCGGCTCAGTCGATCACGGTCGACGACACGTGGCGCGGCAATCCGGAAGCCGGGGTCGCTGGCGTCCTGCGGCGCGGCGGGGCCTCGGTTTTCTATGCCGAGAACACGCTCTGGCAGTGTCTATTCGGACTTGTTTTCTGGGACGAGCTGTTCGAGAGCGGTCAACTCCACAGTAGTTTCAATTGGCTGCCGCATTGTTTGAAAGACCGATCTTTCGCGCGCCGCTTTGCAAGCGAAATCAAGGTCAAGCTCGAAAAGGTTGCCGCGTCGACCGCGCAGACATTGATCCTCAAGACGATCGCGGCACGGTGGGGCAAACCCAACGGCGTATTTGCCTGGGAGTGCGTCAACGTCGACGCGCTGTCGGCTTTGCTGCGGGGCGCCGATCCGGCCGGAATTGCCGATATCCTCCGTCTCATGTGCGAAGATTATCGCGCGATGCGCGACGGGTTTCCGGATCTGATGCTCGTTGATAACGGTGCGATCTCGTTCCTCGAGGTCAAAGCCGAAGGGGATGTCATCCGCCGCAATCAATTGACGCGGCTACGGCAACTTGGCAATGCCGGGATCGCGGCGCATATCGGGCTTGTCGATTTCCGCTTCGATCCGGCTCAGGATTATGTCGTTGTCGATATCGAGACGACCGGCGGATGGGCAGGGGGAGATCGCATTACGGAGATCGGTGCGGTCAAGATTCGCAATCACGCGGTCGTTGCGGAATGGCACTCGCTGATCAATCCGCAACGTTCGATCCCGGCGAAGATCACGCAGCTGACCGGGATCACCAACGCGATGGTGCGCGACGCGCCGCTGTTCGGCGATGTGGCGGACAGTTTTATCAATTTCATGGATGACGGGATCTTCGTCGCGCATAGCGTCAACTTCGACTACGGTTTCATCGCGCATGAATACGAGCGCATCGGCCGGCGCTTCCGTTTTCCAAAACTCTGCACCTGCGCAAGTATGCGCCGCCGCTACCCCGGGCATAAGTCGTATGGACTTGCCAATCTCTGCGACGCCTACGCCATCGATCTCACGGACCATCACCGGGCTCTGGCCGATGCGCGCGCCGCCGCCCAATTGCTTAATTTGATCAACCGGCAACGCGAGGCGGCAATCGCTCGCGATGATCTGGCGGCGTGACAAGGTTTAGGCTGGGAACGAAACGTGGCTGCCGCCCCCCACGGACCGCCGCCGTCGGGATTGAGAAGGGGCGTGACTAAACGCTCTCTACGCTCATCGTGTGCATGCAATCGCCAACGTGCCGAGCTGAGTTTGCGTCTGAAAAGACGCGTTCCCGGGAGAGTAGCGGGTGAGTTGAAAGACGAATGGCGAAGTCCAACTCGGCAGCTGGGCTTGGCCGTTCGCCACCATCCGATCACCGGACGATTGCCATTGCCCGTTGGCTCGAAAGCCCTGATTGAAACCCGCAGTCTCGGCGTAGTAGTTGCCCTGCGCGTCAAAACGCCCGCCGGCGCCTAATTCGAGATCGAAATAATAGGCGTAGTTGACGGATCGGTCGCCCGTTGAACTACGGCTCATATACTGACATTGCCATCTTCCGACGAATGTGTTGTCGGCTTGCGCTCCAGCGCTTGGCGCACTCGGGTCGAGCTTGCGGCTGCCCGGATCAAGCGGAAGCCCTTGTGCTCTCAAGTCCGAGGCAAAGCAGATGATAGCTATCGCTACCACGGCTGTTCTCGCGCCAAAAAAGAAGGACGGATAGCTGCAGATCTTCATTGCATGACTCAACGCGTGTCTCGGGCCGGCAACTTTGTTGCCAGTGCAAAAGCGAGCTGGCAGGTGACCAAGGCAACCAGCGCCGTCGATGCTGTTGCCCATTCTGCGCCAACCCGGTCGCCCAGCAAACCAAAAATGATTGGGAAGAGCGCGCCGGATCCTATTGTCCCGGTGTAGAAAACCGCGAAGGCGTGCTCTGCCTGATCAGACTGCGTCAGGTCCGGTACAGTTCCGTAAAGGACGGACGACGTGCCGTTCAACATCAAACCAAGCAGTGGCAGCAGGACGAATAGCGGGAGCAAAGGCAGAACGATCGCCGCGATGATCAAAATAGCTGTCGCAACCTCGGTGATGAGGACGGTCGCTAAAAGCCCGTACCGCGCGCCGAGCCAACCGCAAGCGAATTTACCCGCTGCCCCGCCCAGAAAAACCAATGACAGCGCCGTTCCAATGGCAGGCAGCGACGCGCCTTTCGACGTCAGCAAAAACGGCAGAAACGTCAGCAATCCCATCCGGACGCCGGTATCAAGAACACCGATAGCAAACAGCAATTTGAAACCGGTGTTGAATCTGACGATAGGGGTCTTCTGCTTCGATTGCGCTCGAGCCATCAGAATTGGTGGCATGACGAAAAAAATGATCGCGGCGACAATGACGCCGAGCGCAGCAAGAAGCCAGAGCGCGCCGCGCCAAGGCATCAGCGTAAAAAGGAGCGAGGCGAGCGCCGGAATGGCAGCTTTGCCGAGATCGCCGGTGAAATTATAAGTCCCGAGTGGGCCGCGTGACTGCTTGCCATACGCGCGGGAGACAGCAGCCGACGCGATCGGATGTTGGGTGCTCGAACCAGCGCCGGAGACCGTTAATGCAATGCAGAGACCGATCAGGCTGCCTGTCATCCCGGCAATCGCATAGCCGATAGCGGCGCAAGCGGTTCCCACTGCCAGAACGGCTCGACCATCGATCCGCTGTGCCAATCGTCCAGCCGGGACCTGTAGACCTGCCAGCGCTCCAGCATAAAGACTGCGAAGTGCTGCGAGCGCGCCGAAGCCCAAGCCAAATTCGGTTTGCCAGACCGGCAGCAGGACGTAGATGAGGTCTGTATAACCGTCATGCAAAGCATGAGCTACACCTGCAACCGATAGTGTACGACGCGCTGAAGCCTTGTTTTCCGGCGGTAAAGTTGGGTCTTTGATTGGCCGTTCGAGCATGTCTAGATTTTCAGGTTGACGATCCGGTGCTGCGCCACGGTCGCAATGTCGCAAGCGTTAACTGCGTTGTCTAGTTATGTAGACATGTTCTTCTGCGCGTCATAACCTTGAACCTTTCCGATGCGACTCACGCAGGCTTGAAAAGGTTCTCGTACGCCTATGGGTAAGCGGTTTGCTGCTCTTCCGTATCGTAAGTCGAAAAACGGTGAAGCTGAGATACTGATCATCACCAGCCGGGACACCGGCCGTTGGATCATCCCTAAAGGCCGAGCTGAAAAGAACACGTCTGCACATCGTGTTGCCGCTAAGGAGGCACGTGAAGAGGCGGGTGTACTCGGTCGCATAACAAAACGGCCAGTCGGCAAGTTTCGAGATGCAGGCGGCAACGATCGCGTGACAGTCTACGCTCTCAAAGTGCGGAAGAAGCTGAAACGCTGGCTCGAGAAAGGTCAGCGCGACGCGATGTGGCTCCCGGCTCGTAAGGCCGCCCGGAAGGTGAAGGTGAAGGGCTTGCGTGCGCTTGTGCGCGGATTCTCAAAGAAATGATTGAGGCATAAAGAGTCGATGCGGTGCGCGTATTTGTCCTCGGTCTGCCGGTTTCGCTAAGACCGTCGTTCTGCTGCGCCTGGCAGGATTGCTCGCGCACAATCTCGGCATGCAGCTCCACTTCGCGAAACAGCGCCACTCCTGTCACTCAGTCGCCACCACCGCCGCAGCTGCCGCCGCCACAGCTTCCACTGTCGCTGCCGCTTGAATCGCTTCCGCCCGTTTCTCCGCTGTCTCCCAGACCATCGGTGCCGCCGTCGTATGAGAAAGAAGCGAAGTCACCGCCGCATTGCGTGCCCGCGTCGCCTCGTTTCCTCAACGCGTCGCACTGTGGATGATAATAATATCCATTCGGAATTTTCAGTTTGGTGTCGAGTGCGAACAGCAACGGCAAGCGGGACGGATTATGCGCGTTGATCCCTTCTTCGCGGCAGCAATATCGCCACACGCGACGTAGTCCTGTGTTGTCTACCTTTTGGCCAAGGCGCAAGGCGACAGCCGGCGTGTGGTGCAGGAAGCCTCCGAATGCTCCTTCGCAGAAGGCCGCGTATGCTCGCGTGTACAGAATAAACTCGTGCCAAAGCTCGTCCGCCACTTGTGACGGCATCGCGACGTAGCGGCGACCTCCGTGCAGGTAAGCCAGAAAGAATTGCCGGAGACCTTGAGCGACGAGCGCGGTTTCTTTGCGCGTGAAGCTTGGATAGTGCACCGCCAATTTATCAAGTAGGCCCGGAGGCCAAGTGTAGTCGCGCAGGAAATTTTCTCGCGCAAGCTCTCGATAAGCTCGATAGGTGACCCACGCCACTACGGCGATCGCCAAGGCAAACCCAATCACGAGCAGGATAACCCAGGTTGCCGGCGACCATTTCATTGAAGAACCCGTGATAAAGTTTGGCGCGAACGATCGTCTCTTTGATTACAGCAGATTGAGAAACTGATCGCCCGGTAGCAGCCCGAATCTCGGCGAAACATTCCAAGAAATAGTTTGGACACAGCTGGTACATCGCTGGATATGACTTCTATTGCTTCAAGGACATCAGGCGGGTCGCGCGGGTCTGTTAACCGGGCGTTCACTACAGAAGCCGTCAAATCCAATTCGATTCAATTTTTAAGGATCAGAACGCCGCGATGGGGATTGGGTTGTCGATTGGGAGATCGAAGATGCGCGACACCTCTGCGGAAACTGACGCCAAGCTTGCAAACGAATACCTGAAGGAAGCTCGCCAATGCGAGTACTACGCGTCATTGGCGCGTAACGCTGATCGGCAGAGTTGGATCAGTCTCGCAACGAAATGGCACCGTCTTGCGGACTACGCTGAACAGCGAGCCTAAACCGATATCGCCGATCGCGTCGGCCAAAATGCAATTGGAGTTTGCTGAATGACCGATGTATCGAGTCTCGAGCATAAAGCAAGACAAGCACTCAACCTGTTTCGCTCGCTTGGGCTGAAGGCAGGCAATGCCGTCTCGCCGCGCAAGGTCCTCATCGTTTGCTCCAATCACGGATGGGATGGGTTGGCGATTGCCGGCGGCTTAGAGCACGGTCTGGAGTTGGGCTGGTTCGAAGACACCGGTATGATCAAGCTGACAAAGCAGGGGTTTGCAGCCATCCAAACGGTGTAGCGAATCGACTCTTCGTCGCGACAACACGCGGTGTGAAAGATCAGGCCCCGTCCCCGTCGAAGGCGCGGGCTTTTTTTGCGAGCCTCGGCGGGCGCTGTATCGGCCCCGAAATAAAACCGAAATTCACCCCATCTGCCGAAATACGCGCGCGACCGTACAGACCACGGAGCAAATCGGCGCGTATGTTGGAACATCACCGGCCGATAGACGCTCAGGCGCCGGTGACTGAGAGACACTGCAGCGCTCCCGCCTTTCGGTGGAGTACGTTGATGTCGCAAACCAAGATCATCGAATTGCGCGTGAAAGCTGCGCGAGCACTGTTGGATTCCAAAAGTCCGTTGCGGGCCGCTGAAGAGCGACGGTTGGATGAATACACGGCGCGTGTTTACCAGCAGCTGGCTGACACCTTAGAATTTGCCGACACGCATACAAAGCTTCCGCAGACCAACGCGTGAGTTTCGACGACACGATGGAACGCGCGGTGGCGCAGGGTGTTGGCTCTCCAGCAAGAGGAGAGACACCATGGGCAAAGGCCTTTTACTGTGGATGATCGGTATCCCAATTCCGGTCATTCTGATCGCGATGTTCTTGTTGTGAATGAAGGCCCCCTTGCGGGACCTTTATTTTTAGATCGATAGAACTGCCGAAAACGTCGTCGGCGACGCCCTACATCGGATTTATCCCATCGACGACCCGAAAGAACCGCGACCGCATCATTCGCAACCAATTTCGGTACTCGGCACTTGGTAGACGCCGCCGGAGGACCCGGCGTCTGAACACTAGGCCGGCGTGAATGCTTCCTCGCATTGCAATTATCGGATCAGGCCCAACGGGCATCTACACGTTGAAGGGGCTCGTCTCTTCACAGCAGCCTCTGTCGATTACGATATTCGAGATGGATGCCGATCCGGGCAGAGGCACGCCCTATCATCCTCATGTCAACGACCGCGCAATGCTCGCAAACATCGCGAGCTTCGAGCTGCCGGCCGTTTGTGAGACACTCGTCGATTGGCTGAGCCGACAATCCGACGATGAGCTTGAGCGTTTATCCATCGCGCGCAAAAACATCGACGATCGAGAGTTTTATCCGCGCGTCGTCCTCGGTGAATATTTCCAGTCTCAGTTCCGCGCCCTGCTGGAAACCGGCAAACACAATGGGCACGACATCGACGTCCGACCGCAGCACCGCGTCACCGATATTCGACTTCAGCCCGATGATATCGCGCTTACGGCCAAGTTGCCGAATGGCGAATTGAAGTACTACGCTTTCGGGCATGTCGTCATGGCGACGGGGCACAATCTGCCGGACGACACCGAAGTGAAGCCGGGATATTTCATATCGCCGTGGCCTGCCGCCCGACTGAAAACGATTAAGGCGGGGCCGGTCGGAATCCTCGGAACGTCGCTCAGCGCCATCGACGCGCTGGTTTCTGTTGCGACTGCACACGGCACATTCTTGCTCGACGAGTCCGGAGTGCTCCAATTTCAAATCGCCGACAGGAGCGAGGCGCTTCACATCACGATGATGTCGCGAAAGGGTCTGCTGCCGGAGGCAGACTTCTATTTCGATTTTCCGTTTGCCCCTTTGGCGTTTTGTAATGACGTAGCGATCAGCCGGCTGACGCAAGCCGGCAGCTCTCATCTGCTGGATCAGGTGTTCGCGTTATTCAGGCAGGAATTGCTCGCCGCAGATCCGGAATATTCAGCCAAGATCGGTTTGGCGGCCCTGGATGTCGAAACTTTCGCGGAGGCCTATTTCGCGGCGCGTGCTGAGGCCGATCCGTTTGTGTGGGCGGCTTCCAATCTGGCGGAAGCCGAACACGATCGTGCGCAGCAACGCACTGTGGCATGGCGATATGCCATCCTGCGGATGCACGAAGTGGTCGGCCGAGCCGTACGCCATCTGAACGACCACGATCTGGCACGCTTTCTCAAAAGTTTTAAAACTGTTTTCGTCGATGACTACGCGACAGTGCCGTACCAGTCGATACAACGGCTCCTGGCGCTCCGACGCGCGGACAAGGTCGATGTTTTGGCTCTCGGCGATCACTATCAGATCAAGACCCCGGACTTTGCCGGCGGCGCAGTGGTTCGTGCGCCCGGTATCCAACGAAGCTTCGATGCATTTATTGACGCGACGGGTCAGCCGTCGTTGTCCGCCGGAGATTTGCCGTTTCCGGGCCTCGTTGAGCACGGAGTGGTTGGTGAGGCCTTGACGACGGTTAGATCAAGCCTGGTTGACGCTGAAGAGCCGCCTGCTCTGACCGCGACAGGTGGGCTTGACGTTGACCAAGCGTTTCGTCCGAAACGCACAGAAGGGATGAGCAACCAACTCTATTGCGTCGCGATCTCGTTCCTGCTTCACAAACTGCCGTTCGTCCAAGGCATACCCAGCGCAAGCGAGATGGGGCAAACTGTTTCAAGCACGATCATCGCGAGTCTTCGCGGTGATACCGCGACGGCGCCTCAGGAAGCGGCGATCACGATGCTCATCATGCCTTAAACGAAAGAGCATCGCCGACGTTGATCTCGCCTGATCGAACGACAGCACAATTGACGCCGAAGTTGCGCCGGTTATTACGAAGAATGCTTCGAAGGATATCCGGGTTCGCGTCCAGCCCGGGTTGAGCAACAAAGGTCATACCGCATCGCTTGGTTTGCTCTTCGGCAATCAACTCGACCGATGGGCCGATCTGCAATCGTTTTCCAATCCACTTATTGTCGTCAAAATGGTCATCCTGATAAGTGGCAACAACAGCGGTTGGACGGAAACGCCGGCTCTCAATCGTTGAGCTTCCGCACAACGCTGCGAGATGCTGCATCGACCCGGTCGTCACCACATGAACCGCTGCATGCGGGTGCCGATGCTGTGTTCTTGGGAATTTCGCATCGACGCTGCTGGGCTCGATCGCGGCGATAGCTACCGCAAATCCGAAATAATCCGTCAGGAGCTGATTGATTCCGCGATCGTGTAGCGAGACCCGATTTCCGGAAGGGAAGGTGATTTCAGGTAAGCCGGTTTCAGCGATGGCAGAAGACAGAAACAGAGCGTTTCGCCAACGCTTGTCCATTTCCGGCGCGGCGGCGAAGCCGTTCTCCTGATCGATCAACGCGAATTGGCGATCACCCTTCAAACCGGCACAATCGAGCTTAGCGCTTGTAATCCGTTCGCCGCCAATTGAGCTGACCGGATAGCGCCAAAGTTCTAAGACGCGCCCAACCGGGTTCAAGCCATCATTCATCAAAACCTCTGCGCGATCCGCTTCAGATGACGTGACCTTTGCCGCCAGACGTCGATGGTGGGGCTGGCTCGCAGCGAGAACAGAGGACGCAAGCGATATGAAAATGGCCCCGCTTGAAGAAGCGAGGCCATTCGTTCAGCACTTTTAGTGGTGGTGATGGCGATGACCGCGCCGGTGCCCGTGATGATGGTGGCGATGGCCGTGACCGTGGCGATGGCTGTGGTGGCGATGACGGTGCCCGTGGCGATGGCGTCGGCTGTGGACATGCACACCGCGGGGGCCAACGTGCACGGTTTGCCCCGAGAGTTCAGTTGCCGTTGACGCTGTCGCGGGCGTCGTCGCGGCAGGCGCAAACAAGAGCGCAGCCGCGAGGGCAATACCTGAAAGCATTTTCTTCATTGTGTCCTTTCGAAAACTAAACTGCGCGCTCCCTACGCGCGCACCAGCAGCAACGGTTGCTGGAGGCTATCTGTTCCACGATTTCCCTAAATGCTGGACCAAGCCAGCTGATCGGCTGCCGTTTCTCCGCAATCCGGTTCGAGGAGCGAAAAAAGCCGGCCAATTGCCTCGTAATTTCTTGGTGAGCTTACCCCAAGGAACCTTACGGCAACTCGATCGCTTGACGCTCAGCCGCACACTTCCCGAACAATTTGGAGACTTCATGCTGCTTCCTAAGGGAACCATCGTCGCTGTCGCTGATGGCGAAAAATTCAATCTGTTCAGCAATACGGGCGACGAGGCCCATCCTGTTTTAGCAACAATGCCGAACGCTGATATTGAGGCTGTCAACACGGGCTCGGGCGCCAGCCACCAAAACTCATCAGCAAACCCAGACGGCGGTCGGGCCGAGGAAGACGGCTTTGCCGGCGGAATCGCTGAGCTGCTCAATAAGCGCGTCCTCGAAGGCAAAGTGTCAGATCTGGTTATCATTGCGGCGCCGCGGACGCTCGGCGAGCTTCGCAAGAGTTACCATAAAAAACTCGTCGATGTTCTCCGCGCTGAGATTGCGAAAGATCTCACCGGACATTCCATGAGCGACATCGAGAAAGCGGTCGCGGCAGCCTAGGTTGAGCGCGTTGCGATGATGGCGCTGCTCCATTCTATTCGGCGGCGCAATCGTTGACGGGCTGCTCAAGCTTCTCACGTCGATCGACGTTTTGTTTACTGTGATCATCCTGGTGATCATTAGCCCTGTGTCCGGATCGTGGCGTTGATCGGTCATCCGTCGCCGTTTCGCGAAAAAATGACCATCGCTTTTTTCGGCATTCGCGGCGTCGGCTCCATCCACTATTTGGCGTTTGCCATCAACAAGATCGATCGGTCGATCCTCACCGCTTATGGGCGATCGTCGGGCTGGTGAAATCGATGTCCATCCTGATGCACGGCTTAACCGTTACGCCGGTGATGCGATACTTGGATCGGACCGGATCACAGTCTCAATGACCGAGCGCTGACCCGGCTTGCGGAACAGAAACCGCAATCCGCGCTTTGATTGACGGGAGCGGATGGCGTTTGGAGCCGTAAAATGAACGATGTAAAAGCTTTGCGCGATATCGCCAGCCGCATAGAGGCATCGGGCGAAAGCGTTCCCGATGACAGGCTAGCTGCCCGCATGGCGGAAAATGCACGAGCGCTCAGGACCGTCGCGGGCGATCTGGAGTCGGCAGTCGAAACCGGCGTCATCGCGGTCAGGCCACGCTAGAGGCTGCCTTGTTTCGGCGTCTCAGCCGTCGTGCGAGATAACGGAACGTACCCTTCCGCCAAGGATTGGACTCACAGCTTAAGAACCGCCGGCGCGAAATTGCAGCGCGACTCCGAAACGTTTCATTGTTCTTCGGAACTCGTATCTCGTACCGAAGCCCGCCGTCGCACGAGGTGACGCGAACTTTTCACCTGGATGCGAGTGGGGAAACCAAACTGAAATTTGTCGGGGCTGTACCATGCCGCGTCAAACACGCGGGGTAGGCCTTGGATTATCTTGTCTGGACGCTTTTGGCGTTCGTTGTTTTGATCGGGCTGGCTTACGCCGCGCACCGTCGAAGGGTCAGCAAGCGACGCCCTGAGGGACTGGATTGGCCGCATGCGACTGGCACTCCAGGCCCAGCAACAGATTTGGTTGTGGTCGAGAAATCCGGTAAACGGCCTCCAGTATGTTCCGGATAAAAAGTTAGCCGAGCGCAAAACCGCTAGCCGACATTGGAGCTCGGAACTGAGAGCGGACGTTGCGTATGGCGTTTAAGAGCAGGTCAAAATCGGCGCCAATATCGCTATGAAGTTCAACTTTCAGGGTCGCAGGCGAGGGTGAATGCTGCACGACGCGTGGGTGCTCTGCTTCAGGAACACGCCGGCAAGCTACTGGGCCGATGAAGCATGGCAAAAAGACGTTGCCAATGCTGACGGATTGAAGGTGTGACGATCGGTCATAATCTCGCCCGACGCACCATACTGCGCATAAACAAGGTTTGGATGTATTCCGCAAAACTGCTGGATCGTCTGGCGATTACAAAATGCATTAGTAGTGCCGCCGCGGTGATAGCACCGAAACTCAGTGCTCGTTGACGGCAACGCCAAGCACGATCAGGCTCAACGTGCGGTTCGCTGTCTCGCGCAGGCGGCAGTAGCTCGCGCTGCCCGGGTATATCCCAGGCTCAATTCTGTCGAAGATTATGCAGAACCGATCGCGCGACGCAGCGAACGTTTTCTGCGAATCCGCAACAGCCTTGCTCATGTCTTTAGATGCGGCGGGTAGCACTTTCTTCAACGCCTCGCTCATCTTTACGGTCCAGATAGCAAGCTCCCGCTCCCCGCAAACCTTTTTCTGGGCGACATCGTCATTTTTGCCAGCCGCCTCTTTGAGGCACGGATGAGCAACAAGACCCACGCACTCACCTCCAAATCCTCCCGATTCTTCAGCACCCTTGAGGCATTTGTCGATAACGGCAACATCGGCGGGTGTCGGGGCTTGAGCTAAAGCCATTGACGCGAGCGGGAAGAGGTTAGCGGCGAGCATCGCTACAGCTAGTTTGAGCATTTTCATTTGAGACTCCATTCGGCGAAGAATGGATCACAATGCCAGATCGAGCAAACGCAATACGGATAGGGCGCCAGCAAACCGATGGCAATCCGACTAGCGTTCAGCGGGTCAATCGCGGGCGTTGGTTGGCTGGGCGCACGAAAGAGCAAACCCTGACACACAAGTTGGCAAGCAGTTGATAGGCATCCTTAGTGGTGCTCATAGCGACAGCGTTAGTAGAAACGCAAAGCTCAGCTTCTGTCCGAGGCAGCCGGTTGGTTGCAGCGTGCCACTTTTTATTCAGCACAAGGTGGTTCTCTTGCCGACGACTAACGTCTTTCGTGCTAGCGACGTCTTTCTGCCTTACGCAGCGCCAGCCAACCGTGACAACTGCGCTACGGAAATGTTAGCTGCCAACGCACTCTCTCTTGGTTCTGGCCTCCCGAGTAGATAGCCCTGCACTTCATCGCAGCCTTCATGTCGAAGAATATCAAGCTGAGCGAGTGTCTCGACGCCTTCAGCGAGCACCGTGATGCCTAAGCTTTTGCCCAGCGCGAGTACCGCGTGCAGAATTGCTTTCGCAGCGGGTTCGCGATCGAGACCATGTGTAAAGGATCGATCGAGCTTGATCTTGCTGAAAGGGAATGTGCGCAGTGTTTGCATGGAAGAATAGCCTGTGCCGAAATCGTCGATCGCGATGGATACTCCAAGGGCATGGATTTGCCGAATAGTATGGAGCGCTCTGACCTTGTCTGCGATGAGCGCGGTTTCAGTAATTTCCAATTCCAGTCGGTTCGGCGGTAGACCTGTTTCGTAAAGAATCGAATGGACAGATTCGGCAAAGTCAGCGCGCGCAATCTGAACACCAGAAACATTCACGGCAATTTTGTCTCGGCCCCACTGCACTGCAGTTTTGCAGGCCGTCCGCAGAACCCAATCACCGATCTCGACAATCGCGCCGCTTTCCTCTGCTATTGGGATGAATATGTCAGGCGGGATCAGGCCGCGCGTGCGGTGGGTCCAGCGGAGAAGCGCTTCGTAACCAGTAACTTCATCGGTCAATGCCGACGTTTGTACCTGGTAGTGCAACTTCAGCTCACCGCGAGCGATCGCATACTGCAAATCAGCGCGTATCGATTTGCGCTCTCGCGCGGCCTCATCCATCTCTTTTCGATAGAAGCAGGCCGTCACACCGGACCGGTTCTTCGCGCGATACATAGCGAGATCGGCATTTGATACCAGTTGCTCTGCGTCCAACCCATCTTGACCATACAGCGCGATCCCAAATGCGCCACCGGTTGCAGCTTCGAAGCCGTCAAAAGCGAGCGGCTGATTCAATGCGGCGTTGAGTCGATCGACGAAGGCGTTCACTTCAGCGATTTCTTCGTAACGCGTTGTAGCAGCAAATTCGTCGCCACCTACGCGCGCGACAAACTCCCCGAGTCCGGTCAGGTCGGCGAACCGTTGACCGATGACTTGAAGTGTATGGTCGCCGGCACCATGGCCACGCAAATCGTTCACCTCTTTGAAATTGTTCAGATCGATGACGATTACGGCAAGCCCATGAGCTTTCCTTTCGGCCAGGTTCAACTCAGCACTTAGATGGTCGCTGAAGTGGACCCGATTAGGCAGGCCGGTTAGAGCATCGTGAAGTGCCAACCGGCGCAGACGTCCAACGGTCTGCGCGCTAGCTCGATTGTCGATGAGGTAGCTCGCCACGCCTGTGCCGGCAACAATCAGCCCGACGCTAGCAACAGCCACAGCGACGGCGGTGAATGCTTCACGATTGTTGCGGTTATCGAAGTCAGCCAGCGGCGTGACTTCGACGGCGGCCATTCCTGTGAAGTGCAGACTAACGATTGCGAACACGAACAGCGCAGCGGCGGCTAACTGCGCATATTGATTAGACAAGCGTTTGGCTTCGCGCATTGCCAGAGCCGAAAAGAGCGAAGCAAGTAGAATGGAGCATACAACGTAGTTATGATGCCATTCTACGACGCCCGTGACACGATAAGCTTGCATGCCCGTGTAATGCATGACCGAAACGCTGACGCCGAGAATGCACCCGCTCAGTTCGGGCGCGAAACGCTGTCGGCTGAAAGCGCCGATGGAAAATCCCACGCCACACCCCACGATCGCAACGAGCAGCGAGAATGTCGTGTATATTGGGTCGAGGCTTACGGGTGCGTCGATGTTGTATCCCAGCATCGCAATGAAGTGCGTGCACCAAATCGAAGAGCCGGCTGCAACAGCGGTGAGAAACGTCCAACCGCATTTCTCTAAGCCGCTCCGCTCGCGCGCACGAGCGAAGAGCCCGAACGTGATGGCGCTACCTAAACAACACATGGAAGCAGCCAGTGCCACCAGCCAGAGATTATGCTGGGTTACCAAGCACGAGATCACACGCAAAATAGCAGCCCCTGATGCGTTGAGCTGGCTCAACCACAACCCAGAGATATCTCCACACATTTAAATGGTAGTTAATTGTTGTGGTATTATTTATATTATACTATTGGTGATCGAGCCAGTTCGGTCGACCTCAGTCAAGCGAGTGATGCGCGATCTCGAAGTAGCACAGTCATTTAGTGCGGGCTCGCTGGTTCGGAACCTACCGCGATTTTGAGCATATCGAGCTGTTACGTCGGTGCAACTCATCCCCTGCGTTGAGCCGACGTCAAGAAAGTCCTCGCAGCGGGTCCTCCCAGACGCTGCGAGGGCTTCTTATTTTGAGCTCATTACACTCAACGAATGCCGCCAGTAGGCAAGACGACTTCTTGACAGAGCTCGTCGCGAAAACTATCCGCATCGAAAAGCAGAGCTAGTCAAACAAGCTTGCGAAAGACTCAAAAGGGCGGTTCAGGGACAGTTTCGAGGATCTGTCTGGCCGCTGATTTGCCACCCGTCAGTTTTCCATCTCGACTTCAGCTTGCTTTCGCATGTTCTGCCGTGATGCATTAATTGGCAAAGCTAGCGGCTAGCCTCTCGTCTGAATCAGATTGCCATCTCCAAGCGTTCCCTGATGAGGCTTTTACCGTTTGTTGTGCATGCTAAGGCCGCCCGCAAAGGAGACCCGCAAAAGTTTCTTTTATTATATTGACGCGAGTTATAATCGCTGCATCATTTGGACGATCGAAATGCTTTTGACGGATCCTTGCGAATGACCGGCCGCTTGATCGAATTGACCGCCTGCCACCCGGATTCAATGCTGGCAGAAGCTGAGTCATGCGAGAGGTGCGCTGCTGTTTCGACTGAAGCGAGCGACAAGCAGTTATGGCTGGAATTGGCGGCGAGATGGCGACGGCTCGCTGAATATGTCAGGAGCCCCGATGCGGTGAACGTGCCGAAGCAGCGAGCCCAAAGCCGTCACTCTCTGCAATAAGGTCCACGCCTGGAAGATATTGATATATTTCATCGCGAGGTTGAATTTGGACGAGTGTCAAAGCATGTTGGCGGAAGAGAATGGTCTGGGAGGGCCTCATGCCGCTTCGGTCAAATGGCGACAACCGGGTTGCGACAATTGAGGAGTATCTCAGAGAAGCAGAGCGCTGTGATCACTTTGCGGCGCGCGCAAGCGAAGGCGAAGACCGAAGTTCTTGGAACGAACTTGCCGACCGATGGCGAGCGCTCGCCAGGCATCTGGAGCTTCAATGACGCTTTCGGGCCAGCAATAGCCACTCACCAGCGTCGCGAAGCAAGCGTGCTCGCTCCGCGACGTCCGCTAACTCGTCGGCACGCAGTATCAAAGCGCGCGCCGCCAACCTGCATTCATTGGCGTTGAGCTTGGACGCCTGGATTTCATCGTGACTCAATGTCATTTCAATCTTCCGCATTTTCCATGGCGGGAGCACGATCGGCTCTCAGTCGCTGGCGCCACGTGGGTGATCGGCCAGAGATGAAGCTTCATATCATGATGCAAGCTTGAGTAATAGTACAACGGTGTTAGCAACTTTTCAAAGGGCATAAGATATTGATAAATCATTATTTAACAGTAGGTAAGGACGCTTATAGATGTTGATGCGTCCCGGGCAGTCTGGCTGCCGATGCGGCTAGATGCTGGCGAGCGCACTCTTGACGGCGAAGATTCTGGATTTCGCACTCGACATGATGCCATTCCGCATGCGGCTCACCGACGGCGCGCCGAACTTTTCTGACTCTCATGCCTTCATGGCGACGTTCATCGGTGAACACGGTCCGGCATGAAGCTATCGTCAGGCCTTCACGGCGAAATCTTCGAGTTTGCGTCCCTTCTTGATCAACAGCGTGAGCCATCTCGGGCGCAGCCCGCGCCCGGTCCACTGTTCACCGTTGGGCCCACGAAATTTGATCGACAGTTTGGTGCCCTTTTTGACGCCGCGTTTGCGCCGGCCGGGTGAACCGCCGAGCGAGCGCTCGATCAATGTAAGCGCGGCTTCGTAAGCGGTGCGCTTTTTTTCCAAAGCCGCCTGAACGCTGCTGCGCAGCGCCAGCAGTTCGTCCTCTGACAAGCGCGATAAATAGAGTGGGGCGTGCATCCTGCTGTCTTCGGCGGTGTTTTTCTAACGCTTGTTCGAAAAATGTCGAGCTGTCAATGCCGCGGAGAGCAGCACGCAACATCGAAGCGGGCAAAGCGTCGATCGGCCGCGCCGCGCAAAACCCGTCAGTGAAACGTTGCGTGTTTCGCCAGCAGGGTGCGCCCGCTCACGGCGGCGGCTCTGTTGTTGAGGCGATGCGCAGCTGCGCGCCAGCGCGAAGCTAGCGCGAGCCAAATCTCCTTGTCCTCGACGGCCGCCGAGAGCGCGGCGCAACGCTCGCACATTTCGGCTTCCGCGATGAATGCGTCGGCATCAATGGTGAAGGTCTGGCTGGCCATCCGGTGTTCTCCCGACATGCGTCGCGACTTTACGAGCTACGCACGATGCGGGCGCCGCGTTTCAAAAGCCTGATATCCGAATGGCGGTTTCGCGGTTCCGCGTGTCCGTTTCCGGTATTCGCAAATGCAAGAGTTAACCAAAGAAGTAACTAATCGACGATTTTTGAAATAAACTCGCGCTGATGCGCTTACAACGCCGCCATGAATTGTCTCAACCGCAAAACAGACCCGGTGCCGACGCCCGCGCAATGCCGGGACAAGGCGCGATCCGCGATGGCGCAGGCCGACAAAACAACCAATCTCCACGATCAGGAACGGCTGCTGCGTGAAGCAGCCGAATGGCTCAAACTAGCAATGACCCGAGGCTGAAAGAGGCGGGGGTGAAGGAGGCGCGTTGCCGATGCACGGCGTCGTTCGTGGTCAATTCGGCACATCGCGCGTGACGTCCTCGACATTGCTCACCAAAAACTCAACCTCGCCGTTGTCGTCCAAAATCGGGAAATTGAACGAGGTCCAATAGCGCTCCTGCCAGGTGCCGTCGCGCGCCCGAATGTCGTAGCGAAGCTTGTGCACCGACCGCGTCGTTTTCGTGAGCAGTGCGTCGTGAAACGAGGCTGCTAGCGCCGTCTTGCCGATGGCGTTCGGATCGCCCGGATTGTCCGGGAACATCCGGAAAATCTCCTGTCCTGTGATGGTCGGCAGATCCGTCATCGTCGATTTCAGAAAGGCATGGTTGGCGTCGAGGATGACGAAATCTGGCCGCAGCAGCAGATACGAATGCCGGCTGTTGAGCGCGACTTTTCCGAGGCGATTGCCGACATGCGTTTCGAACAGCAGATAGTCGGCCGACAAAATATCGAACACGCGTCCGTTGCTGTCAGTGATCTCGACGACGACATCCAACCGGAGCGGCTCGCCGCTCTCCAGCCAGGTCGCGACGACGCGTCTGACCGTGCACTTGGCCGCGGCGCGCACCTCGGCAAGGTTTGCATAGATGCGACCGTCGCGATCCGAAATGCGCGTGTCGCCAAAGATCAGATGCGTGAACAGGAGTGTTCGGCTGATCGCATCCGCGCGGGATTGCTTGGCCGCCGCCTGTTCGATCGCGACCGCCATTGTGCGCCAGCGGCGCGCCAAGTCATGCCAAATTAAGGCATCTTCTGCGTCCGCGGCGCTGCGCGCATAAGCTTCGCAGCGCTCCGCTTCAAACCGATATTCCTCGATAAGACGCGCGCTATCGCCAGTAGAATCGTTCAAGTCGGCCCCCGATGGCCGGGGCGTAAGTCAATTTGGCCGCGTGTCCAATTTCTTTTTTTGCATAGCAGAAAACCGTAATATTTGCCGCGTCTTATCCGGTGTTCAAAGTCGCTTGCCAGCGGTTTTAAATATGCATTCAACCCGTGCGGTAACCGGATGAGGTAACCCGACCGTCGGCTACGCCAAAAAAGCGGCGACGGTCCGAAAGATATCCGGCAATTGGTGGACCGCGCACACAGGTTTCGCATTCTACCAACCGCGCGTTTCTGACCGTCGCGATGAGCGGCGCGCATCTTGGCCATCGGCATTCTAGATGAGCGCTTTCGGGATTGAGAATGCGGAACGCTGAACGAGCAATCGCGATTGATTTACACACGGCCTCGCCTTTGCGATCCAGGCTCGCCTGAATCGGCCCATAAGCGGACGCTAGGTGCGGCGAGTGTAGGCCGCCGGTTATCGGAGGCGGATCAAGGCGTTCGCGGTATCGATCGGCGAGTCAGCGGCGACTGGATATGTTCAGGATGCTAGTCGCTCCAACCCGAGCAAAGGATATCTTTCGACCGCGCCCTTCCAAAGGGCGCTGACGATGTCGTCTCGCTCCTTCGAGTTCGCAAAGCGGCACGCTTTGCATTGGCGACAATGCCTGGATCTATCAGCAGGCTGAAGCCGCAGTGTCGAACGTCCGAAAAGCGTGCGCGGATTAATTTGCGGACCTTACAGCAATGGGGTCTAAACGTTGGCCTTCGCGATTGGAGAGGCAGAATGACCGAGTTTCCACCCGAAGCGCCAAAGCATCACGAGATGCCCCAGATCGTGATGAGGGGGCTCCCCGGTGGTTTGCTCCAGCTTGAAATCAAAGGCGTTGTGCCAGTCGAGGTCGGCACACGGCTAATGCAAATACTGAGCGATTATCGCGATAGCGAACTGAACCCTACATCTTAGCCCACCTGTTGCGCTTCAGCTTTTCGACCTTGATTCTAACGAAATGGAAGCCGCGCTCGCGTCGCGTCTCGGCAACGCTCCGGGGCTTCTTTGGCATCATAGACGATCAGGTGGGTCGCAATCTCCCTGCTGAAACCGAATGGTCTAGGTCTTGCCGACCGACGGTCGCAGCGAAGCGAGTGCACGCAAGAACGGCTCGACAATACGATCGGGTAGGGGACTTAAGCCGTCTTTGGACATCGTCAAATGTGGTGCGCGAATCCGTAATGTGTCCAGCCGCTAGCTTTTGTGCTGACGGCAGCCGCCATGCGCGAGTGCGCTCCGGAAAAACTTTTTCGCAGCGTAACACTAGGCAACGCCGCTCTCCCGCGCGTCGGTGAGTCCAGGCATTCTTCCGACTGCTAAGGACAAGGACGCGATCGCGATGGGGGTCGCGTAAAAGTATCCAAACGTAGCTTTAGCTATCTGACGGCGGCCGAACTACCGCGTCGTCAGACCCATTGCCATCCACAAAACGCTCAGCACGCAGAAGCAGAGAGCACCGTACATCGCCGCGTTGACGAACAGCGGCAGATAGGTGCTCGGCGCTTTGACGGTGGTGCTCGTGATGTTGACGATCCGCCCCCAGCCGCGACGCGCCATGCCATCCACGGTGGCACGCATCAGCTCGATCGGCGTCAGCATGTTGGCCAGTAGGGCATCCTGCCAATCGGACACTTCAAGCTCGCGGAAGTCGCGCGGCGAGGGGCCGCCCGCATTGGTGACGACGATGTCGAAAGCAGCCGCCTCGCGATAAGCCAGTTGCGCAGCTCCTTGCAAAGCGGCTTCGCGGCCATGCGGCGTAGTGATGTCGGCGGAAACCGGAACGACGTTGGCGCCCATGGTGCGCAATTCGGCGGCGGTTTGCTCGAGCGCCTCGATGCCGCGTGCGACGAGAACGATATCCGCCTCTTCGCGCGCAAGCGCCGCCGCGCAGGCACGACCGAGCCCTTTGCTGCCTGCGCAAATAAGAGCAGCTTTGCCCTTCAACCCGAGATCCACTGCGGCACCCTTGTTGCTCCAACTCTCGTAGGATCGACCGAGAGGGACTTGCAAGGCCGCGAGCGACTTTCGACACAGGGTTACGGCTAAAGCCGATGCATGTCTTTACGTCTCGCCATTGCCGCTGTTGCTTGTCGTGTCCGGTTCGCAGCTGTGATCGGCCAATACTACAGCAAACGCCCCGGCAAAAAACCGGGGCGTTGGAGGTTTGTTGTGGCTAACGATCGCTCGCTAGATTTGCAGCTAACCGCATTCCTGACGATAGCGGCGGCAGTTGCCGTAGCCACGCTCGCCGTAGTCGCAGGCTTCGCGCAGACGCGCGCAATAACCTCGCCCGGCGCCGCGCTCGCGATAATAGCGACCATCGTTATATTCACGAGGCCGCCGGCTTTCGGAACGATAGCGGTCGTGCACGTCGACACCGACGCCGCCCGGTCCGACATAGACGGATTGTGCCGAAGCTGCGGCCGGCAACAGAACCGAAAGCGCAACCGCGCCGGCTAAGAAAATCTTCGTCATTGTTTTCTCCCTGTTGGGTCCCAGCTCGTCATGCATGGGTATAGGAGAACAACGTTCTTGCACCCCGGACCGTTCCGTTGTCGTGACCCGAATCCTATGCGTCGTAATCCAAGCGGTGATGCGGCACCACCGGTTGAACTTTCCGCGAAGCTTTGTCGGATCGGATCGTCACCCAACGTCTTTCAAACGAGAGCAACAAACACAGGAGAGCGGAATGATCACCATCAGCGCCATGAAATGGGCGCCGCCGTTCGCCGCGGGTTCCGTGCGCGACTATCGCGCGCGGTGGATCCTCAACGAAGTCGGCTGGCCGTATCGCGTCCATTTGGTCGATGCGCCGGAACTTGCCGGCGAGACTTACGCCGAGCAGCAGCCGTTCGGCCAAGTGCCGTATATGGAAGAAGACGGGCGACCGACGCTGTTCGAAACCGGCGCAATCGTGATCGATGTCGCAACGCGCGCCGACAAACTCATTCCGGCAGACGACGCAGAACGATCGAGCGTGCTCTGCTGGGTCATCGCGGCGCTCAACTCGCTCGAACCCGCATTGATGAATGTTGCCGAGGTCGAGTTCTTCATCGACGACAAACAGCAGCGCGAGGCGCGTCGCCCGAGCGTCGTTGCTTTCGCAACGAAACGTCTCGGCCAGCTCGACGCCGCGCTCGGCGAGCGAACATGGCTTGTCGGCGACACCTTCACGATCGCGGACCTGATGGTCGCGTCCGTGCTGCGGCTCGCCGATATGCAAAAGATGATCAAGCAATTACCGCGGCTCGTGGCGTATCGCGAGCGGTGCCTCGCGCGCCCGGCTTATCGCCAAGCCGTGGCGGACCAGCGCGCAACCATCGCGGAGCACCAACAATCCGACATGCGATACGGCGAAACGGAGCAATGACAATGGCTGACGTCGTGGAAGAGATACTCGGCGTCCTGCGCGAGCAGGAAAAGGCGACCGCAAGCGGCGATGCCGCAAGCGTCGTCGCGCCTATGGCGACCGATATCGTGACCTACGATCTGCCGCCGCCGCTTGAATATCACGGGGCAGGTGAGCCTGCGGCCGATGGCCTGCGCGCATGGTTCGCGACCTGGCGCGGTCCGGTGACGGTCGAGTTGCGCGACCCGACAGTTATGGTCGACGGCAACCTCGCCGTCGTCTTTGGCCTCAGTCACATGCGCGGGCAGAAGAAGGACGGCGGGAGCATCGATACGTGGAACCGGCGAACCGTCGTGCTGCGCCGTAACGGCGGCGGAGACTGGCGCATTGTCCATGAGCATTCGTCCTATCCGCTGCGCATGGACGGCAGCGGCAAAGCCGCGACGGACTTGAAGCCCTGACGCGGAACGATGTCGAACGGTGGCTCCGCAGTGCCCGGGCTGAAAGAGCCGCGCTGCGGATGCGCGGCGTGTGCCTCGCTTGAGCCGCATCCGCGCCTATCCGCTCACGATCGACAAGCTAATCGGCGCCGGTACCGCCTCATTGTAGGGGGGCTTTGCGTTTCGCTCAGCGATCGAAGCCGGTCACGAAACCAGAACGGCATCCCGGCGTTGTCAGCCGGGTTCTGGAGACTTGTTTGAATGTCGTCGCGTCGCATGAAGGTTTCATTAGTCGATCTGCATTCGGCGGAGGGCGGACGAGCCGTCGACGAACTTTTCGCCTTTCATGTTCTTTCACCGTTCATGCGTGGCGGGTCCCACGAAGGCGACGGGCACGCTGCGCTGGTCATTCCAGGCCTTCTTGCCGGCGATCGATCAACGGAAGATCTGAGGGATCTGCTGCAAGCGCGCGGATACAACGCCTTCGGCTGGGAGCAGGGCCGAAACTACGGGCCACGTCCGGGTGTTGAAGATCGGCTGTTGGCGCAGCTCAACCGTCTGCATGCGGCGTATGGGCCGGTCAGTCTGATCGGCTGGAGCCTCGGCGGGCTCTATGCGCGAGAGCTCGCAAAGCGAGCGCCCGACTGCGTCAGGCAGGTGATCACGCTCGGGAGTCCCATCGGCCGCGCCGACGAGGCCGCGCCGCATGCGAGCCGCGTGTTCAAATTTCTGAATGGGACTATGGATCCGGCACGCCTTCTTGAACTGCAGCATCCGCCGCCGGTTCCGCTCACAGCAGTATTCAGTAAGAGCGACGGCGTCTGCGGATGGGAAGCCTGTCTGCAGGAACAGACGCGTCACGCTGAAAGCGTCGAGATTCACGGAAGCCATCTCGGGCTGGGCCACAATCTCGCGGTTGTTCATGTCATTTGTGACCGGTTGGCGCAGCCGGTCGGCGATTGGCGCCCGTTTGAACCGGGAGCTTTGTGGCGTTGGGCGTTTCCGTTTCGGGAAGAAGCCATGTCACCGGCTTGTGATGCGCCGCGCGGCACATAAGTTCACGGCTTGATGCGGAACTGGGTCGATCTCCGGCTGTTGATAAGCACGTACAACCCGGGAGTTTTCGCAATGGATAAAGATCGCATCACAGGCGCCGCCAAGCAGGTCAAAGGCTCGCTGAAGGAAGTCGCCGGCAAAGTGACCGGCGATGCAAAGCTCGAAGCTGAAGGCAAAGCAGACAAGGTTGAGGGCAAGGTCCAAAACACCGTCGGCGGTGTGAAGGATACGTTGCGCGGCAAATAGAGCTGCACATCAGCGTTTACTCATAGAACGGCCGCGCCGACACTTCGGAGCGGCCGTTATGTTTTTCACCGCGACGTCGCACAGCGACGGTCTGACGAGGGGTTCATCACATCCGCGGTTGATCGCCGTCCGGCGGCACCGGGTCGACGAGAGGCCTGTCGCCGTCCGGCCCCGGTTGCGGCGGATTTTCGACCGGCACGGGCTGGTTCGGCTCTTCGGGCGGGGCTTTCGAGGGTTTGACGGGTTCTTGTGCCATGCCGGTCAACGCCTGCCGGCGGCAGCCGTTCCCGAACACCCTCGTCTGCACCATGCGTGCGCTCAATCCGCATCAATCGCGATTTTTCAGGACCGCAATGAACCGCCGGAGCTTTTGCGGCGTATTGAGTCATATGCAAATGAACGTCACGCGGCGATGGCTGATCATCGCGATATCGTTATTCGGCGCGGGATGTACCGGCTTCGTCAACGTCGTGGCGCCGAAACAAGGCTTCGACGTCGTCAGCAGCCAACCTTACGCAACAGGGTCACGCCGCACCCTCGATATCTACCGGCCGAGCGGCGCTTCCAACAATCCGGTCGTCGTCTTCTTTTACGGCGGCAGCTGGCAATCCGGAAACAAGGAGGATTACGCCTTCGTCGGCAGCACGCTGGCGCGCCTCGGCTACGTCACGATCATCGCGGATTATCGCGTCTTCCCCGCCGTCAAATATCCGGACTTCCTTGCCGATGCAGCCGCTGCCGTCGGCTGGTCGAAGCGCAATGCGGAAAAGTTCGGCGGCGATCCTCGATCATTGTTCGTCGCCGGACATTCGGCCGGCGCCTATATCGCGGCGATGCTCGCGCTGGATTCACGCTGGCTCGCGCGTGAGCGTCTCGATGCTAAACGCGACCTTGCCGGTTGGGTCGGACTCTCGGGTCCGTACGATTTTCTCCCGCTTGAGGATCGAACACTGCAGGTCATCTTCGGTGGCGCAAACAACGCGTCGACGCAGCCAATCTCGTATGTCGGCCGCGGCCATGCGCCGGCGCTGTTGCTGACCGGAGACGCGGACACGACCGTTTTGCCGCGCAACACCCTCAACCTTGCAGCGCGACTGCAGGCGCAGCGGAACAGCGTTTCGGTCCGCACCTATCCGGGGGTTGGGCATGCCCAGACGGTCGGCGCCTTTTCGCCGGCTTTCAGTTTCCTGGCGCCGGCCGTGCAAGACGTTGATGCTTTTCTGCGTGCGCATAAGCGCAACTGAACCAGGCGTGCTTTCGCGACGTATCTCCCATCCGAAAAGAAAAAGGCGCCGACATTGCCGGCGCCTTTTTTGTTTACCGTCCGCCGCCGCCCGGGGCTGATGCGGGCGGCCCGCCGCGCTTGCCGTCGCCGCCGGCCGGATCCGGCGGCGCCATCGTGCGCGCGCGTGATTTGCGCATCTTCTTTGCTTTTTTCATTTTGGCCGCGCTGAGATCCGTTTGCGATTGTGCCGATAAGGATTGTCCGCACGCGCCGCCGGCTGCTTGGGCCGGAGCCAATGCGCCGATCGCGAGGACGGCGCCGAGCGATAAGATCGTAGCGACTCTCATGGTTGCGTTTCCTTGTTTTCGTTGCAGGCAAATCTCAAGTGAAACAGTGCGGCGAATGTTCCGATCCGTTGCGGTCCATGCAAAGCAGCAGGTGCGTTGCGGCCGATGTTGCTGTCGCAGATCAATCCGCGGAGGCGGCTTCACCGCGAACCTGTTCTTTCTTGTCATTGAGTTCGGCTTCGGTTTTCTCTTCGATGCACGCGAAGTCGTTGTGAGCGCCTTTTGTCGCGACGATCAGTTCATCGAGCTTGAGCTGAAGCGCGACGGTGTCGCGGTTCTGCGTATGCTGAATCAGAAACACCATGAGGAACGTGATGATCGTGGTGCCGGTGTTGATCACCAGTTGCCACGTATCCGAATAGCCGAAGACAGGACCGCTCACCGCCCAAATCACGACGATCGCGGTCGCAGCCAGGAAGGCGAAGGGATGTCCGGAGACAGCCGACACCCCACTCGCAAATTTTCCGAAAAGATCGGATGTGTGATGTTGAGAGCTTCCGCCGATGGCGCTGACCGGCAACTGACCGCGCATCTTTTTATACTCCCGCGTCGTCCTGCCGCAGGAAACGGCGTATCGGCGAAAAGGTTCCGGCGGAATGATATGCGCTGCCTATCCGTACGCTCGCGCACGAACCCTCGCTTCGTTGCGTGAGCCAGCTGCGCTGAACTCTCTCGCATCCGTGTGCGTTTGGGTTCATCGACGTTTGGGTTCATCGCCGAAAACCGTCGCCGCCGGCTCTGCGCATGTGCCGCCGAGATGTCAGTCGCAACAAGCGCGCGAAAAGCAATCGGGGGCCGTCGGATGAGTGGATCGCACGTCAGGTGTTTGCGCATCATTCTGCGCTGGGTTCTCGCAATCTTCTTTTTCCTCGGCGGGGTACTGCATCTCGTATTCGCCGAGAAGGTGCTTCTGATCACGCCGGCGTGGGTACCGTATCCAAGCCAGGTGATTTGGCTCACCGGCCTCTTCGAATTCGCCGCAGCAATCGGCCTCCTGTTCGAGCGGTCGCGAGCGATCTGCGGGCTACTTCTTGCGGCCTACGCCCTCGCCGTCTGGCCGGCGAACTTTCACCACGCCTTCACGCATTTTGATCCGCCGGTCATTACGAACTCATGGGCTTACCACGCGCCGCGGCTGGCGCTTCAGCCTGTGATTATCTGGGCCGCGCTGTTCTGCGCGGGCTGGGTGTCCTGGCCGTTGCGCGGGCCTGGGGGAGGGGCTCGCTTGCCGCCCAACATGAATTAGTTGTATTCGGATGACGCGCACCGTCTCTGCGGCGGGCGCCTCGAGACCCGACCTTATGACTCTCAATATTGAAGGCGATCTGGCCGCCGTTCGCGCCATCGCTCAAGTGCCTCAAATCCTGAAGGTTGTGTGCGGAATTGCCGGTGTCGGCTTCGCGGCCGTCGCACGCGTCACGCCTGACCGATGGATCTGTCTCGCCGTCAACGACGAGATCAATTTCGGACTGGCGCCGGGCGGCGAGCTTAAGGTCGAAACCACGATCTGCCACGAGATCAGACAGAGCCGGGAGCTCGTCGTCATCGATGACGTCGATAACGATCCGACCTATTGCGACCATCCGACGCCGGCGATGTACGGCTTCAAGAGCTATATCTCGGTGCCGATTTTTTTGACCGATGGTGAGTTTTTCGGAACGCTGTGCGCAATCCATCCGAAACCCGCATCGCTGAGTCGACCCGCCGTCGTCGATCTTTTCAAACTCTTTGCTGATCTCATGGCGTCGGAGATCAGCGCCAACCGAAACATCGAGGCGGCCAAACAGAATGTCGAAGTGGCCCAGAGCGAATTGAATTTGCGGGAAAAGTTCATCGCGGTTCTCGGCCACGATCTGCGCAATCCGCTGGCTGCTGTGTCATCCGGAGTGCGATTGCTGCAGCGCTCGCCGTCGCCCGAGCGTGCCTCGCAGATTATGCAGCTGATGGACGAGAGCATCGGGCGCATGGTTTCGCTGATCGATAGTCTTTTGGACTTCGCGCGCGGGAAGCTCGGCGGAGGCCTGACGCTCGATTTGTCCGATGAACCGTTGCGCCCGATCCTGTCGCAGGTCGTTGCCGAGCTGCAGATGATCCATCCGGAACGCACCATCGACGCCAAGCTCGACCTCACCGACACGGTCATCGCGGATCGCTTTCGTATCGGGCAGATGTTTTCGAACCTGCTCGGCAACGCATTGGCCTACAGCGACGGCGCGCCGGTTCGCGTCGAAGCCTTCACGCGGAACGGCCGCTTTGTTCTTGCTGTGAGCAACACCGGAGAGGCGATCCCGCAGGATGCGATACCGGGACTTTTCACACCGTTTGCGCGCGGACACACGCGTGCAAAAACTGCGGGCCTTGGTCTCGGTCTCTATATCGTTGCCGAGATAGCCAAGGCGCATCAGGGCGCGATCGACGTGGCGTCTGATCGAACCGCTACGGTGTTCACTTTCAGCATGCCGCTCAAGCCGGGGAACTGAGATTGCGCGGCTTTGCTGTGAGCGGCGACGGAAGCTCAGCGCAGAGCGTCAACCACCGTCTCAAGCCGATACGGCTTCGGCAAGAAGGTCGCATCGGCCGGTAGGTCATCCGCTGACGGCCGATGCTTGCCGCTGGCGACCAAGATGCGGATCGGCGCCCAGCGTTCGCGAACGCGTTTGGCAAGGCACAAGCCGTCCATTGAGCCCGGCATGTCGATATCCGTCACAAGGGCATCGATGTCGCTACGCGATTCCAGAATTTCGATCGCTTCGTCGGCGTTGAATGCGACCAGCGTCACAAAACCCGACTCGGCCAGATGATCTTGCAGGACCATATTGATCAGGTGATCGTCTTCGACGATGAGAACGCAGTGCGTCATGTCGCTCCTCAATAGGGATCAAGGAGGCGACAGGCTCAACCGTTCCTCAAAAAGATGGATAGGCAGCTTGCAGCTCGATTGAGAGCAGCCTTCTACCGTGGAGATCGTCACAGCAGCTTGTCGAGCGTGATCGGCAGATCGCGCACCCGATTTCCGGTCGCGTTGTAGACCGCGTTGGCGACGGCTGCGGCAGTTCCCGTGATGCCAATCTCGCCGACGCCGCGCGCGCCCATCGGCGTATGCGGGTCTGCGATATCAGTCCAAATAACGTCGATCTCGGGCACGTCCATGTGCACCGGCACGTGATATTCCGCGAGGCTGGCATTGGCGATGCGCCCGTTGCGCTCGTCGAACTGCGTCTCCTCCATCAAGGCAAGTCCCAGGCCCATGATGATGCCGCCGCGAAATTGGCTCGCGGCCGTCTTTGCATTGATGATGCGGCCGCAATCGAAGGAGCCGAGGAAGCGGCTGATGCGTATTTCGCCGGTGACCTGATTGACGCGCGCTTCGCAGAACATCGCGCCGTGGCTGTGCATCGACCAATGCATCAGTTCCATCGGCATCGGCGGGCTGGCCTCGACGCTGACGGTGTCACGCTTGGCGCGATCGAGGATGGACGTATAACTCTCGAACCGAGCTTCCTCGTCGGCTTTGCAAATCCCGCCATCGCGGCTCGCGACATCGTCGGGCTTGAGACCGGCGAGAGGACTATCGTTGCCCGCAAGCCGCAGCAATTCTTTCACGAGCGCGCGGTGAGCGGCAATGACCGATGCGCCGATCGACGCTGTCTGTTGCGAGCCTCCGGCGAGCACGACGCCCGGAAGTGTGGAGTCGCCGTAGTTGAAGGTGATGGCGTCGAGCGGCAAACCAAGGCGTTCCGCGCAGACCTGTGTCTGTGCGGTCGCGGTGCCCATACCCATCTCGTGCGCCGCGATATCGATGGTCGCGTGGCCGTCTCGGCGCAGCGTAATCCGCGCGGCTCCGCCCGGCATCCGATAGTACGGATAGGTCGCCGTCGCGCAGCCGACGCCCACCAGCCATTCGCCGTCGGTGCGACTGCGCGGCGTGGCGTCGCGCTCGTGCCACTTGAAGCGCTCGGCGCCTTGCTTCCAAGCGACGTCTATGTGCCGGGCCGAGAACGGAAGGCCGGACGTCGGATCCGTCTCCGGTTCGTTCTTGAGACGAAACTCGATCGGATCCATCGACAGTTTTTCGGCGAGCTCGTCGATGGCGCATTCGAGCGCAAAGGTCCCGACCGACTCACCCGGCGCACGCATGAACGTGTTCGCCAAAGAGTCGAGGTCGACTGTGCGCACGTCGAGGAGGATCGAACCCGCCGCGTAAGCGCTGCGCGTCGGCATGATGAACGGCTCGGGCATCGCGGCGCCCGGGCTCTTCGCCGTCACGCCCGTATGGATCAGCGCGCGGAGATTTCCGTTGCGATCCGCCCCGAGGGCGACCCGCTGTTCGGTCTGTCCGCGACCGCCGACGACACGATAGACACCCTCGCGAGACAGCGTCAGCCGCACGGGCCTGCCGGCGAATTTCGCCGCTGCGGCAGCCAGCATCTGATGCTGCCACAAACATTTGCCGCCGAAGCCGCCGCCGACGAACGGCGATGTCACGATGATCTGCTTTTCATCGATGCCGAACATCTGCGCGAGCGACCAGGCCGTATGGGCGACGAGCTGCGAGGCATCGTGGAGGCGGAGCGTATCGCCCTCCCAGGCCGCCGTAACGCCGTGCAGCTCGATCGCATTGTGATTGTGCCGCGGCGTCGTGAATGTCAGATCGACGCCGACAGGCGACTGCGCGAAGTCGGTGGCTGCGTCTCCGCTCTCGTTGTGCAGCGGCCCGCCCATGAATTGCCCCGGCGACGTACCGCGCGCAATCGCTTCGGCGAGCGAGGTGAGCGCTACGTCCTGCGCGTAGGTCGCATCGATCAGCGTGGCCGCGTGATCGGCCTGCTCCTGCGTTTCCGCCAAAACGACGGCGATCGGCTCACCGTTCCAGCGCACGGAGGCGTCCTGCATCACCGGCGAGGGATCGCCGCCGGCAGCTTTGTCGGCGGTCAGGAAAACCGGAGGCGGGTTGAGCCGCGGTGCGTTCTCGTGCGTCATCACGGCGAAGACGCCGTCGGCGGCTTCCGCCGCGCTGGTGTCGAGCTGCGTGATGGTTCCTTTCGCGACAGTTGCGTAGGCGAGGGCAGCGTAGAGCATGCCGTCGAAACGAAACTCGGCAGCGAACTTTGCTTGCCCGGCAACTTTCAGCGGACCATCGATGCGCGATAGCGGCTTTCCGATGTGGCCATGCTGGTGGCGGATGAGAGGATCCGGCTCTCCGCCCGGTATCCAAGCGTCCGGTGCAATCGCGATGGCTTTCGCCATGGCGCCTTGCACGATGCCTTTCACGGCGCCTTTAGCATCCTCGAAAAAGCTCATCGGCCCGCTCCCGGCGTTGCGCTGAGACCCGCGAGGACGGCGACGATCGTCCGTCTTGCGAGCTCAACTTTGAACGCGTTGAGCGGAAGCGGCGCGGCTGACGCAAGCTCGGCATCAGCGGCGGCCGTGAATGCAGCTGCGTCTGCGGGCTTGCCGATCAACGCGGCTTCCGCCGCAACGGCGCGCCACGGTTTATGCGCAACGCCGCCGAGCGCCAGTCGCGCCTCCGCGACGATCCCGTCTTCGACTTTGAGAGCCGCCGCGACTGAAATTAGCGCGAAGGCATAGCTCGATCGATCGCGCACTTTGCGGTAGGTCGAGTTGCGCGCGACATCCGCCGGCGGCAGTTCGATCGCCGTGATCAGCTCTTTCTCTCCAAGCTGCGTCTCTCGTTCCGGATGCGCGCCCGGCAGCATGTGAAAGTCGCTCAGCGCAATGCGCCGCGCGCCTTCATCACTCTGGACATGGACGACCGCGTCGAGCGCCGCGAGGGCGACCGTCATGTCGGACGGATGCGTCGCGATGCACTGTTTCGAAGCGCCCAGAATGGCGTGGTAGCGATGAAAGCCGCCGATCGCATCGCAGCCTTGTCCAGGATTGCGCTTGTTGCACGCAGCTCCGTCAGCATCATAAAAGTATGTGCACCGTGTGCGCTGAAGCAGATTGCCGGCGACCGTCGCCATGTTGCGGATTTGCGCGCTCGCGCCGGCGACGATGGCACGTGTCAACATGGGGTATCGTTCGCGCACGCGTCGGTCTGCCGCGAGCGCCGTATTCTTGACGGCTGCGCCGATCATGAGGCCGCCGTCGGCCGTGTCGGTCACCGTATCGCTCAGCCCCGTTACGTCGATCAATGCGGTAGGCCGCTCGATCGTCTCGCGCATGAGATCGATGAGGTTCGTGCCGCCGCCGAGAAACTTCGCGCCAGGCGTGCCGATGCGTTTCATCGCGTCGGCCGCATCGGCCGCGCGGCTATAGGTAAATGGCGTCATGCCGCGGTCTCCACGGGCTCGTCTCTTTCGGCGTCCGCATACGTCGCGCTGATTGCCGCAACGATGCCGTTGTGCGCGCCGCAGCGGCAAAGGTTTCCGCTCATCCGCTCGCGAAGTTCGTCGTGTGTCAGCGTGTGTGCTTCGCTAAGAAGATCTTGCGTCACATGGCTCGGAACGCCGGCGCGCAACTCCTCGATCATGCCGACCGCGGAGCAGATTTGTCCCGGCGTGCAATAACCGCATTGAAAGCCGTCGTGCTCGACGAAAGCCTGCTGTAATGGGTGTAGGTTGGTCGGGGTGCCGAGACCTTCGATGGTTGTGATATCGCGCCCCGCGCATTGAACCGCGAGCGAGAGGCACGCCAGAACCCGTCGGCCGTCGACCAGAACCGTGCAGGCGCCGCATGCGCCCTGGTTGCAACCCATTTTGGTGCCGGTGAGATGAAGGTGCTCGCGGAGGAAATCGAGAAGAGAAACGCGCGGATCGCGCGGGAGGTCGACCGTTTTGCCGTTTACGACGATGGCCATGGGTCCTCGCTGCGGACAAAAATTGTGCAGGTGCTCAGTGGATGTGATGCGGCAACGCGATACGGTTAGATCGGTTCCAAATTGGCGCGTGGGAGCTCCGAGACGGTCTCGAGATGCACCGATTCACGGATGCCAATGCGGCATCCCGCACACGCAAGTCGCAACATCCATATGCCCGCCGCGGGAGCGTTTGTCCCGTCAGCACAAACAGCGAGGTTTCTTCACCCGTCGAGGAACGAGTCGGCGAAGGCCGCATTGCCTACGGAGCAATGGAGACGAAAAATGGGTAAGGGTCTTTTACTGTGGTTGATCGGCATCCCGCTTCCGATCGTTCTTCTCATCATGCTGTTCGCGCGCTAAGCGGAGCAGCAAGCCGATGACGGTTGCGGTTTACAAAATTGCTGGTGACGGCGAGCGGTGGCACGTCGAAGTCGACAGCGTCGCCGAGGGTGATTGGGAAACGAAGGAGGCGGCTTACGAAGCTGCCGTCGCGGCGGGCTCGAACGCGATCAAGAAAGGCCTCGGCGTACGCATCGAAGTGCCTGAGCCGCACGGCGAAGCAAGCCTCGGCTGACATACGAACGTAAAAAAAGCCCCGCATAGCGGGGCTTTTTGTTCTGCGTGTTATGCGGCTTCCTGTTGCGCGTGATCATTGACTTCGGATTTTGCAAGCTTGGTCAGGGCCGCGTCGGTCGCTTCTTCTTCCTGCAAGGTCTGATCAAGCAGCGCAACGGCGGCGCTATAACCTAATTCTTCTGCCCAAGTCCGCAGCGTTCCGTAGCGCGAGATCTCGTAGTGTTCGACCGCCTGAGCGGCGGCGAGAAGACCGGCGTCGAGAGCCGGCGTACCTTTAAACTCGCTGATGATCTCTTTGCCTTCCTCGACGATGCCGTTGATGGCAGCGCATGTCTTGCCCTGCGGCTTCTTGCCGATCGACTTGAACACCTTTTCGAGGCGGGCGACTTGCCCGGATGTCTCGCGTTCATGCTTCTTGAAAGCGGCCGCCAAGCTGCGCGAGTTCGCGGCCTTTGCCATCTTGGGCAACGTCTTCAAGATTTTCTTCTCGGCGTAGTAGATGTCCTTCAGCGTGTCGCCGAAAAGGTCTTCCAAGGTCTTTTGCTTTTTCGCCATCGTGTCTGCCTCCAGAGTTAACGCGACGGCAAGCTGTGGCGGACAGAAACGTTCCATCAGGAGTCGAGGCCGGCGGCTAAGCGCTCGTGCACAGGACACCACAAATGTTTCCGTCGATACGCTGGCGTACTGAAGAGGATCCGACAACGGTTCTTCAGTGTCGCAAAAAAAACGAGCCGCCGCGGATCACCGCAGCGGCTCATCGGCTTTAGCCTTAATCGTATTTGAATTCAGGCATCGCCTTCACGGTGTCGTTGGTCGCGCCCGCCATGATCGCATGGTTCGGGTACCATTTCGCATCGACTGCGCGCGTTGCCGGCGCGGCCGTCGTGGAGGACGAGCCAGTCGTCTGCGTCGTCGTGCGCGCTTCGTTCACGAACTTCAGCTTATCGAGCGAGACCTTGATGTCGCGCTGGCCCATGCCAAGAAATCCGCCGACGCCGATCACGACGCCCGTGACCTTGCCGGCCGGATCGATAAGAACTTCCGACACGTCGCCGAGCTTTTCGTTCTGCTCATTGTAGACATCGAGGCCCATCAGCTTCGATGTGCGCCACTGGCTCGAAGCCGCCGTGGTAGTGGTCGTTGTCGTGGTTTGAGGAGCAGCCGTCTGCGCCATCAGTGTCGTCGGCAGTACGAGGGCCGCAATGGCCACAGTTGCAAGCATTATCCGCATCTTGATCTCCCGGTTGATCGTCGTTGATGCCAAGCGAACCATTGCGGCGAAGCATAGTTCCGCATTGCAACCAACAATCACGCGGGATCGCGAAAACCGGCGCCGGCGTTGCGGCGGCTAACGCGGCCGGCGGTCAGGGCTCTCGGAATCCGCATCGCCGCGCGGCACGCTTTTAGGAGCGGGCAGAAGGTCGTTCATTCGCAGCACTTCAACGAGCGCAATCGTCGCGTTGACGGCGTTGTTGTGATTCGGCGCCTCCGCGGCGAGCGCCATCAATGATGCCAGCCGCTGGACATCCGTAGCGGACAGCCGCGGCTGCGGAATGTTGTTGGCGACATGCGCGGCGGCTTCGCCGATGTAACTCAGCTGACGCACGAGGCCGTCGCGGTCTCGCGCGGCGATTCGTGTGCTCAAGCGCTGACGGCTTTGTAGCAGGTGATGGAAGAGAGTCTGCATGCCGCGTCCTTAGAATAATCGGCAAGCGCCGTCTGAGCGTTTGCGTACAGACTGTGCGGCATGCTGACACGTTTGGGCCGCTGAAGAGCGTTGCCGGCCGACACTGCGGTAACGCGGAACACAAATCGGTCGCGCCGCGTTGCGGCACCGCACAGTGGTCTGGTCCTGCCGGGATGCCGATCCGCAGCGGGACACCTGCTGGCCTCACAACGCTCATAGCGGAGAACGGAATGCCGACATCGACACCGGGTTTGCGCACTTCCGGTTTGCGTGACGCAAAGTTGCGAGACGCAGGTTTGCGCGAAGGGCGCCCTTATCCATTGGGCGCGACGTGGGATGGGCTCGGCGTCAATTTTGCGATCTTCTCCGCACATGCAACGCGCGTCGAACTCTGCCTTTTCGATGCGCAAGGCACGAAAGAGATCGAGCGCGTCACCTTGCCGGAATTCACCAACGAAGTCTGGCACGGCTATCTGCCTGACGCGCGGCCCGGCACCGTTTACGGTTTTCGTGTTCACGGTCCTTATGAGCCGAAGGACGGGCACCGCTTCAATCACAACAAGCTGCTGCTCGATCCTTACGCGAAGCAGATCGTCGGTCACGTCAAATGGGATCCGTCGCTGTTCGGTTACGTGATGGAGAGCGGCGATGATCTGACATTCGACGAACGAGACAGCGCGGCCTTCAACATGAAAGCGCGCGTCGTCGATCCGGCTTTCACGTGGGGCGAGACCAGACAACCTTTCACCGCGTGGGAGAAAACTTCGATCTACGAGATGCACGTCAAGGGCTTCACGAGGCTGCACCCGGCCGTGCCCGAGGAGCTGCGTGGAACCTATGCGGGACTGACGGTGCCGGCCGTGACGCGTTATCTGCAGGAGCTCGGCATCAGCGCCGTCGAATTACTGCCGATCCATTCCTTCATCGACGACAGCTACCTGGTCGAGAAGAACCTGACGAATTATTGGGGCTACAACTCGATCGGCTTTTTTGCGCCGGCGCGTCGCTATGCATCAAATCCGGATTTTGCCTTCGCGGAGTTCAAAGAAATGGTCGCGCATCTCCACGATGCCGGCCTCGAAGTGATTTTGGATGTCGTCTACAACCACACCGCGGAAGGCAATGAGCGGGGGCCGACGCTCTGTTTCAAAGGCGTCGATAACGCATCCTACTATCGGCTGGCGCAGGATCGCCGCTACTACATCAACGACACCGGTACCGGCAACACGCTCAACCTGAGCAACGGCCGTGTGCTGCAGATGGTGATGGACAGTCTGCGCCATTGGGCGGGCGAGATGCGCGTCGACGGTTTCCGGTTCGACTTGGCGACGATCCTGGGCCGCGAGCCCGATGGGTTCGATGAAGACGGCCGTTTTCTCGACGCATGCCTGCAGGATCCTGTGCTGTCCAACGTCAAGCTCATCGCCGAGCCGTGGGACTGCGGACCGGGAGGCTATCAGGTCGGGCGTTTTGCGCCGGGCTGGGCGGAATGGAACGATCGCTATCGCGACACGGTGAGAAAGTACTGGAAAGGCGAACCCGGCACGGTCGCCGAATTGGCGGCGCGGATCACGGGCTCGGCGGATTTTTTCGACAAGCGTGGACGCAAGCCCTGGTCGTCCGTGAACTTCATCACGGCACACGACGGTTACACCCTGAACGACACGGTGTCTTACGAGCAGAAGCACAACGAGACGAACGGCGAAGACAATCGCGACGGTCACTCCGACAATCTTTCGGCGAATTACGGCGTCGAAGGTCCGACCGACAACGACGACATCGTGAGCATTCGCAACCGTCAGCTCCGCAACATGCTCGCAACGCTGCTGCTCTCACGCGGCACGCCGATGCTGCTCGCCGGCGATGAGTTTGCCCGCACGCAGCAGGGCAACAACAACGCGTATTGCCAGGACAACGAGATCTCATGGCTCCAGTGGGAGGGGCACGAGGAGAAGGGCGGCGGCCTTCTCGCATTCACGCGGCGCCTGTTCGCGATCCGCAATGCGTTGCCGATGCTGCGCCGTGGACGTTTTCCATCCGGGCAGAAAGACGAGGAGTTCGGCTTCGCGGATGTGCTCTGGCTCAATCCTGCCGGCACGGAAATGACCGATACGGATTGGCAGGACGGCAACACCAAGTGTTTCGGTGTTTTGTTCGACGGCAGAGCGCAGCAATCGGGTCTCAAGCGGCTTGGCGCTGACGCGACGATCCTTTTGGTGCTCAATTCGCATTCGGACGGCGTCTCGTTCACGCTGCCGGAAGCGGTCGGCGGCACCGGGTGGTTCTGCGTCGTCGACACAAACACGCAAGACCCGCCGTGGGAACGGCGCGATTTTGGCTCCGACTATGTCGTGACGGGCCGATCGACGTTGCTGTTTGCGTTGGAGCCCGCAGCTGACGAGGGCAATAAGCCGTCGGCCGCAAAACGCAGCTTCGACCATCTCGTCGATGTTCTCGCCGCACTGCGCGACGAATAAGGTTGCTCGCTCTCAAAAGAAAAACCGCCCCGGCCGGATGGCCGAGGCGGTTTAGCGTCAAACATTCAAGCGCTTAGTAAGACGCGACGATCGGCACACCGCCGAAGCGATAGTTGATGCCGGCGCGCACAAGATGTCCGGAATTGTCGAAGCGGCTGTTGTAGCCGGTCGGAGCGCCAAGGCTGCCGGGAACCAAGGCGACATTGATGTTGTCGCGGCCGAGATCGTAATACAGATACTCGAGTTTGACGCTCCAGTTGCCAGCGAGCGCATGCTCGGCACCGCCGCCGATCGCATAGCCGGTGCGGATGCGATCGCGCCCGCCTTGGAACTGGACGACTGCGCCGTTGGCGCCCGTGAAGGTGGCGCTGTTGTTGACGCCGCCATACGCGAAACCGCCGGTCACGTAGAGCAGGGTGCGATCCCACGAATAACCGAGACGTCCGCGCACTGTGCCGAGATATTCCAGCTCTTGCCGAAACGTGTTCTGCAGGTTCGGCGCAAAGCCCGGGGCAAGCCCGGTCGTCACGATCGTGCGGGTTTCACTGAGGTCCGTGTAGGCGATGTCGGCCTCGATGCCATAGACCCAATTGCCGGCCTGCATATTGTAGCCCATCTGCGCACCGCCGGTGAAACCGGAAGGCCGCATGCCGACATTCGCGGGACGTGCGCCGCCGGCGACGTTGGCGATATTCGCCGTCGATTGTCCAGTGGTGCGGACGTCTTCGTGGCTCCACGCGTAACCGGCGTTGCCGCCGATGTAGAAGCCGTTCCACGAGAAGTAGACCGGCATGACCATCGGCGCCTTGTAGACAGGGCGGCCGAGGTCGGCAGCAAGAGCGGGCGCGGCGGCACACAATGCGACGATTGATGCAGCGGTCAGTGTTTTGAACATTTGAGAATCTCCAAGCCCAGCGTTTCCCCACTGGCAACACAAGAACACACGAACAGCGGAAACCTATGTGCCGGAGAAAGCACAGCGGGCGTCATTCGATTCTGCGATCGCGGAAATAAGGTACTCAGATGAAAGTGGGCGAGCGCCACCGCGCGTACTGCGACAAAATAACTTTCGAGCGTTCGCATCGCGTGTCGCGCATCGCGTGTCACGGCGATTCATAAACGAAGCAGAACTGCGATCGCATCGTGTGCGTCACTGCTTCACGCACATCGCGACGATCCGGCTTCCACCTGCAGTTCTCGCCAATCACGCAGGTGACGTCGCACTCACCCGGCAAGCTTGCCCTTCGTGCAACGTTCGCTCCGCACCGAACGCACGCACACGGCTGGCCAAAAACAAAATTGCTGCACTGCAGCAACTCTTCTATCCTGAGCCAGTTGTAGTGGGCGTCGGCTCATCCGAGCGGCGGTGGAGGCCAACGATGCGATCACTATCCGACACGCTTGCGCGTTTGAACGCGATGAAGACTTCCGCGGACCGAGCTGCGCGCCAAACCCAACCGTCGCGCCTCGCGCCATTTCCGCCTGCAGGGCGCAACGAAGGCCGGCTCAATGCGAAAATCTATGTGCCGGCCGGCATCGCGGCGGGTTCAGCGCTTATCGTTGCTTTGCACGGCTGCACGCAGGACGCTGATGCTTTTGATGTTGGGTCAGGCTGGTCGCAGCTTGCCGATGAACAGTCGTTTGTCGTGCTTTATCCGGAACAGCAACGCGCAAACAACGCCAACCTCTGCTTCAATTGGTTCAACGCCGCGGACACGACCCGCGGCGCCGGGGAGGCGGCTTCGATCCACGCGCTAATCGAGGCAACGATCGCGCGTCATAATGTTAATCGCAGCCGCATCTTCATCACCGGGCTGTCGGCAGGCGGCGCGATGGCCGCCTCGATGCTCGCGTGTTACCCGGATGTGTTCGCGGGCGGAGCGATCATCGCGGGTCTTGCCCACGGTGTTGCGCAGTCCGTTCCCGAAGCTTTCGACCGCATGCGCGGCCACGGGTTGCCGTCCGAAGCGCAACTGCAGGCGTTGATCAGTGCGCGATCGACGCATCAGGGCCAATGGCCGTCCGTGTCGATCTGGCACGGCGACGCGGATCGCACGGTTGCCGTCGCCAACGCGGGCGCACTTGTCGCGCAGTGGCGCGGTCCGCATCGCGTGCCCGAAACGCCGACACGGATCGAGCGCGGCGATCGGCACATCCGCCGCAGTTGGGACGGCGCGAACGGGAGCGTCGCGATCGAGGAGATCGTCATTGCCGGAATGGGCCATGGGCTGCCGCTGCGCGGCGGCGACGCTGTCGGCCGGATCGGGCCGTTCATGCTTGACGCCGGTATCTCCTCGACGCGCGAGATCGCACGGTCCTGGGGTCTTACGAAAGCATCCGCGTCTCGGACTGTTGTCGCAAAATCGCCTGCGACAAGCGCGCCTATCGCAAGTTCGCCAGCGATGCCGAGAGATGCTGAACCCGTAGCGCCGGCCGGATCTGCACAGCGCCCGACACCATCGGCTTCCTCGCCGCTGGCGTCGTCCGTCACCAACACCATTGAAAGCGCTCTGCGCGCTGCCGGCCTGATGCGCTGACACCGGTCCGGGGCGCTCGCCCGGTCGTCCCCGTGGGATAAACATTGCTCTGATGCAACAATCGGTAGGGGCGTGCGTTGGTGGTTGCGCTGAAGAGTTTTCATCGCAGATCGGAAAGAGCCGCGATGACAGCATGGTCGCATACACAAGGCGCATCGCCGGGCGGCGCAAAGGAAAGCAGCCAAGGGCTACGCGCCGCCGCGCAGAATCTGCGGCAGATGGCGCGTGTTGCGCAGGATCCCGCAATGGCCGAGCGGCTGAACCGTGCCGCCGATACCTACACGGCGCGGGCCGACAAACGCGCGGCTGCAGAGGCGGCCGATCGGCGCACTGTGCCGAACGCATGACAAAGGAGTTCGCGGTGGGCGAGAAGGAAACCAAGAAAGCCGAAACACACTTCCGCAAGGCTCAGGCAAAAGCCGAGGGCGAAGCCGGAACGATTGCTTACACGGCTGCACGCGACGCGGTGATCACGCGGACGGCGAAGCTCCGTGAGGAGCGGCTGATGCGCGAAGCAACGCTGGCCGAAGAGGCCGAGACGGCAGCGGTCACGCCTGCGAAACGCAGCAAAAAGAAGGCTGCCGGCGCCGAGTGAAATCCGCGTTGCCGCCGCCCGGCGCGTGTCGGACGGCGGCCGTGTGTGATCGGAACGTAGCGCTAAGCAAGCATTCGGACGCTCGGCTCGCGGTCCCATTGCCGGGTGCGCGCCGGTGTCAAAAATGCTTCGACGTCGCGCGCCAGCAGGACGACGCCGTCATCGGCGACAACGCCGGCTTTCTCCAGCAACGGCTGCGCCTCCGCGCTGTGACCGATGGCTTTGAGATGCCCGAATGCGTCTTTGGCAAAGTCGACGGCCGCGCCTTCGGTGACGAGCTCGGCGCAACCGTCTTCCGACACAATGATCGCGACAGCGTCGAACAAGACCGACGGGGTGCCGGCGAGCTGCCCGTCCGCGGCCAGCACCTTACCGTTTTTCAGAGTCACACCGCCGATTTTCGGCGCGACGATCTTCACGGTGCCGCCTTCGGCTTCGACTGCTTTGCGCACCGCATTGACGACGGCGCCGTCGGCACCATCGGTGACGAGAATGCCGACGGCGCGGCCCTGTAAACTCTCAGGGTATTTGCCGACGATGCGCAGCATCGGCGAGGGCTTCATATCGATCGGCGCGACGGCCGGTTTCGACGCGGCCGGCAACTCCACGTTCATGCCGCTCGCAACGCGTGCGGCGAGGTCCTCGTCGACATTTCTCACATTCGCGAGGACGCGCGCGCGGACATGCGGGAGCGTCACTTTCGACAATTCGAAGACAAGCGCGCTCGCGATGTGAGCCTGCTCGCTCTCGGTCTGCGATCGGTAGAACAGCCGTGCGTGCGAGAAATGGTCGGCAAAGCTCTCCGAGCGTTGCCTGATTTTAACGCCGTCAAGCGGCAGCGCATAGGTTTTGAAACCAGCCGACGCATCTTCGCGGGGCCCGGCCTGTTCACCGGCTTGCGCCAGACTGTTGGGCTCGTAATTGGCGCGTCCGGTGAAGACCTGCGTCTGCATCTGCCCGTCGCGCTGCATGTTCTGAAACGGGCAGCCCTTCGCGCGGTTGATCGGGATCTGATGAAAGTTCACGGTGCCGAGCCGCGAAAGCTGTGTGTCCTGGTAGGAGAAGAGGCGGCCCTGCAGCAACGGGTCTTCCGAAACATCGATTCCCGGCGGCATGTTGGTCGGCAGGAACGCGGACTGCTCCGTCTCGGCAAAGAAGTTGTCGGGATTCCGATTGAGCACAAGCCGGCCGATGATCTTCAGCGGGACCATTTCTTCCGGGATGACCTTGGTGGCGTCGAGGATGTCGAAGGGAAGCTTGTCGGCTTGTTCCTGGGTCAGGACCTGAACGCCGAAATCCCATTCGGGGAAATTGCCCGAGGCGATCGCCTCGTAGAGATCACGCCGGTGGTAGTCCGGATCGGCGCCGGCAATCTTCACGGCCTCATCCCAGCACGTCGATTGCGTGCCGAGCTTCGGGCGCCAATGGAACTTCACGAAGGTGGCGCGGTCCTTGTCGTCGAGCAGTCTGAAGGTATTGACGCCGAAGCCCTCGATCATGCGCAGGGAACGCGGAATGGTGCGATCCGACATCGCCCACATGATCATGTGGGTCGACTCCGGCATCAGACCGATGAAATCCCAAAACGTATCGTGAGCACTCGCGGCCTGCGGATAACCGCGGTCGGCTTCCATCTTGACGGCGTGAATGAGGTCCGGAAATTTGATCGCATCCTGGATGAAGAACACCGGGATATTGTTGCCGACCAAGTCCCAATTGCCTTCCTTCGTGTAGAACTTGACCGCGAAGCCGCGAACATCGCGCGGCGTATCGACAGAGCCGGCACCGCCCGCGACGGTCGAGAACCGCACAAACACATCGGTCTTCGCACCTACCTCAGTGAGGATCTTTGCGCGGGAGAATTTTTTGAGCGAATGCGTCAGCTCGAAAGTGCCGTGCGCGGCCGAGCCGCGCGCGTGCACGATGCGCTCCGGAATGCGCTCATGGTCGAAGTGCTGAATTTTCTCGCGCAGCACGAAGTCTTCCAGCAGCGACGGTCCGCGCGCGCCCGCCTTGAGCGAATTTTGGTTATCGCCGATCGGTACGCCGTGATTGGTGGTGATCCTCGCATCCGCAGCCGTCGCGGTCTGATGCAGCTCGCCTCCGGCGCCGGTCTGAGCCGTCGCGCTTTTCGACGATCGTTTTTTCGTTGTGGCCATAGATCGGACTCCCGGATGGAGGGCTTTCAAACAAAGCCCGGCGAACTGGAACGTTTCTCGTCCGGCTGTCGTTCCTTCCGCGGCGTCGCGCAATGTTGCGCACCGTCTGCGCTATGCGCGAACGCCCGGGAGAGCTTCACATGAGCAACACAACCCTGATCATCATCATTCTGGTCATCCTGTTCGCCGGCGGCGGACTGTACGGTCGCGGACGCTGGTTCTAGTGTGGGTCCTCACTCATGATTGAGCTTCAACTGATCGGCCTCGCCGGCCTCATGCTCTTCGTCGCATCGCTGGTGTCCGGACGGCGCACATAGTGGCGCGGCGGCAGAGCGGCGATCAGCGGGAGACTCCGACCGCTGAGGATGCGACCCGACGAGCGATGGAGCTGTTGGAACGGCGCGCGCCGATGAAGACGATCTGTCCCAGCGAGATAGCGCGCGTTTTGGCTCGTCCTCACTCCAGCGACTGGCCGGCGTTGATGCCGTTGGTGCACGCGGCCGTCGATCATCTGCTGGAGCGCAAGCTCGTGCGATTGAGCTGGCGCGGAATGCCAATCATCAAACGCGATGGGCCCTACAGGATCGCTAGGGCTCAGACTGATGACCCCTCGTAACGTCCGAGATCGATTTTGCGTGCGCGCAACCGATCTGTGAGGTCTGCCGCGGCCGACTTGCTGTCACCAGTGAGATTGCGCGCAATCCGTCGCACCAACGCGCTGCGCTCGCTGATGTGATCGACAAGGCGAACACGGTCGCGGCCGTTAAAGCGGCCGACAGCATAATCTTCATGGTAGGCTCCTTTCGGCGAGGTCAGCTTTTGCACGACGTCGCGGCGTCCGCGATCAATCGTGACGAGATCGTCTCTTGCGCCGCGGCCTATGCAGGACCTACGCGCAAGGCGGCCGACCGGTCGCTCAAGGCCGGCACATTCTTCGCTGTTTGGAACGCTGGCGCACCGCTACCGGCGTCCTGCCACCTTTCGCGGATGCGCGATGCTTGTGGAGAGCCGAAAGCGCCACGGCGCCGGAACGCAACGCGCGCACGGCACGTTGGGCTGCGCAGACCAACTCGTGGAGGACACCATGGCTGAACAGAAAGAAACCGGAAATCTCATCGGCAGCGATAAGGTTGAGGGCACTGCCGTTTACGGAACCGGCGATGAAAAGATCGGATCGATCGAGCGCATCATGATCGATAAGCCGTCCGGCAAAGTCGGCTACGCCGTGCTGGCCTTCGGCGGCTTTCTCGGCATGGGCCACGACCACTATCCGGTGCCGTGGGGCGCGCTGAAATACGACACCAATCTCGGCGGTTACCGCACCAACATTTCCAAGGATCAGCTCGAAGGCGCGCCGAAATACGCCAACGATGATGATTGGGATTGGAGCGACGAACAACGTGGCCGCAAGGTTCACGATCACTATGGGACCCCTTGGGGCCTTTAAACTTTCGATCGCACTGCGGCGGGCGCGCTCCAAGCAACGGCGCGCTCGCCGCAATCGCGATCAGGCAGATGGATCACGGAAGGCTTAAAGCTATTTGCTCGTGAAAAAAGTGAGCAGCACTTTTCCTTTTTCGCCGATCAGGCAGACGAACCGATGCGCGCCGCCGGTTTCTTTTCGCTCCAGATAAGCCTCGCCCATAACCACCAAGCGCACCGGCACATCTTCGACCGACGTGTTCGCCTTCGAGACCGCCAGCGTCTCCATATCGAAGACAAGATCTTTCAGGGTGGGCGAGCGCTCTTTAAGCGCGAGCAGTCCTGTGGTGCGGCAGGCTTCGACGGCGGGATCTTCAGGCGACTTAGCAAGCGCTGCAGCGGGTGCGAATGACAAGCCTGCGCAAAGCGCGACGGTAAGACGGGCAATCATGTCGAGCATCCTTTTGGACCAATGAACGACGACAAGTGCTGTCGCGGTCGGGTGTTCCAAGAGGCTACGCCTAATGGACCGGTAACACGGCTTGAGAAACGCAGGCACGCACGCCGAGGAGCGTGTTTCGCGCTGCTGGTGTGGGAGGTGTCGCGCGCTACGGACGCTGATCTTCGGCGATCAACGATGCCTCCAGGGAAAAAACGATTCCGCTCGGCCGATAGTCGATCCGGGCGGTGCCGCCGATCTCGGCAGCAAGCGCTCGCTCGATCATTCTGGTTCCGAAGCCGCTGCGGCTTGGTGCGGAAACCTGAGGTCCTCCAACTTCTTCCCAGCGCAGCGAGAAGCTATCGTCTTGCGCGCCGTCGGTCATAGACCAATTGAGGATCACGCGGCCGTCTTCGTTCGACAGCGCGCCATACTTGACCGCATTCGTCGCCAGTTCGTGCAGTGCCAGCACGAGCGCCAGGGCGGCGCGCGGCGAAAGCCGAATGGAGGGGCCGCCGGCTGCAAAACGATTGGCATTGGCCGCGCGAAACGGTCCCAACGCGCCGTCCGCGATCTCGGCGATTGTTGCGCCCTCCCAGTTCTCCCGTGTGAGGACGTCGTGCGCCGATGATAGTGACTGCAGTCTCGCGTCAAGTGTCGTACGGGCTTGCTCGAGGGTCGCGGCATTTCTCAATGTCTGATGCGCAATCGATTGCATCGTGGCCATCGAGTTCTTGACCCGATGGTTGAGTTCGGCCGCCAAAAGATCGCGATGATCTTCGCCTCTTTTGCGGTCGGTTATATCGATCGAAATCCCGGCCATACTGAGAGGGCTGCCGTCGGCAGCGTAATGAGCTTGGCCACGGATGAGGATCCAACGTAGCTCACCCCTCGGAGTCAAAATCCGATATTCAATGTCGTAGTCCTTATGGGTTTCGATCGACTGAGTGACCGCGATCCGCATGCGGTCGCGATCGTCGGGGTGTATCGCCTCAAGGAGATCGGCGTAGCCGAATGGATCACTCTCGCCGCGTCCGAAATTCTCTTTGCAGATGGGCGAAGCGACGAGACGCTGATCGGCCAGGTCCAGAGTCCAAATGCCCAAGCGACCAGCTTTTAGAATGAAACGCAGTCTGTCTTCACGCCGCATCAGATCCGACGCGTGACGCTCAACCTCAGCCTCAAGTGCGTCGCGGTCTCGCTGTAGGCGTACCAGCTGATCGCGCTCAAGCGTCACGTCATACTGAGACGCGAAAAAATAGGTGAGGGCACCGCTCTCGTCGAACACCGGAGAGATGAGCACCCGGTTCCAGAAAACCTCGCCGTCTTTCTTATGATTTTGTAGTTCGATCTCAATCGGTACACGCCGCTCGATCGCGTCTCGCATTTTGGCCACGCCGGCCATGTCGGTTCGTGGGCCTTGCAGGAAGCGACAATTACGCCCGATGATCTCTTCGCGCGTATACCCGGTCAAACGGCTGAAGGCGTCGTTGGCAAATACGATGGGATTGTCGGGCTTTGCCGGATCCGTAATGAGCATCGGCATCCGCGTCGTGCGAACCGCCGCCGCGAAGGGATCGCTGCTCTTGGCAACGCGCGCGATCTCACTATCGATGCGATCATGCTCGCGGCGTTCAACCGAGTTCGCCGCGTCCATTCGGGTGCTCTCTATTCTCATCGGGCGGTTCGACTTTAACTCAAGCCGATCGCCGGTGACCAGTCGGCTCTTGGGCTCGGTGACGGTACCGAGGCCCTTCCGCGCCCAGCGTACGGAACCGTAGGTATTCGAGGGCGTTGGTGACGCGACACGGGCGGTGTCGCCGAATCCGAACGACAAGGTCACTGCGAGATAATGCGTAAGCGCGGACGGGTCCTTGTCGTCGAGGACGAGTTTTTAATTTCGATGCTCACCGAAGACATGCTGGACAATCTCGGCTTCGAGATCACGACGGTTGCGGCAACGCTCGGCGAAGGTCTCGCAGCCGCGCGCGATGCGGATGTCGATGTCGCGGTACTCGACATCAACCTGCGAGGCGATACATCGTATCCTATCGCGGAAATGCTGCTCGCGCGCGGGATCCCATTCGTTTTCACCAGCGGATACGGAAAGACCGGAATTGATCCGCGTTACGCAGAAGCGCAGGTGTTGCAGAAGCCGTTTACCGAACAGTCTCTCGACGCCGCCATCAGCCGGAGCGTCAACGCGCGCGGCGACGGCGATTATCTCGCCTTCAAGCGGCCTGACGAATGAAAACCGTTTCAGGGCGCAGGCGTACGAAACGCGTCTGACCTTCGCGACGCACTGGCGTGCCGTCGTCGAGGAAATATCCTGCTAGACGCTGCCCTGCGATGATGGCTTCGCCATAGACCACCGTGCCGGGCGTGCCGTCGCCGTCAGCGACGAAAGAAATTCGGCCCATCTCTTCCCACACACAAGTCTTCATGTATCGTCCCCCTCTGTTATGTGCCGAAACGTAACAGGGACGGTCTAATTTTCTGAAAATTGGATCGATGCCAGGACGTTAAATCGGGTTTACCTTGGCAGCGTCGGCGCGCGAACCTTAAACTCCTACCAACGCCACCCGCGTTGTGGTTGCTGCGGCTGCGGTTGATAGCGTGGCTCGCGGCCCCACGGGTCATAGCGTGGCTCGGGGGCTCGGCGTTGCTGGAACCACGAGAAGGGTCCGCCGTAATCGTCCTCTCGAGCGCTTGCGACTTCGACTTTCGGCGTCGGCTTGCGTGTGATGAAGCCGCCCTGCGGCTGCTTGCTCAGCACCGCGACGAACTCGGTGCGGTAGTTTGTTTCGCGGCTCAGCGGCTCATCCGAAATGATGATCGACGAACGTGGCAGGGCCGTAGGTGCGATACGGTCGAGCACATCTTTCGGGATCGTGATGCGATCAAGCGCATCCTTCGCGCTGTCGGCTTCGTCGATCGTTACCGCCGACCAGCGCAAACCATTGTCGCCGCGTGCCATCGCGGTGAAGACGTGAGTGCCGATCGGCTTCTCGGGATTGCGGATCTGAATCGGAACTTCGATGCTGTAGTCGTAGCGCTCGCCACCATCCGGCTCCGGTTTCTGCGTAGAGCGCCGGACGTAAAGCTTTTGCGTCGCGCGGCTGACGTAGAGCGAGACCGGCACCGACGCGAGCTTTGCATCGCGCGCCGCCTTCGCGGTTTCGGTCTTCTTCGTCTCCGCTGCCTTCACGGCTTCCTTGGCGGCGGCTGCAGCGTCGAGCTTCGCTTTCCCGTCGGCCTGAGTGGCCTCAAGCTGTGCCGAAGCTTCAGCGGCCTTCGCTGCAGCTTTTTGCTGACGCTCCTCGGCCTTCGCTCTGGCCGCATCGTCTTTCGCGTTGGCGAGGGCTTTCTCGGCGGCGGCGAGCTCGACGTCCGCGCGTTTCTTGGCAGCTTCGAACTTTCGTAGCGCGGCACTGACGGGTTTGGCGTCGCGCGCTGTCGTCACCACGGCCTTCTTCGCGGCGTCGACGGCTTTGGCGGCGTCCTCGGCCTCGCGTGAAAGCGTTTGCGCGCGTGAAGGCGCCGCCGCGACGGCGTCCGCTTGCGACGAGAAAAGCATAGGGTGAGCAATGCTGACCGGCGCCGCATCGTTCGGCGAGATGATGACGCGCATGCCCATGCGCGTCTTGCCGAAGATGCGTTCCGCAAATCCAAAAGGCAGACGCACGCAGCCGTGCGACGCCGCATATCCTGGGAGAGGCCCGCCATGCATCGCGATGCCGTTCCACGTGATGCGCTGCATATGCGGCATGTGGGCATCGTCGTACATGTTCGAGCGATGGTCTTCCTTCTTCTCGACCAAAGCGAAGACGCCCGCCGGGGTCTCGCGCCCTTTGGTGCCGGTGGACACCGGCGCGCGCACGATCCAGTCGTCGGCGTCGTAAAGCGTGACCTGCTGTGACTTGATCGACACGATCGCCATGATCGGCTCGCCGGCTTGACGCGGCGCGGTCGCTTCGGCGGCCTGCGCAGGGCGCGATGCCTTGGTTTTTCGTGGCGCAGCCTCAAGGCTGAGGGGCGCCAGAACCACGAAGGCCGCGAGGATTACCGGAAGGGTTTGAAATCGTATCGCTTTGATGGGCCGCGACTTTTTTGCTTGTTCTGTCATGCTTCCACGGAAGATGCCGGTGCCGAATGCATGTCCGCGCCCAACGGCGGGAACGCATCCTATCTACACGACAGCCCGGTTCGGTGAATAGGTCGCGGAACACACACCTAGGAACATTTTGCACGCCGGATACTTGATTTACCGAAACACGAATCAGCGAGGCGGCCATGTTGGAAATGGAGTCGTTCGCGTCCCTTGTAGACATCGCAAGTTTATCTCTGCTCGGCCCGTTTGTCGCGGCTGTGGCGATCTCTTATGCGGTCTATTGGGCATTCAGCCGACAGCCGGCTGCATCGAAAACACCGATACGGCCACGCACACCTCACGTTTCGTGAGGTCGTTAGCGCTGCAGCACGTAGCGCTGCTGCAGGCGGTTAGCGACTTTCATGATGTCGAAAATGTTCGGCTTGCTGAGATTGGGCTGGTTTGTGCGCACCTGCCACCCTTCCGTCTCGGTATCGCGAATATCGAGATCGAGCTGCGGCGCGCCGAGCTCATCGCGAATCATGTCTGCGATCTGAGCTACGGTACGTTCCTCTCTCGGCGTATCCGTCAATTCCGGTATGAGCGCACTCTCGACCGCTGAGACACCGAGATCTCGCGTCTGTACGCTGCGTTCGATCTCGGTGATCTTTCGCTCCATATCGGCCGGCAACATGCGGTCGCCGAGATAAGCGGGCTTGGCTTCGTCGCGACGAAAGCTCGCACGCAGCTCGTCGGCGACGGCATCGAGTGCCTCTTGGCCGAGAGCGGCAGTCTTGTCGTTGCCTGAAGTTGTCATAACAGCTTCAACCCGCGAGATTCGAAAGGGTTGCGTCGAAAGTTTCACGTATCTGGGTACGCCGGTTAAAAAGCGCTCGAGCCTAACGGCAGGCTATTGCGGCCGCGCGTCGCTTCGCTCGCGCAGTGCAGTCCGACGCCGCAGCACTTGGCCGGAGATAACTTTCACAGCCGCGATGACGACCAGCGCGCACAGCGCCGCCTTCGACATCGTTTCCATTGTGCCCTCGATCAGCAGCCCGTGAGCGACGCTCCCAACTACAATGATCACCGCCAGCACCATGTGGATGCTGCCCCAGACCCGCGGCCGCAGGCCCAGGCGCCGCCGCAGCGCAGCGAACGCCCCGGTCGCGAAAATCGCCCACATGGCGATCACGCCCCACAATGAGAAGGGCGTCGGCGACGTAAGGGTGAGCGCGTCGATCATGTCCGGCGGGCTGGTGATCCAGAGCCCGATGACGTGAACAACGATGGCAGCGACCAGCGCGCCGCCGATCCAGTGGTGGACCCGGCGCCCGCGATAGCCCGTCAGGCCGGGCAGGTATCCGCCGATCAATAGCGGCTGAACGAGCAGGAGGCCGAGCGCCATGATTCCCGCGAAGCCGCCAACGATGTAAACGGCGCCGCGATACTCGAGGAGCGAACTTGTCGCTGCCAGGGCTATCGGCACGCCGATGGCAGCCGCAAGGGCGGCCCAGATCAGGGTCACCTTCGCGGCATTCATTCTGCAAGTTCTCGATTGTTGTCAGGCTGATTGAAGGACGAAGTGCGCTTCGAGGCTCTTGTCCTTCGCGCTCTTCATAACTGGGCGGAGAAAGACCGTTTTGAATTCGCCGCTGTCGTATGCGAGATGTCCGTGCGGTTGACCGAACACCGGAATGATCTGCGGCATCTCGAGGCGGAACGCGCCGTTCTTATCGGTCAGCGTGGCGCCATGACTTTGCGGCTCGTGCTCTTGGCCTTCCGTGGTGTGCGCCCAAATCTGGATGCGTTGCCCGGCGAGCGGCGAACCATCGCCCGCGCGTCGCACGGTGCCGCTCATTACGAAGCCGCCTTTGCCGATCCGTTCGACGATGGCGGCACCCTTGCGATAGTTGTTCGAGCCGCCCGACATCGATGGCGTCGGCGCGACGCCCTGAGCTTCCGCGGGCACCCAGAGGCCGGAAACTCCGGCTGCGAATACGGTGCCGCCGGCGGCGATGATGTTGCGGCGGTTCAATATGACGGTGGTCATGTCGATTCCTCCCGGCGATGAAGCCGTTGCTGAACCTAAGCGTACAACACCTAACGCCCGACGCCCAGCCGAGGATGCCAAGACAACGATTCCCAACAATAACAGTGCCGTGAGTCGACCGGCCTTCAGCTACCGCTACAGGATCAACGCGCGCAGTCGTTCTTACCGAGCTTCTCGAGCTGGCGCTTGAGCGCCTTGAAATAGCTCACGCCGTACGCTGGCTCGGCGCGCACTTGCTTCATGCGCCGCGCCGCGCGCTCGATGATGCTGTCTTCGATCATGATCGGCTCCTCGCCGAGTTGCCGCGAAATGAGCTCGATCTCGCAGGCGCGCTCCATCATGTAGAGTTTGCGCAGCGTTCCCGGAATCGTATCGCCGACCGCCAGCAAACCGTGATTGTGCAGGATGACGTGGCTTCCCGCTTGGCAGCTGACGCCGAGCGCTTCGCATTCTTCCTTCGACGCCGGCACGCCGTATTCGTGATAGACGAGATCGTCGTAGATATGCAGCGCATCCTGGCTGATCGGCCGGATGCCCTTCTTCATCAACGAGACACCGCCGCCGGCGCGCGTATGCGTGTGCATCACGCAATTCGCATCCGGCCGCGCCTTGTAAACACCGCTGTGGATCGTGAAGCCGGCGGCGTTGTGACGACCCTGACGGCCGAGGACGTTGCCGTCCATATCCATCTTCACCAAGCTCGACGCGGTGATCTCGTCGAACATCTCTTCATAGTCGTTGATGAGGAACGCGTTTGGTTCGCCTGGAACGCGAACCGACATGTGCGTGTCGAGCAGGTCCGTCCAGCCGAGATGATCGACGACGCGGTAGAGCGCCGCGAGATCGCAGCGTATTTCCCACTCCGCGGCGCTCATCTGATCTTTATCGAGTTGAAACACGTTGCTCATATCGGCCTCGCCTCAGCTGATTGTCGTTTGACACCAGAGTGGAGCCGAAACGGCGCGCTTAGCAAGACCGCAATAGCCCCGATATCGTATCGTTGATCAGCTATGCGAGGATCAAATTCCACATCGCCCAAGCCACGATCGCCAGCACGACGAATGCGGCGAAAAGCTTGGTATGCCGGTGAAACGAATTGGGCTCTTCTTGCATAATAGCTCGCGTTAATCCGGAAGTGTGAAGGCGACGATCTCGTCACTGACTCGCGGCGTGAGGATCGAGTTTCCGCCCGCAGCAAAGACGACATACTGCTTCGATTTGTATTGGTAGACGGCAGGCAGCGAGACGGCCGGCGCCGAGACGTTGGCTTGCCACAAGACATTACCGGTCTTCATGTCGAGCGCGCGCACGCGCGAGTCCATCGACGCGCCGATGAAGATGAGGCCGCTCGCAGTAACAACCGGGCCGCCGATGGTGACGGTGCCCCACGATTCCGGCATGTAGAAGCCCCACTTCTGAACGCGGCCGAAAGGCTTATTCCACAGGCGTTCGCCGGTCTTGAGATCGTAGGCCGAGATCGAACCGTAAGGCGGGTTCCAGCACGGCATGCCGAGCGGGTTGAGGAAGGTCGTGAGCTGAATGCCATATGGCGCACCGAGCATCGGGAAATAGCCGCCGGTCTCCGAGCCGCCGACGCTCGTCGCTTTGTTGTAGTCGTCGCGCTTGAGCAATTTGTAGATCTGCACAGCGCTGGTGTTGTTGACGACGAAGATTTGCTTACCCGGATCGACTGCACCGCCGCCCCATTCGACGCCGCCGATCGTCGCCGGATAGATCAGCGACCCTTGCAGGCTCGGCGGGGTGAAGCGGCCTTCGTTCACCAGCGTCTTGAGTGTGCGCGTGCAATAGCCGCCGCTCGACACGTCGGCGAGCCAGAAGATGCCGGGAAACTGATCGCCGACGACCGGCTGTGGCTTAGCGACATACGGTTGCGTCGGCGACGATACTTCGCCGTCGACTTTCGACTGCGGCACAGGCCGTTCGTCGATCGGGTAGATCGGCTCCCCGGTCAGGCGATTAAGTACGTAGATGAAGCCTTGCTTCGACGTTTGCACGAGCGCCGGGATCGTCTGTCCGTCCTTCGTGATGTCGACGAGAGTCGCGGCGGAGTTCGTATCGAAATCCCAAAGGTCGTGATGAACGAGCTGCCGGCTCCACAGAATCTCGCCGGTTTGAATCTTCAGCGCTGTAACTGACGTGCCGAGCGGGATCGGCGCGAGGCGGTTGCCGCCGTAGAAGTTCGGGCTCGGCGAGCTGACCGGGATGTAAAGAATGTCGCGCTCCTCATCGACCGACATGCTGGCCCAGATATTCGACGTGCCGGTCTTCGCCGCGATGTCTTTCGGTAGCGCTTCGAACGTCCAGCGCAGCTCGCCGGTCCTTGCATCGAGCGCGAACAGCGAGCCCGCGGGCGCTTCGCTATCTTCCCAATCCTTCCCGGCCCAGCCGACGAAGAGGAAATCTTTGAACACGGTCGGCGGCTGCAAGATCGAGAGCGGCCATTTGTTCTTTGCCGAGTTCCAAACGTTGATGTCGACGACGCCGTCCTTGCCGAAGTCTTTGCACGTTTGTCCCGTGTCCGCGTCGACCGAATGCAGCTTCGCGTCCATCGTGCCGATATAGACGCGCTTCTGGCACGGCTGGCCCGCATCGGCGGTCACCGATTGCCAATAGGCGACACCGCGATTTTTCAGATCCGGCTGCGTCAGTGCTTCGAGCGCCGACTTTGAGTCATACGTCCACTTCACGCGGCCCGTGTCTGGCTCGATCGCGAAGATGCGATAGAACGGCGTGCCGAGATAAAGCGTATCGTTGACGAAAATCGGCGTCGCCGACCACACCGTCGCCGGAATTTTTCCGCGTGGCGGCATCGGCCGATTGTGCACGCCCGTCGGTCCGACACCCGGGCCGGCTTTGTCGCCAGTGTGTACGCGCCAAGCCGCGCGCAGCTTGCCGACATTCTCCGGCGTGATTTGCGTCAGCGGCGAATATTTCTGCGCTTTGAGATCGCCATTGAAATGCGACCACGTTTGCTGCGCCGAAGCGCCGCCAAACGGAAGTGCAAGACCAAGAAGCGCGACCGTTGCGCGAAAGGTTCTCATGCGAGCCATGACTAGCCTTTCGATTGATGCGCGATCGGCGCCGAATACTGAGTGTGCGCGAAAACCATCAACAGCCAAGCGACGAAACAAACAGCCATAAGGGCCAACAGAGATTGAGTTTCGAGCAGGTAGGCCGCGAATGACGTGCCCGCGATGTCGAGCAACGCTGAGAATTTCAGAAAGCGCCGGAGAAAGGTGCCGAGCCGGCACGTCGCCAGGAGGATCGCGGCACCCGCGAGGATCAACGACGACACGATGACGAGGAGGGCGCCGCCCGTGCCATCAATTCCCGTCAGCGGTGTCACGTAGTTGTAGAGCGAAACGACGGCGCCGAGCAGCGCAGCAATCGCGATGACCCAGGCAGCCAAATTCTCTCGCATCAAGGACATGGTTGTTGTTCTCGTCCTTTGCGCGGCATGATGTGCCGCCGCCCGAATGCTGCCACTGGGTTACCGCTGTTGTCCAGCGTATTCAGCGTCGTCGCTGCTTCGTGAATGAACCAATGGGAAGGTAAGCCGTTGGGTTTGCTGCATGTCTGCTGCGAGTAAGTGTGTTGGCCGAACTTCCCTCGAAAATCGAAGACTATGCGCTGATCGGCGATTGTCTCACCGGCGCGCTCGTCGGCCGCAATGGTTCGATCGATTGGTTGTGTTGGCCGTCGTTCGATTCGGAAGCGTGCTTTGCCGCAATTCTCGGTACAAGCGACAACGGCCGCTGGCTGATCGCGCCGCGTGACGAAGTGACCGAGAGCTCGCGCAAATATCGTGCCGATACGCTGATCCTCGAAACGACGTTCCGTTGCGCCGACGGCGACGTCACGCTGATCGATTTCATGCCGCCGCGCGGCGAAGCCTCCGACATCGTCCGTCTCGTGTGTGGCGATCGCGGCACCGTATCAATGACGATGGAGCTCGTGCTGCGATTCGATTCCGGAGCGAGTGTGCCGTGGGTGCAAAAGATGGACGACGGCGGCATCCGCGCCATCTCCGGTCCCGACATGGCGGTTCTGCGCACCCCGGTGAAGCTCACCGGCAAGGACCTCACGACGATCTCCGAGTTTGAGGTGAAGGCAGGCGATTGCGTTCCGTTCGTCCTCACGTACGACTCCTCGCACAAGGACGTGCCGCGCGAGATCAATCCCGAACATGCGCTTCGCGATACGGAGTCGTTCTGGGAAGAGTGGATTTCTCACTGCACTTACGACGGAAAGCACGCCGATATCGTCAAACGTTCGCTGATGGTGTTGAAAGCGCTGACGTACCGTCCGACCGGCGGCATCGTTGCGGCTTTGACGACGTCGCTGCCTGAGAAAATCGGCGGGTCACGCAATTGGGATTATCGCTATTGCTGGCTGCGCGACGCGACCTTCACGCTGCTCGCGCTGATGAACAACGGCTACAAGAACGAAGCCCGCGATTGGCATCACTGGCTGCTGCGTGCGGTCGCCGGCGCCCCGTCGAATTTGCAGATCATGTACAGCATCACAGGCCAACGGCGCTTGCTCGAGTGGGAGGCTGATTGGCTGCCCGGATACGAGCGCTCGCGGCCCGTGCGTTTCGGCAACGCCGCGCACGCGCAGCTTCAGCTCGACGTTTACGGCGAGCTGATGGACACATTCCACCAGGCGCGCACGGAGAATATCGAACTCGACGAGACGAGCTGGGGCATGGAATGTGCGCTGCTCGAACATCTCTCCACGATTTGGGATCGCCCGGATTCCGGAATCTGGGAATCGCGCGGCCCCGGCGAACACTATGTGTTCTCTAAAGTGAGCTGCTGGGTCGCGTTCGATCGCGGCATCAAAACAGCCGAGCAATACGGCTTCAAAGCGCCGGTCGAGCGATGGCGGAAAATTCGCGACGTCATTCACGCCGATGTTTGCGCACGCGGGTTCGATCGCGAGCGGGGACACTTCATGATGGCCTACGGCGTGCCGTATCTTGATGCGAGCCTGCTGCTGCTACCCGCAGTCGGATTTCTACCGCCGAACGATAAGCGCATCGTCGCAACGATCGAGGCGGTCGCGGAGCATCTGACGCGCGATGGCTTCATCTTGCGCCATGATCCGCGGCAGAAACGGGATGGCGAGCTGGAGCCGATTGAAGGGGCGTTCCTCGCCTGTACGCTCTGGCTTGCGGATGCTTACGTGTTACTCGGCCGTATCGACGAAGCGCGTGAGCTGTTCTTACGCGTCGCGAACATCGCGAACGATGTTGGTCTCGTCGCGGAGCAATACGATTCGCTCGCACAGCGCCAGGTCGGCAACTTTCCGCAAGCGCTCACACATATCGCGATCATCAACACGGCAAATAATATCCACAGCGCGTTGCATCCTGCGCAAGCACCGAATGCTCAGCGCTCGCGCTGAAGTTTCGCGACAAGCGTATCGACGATCTGGTCGACCGGATGGTTGATATCGAGCGTGATCACGGGCTCGTCCGGCCGTGGCTCTTCAAGCGTTGCGAATTGGCTGTCGAGCAGTGCAGGGGGCATGAAGTGCCCCTTCCGCTGCTTCAGGCGCGAAGCGATGAGTTCGCGAGATCCTGCGAGATAGGCGAAGACGACATCGTCTCTGCCATGCAAAAGAACGTCGCGGTAAGCATGCTTCAGCGCCGAGCAGGTAACAACCATCGGCTTTCCGGTCTTGCCCGCCACGTCGATCGCGGCAGCTATCGCGCGCAGCCATGGCCAGCGATCGTCGTCCGTTAGTGGCGTGCCGGCACTCATCTTCGCGATATTCGCCGGCGGATGGAATTCGTCGGCATCGCGGCACGTGTAGCCTAGCCACTCCGCCAATGCTTCCGCGATGGTCGTTTTGCCGGCGCCGGAGACGCCCATCACGACGATTGCCGCAAGTTTACGCGCACTCATGGTGTGAGCCGCCGCCACGCGCGGCCATCGCGCTCAAGCAGTTCGTCGGCAGCAGCAGGGCCGTCGCTTCCCGCCGCATAGCCTTGCACGCCGTCCTGGCCGGCGCTTTTCCAAGCTTCGATGAACGGCTCGACTGCCGCCCAGCCGGCCTCGATCCCGTCAGCGCGCTGGAACAGGATGTTGTCGCCGGTCATGCAATCGTACAGCAGCGTCTCGTATCCGGTGCTCGGCGCGACTTTGAAGTAGTCCTCGTAGCGGAATTTCATCTCGACGCCATTGATCGCGATTTCAGGCCCCGGCACCTTAGTGTTGAATTGCAGCGTCACGCCTTCGTTCGGCTCGATGCTGATGACGAGATCGTTCTGCGCAAAGTGATCGATGGCTGTATCGCGGAACATCGAGAACGGCGCGCGCTTGAAGCGGATCGCGACTTCGGTGCGTTTCGCGCGCAGCGCCTTGCCGGTGCGCAAGTAAAACGGCACGCCGGCCCAGCGCCAATTGTCGATGGAAAGCTTCAGCGCCGCATAGGTTTCGGTCGCGCTGTTCTTTGCCACACCGTCTGTCGTGCGATAGTCGTCGACCTGGCGATCGCTGACTTTGCCTGTCGTGTATTGCCCGCGAACCGAATTCTCCAAAGCCTCAACGTGCGAGACCTGCTGGATCGCGGCGAGGACTTCACCTTTCTCGGAACGCACCGCATGCGCGTCGAAGCGCGCCGGCGGCTCCATCGCGACAAGCGACAGAAGTTGGAACAGATGGTTCGGCACCATGTCGCGCAGCGCGCCGGTCGCGTCGTAGAAGCTGCTGCGATGCGCGACATCGAGCGTTTCCGATACGGTGATCTGCACATGATCGATGTGATTGCGATTCCAAATCGGCTCGAACATCCCGTTCGCGAACCGCAGCACGAGAATGTTCTGGACGGTCTCTTTGCCGAGATAGTGATCGATCCGGTAAATCTGATGCTCGTCGACGAGCGCAAGGAGCTGCTGGTTCAGCGCCCGCGCCGAGGCGAGATCGGTGCCGAATGGCTTCTCGATCACCAGCCGCCGCCAGCGCCCTTGTTGTTCCTTCAGCAAGCCTGCGTTGGCGAGCGATTGGCTGATCGGCGCAAACCCGCTTGGCGGCACTGCCAAATAGAAAATGAAGTTCGCTACGCCCCGCGTCTCCAGCTCACCGAGATGTTTCTTCAACACATCGAATGACGCCGGGTCGCTTGGATCTGCCCGCACCGTGCTGAGGCAGGCGAGCACACTTTTCGCAATCTCCGGATCGACCGGCCGCTTGATAAATTTCGCGAGCGACGTATTGAGGTCTTCGCGCAGCTTGTCGGCCGGAACGTCGGAGCGCGTCACGCCGACGATGCAGAAATCCTTCGGCAGCAGCCCCGCTTCGGCGAGATTGTAGAGCGCCGGCACGACCAGACGATGCGCAAGGTCGCCCGTGACGCCGAACAGAACGAAACCGCAGCCTTCCGCGACGCGCGGAGGCCGGTTGGCGCCGATCGCAGCATTCATGAGGATTTCGCTGCCGGTTTTGCTGCGGATGGCTTGGGAGGCTCAGTATGGCCGCCGAAACCGTGGCGCATGGCCGAGAGCACCTTCTCGGCGAAGGTATGATCCTTGCGCGAGCGGAAGCGTGCGAACAGCGCTGCCGTGATGACCTCGGCCGGCACAGCTTCATCGATCGCGGCGTTAATCGTCCAGCGCCCTTCGCCGGAGTCGTCGACGTGCCCGGAGTAATTCTCGAGCTGTTCGCCCTTCGCGAGTGCGGCCGACGTTAGATCGAGGAGCCACGACGGAATAACACTGCCGCGCCGCCAGACTTCCGCGATGTCGGCGAGGTCGAAATCGAAGCGATGTTCTTTCGGCAGCGCTTCGATGTTGGCGTTACGCAAGATATCGAAGCCTTCCGCATAGGCCTGCATCAAACCGTATTCGATGCCGTTGTGGATCATCTTGACGAAATGCCCGGCGCCGCTCGGGCCGGCGTGAATATAGCCGTTCTCGACGCGATGATCGCGTCCCGTGCGGCCGTCGGTTTTCGGAATGTCGCCGGCGCCCGGCGCGAGCACGCTGAAGATCGGATCGAGGCGATCGACGGTTTCCTTGTCGCCGCCGATCATCATGCAATAACCGCGCTCCAACCCCCAAACGCCGCCGGAGGTGCCGACATCGAGGTAGTGGATGCCGTTTTCGCGCAGCGTCTTCGCGCGGCGCACGTCGTCCTGCCAGAACGAATTGCCGCCGTCGATGATCGTATCGCCGGATTCCATGAGACCCGCGAAAGTCTCCACGGTCTTCTCCGTAACCGCACCGGCCGGGAGCATGATCCACACTGTGCGCGGCGCTTTCAGCTTCTTGACCATATCGGCGATCGACTCTGCGCCGGTTGCGCCGATGCCGACGAGATCATCGACGGCCTTCGTGCTCTGATCGAAAACGACGACGTCGTGTTTTCCTTTGGAGATGAGACGGCGAACGATGTTGCCGCCCATGCGGCCGAGCCCGATCAAACCGATTTGCATTATGTCACCTTGTCGTGCCGAAGAGGGCGGAGTGTATCGGCCCGTGCTGGTGACGCAAGTTCACGCATGGGCGCGCATTCGGGCTCAACTCGTCTTAGGGAAACTCGTTCCTTTAAGGTAATCAACGAGAGCCCGCAGGTTCACGGACATGTTACGGCGGCTCGGATAGTAGAGTTGGAAGCCCGCGAAAGGCGGACAGAAGTCGGCGAGAATTTGCTTGAGTTCGTTTGCCGCGATGGAGGCCGCAAACGTCTCCGCCATGCCGCAGGTGATGCCCGCGCCTGCGCGCGCAAGCCGCAGCATGACGCCCATATCGTTTGTCGTTACGCGCGGGTTCACCGCAACATCAATGTCGCGTCCGTTCTCGGTGAACTCCCATCGATAGGGGGCGACGTCAGGCGAAGGCCGCCAGCCGATGCACTGGTGCTGGGTAAGATCGTTCGGGTGCTGCGGCTCACCGGCACGCGCGAGATAGGTGGGCGAGGCGACGATGATCTGCCGTTGCTCGGCCGACACCGGAATTGCGATCATGTCGCGTTCGATTGCTTCCGTCAGTCGAACACCCGCGTCGTAACCTTCGGCAACGATGTCGAACTCCGCGTCGGTGATGAGAATGTCGACGAGAATGTCCGGGTGCGACGCAAGAAATCCTGCGAGCAGCTCGCCTTCGATAAAAGTCTCGGCGATCGACGACACCGCGAGCCGCAGCCTTCCGGTAGGCCGTCCGGCCATCTCGCTTACCACCGCGAAAGCAGAGCGCAGATCCGACAGCTTCGATTGAGCGATATCGAAGAGATACTTTCCAGCTTCCGTCAGCCGAACCGTGCGTGTCGTGCGGTGGAGCAGCGCCGTCCCGGTTCGCTCTTCGAGGCGCCGGATCGTTTGGCTGACGGAAGAACGCGTCACACCCAGGCGTTCGGCCGCGCGCGTGAAACTTAACGTCTCGGCGACGGCGACGAAAACGGACAGTCCTTCCAGATCTTCAGCCATTGGTTAGCGAGGCTAAACAGCTCGTATCGCTCCGGCAAGTTTATCGCGGGCCGCAAGTTCTCTACCTCATTGCCGAGGTTAAAAAGAGGACGAAGAATGACTGCAAATATTGCCGGAAAGGTCGTCGCGATAACGGGTGCGTCGAGCGGAATTGGCGAGGCCACCGCCAAAGCGCTTGCGGCGGCAGGGGCGAAGATCGTGATAGGCGCACGCCGGGCCGATCGTTTGGCTCAGATCGCCGCGGACATCACATTCAATGGCGGCACCGTCGAGCAGATGAAGCTGGACGTCACCGATCGACATAGCGTGGCGGCTTTCGCCGAGCATGCGCGCGAAACATTCGGCCGCCTCGATGTCATCATCAACAATGCCGGCGTCATGCCGTTGTCACCGCTCGCAGCTCTGAAGGTCGATGAGTGGGATCGTATGGTTGACGTCAACATCAAAGGCGTCCTCTACGGTATCGCGGCAGCGCTTCCCATCATGGAGAAGCAGGGCGCAGGACAGATCATCAATGTCGCGTCGATCGGCGCACACAGCGTCTCGCCGACTGCGGCGGTCTACTGCGCGACAAAATATGCGGTGCGCGCGATCTCCGATGGTTTGCGGCAGGAAACCGACCGTATTCGTGTGACGGTGATTTCGCCTGGCACGACGACATCGGAACTCGCCGAAACGATCACCGACGCGACAGCACGCGACGCAATGGTCGCGTATCGATCGATCTGCATTCCGGCGGAAGCCATCGCGCAGAGTATCGTCTATGCGATCGCGCAGCCGGATTCCGTCGACGTGTCGGAAATCATCGTGCGGCCGACCGCAAGCCCGCATTAGCAAGAATAGGAGAGTTCATCATGACGTCTTTGTTGCCATTGGCTTTCGCCGCGATCGCCTTGAGTGCCGCGCCGGCGCTCGCGCAATCGGCCAACGATGACCGGCTTCGCAAAGGCGATGCCGTCATTCGCTCGCTGAATAAGGGGCAGCCGCAGCCCGCGCTTGAAGCTATGCGTCGCGATTTCCCGTTTTTGGCGGAGGCGACCGAGGGTTATGCCTTGGGTGAGGTATGGTCACGCTCGCAGCTCGATCCGAAGACGCGTCAGATGGCCGCCGTCGCCGCGTTCGCGGCACTCGGCAATACGGCGTTCATGAAGATCCACGCGGGTTACGCGCTCAACCTCGGCGTCACCGAAGACGAGCTGAAAGAAATTGTCTATCTGACCACCGTGCATGCCGGTTTTCCGCGCGCGATCGACGCAGCACGCACGTTGTCGGAGCTATTTGCTGAGCGGAAAGCAAAGCCGCAGTGACTGCGTTATAGACCGAGGTCGGACAAACTCGCGTGCTCGTCCGGGCGGCGGCCGAGCGGCCAATGGAACTTGCGATCGGCGTCCGTGATCGGCATATCGTTGATCGATGCGAAGCGGCGCTGCATCAATCCGGCCTCGTCGAACTCCCAGTTCTCGTTGCCGTAGGAGCGGAACCACTGGCCGCTGTCGTCGTGCCATTCGTAAGCGAAGCGCACCGCGATGCGATTTGCGCCGAATGTCCAAAGTTCCTTGATGAGCCGATAGTCGAGTTCCTTCGCCCACTTGCGGGTGAGGAACGCGACGATCTCCTCGCGTCCGACCGGAAACTCGACGCGGTTCCGCCAGCGGCTCTGCGGCGTATAGACCTTAGAGACGCGCTCCGGGTCGCGCGAGTTCCAGCCATCCTCGGCCATGCGGACCTTTGCCGTCGCTGTCTCCAGCGTGAACGGCGGCACCAGTGCGGTCATGTTCTCTCCCTAGGCCGACTTTGCGACCTGCTCGCTCGCCGCAATTGTCGCGGCGTTGAAGCGCACAGCTTGCCGCTTCTCGATCGCGTCCGCAACGAAACCAGCGTCGCGGCCGACGCCGACGAACCGCCCCGAGCCCCACGTGTGCAGCCACGGCAGGCCGAGAACGTAAACGTCGTCGACCGTCGTGACGCCACGCTTGTGAGTCGGATAGCCGGAGCCGTCGAACAACGGCAGATCGATCCACGACCAATCGGAACGGAACCCAGTTGTCCAGATGATGCTCGTGATTCCAGCCGCTGTGGGATCGAGCGTGTGCACGGGCGCTTCCGGCTTCCACACCGGTGCGTAATGTGTTTGCTTCGGCGCGTCGATGGCATTGCGTGCAATGTGATCGTCGATGAGCTTGCAGATGCCGTTGTAGACACGATCCGCATTGTCGAGGTTGGTCGTAAGATCGTCCGCGAACTTGAGTGCGCCGTTCTCGACATCATGAAGGCGTCCGTAGAGCCGCATGCCTTCTGCCGCGAAGCGCCGCAGGTCGATATCCCGCCCGCCGTCGCGTCCCGTGAGGTAGTGGTTCGCGTTCTTCCGCACCTTCTCCTTCAGCGAGTGTTGCTCGACCGGCAAGTCATATTGGCCAAGATCGTCGAGCCACTCGACGGCATCCCGCCCGCGATAGACACGCGGGCAGCGCGGCGCGCTTCCGACAGCGAGATGTACCTTGCGGCCCGAGAGATGGAGATCCTCCGCGATCTGACATCCGGACTGCCCACTGCCGACGACAAGCACTTCGCCCTCCGGCAGCTGGCCTGGATTTCGGTACGCTGATGAGTGGACCTGCACGATCGCCGGCGACAGCTTTTCGGAGATGCGCGGGACATTCGGGATGTGATAGCCGCTGACCGCGAGGACGACGCTATCGGCGGTAAATTCACCGTCGCTGCTGTCGAGCTGATAACCGCCCGCCGGATCGGCGGCGAGGCGCGTCACGCGCACGCCTTCGCGCACCGGGGCGCCGATCTGCTTCGCATAGCTTTCGACGTAGGCGACGATGTCGTCGCGCAACATGAAGCCTTTCGGGTCGCTGCCCGGATAGGCATAGCCCGGCAATTGACACTGCCAGTTCGGCGTGACGAGGCAGAACGCATCCCAACGCTGCGTCTTCCACGAATGCGCGATCGAGTTTTTCTCGAGGACGATGTGATCGATCTCGCGCTGCTTGAGTTGATAGCTCATCGCAAGACCCGCTTGACCGCCGCCGATGATCACGACTGGAAAGTGTCGTCCGGACACGTTTCGCATGGTGCCTCCTATTCCTGAAATGCGATGACCGTGACGCTGCTTGGTTGCGTCTTGAAACCACTTGCTCGCCGTTCGATGGTCGCGAGCGTTGCGGCCGCGCGCGAGCAAGCAAAGCCGTATTTCTCGCGCACGCGCTCGCTTGCGATTGTCAGTGCTTGGCGCGCGCGGCTGGTGAAATCGTCGATCGTGTAGGCCTCGCCCGGCACGAAGAAGTCCTTCATGACAAGCGACGGCGAATAGCAAGCTTCCTCCGTGCCGTCGGGCCAGCAAACGATGACGTGCATCTCAGGCATAAGCCGGCTCCGCTATCGCTGCGTAGACCGGGAGATGCGCGCGTGCCGTGACCGCCCAGCCGTGTCGTTGCGCGACCGCATATCCATTGGCGATCAGCCCATCGCGCGCCGGCGTAAGCGCGTGCTGGATGGCGTTGGTGATGGATGAGACGTCGTAAGGATCGCACCACGCTGCGTCGTTCTCGCCGAGATACCCCGTGAACGGCGCGATGCGCGGTACGACGACAGGTGTTCCGCTCGCCAGCGCTTCGAGGACGACGAGACCGAACCCTTCTTTCACGGACGCAAAGACGAGGACGTCCGCCAGACGATAGAGCGCAGCCATCTCGGCATCGCTCATCACGCCGGGGAGAATGAGGCTTCCGGCGGGCAGAGCTGCTTCGTCCAGTGCGCTTTGGAACGCACGATTATAGGCCGAGTGATCCAACACCGAGGCGCCGCCCGCGATGACGAGTTGCGCGTCTGGGTGGGTTGCGCGAAGACCCACGAAGGCTCGCAGAATACGGATTGAGTTTTTGCGCTCCTCGACACCACCGACGCAGAGCAAGATAGGTCCACGACCGAGCCTCAGCCGCGCCCGAAGCGCAGCGTCCGTCACGCTCGGATTGGGACTGAAGCGGCCAAGATCGACACCGTTGCCGACAACCGTCGCAGCGCGCCCGTAGTCGCGTTGGAGTGCATCCGCCCACGTCGGGCTAACGACAAACAACGCATCTGCCGCGGTGATCGAGTGCTCCTGGCGTTTTTGAACGCGTGGGTCTCTGAAGACGTCGAGGTGATGGACGGTGCGCAAGAAGCTCCGAATCATACCGCGCTCTTTCAGCGTCGCCAGCGCGTTTGCGCCGATGCCGTCATGCGCGTGAAAGACGTCGAAGGCGTGCGCCGTGCGGCTGAAGTGCTCGACATACTCGGCGATGCGCTGCTCGACCATGTCGCCGACGTTGTGTGGAGCAGGGGCGGCCTCGACCGAAATGTTCTTTGCGCGGCCTTGCCGGAAGAAGCCGCGCTGCGCCGGGTCCGGCGCATGCACGGCGACCTCGTGGCCAAGGCCGCACAGCGCGTCGGCAAGCTGAAGCGCATGCACGACCCCGCCGCGCGGATTGGTCGAATGCGTCAGCATCGCGATACGCAGTGGCCTGCTCATGCGCAGGCCTCCAGTCGCGGCACCGTGCTGCAGCCGAGCAGTGGCGTTTCCGCGAAATCCCAGATGACTTCGCGTTCCCCTGCGTCGCGGATCGACACCGTCGAGCCCGCATGAATGTCGCCGATCACCGCCGCCGCGATGTCTCGCGCGTGAAACGCGGCGAGAACCGCGTCGGCTTTGCCGGGCTGCGCCGCGATCAGATAGCCGAAGCTTGGAAAAGTCTGCAGCCAGCGCGTCAGCGGAACGTCTGCCGGGCAGGGGATAGCCGAAAGATCGATCGTCATGCCGACGCCAGAACATTCGGCCAGCATTGCGGCCGTGCCGACGATGCCGGCTTGGCTGATGTCTTTCGCGGCGCGTGCGAGGCCGGTCTCGGCGAGGCGCGGTAGTATGTCGATGTCACCGCGCAGGCGATCCGGCGGCGCGTCGGTCGCGGCCTCCCAATTCGAAAACGGCTCGCGATAGCGGCCGCGCAAGTCGACCGCCATGATGAGCTTCTCGCCCGGCTTGGCGTCGAAGCTGGTTAGCAGGTGTTTCGCCCGGCCGAGGATGGCAACAGCGAACTGATGCCGATCGGTCTTGATGTTCGTGTGGCCGCCGACGATCGGCACGCCGAAAGCCTCGGAGGCGGCGCGCATGCCGGCAAGAACCGGCGCGGCGTTCGCTTCACCGTCCGCCCAGATCGCGTTGACAACGGCTGTTGGCCGTCCGCCCATCGCGGCGATGTCGGAAATATTGACCATCACGCCGCACCATCCCGCGAACCACGGATCGACGCGGACGAATTCGTTGATGAAGCCCTCGATCGCGAACAACGTGTAGCCGTCGCCATCTTTGATCGCGGCGGTGTCGTCGCCGACCGGCGTCTCACTTTGTGCCGACAGGCCAAGCGCGTCCGCAACGCTCGCAATATCCGCCTTGGCCTTGAGGCCGGAGGAATTGCGCAGCACGTCGGCGATGTCGCGAAGCTCGCTCATCACGCCGCCATCTTCGGCAAGGCGTGGAAGCCGATCTCCGGCGTGAGGAACGGCGGATAGTGGTCGAGCTCCGCTTCCATGCGGTGGTGCGGGCGGCCGCAGTAATCGAACTCGCCGAGCGAGCGCCAATGCAGATGCTGGAACATCAGCGCATTCTGGCTCTGCACGTTAGCGAGGAAGCGTTTGCAGCCACGCGCACGCGCGGATGACACCGCGAGACGAATGAGGCCGGAGCCGATAGCCCCGAGCTTCCGATACGAACGCTCGACCGCGAGGCGTGAACCCCACCACACATCGGCCTCGTCGACGTCCGGATGGATGCGAACGGTGCCGACCACATCGCCGGCCGCGACACCGAGCATCGAAAGCGCGACGAGCGGAATTGCGATGTTGTCGGTTTCATCGCGGTCATCGCGCTCGAATACTTTTTGCTCGGCGCAGAACACTTGGCGACGTAGCGCGGCGGCGGCTTCACGCTCCCAGTCATCGACCGCGAACTTGATCATGAATTCCGGTGCGAGGAACTGCGGGACGGGTTCGAAAATCATGCGACCAGTCCTCGCTCGTAAGTTTTCAACGCCGAGCAGGCGCCGCATTTGGCGCAGCCCGCTTTGACATCGGTCGCCCTCAATCCGCTCTCGCCGAGCATGCGGGCGAGCGGCTGCAGAATGCCATGCATGAAAGCCGCGTTCGGTGTCGGGTGGCTTTCGAGCGGTGTGCCTGCGATCGGCACGAATGGGACGACGAACGGATAGACGCCGATGCGCACGAGCCGCTCGCAGATAGCAAGGATATCTTGCTGGCTGTCGCCCAGCCCCGCAAGGATGTAGGTCGAGACCTGCCCGCGTCCGAACACCGGTACGGCAGCCTGAAACGCCGAGAAATAGCGCTCGACCGAGACCTGTGCCTTGCCCGGCATGATGCGGTGGCGAACGTCTTCGGTGACGGCTTCGAGATGCATGCCGAGCGCGTCCGCTCCCGCGTCGCGCATGCGGCCGAACCATGCGTCGTCGTCCGGCGGCTCGCACTGAACTTGGATCGGCAGATCGACCGCCGCTTTCACGGCGGCGGCGCTTGTCGCAAGGATCGCGGCACCACGATCGGTTCCGGGCGGCGTGCCGGTCGTCATCACCATATGCTTGACGCCATCGAGCTCGACGGCGGCCTTGGCGACTTCGGCGAGCTGTGCCGGCGTCTTATGCGCAATGGTGCGGCCGGCCGCGAGTGATTGGCCAATCGCGCAGAACTGACACGTCTTCGTCCGGCTTTGATAGCGGATGCAGGTCTGCAGCACGGTGGTCGCGAGCACGTCCCGCCCATGCAGCACCGCGATCTTCGAATACGGGACACCGTCGGCCGTCGTCAGATCGTAGAATTTCGGCCGCAGCGGGAACGACACTTCGCTAAGCACGATGCCGTCACGGCTGATCCGGCTCCGCCCCGCCGCGTCCGGTTTTTCGACCAGGTAAGGGCTCTCGAAGGCCGGCGCATTGTGGATCGGCACCATCACGGTGGCGCCGTCGATCGTGAACGGCGAATGGTCCGATGGGCCAGCGCCGCCGCGCCGGCTCACCGCCGTCGCCTTCGGATCAACCAGCCGAACGCCGTAGGTTTGCAACTCGTTGATCAGTTGCTCTGTCGGCATCGCTTTCGGCTGTTCGTGCGGGAGCAAGTGCTTCATGAGACTCTCCGGCTGCAATAAGTTCGGACATATGCATGGGGGATGTCGGCCGCTGATCGATGTTCAGCGACAGCAATTCGGGGCGCGCATAGTGGCCGACCGAGTCCATCATGCGCTTGCGTTTGGTGATCAGCGCCATGTCGAGGTCGGCGATCAGAATGCCTTCGCCTGACGTGAGCGGCGGCACGAGATGCTTACCCTCCGGCGAGATGATCGCCGTCATGCAGCCGCCGCGCAGGCCGGCGCGAAGGCTCTCTTCCGGTGAAATCGACGCGATCTGCTCTTCGGTCAGCCAGCCGGTCGCGTTGACGACGAAGCAGCCGCTTTCGAGCGCGTGATGCCGGATCGTCACTTCCATCTGGTCGGCGAATATCTGGCCCACCATCGAGCCGGGAAACTGTGCGGCATGAATTTCTTCGTGCTGCGCCATCAGCGAATAGCGGGCGAGGGGATTGTAGTGCTCCCAGCACGCCAATGCCCCGACACGGCCGACTTTCGTCTCGACCACTTTGAGGCCGGCGCCGTCGCCTTGGCCCCAAATCATCCGCTCATGATAGGTCGGCGTGATCTTGCGGCGCTTCAGCACCATCGTGCCGTCGGCGTCGAAGATGAGTTGCGCGTTATAGAGCGTGCCGTGATCGCGCTCGTTGATTCCGAGCACTATCACTTGGCTGTTGCGCCGTGCTGCTTGTGCGATGGCTTGCGTCACGGGGCCGGGCACCGTGACGGAATGTTCGTAGAGGTGCAGATGCTCCTTTCCGCTGAGCATCGGCGGGCGAATGAACGAAAAATACGGATACCAAGGCACGAAGGTCTCGGGGAACACCACGAATTCGGCGCCCTTCTGCGCCGCCTCGGCGGCAGCCGCGATCACGCGATCGACGGTGCCGCCTGGCGTTTCGAGATCCGGCGCGATCTGTACGGCTGCCGCCCTGACCGTGCGCGTCTCTGCCATGCTTGGTCTCCTCAGCGATCGTTCAGAGCATTTTCAAGTGAAGTGGGTACCGGTTCACGTGAAGAAAATGCGACCACGCAAGAACCTATAGCCCCCGCTTCGATCCAATCGAAGCGGGAAGAGGCTCTAGAGCGTCCAGGTGTGCAGCATGAACGCATCGTCCTTGCGGTGCAGGAGGATGAGATCGAGCACGTCGAGCGGATTGATCGGCGTGATGCCGGGGATCAATGACGGCTCTCCGTGTCCGTACAGCGCCTGCAAGGCGAAACGGCATGCATAAACCTTGCCGCCTTCCTCCATGAACTTTGTGAGCTGATTGTTGAAATTCTGCGCGCCCGGAAACGCTTCGTCGCCGAGCTTCGGGAAACCGCGCTGCACGCCGAGCGTGACGCCGGGGCCGTAGAGCAAGATCGAGGTCTCGAAGCCTTTGCGCTTCAGGCGCAGCGCCTGGAGAATGTTGACGAGGCCGATCGAGCCTTCGAAGGCGACCGTGTGAAAGGTCACCAGCGCTTTCTCGCCCGGTTTGGCTTTGACGTCCTCGAAAACCTTCTCTTCGTAGTCGACGAGAAAGTCGCCCTTCTTGTGGGCCGGCATCGAAACGGCTGGCATCGTAGCACTCCTTGGCTGGTGGTCCGGCGCTCCGGACATGCGAGGAATTTTGCAACGAGTGTGCCAAACGGGAGTTTGCACAGCGAATGTTCAATCCAGTCGATATGCATTCAAAGATGCTATCAATGTTGAATGGAAACTTGACGGGACGTCGGCCACGCAACATCGACATTGCCTACAAGCGCTGTGCAATACGCTTAAATCGATAGCATCTCGCAGTCCGGTAGTAGATTTGCTACGCGAGGTTGCGAGAAAATCTTGCTCTTGCGACCCGCAACAATTATGCAGTCAATTGACTGGATGGAGTTTGCCGCATGAGCGACTGGATTCCCGACCTCAGCGAACGCGACAAGCCGCGCTACATCGCGATCGCGGATGCGCTGGCGGACGACATTTTGCTCGGTCGTCTTTCGACGGGAGATCGCTTGCCGCCACAACGCGTTCTCGCGCGCAAACTTCGCGTCGACTTCACGACGGTCGCGCGCGGATATGTCGAAGCGCAAAAGCGCGGGCTGATCGAGTCGGTCGTCGGGCGTGGCACCTTCGTTCGCGATCGCCCGCGCCCGCGCAAGTCCGCGAGTTATCCGCCGCGTCCCGCTGACTGGTCGATGAATCTCCCGCCCGAGCCGACCGACCCCGATCTCATCGCGCGCATGCAGGCGGGCGTCGACTACGTCAATCGCGATATCGTCGCACTGCTGCGTTACCAAGGCTTCGGCGGCGCGCAGGCGGATAAGGACGCGGCATCGAGCTGGCTCGGCCGGCGCGCGCTGGTGCCCTCGCAGGAACGCGTCTTCGTGACACCCGGAGCGCATCCGGCGCTGATCGGAATTCTGGCCGTGATCGCGGAGCCGGGCGATGTCGTGCTGTGCGAAGACATCACGTATCCGGGCATCCGCTCGATCGCCGCACAGCGCGGTGTGCGGCTTGTCGGACTGCCGATGGATGACGACGGCATCAAGCCGCAGGCTTTCAGCGACGCTTGCAGGAAGCTCAAGCCGAAGGGGCTCTACCTCAATCCGACGCTGCAGAACCCGACGACGTTGACGATTCCTGACGAACGCCGGCGCGAGATCGCGTCCATCGCGCGCCGATATGGCGTGCCGATTATCGAGGATGACGCATATGGCTTTATCCCCGAACACACGCAGGGCCATGTGCCGTTCGCTTCGATCGCGCCGGATATGACCTGGCACGTCGCAGGCCTCGCAAAATGTATCGGGGCCGGCTTGCGCGCCGCCTATGTCGTTGCGCCGGATACGCGCTCGTCATGGCCGTTCGCGTCGGCCCTGCGGGCCGGCACCGTGATGGCGTCGCCGTTCACGGTGGCGCTGGTGACGCGCTGGATCGAGGACGGAACCGCCGACACGATCCTGCGATTCATTCGCTCCGAGACGGCGGCACGCCAGAAGCTCGCGACCGATATCCTTCCGGCGGGCTCTTATCGCGGCGATCCGCTGAGCTTCAACATCTGGTTGCCGCTCCCGAAGCCGTGGACGCGCTCAGTCTTCATCGAGCATATGCGGCCGATGGGTGTCGGCGTTGTCGCGAGCGATGCGTTTTTCGTCGGCGGCGACGAGGCGCCGGAGGCTGTCCGCATTTGTCTCTGCGGAAACATGGACCGCGGCAAGGTGAAGATCGTGCTCGAATACATCGCGCACGCGCTTGAGGAATCCCCGAGCACGGCGTCGACATTCTACTGAGCCGAAACCTCGGGCATTCCGGATTGCCCTAATCCCTCGACCACGAGGTCCGTCATCCATTGATGACGGTAGCGGTTGAGGAGGCGCGACCGCGTAAGCGAACTGTTCGGCTGAAGCTTCATGAGTTGCTGCAACTCCGTCTTGGCGTCGTCGAACGCGCCAACGTGATGCAAAGCGCTGACGAGGAAGCGGCGCGGCGTCGTCGCCTGCGGTGCGACGGCGATCGAGCGGCGTGCTGCCGTGATTGCGTCCTCGAAACGCCGGGCAAATAGCAGCGCGCCGGCTCGGCACGAATGCGCGTCTGCCAAAAGCGGCGAGATCGGATCGAGCTGCTCGCAGACGTCGAGCCGCTGAAGAGCAAGGTCGCTCTCGCCGCCAAACGTCGCGATCCAGGCGGCGAGCCGCCAACTCTCTGCGCTATTTGCGTTGAGCTGCAAGCTTTTCCCGATCAGTATCTCGGCCTCGTCGTGCTCGTTCGCGAACAACGCAAGGAGATGCGATGTGAGCGAGATGATCTGCGGGTCGGCGCCGTCGCCACGCAACGCGTCTCGCGCTAGCGTCAAAGCACGATCGACGGCAGCGGCGGTGTCGGCCTCGACGCCTAACCACAACGTCGTTGCAACGCACCGTGACAGCAGCGCCCGCGCGAGATGGAAATGCTGGTCGTGCTCGAGCGCAGCTTCGAGAAGCCGAATAGCGTCGCCGTTCCCGGCGCGACTTCGGCTGAAATAGCCGGGAAGTGCACGCAAATAGAAATCGAAGGCCGTAAGGTCGGAGGTTCCGCGCCGCTGCGCACGCTCGATCTCTGCGCGCAGGATGCGAGGCTCCAACGCGGCAGCGATCTCCGAAGTCATTTTGTCGTACAGCGTCATGAGGTCCGTCTCGCTGCCGTCGAACCGGCCTTGCCAAACGTAGCCGCCGTTGGCCGTCTCCAGAAGCCGGCATCGGACGACGAAGGTCGATGGCGTGAACGTCACGCTCCCATCGAGGATATAGCGCACGCCAAGCGATCGCCCGGTTTCCGTTGGCGAACCGGCGTTACGCGCCACTGCAGCGGCGGAAGCTGTGGCGCGAACGAATAGCCAGCTGAAACGCGATAGAACGCCGCTAATTTCTTCCGCGATGCCCTCCGCGATATAGCCGCGATCACCGGCAGCGCCGAGCGTCCTGAACGGTGGAACAGCTATGGAAGGTCGATCTGGAATCGCGGGCGGATGAACGATTGGGGCGGTTGGCTGCGCCGCTTGCGGCGACCACGTTTTTATCGCGGCGTCGAGCATATAGCCGCGGCGGGGCAGGCTGCGCAGCCGCGCGCCTTTCGGATCGCCGATGGCCCGGCGCGCATCACGGACGGCCTGAAACAGGCTATCCTCCGTGACGTTGACGTTGCCCCAGACGGCCGACAGCAGGTCGGCTTTGCTCAGCGGCGTCCCATTGGCTTTGGCGAGTGCGAAGAGGAGGTCAAACGCCTTTGGACGCAACGCGATCTCGCTGCCGTCCGGGCCGAGCAACCGGCCGCTGGGAGCATCGAGCACAAAATCGTCGACGCCGATGTGGCTCGGTTGGTCCATCGTCTCGTCATGCACCAAAATTGTAACTTTGAGATTTCAGCATAGCTTCAGCGCAATGTCAGGACTTGTCCGCGGGACCTCGTCATCCTCTCAGCATCGAAAGCGATTTTACGGAGTGTCCGATGACTGAAAGGTTCGCCATGGCCCGCCGGAAGGTCCTTGCCTCAGCTTGCATTTTACCTTTCGCCGGCAGAGTCGCGCGGGGGCAGGCGCAATGGCCGACGCAACCCGTGAAAATCATCCTTGGGCAGCCGGCAGGCTCGGGGTCCGACCCGATGGTGCGCGGCCTCGCGACGCATCTGTCGGCGGCATTCGGCCAGCCATTTATCGTCGACAACCGTCCCGGTGCGGGCGGAAATGTCGCGGCGGCGGCCGTCGCGCAATCGAGCGATGACCACACGCTCGGCGTTGTCTTGGGTGGGCCGACCACCACGGCGAAGCTTCTTACCGCTTCGCTGCCTTACGATCCTGCTCGCGATTTTAAGCCGATCAGCCTGCTCAACCGCACGCCGTTTGTGCTGACGGTCCACCCGGCTACTTTTCCGGGTGGCACCTTCGCGGACTGGATTGACCGCCTTCGGGCGCAACCCGGCAAATTCTCTTACGCATCCATCGGCCCTGGCACCGTTACGCATCTCGCGATGGAAGAAATCAAGGCGAAGCTTGGCGTCGACATCGTGCATGTGCCTTATCGCGGCTTCCCGCAGGCGACGCTCGACCTCATCGAAGGCCGGGTGCACGCAATGTTCAACATCATGTCGGCCGCTGCGGAGCACGCTACGACAGGCCGCATAGCGGCTCTGATGCAGACAGGCGCCACGAGGATGACGCCGATCAAGGACGTGCCGACACTTCAAGAGGCTGGACTGCCGACGCAGCCCTTTTTTGGTTGGTCTGGCGTGATCGCACCTTCGTCTTGGCCGAACGAGCGCGCGAACGCGGTTTCCAAGATCATCCGCGATGCGCTTCGCACCGATCCGGCAGCTCGTGGTGGTTTGGATAAACTCGGCGCCGAGATTGTCGGTTCTGGACCGGCGGAACTAGCCAGCCTGCAGGGGAGCGAGAGTGAGCGTTGGGGCGGCGTGATCCGCAGCCTTGGTCTCAAACCGGTTTGATCGGGAGGCACCGATGCGGCTCGAAGAGATCACGCTACTCGTGTTCACGGCGTTCAACGTCGTTCGGCTCGTTGCCTACGTGCCGCAGATACGTAAAGCAGCTTGCGATCAAAACGGCGCGTCCGCCATCGCATACTCCACGTGGGTGATGTTTTTCTTCGCCCATGCTTCGACAGTCGCATACGCGCTCGTCAACCAAAAGGACGCATCGCTCGCACTTTGGTTCACCGCGAACGCGGCGTGTTGCCTAGCAATCATCGGAGCGGGGCTTCTCGCCCGGCGGCGCAGCCGGGCACGGCTGAACGCTTGATGTTACTCGCCGAGCGCACGGAGTGCAGCGGACGCAGCCATCGTGCGGTTCTCGACACCGAGTTTGAAGAAGACTTGCTCGAGATGTTTGTTGACGGTGCGCGGGCTCATGCCAAGAATCGACGCAATATCTCGGTTCGCCTTGCCTTGCGCGATCCAGAATAACACTTCGGCTTCGCGCCGCGTCAGCGCGAACTTTTGCTGGAGCTTTGCTTCGCCGGCTTGCGTTTCGACTTGCCGAACCCTCAGCAGAATCTCCTCAGGCCCCGAATGCGCGACGAAAGTGAGTTGAATGCTCGCGCTGCCGTCCGCCGAAGGGATCGTGAAGCCTCTCTCATCGCTGGTGTCGCGTTCGCTCGCGACAGTGTTCAGCCACTCGGCGGTCGCCGGCGGCAGTGTCGCGGGCAGGGGCGTGTCGAGTACGGTTTCCAGCAGTTGCGTCGCTTGCGGCGTGATCCACTCGATCCGGCCGCGCGGATCGACGGCGAGCAAAAACCGGCCGGCGGCATCGAGCGCGGCACGCGCGCTGGACGTCTTCTGCGCATTGGCGAGATGCGCGCGAATGCGGGCGACGAGCACGTCCGGAACGATCGGCTTCGTAACATAGTCGGTACCGCCGGCCTGAAAGCCGCGTACGATATTTTCGGTTTCCGACAGACCTGTCATGAACATGATCGGAATATGCGCCGTCGCGACATTCTCGCGCATGAGGCGCGTTGTCTCGAAGCCATCCATCTCGGGCATCATCGCGTCCATGAGGATGACGTCGGGCGTCATCTTCTCGGCGGAACGCAGCGCCTGCGCGCCGGCGGTGGCGACCAGCACCGTCATGCCGGATTCCTCCAGCGTGGTGACGAGCATGCTCAGCATGTCGGGAGAATCGTCGACAACAAGGACGACTTGCCGTGGCGGCTTAACGTGCATCATCGGGCAGCACCTTCTCTAAACGCGCCATATATTCTTTGAGATCGAATTCGCGGATGAGTTCGCGCAGCCCGGCGGTGAAATCGCGGTGGTGCGGCAGCGCGGTCTCGATCTCGCCCAGTCGCTCCTCGATGCCGCGGATGTAGCCGATTTCGCCGAGATGCAAGAGATCGCGTAGGTGTTTTTCGGGCAGAGCGCCTTCGGTTGCGCTCATTGGCGCAACGGTGATCGGCGTCTCATGCTCGTAAATCCATTCGACATTCAGCAATGCTTGGACTTTGCCGAGCAGCTGCCGCACATCGAAGGGTTTGAGCAGATAGTCGTCATGCGCGCGATCGGGCGTCAGGATGCGATGCGCTTCCGTGATATTGGCGGACAACATCAGGATCGCGGTTCGGCTGTGCCCCTTCGCGCGCAGCCGCTCGGCGACCTCCCAGCCATTGATCTCCGGCATCTGAATATCGAGAAGGACGAGATCAGGCGCTGCCGCGTCTGCGATGTCCAGCGCTTCGACGCCGTCGCGCGTGCTAAGCACGGTGAATTCGAGCGGCACCAAAATTTCGTGGACGAGATCGCGATGCACTGGATCATCGTCGACGACCATCACGGTCTTGCGCTCTCCACGATAACCGATCACCTGCTTTTCCGGCGGAGCCATCGGCTGCGGCCGCGCGACCTCACCCATGAAGAGGCGGACGCGAAACGTGCTGCCTTTGCCGTATTCGCTGCGAACATCGATATCGCCGCCCATGATCTGCACGAGCTGCCGCGTAATCGTGAGGCCAAGGCCCGTGCCACGATGGCGGGCACGCGGCGCATGCGCGCGCTCGAACGGTTCGAAGATTCGCTTGAGGTCGGACTGCTTGATGCCGAGACCGGTATCTTCGACGCTGAGGCTGGCGACCTGATTGCGATAGGCGACACGCAACGTCACGCTGCCTTTGTCTGTGAATTTGATCGCGTTGGCGAGGAGATTGAACAAAATCTGCCGCAAGCGGCTTTCGTCCGTGAAAACGGCGGCCGGCATCGGCCCATCGAACTTCAACGTGAAATCGATACCGTGCGCGGCGGCTTGCATGCGGAATGTCTCGGCCAACTGTTCGAGAAATTCGCGCAGGCGTACCTCGTCGCGATTGAGCTTGAAGCGCCCAGCCTCGATCTTCGAAATATCGAGGAGGCCATCGATGAGCCCGGAGAGATGTTCGGCGCTGCGGCGAACGACCTTGATCGCATCGACGCGGCGTGACGGCATGTCCTTCGCGCGCTCGAGCAGTTGCGCGTAGCCGAGGATCGCGTTGAGGGGCGTGCGCAATTCGTGACTGAGGCCGACCATGTGGCGGCTTTTCGCTTGGCTTGCCGCCTCTGCTGTCTCCTTCGCGCGCTGCAATGCCGCGTCCGTGCGTTGATGCGCCTCGATTTCTTGCATCAGCAACACGTTCTGCCGCGACGATTCGTCTTCAGCGAAGCGACGGCTCTCTTGCGCGAGAACGAACAGCCAAGCCGCGACACCCGCTATGAGGATCAGGATGAAGAAGACAGCCCACAGAGTTGTGCGAATGACCTCGGCATCCGTGCGGCCCTCATACGTCGTCTGCAGGTAAACGAGCATGAGCGCGCCGCCGATCACCGCACCGAATGTCGCAAGCACGCCGAGATAGTGCGCTAGACGCGACGTCAGCGGCGCGACCAACCAATCCGGGAATGTTGCGCGCATGCCGGCACCGACTTGATCGGCGAGGCGTGCATTCGGTTTGCAGCAGTCGTGGCATCTCGCATCGAGCGAACAGCACAGCGAGCAGATATGCCCACCGTAAGCCGGGCAGCTCGCCATGTCCTCGACCTCGAACGTGTGCTCGCAGACCGTGCATTTGGCCTCGACGGCATTGCCCCAATCAGTCTTGGGCGTCCTTGCGATATAGAAGCGGCTACGCGTTGCCAGCGCGACCAGCGGCGTTGAAACGAAGGCCACCCCGAGCGTGATGAAGGACGCGAGTGCTTGCGCCGATTGCCCCGCAAATCCCGCGAAGGCGATGATGCCGATGAGTGCCGCGAGGATCATCGACCCTACGCCGACCGGATTGATATCGTAGAGGTGCGCGCGCTTGAATTCGATGAAGGAAGGGCTGAGACCGAGCGGCTTGTTGATAACCAAATCGGCGACGAGCGTGCCGACCCACGCGATCGCCAGCACCGAGTAGAGGCCGAGGATGTGCTCGAGGGCCTTGTAGATGCCGAGTTCCATCAGCACGAGCGCGATCGCGACGTTGAAGACAAGCCAAACGACGCGGCCCGGATGGCTGTGGGTTAGGCGCGAGAAGAAATTCGACCACGCGATCGAGCCCGCATAGGCATTCGTCACGTTGATCTTGAGCTGCGAGATAATGACGAAGGCGCCCGCGAATGCGATCGCGAGACCGGATGACGAGAACACGTAGCCGAACGCAACGACATACATCTGCGTCGGCTCTGCGGCTTTGCTCGCCGGCACCATGTGTTTGAGCGCCAGAACTGCAAGGAACGACCCGAGCAGCATTTTGATCGCACCTGGCACGATCCAACCAGGTCCGGCGCTCAGCATCGCGAACCACCAGCGCTTCGGCGACGTCTTGCGATCGGGGAGGAAGCGGACAAAGTCGACTTGCTCGCCGATCTGCGCCACGAGCGAGAAGACGACCGACGATGCCGCCCCGAACATCAGTAACGTCAAGCCGTTCGCGTTGCCGGAAATACCCGCATAGTGCGTCCACTCGCTGACGGAATTCGGTGCGTTCAGCGCGATGAATATGAACGGCAGGAGATGCAACCCGATCCACAGTGGCTGCGTCCACATCTGCAGGCGGCTGATCAGTGTGATTCCGTAAGTGACCAGCGGCACGATCACGATGGCGCTGATGAGATAGCCGATGCCGAGCGGCACGCCGAAGCAGAGTTCCAGCGCGAGCGACATGATCGCGGCTTCGATGGCGAAGAAGAGGAACGTGAACGACGCATAGATCAGCGAGGTCACGGTGGAGCCGATATAGCCGAACCCTGCGCCGCGCGTGAGCAGGTCGATATCCACGCCATACTTCGCGGCGTAATACGTGATCGGTACGCCGGTGAGGAAGATGATGAGACTCACAGCGAGAATCGCGGCGACTGCGTTGTCGAAGCCGTAGGTCAGCGTGATCGATCCGCCGATGGCTTCGAGCGCCAGAAACGAAATCGCCCCGAGCGCCGTGTTGGCGACGCGGAAGTTAGACCACTTGCGCGCGCTCTTTGCCGTAAAGCGCAGCGCAAAGTCCTCGAGCGTCTGGTTCGCGACCCATTGATTGTAGGTGCGACGGACGCGGACGATGCGCTGCGGAGCGTTCATCGCGGCGCGCGCCTTTCGTGGCGATAAATCGCGGCAATTTGTGCGTCGCAGCGGCGCTGTTGGAATACCCGAGTCGCCCGCAAAAGAAGGCTGTTCATCGCCTGGCAGTCCCCTGGCCGGAGATCTTCGATCCCCGATCTTAGCGTTCCGGGTTTTGCCCCGTACGCTGAAAAGTGCAGCAGCCGTGGGTGTAAAACTGAGCAGTGGATAACTCGTTGCTCGGTCGCGTCTACGCGCACAGCACGTCGGTCGACTCCCGCGTGGTTCCGGTTGCTCATCCACTGTGCAGCGTCGGCGACTACGTCATTCGACGTATTTCGCACGTGCAGCATCGCGCCCGAGGATGCGTGCCATGGGGGACGTCTGGCCTCCACGGGACTTCACAACGCGAACAACAACGAGGCGTCGCATGACATCCAAATACGAGGGGTTGGACTCTCCATTACGCCGAAAACTGCTGATGGGCGCAGCCGGTGTTGCGGCTGCATCGATGCTGCCGCCGATGGCGCTTGCGCAGCAGTTTCCGACCGCGGCCGTCAACACGACGGGCCTTGCGGTCACCGATACGGAAGTGACGGTTGGCATTCTGCATTCGGTCACCGGCACGATGGCAATTTCGGAAACGGGTTCGGTACAAGCCGAGAAACTCGCGATCGAGCAGATCAATGCAGCTGGTGGCGTGCTCGGCCGCAAGATCAAGTTCATTCAGGAAGACGGTGCCAGCGATTGGCCGAACTTCGCCGAGAAAGCCAAGAAGCTTCTCGTCAACGACAAGGTCGCGGCCGTGATGGGCTGCTGGACCTCGGCGTCGCGCAAGGCCGTGTTGCCGGTGTTCGAGCAATACAACGGCATGCTCTACTACCCGACCTTCTACGAAGGTCTCGAGCAGTCGAAGAATGTGATCTACACGGGCCAGGAAGCAACGCAGCAGATCATCGCGGGCCTCGATTGGGTCGTGAAGGAGAAGGGCGCCAAGAGCTTCTACCTGCTCGGCTCGGATTACATCTGGCCGCGCACGTCCAACAAGATCGCGCGTAAGCACATCGAGAACTTCCAGAAGAACAAGGTCGTTGGCGAAGAATACTTCCCGCTCGGCCACACGCAGTTCAACTCGGTGATCAACAAAATCAAGCTGCAGAAGCCGGACGTGATCTACGCGATCATCGTCGGTGGTTCGAATGTCGCGTTCTACAAGCAGCTGAAGGCAGCCGGCATCGATCTGACGAAGCAGACGCTCCTCACCATCTCGGTGACCGAGGACGAGATCGACGGTATCGGCGGCGAGAACATCGCGGGCGCTTACGCCTGCATGAAGTACTTCCAATCGCTCGACAATCCGAACAACAAGGAATTTGTCGCGGCCTTCAAGAAGATGTGGGGTGAAAAGACCGTCATCGGAGACGTCACACAGGCGGCCTATCTCGGCCCGTGGCTGTGGAAACTGACCGTCGAGAAGGCCGGCTCCTTCGACATCGACAAGGTCGCGGCAGCATCGCCCGACGTCGAATTTAAGGGCGCGCCGGAAGGCTACGTGAAGGTCCACAAGAACCATCACCTCTGGTCGAAGACTCGCGTCGGACGCGCGAAGGCGAACGGTCAATACGATCTCGTCTTTGAGACCGCCGACCTCGTCGAGCCGGATCCCTTCCCGAAGGGCTACCAGTAACGCAACGCGCCGCTCCGCAAGGGGCGGCGCATGTCTCTCGGGCTCGCGGCAGCGCGAGCTCACGCGTCGCGATCACGCTCTGACAGGAGCTATCGGAATGTTCGGTTACACGTTCGGCGAATTGGGTTCGATCTTGGCGATGCAGACCTTTGCGGGTCTCATCTTGTTCTCGATCTTTCTGCTGATGGCGCTCGGCCTTGCCATCATCTTCGGGCAGATGGGCGTGATCAACATGGCGCACGGCGAGTTCATGATCCTCGGCGCCTACATGACGTATCTGACGTCGCACGTGTTCCAAAACTACGCGCCGGGCCTCTTCGGCGGCTACTTCTTCGTCGCGATGGCGGTCGCCTTCGTCGTTTCCGGTGCGCTCGGTCTGCTCGTCGAATGGGCGCTGATACGGCATCTCTATGCGCGGCCACTCGACACGCTACTCGCGACATGGGGCCTCAGCCTCATCCTTCAACAGGCATATCGATCGATCTTCGGTCCGCGCGAAGTCGGCGTCACCTTGCCGGATTGGATGATGGGCTCGCTGCCCGTTACCGAGACGATTGAAGTGCAGATCAACGGTCTGTTCGTGATGGGGCTCACGCTCATCATCACGGGGATTGTCGCGCTACTCTTGTTCAAATCGAAATGGGGTCTGCAGGTCCGCGCTGTCACGGCGAACCGGACGATGAGCGGCGCGGTCGGTATCGATACGCGGCGGGTCGATCGGCTGACCTTCGGTCTTGGTTGCGGCATTGCCGGCATCGCGGGCTCGGCCTTCACGATGATCGGCTCGACTGGGCCGACCGCCGGCCAGCTCTATATCGTCGACACGTTCCTCGTTGTTGTCTTCGGCGGTGCGCAGAGCCTGCTCGGGACGATCTTCTCGGCGCTCACAATCTCGCAGTCGCAGTCGACGCTGGAATTCTTCCTCACCGGCTCGATGGCCAAGGTGATCACGCTGCTCATCGTCATCGGCTTGCTCATGCTGCGCCCACAGGGCCTGTTCGTCCTCAAAGTCAGAAAGTGAGAGAGACATGTCAGCTACTCGCATGGACCTCCGCAAACTCGAACTGATCGGCATTGCGATCATCGCGGTCTTGATCCTGGTCGTCCTGCCCCTCGCACTCGATGCCTTCCGCCTCAACCTCGTTGGAAAATATCTGACGCTCGCTTTCGTCGCGGTCGGCCTCGTCCTCTGCTGGGGTCACACAGGAATCTTGAGCTTGGGGCAGGGTGTTTTCTTCGGCCTCGGCGGCTACTGCATGGCGGCGTTCCTCAAGCTCGAGGCGTCGAGCCCCGCGAACACCAAGATCCAATCGACGCCCGGCATTCCGGATTTCATGGACTGGAACCAGATCACGGAGATTCCGTGGTTCTGGGTGCCGTTCAAATCCCTCCCCGCCACACTAATCCTTGTGCTTCTTGTACCGGCCGCGCTCGCATTCATTCTCTCAGCCCCGATGTTCAAGCGCCGCGTCGGCGGCGTATATTTCGCGATCATCACTCAGGCGATGGCCGCCGTGATGACGATCCTCATCGTCGGGCGCCAGGGCTACACGGGCGGCATCAACGGCATCACGGATCTGCGCACGCTACTCGGCTGGGACATCCGCCCGGATTTCTCGAAATACGTGCTCTACTTCGTCTGCTGCTTCCTGCTCATCGGCTGCATCTTCCTCGCTCGCTATGTCGTCGGCAGCAAGCTCGGCCGCATCCTTGTTGCCGTACGCGACAAAGAGGATCGCGTTCGCTTCTCGGGTTACGACGTTTCAAGCTTCAAGGTCTTCGTCTTCTGCCTGGCAGCTTCGATCTCGGCGATCGGCGGCGCGATGTTCACGCTGCAGGTCGGCTTCATGTCGCCGTCTTTCGTCGGAATCGTGCCGTCGATCGAGATGGTGATCTTTGCGGCGGTCGGCGGACGCCACTCGCTGGTCGGCGCTGTCGCCGGCACGCTCCTCGTCATGTGGGGCAAGACGCTCTTCTCGGAAAGCTTCCCGGAACTCTGGCTGTTCGCGATGGGTGGCCTCTTCATTGCGGTCGTGCTGCTGTTCCCGCGCGGTCTCGCCGGTCTCTTCACCGACCAATTGCTGCCGAGGCTCTTCAACATGCGCTTCTTCGGCCGCAGCGGTGAGCGCGTCAGCCCGGCGCCGGCCGAGTAAGGAGCGACCATGTCGAACACAGACTATCTCCTGGCACTCGAAAACGTCTCCGTGTCCTTCGACGGCTTCAAGGCGGTCAATGCGTTGAACCTCTACATCGACAAGGGCGAGCTTCGCGTGATCATCGGGCCGAACGGCGCCGGCAAGACAACGGTTCTCGATCTCATCTGTGGACGCACACGAGTTTCCGAGGGGTCGATCAAGTTCAAGGATCAAGAGATCACAGCGATGAAGGAGCAAAAGATCGTGCGCCTCGGCGTCGGTCGGAAATTCCAGACGCCTTCGATCTACGAAGATCTCACAGTGTTTGAGAATCTCGAGCTCTCGATTCCGCGTGGTCGCGATGTCATCGGCGCGCTGTTCTGGAAGCGCGATGACGCAGTGATCGAACGCGTCAAGGAAGTCGCCAAGCAGATTTTCCTCGAGGAGCATCTCGATCGCCTCGCCGAAACGCTGAGCCACGGCCAGAAACAATGGCTCGAGATCGGTATGCTGCTGATCCAAGACCCGGAGTTGCTGATGCTCGACGAGCCGGTCGCCGGGATGAGCGTGTCGGAGCGCGCGAAGACCGCCGAGTTGCTCAAGGAGATCATCAAGGATCGCTCCGTGATCGTCATCGAGCACGACATGAAATTCGTCGAGAGCATTGCGAGCCGCGTCACCGTTCTGCACCAGGGCAAGGTGCTCGCGGAAGGCGACATGCAGACCGTGCAGAGCAACCCGAAGGTCAAGGAAGTTTACCTTGGACACTAATTCCGGAGTGCAGCCTATGTTGAGTGTGACAGGCCTATCGGCCGCTTACGGACAAAGCGAAGTGCTGCACGGCATCGACCTGGCTGTCGCGCCAGGTGAAATCGTCGCGATGGTCGGCCGCAACGGCATGGGTAAATCCACGCTAATGAAATCGCTGATCGGCATCATGCCGGCGAAGTCCGGCCAAATTCAGGTTTTGGGCAACGACGTCACGAAGCTGCAGCCGCACCAGCGTGTCGCCAAGGGCATCGCGTACGTGCCGCAAGGCCGTCAGATCTTTGGTGCCATGACGGTGCGCGAAAATATCGAAACCGGGCTCGTCGTCACGGGAGAGCGCACCATTCCGCGCGAGATCTACGATCTCTTCCCGATCCTGGCCGAATTCGACAAGCGCCGCGGCGGCAATCTCTCGGGCGGTCAACAACAGCAGCTCGCTATCGCGCGCGCACTCGCCAGCAACCCGAAAGTATTGCTGCTTGATGAGCCGACCGAAGGCATTCAGCCGTCGATCATCAAGGACATAGCGCGGCTTCTCAAAGAGATCCGCCAGCTCCGCGACATCTGCATCGTCGTCTGCGAGCAGGTGTTGAGCTTCATTCTCGATGTCGCCGATCGCATCGTCGTGATGGAAAACGGCCGCATCGTACACACCGATTCACGCGAACACGTCGACGAAGCGGCGATTGCTCGCTTCCTCGCTGTGTGACGACGACGCAAGACCGGAGAGCGGAAATGTCCGATCCGGTCATGCCTCAACGAGGAGTTTCCACGTGTCGGGCGTGGGAGGACTTGAGACGTAAACTGCGCGCAAGGAGCCGCCATGCCTGAGACTATTATCAAGATCGACTTGTCGGAGTCTCCCTACAAGAACGACATGATCCACAATCGATGGCACCCCGACATCCCGATGGTGGCGTGGGTGAAGCCGGGCGACGACTTTATCATCGAGACGTATGACTGGACCGGCGGCTTCATCAAAAACAACGAGTCGGCTGATGACGTGCGCGACATCGATCTCTCGATCGTGCATTTTCTCTCGGGTCCGATCGGCGTCAAAGGCGCGGAGCCGGGTGATTTGCTCGTTGTCGATCTGCTCGATGTCGGCGCATTGCCGGAGAGTCAGTGGGGTTTCAACGGCTTCTTCTCCAAGAAGAACGGCGGCGGGTTCCTCACCGACCATTTCCCGCAGGCGCAGAAGTCGATCTGGGATTTCAAAGGCATCTATACGTCGTCCCGCCACATCCCGAACGTCAACTTCGCGGGCACGATCCACCCGGGCTTGATCGGCTGTTTGCCGGATCAGAAGCTGCTCGATACTTGGAACAAGCGCGAGGTCGATTTCATCGCGACGAATCCGGATCGCGTTCCGCCGCTCGCCAACCCGCCGTTCCCATCGACCGCTCACGTCGGCCGAGCCAAGGGTGGCACGAAGTCCAAAGCCGCGATGGAAGGCGCCCGTACGGTTCCGCCGCGCGAGCACGGCGGCAACTGCGACATCAAGGATCTCTCGCGCGGTTCGAAGATCTACTTCCCGGTCTACGTGAAGGGCGGTGGTCTCTCGATGGGCGATCTGCATTTCTCGCAGGGCGACGGCGAGATTACCTTCTGCGGCGCGATCGAGATGGCCGGTTGGCTGCATCTCAAGGTGGACCTCATCAAGGACGGCGTGAAGAAATACGGCATCAAGAATCCGATCTTCAAGCCGTCGCCGCTTGTGCCCAAGTACAACGACTACCTGATCTTCGAAGGCATCTCGGTCGACGAGAAGGGCAAGCAGCATTATCTCGACGTTCACGTCGCGTACCGCCAAGCCTGCTTGAACGCGATCGAGTATCTCAAAAAGTTCGGCTTTACGGGCGCACAGGCCTACTCGATTCTCGGCACCGCGCCGGTCCAAGGGCACATATCGGGCGTCGTCGACATACCAAACGCGTGCGCGACGCTATGGATACCGACCGAGATCTTCGATTTCGACATCATGCCGAACTCCGCCGGACCGAGCAAAAAGGTCAAGGGCGGCGTCAAGATGCCGTTGTCCAAGGATAAGTGAGGGGGAAGGCGGGGTGCGGGCGAGTTGAGCCGCTCGCACCTCTTCTTTTTGGGGAGTGAGAAATGCCAGTTTACGAATATCTCTGCGATAGCTGCGGCCCGTTCACCGACATGCGGCCGATGGCGGAAAGCGATCTGCCGAACGACTGTCCGGACTGCGGGATCACCGCGCCGCGCGTCATTCTCACGGCGCCGAATTTCTCCGGCCTGTCCGCGGAGCGCCGGGCAGCCTACGCAACGAACGAGAAAAGTCAGCATGCGCCACAGTCATCTGCCGAATACAAAGCGCAGCACGGTGCCAATTGCTCATGCTGTGCGAGCGGCAAGAAATCGCGGATGACCTACAAGACGAAGAGCGGCGCGAAAAGCTTCCCGACCGCACGGCCGTGGATGATCTCGCACTAGGTTGAGTGGTCGCATTTTCTTGACGTGAACCGGCATCCACTTCACTTGAAAATGCTCTAACGCGCTCGCCTCTTCGCATTGGTGGCTTTCGGCACCGGACGCGGAACCGTCGCGCGGAAACGCGGGCGGAAAATATCGAGAAAGCTCTGGGCTGGCGGCGTCAGCCCGCGGCTGCGCAGCCGCAAGATGCCAATGCGCCTCACGATCGCCGGCGACCCGATCGGCAGCACCGTGAGATTTGCCGGAAGCCGCGCGGGCAGGGCGGTCGGCGGAACGATGCCGACTCCGAGACCAGCACTCACCACATCGTAGAGCGAGCCGAACTGCTCGACGATCGTCTTGTGGTCGAGCTTCGCACCATGCTTTGCCGCGATATTGTCGATCAGCCGACGCAGACCTGAGGCTAGCGGCAGCGAAACGAGCGGCTCGCGGACGAGATCGTGCAACGTCAGTTCCTTCTTGCGCGCAAGTGCGTGATTGCTCGGCAGGATGCCGACGCAAGCTTCTTCGACGACCTCTTCGGCAATCATGTCCTCCGGCAAATCGACAGCATTGCCGATGCCGAAATCCGCGATGCCATTACGGACATTTTCGTAAACCTCGGAGCCCATACCCTCCAGGAGCTGAACCTCGACATCCGGGTTGAGCTTGCGGAACGCCAAGAGCGCCTCGCGCACCATGTGATGCGTCACCGAGATGAGGCACGAGATAACGAGTCGGCCACGCAGGTAGCCGCCGACCGACCGCGCGCTTGCGACGTGAGCGTCGAGTTCGTCGAGCAAACGGCCGCAAGTGGTGACGAAGTCGCGTCCCGCCGGCGTCAATACCACAGTGCGCGTCGTTCGCAGGAAGATCGATAACCCGAGATCGCGCTCGACCTGGCTGACCAGGCGGCTGACGCCCGGCTGCGTCATGCCGAGCTGCGCCGCTGCCGCCGTGAAACTGCCGAACTCGGCCACATCGCGCACGGCGCGTAGATGCTTAAGCGAGAGGTTAAGCGAGCGGGTGACGGCCAATCGTGCCATTCATGCAGTTTCCGCATTAAAAGATATTATCCAATGGGCTTTGACAGCAAATCCGGGGTCGGTCAATCAGCATATCCAACGTTTCGGTTATGAAAGGCCGCCATTCAGAATGGCCAATACGAGTTCGGGGAAGCGCAGCGAGGAGGGCACGGCACAGCGCGGCGGCGCGCTCGCCGGCCTGCGGATTCTCGACTTCACGCGCTTCTATTCGGGCCCGTTCGCGACGCTTCTGCTCGCCGGCTATGGTGCTGAAGTCATCCGGATCGACCGCCCGGCCGAAGGCGAGCCGGCCATGTCGGGGCCTCCGTTCTACGGCTCAGAGGGGGTATCGCTCGATCGCCAGGATGAGCGAGACCTCGGCCTCGCCTATCTCAAGCGCTGCCGTGGCAAGAAAGCGATCACGCTCGATTTCGCGCGGCCGGAAGGCATGCGGCTATTTCATGAACTTCTTCGCACCGCAGACGTCGTCGTCGAGAATTTCCGTCCCGGCGTCGCCGATAAGCTCGGCGTCGGTTACGAGCAAAACGCGAAGATCAATCCGCGCATCATTCACTGCGCGATTACGGGTTACGGCTCGACCGGCCCGGACGCGAATCTCAAAGCCTACGATCTCATGGTGCAGGCCGACAGCGGCCTGATGAGCATCACGGGCAATCCCGAAGGGCCGCCACGCAAGGCCGGCAGTGCGCTCGCCGACGGGATCAGCGGCGCCTTCGCAGTTTCCGGTATTCTCGCCGCGGTCGTCGAGCGCCAACGCTCCGGCGTCGGTCAATTCGTCGACGTCGCGATGACGGATTGCCTCGTGTCGCTCGTCCTCGACGAGCCGCTCGATTGTTACGAGCGCTTCGGCCTCGCGCCGCGCCAAGGCAACCGCATCATGCGCTTTTCGCCCTTCGATACATTCGAGACGGCGGATGGCGATATAGCGATCGGCTGCGCGACGAACACCGAATGGCGCGCTTTGCTGACGGCAATCGATCGCCGCGATCTCGAAGCTGACGCGAACTTCATGAATACGGGTTGGCGCGTTGCCAATGTCAAAGCCGTCAACGCCATCGTCGCGCAGTGGACGCGTGTGCATACGACGGATGAAGTTCTCGACGCACTCCGCCGGCACGATGTTCCAGCAAGCCCGATCCGCACCATCAACGATCTCATGACGTGGGATCATTTGCGTGAGCGCCGCATGCTTGAAGATGTTGCCCACCCCGTCGTCGGCTCGCCGCATCCGGCGATCGCGGCCGGCTTTCCCGTGAAGCTCAGCCGTACACCGGGCGGCTATCAGCGCGGAGCGCCGTCGCTGGGTCAGGACAACGAAGAGATTTACGCGGGCGCGCTCGGCATCGAAGGCGATGCACTGCGCGCGCTCAAGGACAACGGCGTCATCTGACGCGGCATTCAAAGGAGAGACTGATGGCCGAACGCGAAGAATTTAGAATGTATTCGGATTTCAAGAGCCCGTACGCGTGGCTCGCTTTCGAGCCGGTCTTCGATCTCGAGAAGAAGTACAACGTCCGCATCAAGTGGATGCCGTTCCAACTGCGCATCAAGGGCTCTGGCCAGCGCAGCGTCTATTCGGAATTCAAGGTCAAATATTCGTACATGGATGCGCGTCGCTCGGCTAACGAGCGCGGCGACAAAAAGATGATCCGCGGTCCGCTGAAGATCTACAACACCGAAGCGTCGTTGATCGGCGGCCTCTTCGCCGAGAAGCAAGGCCGCATCGTCGAATACGGCCGGAAGGTCTACGAGTTGTTCTTCAAGCGCGAGCTTGAGATCGACGACGCGGACGCTGTCGCAAATTTCATCGCGTCGATGGGCATGTCGGCTGACGACTATCGTGCCTTCCTCGCCGGCCCCGGCAAAGCCGAATACGACGCAGCACAAGAGCAGGCGATGGCCGATCAGATTTTCGGCGTGCCGATCTGCGTGTTCCGCGGCGAACAGTTCTGGGGCAACGATCGCGTTGCAATGCTGGAGCGCCGTCTGCAATCCGCCGGCCTCGCGCTCGACAATAAGAGCGCGGCTTAACGAGCTTCCACGAGGGGAGTCGAACGTGATCGATCTCTATTACTGGCCGACTCCCAACGGCTGGAAAATCTCGATCATGCTCGAGGAATGCGGCTTGCCTTACGAGGTGCGCCGGATACGGATCGGACGCGGCGAGCAGTTCGAGCCGAAGTTTCTAAAGGTCTCGCCCAATAATAAGATCCCGGCGATCGTCGATCACGATCCGCCGGGACAAAACTCCCCGCTCGCGATCTTCGAGAGCGGGGCTATTTTGATTTATCTCGCCGAGAAGGCGGGAAAGTTTCTGCCGAAAGATCTGCCGTCGCGCATGTCCGTGCTGCAGTGGCTGATGTGGCAGATGGGAGGCCTCGGCCCGATGGCCGGCCAGAACGGCCATTTCCTTCTCTACGCCAACGAGAAGATTCCGTACGCCATCGGCCGCTACGGCGAAGAGGTGAAGCGTCTCTACGGCGTTCTCGATCGCCGCCTTGGCGAAACGCAAGTCTACATGGCGGGCGATTACTCGATCGCCGATATCGCGACATTCCCGTGGATCATGACGCACAAGGCGCAGGGTCTCACGCTCGACGACTACCCGAATATCAAACGCTGGTACGCGGACATCCGCGCTCGCGACGCCGTGCAACGTGGCTTGGCTCTCGGTAAGGAACACTGGGGCCGCAAGCTGGATGACAAAGCGCGCGAAGCTCTGTTCAAGACATCCGCCGGCGAAGCATTGCAGAAGGAAATCACATGACGCTTCCCATGCTCGAAGGCATTCGCGTGATCGACATCACGCAGTTCGTCGCGGGGCCGGTGTGTTCGCGTTTGCTCGCTGACGCAGGTGCCGACGTGATCAAGATCGAACTTGCGCCATATGGCGATCGATCGCGCGTGCAGGGCTTCAAGCCGCGTGAGGCGGCTTATCAGCGCTCGTCGCGCAGCACGTATTTTTTTCAGCACAATCACTCGAAGCGCAGTCTCGCGCTCGATTTCAAGCATGAGAGCGGCCGCAAGATCTTGCGCGAGTTGATTGCCAAGGCCGACGTGCTCGTCGAGAATTTCGCGCCCGGCGTCATGGCGCGTGCCGGCCTCTCTTTCGAAGACATGAGTAAGATCAATCCGCGGCTCATCATGTGCTCGGTGTCGTTCGCCGGACAGACAGGGCCGCTCAGTACCAAGCCCGGTTACGACTACATCGCGCAGGCTTATTCCGGGGTGACGAGCTTAATCGGCGAACCAGATCGCAGCCCGTCGCAGATGCCGATCGCGATTGGCGACGTGTCTACCGGTGTTTCCGCCGCCATGGCGGTGGGCTTCGCGTTGTTCCATCGTGAGCGCACGGGGCGTGGGCAGCATGTGGAAGCAACGCTGCTCGACACCTATTTCCATATGCACGAAGCCAACGTGCCGAAAGTCGCGATCCGAGGAGAGAAATTCGCGGTCGAACGCACCGGCTCGCAGCATCCGGATGGCGGCCCGATCGGTCTTTTCCGCTGCGGCGATGACACGTTTATCTCGATCAACGTTCTGTCGCATCAGTTCGCACAGTTCGCCAAAACAATCGGCCGCCCGGAACTTGCCGAAGACCCGCGTTACGCGACGGCTCACGGGCGCCGCGACAATAATGCAGACCTGGTCGTCATCATCGAGCAATGGCTCGCGACTTTTCCGACGCGCGATGAGGCGATGCAGGTGCTCGATCGCGAACGCATCCCGTGCGCTCCGGTGCTGACGCTGCACGAAGCGATGCGTCAGCCGCATCTGCTCGATCGCGGCACGGTGCGCAAAGTGCACGACGACCAGATCGGCGATTTCCTGATTCCGGGCGCGCCCGCGCGCTTCTCCGAGTGGCCGCAGCCGGAAGGCCTGCGCGTCGACATGCTCGGCGAGAACAACGAGACGGTGCTTAAGGAGCTTGGCTACTCGGCCACGGACATCGCCGCCCTCTACAACGACAAGGTCATCGTTCGCGACAAACTTCTAGAGACAGGCGACAGCGTAAAGAGCCAAGAGCGCAAGACGGCCTAACGACGACGACCGCGGAAAATCGCGGCGAGAATAAAAAGAAGAAACGGAGGAAACATGCGCATCGGAACAGCGTGCCGCGCCGGCATGCTCGTGCTTGCGATGATGGGCGCCGCCCACGCGCAAGAGGACTACCCGAGCCGCAACATCACGCTCGTGGTGCCGTTCGCGGCAGGAAGCGGCGCCGACGCGGTTGCGCGCATTTTGGCGCAGCCCCTGGGGTTGGCGCTCGGCACGAATGTCGTCGTCGACAACAAGGCTGGAGCAAATGGCGCGATCGGCGCGACCTTCGTGGCGCGTGCAGCACCGGATGGGTATACGTTGATCCTGACGTCGAATACCACGCATGCCGCTAATCCGAATCTGATGAAGAATATCGCGTACGATCCGATCAAGGATTTTGCGCCGGTCGTTCGCGTCGGCAATTTCGGCTACATCCTCGCGACCGGGCCGGGCGCGCCGGGCACGACGGTGCCCGAGCTGGTCGCCTACGCGAAAGCCAATCCCGGCAAGTTGAGTTACGCCTACGGCAACGCGACCGGCGTTGTCGCCGCTGAGGCATTCAAACGCCAGACCGGCACCGACATCGTCAAGGTGCCATACAAGAGCACGCCTCCGGCGTTGACCGACCTCATCGCCGGCCGTGTCGCGATGATGTTCGTCGATCTGCCGTCGAGTTCCTCACATGTCGAGTCTGGCGCGCTGCGCGCGCTCACGGTGACGTCGCGTGATCGCAGTGCGATGGCGCCCGAAATCAAGTCCATGAAGGAAGTCGGCCTTCCGGAGTTCGACATCACGGCCTGGGCCGCGATCTTCGCACCGGCCGGAACCCCTCCCTCGGTAATCGCAAAGCTGAACACGGAGCTGCGCAAGATCGTCGACGATCCGGCGATCAAGAAGCGTCTCGCCGCCATCGGCTTCGACTCGTTTTCGAGTTCGTCCGAAGAGCTGCGCGTTTTCGTTGCTGACGAACTCATCAAATGGACGGCGCTGATCAAAGACGCCGGCATGCAGGCCGAATAGAGGGAACACCATGACGATACGTTTGAAACTTGCGAGCGCTCTGCTTGCGCTCTCGGCCTCATGCGCGATGGCGAGCGACTACCCGTCGCGTCCGATCACCGTCATCGTGCCGTATGGCGCGGGCGGACCGACCGATACGGTCGCGCGAATTATTTCGCAGGCGTTGAGCGAACAACTCGGCGAACGCCTCGTGATCGAAAACGTCGCGGCGGCCGGCGGCACTGTCGGTTCGGCGCGTGTCGCGCGTTCCGACAAGGACGGCTACACGCTGCTCTTCAACCACATCGGTATGGCGACCGCACCGTTCTTCTATCCGAATGCGCCCGCGCATCCGGTGAAAGACTTCGATCCAATCGGCCAAGTCGCCGACGTGCCGATGTCATTGATCGGGCGACAAGGACTTGGTGCCGACGATGGCGCGAAGCTGATCGCCCTCGCGAAGCAGAAGGGCAAAGAGATCTCTATCGCTCACGCCGGTCCGGGCACCGCGTCGTTCCTCTGCAGCTCGTTGCTGCAGCACGCGACCGGGATGCGGCCGACGGAAGTGTCTTACAATCGCGGTTTCGCGCCGGCGCAAGTCGATCTCATCGCCGGCCGCGTCGATTTGATCTGCGATCAAACCACCACAACGACCAATGCAATCAACAGCGGCGGCGCTAAAGCTTACGCGGTCACCACGAAGAAGCGGCTTGAGACATTACCCAACGTGCCGACCATGAACGAGATCGGCGTCAAGGATTTCGAATTGGCGATCTGGCACGGCTTCTACGCGCCGAAGGGAACGCCGAAGCCCATCATCGATAAGCTCAGTGCCGCGCTCGAAAAGGCGCTGCGGAGCAAATTAGTCGCGGATCGCTTTGCCGAGCTGGGCGCTGTCCCGGTTTCGGCAGAGGACGCGACGCCCGCCGGCCTTGCCAAGAAGCTTCAGTCGGAGATGGATCGCTGGGGGCCCGTGATCCAGGCATCGCAGAAGCCGCAGTCGAATTAGCTGCATCACTCCATGCGGCGGCGGAACATCCACGCCGCGACGCTGAGCGTTACGATCGCGATGAGGATTAGCGGGATGGTGTTGCGCACCATCTCGTCGAGCGGAAGTCCTTTGAGGAATACGCCGCGCACGATCGCGATAAAATAGCGCAGCGGGTTGATCACCGTGACATGCTGCAGCCATGTCGGCATGTTGTCGATTGGAGTCGCGAAGCCGGACGTCAGCGTCGCCGGAATCATAAAGAGGAATGAGCCGAGGATCGCTTGCTGCTGCGTGGCAGAGAGCGACGAGATAAAAAGCCCAATGCCGATCAGCGCGGTCAAATAGAAGAAAACGCCGATATAGAACATCGCGAGCGCGCCATGCACCGGCAGCCCAAACCAGAACACGGCCGCCAGCAGATAGAACGTGCAGTGCACGTGCCCGATGATCAGCGGCGGAACGGTCTTGCCGACGAGAATTTCATGTGTGCGCAGCGGCGAGACCATCAGCTGATCGAATGTGCCGAGTTCGCGCTCGCGGGCGACAGACAATCCGGTGACGATGAGGCCGATCAGCACGGCGATCACGGCGATCAGGTTCGGAACCATGAACCACTGCGTATCGAGTGCGGGGTTGAACCAGAAGCGCGGGACGATCGGCTCGGCGGGCTCCGCGCCGGCGCGCAGCGTGATATCGGCCGAATAGGCCGTAACGATCTGCGAGACGTAAGCGCCGGCGAGTTGCGATGCGTTGGAACGCCGCCCATCGAGAATGAGTTGGATATCCGTCGGCCGTCGCGCCGCGATATCGGCCGAGAACGTCGGCGAGATATGCATCGCGAGCAGAACGCGTTGCATGTTGACGGCTTCGGCCATCTCCTCGTTGCGCGTGACTCTGACGATGCGGTGGAAAGTCGGCGAACCCTGCAGCCGGCTGATCAACTCGATGCTCGCCGCGCCCCCGTCACGATTGAGCACCGCGATATCGACGTTGCGCACCTCCATCGTCGCCGCATAGGCGAAGACGAAAAGCTGCATGATCGGCGGCACAATCAGCACCATGCGGCCGCGTGGATCGCGCAGAACCGCGAGCAGCTCTTTGATGATGAGCGCTTTGAGCCGCGTCCACATCAGGCGAGCCGCTTCTTTGTCGTGCGCGCGGCGAGGGCGAACAGCACGGCGCCCATGGTCAGCAACACGGCGATCGATTGAGCGTAGAGCGGCCAGATATCGCCGGCGAGAAAGACAGTCTGCAGCGCCGGAATGTAGTAGCGCGCCGGAATGATCATCGTGAGCCACTGGATGATCTTCGGCATCGATGCGATCTCGAACAAAAAGCCGGAGAGCAGGAATGCGGGAAGGAACCCCGCGACCAGTGCGAGCTGCGACGCGAGGAACTGGTTCTTGGTGCCGGCTGAGATGAGCAGGCCGAGGCCGAGGGCAGGGCAGAGGAACGCCGCCGAAACCAGGTACAGCGCGATGAGTGACCCTCTGAACGGCACGCCGAACAACAAAACCGAAACGGCGACGCAGAGCGTCAACGCGAGCAGCCCGAGGATGAAGTATGGCAGGATCTTTCCGGCGAGAAGCTGTAGCGACGATACCGGCGTCGCCATCATGGCTTCCATCGTGCCGCGCTCCCATTCACGCGCGACGACGAGCGCGGTGAGCAGCGTGCCGATCATCGTCATCACGATCGCGATAGCGCCCGGCACAAGGAAATTGCGGCTGACGAGTTCCTGATTGAACCAGACACGCTGTTCGACATCGATGAGCGGCGCTGGATTAACGCCGTGGTCGATGGCGGTTTGATTGCGCCACGTCTGCACGACACCTTGCGCATAGTTCAGCACGAAGCTCGCCGTGTTCGGGTCTGTGCCATCGACGAGCACCTGCAGCCGTGGCGGCGTCTGCGGATTGGCGTTGTCGGCCGTGAAGTCGGCCGGAATGACGACGATGCCACGAATCCGGTTGACGACGAGGTCTTCTTCGAGTTCGCGGCGGTCAGTCGCGAGTTTGACCGTGAAATAACGCGAGGCCTGGAAATTCGCAGCAAGCTCACGCGCGGCCGGCGTCGGGCTCTCGATCGCGATGCCGATGCGTGTGACGGTCGCGTCGAGCGAGAGCGCATAGCCGAACAAAAACAAAAGAACGACCGGCAGCACGAAAGCGATCAGGATGCTCGACGGGTCGCGAATGACCTGCAGCGTCTCCTTGCGGACGAGGGCGATGAAGCGAATGGTGGCGTCGCGATCCATTACGCGGCCGCCTTCACGGCGGCGTCGGATTGCTCGACGAGCCGGATGAATGCGTCTTCCATCGTCGGATCGGGGTTCTCTTTGGTGGCGACCATCGCTTTGAGATCGTCGGGCGAGCCGAGCGCGATCGAGCGCCCGCGATAGATCAGCGAGATGCGATCGCAATACTCGGCTTCGTCCATGAAATGCGTGGTGACGAGTACAGTGACGCCTTTTTCGACGAGTCCGTTGATGTGCGTCCAGAATTCGCGCCGCGAGATCGGGTCGACGCCGGAGGTCGGCTCGTCGAGAAACAGAACATCGGGTTCGTGCATCGCGGCGCAGGCGAGCGCGAGGCGCTGCTTGAAGCCGAGCGGCAGATCCTTCGCGGAAGATTTCAGCCGCGATTTGAGATCGAAGATGTCGGTCATCAGGTCGATCTGCTGACGCCGCCGCGCGCGATCGAGCCCATAGACGCCGGCGAAGAAATCGAGGTTCTGGCCGACGCTAAGATCGCCATAGAGCGAGAATTTCTGCGCCATGTAGCCGAGCCGATTGCGCGCCTCCGCGCCCTCGCGGCGGAGATCGAAGCCGGCGACGCGGCCTTCGCCGGCTGTCGGCTTAAGGAGCCCGCACAGCATCTTGAACGTTGTCGATTTGCCGGCGCCGTTCGGGCCGAGCAAACCGAAAATCTCTCCCCGCGGAATATCGAACGTTATGTCGGATGCGGCCGTGAAGTCGCCGAACTGCTTCGTCAGCCCGCGCGCCTCGATGACCGGTTTGTCTTGCGGCGGCAGCGGCTGGCGCGCTTCGGCGAGCTTCGAGCGGCCGCCTGGGCCACCGCCCAGTATATCGACGAAGGCGTCTTCGAAGCGTGGCGGTGTCGGCTCGGCCTTTGCGTCGGCACCGAGCGACGCAACATCTGGAACACCTTCGCGTGTCACCAAACGCAGCGCTTCGCCTTGGATCACGCCATCGATAACGGTCTTGTCGTCAAGCACTTGCGCGAGCGCGAGACGGCGCCGGCCATGTATGCCGGTAACGCGGAACACGCGGCCATCGACACGCCCGGTGAGTTCCTTCGGCTCGCCGGAGAACAGCAGCTTGCCCTCGTTGAACAACAGCACGTGATCGCATTTCTCGGCTTCGTCGAGATAGGCCGTCGACCAAACGACGCCGACGCCTTCGCGCGCGAGGTCTTCGACCATCTTCCACAACTCGCGGCGCGAGATCGGGTCGACACCGACTCCGGGCTCGTCGAGCAGCAGAAGTTTCGGCTTGCGCAGCAGGGCGCAGGAGAGACCAAGCTTCTGCTTCATGCCGCCCGAAAGTTTTCCGGCGAGACGCCCAGTGAAACTCTTCAAGTCCGTCAGCGTCAGCAGTTCGTCAAACGCGGCTTGACGCTCGGCTTTCGGAAGGCCACGCAGATCCGCATAGAGATCGAGATTCTCCTGCACGGTGAGATCTTCGTAGAGGCCGAAGCGCTGCGGCATGTAGCCGATGTTGGCGTGAATGTGCTCCGGCGCTTGCGTCGTGTCGTGGCCGAGCACCGTGAGTGTGCCGCCGTCGGGCACAAGCAGCGCGGTCATAAGACGGATGAGCGTCGTCTTGCCGGCGCCGTCGGGCCCGACGATGCCCGTGATGCGTCCGCCTTCGATCTCGCCCGAGATGGCGTCGAGCGCCGGCTTCTCGCTGCCGAAGCGTTTCGTCACGCTATCAATGCGGACGAGGGTGGTCATTTCGCTGCCGCGGCGTTGGCTGGTGGCGCTTCGAGGCGCACGGTCACCGGCATGCCTTGCCGCAGACCTTGATCCGCGTTCTCGATCGTGATGCGCAGACGATAGACGAGGTCGGTGCGCAGCTCCGGTGTCTGCACGGTCTTCGGCGTGAATTCGGCGACCGGCGAGATGAAGCCGACGCGCCCGCGATAGGGCGCATTCGGCCGCGTGTCGCTTGTCACGGAAACCTCCATGCCAGGATGGATGCGGCCGAGCGACGGCTCCGGAATGTAGGCGCGCACCCACACGGGCTGTGACAGCGAAAGAACGTAGACGATGTCGCTCGGTCCGACGATTGCGCCCGGCTCACGGACGCGCGAGAGAATGACGCCATCACTCGGCGCCTTCAGTGTCGCGTCGGCGAGGGCCGTTTCGGCCGCGGCGAGATTGGCGCGCATACCTTCGAGCGTCGCGCGCGCCGCAGCGATGTCTTCTGGACGCGTTCCTTCGAGCAGAAGGCGCAGCGCCTCGCGCGACGACAGCAAACGCGCCTGTGCCATGTTGCGTGTGGCGAGCGCTTGATCGTAATTCGCGATGGAGGAAGCGCCTGTCTCGCGCAGCTTGTTGACGCGCTCGAATGTCTGCACCGCGTTGGCAACGTCAGCATCGTTCGCCGCGACTGTCGCGCGCGCTTGCGCGATCTCAGCTTCGCGCGGGCCTGCGATGAGACGCGACAGCGTCGCTTCGGCATTCTTCACTTGCGCGTCGGCGGCACGTACCTGGTCTTCGAAGGAGCGAATGTCGAGCTTCGCCAGCACGGTACCGGCCTTGATACTCTCGCCTTCCTCGAACGCCATCTCAGAAAGCCGCCCGGCAACACGGAATCCGAGCTGCACCTGCCGAATGTCGACATTGCCGTAGAGCGTGTTCTGCGCCTCAGCGGGTTTGCGCCAACCGAGACGGGTCGGCACATCGAACCACCAGCCGCCAGCGAGAATGGCGATCAGAACGGCAATCACGGCAACGCGCGTTCTCATGACGCACCTTTGTCTGTTGCGGGGCGAATGTTTGCGACGGTTTCGTCGATGAGTTGATTGAGAATGCCGAGCTCGCGGGAGCCGACGCTCTGCCAATCGAGCTGCCGCATCACGGCGGCACGAGCGAAGCGGAAGAAGATGACGTGGCCCACAGTGGCGAGTGCTCGCGCGCCGACGTGCTCGCTCTTCGGGTCATCGGCGAGCAATATCCCGATCAGTTGACGCAGCGTATCGACGATCGGCCGCATGAAACCTTCATAAACCCGCTCAAAGGCCTCGGTCGGCTCCATCTGCTCGCGCAGCATGAAGCGCGCCCACGGCCCTGACTCTTCGCTGACGACGAGGCGGGCCATCTCTTTCAGAATGCCGGCGAGGAGGGCGCGGGCTTCGGCAGGCGTGAGGCCGCCTTCCGCGGCGCGCGCCATCATCTGAGCGCGTCCGGCTTCGGCAGCGGGAGAGACATGAGCGCGGACACGGGCACCGATGTGATCGGCCGCCGCGAGGTAAAGCCCCTGCTTGCCGCCGAAGTAATACTGCAGCGCTTGGATATTCACGTTGGCCGCGCCGGCGAGTGCACGCGTTGATGCACCCTCGAAGCCGTGACGGCCAAAAACATCGATCGCTGCGATCACGATGCGTTCACGCGTCTCGTCGCCTCGCGAGGGCGGGCTGAGCTGTGGCGGTTGGGCCGTTCGTTCATCCATAAGTTGCGAAATACCTCTGCAGGGAGGTAATGTCAATCGATTGATTGAAATGTTGTGGTGGTTCGCCCTGACCGGGTGTGAATGGCTAACAAAGCCTCAACGAGAACGTCGAATTCCCTGCGATCGCCCGGAAGGATTCTTCAACCCTGTCATCAGGATGCAGCAAAAGTACCGGTCCGTTTTAAGTCGCTTTTTAGAGATCGGGTTCAGTCTCGCTCTCAACAAAAGTGGAGAGCGTCGTGCAGCACGTCCGTTTCGAAGTAGCGCGTCATGTTGAGGGTTGGGGGATCAAGCGCGGCGCTGAAATCGCCGGCTCGTATCCGTCGAAAGAGGCGGCTCTCGAAGCTGCGAAGATGGTGGCGTCCGGGTATCTCGGCCGCGGCATGCAAGTAACCATCTCGATGCCCTCGATGGTAGCCTGCGACTAGTGCCTCGTTTGCGCTATCAAAATGCTGGCGAATTTTAAGACTTCTTAAAGCGGGTCAACGGCCTATTGGGTCTGCTGCGCGTGTCGCGCGCAAAGAATGACGGGTCAAACCGTCCCCAGAGGCAGAACGATGACTCCGCGCCTGACCGGTCTTGAAATCAAGTCGCTGCTGTTGGTGGCGCTGATCGGCTTGCTGTTTGCCGGCACCTGGTATGACACCGCCGGCAATCGCGGTCGATCCGAGCATCAAACCGCGACACGGATCCTTCATCTTGGCGAACTGATCGCAGCGAGCACCGCAGCTCAGCAGGGCGCACCGGCCGGTGCGCGCCGGTTGGAAGCTGTCGGCGCTGCAGAAGCATCGCTGATCCGCATGCGTGATGCGGTCAAACTCCTCTCCGCTGACTATCAATTCGACGAAAGCGCTTTCCTCCGCCTCTCGGTCATCGACGAGGCGATCGTCACACGCCTTGCCGATCTTCGCCGCGGTGGTGATGCGCAGGCTTCGTTCGATCCCGCACTCGGCGCTCGTCTTGCGGTTGAGCTCCTCGGTCGCGAGCAACAGCGCCTCGACAATTCGGCAACGTCGGGAGACGGCGTGCGCGGTGCGATGCGCTGGCTCCAGCCACTGCTGTTCGGCCTCGCGTTGATCATCGCGCTTCTGCTGTTGCGCGATGCCCGCAAGTGGCGCCTCCGCGCCGTCAAGCCGGATGCCACGACCTATATGCAGCCGGGCCAGACGATCGCGGACCGCCGCGCGCTGATGTCGGGCATCCAGGCATCCATCGTTTCCTCACTCAACCGCAGCCGCACCATCGGCTTGATGCATTTGCAACTCGCCAACGCGACCACGCTGCGTGATCGTCTCGGCTGGGAAAGCGCCGACCGGATGGTCGGCGAGTTCGCCGACCGCCTGCGCAGCGAGTTCCGCCGCTCCGACATCATCGCGCGCCTCGAAGGCGATGCGCTCGTCGTGATGGCGAGCGACATTTCGAGCCGCAGCGATCTGACCGGATTCGAACAGCGCATCCGCCGCGTGCTCGAAGAGCTCAACAAGACCGCCGAAGCCGGCGCCGCGCTCAACATCGAAGTCGGCGCTGCGATGTATCCGATCGACGGCTATTCGGCCGAGGATATGCTCACGGCCGCACGCGCTTCCGTTGCACGCTCGAAGACGATCGACGGCCAAATTTCAGGCGCTCCGCAGCTCACCGCCAAGCCCGCCTAAGCACACTCGCAGTTGCGGCAGGTCTATGAGAGTCCAGTAAAATTTGCCGCTAACGCTCTGTTAATCATAAGAAAACTTGCGCGCATTAATTAAGATTTGAGTTAGTCCGAGTCCTTACCGTGCCATCTCAAGCTGGGCTCATCGTACCTACCGCGATGAGCCGTTCACGGTCCGCGCTGCTGATAGCGCCGGGTGAGGATGGCAGATGAAGTTAGCTAGCAGATTGGCGGTTATCGCTCTGCTGATGTCAGGCATCGGGAGCGCATCCGCGGCCGATTGGTACACGGGCAGCGCCGTCGTCGAAACGCCGGAGAGCTGGATCGTCGACGTCGACACCTCCGTCTCCGTCACATCGAAAGACACGGTTTTTGCCGGTGCCTCCGCGACCTTCGCGGCGGTCGACAACTTGCGCGTCTCCGGTTGGCGCGGCCGTATCGAAGGCCTCGTCGGCCGCTACACCTACGAACAGCACCTGACGAAGCAGAGCATCAAGAGCCAGCAAGAGGGCGGTGGCCTGATGGCAGGTTACGAATGGGTCGGCCGTGACACGACGGCCGCGATCTGGGCCGGTATCGACATCAAGAACACGACGCTGTCGTCGCCTGATCCGGACAACACGGTTATCGGCACCGGCGTCGGTGCGAAGTTCGCGGCGCAGTTCTACTCGAAGCTGTCCGACGGCTTCATGACCTCCGGCTACGGTTCTTACTCGACTCTGCACAACGCTTACTACGCGCGCTTGAAGGCGGGCTGGGCGGTCGCGCAGGAAGTCTACCTCGGACCGGAATTCACGATCCTCGGCGATGATTTCTATCGCCAATACCGCGTCGGCATTCACCTCACGGGTGTCCGGCTTGGCCGTCTGCAGCTCGGCGTCTCGGGCGGCTTCTTCAACGACAACCATCAAGGCAACGGCGGCTACGGCATCGTCGACGCGCGGATGGGCTTCTAAGAAACGCGTCTCGCCTAACGGCACAACTCGACTGGAACCGATCTGAATGCTAGCTGCGCTCCGATGGGCGGCATGGGGACTCTCAGCAACGATCGCTATGATCATGCTGATGCAGCCCGTTAGCGTCCAGGCGCAGCTGTTGCTCGGAGTCACGATCATCATCGCGATGCTTGTGCTGTGGACATTCTTCTCCAGCATCTCGATCGCGCGTCAGCTCTTCATCGCTTTCGGCAGCTTCGTCGTCATGCGCTACGTTTACTGGCGCGCGACCAGCACTCTGCCGCCGCTGAGCGATCCGATCGGCTTCGGCTTCGGCTTCACGCTGCTGATGGCTGAACTCTACTGCTTCCTCATTCTCGCGATCAGCCTCATCGTCAATGCGGACCCGTTGAAACGTCCGCCGATGCCGGTCGATCCAGACAATGAACTGCCGACCGTCGACGTGTTCGTGCCCTCGTACAACGAGGACGAATACATCCTTGCGACCACCATCGCGGCCGCCAAGTCGATGGACTATCCGCCCGACAAGCTCACCGTGTGGCTGCTCGACGACGGCGGGACGGATCAGAAGTGTAACGACTCGAATCCCGAGAAAGCCGTTGCCGCGCTTGCGCGGCGATTGTCATTGCAGAAGCTTTGCTCCGAACTCGGTGCGCAATATCTAACGCGCGCGAAGAACGAGCACGCCAAAGCCGGCAACATGAACAACGGCTTGAAGCATTCGAACGGCGAAGTCATCGTCGTGTTCGATGCCGACCACGCGCCGTTCCGCGAATTCTTGCGCGAGACGATCGGCCACTTCAAGCGCGACCCGAAGCTCTTCCTTGTGCAGACGCCGCACGTGTTCCTCAATCCGGACCCGATCGAGCGCAACCTGCAGACCTGGGAGCGCATGCCGTCCGAGAACGAGATGTTCTACTCGGTCACGCAGCGCGGTCTCGACAAGTGGAACGGCTCGTTCTTCTGCGGCTCCGCGGCGTTGCTGCGTCGCGCCGCGCTCGAAACGACCGGCGGTTTCTCGGGTATCACCATCACCGAAGACTGCGAGACCGCGTTCGAACTTCACGCGAAGGGCTGGACCAGCGTTTTCGTCGACAAGCCGCTGATCGCCGGCTTGCAGCCGGAAACCTTCTCGTCGTTCATCGGTCAGCGTTCGCGCTGGTGTCAGGGCATGTTCCAAATCCTGATGCTGAAGAATCCGTCGCTCAAGCTCGGCCTGAATTTCATTCAGCGCATCGCGTATCTCTCGAGCATGACGTTCTGGTTCTTCCCGCTGCCGCGCCTGATCTTCATGTTCGCGCCGCTGATCTACATCTTCTTCGACACCAAGATCTTCGTGTCGAACGTCGACGAAGCGATTGCCTACACGTCGACTTACATCGTCGTGAACATGCTGCTGCAGAACTTCCTCTACGGCCGCGTGCGCTGGCCGTGGATTTCGGAGCTCTACGAATACGTTCAGGGCGTCTATCTCTCGAAGGCGATTTTTTCGGTTGTCTTGAGCCCGCGTAAGCCGACCTTCAACGTCACCGCGAAGGGCCTCTCGCTCGACAAAGATCATCTGTCGGAACTGGCTTGGCCGTATTTCGCGATCTACGCCTTGCTGATGTTCGGCGGCTGTGTCGCTTTCTATCGCTACATGTTCGAGCCCGGCGTCACCAACTTGATGCTGATTGTCGGCCTGTGGAACACGTTCAATCTCATCATCGCGGGCGCAGCACTCGGCGTCGTCTCGGAACGCCGCGCCGTCGATCGTCATCCGCGCCTCGGCATCGAACGCAGCGCCGCGCTGAGCGCAAACGGCCGCGTCGTTCCGGTCATCGTCATCAACGTGTCGACCGGCGGCTGCGGCATTCGCCCGGTCGAAGGCGCGCTGCCGGGTGACATCACCAAAGGCCGTCTTCACATCGTGCCGCTTGGCAATCGCGTCACCGACGAGAGCCTGCCGGTCGTTCTACGCCACGCGCAGTCGCCGGAGACGAACTACTACGGTTTCGAATTCGACGGCATTACCAACCGCGAATACAATGCGCTCGCGGATCTGATGTACGGCGAGGCGAGCGCTCTGCAGCGGTTCCTCGACCATCGCCGCTCGCACAAGAATCTCTTCGCCGGCACATTCCAGATGTTGATCTGGGGCGTGACCGAACCGATCCGCGCCTTCTCGCTGCTGATCCGCGGCAAGACGGCGCAAAGCATAGTCGACGCACCGAAGGAAACATCGACGGCGGAGCAGAAGGTCGACAAGACGGTCGACGCGACGCTCGATCCGCTGCAGACGATTACGCAGCGGCTCAGGCAAGAAAAAGCCGACGCTGCCGCAGCTGCCGCCGCAAGCGGCATTCCAGAACCACGGAGCGCCTGATGGCCAAGCGCGCCGCAAAATTCAAGCGTCATGGGCTCGCCGGCGTCTGCGCCGGCGTCCTCGCGCTTGCGCTTGCGGCGACCGTCTCGGCGCAACAAGGCTTCGTTGCGTCCGATCCGCCCGCGAACGCGATCTTCCCGAGCGGCTTCTCCGGCATGACCGAAAATCAGCCGCGCTCCGAGGAGCCGCCGCAATCCGCCGCGCCGATGGCATCTCCGATGGCTGCGCCGCCGCCGGCTGCTCCCGCGAGCTTCTTGCCGCGCACCGAGTCGTCGTTCCGCCATCTACCGAACAACGTGCAGGGTTATCGGTTGGTCGGCGAAGTGGGCGACGCCGAATGGCCGATCTTCGTCACCGAAGCGCAGAGCCGCCGCGCCTTGCGCGTGCGCGTCGGTTATCTCTCGTCCGTTTCGGTGATGCCGGAAGCATCGAACCTCACGATTTCGATCAACGACAAGGTCGTCGGCCGAACCCGCATCTTGCCGCCGAAGGGCGTGCGCACCATCGAGTTCGAAATTCCGTCGAACCTGCTGCAATACGGCTTTAACGCCGTGAAAATCGGTGTCGAACAGCGTCACCGTGTCGATTGCTCGCTCGGCGCGACCTACGAACTTTGGACGCAGATCGATCCGTCGCAGACCGGCATCATCATTCCGGCTGACGATCCGGGCGTCGTCGAACTCTTCGATCTCGCCGCATTGCCGGCCGACGCGAATGGCGCGTTGCCGATCCGCGCCGTGATCCCGAAGAAGACGAGCCTCGCGAATATCGAAAACTTCATTCGCGCCGCGCAGGCAATCGTGCTCGCTGGCCGCTTCGAGCAGCCCTCCGTCGACTTCGGCCCGATGGCGGAAGGCGACAACGGAATCAATCTCGTCATCGGCACCGCGGACGAACTCAGCGGCATCAGCGAGAAGCTTGGCATCGGCCCGATCACGGGGCCGCGCGTTATCGTTCAGCGTAACAACCCAGCCTATCGCACGACCGTCATCATCACCGGACAGAACAATCAGGAACTCGCCGACGCACTACGTCGCCTGAATGTCGCGAAGGAACAGCGCGGCACTGTGCAGGGCCTGCGCGCGGCTAACGGCTTTCCGGGCTATCGCGTCGAAGGCGGCGCCCGCGTCAAGCTGAAGGAGCTCGGTGTCGCGAGCGAAGAGTTCAGCGGCCGCTTCTTCCGTTCGGCCTTCAATCTGACGCTGCCGCCGGATTTCTATCCGGCCGACTACGCGAAGATGCAGATCTCGCTCGACGGCGGTTATGCGCCCGGCCTCCTATCGCAGTCCGAAGTGCTGGTCACGGTCAACGATCGTCACGCCGCGAGCTTGAGCCTCACGCGCTCCAGCGGCGAAGTATTCCAGCGCAACGAAATTCCGCTTGCGCTCGGCTCATTGCGTCCCGGCCTCAACCGGATCGAGCTGCAGGCGCAAGTGCCGATGGCGACCGATCGCAAATGCGATCCGCTCGCCGCGCTCGAAGGCAAGAAACGCTTCCTGCTGCTCGACAGCAGCGAGATCGTGCTGCCGCAGATCGCGCGCATCGCGCGCATGCCGAACCTTGCCGTGACGGCGACGGGTTCGTTCCCGTTCGGGATGGACACCGGCACGCGGCCGAAGCTGTATGTTCCGGCGCCGGATCGCTTCACGATGAATGCGGCGGCTACGCTCGCGACGCGTCTTGCTGTGTCGGCTGGAAAGCCGATCGACTTCCAAGTCACCATCACGCCGCCGCCGGCGGGATCGGGCCCGACGCTCGTCGTGTCGTCGCTGCGCGCGATGACGGACGACATCATTACCAAAGCCGGGCTCGACATCGAGCAGGTGAAGAAGGCTTGGCAGGCGCGTATGGATGCGCCGCCGCGCCGCGAGGCCGCGATCTCGACGGTCGAGCGTGCGACGCGCCAGCGCATCATCCTGCAGCGTAACTTCCCCACGTCATGCGGTCTAACCAACCGCGGGCTTGTGCTGCCCGCAGCCGTCACACCGGCCGCAGCTGCGACACCTGACACGTTGCGTGGCCCTATGGAGCCGCCGTCAGCGCGCCGCGACAACGACGGCGATCGTTCGTTACTCGACGAGTGGAAGCAGGATGTCGATGCGCAAGGCCGCATCAAGCGCTGGTTCTGGGCGATCAACGACACCGTCAGTGGTTGGATCGATAGCATCACGACGACCGTCAAGAAGACGACCGCGATCTGGACCGAAGAAAAGAAACTCGCGCCCGCTGTCTCGGCGCGCTCGTCGCTGATCCTCGCGCAGAACATGCTCGGCGGCACGGTCGATGACGTCTGGACCGTCGTGACCGCGCCGACATCCGAGTTGCTCGGCGAGTCGGTCGGCTGCCTCGTCGATCCGCGCGTCTGGAGCCAGATCGACGGCCGCATCTCCTTCCTCGATGCGTCGGAAGGTCAGATGTCGACCGTCGCGGCGGACTCGCTGCGCTTCATCAGCACGCAGCCGCCGTCGCTCGGCAACTACCGCCTCATCATGGCGAGCTGGCTGTCGCTCAATCAGACGATCTACGTGACCATCGCGCTTCTGCTCGCCATCTGCCTGAGCGCGAGTACTCGCTGGTTGCTCCGTAATTTGGGACGCAAACAACAATGATCAAAAAGATTGTCCTCGCATCGCTTTTGAGTGCCGCCACGTTCGGCTCATCGATCGCGCTGGCGCAAACGAACTCGCGTCCTTCGGCAGGCGGCGCGCCGCTCGTTCTCGACGCAACGCCGATGCCGCTCGCCGGCACGCTCAACCCACAACACTGGGCGAGCTATCGCCAGCGGTTCGTCACCGATACGGGCCGCGTCATCGACACCGCGAATGGCAATATCAGCCACAGCGAAGGGCAGGGCTACGGCATGCTGCTCGCGGTCGCGGCGCGCGATCGCGCGAGCTTCGAGCGCATCTGGAATTGGACGCGCGCGAACCTGATGGTGCGCGACGATCAGCTCGTCGCCTGGCGTTGGGAGCCGAATGCGCGTCCGGCCGTCGCCGACATGAACAACGCAAGCGACGGCGACATCTTGATCGCGTGGGCGCTGGCCGAGGCTGCTGAACTTTGGTCGGACACGTCGTACAAGGTCGCCGGCCGCCGCATCGCGGTCGAGCTTGGCCGCAAGGTCATCGTCAACAAGACGCGCTTTGGGCCGATGCTGCTGCCCGGCATCACGGGCTTTGCGGCTGAGCATCGTAAGGACGGCCCGGTCATCAACATCTCGTACTGGGTGTTCCCGGCCTTCTCGCGCCTCAACCTCGTCGCGCCGGAGTTCAACTGGGCCGGCGTGACGCAGTCAGGCCTCGACCTTCTTGCCGCCTCGCGCTTCGGCACGATGGGTCTGCCGACCGAGTGGGTGTCTGCTGCCGGCGCCGAGATGCGTCCGGCTGATGGCTTCCCGGCGCAGTTCTCCTACAACGCGATCCGCATTCCGCTCTACATGGCGTGGGCCGGCGTTGGTGGCCGCGAACACTACGCGCCGTTCGTCAACGCTTGGAGCAACGGTTCGCTCGCCGCGATCGAAGTTGCTAGCGGGCGCAAGGTTCAGCCGATGTCGGAGAGCGGTTACGCATCGCTCGCCGCGCTCACGCAATGCGCCGCCACCGGCGCTCCGCTGCCGCGCGATTTCGCGTCGCCGTCTCCAACTGAAAACTATTATCCCGCGACGCTTCACCTGATGGCGCTCGTCGCTGCGCAAATGAGGTATCGCTCATGCATGCGCACGCAATAGCGGCGCTCGCTGCAGTCGTTCTGTTCGCCGGCACCGCCGGTGCGGCAGACGGCGACGGCTTCATCACGGGCATGCGCGAGCCTGTCCCCGCGAAGCCCGCCGCGTCGGCAACTGCGGCACCGCGAAGCGCTGTAACGCCGACGCCTGTCGAGGAAGATGTCGACGAGAGTGCGCTGCGTTACTACGCATCGATGCGCCAAACAGAGCGCGTCGAGGTCGAGACGCGTCGTCTGCAGCGTTTGCATCCGGGTTGGCGTCCGCCGGCCGATCTCTATCGCACGGTTGAGCCCGGCGGCGGCGACGAAGACGAACTCTGGGCGCTGTTCTCGCTCGACAAGATCGCTGAGCTGCACAACGCGATCGAAGAACGCAAGCAGGTTCAGCCGGGCTGGAAGCCGTCGCGCGATCTTCTGACGAAGTTGGCGCGCAAGGAACTGCGCATCAAGATTCTCTCGCTCGTCGCGCAGAACGACAGCGAAGTGCTTTTCGCGTTCATCAAGTCCGCTTCGTTGCAGGCGAGCGAACTCGATGTCGACGTCCAATGGATGTTGGCCGAGACTTACGCGAAGGCAAAGCAAATCCAGGAAGCACGCAAGATTTACGACATCATCCTGGCGAGTGCGAAGGCTGAAGATCGTGTCGCAACGATCCAGAAAGCGATGGCCGCGCTGCCGATGTCGCAGGTCGAAGGCCTGATGGCGACGCTGCCGAATCCGCGCAGCGAACTCGCCGCGATCTGGCCGGACATCACGCGCGCCCGCATCAGCGCGTATCTGCAGGAAGACCGCAACGACGAAGTTCCGCCCGCGGACGTCGCCGAAGTCTATAAGACGGTCGCCAAAGCGTCCGATCCGGGCGATGCCGGGTTGCTCGCGTGGTATGCGTTCCGTCGCGCGCAATATCCGGATGCCCTCGAGATGTTCAAGCTCGCGCTGGAACGCGGCGGCGATGCGATGATCGCACACGGTCTCGCGCACACGTTGCTGCGTCTCGGCATGCGACGCGAGGCCGAGGAAGTCGCTTACGCTTGGCGCGAGCCGCTTGTGCACAACGCGATCCTGTTCGTCGACATTCTCGCCGAAGACCTGACGCGCGAGATCCCGGTCGCGATCGAGACCGAGCGCCTTAGCCGCTACGGCCGTGTCGTCATGCAGGGCGAGTCGGGTGAGGGCGCGCAGGCACTCGCGTGGTACGCCTACAACTCCTGTCAGTTCGACTCGGCGTTGCCTTGGTTCGAGCGTGCGGTGGCCTGGTATCCGAAGGCGACGACCGCGATGGGCTATGCGCTCACGCTACGCCGCTTGAAGCGCGTCAAAGACTTCAATGACATGGTCAACCGCTACGACGGCCTATTCCCGGAACTCGTCGGCCTGATCGTACCGGACAACGTGCAGCGTCCGCCGCATGCATGCGACGCGAACATTCAAGCGCGCACGACGCGCGATCCGCTGCCGACGCCGCGTGATGCGGCAGGCCGCGTAGCGCCGCCGTCGAATTACGCGTCGGTGACGCAGCAGGAGATGCAGGCGTTCAATCGTGTGCTGGCGAAAAAAGAATTCCCGCTCCCGATCTCGCCGGAAAATCCGCTGCGCTTTGCGGGTTCGGGCGCATTCACACCGGCAACGAATGTCGCCTTCGGGCGCGAGACTTACACAGGTCCGTATCCGCAGGTCGCGCGGCGCGTGCCGGGCGTCGGACCGATGCCGTATGAACGATTTGGTTTCACTTTGCTGCCAGGATGGAACGGCATCGAGACCTCGACGTGGCCTCCGGCCGGCGCACAGCAGCCGCCTGAGGGCACCTGGTGGGCGATGCAGCAACAACAACAGCAAAGCGGTCCTGCCGTGGTCATTCCGGTGCAGGTCGTGAAGCCGAGAATTCGTTGATGATCCAAAGCCTCGCGCGCATTTCCTTTGCCGTTACCGCTCTCGCCGCTCTCGCGGCCTGCAGCGGGCCGGTGGAGACGCGCGCGCGTTTTGAAGCAGAACCGACGGGCAGCACCACGCGCTATGGCGTGCTGCGCAGCGTGGGCAGCGAGGGCGCCTTCGTCCGTATGCCCGCCGGCACCGGCATCGTGATGGAAGTGCGTGAAGTCGAATTCACCGACGGCGTCGGCCAGCAGATGGTGTACGGCAGCGCCGAGGGTAACGAAAATCGTCTCGATGTTGGCTTGCGCACCAATCAGCCGCGCGTCGGGCAGGGGCCGTCGATCCCAATGGTTCGGCCGTCCGAAGAAGGTATTCGCGTCGAACTCTCCGAACGCTTTCCGAGTGTCAGCATGCAGGTCGTCGCGCGCCCGATGCGCAACGCCTACGGACAATACGGTCTCGCGATCGGTCGCGGTACAGGCGGCATGCGCTGCATCTACGCGTGGCAGTGGATCGATGACGTCGGCGACGTGAAGGGCAGCCGCGCCGGCTTATTCGCAAAACTCGGCGCCGTCGCCGGGACCGGCGGCGCGTCCGGCGCCGTGCGTTTCCGCATGTGTCGCAACGGCGTCAGCGTCGACCAACTCGCCGGTTCGATGAACGGCCTCATCATCTCGCGCACCGCGAAGGAAACCGCGAATGTCGTCACGCGTGGCGATATCGCATCGACGCGCTCGCTCGAAAGCGAATTGACCGGCGTGCCGGATCGCGCCGAAGCGCCCGTCGTCGTCGAGCGCCCTGTGCGCCGCCGCGTTGTACGCCGCGCACCGCCCGCCGAGCCGCAGGAGCAACCGTATGTCGCGCCGGCTCCGCGCAACGTGCCGGTGCCGCCACCCGCAGCATCGCCGATTCCGCAGCCGACTGCGCCGAACGCTCCACCCGAACAACCCGGCACACGTTATCTCGGCCCCGTGCCGCAACAGCAGGCGCCGCGTCAACCGACCGCGCCGTCGGGGCCGCGTGTGCCCGCGCCGCAGGTTCAGCCGCCTGCGCCGCAAGTGCAGAACCAGCCGCGCGTGATCACGCCGTCGCCGATCCCGGTGCGTCAGACGCTCGACCCGAGCTTGCCGGCCGCCGCGTATCAGGGCCCGAGCGGACGCAACGCGCAGTAAGCGCGCGTTGATTCTGCGAGATTGAAGTTAGGTCACGCCTTACGCTCGGCGACGAAGCGGGCCGCAGCCTTCAAAACCTCGCCGCGTTCACCGAACGGCGCGAGCGATTCCTCGGCTTCCGTCACGCGCGCGGCGAGACGCTGCTTCGCGCCGTCGAGCCCGAGCAAGCTGACCAGCGTGCCCTTCTGCATGCCGGCATCCTTGCCGATCGCCTTGCCGACGGTTGCGGCATCACCTTCGACGTCGAGCAGATCGTCGGCAATCTGGAACGCTTCGCCGAGCACCGCGCCGTAACGCTCGAGCGCCGCGCGCTGCGTTTTGTCGGCGCTGCCGAGCATCGCGCCCGCGATGCAGGCGTAGCGGAGCAGGGCGCCGGTCTTCATCGCCTGCAGCGTCTCGATCTCATTCTGCTTCAGCGGCTGCGGCTTGCCGTCACCGAACCGGCCTTCGGCCGCGAGATCCAGCATCTGGCCGCCGACCATGCCGCCCAGGCCCGCATTGATCGCCAGCGACGAAACAAGCTCGATTCGCACGGCGGCGTCCGGGTGCACTTCGGGGCGCGACAAAATGTCGAAGGCGAGCGTCAGCAGGCCGTCGCCCGAGAGGATCGCGGTCGCTTCGTCGAATTTCTTGTGGGCAGTCGGACGGCCACGGCGCAGGTCGTCGTTGTCCATCGCGGGCAAATCGTCGTGCACCAGCGAGTAGCAGTGGATGCATTCGAGGGCCGCGCCGACCAGGATCGCGCGTTCACGCGGCACATCGAACAATGCCGCGCTTTCGACCACCAAAAACGGCCGGAAACGCTTTCCGCCGCCGAGCGTCGAGTAACGCATCGCCTCCATCAGGTGAGCCGGACGGGCGCGCTCACCGGTACGGGAATCCGGTCCCAAAAGGCGGTCGAGCGCCGCCTCCGTATCGTTAGCGATGTCGGTCAAGCGCTGTTGAAATACAGCCGCGATCTTCGTAGGTGTATTCAAGACTTTCGGGCTCCGGATACGGTGGTCTCAAGGTCGAGACCCCCGAGGGGCGAATACGCCGATACCGGCACCCCAACTGGCAAGGAATTGAGATCGTTCTAGTCTGCGCGCCCTCGGGCAGCAAGACAGCCATCCGACTATGATAAACGGCATTCTCGCAACCATCGCGCTCGGAATTTGGACGTATCTGCTTACGGTTCACGGTCGATTCTGGCTGGGCACCGAGCGCGACGACGCGCCTGTGGCCGATCCGGAGACCTGGCCGGATGTTGTTGCCGTGGTTCCGGCCCGCGACGAGGCCGAGAACATCGCCGAATGCATCCGCTCGCTGGTCGCGCAGGACTATCCGGGCAAATTCCGCGCCGTGCTGGTCGACGACAACTCGACCGACAATACCGCCGGCATTGCGCGCGCTGCGGCACATGGCTCGACGCGGCTCGAGGTCGTCACCGGCCAGCCGCTAGCGCTAGGTTGGACCGGGAAACTCTATGCGGTGAAGCAGGGCATCGAAGCCGCCGAGGCGGACGGCTCACCGCGCTACATTCTCCTCACCGACGCCGACATCGCGCATACGCCGGATTCGGTTCGCTGGCTCGTCGCCTTCGCCGAGAAGCGCGGCAACGTCCTCACGTCATTCATGGCGAAGCTGCGCTGCGAGACGCTCGCCGAGCGCATCCACATCCCGGCCTTCATCTTCTTCTTCCAGATGCTCTACCCATTTCCGTGGGTGAACCGCCGCGAAAGCCCAATGGCGGCGGCAGCCGGTGGCTGCATGCTGGTGCGCGCCGACGCGCTGAAGGCGGCGGGCGGCATCGATGTCATTCGTGGCGCGCTGATCGACGATTGTTCTCTCGGCGCCGTCATGAAGAAGCAGGGTCCGATCTGGCTCGGCCTGACGGATCGCGCGCACAGCATCCGCCCCTACGATTTCGCGGACTGCCGCAAGATGGTTGCGCGCTCCGCTTTCGCGCAGCTGAAGTTTTCCTATGTGCTGCTGCTGGGCACCGTGCTCGGCATGGCGATGACCTATCTGGTGCCGCCGGTCGTCACGATTATCGGCAGCGGCGGCGGACAACTGATGGCAGCGGCAGCGTGGGGCATGATGGCGCTCGCCTTCCAGCCGACACTGCGCTTCTACAAAATGTCGCCGCTGTGGGGCTTGGCGCTGCCAGGCATCGCACTGCTCTACAGCCTCTACACGATCGACTCCGCGTATCAGTATCTGCGCGGACGCGGCGGCGCCTGGAAGGGCCGCATGCAAGCCAACGTGGCGCAGCAATGAGCGCACCGGCCGATCTCCGCTCCGGCAAGGGGCACAAGGACGAGAATTTCCCGGTCGCGTCGCGCGTCATCCGGCCGGAGCATCGCGCGCCGATCATGGCCTTCTACGATTTCGTTCGTATCGCCGACGACATCGCGGATCACACGACGTTGAGCCAAACCGAGAAGCTCGCGCATCTCGATCGTCTCGAAGCGACGCTGCTGGGACAGGACGACAACGAACGCGCCGGAGTCGTGCTGCGCGAAGCGCTCGCAAAGCGCGGTCTCTCGCCGCAGCATGCGCAGGATCTGCTCACCGCGTTTCGCATGGACGTCACCAAGAGCCGCTACGCGAATTGGGATGAACTCATCCACTATTGCCGCTATTCGGCGATGCCGGTCGGGCGGTTCGTGCTCGACGTGCATGGTGAGAGCCGCGACACGTGGCCGGCTTCCGACCTCGTCTGCGCCGCACTGCAGATCAACAATCACTTGCAGGATTGCGGCAAGGATTTCCGCGAGCTCGACCGCGTGTACGTGACGCAGGAGACGTTGAACGCCGCGGGTGTTCCGACCGAAGCGCTCGGCGCGGCCGAGTCTTCGCCGGCGTTACTTGCTGTGCTGCATGGACTCGCCAAGCGCACTGAAACTCTCATTCGCGACGGCGCGCCTCTCGTCCGCCAAATTCGCGACGGCCGCCTTGCGTTGGAAATCAGCGTTATCGTGACCCTGGCCGAGCGTATCAACGCAATGCTGCAGGCGCGCGATCCGCTCAAGGATCGCGTGCATCTCGGCAAGGGCGCGATGGCCGGCATCGCGCTGACGGGCCTTATCAAAGGTGCGTTCGGCCGCCTGTTCTCGCGCCGTTCGTCAGCCGCGCAAACGGTGCAGCGATGAGTGTTGCACCGACAACCGAGGAGCCGACAGCCGCCACGCGCGCCGGCGGTTCCTCGTTCTACATGGCGATGCGCATTCTTCCGCGCGCGCAGCGCGACGCGATGTTCGAGATTTATTCGTTCTGCCGTCGCGTCGACGACATCGCGGACGAGGGCGGCCCGCGCGATGAGCGCAAGCTCGCGCTCAAGGCCTGGCACAGCGACATTGATGCGCTCTATGCCGGTGAACGCGTCATCGGCCTCGATGGGCTTGCGCGCGCGGTGAAAGAGTTCGGTCTGCGCCGTGAGGATTTCCACGCCGTGATCGACGGCATGGAAATGGATGCGATCGAGGACATTCGCGCGCCCGATTGGGCAACGCTCGACCTTTACTGCGATCGCGTCGCGAGCGCAGTCGGGCGGCTTTCGGTTCGTGTTTTCGGCATGGAAGAGCAGGCCGGTATCGATCTCGCGTATCATCTCGGCCGCGCGCTGCAACTCACCAACATCTCGCGCGATATCGACGAGGACGCCGACATCGGCCGTCTTTATCTGCCGCGTGAAGCGCTCGAAGCAGCCGGCATCACGACGACCGATCCGCATGCCGCCATCGCGAGCCCGCGCATCGGCGAGGTCGGCAATGCGGTCCTGGCGCGCGCCCGCGATCACTTCGCGCGCGCCGACGCAATCATGGCTGCCGCCCCGCGACGCACGGTCAAAGCTCCACGCATCATGGGCGAAGCTTATCGTGCTATATTCGACGGGCTTGTCGCGCGCGGCTTTGCGCCGCCGCGCGAGCGCGTCAGCATTTCCAAGCCAAAACTTCTCATCGCCATTTTGAAATACGCGTTTATCTGATGCCCAGCACAGTCCACATCATTGGTGCCGGCCTTGCCGGTCTCGCCGCTGCCATTCGCCTGCAGGAGAATGGCTATCGCACGATCGTGCATGAGGCGACCGGCCATGTCGGCGGCCGCTGCCGCTCGTTCTACGATGCAGCGACAGACCTCGTGATCGACAACGGCAACCACCTTCTGCTGTCGGCGAACCACGCAGTGCTCGAATATGCGCGCACGCTCGGCACCGAAGACCGTCTCTCCGGTCCGGCGAAACCCGATTTCGATTTCTACGACCTCAAGAGCAATCTTCACTGGAAGCTGCGTATCAGCCCGGGCCGGATACCGTGGTGGGTCTTCGATCCGAAGAGCCGCGTGCCCGGCACGACGACAGTCGACTATCTCAAGCTCGTGCCGTTGCTGATGTCGAGCAGCGACAAGCCGCTCGCCGATGTTATTCCGACCAGTGGCGTCCTCTACGAGCGCCTGATCCAGCCGTTGATGTTGGCGGCGCTCAACGTCGATCCGAAGACCGGATCGTCGGCGCTGGCCGCGCAAGTCGTGCGCGAGACGCTTGCGGCCGGTGGTCAGCAGTGCCGACCGCTGATCGCGAGCACAGGTCTGAGTGACGTGCTCATCGAGCCCGCCGTCGCGCGTATCACCGAGGGGCACGGCGAAGTGCGTATGCGTCACGAACTGCGCCGCATCCTCCACGAGGGCGACCGCGCGACCGCGCTCGACTTCGGCGAGAACACGATCCTGCTCGAAGGGGACGACGCCGTCGTCGTCGCGGTCCCGGCTTACGCCGCCGCGACGCTGATCCCAGGCCTCAACGTGCCGACCGACATGCGACCAATCCTCAACGTGCATTTCGCGATCAAGCCTCCGAAGGGCGTTTCGCAATTGATCGGCGTCGTCAACGCGACCACCGAGTGGATTTTCGCGTTTCCTAACCGGCTTTCGGTCACGGTTAGCGGCGCCGAGCGCCTGATGGCCGAGCCGCGCGAGCAGCTAGCAGAGGCGATCTGGCAAGAGGTCGCGGCAGTCACGGGCCTTACCGGCACGCCGATGCCGCGGTGGCAGATCGTCCGCGAGCGCCGTGCGACTTTTGCCTCAATTCCAGCCGAAAACGCCAAGCGACCCGGCACGGCTACGCGCTGGAAAAACGTGGCCCTCGCGGGCGATTTCACCCAGACCGGCCTGCCGGCGACGCTCGAGGGCGCAACGCGCTCCGGCAATCGCGCGGCCGATCTTCTGATGAGCAGATAATGGATCAAAGCGCGACACTCCCCCGCGAAGTCTTGGAGCGCCACATCGGCAAAGCGACCGATGCGCTTCTCGCGGACCAGAAGCCGGACGGCCATTGGGTCTTCGAGCTCGAAGCCGACGCGACGATTCCGGCCGAATACGTCCTCATGCGCCACTATCTTGGCGAGCCGGTAGCGCACGAACTCGAGCGAAAGATCGCGGTTTATCTCCGCCGCATTCAGGGCAAGCACGGCGGCTGGCCTCTGTTCCACGACGGCGCCTTCGACATGAGCGCTAGCGTGAAGGCTTATTTGGCGCTCAAGATGATCGGCGAGGATATCAATGCGCCGCACATGACGCGCGCGCGCGAAGCGATCTTGTCGCGCGGCGGCGCCGTCTACTCGAACGTCTTCACGCGCATTCTGCTGTCGCTCTACGGCGTCATTCCGTGGAAGGCCGTGCCCGTGATGCCGGTCGAGATCATGCTGCTGCCGAAGTGGTTCCCGTTCCACCTCGACAAAGTTTCGTATTGGGCGCGTACCGTGATCGCGCCGCTGCTCGTGTTGCAGGCTTTGAAGCCGCGCGCGCGCAACAAACTCGGTGTGAAGATTGACGAGCTGTTCCATCAGGATCCGCAGACAGTCGGCCCACCGACGCGCGCCGCGCATCAGAAGGCGTCGTGGTTCTACGGCTTCCGCGTCATCGACGCGTGCTTGCGTGTCGTCGAGCCGTTCTTTCCGAAGAGCATCCGCAAGCGCGCGATCGATCGCGCGGTGTCGTTCGTCACCGAGCGGCTCAACGGCGAGGACGGCCTCGGCGCGATTTTCCCCGCGATGGCGAATTCCGTCATGATGTACGACGTGCTCGGCGTGCCGGAAGACGATCCGCGCCGCGCCATCGCGCGTCACTCGATCGAGAAGCTTCTCATCATCAAGGATGAGGAGGCCTACTGCCAGCCGTGCCTTTCGCCGGTGTGGGACACTGCACTCGTGACACACGCGCTCTTAGAGTCGGGTGGTGAGAAGGCTGTCGCGCAAGCCGTCAAAGGCCTCGATTGGCTCAAGCCTTTGCAAGTTCTCGACGTGAAAGGCGATTGGGCCGAAGCGCGGCCGAACGTTCGTCCCGGCGGCTGGGCATTCCAGTATCGCAACGATCACTATCCGGATCTCGACGACACCGCGGTGGTCGTGATGGCGATGGATCGCTCGCGCGGCCTCGGCACCGAGGCGCGGTTCGAGGAAGCCATCGCGCGCGGCCGCGAATGGATCGAAGGCTTGCAGAGCCACGACGGCGGCTATGCGGCGTTCGATGCCGACAACACCTATTATTACCTCAACAACATCCCGTTCGCGGATCACGGCGCGTTGCTCGATCCGCCGACCGAGGACGTGACGGCGCGTTGCGTCTCGATGCTCGCGCAGCTCGGCGACACGATTGAGAAAAATCCGAACCTCAAGCGCGCGGTCGAATACTTGCGCAAGACGCAGATGCCGGAAGGCTCGTGGTATGGCCGCTGGGGCCTCAACTACATCTACGGCACGTGGTCCGTGATGTGCGCGCTCAACGCCGCCGGCGTCGATCAGAAAGACGACATGATGCGGCGCGGCGTCGCGTGGCTGCTCAAGATCCAGAACGCCGATGGCGGCTGGGGCGAGGATGGCGTGAGCTATAAGCTCGACTACCGCGGCTACGAACCGGCGCCGAGCACCGCATCGCAGACCGCGTGGGCGATGCTGGCGCTGATGGCGGCAGGCGAGGGCAACAATCCTGCGGTCGAGCGCGGCGTCGCCTATCTCGCAGCGACACAGAACGACGAAGGTTTGTGGGACGAGGAGCGCTACACCGCGACCGGTTTCCCGCGCGTCTTCTATCTGCGCTACCACGGCTACCGGAAATTCTTCCCGCTGTGGGCGATGGCGCGCTATCGCAACCTGCAGAACGCCAACAGCCCGACCGTCGCGTACGGCATGTGATGAGCGCGCTTCCGCTCATCGCCGTCGTCGGCCTCACCTTCGAAGAAGCGATCATCGCGGCGCCCGGCATCGTCGTCGTGCGCGGCGGTGACGGCAGCCGGCTCGACGCAGCGCTCGAAGCAGCGCTGGCGAACGGTGCGCGCGGTCTCATCAGTTTCGGCATCGCGGGCGGCCTTGCGCCGCATGCGCCGTGCGGCACCGTCGCAGTCGCGACCGAAGTCGTGCACGGCGAAGAGCGCTACACCTGCGATCCCGATTGGACGCTTGCGCTTCTCAAGAAGCTCCCGGACGCGCTCGACGGCGTCTTCGCAGGCGTCTCGGCGCCCGTCACGACTCCGGAAGCGAAAGCCGCTCTCCACCAAGCCACCGGCGCGATCACGGTGGATATGGAATCGCACAAGGTCGCGCGCGCTGCGGCGAAACACGGGCTTCCATTCGCGGCGCTCCGCGCGATCAGCGATCCGGCCGAGCGCGCGCTGCCGCCGTCGGCTCTCGTCGGCATGACACCGGAAGGTCAAACGAATGCGGGCGCCGTGATGCGATCTCTCGCGCGGCGCCCGCAGGATTTGCCTGGATTGATACGAGCCGGTCTCGACGTGAAGACCGCGACGGCTGCGTTACTCCGCAGCCGTGAGAGTCTGGGGCCGCTCCTTGGCCTTCTTCTCGATTGATTCCATCTCGTGTTCGACGTGCTTGGCGAACACGAACTCGGCCGGGCGCTGATTGGCGAGTGAAATTTCCGGCGCCATCGGGCCGTCCGTGCGGATGCCCGTGAAGGCAAACTTCAGCGCTTTGAGCGGGTGCGAAATCATCTGATCGGCTGCAGTCGGCTCGTAGCCGCAATGCGCCATGCAGTTCGCACACTTCTCGTACTTGCCGGTGCCGTAGGAATCCCAGTCGGTGGTTTCCATCAGCTCCTTGTACGTCTTCGTGTAGCCTTCGCCGAGCAGGTAGCACGGCTTCTGCCAACCGAAGATGTTGCGCGTCGGCATGCCCCACGGCGTGCAGTGATGCTCTTGGTTGCCGGCGAGGAAGTCGAGGAAGAGCGGCGAGTGGACGAAGTTCCACTTCTTGCCCTTGCCGAGTGCGAACACCTTGCGGAACAATTCCTTCGTCTTCTTGCGGGCGAGGAAGTGCTGCTGGTCCGGTGCGCGCTCGTAGGCGTAGCCGGGCGAGATCGAAACGCCGACGCCGAGCTCCTTACAGAAGTCGAGATACCCCGCGATGTCCTCGGCCGAGTGGCCGTCGAAGATTGTCGCGTTGACGTTGACGGCGAAGCCCGCGGCGCGCGCGGCCTTGATCGCCGAAACGGCCTTATCGAACACGCCGTCCTGGCAGACGGCCTTGTCGTGGTGATCCTTCAGGCCATCGAGATGGACCGAAAAGAACAGATACGGCGACGGCTTGAAGAGGTGCAGCTTCTTCTCGAGCAGCAGCGCGTTCGTGCAGAGCGAGACGAACACTTTGCGCTCGATGATGCCCGCAACGATTTCGCCGATCTCCTTGTGGATCAGCGGCTCGCCGCCCGGAATGGCGACCATCGGCGCACCGCACTCGTCGACAGCCTGCAGGCACTCTTCGACGGTCATGCGGCGATTGAGAATCGGCGCCGGATAATCGATCTTGCCGCAGCCCGCGCAAGCGAGGTTGCAGCGGAACAACGGCTCCAGCATCAGCACGAGCGGATAGCGCTTGTTGCCAAGCAGCTTCTGCTTGATGAGGTACGTGCCGAGCTTGATCTCTTTTAGAAACGGAACGGGCATCTTTACTTTCTCCACCAGCAGACGGATCAACGGCCGTTGCTGATCGTATGGGCTGTCTTCACATCGGCCAGCACGGCCGGAAGACGAAACTGAACATTCTCTTCACGCCCCGGCAGGGTCGACACTTCTACCGGGCCTAATCGGCGTAACGCACCGATAACATCTTCAACCAACACTTCCGGTGCTGAAGCCCCGGCTGTGATACCGACAGTCTCGATTCCACGCAACCATTCGGCCTTCACCTCGCTACCATCGGCGACAAGAAAGCTGGGTAAGCCCTCTTCTTCCCCGATTTCGCGCAAGCGATTGGAATTAGAACTGTTCTTGGCGCCGACCATGAGGATGAGATCAACCACCTTAGCTAAGTCGCGGACCGCCGACTGACGGTTCTGCGTCGCATAGCAGATATCCCGTGTTTCTGGTCCCACAAGGTCCTTAAAACGTCGTTGCAGGGCTTCGATGATACCGCGCGTGTCGTCGACGCTGAGCGTCGTCTGCGTCACATAAGCGACCGGCGTGTCGACCGGGATATCCAGCGTGGCAACGTCAGCTTCGGTCTGCACCAGAGCCACCGGCGCATCGATCTGACCGAGTGTGCCTTCGACCTCGGGGTGACCTGCGTGGCCGATGAGGATCAGCTTGCGGCCTTGGCTGACATATCGCTTGCCTTGGTTGTGCACCTTCGTGACGAGCGGGCAGGTGGCATCAAGCACCGGAAGATTACGCGAGGCTGCGTCGGCCTCGACCACCTTCGCGACGCCGTGCGCCGAGAAGATTGCGATCGCGCCATCCGGGATCTCGGAGACTTCCGCGACAAAACGCGCGCCGCGATCTTTCAGGCTCTCGACCACGTATTTGTTATGCACGATCTCGTGGCGGACATAGACCGGCGGCCCGAACTTCTCGATCGCCCGTTCGACGATCTCGATCGCTCGTACCACTCCGGCACAGAAACCGCGGGGTTGCGCCAAAATAACTTTCATCGACCAGTCAGGCTCCTGCGCGCTTCCAATACGGGAACGCACTCTCTCTGAACGTCAAAGCCGCACATCCAGCGCCCCGCCGCCGAATGATTGGCCCTATGGGTGAATGCGGCTTCCGCCAAGCCGCCCGTGAGAACCGAAAGAGTGGCCCACCCCAATGGACCATCCTCCGGCTCGCGTACTGCCTCAGGCGAGTTGCACCACTTCAGGTGCAACATCTTTGCCAAGGGCTTCGAACACCTTGACGAAGATGCCTTGCGCATCGAGACCCGCCTTCGCGTACATGATGTTCGGCGAGTCATGATCGATGAAGGTATCCGGCAGGATCATCGAGCGGAACTTGAGACCGCGGTCGAAAACGCCGTTGTCGGACAGAAGTTGCATGACCTGGCTGCCGAAGCCGCCGATCGAGCCTTCTTCGATCGTGATCAAAACTTCGTGCTCGCGGGCCAAACGCAGGATGAGATCGCTGTCGAGCGGCTTGGCAAAGCGTGCATCCGCGACTGTCGTCGAGAGGCCATGTGCGCCGAGCTGGTCGGCAGCCTTCAATGCTTCCTGCAGACGCGTGCCGTAGGAGAGCAGGGCGATCTTCGTGCCTTCGCGCACGATACGGCCCTTGCCGATTTCGAGCGGCACGCCGAATTCCGGCAGATCGATGCCGACACCGTCACCACGCGGATATCGCAGCGCCGACGGGGCATCGTCGATCGCAACTTGCGTCGCAACCATGTGACGCAGATCGGCCTCATCGGCCGCAGCCATCAGAACGAAGTTCGGCAGACAGCCGAGATAGGCGATGTCGAACGAGCCCGCATGCGTCGGGCCGTCGGCGCCGACGAGACCGGCGCGGTCCATCGCGAAACGAACCGGAAGATTCTGAATCGCAACGTCGTGAACGACTTGGTCGTAGCCGCGCTGAAGGAACGTCGAGTAGATCGCGCAGAACGGCTTGTAACCTTCGGTCGCAAGACCGGCCGCGAATGTCACGGCATGCTGCTCGGCGATACCAACATCGAAGGTGCGTTCCGGGAACGCCTTGTTGAAGATGTCGATGCCGGTGCCGGACGGCATTGCGGCCGTGATGCCGACGATCTTGTCGTCCTTCTGGGCTTCGAGCACGAGGCTCTCGCCGAACACCTTCTGATACGAGGGCGCATTCGGCTTGGCTTTGGCCTGCTTGCCGGTGACGACATCGAATTTCACGACGCCATGATACTTGTCGTCCGCAGCTTCGGCCGGGCCATAGCCCTTGCCCTTCTGCGTCACGACGTGGATGAGGATCGGGCCTTCCTTCGCATCGCGCACGTTCTTAAGAACGGGCAGCAGATGGTCTAAGTTATGCCCGTCGATCGGGCCTACGTAGTAAAAGCCGAGCTCTTCGAACAGCGTACCGCCGGTAACAAAACCGCGTGCGAGTTCTTCGGCCAGCGCTGCCTTCTGCTCGAAGAATTTCGGCAGACGCTTCGCGATCTGCTTGCCGATCTCGCGCAGCGAGCGATAAGTGCGGCCCGAAATGAGACGCGCAAGGTAAGCCGACATCGCGCCGACCGGCGGAGCGATCGACATCTCGTTGTCGTTGAGGATGACGATCAGGCGCGAGTTCATCGCGCCGGCATTGTTCATTGCCTCGTAAGCCATGCCGGCCGACATCGAACCGTCGCCGATGACTGCGATAACGTTGTTCTTCCCGCCGCCGAGATCGCGTGCGACGGCCATGCCGAGGCCGGCCGAGATCGATGTCGACGAATGCGCGGCGCCGAAGGGGTCGTATTCGCTCTCGGCGCGCTTGGTGAAGCCCGAGAGGCCGTCGCCTTGACGCAGCGTGCGAATGCGATCGCGGCGGCCGGTCAAAATCTTGTGCGGATAGGCCTGATGGCCGACGTCCCAAATGATGCGATCGTCGGGCGTATTGAAGACATGATGTAGCGCAACGGTGAGCTCGACTACGCCGAGGCCCGCGCCGAGGTGACCGCCCGTGACCGACACGGCGCTGATCGTTTCGTCACGGAGTTCCTGCGCAACTTGTTTCAAATCCGCTTCGCGGATGCGACGCAAGTCTGCCGGAGTTTTGATCGTATCGAGCAACGGAGTTTGCAAGTTCATCTCACAGCTTTTCGTTTATCGGTGCTAGCTTGCCGCCGCGTGCTCCACCGGTCCAAAGGCTCATTTGGGCTCTTTTGAGCTTCTCACAACCAGGAGCAAAGGCGTTGGGCGATAATAAGGAACCGCTTCCGCCAACCCTGGAAATCGATCCTTTTCACTACTTGATCCCAGGGGTCCCTCGCAATAGGAACCGCTGAACCCACCCTCCAGTTCGGACTTAGTCACCAAATATGCTGAAGAGGACCATCGTCGGGATTGTACAATACTGTACCCGCGCGCCATGGATAGTGGTCGCGGGATCAATCATTATTGCAATTCTTTCAGGCTATTACACGGCGAATAACTTTTCTATCGATACCGACATCGGGAAGCTGATTTCGCCTACGGTGGATTGGAGAAAGCGCGAAATCGCCTTCGAACAGGCCTATCCGGGCAAAGACAACTCAATTCTCGTGGTAATCGAGGCTTCTACGCCCGAACAGGCGGCGCAGGCGCAGGCGCGGCTCGCGACCGAGCTGGAGAAGAATAAGGACCTCTTTCCTGGCGTCGTGCGGTCGGGAGCTGGTCAGTTCTTCGAGCAGAATGGGCTTTTGTTCCTTCCGCAAGAAGAAGTGGAAAAGACGACCGGGGGCCTCGCTCAAGCCGACCAACTCGTCGGCGTTCTGGCCGCGGACCCCAGTTTGCGAGGCCTGACCGACGCGCTTCGATTCGCTCTCGCCGGCGTCCAGCGCGGCGCCACCACCCTCGATCAACTCGCCCCCACCATGAATGCGGCCGCCGAAACGGTCGAAAAAGACCTAGCGGGTCAGCCGGCCAGTTTCTCTTGGCATGGCCTCCTGCGCGGAAAGTTGGAGCCGGGCGATCTCCGCCGGTTCATCCAGGTTCAGGCAAAGCTCGACTTCTCCGCTCTGGAGCCGGGTAAGGACGCCTCCGACGCAATCCGTAAGGCTGCGCGCGACCTCAACCTCGCCGAGACGCTGAACGCGCGCGTCCGCCTCACCGGTGCAGTGCCCATCGCCGACGAAGAATTCGCCACCGTGCAGGAAGGCTTCCTCTTCCATACGGTCGGCATGGTGTTCTTCGTCCTGTTGATCCTCTGGCTGGCCCTCCACTCGGGCAAGCTTATCTTCGCCGTCCTCATCAACATGTTCCTCGGCCTCGCCATCACGGCGGCGCTTGGGCTCCTGATGGTCGGATCGCTGAACTTGATCTCGATCGCTTTCGCGGTGCTGTTCGTCGGCCTCGGCGTCGACTTCGGCATTCAGTTCGCGGTCCGCTATCGCGCGGCGCGCTTTGCCAGCGACGACTTGCGGGAAGCGCTGGCAGAGACGGCACGCTCGATCGGTTCGCCATTGACCCTCGCGGCTGCAGCTGTTGCCGCAGGCTTCTTGTCGTTCCTGCCGACCGCCTATAGCGGCGTTTCCGAACTCGGTCAGATCGCCGGCGTAGGCATGCTGATCGCGTTCTTGACGAGCGTGACGTTCCTGCCGGCGCTGCTGACGCTGCTCAATCCGGCCGGCGAACCGGCCGAGGTCGGCTATAAGGCGCTGGCTCCAGTCGATCATTTCCTCGAGCGGCACCGCATCGGGGTGCTCGCCGGCACCGCGCTCTGCGCCATCGGTGGTCTGCCGCTGTTGTTCTACCTGACTTTCGACTTCAACCCGATCAACCTGCGCAGTCCGAAGGTGGAGTCGATCGCGACCTTCCTCGATCTGCGCAAGGACCCGAATATCGGCGCCAACGCGATCAACGTCTTGCTGCCGTCGCAGGCGGAAGCCGAGAAAGTTGCCGAGGGCCTCGGCAAGCTTCCCGAGGTCGAGCGCGCGATGACGGTCGCGAACTTCGTGCCGGAGGATCAAGAGCCGAAGCTCAAGGCGATCCGCGCGCTCGCCGAGAAGCTCGAGCCGGCGCTCAACCCGGACAATCCGGAGCCCCCGCCGACCGACGCCGAGAACGTCGAGTCCCTCAACGACACCGCCACGGCGCTCGAGAAAGCCGCCGAAGCCGGCAAGGGGATTGGCGCGGATGCGGCCAAACGATTGGCCGCCGCGCTGAAAAAAGTGGCCGCCAGTCCCGAGCCAATGCGTGCGTCAGTGACCGCGTCATTCATCCCCCCTCTGCAAACTGTCCTCGGCGAATTACGCAATTATCTCAAAGCCGAACCGGTAACTCTTGAATCACTTCCTCAGGAGTTGAAATCCGACTGGATCACCAAAGATGGTCGCGCCCGCGCCGAGGCGATCCCCAAAGGCGACCCGAACGACAACGACGTTTTGCGGGCTTTCGCGCGCTCGGTCGTGAAGGCTTATCCGAACGCGATCGGTGGCCCGATCTCGATTCTCGAGTCCGGCAATACGATCGTGAACGCGTTCATCCAGGCCGGGATCTGGGCGCTGCTCTCGATTGCGATTCTGCTCTGGATCGTGCTGCGCCGGATCAGCGACGTGCTGCTGACGTTGGTCCCGCTGCTCGTCGCGGGCGTGCTGACGCTCGAAATCTGCGTGTTGATAGGGATGCCGCTCAACTTCGCGAACATCATCGCGTTGCCGCTGCTGCTCGGTGTCGGCGTCGCGTTCAAGATCTACTACATCATGGCGTGGCGCGCCGGGCAGGGGAACCTGCTGCAGTCGAGCCTGACCCGCGCCGTGATTTGGAGTGCGCTCGCCAGCATGGTGGCCTTCGGCAGCCTCTGGCTGTCCAGCCATCCGGGCACGTCGAGCATGGGCAAGTTGCTCGCGCTCTCGCTTGCCACGACGCTCTGCGCCGCAGTGCTGTTCCAGCCGGCCCTGATGGGCAAGCCGCGCGAGGTCGAAAAAGACGGCACGAGCATCTAGCTCCCATCGTCACCGCCCAAACAGAAACGCCGCCCCGGAGGGCGGCGTTTTTCGTTTCAGTTTGCCGAGGCGATCAGGTGCCGACCGCGGAGCAGACGCTCTTCTGCGCCGGTGCCGCCGCGGCAGTTGTCTTCGGAGCCGGGGAACCCGGGGGCGGTGCGGCGCGGCCTGTGGTCTCGGCCTTCACGCGCGTCCACTTCTCGCCGCCGCAGAGGAAGCCCATCACGCAACCACGGACGTTGAGCAGGTCCGGATTGTCCAACGAGATGCTGGCCGTGTAGGTCTTGCCGTTCTCGGCGTTGTAGATTTGGCCTTCCCATTTATTGGGATCGGAAGGCTTCATACCAAGGATGATCGGCATGCCGAGAGTCGGCCGCGTCCGCTTGGCAGCGTCCGGATTTTCCTTGTCGACCCCGGGTTCCTTTTCCCACGAGATCACGCCCCAATAGGCGCCTTTACAGTTCTCGATCTTGATCTTGGCCACCTTGTCGGCAACCAGCCATTCACCGGTCGGGTCGGCCGCGGCCGCAATTCCTGTCGTGAGGCAGAGGGCCGCAAGGGCACCCGCAATACGTCGCATCACTGTTATTCCCTGTTTTTTGACCGCCCGGCACCATACAACCGTCTAAGAAACCCGTCACCATCTTCGTACTAAATTGGTTGCGGGCGGGCAGTGTTCTGCTTACGTCACGCTAAACAAGTCATGCAAACTGGACAAAACATGGGCGCAAATCCGGCCGATACGATCGACGCGGCCACACTTTTCGCGGCGAACGAAGCGGAACGCTACAATCTGCACACGCGCCATCTTAACGAGCAGATGGTCCGTGTCCTTAAAACTATCGGATATGACGTTGGTTTCACAAAGGGGCAGGGCCAATACCTTTATGACCGGAACGGCGAGAAGTATCTCGACCTTCTGAGCGGCTTTGGCGTGTTCGCGCTCGGCCGCAACCATCCGGACATTCGCGAAGCACTCAAGAGCGTCCTCGACAGCGATCTTCCGAATCTCGTCCAGATGGATGTCTCGACCCTCGCCGGCATCCTGGCGAAGAAGTTGCTCGAAAATGTCCCAAGCATGGAGAAGGTGTTTTTCGCCAACTCTGGGGCCGAAGCTGTCGAAGCCGCGATCAAGTTTGCCCGCGCGGCGACCGGCAAGCAGACCATCGTTTTTTGCGATCACGCTTTCCATGGCCTGACCCACGGCGCGCTCTCGCTGAACGGCGACGCCATCTTCCGCACCGGCTTCGAGCCGCTGCTCGGCGGCTGCATCAAGGTTCCGTTCGACGACCTCGCGGCGCTGGAGCAAGCGCTGGCGACCAAGCAGGTCGGTGCCTTCATCGTCGAGCCCGTTCAGGGCAAAGGCGTCAACGTCCCGTCCGATGGCTATCTGAAGGCGGCGGCCGATCTCTGCCGTAAGCACGGCGCGCTGTTCATCGCCGACGAGATCCAGACCGGCCTCGGCCGCACGGGCAAGTTCCTGGCGATCGAGCACTGGGGTGTCGAGCCCGACATGGTGCTCCTCGCAAAGTCGCTTTCGGGCGGTCACGTTCCGGTCGGCGCGGTGCTGACGCGCAAGTGGATTTTCGACAAGCTTTTCGATCGCATGGACCGCGCCGTTGTCCACGGCTCGACGTTCGCGAAGAACGATCTCGCGATGGCGGCGGGCATCGCGACACTCGACGTAATGAAGCGCGAAAACGTCGTCGAGAACGCCGCCCGCATGGGCGATCGCATCCTCAGCGATATTCGCGCGCTGATCCCCAAATGGGAGATGCTCAAAGAGGTGCGCGGCAAGGGCTTGATGATCGGCATCGAATTCGGCCCGCCGAAATCGCTGTCGCTCAGGCCGGGCTGGCACATGATGGAGGCGGCGAACAAAGGCTTGTTCTGCCAGCTCATCACGATCCCGCTTTTCAAGGAGCATCACATACTCAGCCAGGTCGCCGGGCACGGCATGCAGGTCGTGAAATTCTTGCCGCCACTGATCGTCAACGAAGATGACTGCAAGTGGATCGCAAAATCGCTCGATCAAGTGATTGGCGAGAGCCACAGCGCCGGCGCGTTCTTCTCGCTCGGTAAGACGCTGGCTGGTCATGCCTTAAAGGCGCGCTCGTCGGCCGCATGATCGGCGTCGGAATTCTCGGCGCTGGCTTCTTCGGTGAGTTTCACGCCCGGGCGGTTCGCGCCGTCGATGGCGTCGAAGTCCGCGCTGTCTGCGCCAACCCGATGGCGGAGGCCGAAGTCTTCGCGAAGCAATACGGCGGCACAGCTTACGACGATTGGCGCGAGCTGATCGCCGATTCGTCGGTTGATGCCGTTGTCGTCGCGACGCCGCATCATCTGCATGCGCCGATGGTGATCGCAGCGCTCGAGGCCGGCAAGCACGTGCTAGTCGAAAAGCCGATGGCACTGAGCGTCGCCGAATGCGACGCGGTCATCGCAGTGTCTCGCAAGGCGAACACGACGCTGATGGTCGGGCACATTCTGCATTTCGCCAAGCCGTGCTTGGTCGCGCAAGACATTCTCGCGCGCGGCGAACTCGGTCGTCCGCTCGCCGCATCGAGCTCTCTCGTCAAATTCTGGATGGAGGAGAACCGGCGCGGCTGGCATCTCGATCCGGCGACCGGCGGCGGCATGCTGATGACGGCCGGCATCCACGCGCTCGACGCGCTGCTGTGGTTCATGGGCGGCGAGGTGAAACAGATATCTGCAGCTGGCGGCGCGCTCTTCCACGAACAAAAGGCCGACGATAGCCTCATGCTGCTCGTTCGCTTCGACGACAACCGCATTGGTCAAGTCGCCAGCGTTGCGTATCGCGATGGCGCCGGCAGCTACGGCATCGACCTCATCTGCGAGCGCGGCGCGCTCCGCGTCGACTTCAACACAGGCGTTTCGATCGGGCACGACAACATCTGGACGCCGGTTCCAGACTCAGCGGAGCCCGACTGGATGCAGCGCGCAGTCGAGGGTGAGTGGCAAGCGATGGTCACTTGCATTCGCGACAGCGCCCCGCCGGTGGTCGACGGCGCCTACGGTCGGAAGGTGATATCCTGCATCGCGGCGGCTCTCACATCCGCGCGCGAGAGCCGCGAAGTTGTCCCGCAATAGTTACGCGGTCCTCGGCGAGAGGCGCGGCAAACCGGGCCGCGTCAGCAACCACACCGAGATCGTGAGGTTGAGCGCGTTCCACGCGATACCGTTGACGAACGCCATATGGTACGAGCCGGTCCAGTCATAGATTGCGCCGGACAGCCAACCGCCGAGCGCCATTCCGATAATCGTTGCCATGATCGCGGTGCCGACGCGCGCACCGGCTTCCTGCGGCGGATAATACTCGCGGACGATCAGCGCATAGCTCGGCACGATGCCACCTTGGAACAGCCCAAACAGCATCGAGACGATGTAGAGTGACACGAGACCGTCGAAGAAGAGATAGAGCACCAGCGCGACCGCCTGCAGAAACGAGCCGAGCAGCAATGTGCGCAAGCCGCCGATCTTGTCCGCGATGAAGCCGGACGCGATGCGGCTGACGATGCCGGCGCCCATCATCAGCGACAGCATCTCGGCGCCGCGCGCGACGCCATAACCGAGGTCCGCGCAATACGCGACGATATGCACCTGCGGCATCGACATAGCGACACAGCAGCCGAGACCCATGATCGCCATCAGCCATTGCAGCGCGTTCGGCGATATTCCGAAAGCCTGCTGCGTTGTCGTCACGACTTGATTGGCGCCTGCATTGTTCGCGGCCGCGCGGCGGCGCAGAAAATACATCAGTGGTGGGACAGCCACGGCGCAGACGACCGCGATGCCTACGATGGTCGCGCGCCACCCGTATTTGTCCATCATGAAGCGTACGATCGGCGGCCACACGGTGCCGGCGAGATAATTGCCGGATGCGCAGATCGACACCGCGACGCCGCGCCGCTTTTTGAACCAAAACGAGATGTCGGCGACCAGCGGGCCGAATCCCGCCGCGCTGCCGAGACCGATGAGGAGATGTGACAGCGCGAAAGGCCACAGGCTCGGCGCGACGCTCGCCGCGAGATAGCCGATCACGATCAGCGTGGTCGCTATCGCCAGCGACGCCACGATGCCGAGCCGATCGACGACGCGTCCGAACAGCACGTTACCGGCCGCAAAGCCGAACATCGTCATCGTGAACGGCAGCGTGGCTTCAGCGCGCGTGATGCCGAAATCGATCTGAACGCGCGGGAGAATGACCAGAACAGCCCACATGCCGACGCCGCTGATCGTGGAAATCAGCACGCCGATGAAGAGGCGAAACCAGGAATAGGAAGAATCGATATCGTCGGGGGGTGAACCCTCGACTTGTGCGGCAGTCATGCTTTGGCGTTTCCCGGCAGGGTTCTTTTCACGTTGCGTAGCATGAACCCGAGGCATCCGCTTATGAATCTTGCGAATGCGAGCCGAGCGTCGGCTTGATCAGTTCTCGCGATTGACCGCGCTTTCATGCCAGCGCCGCAACGCGAAATAAGCGATGGCCGAGGTGATCGCGTAGATCACGACGCCTGAAAATGAGATCAGCACCAGCGCTGCGAACATGCGTGGGATCTTCAGCTGATAGCCGGATTCGAGAATGCGGTAGGCCAAGCCCGACGCGGTGCCGCCGGTGCCGGCAACGAACTCGGCGACCACGGCGCCGATCAGCGCAAGGCCGCCGGAGACCTTCAAGCCGGCCATGAAGTATGGCAGCGCCGCGGGCAGGCGCAGATCGCGCAATGTCTGCCAGCGGCTCGCGCGATAAAGTCGAAAGAGATCCTGCAGATTGTGGTCCGCCGAATTGAGACCGAGGATCGTGTTCGAGAGGATCGGGAAGAACGCGACGATCCACGCGCAGATCAGCAGCGAGAGCGTTACATCGCCGACCCAAATGATGATCAGGGGCGCGATGGCGACGATCGGCGTCACTTGCAGGATCACGGCGTAGGGTAACAGCGAGCGCTCAAGCCATTTCGACTGCGTAAAGACGATCGCAAGTCCAACACCGATCGCAACGGCGGCAATGAGCGCCGCGAGCGTGAGGCGCAACGTGATCCACAGCGAGCCGAATAGCGTCGCGTGATCGTCGATCAGCGTCTGCAGAATGAGAAGGGGGCCCGGCAGAATGTACGAGGGCACGTCGTACATGCGCACGGCCATCTCCCATGCGACCAGCGCACCGATCCCGATCCAGACCGGCGCCATCAGTTCGGCGATGCGCTCTGCGCCCGGACGGCTGTCGCGCGGAGCGATCATGCGTCCATCGCCTGTTTCAGCGCCTGCGACGCGTTGCGGCAAAGCTGCGCGTATTCGGCCGACGTGCGAAAGAGCTCATCGCGCGGGTAGGGCGCCGCATTCGCAAAGTCCGCAACGATGCGGCCCGGCCGCGCCGCCATCATGACGATGCGCTGGGCGAGGTAAACCGATTCGAGTACCGAGTGCGTGACGAAGATCGCCGAGAAACGTTCGCGTTCCCACAGCGCGATGAGATCGTCGTTGAGGCGGTGCCGCGTGATTTCGTCGAGCGCCGCGAAGGGCTCATCCATCAGCAGAATGCGCGGCTTGGTGACGAGCGCGCGTGCGATCGAGACCCGCATCTTCATGCCGCCGGAGAGTTCGCGCGGATAGGCCTTCTCGAAGCCCTCGAGCCCAACGGACTTCAGCATCGCGGCGGCGCGCGGCTCGGCGTCCCGGTCGGCAATCCCCGCGAGCATCAGCGGCAGCATCACGTTGCGCAACGTAGAAGCCCACGGCATAAGCGTCGGCTCCTGAAAGACGAAGCCAAGCGCAACGCCCGCGCCGCCGCTGTGCGCCACGCGCCGGAATGTGCCGCCCGTCGGCGGCGTCAGCTCCGCGATGATGCGCAGCAACGTCGATTTCCCGCAGCCCGACGGCCCGAGTAGGCTGACGAATTGCCCCTCCGGCACGTCAAAGTCGATCGCTTTCAGCGCGAGCGTTCCGTTGGGAAACCGCTTCGAGACTTTGCGAACCGAGATGACGGCGCCGCCGTCCGAGATGGCGGCTTCCGTCATGCTCACGCGCCGATGCCCTTGTTGACGAAATCGAGGCTATAGGCCTTCTTGAAATCGATACCGGCTGGAAACCGCCCGGCATCGCGCATCGTCTCATAGAAGAGTTGCCAGCGCGCCTCCGTCATAGCGCCGATGCCGAGCTTGAGCGCATCGCCCGAGCGCACAATGCCGAACTCGTTCATCACTTTGAGCGCGTAGCTAAGCTTCTCGTCGTCCATTTCCGGGTTGGCTTTCTTGATCATCGCATTCGCCGCCGCGATGGCTTCGCCGCCCTTCATGTATTCGGCCCAGCCTTCCAGGGTCGCGGTGACGAAGCGCTGCACGAGGTCCTTTTTGTCGCCCGCCATCTTGCGCGAGAGGTTGATCGTCTCGCCGTAAGCCGGAAACCCAGAGTCAGCGAGGAGATGCACCACGGGCTCGACGCCCGCCTTGCGGATCGCGAACGGTTCGGACGAAAGATAGCCTTGCTGCGACGTCCGCTTGTCGGCAAGAAACGGCGCGGGGTTGAACGCGTAAGGCCGTATCTGATCGTCCGTGTAGCCGAACTTCGATTTCAGGAACGGCCAGAAGCTGTTGTGAGAAGCCGCGCCGATCAGGATCGGCTTGCTTTTCAGCGCGGCAAGCGTGTCGTTGCCGACACCGGGATGCGAGATGATGACCTGCGGGTCTTTCTGAAAGATCGCCGCAATGACGATCAGCGGGAGGTTCTCGCGCACATAATTGATGCCCTCGAACGAGTTCGACATGATCATGTCGACGCGTCCGCCGAGCAATATTTGCGATGGATTAATCTGCGGCCCGCCCATGCGCAGGTCGCAGTCGATCCCGTACTTCCGATAGATGCCGTTGGCGACAGCGAGATAGTAGCCGCCGTGCTCGCCTTGCGCGCGCCAGTCGGTCTGAAAGCTCACCTTGTCGAGGTTATGCGCGGAAACGCGCGCGCCCGGCACAGCGACGAGCGCGGCGCTGCCCGCGAGCAGTGTGCGGCGGTTAAGTATGTACTTGGCCATCCGAAATCCCTTGTGCCCTGACTATAGCAAGCGTCCGGCCGACCGTGTAGATGAGGTTTGGAGAGGTGCACGCGTGCGCAAGTTGTTCTGGGGTGATCTAACGACCGAGGATTTCGCCGGGCTCGATCCCGAAGCGACTATCGCCGTGTTACCGGTCGCCGCCATCGAGCAGCACGGCCCGCATTTGCCCGTTTCCACCGACACGGTGATCGCGGATGGCATGATCGCCGAAGTCGCAAAGCGGCTCCCAGACGATATCTCGGCACTGATTTTGCCGACGCAGAACATCGGAAAGTCCAACGAGCACATTTCTTTCGCCGGCACTGTCACGCTTTCCGCCGAGGCGGCTATCCGCGTTTGGACCGAGATCGGCGAGGCCGTGAATCGCGCCGGGCTGCGCAAGCTCGTGATCGTCAATTCGCACGGGGGCAATGTCGAGGTAATGGGCATCGTCACCCGCGAACTGCGCGTACGCTTCGAAATACTTGCGGTGTCGTGCTCGTGGAGTCGCCTCGGGTATCCCGACGGCCTCTACACGGACGAGGAGCGTGCAGTCGGCATTCACGCGGGCGATATCGAGACATCGCTGATGCTGCATTTCCGGCCAGACCTCGCGCGCATGGAGCGCGCCGAGAATTTTGTGCCGGCGACGATCGCGATCGCCAAGGAGTTCGAAATCCTGCGGCCGACCGGCTACACGCCGTTCGCCTGGCTCGCCGAAGATCTTCATCCGAAAGGCGCACTTGGCGACGCCACGCGCGCGACCGCCGAGAAGGGGCGGCTCACCGCTGAGCATCAAGCGGAAGCGTTCATCCGCTTGCTGCGTGACATGCAGCGATTTCGCCTCAGCCGTCTGGTTTAATCTTTCGCGCCGAGGCTCTCATTCATCTTGCCGAGCAAGCCGAGCAACATCAGCCGCTCCGGCGCCGAGAGGGCACCCATGATCTCGCGATTGAACCCTTCGACATCGGGCAGCACGCTCTCGATCAGGCGATGACCCTTAACCGTGAGATCGAGTGTCACCGAGCGAGCATCATCCTCGGCAGTGCGGCGCACGATCAAGCCCTCGCGCTCGAGGCTCTGCACGAGCTTCGTCATGTTCGAGCGCTTGATCATCATGGCGCTGGCGAGCGCGCCTTGCCGCACACCAGGGTTTTCGCGGATGGCCGCGAGCGCCGAGAACTCGCCGGTCGTCGGTCCGGATTTGCCGAAACGCTCGTAGTAGGCCTGAAAGATCTGCACCTGCACGACCCGAACCATGAAGCCGACGGTGTTGCCGAGCACATCCATCTTCAGCCACTCGCCATCTTCGCGCGCCGCAATGTTTTTTGCTGCCGTGCTCATGGGCGGAGGACATCCGGATGGTTGCCCGCATAAAGCCGCGCGAGGAGATCGTCACGATGTTCCAGCACCGCATGCATGTTGAGCGATCCTTTATCCGTCATCTCACCGCGATCGAGCGAGGGCGGTTCCTCCATGATCATCGCACGCGCGATTCGCTCCGAGCTTCCCGAAAAGCCTTCGTTCATTGTGCGTAGAGCGGTCAGCACGGCCGGCGCGTAGGTCTCGTCGCGTTTCGCGGCGAGCGAGGGAAAGATAAAAAGGCCGAGATCGTCGCGATCCGGCGCCGTGACGATGACGTCCGAGATCAATGGGCCGAGCGCCGCGAGGGCACGTGCGCGCACGCCGCCGGTATGCACCCATGTCCCGGTCGTCAGCTTGAAATCTTCGGTAACGCGGCCATTGAAGCGCACGCCGCGCCCCGGATCTTTCGGCTCGACCAGCGTCAGCGCATCACCGGTGCGGAAGAAGCCGTCCTCATCGAACGCGCTTGCGGTGGCTTTCTCATTGCGCCAATAGCCCGGTGTGATGTTTGGCCCTTTCGCGCGCGCTTCGAGCTTCGGCCCGTTCGGCACGAGCTTGAGCTCGACGCCAGGCAGGGGAATGCCGATGTTGCCGCTCTCGCCGCCGTGGCGATGCAGCACCGTGATCGTCGGCGAAGTCTCGGTCAGTCCCCATGCGGTGAGCATGCTCGCTGGGGTGTCGCTCTCGGACTCCGCAAGCGCACCGAGCGTCGTCCAGAGGTGTTCGGGCAATGACGCCGCCGCGTAGAAGATGACGTCGAGTTCGGCGAAGAAGCGTTTGCGTAGCGCTTCGTCGCTTTTCAGCGCGTGCGCAAGCAAGTCGTATGCGCGCGGGACGTTGAAGTAGGCGGTTGGCGAAACCTCGGCGAGATTGCGCAGCGTTTTCGGAAACTCGGCCGGCATCGGCTTGCCGTCGTCGATGTACAGCGTGCCGCCGCCGCGCAAAATTTGCCCCATATTGTGATTGCCGCCGAAGACGTGGCTCCACGGTAGCCAGTCGACGAACACTTGCGGCCGGTCGAGAAACGGCCACGCCTGGGGCGACATCTCGGCATTCGACGTCAGCATGCGATGCGTTGTGATGACGCCCTTCGGCGTTCCGGTCGAACCCGACGTGAACAGAAACTTCGCAATCGTGTCCGCTCCGACTGTCGCGCGCGCTGCATCGAGTGCGCTCGCCGAACCACCCTTGAGCAATGCGGAGAACGGCGTCGCATTCGGCAATGCCGGGCAGGGCGTTCCGACAACGATCTCACGACCGCGCATGGCGTCGAGCATCAGCGGCTTTTCGAACACCGCGCCGTTCGCCGCGTAGATCATGCCGGGATCGAGCAGATCGATGATGCCTTTGAGCTTGCCGTGATCCTGGCTGACTAGCGAGTAGGCGACCGAGATCGGTGCCGTCGGCACGCCTGCGACATAACCGGCGAGCGTCAGGAGCTGGTGATCAATCGTATTACCGGAGAGGATGACGATCGGCCGCTCCGCCGAGAGGCCGCGATCCGCAATCGCTGCGGCAAGCGCCAGCACTTTTTCGCCTGCCTCGCCATATGTGATCGAGGCCCAACCGTCCTGTCCAGGCCGCCGCTCGGCGAGGAACATGCGCTCCGGCGCTTCCGTCACCCAGCGGAAGAGATGTTCGTGCATGGCTGCGGGATAAGGACGCAGCGCTTCGACGGCGCGGAGCACGAAGGAGCCGCCCGCCCGTTCGTCGCGGACGATCTGCAGCGGACGAAAGCGCGCCTCGATCGCATTCAGGGAACGGGCCGCATGCGCTGCCATCTCGTTTCCTCCCGATTGTTATATTTGATAACTATCTGGACAAATTCTGCAGCCTCGTGTCAAGCTCCGGGCTCAGTCGGAATCCGCCCGTGAGAGGCGGTGACGATCGGGAGGAGAACATGCACCGCATTCTTCGTGCAATCACGACTGCTGCCTTCGCGTTGACGCCGTCGCTCGCGTTCGCTCAAGGCGCGCCCATCAAGCTCGGCGTGCTCAACGATCAGTCCGGCGTCTTTGCGGATTATCAAGGCATAGGCTCAGTCATCGCGGCGCAAATGGCTGTCGAGGATTTCGGTGGCAAAGTGCGCGGCCGCACGGTCGAAGTGATTTCGGCCGACCATCAGAACAAGCCTGACATTGGCCTCGCCATCGCGCGCCGCTGGTTCGATCAGGAGAACGTCGCGGCCGTCTTCGATCTGCCGAATTCCGCCATCGCACTCGGCGTCAACAAGATGGCGGCGGAACGCAACAAGGTGTTCGTCGGCTCCGGTGCCGGCACTGTGCAGCTCACGGGCCCGGAATGCACCGCGAATTTCGTCCACTGGACCTACGACACATATGCGTATGGTCACGGGATCGGTCGTGCCGTCTATGAGCGCGGCGGCAAGAAATGGTTCTTCATCACGGCCGACTATGCTTTCGGTCATGACCTCGAGCTGCAAGCGACCGAAGAGGTGAAGAAACTCGGCGGGCAAGTGCTCGGCGCCGTGCGCCATCCGCTCGGCAACAACGATTACTCGTCGTATCTCTTGCAGGCGCAGGCGTCGGGCGCGGACGTCGTCGGCATCGCGAATGCGGGCGGCGACACCGTCAACACGATCAAGCAGGCGGCCGAATTCGGCCTGACGAAAAAGCAGAAGCTTGTCGGCGTCATCCTCGGCATGAACAACATTCCGGGCATCGGCCTCGAAGCCGCGCAGGGCTCCTACATGATGGTGCCCTTCTACTGGGACATGAATGACGGCACGCGTGCATGGTCGAAGAAATTCCAAGAACGCCATCCGAACAAGAATATGCCCAACGATATGCAGGCCGGCGTCTATGCGTCCGTGCTGCACTATCTCAAGGCCATCGATGCCGGCGCCGATCCGGCTGACGGAAAAGCCATCGTCGCCAAAATGAAGGAATTGCCGACCGACGATTCGCTGTTCGGCAAAGGTACGATCCGGGCGGACGGCCGCAAGATTCATCCGATGTATCTGCTCGAAGTGAAGGCTCCGTCCGAGTCATCCGGCAAGTGGGATTACCTCAAGGTCGTCGCCAGCGTGCCGGGCGAGCAGGCTTTCCGTTCGCTGGCGGACGGTAAGTGTCCGCTGGCCGTGAAGTAGCAGCCATTCGCGGAGACGGGTTGCGCTAACATCGCATCGGTTTAATGATGCGATGTCGGCGCCCCGAGAACGCATCTAATAATCAACACGGGCGCCCGAGGAGGAACCCGTGTTTCGTCGTGACTTTCTAGCTGGATCTGCGGCCGCTCTCACGCTCGCTGCGAGCAAGCCCGCATACGCGCAGGAATATCCGACAAAGCTCATTCGCTTCCTGGTCGGATTTCCGCCTGGCGGATCGGCGGACCTCACAATGCGTCAATATGCGCATCGGTTGGGACCGGCGCTCGGCACAACGAAAACCGTTATCGAAAATCTTCCCGGCGCATCGTCGACGATCGCAGCAATTCAGACGCTGCGTTCCGATCCGGATGGGCATGCGCTCTATCTCGGCTCCAACGTCGCGCAGGTGCTCGCGCCGTTCATGCTGAAGCTCAGCTACGATCCGCTCACCGCGTTGATTCCGATCACGCAGCTCACCACTAACGCTTCGCTCGTCGCCGTCTCGGCGCAATACGGCGTGAAGAACTGGGCCGAATTTCTCGCCAAGGCGAAGGGCGAGAAGGATGGCGTCTTCTACGGGACGTCGAACGCCGGATTCCAACTTCCTGGCGTACAGATGGCGAAGCTCGCCGGCATCAAGCTCGTCAACGTTCCGTTCAAGGGCGGCGCCGAGACGGTAACGGCCGTGCTCAGCGGCAATATCCCGATGATCATCGGGACACCGCCGTCGATCCTTCCGCACGTGAAGGCGGGCACGATTATCCCGCTCTGCGTGACCACTCCCGAACGTTCGTCGGTGATGCCGGATGTTCCGGGCGCCAACGAAGTCGGCTTAAAGGGACTCGATTCGAGTTCGTGGTTCGGCCTTTACGCGCCTGCGAAAACGCCGGACGCCATCATCCGCAAATTGCACGCGACCATTCAGCCGCTGATGAAGGACGAGAGCCTGCGCAATGCGCTCGCGGTCGAAGGCATGGAAGTGAAGGGGTCCGCGAGCCCGGAAGCCTTCGCGGCCTTCCAAAAAGAAGATTACGACAAGAACGCCGAGCTCATAAAAGAAGCCGGTTTGGCAGTGAAGTAGACGGCGCGGACACGGTCGCTTTTCGTTGACTTGAACGTCCGCATCGCGGACGTTTCGGCCATGACATTCGTCAAAGTTATTTCCCTCGCGCTCGCGGCCTCGACATTTTCGCTTGCCCCCGCTTTCGCTGCCGACGGTCTCGACGGCGCCGGCATGTCGGTCTGGTGGGCGCTGCCGTTTCTCGGGCTGCTTCTGTCGATTGCGACGGGGCCGCTCTTCTATCCGCACGTCTGGGAGCATCACTACGGCAAGTTCTCGGCCTTCTGGGCTGCGTGCGTGATCGTGCCGCTCGTGCTCATCGCGGGTGCGACCAACGCATCGCATGCCGTCGCGCATACGGTGCTGCTCGAATACGTTCCGTTCATCCTGCTGCTGACCGCGCTGTTCGTCACCGCTGGCGGCATCTTCGTGCAGGGCAATTTGCACGGCACGCCGGCGACCAACACGGCGCTGCTCGCGATCGGCGCCGGCATGGCGAGCGTCGTCGGAACGACCGGTGCTTCCATCATCATGATCCGCCCGCTGCTACGCGCGAACGACGATCGTGTCTATCGCGTACACACGGTCGTGTTCTTCATCTTCCTCGTCTCGAATGTCGGCGGCTCGCTCACACCGCTCGGTGATCCGCCGCTCTTCGTCGGCTTCCTCAAAGGCGTCGATTTCTTTTGGACGACGACGCATCTGGCGCTGCCGATGCTCCTTGTCGGCGGAATCGTGCTCGCGGTCTTCGTCGTGTTCGACACGGTGCTGTATCGCCGCGAAGCCGCGATGCGGCACCCGAAAGACCCGACACCTGATGAGCCGCTGCGCTTGCATGGCCTCATCAATATTCCGCTGCTCGGGGTCATCATTGGCGCGATTCTGCTGAGCGCCAGTTGGAAGCCGGGTGTTTCCGTCACGATCCTCGGTGCGACACTCGAACTGCAGACGATCGTGCGCGATGTCATTTTCATCGTCGTCGCCATCGCTTCCCTATGGCTGACGGATAAGGAATCCCGCACCGCCAACGGCTTCAACTGGCATCCAATCCAAGAGGTCGCACTTCTGTTCGCCGGCATCTTCGTCTGCATCGTGCCGGTGATAGCGATGTTGCAAGCCGGCCGTAACGGAGCCTTCGCGCCGCTCGTCGCGCTTGTCACAAACGCCGATGGTGCGCCGAACAACCTGGCTTACTTCTGGCTCACCGGCATCCTGTCGTCGTTCCTCGACAACGCGCCGACCTATCTCGTGTTCTTCGAGCTTGCGGGAGGCGACGCGAAGCAATTAATGGGGCCATTGGCCACAACACTCGGCGCGATTTCGGCCGGCGCGGTCTTCATGGGCGCCAATAGCTATATCGGCAATGCGCCGAATTTCATGGTCTACGCCATCGCGCGGCAAGGCGGCGTCGCGATGCCTTCGTTCTTTGGCTACACGCTGTGGTCGAGCGCGATCCTATTGCCGACATTCGTTCTGTGCGGGTGGCTGTTCTACCGCTAGCTGCTTCTTCGCCCGCAATTGCCCGACGATACCCGACGGGAAGAAGTAGACGCTGAGGATGAACAGAACGCCGAGCCACAACAGCCAGCGATCCGGATGCAGCGCGGCGGCAAGCACCGGTATATCGACGGTCGCATCGCTCATGATCTTCATCAGATTCTGCAGATAGTTCTGCGCAAGGATGAGCAGCACAGATCCGATCACGGCGCCGTAAAGTGTGCCCATGCCGCCGATCACGATGATCAGCAAGATATCGATCATGATTTCGAGCGACAAAGTCGTCGCCGGGCCGGTGTAACGCAGCCAGACGGCCAGCATCGCGCCCGCAGAGGCGGCGAGCACAGCAGAGAGAACGGTCGAGATCGTGCGATACCGCACGACGGGGTAGCCGATAGCCTCGGCACGGAACGCGTTCTCGCGGATCGCCTGCAACACGCGGCCGAAGGGCGAATTCACCAGTCGCAGCAGCATGAGGAAGATCAGAATCGTAAGCACGAACAGCGCGTAGTAGAGCAAGAGGCGTCCGTTGATCACGACGCCCATCACGCGATCTTGGACGATGCGAAAGCCGGGCGTCAGTTCCCGCGGGATCGTGTAATTGATGCCGTCCTCGCCGCCGGTCAGCCACGATAGCTGCGAGACGAGTACCAGAAATGCGCTCGCCACCGCCAACGTCACCATCGCGAAGAAGATGGCGCGGACACGCAACGAGAACAACGCGATGACGAAGGCGACGACAGCCGCGAGTGCACAGCCCGCGAGTGCGCCGACCAAGATCGACGTGAAGCTCGTTCCCATCTTGGCGAGCGCGATAGCGACGCCGTATGCGCCCATGCCGAAGAACATCGTGTGCGCGAACGAGACGATGCCGGTGTAGCCGAGCAAGAGATCGTAGCTCGCGACCAGCACGATGAAGATCAGGATGCGCGCGGCTGTCTCGAGCGCGCGGGCGCCCGGGAACAGGAACGGCGCGAACGCAAGGCCCAGCGCGATCGCGATGACGATCAGCGAGAGAACGATGCCACCCGGCCGGTCGCGTGAGAGGGGAGCAATCATGTCACTTCGCCTTCACAACCGGGTAAAGGCCCTGTGGCCGCCACATCAGCACCGCGACCATGAGGCCGATGTTGCTGATCAGTGCGAGCTTCGGTGCGAGGTAGCCGATGTAATTCGCCATCAGCCCGACCAGCAGTGCGCCGACGAAACACCCTTCGACCGATCCCAAGCCGCCGATGATGACCACGATGAACACCAGAATGAGGATCTCGGAGCCGATATGGGATGTGATGCTCTCTTGATAGAGCCCCCACATCAGCCCGCCGAACCCTGCGAGGGCTGAACCCGCGACGAAGACAAGAACGAAAATGCGGCGAACCCGATAGCCGAGCGTTTCGACCATCTCGCTGTTCTCGACGCCGGCGCGCACGATCAGTCCGATCTTAGTGCGATTCAGCACCAGCCGCATCGCGATGAACAGCGCAAGGCCGAGCACAACGGCAGCAACGCGGTAGATCTCGATCGCTGCATCGCCGATGAGGAAGGAGCCGCGCAGCGTCGCGGGGCGATTGAGGTGGAAGGCCTGCGGCCCCCACAGGACGATGATCAGCTGCTGCGTGACGATGGCGCCGCCCAGCGTGACGAGAATTTGTTTGAGATGCGATCCATAAACCGGACGGACGATGGCGCGCTCGAAAATAAGCCCGAGCCCCCCGGTCACGCCCACGACAACGACAAGCGCGATTGCGATCGCCGTCAGATTCAGCGCGACGGAGGACGCTTCAGTCCAAACACCGAGTGCTTTCAGCACCGAGAAGCCGACGAATGCGCCGACCGTTACAAACGCGCCATGGCCGAAATTGATGACGTCCATCAGGCCGAATACCAGTGTCAGGCCAGACGCCATGACGAAAATCATCAGCCCCATCGCGAGCCCCGCGACAGTTAGCGTCAGCCACGCGCTCGGATCGCGCACGGCGAGGAAGCCGAGCACCGCGAGGGCAGGGACGATGAGCAATGGCGCGTTCGCGTCGAGCTTTTGCCCGAGTGTCGCGCTATCGATGCGCGGTGCGATCGAAGTCTCGCTCATTGATGCGTCTCCAGGCTGAGGCCCATCAGCTTCTCCTGCAGCGCGGCGTCGCCGGCGAGCTCCGCCATCGCGCCGCGATGCACGATACGCCCGTCGTCCATCACCGCGACCGTATCGCCGAGTGCCTTCGCCATCGCGAAATTCTGCTCCACGAGCAGTATCGTTGTTTGCGTTTTCTTCAGCTCGCGCAGCGCTGTGATCATCGCCTGTATGATCGCGGGCGCGAGCCCTTTGGTCGGCTCGTCGATCAGGATCAAGCGGCGCGGCTCGATGATCGCGCGCGACACCGACAGCATCTGCTTCTGCCCACCCGAAAGGTTGCCGGCGGGTAGATTCCAGAACGTCTTCATCGGCGGAAACAGGCCGGTCACCCAATCGACGCGCGCGGAATCGAGCGGCCCGTTCGCGGCCGCCAGCACGAGATTCTCCTTCACGGTGAGGTCCGTGAAGATTCCCATATTCTCCGGCACGTAGCCGATGCCGCGACGCGCGATCGCCGGTGTATCGAGCTTAGAGATATCCTCGCCATCGAACATCACGCGGCCCTGCGCGGCGCGCCATAACCCCATGATCGTGCGCATCGTCGTCGTCTTGCCCGCGCCGTTGCGGCCGAGCAGCACGGTGACTCCGCCGGCGGGCACAGAGAAATCGACACCATGCAGGATGTGATATTGCGCGATGCGCGTATGCACACCTTCGAGAGTCAGGAGATCAGGCATCCGCCGCCACTCCGAGATAAGCCTCTTGCACGATCGGCGATGCGATCACTTCGGCCGGTGCGCCGTCGGCGACGAGCTTGCCGTTGTGCAGCACCACGATGCGATCGGCGAGCGAGCGAATGACGTCCATCTTGTGCTCGACCAGCAAAATCGTCTTGTTGTTGTCGCGCTTAAGCTCCGCGATGAGATCGAGGATCACCGGCACTTCGTCGATACTCATGCCGGCGGTCGGCTCATCGAGCATCACGACGTCAGGCGCGAGCGCAACCAGAAGGGCGACTTCAAGCTTTCGCTGATCGCCGTGCGACAGGGTCGCGACATTGACGTCCGCTTTGTCGGCGAGGTGGACCTGCGCGAGGATCGTCTCGGCTTTAGCGATAAGCTCGCGATGAGTCTCGGCGAGCGAGAGCATGTTGAAGCCGATGCCCGCTTTGCTCTGCACGACCAAGCGCACGTTCTCGCGTACTGACAGGTTCGGAAACAAGCTCGTCAGCTGAAACGCGCGGCCGATGCCTTTCTGCGTGCGCGCCGCGACAGATAGGCGCGTGATGTCTTCGCCGTTCAGCGTGACGCTACCTTCGCTCGCCGGAAGCTGCCCAGAGATCAGATTGAAGTACGTCGTCTTACCGGCGCCGTTCGGTCCCACGATCGCTGTCAACGTCCCGCGATCGAAATCGCAGGTGACGTGGTCGACCGCGACATGCCCGCCGAAACGGATCGTCAGGTCGCGCGTGGAAAGGACGGGCAAGGTCACAGCGTTTGGCCTGATCCAATGAGGATGGCTTCTGTCATCCCGGACAGAGCGCGGAGCGCGATGATCCGGGATCCATGTCTCCCTGTTTACGCCAGGGATCCGTGGATCCCGGCTCTCGTGAGCAAAGCTCACTCGGCCGGGATGACAGCCGAAGTACTAAGGCGCCGCAGTTATTTCTTATTCCGGATCGGGATTTTCATATCCTCGATCTTGATCTCGCGGACGAGCTCCGGAATGCCCCACTCGACCTTATCGTCGACGCGAATTTTGAAGTGATACATCGCCTGCAGCGCCTGGTGGTCTTCCTTGCGGAAGATCATCTTGCCCTTCGGCGTTTCGAACTCCATGCCTCCCATCGCAGCGATGAGGTCGTCGGTCTTGTTTGACTTCGTTTTCTTAAGCGCTTCGACGATTGCGATGCCGGAGGCCATGCCGCCTGCCGTGAAGAAATCCGGCGGCTCGTTGTAGCGCTTCTGGTGTTCCTTCACGAGCCAGTCGTTCACCGGGTTCTTCGGGATCTCGTAGTAGTAATACGTCGCGCCTTCCATGCCGGGCAACTGCTTGTAAGCCTTCAACGCCGCCAGGATGTTGCCGCCCGACGCGAGTTCGATGTTGAAGCGCTCGGGGTTCAGCGCTTTCAGCTTGCCGAACGGATTGCCGCCGCCGGCCCAGATGACGAACACGAACTTGCGGCCCGGCTCGTTCTTCAGTGCGTCGAACAAGCGCTGAGCGCTCGCCGTGAAGTCCTGCGTGTCTGTCGGCGCATATTCTTCGAACACGAGCTTCGCGCCGGTATCCTTCAGCGCTTCCTTGAATGCGGCGACGCCGTCGCGGCCGAAGGCGTAATCCTGCGCCAGTGTTGCGATCGAGACGCCTGGCTTGCCGATCGCGACTGCGTTCGACACCGCGTCCTGCGTCGAGTTACGCGCGGTGCGGAAAATGTACTTGTTCCAAGCCGCGCCCGTTACGCTGTCGGCGACCGCCGGCTCGACGATGAGGATCTTCTGATGCTCTTGCGCGACCGGCAGCATCGCAAGCGCCACGCCCGAAGAGACCGGACCGACAGCGATATTCGCGTCATCATCGCCGAACGCCTCGGCGAGCAGCGTCTTGCCGACATCCGGCTTGCCCTGAGTGTCTTTCTCGATCAGCACGAGCTTGCGACCGTTCACCATCATGGTGCCCTGCGTCGCATATTCGAGGCCGAGCTTCAGGCCGATATTGGATTGCTTTGCGTAAGCTTCGAGCGGGCCGGTCTTGTCGTAGACATGCGCGATCTTGAAGTCTTGCGCATTGGCCGCGAAGGCGAGCGCAGTCGCCGTCATGAGGCCAAGCGCACTACAAAGTCCGATGCGGCGGATCATTCTTATTCCTCCCTGCGGAAAGTTTGCCGCACTATGGCGATGCTGCAGCGCCGTGCCAAGCGCATTTCGCGTTCAAGCATATGTATTTGTTGGGAGGGTGGCCGCATCTATCGGCTCCGTTTTCTTGACGCGCCGCAGCTGCCGAACCTATGGTCAGTGGCGAGGAAACAGGCACGGCGTGACGCGTTACGCGCGCCGTAACACGCGCCACCAAGGCGCGCCCGGATCGAGAAGGCTTCCATGAAAACGTTCGAGACACTGCTGCTTGAGAAAACGCACGAGCACGTGCTCCAGGTCACGCTCAATCGCCTGGAGTTTGCCAATGCGATGAACACGCAGATGGGCCTCGACCTGGTTCACTGCTTCGAGGACCTGAACCTCAATGCGCATGGCGTGCGTTGTGTCGTCCTCACGGGCGCGGGCGATAAGGCGTTTTGCGCGGGCGGAGATCTTAAAGAGCGCAAAGGCATGACGGACGAGCAGTGGAGCCTGCAGCACGTCATCTTCGAGCGCATGGTGCGCGCATTGATGAGCTGCCCGGTGCCGATCGTCGGTGCGATCAACGGCGCCGCCTATGCGGGCGGCTGTGAAATCGCACTGTGCACGGACTTCCTCTATGCGTCGGAGAACGCGCGTTTCGCGCTCACGGAAGTCACACTTGGCATCATGCCGGGCGCCGGCGCCACGCAGAATCTCGCGCGCGCGGTCGGCGTGCGACGTTGCAAAGAGATCATCCTCACGGGTAAGCCGTTCACGGTGCAGGAGGCGTCCGAATGGGGCCTCGTCAACAAGGTGTTGCCGGCCGCCGATCTTCTGAAGGAAGCGCACGCGACCGCTGAGCGTATCGCAGGCAATGCGCCGATCTCGGTGCGGCAGGCAAAATCGGCAATCAGCCGCGGAGCCAACATGTCGGTCTGGGATGGTCTCGCGTTCGAGATCGAGGCCTACAATCGCATGGTGCCGACCGAAGATCGCCGCGAAGGCATCAATTCGTTCAACGAGAAGCGCAAGCCGGTGTTCAAAGGCCGCTAAGCGCCTATATTCATCCGAGGTAAGGAGAGACGCATGCGTGAGAAAGCTCAAGTCCGCGAAGTCGGACCGCGTGACGGCATCCAGATGGTCAAGACCATCCTGACGACCGAACAGAAACTGAAGTGGGTTCGCGAAGAAGCCGCCGCCGGCGCGAAGTATTTCGAGGCGACGTCGTTTGTGCCGCCGAAGGTGATAGCGCAATTCGCCGATGCACCCGATGTCGCAACCGGGGTGCTCGATATTCCTGGCATCGAGGCCGCAGCTTTAGTGCCGAACCTGAAAGGCGCGCAGCGCGCCTTCGATATCGGCTGCGCCAAGGTGAATTACGTACTCTCGGCGAGTGAAGCGCACAATCAGTCCAACGTCCGTCGCTCCACCGACGAGTCGCTGCAGGGCTTCCGCGACATCATGGCGGAGCATTCCGCGCGCGGACTGAAAGGGAAGGTCGTCATAGGCGCTGCGATCGCGACGTCGTTCGGCTGCACCATCCAAGGTCACGTGTCGGAAAAGCGTGTCGTCGAAATCGCGGTGGAATTGGCGAAAGCCGGCGCGGACGAGATCAGCCTTGCGGACACGGTCGGCTACGGAAATCCCGCGCAGATCCGTCGCCTCTTCACCGACGTTACGAAAGCAGTCGGCAAGATTCCGCTTGCGGCGCATTTCCACGATACGCGCGGTCTCGGCATCGCCAACGTGAGCGCGGCCGTTGAAGCCGGCGTGCGCCGCTTCGATGCTTCGCTCGCGGGTCTCGGCGGCTGCCCATTTGCGCCCGGCGCGACCGGCAACATCGCGACGGAAGATTGCGTGTTTCTGCTTGAAGAGCTTGGCTTCGATACCGGCATCGATATCGACAAGCTCATTCCGCTGCGTAAGGAAGTGGAAAGCTGGCTGCCGGGCGAGCGTTTCTTCGGCATGGTCGCGCGCGCCGGATTACCGAAGACCTATCGAGCAACCCAGCAGGCCGCCTAAGTCGCGCGACCTTCTTCGCGCAGCGCGTCTGCCAGCGCATGCATCGCTGGCAGGTCGGCCCAGGACTCCAACGTCACGGGCAGCTTCTGCCGCCAATTCGGATGCTCGTCGACCGTGCCCGGTACATTCGGCTGATCGATGACTTCAAGAATATCCTCGATCGACACGGCCATAACGCGGCTCGGCGTGCGCGCGAGGAAGCGCGCCGCGTCGACGAAAGTGGGGCACCGATCGCGCGCGACATGCGATTTCGCCAGCGCCTCGCCGAACACCCAATGTGCCGCGCCGCGTTGCTCGTCCGTCTCGCCGGGATCGAGGCCGAGATCGCGCTTGATCGTGAGGTCGTGTCCGCTTTGCCAACCGGCGAATGTCGCTAGATCGTGGGTCGCGAACGTCACCAGCGCGTTCGCCATGTAGTCTTGCGGCAACGTGAAGCTGCCGGCTTCGTCGCGTTCGAAGATCATGACCTTGTAGGACCAGACGCCGCGCTCGCTGAGGCCTTCGCGCAAGCCATCCGGCACCGTGCCGAGATCTTCGCCGATGACGAGACATTTGTGGCGGCGGCTCTCGTCGACGATCACGTCGAGCAGGCCGCCGAGTGGGTAGCGCAAATACGCGCCGTCACGTGGCGTGAATCCGAACGGGATGAGGAAGAGGCGATTGAGCCCTAACACATGGTCGATGCGCACGGCACCGGCATGCCGCATCGTGGCCGCGATCAGCTCACGAAATTCCGTGAAGGCGGAAGCACGCAGTGCGACCGGATTGAACGCTGCGAGCCCCCACGCCTGACCTGCCGTGTTGAGAAGGTCCGGCGGAGCGCCGACTTCGACGCGCGGGATGATCGCGGTCTGCTGGCTCCAGGCGTCGGCGCCGCCCGGTTCGACGCCGACCGCAAGATCCGCGTAAAGCCCGATCGGCAGCCCGAGCTGCTTCGCGCGCGCTTGGCACGCCGCGAGTTGACGATCCGCGATCCATTGGGTGAATTCGTAGAAGCCGAACTCCTGCGGGTCTTCGGCCCGCAGTGACTCGATGCTCGCATCGCTCGGCTGGTTCCACGGCTTCGGCCAATCCCACCAAGGCCCGGAGAGGCGGCGTCGCAAAACCTCGAAGGCCGCAAAGCGCTCGAGATAGATGCCGCGTTCGCCACGAAATTTCTTGAAATCTGTCGCGCGCGCTTTGTTCGGCTTGGCCATAAAGCGCGAATAGGCGAGGCGAAGCGCGTAAGTCTTCAGCGCCGCAACGGCCGGATAGTCGACCTGATCGGCCGAGCGCGCCCGTGCGAGGTCATCGGCCAAACCTGCGTCCTCGATCCCGACGAACTCCGGCAACGCATCGACGTCGATGTAGAGAATGTTGAGGAACAACCGGCTGTTCGGCGAGTAAGGGCTCGCTTGTTGCGCGCGATCGTCGAACAAGGCGTGCAGTGGATTGAGCCCGACGCCGGCTGCGCCTTTCGCCGCTGCGATATCGACGAGTTCGAGCAGGTCGGTGAAATCGCCGTGTCCCCAATTGCGTTTCGATCGCACGCCGTAAAGCTGCACGGCGAGAAGCCAGAAACGCCGATCCGGATAGTCGTCGAGCTGGTAGGCTGCGTCGTCATCGAGCGGCCGGTCGGCCTGGGAGTGTGGGATTGCGCTGCCTGAACCGTTCAGCGCTGCAACAAGCGAACGCAACGCATCATCAGGCACGACGCGGCGTGTGCCCATCGCGTCATGGTATTCGCGCTCGATGCCGAGCGCGGCCGCGTGGCCGGCGAGATCATTCATCCTAGACGGCGGCCCGATCAATCGGAATAGAACCCGGTGCAAGCGGCTTTGTCACTACAACGCGCGCCGGCTTGCGGCAATCCATGAGCACTGCGACGTAGTCATTAAACCATGCGTCCAGTGCGAAATCCTTCATCTTGGCCATCATAGCATTCCAACGCTCGCGACGCTCTGCAATCGTCATTGTCAAAGCCTGTATCAGGCCGCGGGCGACGGCCTCGATATCGTGCGGGTTCACCAGCACCGCGGAGTCAAGCTGCCGCGCCGCGCCCGCGAATTCCGAAAGCACGAGAACGCCGGGATCGAGCGGATTTTGCGCAGCCACGTATTCTTTTGCGACGAGGTTCATGCCGTCATTAAGAGGCGTGACGAGGCCGACATCGGCGACGCGATAGAAGCCCGCAAGCGCGGCCTGCGAATACGAACGGTTGAGGTAACGGATCGGCGTCCAGTCGACATCGCCGACGCGGCCGTTGACGTCGCCGACCAGCTGCGAGATTTCCTGCTTGAGCTCTTGATACGCCGGGATGTGCGTGCGAGACGGCACGGCGATCTGCAGCAGATGCATGCTGCCGCGCATTTCAGGCGCGATCTCGAACATGCGATCGACGGCGCGAATGCGGTTCGGCAAACCTTTCGAATAGTCGAGACGATCAACACCGATCGCGAGCTTGCGTCCCTGAATTGATGCGCGCAGGCGCGTGATCTCGGGCTGCGCTGACGCCTTCGTGGCGCGCTCGGCGAAATCCTGCACGTTGATGCCGATCGGGAAGGCCTGCAGATGTACGGGCCGACCTTCGAAAACGTAAGTGTCGTCTTTGCCTTCGAGATCGAGCTCGCGTTTCAGATAGTCGGCGAAGTGGGTGAGATCGTCTTCGGTCTGGAAGCCGATCAAGTCATACGACAGCATCGCGCGCACGAGTTCGTCATGCTGCGGCACGCTGAGCATGATGTTGCGCGACGGGAATGGCGTATGGAGGAAAAAGCCGATCGGCCGCGTGATGCCGAGCTTGCGTAATTCGTCGGCGAGCAGCAGAAAGTGATAATCGTGCACCCAATAGGCGCTGCCCGAGTGGGTGAAGCGCAGGAGCGAGCGCGCCATGAAGGCGTTCACTTCGCGATAAGCCGTGTAGTCGGTTTGGCTGGAGCGGATAAGGTCGGTGCGGGAGTGGAAGGCCGGCCAGAGGACGGCGTTCGAATAGCCTTCGTAATAGCGTTCGTAAAACTCGGCCGGCATGTCGACGCGGGCGATTGCACCCTCGCCAAGCGGCTCGATTTCGATAAGCGGATCTTTACCACTGCTCAAGCGATCGCTTGCGCCAACCCAAATAGCGCCCGCATCTCTTACGGCGGGAAGCAGCGCTCCCGCCAGGCCGCCCTCAATGGGCGCGTTCGGTTTCGGCGAGACAACACGATTCGAAACAACGACGACAGTCACGTAATTGCCTCCAGTGTGGCGAGACAACGGCCGACGCAATGCAAGGTTCCTGCCGAAATCCATCACAACTCATTCTGCTGACAGAAAAATGTCATCGGCGCGGTCCAGATTTCGCATTGCTGGTTTCGCGGGTGCGAGAACCGAAAGGCGGGCCGAAATTGCTGCGAAAAATTCAGGCAACTGCTTTGGCCAAAGGCGCGAATTGCGGCGATGCCGGGTTTGGCCGGAACTACACTCCCGGGCAGGGGTTACCATCACGTCGCCACGCCGCGACGCACAGGCCAATTGCGAAAATCGTATTGACGTTCAGAGGGCAAGCATGAAGCATGAACCACGTCCACGACTGGCCGGGGTCCCCGCAGGCGTGGGGCCGGATGTCGAGGGCGCGCGTTTTTTCATCGAAGAGGTCTACCCGATCGTCGATGGGGGGAAGTTTCCCGTCAAACGCATCGCGGGTGAGTCGATCGATGTCTGGGCCGATGTGTTTCGCGATGGCCATGACGTAACGGTCGCAACATTGCTGTGGTCGCGCGCGGGTGATCAGTCTTGGCGACGGGTCCCGATGCAGCACGACGTCAACGACCGCTGGCACGCCGCATTCGCGCCGCCGCAGAGCGGTCAGCACCAATTCGCCATTGAGGCTTGGACCGATTCGTTTGCGACCTGGCGTCGCGGCTATCTGCTCAAGGCCGAAGCCGGGCAGGCGAGTGCCGTCGATGCCGACGAAGGGCGGGCGTTGCTGACCGGCGCGCGTTACGGCAATCCGGAGCATCGCGCCGTCGTGCGCCAGGCTCGCGAAACGTTCGATCAATCGCGCGACGCGACAGTGCTGTTGACGGAAGAGCTCGCCGAAGCGATGGCGGGGGCGCAACCGCGCCCGGATTTGACCTGGAGCCGCGCATTTCCGCTCACGATCGATCGCGCCAAGGCGCGCGCGAGCGCGTGGTACGAGATTTTCCCGCGCAGCCAGAGCAAGACGCTGGGCCAGCACGGCACGTTTGACGACTGTATCGCGCGTCTGCCGGACATCGCCGAGATGGGCTTCGATGTCCTATATTTTCCGCCGATCCACCCGATCGGGACGACCAATCGCAAGGGCAAGAACAACTCGCTGACGGCAGGCGGGAGCGACCCTGGCAGCCCTTATGCGATTGGTGGCGAGGCGGGCGGCCACGACGCGCTGCATCCTGAACTCGGCAACCTCGATGATTTCCGTCGCCTCGTGGCTGCGTGTCACGAATATGGACTTGAGGTCGCGCTCGACTTTGCCACGCAGTGTTCGCCGGATCATCCTTGGCTGAAGAATCACCCGGAATGGTTCAGGCGCCGCCCCGACGGGACCATCAAATACGCCGAGAATCCGCCCAAGAAGTATCAGGACATCCACAATCCGGACTTCTACTGCGTTGAGAACAATCCGCTGTGGACGGCCTTTCGCGACGTGATCCAATTTTGGGTCGATCAGGGCGTCAAGATTTTTCGCGTCGACAATCCGCACACCAAGCCGTTCCCGTTTTGGCGCTGGTTGATCGCCGACATTCAAAGCCGCGATCCGGATGTCATCTTCCTATCGGAAGCTTTCACGCGCCCGAAGGTGATGAAGGCGCTCGCCAAGCTTGGCTTTTCGCAGTCCTACACTTACTTCACGTGGCGTGAGACAAAGGCGGAATTCTCCGAATACATGGCCGACCTGACCAAGCATCCGGAACGCGAATTCTATCGGCCGAACTTCTTCGTCAACACGCCGGACATTCTGCCGAAGCATCTGCAAACCGGCGAACGCTGGATGTTCGTCGCGCGCGCGGCGCTCGCCGCGACGCTATCGTCAAGCTACGGTGTCTACAGCGGTTTCGAGCTGATCGAGCATGCGCCGCTCGGGCCCGGCAAAGAGGAGTATCTCGACTCCGAGAAATACGAGATCCGCGTCCGCGATTGGAACGCTCCCGGAAATATTCGCGGCTACTTCACGTATCTCAATCGCATTCGCCGCGAAAATCCCGCGCTCCTGCAGACCAGCAACTTCCGCTTCGTCAATGTCGACGATGGCGAGGTGCTCGGCTTCCTCAAGGATTCGTTCGATGGTGAGAACGCCGTCGCCTGCGCGATCGCGTTGACTCATCGGGCGCGAGAATTCTGGATGCATTTCGGCGATATGCAGATTGGCCCGCCCAATGCACTCAAATTCATTGAAGGCGTCGAGAACCTGGCGACGGGCGAGCGCCGCATGCTTGAATGGGGTGGTGTGCGGCTCAGGCTCGATCCCGAGCAGGACCCTGCGCTGATTTTCCGCTGTTTCTAAGGAATTGTCCGTGAACGTACTGCCGCAGATTGATGCCGCCACTTCGACCGGCCAAGACGACGATTGGTATCGCGACGCGATTATCTATCAGTTGCACGTCAAGGCGTTCGCCGACTCGAACGGCGATGGCGTCGGCGATTTTCAAGGCCTGACCGAGAAGCTCGATTACTTGCTGGAGCTCGGTGTTACCTGCGTGTGGCTCTTGCCGTTCTATCCGAGCCCGCAGCGTGATGACGGTTACGACATCGCGGACTACGGCGACGTCAACCCGATGTACGGCGCCATGAAAGATTTCCGCCGCTTCATGGCGGAGGCAAAGCGCCGCGGCCTGCGCGTCATCACCGAACTCGTCATCAACCACACGTCCGATCAGCATCAGTGGTTCAAGCGTGCGCAGCGCTCGCCAAAAGGCTCGAGCGCACGCAACTGGTACGTATGGAGCGACACCGACCAGAAATTCCTCGAGACGCGCATCATCTTCACGGACACTGAGAAGTCGAACTGGTCGTGGGATCCGGTCGCAGGCCAGTATTACTGGCACCGCTTCTTCTCGCATCAGCCGGATTTGAACTTCGATAATCCGCGTGTCGTCAGCGCGGTCGTGCAGGTGATGAAGCGCTGGCTCGACACCGGCGTCGACGGTTTTCGTCTCGACGCTATTCCGTATCTTGTCGAGCGCGAAGGCACGAACAACGAGAACCTGCCGGAGACGCACGTCATCCTGAAGAAACTGCGTCAGGAGCTCGACGCGTACGCGCCCGGCAAACTCTTCCTCGCCGAAGCCAACCAGTGGCCCGAAGACGTCAGCGCCTACTTCGGCGACGGCGACGAATGCCACATGTGCTACCACTTCCCGCTGATGCCGCGCATCTACATGGCGATCGCGCAGGAAGACCGCTTCCCGATCGCCGACATTCTGCGTCAGACGCCGGATATCCCGGCGAACTGTCAGTGGGCTTTGTTCCTCCGCAATCACGACGAACTCACGCTGGAAATGGTGACGGACTCGGAGCGCGACTATCTCTGGTCCACTTACGCGGCCGATCCGCGCGCGCGCATCAATGTCGGCATCCGCCGCCGCCTTGCTCCGTTGATGGACAACGATCGGCGCAAGATCGAATTGATGAATGCGCTGCTGATGTCGCTCCCCGGCACGCCGATCGTCTATTACGGCGATGAAATCGGCATGGGCGACAACATCTATCTGGGGGACCGCAACGGCGTACGTACGCCGATGCAGTGGACGCCAGACCGCAACGGTGGCTTCTCGCGCGCGGACCCCGCGCGACTTTTCTCACCGGTCATCATGGATCCGGTCTACGGGTATCAAACCGTCAACGTCGAAGCACAGTCGCACAGTCTTTCATCGCTTCTGTCATGGATGAAGCGGCTGATCGCAGTGCGCAAGTCGACCAAGGTATTCGGTCGCGGATCGCTGTCGTTCATCCGTCCGGAAAACCGGTCGGTGCTCTGTTATGTGCGGCAGTGGGGAGACGAGACAATCCTCTGCGTCGCGAATCTATCGCGCACCGCGCAGGCCGCCGAGCTTGATCTCGCGCAATTCAAAGGCCGCATCCCCTTGGAGATGCTCGGCCGCACGCAATTCCCCGCCATCACGGACGCACCGTTCGTTGTCACGCTGGCGCCGTATGGTTTTTTCTGGTTCCAACTCACCGAGCCGAAGGATGGTCGCGCTACACGCCCGACCTACTTGCCGGAGCGTGCGACTGTCGTCGTGAAAGACGGTTGGGGCGAGCTTCTGGCCGGCCGCGCGCGTGGTGTTTTCGAGCGCGACGTGCTGCCGGTTTATCTCCCGGCGCAGCGCTGGTTCGCCGAGAAAGGTAGCCGCTGGATCGAGCCGAAGATCGCCTCCGCACTCACGCTCACACACGGCGACCCCGGCTTCCTTTGGATGCTGCTCGATGTCGGTGCTGAGCGCGGCAAGAGCCAATATGCGGTGCCGCTGAAAGTCGACTGGAGCAGCTTCGATCGCTCGAAGCCGGCCGAACGCGACGTTATTGCACCGGTCCGCAAGACGGCGCGCGAAGGCGTGCTGCTTGACGCGGCCTTCCACCAAGACTTCGTCACGTGGCTCATCGGCGAATTGCATGCCGGCCGCTCGTTCGAGCGAGACGGCCACAGACTCCAGCTTCGGCCGAGCGAGACTTTTGCGAGCGGCGAACTGGTGCCGGTCAATGAAGTCAAGCCGATGAGCGGCGAACAGTCGAACACGACGGTGTTCGTTGATCGCCGCTACATCGTGAAATTCTTCCGCCGCGTCAGCGCCGGCATCAATCCGGATATCGAGATCAGCCGTTACCTTACCGATGTCGCCAAATTCCCGAACTCACCGGCGCTCGTCGGCTCGGTCGAGTTGGAGACGGCTGGCGGCTGTTACGCGCTTGCGATTGTGCAGGAGCTTGTCGAAAACCAAGGCGACGGTTGGTCGACGACATCGACCTATCTCGATCGCTTCTTGGAAGAAGCGCGGCTGCTGCAGGAGCCGCTGACACCGGATCACCATGCCGCGTTTCTGCTGCGTATGAGCCAGATCGGCAAACGCACGGCCGAAGTTCATCGCGCGCTCGTTGCGGCAGATGAACCGGCTTTCGTGCCTGAGCCGATCAGCGCCGAAGACCGCGCGAAGTGGTCGGAAGACCTTTCGCAATACACTATCGAAGTCTTTCAGCAATTGCTGCAGCGTCTGTCGACGCTACCTGACTCGATCCGAGAGATCGCCGAAACTGTCGTGTCACGCCGCGACGAGATTCTCGTCAAGATCAAAGCGCTCATTCCAGATCACGTCTCGGCGCAGAAGATCCGCCATCACGGTGACTACCATCTCGGTCAAGTCTTGATCGTGAAAGACGACATCTTCATCCTGGACTTCGAGGGCGAACCCGAGCGTCCGATCGAGGACCGTCGTCAAAAAGCGCCGGGCCTCCGCGATCTCGCCGGCATGGTGCGCTCGGTCGACTACGCTGCAACGGCCGCGCTCGATCGCATGGTGATATCCAGCGCGGACGATAACGCACGTCTCGCGCCGCATCTTGAAGAGTGGCGCGCCCAATGCGTCACGGCATTGACCGCCGCATACAAAGAAAACGCCACTGATAAACGCATCTGGCCGGACGATGATGCCGCTGCGGAACGCATGCTCTCGTTCTTCATTGTTGAAAAGGCGGTGCACGAGATCGCTTACGAACTCGCCAACCGCCCATCGTGGCTGCATGTGCCGCTACGTGGAATCCTACGCCTCCTGTTCCCGGAGGAGGAAGTCAAAGCATGATTGTCGATCCCGCTGCGCGCGCCGTCATAGAAGGCAGGCATGCGGATCCGTTTTCTTATCTCGGTCGTCATGAGGAGAACGGGCGCGCTGTCGTGCGCGCATTTGTGCCCGATGCAAAAACCCTTCACGCCGTCGGCGACAACGGCGAGGCGGTTGAATTGCCTTGCATCGATGAAGCCGGTTTGTTCGCCGGCCCCGTTCCAGGGTCGCTGAAGCAATACCGTCTGCGCGCCGAATACGATGCAGGACCGTACGAGTTCGAGGATGCTTATCGCTTCCTCCCGGTGTTGTCTGACTTTGATATCTACTTGCTGAGCGAAGGCACGCATCTGCGTGCTTACGAAAAGCTTGGCGCACATCCGCTCGAACATCACGGGGTCGAAGGTACAGCTTTCGTCGTCCTCGCGCCGAATGCGCAGCGTGTCAGCGTCGTCGGCGAGTTCAACCAGTGGGACGGCCGCCGCCATCAAATGCGGGTGCGCGGCAACGGCTTTTGGGAAATCTTCGTGCCGGGCGTCGGGCAGGGCACAAAGTATAAATTCGAAATCGTGTCGCGCGACGGCGCGCTGCAGCCGCTCAAATCCGATCCTTATGCATTTTCTGCTGAAGTGCGGCCCGCGACCGCATCGATCGTTCACGATGTAAAAACGCTGACGCCATCGCGGCTCGAGCGCTTGAACGCCAACGACCGTGCGTCACCGATTTCGATCTATGAGGTGCATCTCGGCTCTTGGCGCCGCAACGGCAGCCAGGACGGGCCGTGGCTGACGTATCGCGAACTCGCCGAACAGCTGCCGGCTTACGTTGCAGACCTCGGCTTTACGCACATCGAGTTTCTGCCGATCTCCGAACATCCCTTCGATGGCTCTTGGGGCTATCAGCCCACAGGGCTTTACGCTCCCACGAGCCGGTTCGGTTCGCCGGAAGATTTCGCCGAACTCGTCGCTGCGTGTCACCGCGCAGGGCTTGCTGTCATCGTCGACTGGGTGCCGGGACATTTTCCGGACGATCCGCACGGCCTGGCGAAATTCGACGGCACTGCGCTCTACGAACATGCCGACCCGCGTCAGGGCCGCCATCTCGATTGGGGCACGCTGATCTACAACTACGGGCGGACGGAAGTTGCGAACTTCCTGCTCGCGAATTCGCTGTTCTGGTCGGACCGCTACGGCATCGATGGCCTGCGCGTCGATGCGGTCGCCTCGATGCTATACCTTGACTACAGCCGTCCGTCCGGCGGCTGGGTGCCGAACCGGCATGGTGGTCGCGAGAATCTTGAAGCGATCGAGTTTCTCCGCCGCTTCAACTCCGAACTCTATGGTCACTTCCCGCATGCGGCTTCGATGGCGGAAGAGTCGACCGCGTGGCCGATGGTCTCGCGGCCGGTCGACATGGGCGGTCTCGGCTTCGGCTACAAATGGAACATGGGGTGGATGAACGACACCCTGCGTTACATCTCGAAGGACCCGATCCATCGCCGTCATCACCACGGCGATATCAACTTCGGCCTCCATTACGCATTCTCGGAAAACTTCATCCTGCCGCTCTCGCACGATGAAGTCGTGCATGGCAAAGGCTCAATCTTCGGCCGCATGCCGGGCGACCGCTGGCAGCGCTTTGCGAACTTGCGCGCTTATTACGGCTTCATGTTCGGTCATCCGGGCAAGAAGCTCATGTTCATGGGCTGCGAGTTCGGGCAGGAGCGCGAATGGAATCACGATCGCGCGCTCGACTGGGATCTGCTCGGCGATCCCGCACATCAAGGCGTGCAGAATGTCATGCGCGATCTCAATCGCCTTTACGCGTCGACGCCGGCGCTGCATGCGCTCGATTGCGAAGCCGAGGGGTTCGAGTGGCTCGTTGGTGACGACGTCAACAACTGCGTTTTCGTCTGGCTCCGAAAGGGCAGCGAGAAGCAAGAGCGCTGTATCGTTGCGGTCAACTTCACACCGGAAGTCCGGCGCGACTATAAATTCCGCGTTCCGTCCGCCGGCACGTGGCGCGAGGCGCTTAACACGGACGCTGGGATCTACGGCGGCAGTAACGTCGGTAACGGCGGGGAAGTCCGTGCCGTTGCCAAGGGCGATCACGCCGAACTCACCCTGACACTGCCGCCGCTCGGCGCGCTGTTCCTCGTTCCCACCGATCACTGATGAAAGAGAGTTGATGCGAGTTCTGGATGGTACGCCCCACAAGCTCGGAGCGACGTGGGACGCACGCGGCACCAACTTCGCGCTCTTCTCCGCCAACGCCACCAAAGTCGAAGTTTGCTTGTTCGACCCGCAAGGGCGGCGCGAACTCGAACGTATCATGCTGCCGGAGCGCACCGACGATGTCTGGCACGGTTACCTGCCGGACGTGTTGCCGGGGCAGCTCTACGGCTACCGTGTGCATGGACCGTACGAGCCCGAGCACGGCCATCGCTTCAACCCGCACAAACTGCTGCTCGATCCTTACGCCAAGCGTCTTGCCGGGCGTCTCGTCTGGAGCGACGCGCATTTCGGCTATCGGCCGGGTTCGCCACGCGCCGATTTATCGTTCGACCGCCGCGACAATGCGCGGGGCATGCCGAAGGGGATGGTGATCGACGAAGCCTTCACGTGGGGCGACGACGCGCCGCCGCATGTGAGCTGGGAAGACACGATCTTCTACGAAGCTCACGTCAAAGGTTTGACAATGGGCCGCGAGGACGTTCCGCCGGGTTGGCGCGGGCTTTTCAGCGGTCTCACCGCGCCCGGCATGGTCGATCACTTGAAGCGCCTGGGCGTCACCAGCATCGAGCTTCTGCCGGTGCACGCTTTCGTCGACGATCGTCGTCTCGTCGAGCTCGGCCTGCGCAACTACTGGGGCTACAACACGATCGGCTTCTTTGCGCCGGAGCCGCGTTATTGCGGCGACGATGGCGTCGACGCGTTCAAGACGATGGTCTCGCGCCTGCACGCCGCCGGCATCGAAGTTATCCTCGATGTTGTCTACAATCACACGGCGGAAGGCAATCAACTCGGCCCGACCCTGTCGTTCCGGGGCATCGATAACGCGAGCTACTATTGGCTCAAACCCGATCAACCGCGCTACTACGACGACTTCACCGGTACTGGAAATTCGCTCAACCTGACTCATCCGCGCGTGCTGCAGATGGTGATGGACTCGCTGCGCTATTGGGTCGAGGTCTGCCACGTCGACGGCTTCCGCTTCGACCTCGCGACGACGCTCGGCCGCGGTGCGCATGGTTTTGACATGCGCTCGGCCTTCTTCGCTGCAATCCGTCAGGACCCTTCGCTCGGCCGGGTGAAGCTCATCGCGGAGCCGTGGGATGTCGGCATGGGCGGCTACCAGGTCGGCGGTTTCCCGTCCGAATGGTCGGAATGGAACGACAAGTATCGCTCGACGCTCCGGCGCTTCTGGCGCGGTGATGGCGGCTTGCTCGGCGAACTGGCTGGCCGGATGACAGGCACCGCCGATACGTTCAACCATCGCGGCCGCGCCCCACGCGTGTCCGTCAACCACGTCATTGTGCACGACGGTTTTACGCTCGCCGATCTCTACGCCTACAACAACAAGCACAATCAGGCGAACGGCGAGGATGGGCGCGACGGCTCTGACGATAACCTCAGCAACAACTGTGGCGTCGAAGGTCCAACCGAAGACGCAGCGATCCTAAAGAAGCGCCGCGCGCTGCGCCGCTGTCAGCTTGCCTGCGTGCTCCTCGCGCACGGCATGCCGCTGATCCTCGCCGGCGACGAAGTCGGCAACGGCCAGAACGGCAACAACAACGCCTATTGTCAGGACAATGAGATCGGCTGGGTTGATTGGTCCAAACGGGAGGATCCGGACGAAGATTTCACCGATATGATCGGAGCTTTCACGGCAGTCCGCCGCCGTCACCAGCAGTTGCGCTCGCGTCACTGGCTGCGTGGCCGTAACGGCAACGACAAGCCGGACGTTTTGTGGCTGACGCCATCCGCGACCGAGATGACGGAAGCTGACTGGAAGTTTCCGGAAGGCCGCGCGCTTGCTTACCTATTGGCGCCGCAAGAAGGCGCGCCAGGGCCGCTTTTTATCGTGCTTAACGCGAGCGGTGGTCCGGTCGACTACAAGCTTCCGGCTTGGGACGATCTGAAGACGTGGTTGCCGCTTGCAGCGACCAATGCCGATGTAAGGGTTGGTGCGCCTGGCGCGGTTGTCTCCGCGCCGGCGCTCAGCGTCACTGTATTCGGCGTGGCAGAATAGGGTGCCGTTGAACGATCGTCCTTCGTAGCCCGGATGAGCGAAGCGACATCCGGGGCCAACTCCTGCCGCACGGTCTCGGTCCCGGATGTCGCGTGCTCGCTGCGCAAGCGGCTCATCCGGGGTACGGCGATGCTCAATCCTTGCCGTTCGACCGGTTTGTGAACCGTGCATTGCCTAGGCCGGTGCCGATCGTCAGCACGCCCCAGTGCTTGAAGTCCTGCGCGAACGGCACTTCGCTGAGCCCTTGGACTACGGCATCGTTGTGCATCAGCACAACGGTGTCATGATCGCCCATCGTCGGGATATGCTCGATCAATTCGCTTGGCAGATTGAACTTCGAACTTTCCCAGTTGCCCGGCAGATTCTGCGCTCCGCGATCGATCGCGCCATCCGGCTCGATCATTCCGGGACAGCCGATCCCGATGAAAGGCGCTGGCTTGAAGCCCTCCTTCTCGGCCGCCGCGATGAGCTTCTTCAACATGCCGGCAAGCTTCTTCACAGCCTCGTCGCGCTTCGGGCTATCGTCCGCATGGCGCCAAAGCTCTTTCTTCCACACGGCCGCTTTCGACATATCGGGCGCTTTTTTGGTGTTCAGCTCGACAACGCCGGCGCGGATATTCGTCCCGCCGATGTCGACCGCCAGGATGCTGTCGTGCGCTTGGAAGATCCATGCGGGGGCAAGATGCACGGCGCCGATCAAACCGGCTTCGTCCGGGTGATTGCGGATCGGCTGCAGATCGACCTTGATGCCGTCGCTCTTGAGGATCACGCCGGCGCGGCCGATCGCGCGCGCACCGTATTTCGAATCGCGCATGCCGCCGCCGACCACGATGTGCTCGGTATCCTTCCAGTTCTTCGCCTTGAGGAAACGCTTGATCACGCCTGCGAGCTGCTGGCCGAATTCCTCAACCGCGCCCTGAATGATCCCAGACGCATCCCCGTCGTCGCTGTCGAATGCTGCGTCGAGCTTCTTCTTGCTGATCTCGGCGCTCGGCACATCGCCGAACGGATCCTTCTTCAGCTTGCGCAGCGGCTTGCGAAGGTCGTCGAGGATTGTCTGAAACGCGCGCTTCGAGGCGCGGTCGCCGATGAAGCCGTCGTCGTCCTTGATCTCGATATTGTAATTGTCGATTTCGACCGAGGGCAGGCGCGAGGCGCCGTGCGTGATGATCGATGCGGTCTTCGTTTCAGCCATAAAGTTACGCTTCCCCTCGTAAAGGCCTTGCAGGGAACCCAACGCCTGGGCGGGGTAGCGGGTTCCGCCCGGTGGCGGAAAGGCGCACACCGCGATACTGACAGGCGCTCAGAGTTGTGCCTTAGTTGGCGCCATCGGCACGACGACCGCTTCGGGCGGCCGGACAGACAAGCCGCAGACCCGGGAGCGAACTATGACGCACAGATTCACCCGTCGCCGGTTTTTGGCGACAACCGCGGCAACCTCGGCCGTGCTGGCGATGCCTCACGTGAGCCACAGCCAGGCGGCCGGCAAACTCAATGTCGGCTTCTGGGACCACTTCGTTCCCGGCATGGGCCCCGTGATCTCGGGCTTGTGTAAGGAATGGGGTGATCGCGAGAAGGTCGAAGTCTCGGTCGATTTCATCACCTCGGTCGGCAACAAGACGCTGCTCACCACTGCCGCAGAATCTCAAGCACGCGCCGGCCACGACTTCTTGCCGTTCGCCGCTTGGGACGTTCAGGCGCATGCCGAGAATCTTGAGCCGGTCGACGACATCATGAACCCGCTCATTGCCGAGAACGGCGCCGTCAACGAGACGGTCAAATATCTCGGCCGCCACAACAACAAGTGGGTTGCCGTTCCAGCCACAAGCGGCAGTCAGATCAAGGGCCCGAGCACGCGGCTCGATCTCATGAAGAAGCATGCCGGGCTCGACATGCAGGAGATGTATCCGGCCGGCAGCGCGCCGAAAGCCGATAACTGGACGCTCGAAACATTCCTCAAAGCGGCCGAAGCTTGCCACAAAGGCGGCGTTCCGTTCGGCATCGGACTTGGCCAGACGTTCGATTCGGTCGACACCTTCGGCGCGTTCTTCCACGCCTTCGGCGCGCAATTCACCGACTCGACCGGCAAGATCACGGTGAAGACCGACAAGATGCGCCAGGCGGTCGAGTTCGGCCGCAAGCTAGCGGCGTTCCTGCCGGCCGATGCGCCAGCTTGGGACGATACGTCCAACAACAAGTGGATGATCGCCGGCAAGGGCGCGATGATCATGAATCCGCCGAGCCACTGGATGGTGGCCAAACGCGACGCGCCGCAGGTCGCCGAGCAATTGTGGACGCACGGCTTCCCGTCCGGCCCGAACGGCCGCTATGCGCCGTTCCTGCCGTGGTTCTGGGGTGTCTGGAGCTTCTCGAAGAACAAGTCGGCGGCAAAGAGCTTGCTGACCTTCCTCTCGCAGCGCAAAGCCGTTGAGACGATGGTGACGGCAAGCGGCGGCTTCGATCTACCGTCGTTCGAGAAGTTCACGACGTTCAAGACGTGGGCAGAGGAGGGGCCGCCGAAGGGCACGCTCTATCACTATCCGAACCCGCACAATCACCAAGTGCTGTCGATTGCCGCCACTCCGGCGCCGCCGAAGATCGCGCAGCAGATTTACGCGCAGGCGCTGCCGACCAAGATGATCGTCCGCCACATGACCGGCGAGCCGATGGAAAAGACGTTGGCCTGGGCAGAAAGCGAAGTCGAAGGCTTCATGCGGACTTAAGGCGAAACGCCGCGCCGAATTCAGGGCTTTCATTCCGAACGGATACGGCTGCGCGCGAGCGCAGCCGTATTGTTATTGGGGGTGCGGCAATCGCTCACACCTGTGATCACAGAGCTGCATTTTTGGACCTGACAACTCCTGCGAGTTGTGCCTAAGCTGAGGTTCGAGCTCCGGGGGCGCGTCGATAGACGCGAAGAATAAGAGAGCCGGCAAACAAAAAGAACGATGGGAGAACGCTGAATGTCGACGAAATTCACGCGCCGCCGATTCCTGGCAACCACGGCTGCGACGACTGCAGTCTTGGCGATGCCGCATGTGAGCCACAGCCAGGCGGGCGGCAAATTGTCACTCGGTTTCTGGGATCACTGGGTGCCGGGCGCGAACAACGCGACGACCGCACTGATCAACGAGTGGGCCGCGAAGGAAAAAGTCGAAGTCTCGATCGACTACATCCCGTCGCAAGGCAACAAGAACCTGATGGTCATCGCGGCCGAGGCGCAGGCGCGCTCGGGCCACGACGTTCTTGCGTTCCCGACTTGGGAGCCGCAGGCGCACGTCGAACGCCTCGAGCCGGTCGACGACATCATGGGTCCGTTGATTGCGCAGAACGGCGACGTCAACGACACCGTGAAGTATCTCGGCCGCGCCAACAATAAGTGGATTGCCGTGCCGGCAACCGTCGGCAGTCAGATCAAAGGCCCGTGCTCGCGAATCGACCTGTTGAAGCAGCACGCCGGCATCAACATCCAAGAGCTCTACCCGGCCGGCGCGGCGCCGAAGGCCGACGGTTGGACACTTGAGGTGTTCTTGAAAGCCGCCGAAGCCTGCCACAAGGCCGGCTTCCCGTTCGGCATCGGCCTCGGCACGACGTCGGATTCGGTCGACTCGGCGGGCGCTTTCTTCCACGCGAACGGCGCGCAACTCGTCAACGCGAAGGGCGAGATTGTCGTCAAATCGGATGCGGTGCGTAAATCGCTCGACTTCTACAAGAAGCTCGCGCAGTTCATGCCGACGGACGTTCCGGCATGGGACGACGCCTCGAACAACAAGTGGCTCGTATCCGGCAAGGGCGCGATGGTGATGAATCCGCCGAGCGCCTGGGCCGTCGCTAAGCGCGATGCGCCGCAGATCGCCGAGCAGCTTTGGACGCACGGCTTCCCGTCCGGTCCGAATGGCCGCTACGCGCCGTTCCTGCCGTACTTCTGGGGCATCTGGTCGTTCAGCAAGAACAAGACGGCGGCGAAGAGCCTGCTCGTGCACCTCTCGCAGCGCGCATCGGCCGAGAAGATGGTCGCGGCGAGCGCCGGCTACGATCTACCGTCATTCTCCAAGCTGACCGACTTCAAGACCTGGTCGGAAGAGGGGCCGCCGAAGGGCACCCTCTATCATTACCCGAATCCGCACAATCACCACACGCTGTCGATCGCGGCTGCTCCGGCACCACCGAAAATCGCGCAGCAGATTTATGCTCAAGGCGTGCAGACCAAGATGATCGTGCGCCACATGCAAGGCGAGGCGATGGAAAAGACGCTCGCCTGGGCCGAGAGCGAAGTGGAAGGGTTCATGCGGACCTGATGCGATTACGGCGCCTCTCGATTGCGAGAGGCGCCACCTTTTCAGGCGTCTCGCGCTGACTTGCGTGGCGGTTTCGCCGAAGTTGATTTGAGTAGAAGGGGGCGACGCAAGACACTTTCGGTGCCGTGAATCCACGGAAGTCCGTCAGAGTTGCGTCGAAGAGGTGACGGATGGTTGATGCGACAATGCCGCAATCGCGCGCGGCAACGCCCGCGGTCAAGCGCGGCGGCTTTCACAAGGCGATGCAGCGGCGGTCGACGATCGCTTTCCTGATGGCATCGCCGCTCATCGTGCTGATTGCACTGCTTGTCGTTTATCCAGCCGGCTACGCGATGTATCTCGCGATGCTAAACAAGTCGATGCAGCGCTTCGTCGGCTTCGGCAACTTCCTCTTCCTCTTCAAGCGCGACACCTTCTGGCTCGTCGTTTGGCAATCCTGCGTGTTCGCCATCACGGCCGTCGCGTTCAAGGCGCTGATCGGTTTCATCGTCGCGCACTTCGTCCATAACATCCCGAACGCCAAGCAGCGCAAATGGCGCGGCATGTTGCTGATCCCCTGGGTCATCCCGCCGGCGATGTCGACGCTCGCTTGGCTTTGGCTGTTCGATCCGTCCTACAGTGCTTTCAACTGGCTGCTGTCTTTCGTCGGCATCGGGCCGATCCCGTGGACCGGTGACGCCAACTGGGCGCGCTTCTCGGTCATTCTCGTCAACATCTGGGTTGGCGCGCCGTTCTTCATGATCATGTATCTGGCGGCGCTGAAATCCGTGCCGGAGCAGCTTTACGAGGCCGCCGCCATCGACGGCGCAAGCTGGTGGCAGCGCATTTGGTATGTGACGCTGCCGATGATGCGCAACATCATCGCGATCACGACGCTGTTCTCGCTCATCGTCACCTTCGCCAACTTCGACATCGTGCAAATCTTGACGGCCGGCGGTCCGATCGACCGTACGCACGTCTTTGCGACGTGGGCCTTCCGTCTCGGCATTCAGAGCAGCGACATTCCGCTCGGCGCGTCCGTTTCGCTCTTCATGTTCCCGATCCTCGGGATCGCCGCCATCTTCATTTTGCGCGACATCAATCGCCGAGGGAACGAATCCGCATGAGCACCGCAACGATGCCGCTCGCCGGGCCCGGGACCCGTCCGCGTTACGGTTCGATGAGCAACGATCGCAAGTGGGCGATGCGCTGGTCGTATTTCTTCCTCTCGCTGTTCGTCGTCTTCTTCCTGACGCCGCCGATTTACATGTTCATCACCTCGCTGAAGACCAGCGCGGAGATTTCGGCGGCGACGAATCCGTGGTGGGTCTTCAATCCGACGCTCGATAACTACAAAGAGCTGCTGACGTCGAACACCTACCTGATCTTCTTCCGCAACTCGGCGATCGTTTCCATCTTCGTCGTCACGATCACGATGATCATCTCGGTGCCGGCTGCCTTCGCGCTTGCGCGTATGAAATTCTGGGGCTCGGCAACGCTCGCGACCGGCGTGTTCCTAACGTATCTCGTGCCGGATACGCTGCTGTTCATTCCGCTCTTCAAAATGTTCGCGACGTTTCACGAATGGACCGGCATCCAGCTGATCAATCGCTGGTGGGTTCTGCTCGTGATCTATCCGACACTCACGGTACCGTTCTGCACCTGGATCATGATCGGTTACTTCGCGTCGATTCCGAAAGAACTCGACGAAGCCGCATTGATGGACGGCGCCAACTATCGCCAGATTTTGTTCCGAGTGTTTATCCCAGTGGCACTCCCGGGATTGATCGCCGCAACGATCTTTGCTTTCACCGTGAGTTGGGCGCAGTTCCTGTATCCACTCGCGTTCACGACATCGGCCGATCAGCTAGTTCTGCCGGTCGGAATCATCACGACGTTGATTAAAGGCGACGTCTTCAATTGGGGACAGATCATGACGGGCGCGCTGCTTGGTGCCGCGCCGCCGCTCATCATCTACGCATTCCTCATGGACTATTACATTGCCGGTTTGACTGCCGGCGCGACCAAAGGGTGAGGCCGTTATGGCGCAGGTTACGTTGCGTAAAGTCGTCAAGAAATACGGAGAGGTCGAGGCCGTGCGCGGCATCGATCTCGACATCAAGGACTCGGAGTTCGTCGTGCTCGTTGGCCCCTCCGGCTGCGGCAAGTCGACGACGCTCCGCATGATCGCGGGCCTTGAGGAAATTTCTGGCGGCGAGATTGCGGTCGATGCCGACGTCGTCAATGACGTTCCGCCGAAAGACCGCGACATGGCGATGGTGTTCCAGAATTACGCTCTCTATCCGCACATGACCGTGCACGAGAACATGTCGTTCGGCTTGCGTCTCAAGAAGTTCCCGAAGGACGAGATTCAGCGTCGCGTCGACGAAGCCGCTCGCATCCTCGACATCAAGGAACTGCTGCAGCGTAAGCCGGCGGCGCTTTCCGGCGGCCAGCGTCAGCGCGTCGCCATGGGTCGCGCCATCGTGCGTAACCCGAAAGTTTATCTCTTCGACGAGCCGCTCTCGAACCTCGACGCGAAGCTTCGCGTGCAGATGCGCACCGAGATCAAGCGCGTGCATCAGAAGGTGCGCACGACGACGATCTATGTGACGCACGATCAGGTCGAGGCGATGACGCTCGCTGACCGCGTCGTCGTGATGAACAGAGGCATCATCGAGCAAGTCGGCGCGCCGAACTTCCTCTATCATTCGCCGGCGACGCGTTTTGTCGCGGGTTTCATCGGGTCGCCCGCGATGAACTTCATCCCGTGCAAGCTCGAGCAGACCGGCGAAAACCTCGCGGTCCGCATCACGGACGCGATCGTGTTCCCTGTACCGCCGGATCGCACGCAGCGCTACAAGGCACATGTCGGCGCGAGCGATCTGTCGTTCGGCATTCGCCCGGAGCATCTCACCGAGACGAGCTCGAATGGCGGTGCGAAGAACATCGCGACCTTCGATGCCAACATCGAAGTCGTCGAGCCGATGGGCAACGAAACGATGGTGTTCTTCAAGCTCAACGGCGTCGATGTCTGCGGCCGCGTCGATCCGGATGCGGGCGCGAAAGAGCTGACGCCGATGAAGCTTGCCGCCGCGCTCGATCACATGCACCTCATCGACGAAAAATCCGGCAAGGTTCTCTAAGCTTCAAAAATGAATGTGCCGGGCCTTCTCTCGCATCGAGAGAGGCCTGAGCGCGTTCGCAATGCCCAAGGAGCAATAAGAAATGACCGACCTCAATGGCAAAGTTGCCTGGATCACAGGCGCCGGATCCGGCATCGGCGAAGCCGCCGCCATCGCGCTCGCGAAAGAAGGCGTATCGGTTGGGCTCACGGGCCGCCGCGCTGAAATGCTGCAAGGGGTCGCGGACAAGATCACCAAGGCAGGCGGCAAGGCGCTTGTTGTCGCGGGCGATCTTATGGACTCGTCGGTGCCCGAGAAGGCCGCAAAGCAAGTCGCGGACAAATTCGGCCGCCTCGACATCCTGGTGAACAACGCCGGCGCCAACGTGCCGGAACGCCGCTGGAACCAGCTCAATCCTGACCGCGTGCGTACGGTGATCGATTCCAATCTTACATCGACGTTCAACTGCGCGGTCGCCGCGATGAACATCATGCGGCCGAACAAGTCTGGCCTTCTCATTCACACGGCTTCATGGGCCGGCCGCTTTGTCGGTCTTCTCTCCGGCGCCGCCTACACGGCGGCAAAGCACGGCGCCGTCGCGATGAGCTACCAGATCAACATGGAAGAGTTTCAGAACGGCATCCGTTCGACCGTGCTCTGCCCGGGCGAAGTCGCGACGCCGATCCTGGACAAGCGTCCGGTACCGGTCTCTCAAGAAGATCGTGCGAAGATGATCCAGTCCGAAGATATGGCGAGCATCATCGTCTATGTCGCCAAAATGCCGCCGCACGTGACGCTGAGCGAAATCGTCATCTCGCCGGCTTGGAATCGCGGCTATGCTTCGGCCGCTGGCCTCGGCCCGAAAGCGCCGCTCTAACGCTCAGCCACAACGCGGCGGGCTTGACCCCGGCATCCTTCTCCGAGATGAGTTTTGGAGATGGATTGCCTGGGAGTTTTTCGTGAAAATTGAAAGTGACGTGCTGCGTGACTTCGTCGGCGATATTTTCGTCGGCGCTGGTTGTTCGAAGGAAGAAGGCGAGCGTATCGCCAAGTATCTGGTGAACGCCAACCTCGCGGGCCACGACAGCCATGGTGTCGTACGCGTTCCGCGCTACGTCACCTCAAAACTCGAAGGCACCGTGAAAGGCGACGTCAAAGTCGACGTTGTCGTCGACACGCCCGTGATCGCGGTGGTCGACGGCAAATTCGGCTACGGCCAAACCGTCACACCGCAAGCTGTCCAGATCGGCATCGAGAAGGCGAAGAAGAACGGCCTCGCCGCCGTCGCTCTCCGCAACGCCGGTCACATAGGCCGCATCGGCGATTGGGCCGAGATGGCGGGTGCCGAAGGCCTTGTCTCGATCCACTTCGTCAACGTCCCGGGCTCGGTGCTTGTTGCGCCATATGGCGGCGTCGATCGCCGCATCTCGACCGCGCCGTTCTGCATCGGCATTCCGCGCGAAGGGCAGGAGATGGTGTTGCTCGATTTCGCAACCTCGGTCGTCGCCGAAGGCAAGGTGCTGGTCGCCAGCCAAGGCGGCAAGAAGCTGCCCGACAACGCGCTGATCGAGCAGGATGGCGCGATGTCCGGCGATCCGCACACGCTTTACGGTCCTTACGAGCCGACTGGCCCACGCAATTATCGTCAGGGCACCGGCGCAATCCGCGCCTTCGGCGATCACAAGGGCTCCGGCCTCGCCTTCATGTGCGAAATTCTTGGCGGCTCGCTCACCGGCGCCGGCGCGACGGAGACGCGCACCGTCGTCACAAACGGCATGCTGTCGTTCTATATCGACCCAAAGGTGCTCGATCCGAGCGCGTTCTTCGGGTCCGACATGGCGCGCTACATCGACTACTGGAAGTCGTCGAAGCCGGCGACGGCCGATGGTGAAGTGCTCATTCCGGGCGAGGTTGAGTCGCGCAACCGAAAGGATCGCCTCGCCAACGGCATCACGATCGCGGACGACACCTGGACGGCAATTGTCGACATTGCCGCCAAAGTCGGCGTCAAACCGCCGCACAACTTGGGCGGCCCGCGGCCGTGATCCCAAGTTGCCGTCATGGCCCGCATGAAGCGGGCCATAACGACGGGTGAAGACGGCTTTGCTGTGCCCGACCGTACCGCCTATATTCCCCGCATGGCCACGATACTCGATCTCATTGGCGAGACACCGCTCGTCGAAATCACCCGCATTGACACCGGCGTTTGCCGGCTTTTCCTCAAACTCGAAAGTCAGAACCCCTCCGGCTCGATCAAGGACCGCCCCGCGCGGGCGATGATCGAGGCCGCCGAGCGTGACGGTCGCCTGAAAGAGGGCGGCACCGTCGTCGAGGCAACGGCAGGCAATACGGGGCTCGGCCTGGCGCTAGTCGGCGCCCGCAAAGGCTATCGCATCATCCTCGTTGTGCCGGACAAGATGGCGCGCGAGAAAATCCTCCACGCAAAATCGCTCGGCGCCGAGATCGTGCTGACGCGGTCGGACGTCGGCAAAGGCGACCCCGAATACTATCAGGACCTCGCTGCCAGCATCACGCAGCGCACCCCCGGCGCGATCTTCATCAACCAATTCGAAAACCCGGCCAATCCACAGTCGCACGAAGAAACGACCGGGCCGGAAATCCTCCGCCAGATGGACGGCGACGTCGATGCCATCGTCTGCGGTGTCGGTTCCGGCGGCACGCTGACCGGCATCGGCCGTTACATGCGCGACGCGTCGCCGAAGACCGAGATGGTGCTGGCCGATCCGGTCGGCTCGATCCTCGCGCCGCTGCACAACACCGGCAAGATGACGGAGGCGGGCAGCTGGGCCGTCGAAGGCATCGGCGAAGATTTCATCCCGTCGGTACTCGACATGACGCTGATCAAGCACGCTTACGCGATCAGCGATCCGGAAAGTTTTACGGCCGCTCGCGAGCTTCTCAAGCGCGAAGGCATTTTCGGTGGCTCGTCGACCGGGACGTTGTTCGCGGCGGCGCTCAAATTCTGCCGCGAGCAGAAGGAGCCGAAGCGCGTCGTCAGTCTCGTCTGCGATTCCGGCGCGAAATATCTCTCGAAAGTCTTCTCGGACGCGTTCCTCGCGCAGGAAGGCTGGAGCGGGCGTGAGCTCGCCGGCACCGTGCGCGACATCGTCATCAATCGCTTCCCGGAAGGCTCCGTGGTCTCGATCGGCCCGCGCGATACCCTGCGCACGGCCTTCGCCCGCATGCGCGCCGCCGACATCTCGCAGCTTCCCGTCATGGAAGGCGAGCGCATCGTCGGTCTCATTGACGAGAGCGATATGCTCGGCGTTGCAATGACGGATGCGGCCGGCCATCAGAATGCGTTCACCCGCTTGGTCCAGGACGTGATGGTGAAACGCCTCGAGACAGTGTCTGCGTCGGCGCCGATCACCGAACTCGCACCGATCTTCAAGGAGGATCACGTCGCCATCGTCATGGACGGTGACCGCTTCCTCGGCCTCGCGACCCGTCTCGATCTCGTCAATTATTTCCGCATTTCTCAGTGAGCTTATGAGCAACTCCAACCAACTCGGCTTTTCGACCCGCTGTGTCCACGCGGGCCAAGAGCCTGACCCGACGACCGGCGCCGTCATGATGCCGATCTACGCGACCTCGACCTTCGTGCAGGAGAGCCCCGGCAAGCACAAAGGCTACGAGTATGCGCGCAGCCAGAATCCGACCCGCATGGCATTCGAGCGCTGCATCGCCGATCTCGAAGGCGGCACGCAGGGCTTTGCCTTTGCGTCCGGCCTCGCCGCCACCGCGACCGTGCTCGAATGCCTCGATCATGGCGCGCACATCGTCGCGGCTGACGATCTTTACGGCGGCACGCGCCGTTTGTTTTCGCGCGTGCGCGAGCGCTCGGCTGGCCTCACGACGACGTATCTCGATTTGTCCGACCCGGAAACGCTGGACAAAGCGATCCAGCCGAACACCAAGCTGATCTGGATCGAGACGCCGAGCAATCCGCTGCTCAAACTGATTGATCTCGAACGTATCGCGCAGATCGCGAAGAAGCGCGGCGTGCTTTGCGTTGCCGATAACACCTTCGCGACGCCGTGGATCCAGCGCCCGTTGGAGTTCGGTTTCGACGCCGTCGTCCACTCGACGACGAAATATCTCAACGGCCACTCCGATATGGTCGGCGGCACCGTCGTCGTTGGTGCGAACAATGATTTGCGCGAGCGCCTGGGTTATCTGCAGAACGCCGTCGGCTCGATTTCCGGTCCTTTCGATAGCTTTTTGGCGTTGCGTGGCTTGAAGACGCTCGCGCTTCGCATCGAGCGGCAGAGTGCCTCGGCATTCAAGATCGCGCAGTGGCTGGAAAAACATCCGCGCGTGAAGCGCGTCTATTATCCAGGCCTCGAAAGCTATCCACAGCATGCGCTCGCGAAACGCCAGATGCGCGCGTTCGGCGGCATGATCTCGGCCGAGCTCGACGGCGGTCTCGACTTCGCGACGCGCTTCCTCGAGCGCTGCCATCTCTTCGCGCTCGCCGAGAGCCTCGGTGGAATCGAGAGCCTGATCGAACATCCGGCCATCATGACGCACGCGTCGGTGCCCGCCGAGGTGCGCGCCGCACTCGGCATCTCGGATGGTCTCGTGCGTCTGTCGGTCGGCATCGAGGATGTCGACGATCTCATCGCCGAGCTTGAAACCGCGCTCGCGAAATAAGAACAAACGTCCCTTTGGAGTTCTCCCCATGACCGCTTCCGCACGTGATCGTCTCGCCGCCGCGCTTGCCCGCATCGACGATCCGAAAGGCGAGGGGAAGCGGGCATGTCTCACGGTCTATCGAGAGACGTCTGAGATCGAAGCAGATGCTGCCGACGCGCGCGCAAAAGCCGGCATATCGCTCGGGCCGCTCGATGGCACCATTGTCTCGATCAAGGATTTGTTCGACGTCAGAGGTGAGCCGACGCGCGCGGCCTCGAAGATCTACGCCGACGCTCCGCCGGCCAAAGCCGACGCGCCGGTGGTGCAGCGCCTGCGCGCGGCGGGCGCCGTGATCGTCGCCAAGACCGCGATGTCGGAGTTCGCTTTCTCGGGCGTCGGCTGGAACCCGCATTACGGCACACCGGCCAATCCGGCTGATCGCTCGCGCGTTCCTGGCGGCTCGTCATCCGGTGCGGCGGTTGCTGCTGCCGACCACATGTGCGAGATCGCGATCGGCACCGACACCGGCGGCTCGACGCGCATTCCGGCCGCGCTCTGCGGCGTCGTCGGCTTCAAGCCGTCGAAGCAGCGCGTGCCGACCGACGGCGCGTTCCCGCTGTCCTACACACTCGACTCGATCGGCCCGCTCGCGCGCAACGTTGCGGACTGCGCACGTGCCGACGCCGTCATCGCGGGGGAGGCCGCGTGGGATCTCAAGCCGCAATCCGTGAAGGGTCTGCGCATCCGCGTGCCGCGAAGCGCCAGCTTCCAGCCGCGCGAAGACGAAGTGACGAAGGCTTTCAACGATGGGCTCGACATTTTGCGCAAGGCCGGCGCGATCATCGAAGAGACGCCGTTTCCGCTGCTCGACGAGATGATCGAGGCGAACAAGACCGGCGGCTTCCCGGTGCCGGAAGCTTTGCAGATTCATCGCGAGAATCTGAAAACGCGCGGTGACGATTTCGATCAGAACGTTCGCGCTCGTATCGAGCGCGGCAGCGCGATGAGCGCCGCGGACTACATCGAGCTGATGCAGACGCGTAGCCGCCTTGTGCCCGCGATGGATGCGTGGATGTCCGGTGTCGATGTGCTCGCGCTGCCTGCGACGCCGATTGTCGCGCCGAAGATCGCCGACATCGACAAAGACACGAAAGCCTTCGTCAAAGCGAATGTCGCGTTGCTGTCGATCACGTCGATCTTCAATTTCTTCGACAATTGCGGAATCTCGATTCCACTCCCGCGGCCGAACGGCGCGCTGCCCGTCGGCCTCATGCTTATCGCGCGCAATGGCCGTGATCGCGATCTCTTCCGCGTCGCCGCCGGCGTCGAACGGGCTTTCGCCTGATGAGCCGTCATTGCGAGGAGCGGCTCTGCGCGAAGCGCCGCCGCGACGTGGCAATCCAGGAGCCAGGAAGTAAGGACTGGATTGCTTCGTCGCTGTTGCACAGCTCCTCGCAATGACAAAGCAAGTCGGTGCAGGGCGATCGAGATGAAGCAATTCTGGGGCGGCGTCCTGATCCTGCTCGGCGTCGTCTGGGTGATGATGTGCTATCTCGGCACCGCTATGATGTCGCGCGGGGTCGACTGGTTCAGCGAAGCTTTCCTACCTGCATTGCTTGGCTTGATTCCAATCGGCTTCGGCCTTTTCCTCATCCTGAAGAGGCCGAAATCGCGCCGGCTCTCCTGAGAATTCCGACTTGTATGATGATCAGATGACCTTGCCTTTCGGGTCATTTTGTCACATACGCTTTTTCGGAAGATCAGGCCGCCGATCAGAGTGGCCGCTCAGGGAGATGACGTTATGCAGGTGAGGTTGCTCGGCGCTGTTGGCGCCGCGTTGGTCGCTTCGGTTTTGAGTGTCGCGCCCGCGATGGCGCAGACGAAGCTCAAATGGGCGCACGTGTACGAAACGAACGAGCCGTACCACACCGATGCGCTATGGGCCGCCGAAGAAATCAAGAAGCGCACCAACGGCAAATACGAGGTGCAGGTTTTTCCGGCTTCGCAGCTCGGCAACGAAAACCAGATCAACGAAGGTCTCGGTCTCGGCACCGTCGATATGATCTATACGGGCGTTGCCTTCGCGGGCTCGATCCATAAACCGATCGCGATCACCAACGCGCCGTTCATCTTGCGCAACTTCGATCACTTCATGGCCTATCGCTCGTCGCCACTCTTCCGCGACATCGCCAAAGGTTACGAAGGTCGCACGCGCCACAAGGTCGTTACGCTCACGTATTACGGCCAGCGTCACGTCACGGCGAACAAGGCCGTCAATAAGCCCGAAGATATGAAGGGGATGAAGCTGCGCGTGCCGCCGGCGCCGCTCTTTCTCATGTTCACGAAGTCCGTCGGCGCCAACGCGACGCCGATTGCGTTCGCGGAAGTCTACCTTGCGCTTCAGCAGGGCACCGTGGACGGTCAGGAAAATCCGCTGCCGACCATCATGGCGAAGAAGTTTTATGAAGTGCAGTCGCACATCATGCTGACCGGCCACATCACCGAGTCGCTGCTCACCATTGTCGGCAGCCACGTTTGGCCGAAGCTCTCCGACGCCGAGAAGAAAATCTTCGAGGAAGTGCTGAGCGAGGCGTCGCTCAAGGCGACCAATGAGATCCGTGCGCAGGAAAGCAAACTCGCCGACGAGTTCAAGAAGCTTGGCAAGACCGTGATCGCGCCGGACCGCGAGCCGTTCCGGCAGGCCGCGATGCCGCTGCACAACGACGGCAGTGGCGGCTGGTCGAAAGCCGAATACGACGCGCTGCAAGCGCTGAAGTAAAAGCTTGGGCTGTCATCCCGGCCGAGTGCTTGTGCAGCAAGCGCGAGAGCCGGGATCCACGTATCCCTGCGACGATAGGTGAACATGGATCCCGCATAGCCTCTGTTCGCTGCGCGAACTTGCGGCTTCCGGAATGACAGCCAGAATACTGCAAGCCCTCCGAGCCTGAGCGCTTCGAAAGAGACGGCGAATGACCCAGACGACCGATCCAGAATCCCATCACCGCGCGCCGGTTGATCCGGACGCGCCGGGAGAAACGCACCTTATCGTCGCGAAAGACGAAGAGGTCGTGATCGAGCATCACATCGAAGACTGGCTCGTCTTCGTGATTTTCTGGGGCCTCGCCGGCATCGTCTTTCTGCAGTTCTTCACGCGCTATGTTCTCAACGACAGCCTCGCCTGGACCGAAGAGATCGCGCGCTACGGCCTCATGTGGGTCGTCTTCATCGGCGCCGCGATGGTGACGCGGCGCAACGCGCATATCGGCGTCGAGCTGGTCTCGAACCTGCTCGGCCCCGGGCCGCTACAGAAGGCGCTGTTCATTCTCATCGATATCGTGCGCGTCATCTTCATCGCGCTGCTCGCCTACTTCTCGATCACCATCGTCGAACGCATGGACATTCAGCGTATGACCGTCATCGATCTGCCGATGAGCTACGTGTACGGCGGCATAGCGGTCGGCTGCTTCCTCATGCTGTATCGCCAGCTGGAAACCACGTGGCGCAACTACAAGCGCGGCTGGACGCCGGTCCAGCACGTAACACCGGCGGCGGATTGAAACGATGATCGTCATCCTATTTCTCTTCCTCGCCGCGCTGCTCATCGGCATTCCGGTCTTCATCGCGCTCGCTGGATCGTCGCTGCTCTACACGCACTTCATTGCCGGCATCCCGGATTTTGTCGTGCTCCACCGCATGGCGGGCGGCGTCGATAGTTTCCCGTTGCTCGCGGTGCCGTTTTTCATCTTGGCCGGCAACTTGATGAACTCCGCCGGCATCACCAACCGCATCTATGATTTCGCGGTCGCGCTGGCAGGCTGGATGCGCGGCGGCCTCGGTCACGTGAACATTCTGGGCTCGGTGATCTTTTCCGGCATGTCCGGCACTGCGATCGCGGATGCCGCCGGTCTCGGCACGATCGAGATCAAGGCGATGCAGGATCACGGCTACTCGAAGGAGTTCTCCGTCGGCGTCACCGCAGCCTCCGCGACCCTCGGACCGATCATCCCGCCGTCGTTGCCCTTTGTCATCTACGGCATGATGGCGAATGTCTCGATTGGCGCGCTGTTCCTCGGCGGCGTCATCCCGGGCCTCGTCATGACGGTGCTCATGATGGCTTACGTCACGTATTACGCGCGGCGCCACAACATCGGCGCCGACCAGCTGTTCCGCTGGCGCGTTTTGTTCGCGACCTTCATTGCCGCGATCCCCGCGCTATTGACGCCGGTCATCATCATCGGGGGCATGAGCTTCGGCTGGTTCACGCCGACCGAAGCCGCCATCGCGGCGTGCTTCTGGGCGCTGATCCTCGGCTGTTTCCTGTATCGCTCGCTGACGTGGAAGCAGTTCTACAAAGTCACGATGGACACGATCGAGACGACCGCCGCCGTGTTACTGATCGTCGGCGCCGCCTCGCTGTTTGGCTGGGTCTTGACGACGACGCGACTTACCGAAGTAGCGACCGAAGCGCTGCTGTCCTACACGGACAACCGCTATGTCATCCTGCTGCTGATCAACATCCTCCTGCTCGTCGTCGGTTGCTTCCTCGAGACGATCGCGGCGATCTCGATCCTGGTGCCGATCCTGATGCCGGTGATTTTGAAAGTCGGCATCGACCCGATTCACTTCGGGCTGATCATGACGCTCAACTTGATGATCGGGCTTTTGCACCCGCCGCTCGGCATGGTGCTGTTCGTTTTATCGCGAATAGCCAACTTATCGATCGAGCGAACCACGATGGCGATTCTGCCGTGGTTGATCCCACTGTTGCTGTCGCTCGTCGCGATCACGATTTTCCCGGAGCTGACGCTGTGGCTTCCGCGCCAGATGGGGATGCTGAAGTAGGGCGAATTCGCGCTTGCCGACCGCGCCGTTTCGGCTCAAGGATTGGATGAATTCCAAACAGCGAGCCGAGCCATGTCCCAACCCCGCACCATCCGCCTTTCGCCGGACGACAACGTCGTCGTCGCGGTCGACATCGTTCAGCCGGGAGCAAGCGCGGTCGGGGTGACGGCGCGTGAGCGCGTCGTGCGTGGCCACAAAATGGCGATTGCGCCGATTGCCGAGGGAGAGCCGGTTAGGAAATACGGGCAGATCATCGGCTTCGCGACCAAAGCGATCGAGCCCGGCGCCTGGGTGCACGAGCACAACACCGCGATGGGCGATTTCTCGCGCGACTATCGCCACGCCGAGGATGCGAAGAACGACGAAATCCTGCCGCCCGAAATGCGCGCGACCTTCGAGGGCTACGTGCGCCCGAACGGCAAGACCGGCACGCGCAACTACATCGGCATTCTCACCTCGGTAAACTGTTCGGCGTCCGTCGCAAAGTTCATCGCAGAAGGCGTCAACCGTTCCGGCATCCTCGACGACTATCCGGAGATCGATGGCGCTGTGCCCTTCGTGCACGGCACCGGCTGCGGACTTGCGGCGTACGGCGAAGGCTTCGAAGTCTTGCGCCGCACGCAGTGGGGTTACGCGACACATCCGAACCTCGGCGGCGCGTTGATGGTCGGCTTGGGCTGCGAAGTTTTTCAGATTGATCGCATGAAGGACGAATACAACATGGTCGAAGGCGACCATTTCCAGACCATGACGATTCAGGCGACGGGCGGCACCAAGAAGACAATACAAGAGGGCATCGAACGCATTCGCGCGATGTTGCCGATCGCCGCAAAAGCAAAACGCGAAACGCGACCGGCTTCCGAAGTCACGCTCGCGCTCCAGTGCGGCGGCTCCGACGGCTACTCTGGCATCACGGCAAATCCGGCGCTCGGCGCTGCCGTGGATCTCCTCGTGAAGCACGGCGGCACCGGCGTTCTCTCCGAGACGCCGGAGATTTACGGCGCCGAACATCTGCTCACACGCCGCGCCGTTAATCGCTCGGTTGGCGAGAAGCTCGTCGGGCGTATCAAGTGGTGGGAGGATTACACCGCGCGTAACGCCGGCGAGATGAATAACAATCCGTCGCCCGGCAACAAGGCGGGCGGTCTCACCACGATCCTCGAAAAGTCGCTTGGCGCGGCAGCGAAAGGCGGCTCGACGACGCTGCGCGCCGTTTACGAATACGCGCAGCCGATCAAGGAGAAGGGGTTCGTCTTCATGGACACGCCCGGCTACGATCCGGTCGGCGCTACGGGCCAAGTCGCTGGCGGTTGCAACGTGATGTGCTTCACGACCGGCCGTGGCTCCGCGTTCGGCTGTAAGCCGACGCCCTCGATCAAGCTCGCGACGAACTCGCAGGTTTATGCGTCGATGACCGACGATATGGACATCAATTGCGGCGACGTGCTCGACGGCGTGTCCGTGCAGGATAAGGGCAAGGAGATCTTCGATCACGTGCTCCGCGTCGCCTCCGGCGCACACACGAAGTCGGAAGATCTTGGTTACGGCGATCTCGAGTTCGTACCTTGGCAGATCGGCGCGACGATGTAGCCGAAACGCAAATGGCCCGGACAAAGCCGGGCCATTGCTTGTTGTCGTCCGAACAGTTTAGCCGTGCGACGGCTTGCCCATCGTAACGGTGAGCTTTCCGACGCCTTCGCATTCGCATTCGAGCTTGTCGCCGACCGCGATCTTGCCGACGCCCGCGGGCGTTCCCGTCATGATGATGTCGCCGGCTTCGAGCGCGACCGACTGTGAGAGCTTCTCGATGATCTCCGGAACGTTCCAGATCATCTGCTCGAGATCGCCGTCCTGCTTCACGGTGCCATTCTGCTTGAGATAGATGCGGCCCTTCTTCGGATGGCCGATCTCAGCTGCCGGCTTCAGCGCGCCGCACGGCGCCGAGCCGTCGAACGCTTTACCGATTTCCCATGGCCGCTTGATGTTGCGCGAGGCGATCTGCAGATCGCGGCGCGTCAGGTCGATGCCGATGCCATAGCCCCACACGCAATCGAGCGCCTTGTCGGCCTTGATGTTGCGGCCACCGCTCTTGAGCGCGACCACCATCTCGACTTCGAAGTGCAGGTCTTCGGTCAGCGGCGGAAACGGAACGGTGCCGCCATCCGGCACGATCGCGTCGGCAGGCTTGGCGAAGAAGAACGGCGGCTCACGCTCGTCGTTGCCCATCTCGCGGATGTGCTCGAGATAGTTGCGGCCGACGCACCAGATACGGCGGACCGGGAAAGTCTTATCGCTGCCGGCGACCGCGATGGCGGGCTGCGGCGGGGCGGGGATAACGAAACCAGCGCTCATTTCTTGTTTTGCCTTGCGTTCCGAGGAAGTCCGGCCGTTGCCTAGACCTCCTGCGGGCTATGGTCAATTGCGAAGGGGCCGGCCGGTCATGCAGCTCCGCTGGATGCGGGTTCGGCAAGCTGCAGACGGTAGAATGACGCGTATCGGCCGCCTTTGCGCAGCAAATCTTCGTGTCGGCCGGATTCGACGATATGGCCGCCCTCGACCACACAGATGCGGTCGGCGTGCATGATCGTGTGCAGCCGGTGCGCGATGCTGATCGTCGTGCGGCCGGCCGAGAGGCGAGCCAGTGCCATCTGCACCTGCTGCTCGCTTTCGCTGTCGAGCGCTGCGGTTGCCTCGTCGAGCAGGATGATCTTCGCGTTCTTAAGCAGCGCGCGCGCTATGGCGATCCGCTGACGTTGGCCGCCGGAAAGCTGAAGGCCTTGCTCGCCGACCGGCGTGTCGTAGCCGCGCGGGAAGCTCATGATGAACTCGTGCGCGAAGGCATCTTTCGCAGCCGCAATGATCTCGTCCTCACTCGCGCCGACGCGGCCGAACACGATGTTGTCGCGGATGGTGCCGCGGAACAGGAACGTGTCCTGACCGACATAGCCAATGGCTTCGCGTAGCGAGCGCCGCGACACCGTCGCGATATCCGTGCCGTCGATCAGCACCGCGCCGCTCTGCGGTTCGTAGAACCGGAGAATGAGATTGAGGATCGTCGACTTGCCGCCGCCCGAGGGGCCGACCAGCGCTGTCGTTCCGCCCGGCTCGGCGACCAGCGACACGCCATCGAGCACCGGCGCCGCAGCCGTGTAGGCGAACGAGACTTTGCGCAGTTCGACACGGCCATCGCGCAGTATGAGGCGCGGGCGGTCGTCGTCGGCCGGCTCGGTCGGCTTGGAGTCGAGCACCTCGAACAGCATCTGCAATCCGGCCATCTGACCGTTAAGATCGATATTGAGGCGCGCCAGGCGTTTTGCCGGCTCGTAGGCGAGCAAAAAAGCCGTGACGAAAGAGAAGAACTCGCCGGGCGCCGCGCCGTGCTCGATCACGCGATAACCGGCATACAAAATCGCCAAAGCGATCGCGATGCCGCCAAGTGTCTCCATCAACGGGCTCGAGCGGTTCGACACACGCGCCAGCTTGTTCGACGCGTTTTCGATCTGCCCGATCTGATCACTGATGCGACGGCTGAGTTCATCTTCCAGCGTGAAGGCTTTGACGATGCGCATGCCGCGCAGCGTCTCCTGCAGCGTCTCGGTGACGCGAACGCCGCCGGAGAATTGCGCAAGTGCGACACTGCGCGCGCGCTTCATCAATTTGCGCAGGAAAATGACGGCCGGCGGCACGACGACGAAACCGACCAGCGACATCACCGGGTCTTGGTAGACCATCACGGCCGCCAGCGCGATGAGCGCGAGGAAATCGCGGCCGACCGACGCGACCAGCATATTCAGAACATTCGCGGCCGCTGCGGCGCCGGTGTTGAGCCGCGCGACGAACTCGGCCGAATGTCGATCCGCGAAGTAATGCAGGTTTTCAGACAGCAACTTCGCGAACAGGCGTCGCTGATTATCCGCGATGATGCGGTTGGCGATCCGCGCGAGCTGCACGGAGCTGAAATATGTCGCTGCGCCTTTCGCGATAAAAACGCTAGCGACGACGAAGGCCAGGATCGCGACCGCGCGCGTGTTGCGATCGACGTAGGATTTGTTGACGATTTCGCCCATGAGATAGGCGGAGGCCGCAGTCGCGATTGCCGCGAGGGCCATCAGCGCGAACGCGATCGAATAGCGCCGCCAATAGGCCGCCGTGTAGTCCGCCAGCAGGCGGCGCAGCATCGGCACCATCGCGGTCGCGTCGAGCTTGGTCTTTTCGTCACTCATGTGACGCCTTGGTACCGCGCCGAGGCGTCCAAGGCAAATCAGCAACGTGCTGTTTTAGCTTGATTTTTCTCGCAGATGACGCTCCCAAGCGAGCGCGTGGGCCACTATCGTGTCGAGATTGCCGTAGCGCGGCTGCCACGAGAACGTCTCGTGGATGCGGTCGACACCGGCCACGATCGATGGCGGATCGCCCGGCCGGCGGCCGGTCAGGCGCGCTTCGAAGTCGGTCCCGGCGGCCCGTTTCACCGCATCGATCACCTCGAGAACCGAATAACCGCGCCCATAGCCGCAGTTGACCGTCGTGTTGGCGCCGCCGTCGCGCAGATGGTTCAGCGCACAGGAATGGGCCGCGACGAGATCCGTAACGTGGATGTAGTCACGCACGCACGTGCCGTCCGGCGTCGGATAGTCCGTGCCGTAGATTTGCATGTACGGACGCTTGCCGACCACTGTCTCCGCCGCGACCTTGATCAGATGTGTCGCGCCGGGCGTCGATTGTCCGGTACGTCCCTGCGGGTCGGCGCCAGCGACGTTGAAGTAGCGCAGCACGACCGTGTGCAATCCATGCGCGTAGGCGACATCGGCGAGCATCGTCTCGGTCATCAGCTTCGACGTGCCGTAGGGCGACATCGGCCGCAGCGGCGAGTCTTCCGACACCGGCTTCATGTCGACATCGCCGTAGACCGCAGCTGTCGACGAGAAGATGAAGTTCTCAACGCCGGTCGCAACCGCGGATGCGAGCAGCGAGCGTGTATTCGATGTGTTGTTCTTGTAATAACCGAGCGGGTTACTCACTGAATCTGGCACCACGACGGACGCCGCGAAATGGATGATCGTATCGACCTTGTGCCACTTGAGAATTGATGCGGTCAGCGTCTCGTTGCCGGTGTCGCCGACGTACAGCGGCACGCCTTCCGGGATGACCGATTTGACACCCGTCGACAAATTGTCGAGGACGACGACATCTTCCCCTGCATCGCGCAGAGCGAGCACCATATGACTGCCGATGTAACCGGCGCCGCCCGTGACGAGAATGGTCATACTTGAAAGCCCATGCCTGTTTGCGCGACGCTTCTACACCGCTGCAGTGAATAGCTCGTTACGCGGCTTGCCGCCACATTCGGTCGAATCCTATCAAGCGATTGATATACCTTGACTATATCGTCCCTCGTTTTCGTCAAGACTTCGTCGCTCGGAGATGTGATTCATCACATGCCCGCGATGACAGACGCGCGACGGGCTTTTCCGAAGGCCCACATCGCCTGGGTTGTTGAAGCACCTTATGTGCCACTTGTGCGATTGCATCCAGGCGTCGACGAGGTTCTTCCGGTGGCGACACGGCGTTGGCGACAATCCTGGTACAAGCCCGAGACGATCGCCGAAATCCGCAACGCATTGTCCGCCCTGCGCGCGCGGCGCCACGACATCGCAATCGATACCCAGGGTTTGATGCGGTCCGCGATCCTCACACAAGTCATCCGCGGCAACCGTCACGGCTACGATCGCGACAGCATCCGCGAGCGGGCCGCCGCGATTTTCTACGACGTCAAGCATGCCGTGCCGCGCTCGCTGCACGCGATCGATCGCAACCGCGTGCTGACAGGCGCCGCGCTCGGCTATACGCCGCAAGGTGCTTTGGATTTTGGGCTGCGACCGCAGACGTCGACGAATGTGCGTGATTATGCGGTGCTGCTTCATGGCTCTGCGGGTTTGCGCAAAGAATGGAGTGACGAGAACTGGCTCCTCGTCGGACGCGCGCTTGCGGCCTCGGGCGTGCGCGCTGTCCTGCCGTGGGGCTCGCCGCGCGAGCGCGAGCGGGCGGAACGGCTCGCCGCGCAATTGCCGCGCGCCGAGGCGCGGGGAGGCGAGGGGCTAGGTTCAGTCGCTCAAATGATCGCCGGAGCACGCCTTGTGATCGGCTTGGACACGGGGCTTCTGCACCTCGCGGCAGCCTATGCCGTGCCATTGATCGGCATCTTCGTCGCCAGCGATCCGACGCTGACCGCCCCGCGCGGTACCGGATTGATCACCGTCCTTGGTGCACCGGGGGAACCACCGGCTGCTGCCGCCGTTACGGCAGCAATTCCGCCGCTTCTCGGCGTCTAAAAAGGTCGCGCCGCAGCGTCAACGTGCTACAAACCGGAAAAGACAGAAGGCCAGGAAACCGATGAGCCAGACAACGAAACTAGCCGACCTCAAGGTCAAGCTTTTCACCGACGGCGCGGACAAAGCGCAGATCGTCGAAATGGCGGCCAACAAATGGATCGCCGGCTTCACCACCAATCCGTCGCTGCTCAAGAAGGCTGGCGTCAAGGATTACGAAGCCTTCGGTCGCGACATCGTCTCGGCAGTGCCGGATCGTCACATCTCGTTCGAAGTCTTCTCCGACGACATTCCCGAAATGGTCGCGCAGGCTGAAATCATCCGCACATGGGGCGAGAACGTTTACGTCAAGCTGCCGGTCACCAACACCAAAGGCGAAGGCCTTTACGACGCAGTGCGCGGCCTCTCGCGCGACGGCGTGAAGCTCAACATCACGGCGATCTTCGATGCGGATCAAACCGCGCGCGCGATCGACGCTGTGGCAGGTGGTGCACCGGCCTGCGTGTCTATCTTCGCCGGCCGTCTTGCCGATTTCGGCATCGACTATGCGCCGCTGATGCGTAATGGCATCAAGCGCGCACGTGAGACGAAGAATGTCGAGATCATCTGGGCCTCGACCCGCGAGGTCTACAACGTGATCGAGGCTGACCAGATGGGTTGCCACATCATCACGGCGCCTGCCGACGTGCTGAAGAAGCTGCCGTTGATCGGCACCAAGACCGGCGCTCAGCTCTCGCTCGACGCCGTCAAAGCGTTCCGTGAGGATGCGATTGCGGCCGGTCTTAGCCTGTCCGGGAAGGCACGCAGCGCCGCCGAGTGAGGCACGCCAAGCGCGCCCACAGCGGAAGTATTTGAAATAATTGTTGTTGTTGGCTCGCCGGGGAGGCCTGTCGCCAAGCCGTCCCGGCGCGTGTTAAGTCCCGGGCTGGGGCTTCTGTTTGAGTGAGTGTGGTGATTCGAATGGCGCAACCTAAACGGCGCGAGGACGATTCCGTCCGGATCGGTGTGGTTGGTACCGGCATCATGGGCAGCAACCACGCCCGTGTGCTCGCGGACCTTCCGCACGTGACGCTGGTCGGCATCGCGGATCCCGACAACGTCCAGGCCAAACGCATCACGCAAGCGCTCGGTTGCGCAGCCGTCGAAAGCCTCACCGAATTGCTCGATCTCGGCGTCGACGCCGTCTCGATCGCCGCACCGACCCATCTGCATCATCAGCTGGCGCTCGAAGCGATTGATCGCGGCGTACATGTGCTTGTCGAGAAGCCGATCGCATCGACGGTCGGGCAGGGGCGCGAGATCGTCCAGGCGGCCGAGCGCAAGGGCGTCACCTTGATGGTCGGTCACGTCGAGCGTTTCAACCCGGCCGTACAGTCCGTTAAGGACGCGCTCGCCGGCGAAGAGATCCTCTCGATCAGCATCACGCGCGTCGGGCCGTTCCCGCCGCGTATGTCGAATGTGGGCGTCGTCATCGATCTCGCTGTCCACGACATCGACTTGATCCGCTATTTCACGGACTCGGACATCTCCGAGGTGCAACCGTTGCTCGCCTCGGCGCGCGCCGAGAACGAAGACATCGCGCTGCTGCAATTCCGGACCAAGTCGGGTGTGTTGGCGCAGATCAACACAAACTGGCTGACTCCGTTCAAGGCACGCACCGTACACGTCGCGACGCGAGCGAAGTACGTGCAGGCGGACCTCATCACCCGCCAGGTCAGCGAATGCTTCGGCTTCCAGCCGGACGGTAGTTACTCCATGCGCCATCTGTCGGTCGGCCATGCCGAGCCGCTGCGGGCCGAATTGATGGCTTTCGTCCAGGCCGTCAAAGGTGGGGCCGGTACGGGCGTCACCGGCGACGAGGGCGTTGCCAGCCTCGAAGTCGCGATCCAGTGCCTCGACCGAGACTCCGGCGCTGGCCTGCGCCACAAGGTTCCGCCGAAAGTGGCTGCTGTCAGCTAATCGCTATTGCTTGAATATCCTGAACGGTATATATGAATATTCAATAGTGGATATTCATTATGCCGCTCTACATTCGTGACGACGAGGTCGACGCGCTGGCAGCTGAAGTTCAGCGCCGGACTGGCGCCTCTACAAAAACTGAGGCCGTCAGACAGGCGCTTCAGCGCGAGATTGCTCGTATCGCGCAGGAAGTCCCGCTCCGTCAGCGCTTGGCGGAACTACGCAAGCAAGCCGAGATGTACGGCCTTCCCAATCGCGACTTCGACATGAAGAAGTTCTCCGATGAACTATGGGACGACGAATGAGCTTCGTCGACGCGTCGGTCATCGTTGCGATCATCAATGCCGAATCCGGGTTCGAAGAGTTGGAGAAACGCCTCGCCGCTAACGAGGGGCCGCTGTTTGTCTCTCCGCTCGTCCGGTTTGAAGCGACAGTCGCTTTGGCGCGCGCTATCGCGGGAAAATCGCAAAGCAGTCAGAAAGCGATCGGAGCAGCACGCGAGCTGGTGGATGATTTCGTGCGTGCCGTAAATGCAGCAGAGTTGCCGATCTCAACCGAAATCGGAAACGGTGCTCTCGATGTTGCTGATCGTTACGGAAAATTCGTCGGTCACGCTGCGAACCTCAACTTCGGCGACTGCTTCGCTTACGCATGCGCGAAAGCAAACAGCCTATCGTTGATTTACAAGGGCGATGATTTTGTCAAAACCGATCTCGGCTAACGCATGCTAGGCCGCATCGCTTCGGTCGGGGGCTTCACGCTGCTCTCGCGCGTTGCCGGATTCGCGCGCGACATCATGCTCGCCGCGATCCTTGGTGCAGGACCGATCGCCGACGCGTTTTTCGTAGCGCTGCGCTTGCCGAATCATTTCCGCGCGATCTTCGCCGAAGGGGCATTTCAGGCCGCCTTCGTGCCGGCTTACACGCGCATCCGCACGCAGGACGGCGCCGACAAGGCGCGCATTTTCGGCGACCGCGTCTTTACGTTGCTCTTCATCACGCAAGTCGCATTGCTGGTCGCCGCGCTCGCCTTCACGCCGTCAGTCATTCGTCTTCTCGCGCCAGGCTACGACAACGATCCGCAACGCTTCGCGCTCGCGACTGAACTCACGCGCATCACGTTCCCATACTTGATGCTCATGACGCTGGTGACGTTGCTCGGCGGCATGCTCAACGCCATCGGCCGCTTTGCCTCTGCGGCGGCCGCACCAATCCTGCTCAACCTCACCATGATGGTGACCTTGGCGCTCGCCGCTTTCTTTCCGACCACGGGCCACGCTGCCGCCTGGGGCGTGCTTATCGCCGGTGTTCTTGAATTCCTCTTGCTTGCCGCCGATGCGAAACGTCACGGCGTGATGGCGCGCTTTCGTCAGCCGATCCTCGATCCGGACCTACGCAAATTTTTCCGTGCGCTCGGGCCCGCCGTTATCGGGCGGGGTGGCGTCCAGGTTGCAATGTTCGCCGACACCATCATCGCGACGTTCCTGCCCATCGGTGCCGTCTCGGCGCTCTACTATGCGGATCGCATCTACCAGCTGCCGATCGGTGTCATCGCCATTGCGGCGGGCACCGTGCTGGTTCCCGAAATGGCGCGCCGCATCGCGGGCGGCGACGATGCCGGTGCGCGCCGCGCACAGATTAACGTCATCAACCTCACTCTGCTGCTGTCGGTGCCGTGCGTCGCGGCCTTCTTGGCGGTGCCTGACCTCATCATGCGCGCGCTGTTCTTGCGCGGCGCCTTCACGGCAGCCGACGCGGCGAATTCCGGCGCGACGCTCAGCGCGTATGCGGTCGGCCTCATCGCGACGATGCTGATCGCCTGCATGACGCCGACCTTCTACGCGCGCGGCGATACGACGACGCCGATGAAAGCGTCTCTCATCGCCATCGCGGTCAACATCGCATTCAAAGTCCTGCTGATGGGCACGCTCGCGCAGACGGGGCTTGCGCTCGCGACCAGCATCGGCGCCTGGGTGAATGTGTTGCTTTTGATCCTTTTGGCGGCGCGCGCCGGACTGTTCGTCATCGACCGCGCGCTGATGATCAATACTGCCAAGATGCTGGCAGCAGGACTCGTCCTCGGAATTGTGCTCTGGCTGCTACAGAAGCCGGTCGGCGTCCTCTTTTCGAGCACGATCCGTTGGCACGAGGAGTTGACATTGGCTGTCCTCGGCCTATCTGGGCTCTGCGTTTATTTGCTGGCGCTGTTGGCGCTATTCGGCCGATCACTGGGCAAACTGGTACGTCGGGCGCAGTAGATTCATCAGTTTTGCGAATGGGTGCGATTCGAAATCCGCACACGATGCGAATTTTTTTCCCGCATTGCGTGTCGGAATTTGGTTGCGCCGAACGTTAATGGTATAGGCATCGCCATAATTACCGCGTTGGCGTGAACTTTAGGTTCGCTCGGCAGGCCGCGCGCGCATCCACATCCAGGATATCGTCTGGGGGCAGACGAGATTCCGATCCGAATCGGAGATCACATGACCGCGAAATCTCTCGCGCGTGGTGTCGTTGTCGCGTCGCTATTGGGGCTCTTAGCGGCTTGCGGCGAACAGAAGCAACAGCAGCAGGGCGGCCCGCCGCCACCACCCGTCACCGTCGCCAACCCGAAATCGATCAAGGTCGTCGATAAGGACGATTACGTCGGCCGCTTTGTCGCGGTCGATTCGGTCGAGGTGCGCGCCCGCGTATCGGGGCAGCTCGAGAAAATCCATTTCACGGACGGCCAGATGGTGAAGCAGGGCGATCTCCTCTTCACGATCGATAAGCGCCCGTTCAAGAACACATACGATCAGGCGCTTGCGACCAGAGAGCAGGCGCAAGCCAATCTCGCTTTCGCGCAAGCTGATTTGACGCGCGCGCAGCAGCTCGTGCGTGAGCGTACGATCTCGGAACAGGTGTTCGAGCAGCGCACGCAGGCCAAGCGCACTGCAGAGGCATCGGTCTCGGGTGCCGAGGCGCAAGTGCGCCAGGCCGCGCTCGATCTCGAATTCACTGAGGTGCGTGCTGCCGTGGCAGGCCGCATCGGTGATCGTCAGGTCTCCGCTGGCAACCTTGTGACTGGCGGCAATGGTGGCTCGACGACGCTGCTCGCGACGATCGTCTCGCAGGATCCGATCCGCTTCGAATTCACCTTCGACGAAGCCTCATACCTTCGCTACCTGCGTCTCGGCGCGGGTCAGAAGGACATCGCGGATCGCGGCGTGAAGACCCCGATCATGCTGCGTCTGATCGACGAGAAAGAATACAAGCACCAAGGTACGATCGACTTCTTGAACAACGTCTTCGATCGCAACTCCGGCACCATCCGCGGCCGCGGCATTTTCCCGAATGCCGACGCGCTTTTCGCGCCCGGCATGTTCGCGCGCGTGCAGGTGCCGGCGTCGAACCCGTACGAAGCTCTCTCGGTTCCGGATGCGGCGATCGGCAGCGAGCAGGCGCGCAAGTTCGTCTACGTCGTCGGCGAAGACAACGTGCCGAAGCCGAAATACGTCGTGCTGGGTCCGCTCCAAGAGGGCGCACGCGTCATCAAGGAAGGCCTCGACAAGAACGATCGCGTCGTCGTCAACGGGCTGATGCGCATTCGTCCGGGTCAGAAGGTGACGCCGCAGGAGCAGGGCGCGCAGCCGCCACCACAAGGCGCTCCTGGGGCACAGCCGGCCGAAAAGAAGTAGGCCCGCCATGCGATTCACACACTTCTTCATCGAACGGCCGATCTTTGCGGCCGTGCTCTCGATCGTCATCGTGATTCTCGGTGCCGTTGCGGGACTTCGTCTGCCGATCGCGCAATATCCAGAAATTGCGCCGCCGCAGATCACCATCACGGGGCAGTATCCCGGCGCCAGCGCCGAGACGCTGGCCGACACGGTCGTCGCGCCGATCGAGCAGCAGGTCAACGGCGTCGAAAAGATGCTGTATCTCTACTCGAACTCGAGTGCCGACGGCCGCTTCACCATCACGGTGACGTTCGACATCGGCACCAACCTCGATATCGCGCAGGTGCAGGTGCAGAACCGCGTCTCGATCGTGACGCCACGTCTGCCCGATCAGGTCCGCCAAATCGGCGTGCTGACGGCGAAGAGCGCGGCGGGATTTCTGCTCGGCGTCAACGTCGATTCGCCCGACAAGACGCGCGACACGCTCTATCTGACCAACTACGTCAACGTGAACATGAAGGACCAGCTGACGCGTATTCCAGGCGTCGGTAACGTTCTCATCTTCGGTCAGCGCGATTTCGCGATGCAGATCTGGCTCGATCCGACCCGGCTGCAGTCACTCAACATGACGGCAACCGACGTCACGCAGGCGCTCGCTGGTCAGAACATCCAGGTCTCGTCGGGCGTGCTCAACGCGCCGCCGATTCAGAATCAACACGCGTTTCAGGTCGCGGTTCGCACGCTCGGCCGTCTCTCCGACGTCAACGAGTTCCAAAACGTCGTCGTCAAGCAGACGCCGGGCGCTATCGTGCGATTGCGCGATGTCGCGCGTGTCGAACTGACCGGCCAAGACTACTCGTCGGACAGTTACATCAACGGCAATCCGTCGGTCTTCATCGCGATCACCCAGCTGCCGGGCTCGAACGCGTTGTCGACGGGTGAAGCCGTTCGCTCGGCCGTCCGCGAAATGGCGACGCAATTCCCGTCGGGTGTTCGCGCGCGTCCGCTTTACGATCCGACGCAGTACATTCAGGAATCCGTCAACGCCGTCGTCGAGACGATCGGCGAAGCCGTGATTCTCGTCGTGCTCGTCGTCATCCTGTTCCTGCAGACATGGCGCGCCGCGATCATTCCGCTCCTCGCGATTCCGATCTCGCTCGTAGGCACGTTCTTCGTGATGAGCTTGTTCGGCTTCTCGCTGAATAACCTGTCGCTGTTCGGCCTCATCCTCGCCATCGGCATCGTGGTCGACGACGCGATCGTCGTCGTCGAAAACGTCGAGCGCAACATTCAGGACGGCATGTCGCCGCGCGATGCGGCGCACAAGACCATGGACGAAGTCGGCGCCGCGCTGGTGTCGATCGCGCTCGTGCTCTGCGCCGTGTTCATCCCGGCGGCGTTCATCACCGGCATTTCGGGCCAGTTCTATCGCCAGTTCGCGCTGACGATCGCGGGCTCGACCGTGATCTCGCTCATTGTGTCGCTGACGCTGTCGCCGGCGATGTGCGCGGTGTTGCTCAAGCCGCACAAGGAAGGCCACAGCACGAAGTGGTACGAGAAGCCGATCCGTGGCTTCTTCAACCTCTTCAATCGCGGCTTCGACGGTGTCTCGCGTGGTTATGGCTGGGTCGCCGGCAAAACCGTGCGCTTCGCCTTCATCGTGCTGCTGATTTACGGCGGCATTCTCGCGTTCGGCCTCAACGAGTTCCGCCGCACGCCGCAGGGCTTCATCCCGCAGCAAGATCAGACGTATCTGATCGCGGTCGCGCAGTTGCCGTCTGGCGCTTCGCTCGCCCGCACGGACGCCGTGATGCGCCGCGCCAGCGATATCGCGCTGACGATCCCGGGTATCGCGCACGCTGTCGCGATCACCGGCTTCTCGGGTGCGACGTTCACCAACGCATCGAACGCCGGCGCGATGTTCGTGCTGCTCGCGCCGTTCGAAGAACGCATCAAGGATCCGAAGCAGTCTGCTGACGCGATCCGCATGCAACTCTTCGGCAAGCTGCAGGTGATCGAGGAAGCCTTCATGATCGCCGTGTCGCCGCCGCCCGTGCAGGGCATCGGCAACGCGGGTGGCTTCCGCATGATGATCGAGGATCGTGTTGGCGCCGGACCTGCAGCATTGCAGGGTGCCGTCTACGCGATGATGGGCCGCGCCGCGCAGACGCCCGGCTTGATGCAGGTGTTCTCGCTCTACGATACGGGCACGCCGCAGCTCTATCTCGATATCGACCGCGCCAAGGCGCAGCTGATGGGCATCAACCTCACGGAGGTGTTCCAGACACTGCAGATCAATATCGGCTCGGCCTACATCAACGACTTTAACCTCATCGGACGAACCTTCCGCGTGCAGGCGCAAGCGGATGGTCCGTATCGTATGACGGCGAAGGACGTGATGAACCTGCGCGTGCGCAACGCGCAAGGCGACACGGTGCCGATCGGTTCGTTCGCGACCGCGAGCGATATCTCCGGTCCGTTCCGCGTGCCGCGTTACAACATCTATCCGTCGGCGGAGCTTGACGGCTCGCCCGCGCCCGGCTTCAGCCAAGGGCAGGCGATCCAGATCATGCAGAAGCTCGCCGCCGAGACGTTGCCGCCCGGTTTTGCCTTCGAGTGGACGGATCTTGCGTATCAACAGATCCGTGCCGGCGACACCGCGATGTTCGCGTTCATCTTGGGCGTCGTCTTCGTGTTCCTGGTGCTCGCCGCGCAGTACGAAAGTCTGACGTTGCCGCTTGCCGTCATCATGATCGTGCCGATGTGTCTCGTCGCCGCGATCACGGGCGTCATCTGGCGCGGGATGGACAACAACATCCTGACGCAGGTCGGCTTCATCGTGCTCATAGCGCTTGCGGCGAAGAACGCGATTCTGATCGTCGAGTTTGCCAAGCAACTTGAAGATCAGGGCGAGACGCGCACGCATGCCGCAACGCATGCCGCGGAGATGCGGCTGCGTCCGATCATCATGACGTCGCTCGCCTTCATCTTGGGCGTGTTGCCGCTCGTGATCGCGAAGGGCGCGGGCGCGGAACTTCGTCAAGCACTCGGTACTGCCGTGTTCTTCGGCATGATCGGTGTGACGATCTTCGGCTTGCTTTTCACGCCGGCTTTCTATGTGATCTCGCGATGGATGGCTGGGCTCTTTTCTCGAGGGAAAAAGGAGCCTGCGCCGCAGCCCGCGGAGTAATGCATGCCCCCTGTGAAGTTCGGATTCGGTCAAGCCGTCACGCGTAAAGAAGACGACGCTTTGATCAGAGGCGTCGGCCGTTACGTGGCGGACGTTCAGCCGGATGGTGTTCTTCACGCGGTCGTGTTGCGCTCCCCGCATGCTCACGCAAAGTTCAAGATAACGGACGTCGAGGCGGCGAAAGCCGTCAAAGGCGTCCGATTGATTCTGACGGCGGCCGATCTCAAGGATCTCGGCGATCTCCCGTGCCACGGCATCCCGCCGGGCGTGAAGGTCGACGTTCCCTCGTACCCGATCCTCGCTACGGACACGGTGCGTCACGTTGGTGATTCCGTCGCGCTCATCGTCGCCGACACGATCGATCAAGCGCGCGACGGCGCCGAGAAGATCGAAGTCGAATACGAACAACTGCCGCACATCGTCGACATGGAAGCTGCGGTGAAATCCGGCGCGCCGGCGGTGTGGAAGAACCAGAAAGACAACGTCTGCTTCGAGACCACGATCGGCGACAAGAAGAAAACCGACGCGCTGTTCGAGAAGGCCGACAAAGTCATCGAGCTGCGCATTGTCAATCCGCGCGTCGTGACGAACTATCTCGATACGCGCGGCGTCATTGCGGAATACGAGAAAGAAAGCGGCCGCCTCAACATCACGCTGTCGAGCCAGGGTCCGCACGTGATGCGCGACGTGCTTGCCGGCGACGTGCTCAAGATCGCGCCGGAGAAGCTGCGCGTGATGACGCCGGACGTCGGCGGCGGCTTCGGCACGAAGCTGTTCCCGTATCGCGAATACGCGCTGGTGACGGAAGCGGCGCGACGCCTCAAGAAATCCGTGAAGTGGATCGGCGAGCGCACCGAGCACTTCCTCTCCTGCGCGCAAGGCCGCGACAACATCACGATCGCGAAGGTCGCTTGCGACTCCAAGGGCAAATTCCTCGCATTCTCGGTCGACACGCTCGCCGACATGGGCGCGTATCTCTCGCTCTATGCGCCGTTCATTCCGTTCATCGGCGCCGAAATGCTGCCGGGCCTCTACGATTTCAAAGCATGCCACATCCGCCTGCGCGGCGTTTACACGAACACAGTCCCGGTCGATGCGTATCGTGGCGCCGGTCGTCCGGAAGCCGCGTATGTGATCGAGCGCGTCGTTGATCATGTCGCGCGCGAGCTAGGCATTCCGCGCGACACGCTGCGCAAGCGCAACTTCATCGCGGCAAAACAGATGCCGTACACCACGCCGACCAACAAGACGTATGATTCGGGCGAGTTCGCGCAACATATGGAAAAGGCGCAGGACATCGCCGACTGGAAGGGTTTCGAGAAGCGCGCGAAAGCCGCTAAGAAAAACGGCAAGCTGCGCGGCATCGGCCTCGGCTCGTATATCGAAGCCTGCGGCGGCAATGGCCCCGAGAGCGCGAAGATGCAGCTCGACCAAGACGGCGGCGTTACGATTTTTATCGGGACGCAGTCGAGCGGGCAGGGCCATCACACGGCGTATGCACAGATCGTTGCCGATCACCTCGGCCTGTCGCCGGACATGGTGCGCACCGTGCAGGGCGACACCGACAAAATCGCGACCGGTGCCGGCACCGGCGGCTCGTCGTCGATTCCAGTGGGCGGTGTTGCGGTCGGCGGGGCGGCGAAGAAGCTCGGCGAAAATTTGAAGATCATCGCGGCCGACAAGCTTGAAGCCGGCGTCGGCGATCTCGAAATCGCGGAAGGCAACGTGCGCGTCGTCGGTACCGATCGTCAGGTCTCATTCGCGGATATCGCGAAAGCGCCGGTGAAACCGGAGTTGCTGATCACGGACGACAAGTGTGAGCCGCCGGCCGCGACCTATCCGAACGGCACGCATGTTGTTGAAGTCGAGATCGATCCGGGCACCGGCCACGTCGATTTCGTGAATTACGTGATCGTTGACGACTTCGGAGTGACGCTGAACCCGCTGATGCTTGCCGGCCAGATTCACGGCGGCACTGTGCAAGGCCTCGGCCAAGCGCTGCTCGAACACGCGATCTACGACAAGGACTCTGGTCAGCTCGTCACGGCCTCGCTGATGGATTACGCGCTCCCGCGCGCGAGCCACGTGCCACCGATGTCGTTCGAGACCAACAACGTGAAGTGCGTCACCAACGCGCTCGGCGTCAAAGGCGCCGGCGAGGCGGGTGCGATCGGTTCATGCCCCGCGATCATGAACGCGATCGCGGATGCGCTCTATCGCGCGCACGGCACGCCGCAAATCATCGATATGCCGGCGACGCCGCAGCGCGTCTGGCAGGCGCTCCGCGAGTCGGAGCGCGCCCACACGATGTAAGCGCGGCGAAGCCGCCGGGAGAGCGGCCTGAGCCGCTAGGAGAGAACGATGGCTACGATCGAAGTCGGCTTCATGGCATTCGTTGCCGAGGGCAGCCCCGGCATCGGCGCGGTCCGCAGCGTCACGCGCGACAAGATCGTGATCTATGTCGAGAACGCGGGCGAGTTCGCGGTGTCGCTCTCGGCCGTCCGCTCGGTGCACGACCAGAAGGTCATCCTCGATCCCGGCAAGCTCGAGCCAAAAATGCTGAGCGCGATCGGCCATGCGCATGACCGCGAAGACCCGAACGTGGCCGGATAAGGTTCTTGTTGCACCGCACAGCTGCGTGACCGCTGTCATCGCCCCGTTGACATAGTTCGGAATAATTCGAAACTACCAATCGCCGGTTGCGTTGATCGGCACGGGCCGGCTCCCGCCGGCTGAACTTTAGGAGTTTCCATGCTTCGAACCGTCCTCACGGCCGCGCTCGTTACGCTCGGTGCCACCGTTGTCGTTGCGCAAGACCCGATAGCGGCACGCAAGGAGCTTATGAAGGGCGTCGGCGCTCAGGCGCGCAACGGCGCGCAGATGGTGCGCGGCGAACAGCCTTTCGAGCTCGCCAAAGCGCAGACCGTTTTCAAAGTCTTCCAGGACGCGGGTGAGAAATTCCCGGCGATGTTCCCGGAGAATTCGAAGACCGGCGGCGATACCGCGGCGCTTCCGGCGATCTGGACCAACATGCCGGACTTCAAAGCGAAGTCCGATAAATTGGCTGCTGACGCGAAAGCCGCGCAGGCAAGCGTGAAGGATCTCGAGACGTTCAAGACGGCGTTCGGCGGCATCGGCCGTGACTGCGGCGCGTGCCACGAAACCTATCGCGCCAAGCGGAATTAATCTTCCAATATAACCACTAGCTCCGCTAATCCCCGCGAAAGCGGGGATCCAGCCGAACGCCCGTAAGGCGCTGAACGACTGGACGGAGCGAAGTTTTTTTCCGGCGCGTGCTGACGCACGCGCTGGATACCCGCCGAAGTTAATCCTCGAAGGATCGGGGACGGGTGTGAGCGGACTGTGAGGAAACCGAAATGCTCCGCAAACTCCTCGTCTCCGTTATTCTCCTCGCGATCGTCGGCGGCGCGGTGTTTTGGTTCATCTCGGCGCCGCAGCCGCTTGCCGCGAATGCGCTCGCAGCTCCTCACACCGCGAACGTCAAGAACGGCGAGACGATGTTCTTCGCCGGCGGCTGTTCGTCGTGTCACGCCAAGCCCGGCCAAGATAACAAGTTCAATCTCTCGGGCGGGCTCGGCCTGAAGTCACCGTTCGGCACCTTCTACGTTCCTAATATCTCGTCCGATCCAAATGACGGCATCGGCAAGTGGAGCGAGACGGATTTCGCGAACGCGATGCTGCGCGGCGTCGGCCCCGGCGGCGTGCATCTCTATCCGGCATTTCCCTACACGTCGTATCAGCGCATGACGCTCGCCGACACGCGCGACCTCTACGCGTTCATCAAAACGTTGCAGCCCGAAAAGGGTCGCGTGCGCGATCATGATCTGCCGTTCCCGTTCAACATCCGCCGCACGCTCGGCGTCTGGAAGTTGCTCAACCTTGACGGCAAAACATTCGCCGCCGATACGTCGAAGCCGGCGGACTGGAATCGCGGCGCGTATCTCGTCAACGGCCCGGGCCATTGTGCCGAATGTCATTCGCCGCGCGACCTGATGGGCGGCATTGTTTCCGGCCAGCGCTTTGCAGGTGGTCGAAACCCGGAAGGCGAGGGCTGGGTACCGAACATCACACAGGCGCGCCTCGGCAAATGGTCGGTCGGCGAAATCGAGGAAGTGCTGGCGAGCGGCCTCAATCCGGACGGCGATTCCGTCGGCGGCTCGATGGCGCCGGTCGTCCGCAATACCGGACAGCTCTCACCGGATGACCGCAAAGCGATGGCGGCTTACATCAAGTCGCTGCCCGCCGTCGAAGGGCCGAAACCGCCCAAGTAACGGCTGCCGTTATCGCGCGACGCGATGCGCGCGACCTATGCGCACACAAGGGTTTGTCGCGCCTCGAAAATCCTTATGGTGCGGGTGATTCCCTCGCACCCTCGCACGATGAACGTTTTCAAAGGTATCCTCCTTAAAATCGCGTCCGCGCTCGTGTTCGCGACGATGCAGGCGCTGGTGCGTTGGGTCAGCGACACCGTGCCGGTCGGGCAGGTGGTGTTCTTCCGTGCGCTCTTCGCGATCCCGCCGCTGCTGCTGATTTACGCATATCGCCGCCAGCTCTCGACCGCGTTCCGCACCAACCGCTTCGGCGGGCACGTAACGCGCGGCCTCATCGGCGTAGCCGGCATGTTCTTCAACTTCGCAGCTCTCGCGCGGCTCCCGCTCGCGGAGTCGACCGCGATCGGGTTCGCGGCTCCGTTGATGACCGTCGCGCTGGCGGCCGTGCTGCTTGGCGAGCGCGTCAGGGTCTATCGCTGGTCGGCGGTCGGTGTCGGCTTTCTCGGCGTCCTCGTGATGCTCTCGCCACATCTCAACGTCGCGCACGGACCGGAAGCCGCGCTCGGCGTTTTCTTGGCGATCCTTGCCGCTTTCACGTCGGCCGGGTCCGTTATTCAGACGCGGCGGCTGATGGACACCGAAACCAACGCCGCGATCGTTCTCTACTTCTCGATCATCTCGGTGATCGGCGGCCTCGCGACGCTGCCGTGGGGCTGGGTCATGCCGGGCGGCCTGCAGCTCACGGCGCTGATCGGCATCGGCGTGCTCGGCGGCGTCGGGCATTTGCTGATGACGGAAAGCTTCCGCTGGGCGCCCGCATCCGTCATCGCGCCGTTCGACTACACGATGCTGCTCTGGGCTTTCCTGCTCGGCTATCTGCTGTTCGGCGAAGTGCCGATGAGTGCGGTCTTCGTCGGCGCCGTGATCGTTGTCGCGGCGGGACTCTTCGTCATCTGGCGCGAGCGCAAGCTGGGACTCGAACGCCCGCGGCCGCCGGCCGCGGGGCCGCCGGTCGCGAGTTGAGCGTTAAAAAGAAACGCCCCGAAACCGGGGCGTTGGGTTAGGCGCAGTAGCGGATGCGGCACCAAACACCGCGCGGCGTATTGGCCGCGCAGTAGTTCAACGCGATGCGGGCCGCGCGGGCGCGATTGGGATGCCAACCCACGCCCCAGCCGCCTGACGCGCTGCTCGCGCGGCATTGCCAAGCGAAGGCATCGGTCGGGGCCATTGTGAATCCTGCGCCGGCGATCACGACGGCGAGCAACAGCTTCTTCATTTCCAGCTCCTGAAGTGGCTCGCTTGGGCCCGTCTTTGGCGGGTTCAGCGAGCAGCGACGTCCGGCCCGAGGCAACGATACGCAGGCGACTTGGAAGATTGTTGGTTGTCATTGCGCCAAGCCTGGCGCGAAATTTGGACAAAACCTTTGTCACGGGCAAGCGCGATTTGTACGCAAACGAACGGTTGCGTTCGGTAACCTGAATGGAGAGGGTTACTAGAAGGCTTTGAAGGTGACGATCGTCCGCGTGTCCTGGATGCCCGGAATGACCTGGACCTTCTCGTTCACGAAATGGCCGATATCGGTCTCCGGCGGGATGTAGAACTTCACCAGAAGGTCGAAATCCCCGGCCGTCGAATAGATCTCGGACGCGATCTCGGCGTCCGCCAACGCATTGGCGACCTGATACGACTTGCCGAGCTGGCATTTGATCTGGATGAAGAACGCGATCATGAGAACTCCCGGAGTCTCTTTGCAATCCACCAAAACCCGAGGCCGGGCGCAAGCTTGATCGGGCCCCTCAAATGGGCGAGACCTTAGATCAAATCCTCCAGCCGGGCCGTTGTCACACCATGAAAGTCGATTTGCGCCTCTACGCCCTGGTCGATCCGGAGCACACCGGCGGTCACGATATCGCGGCGCTCGCGGCAGCGGTCGTGAAGGGCGGAGCGACGCTGGTCCAGCTCCGCGACAAGAAGGGCTCGACCCGCGAGATGATCGCCCGCGCTCGCGCCATCCATGCGGCGCTGAAGGGTACCGGCGTCCCCCTGCTCATCAACGACCGTGTTGACGTCGCGCTCGCTGCCGGGGTCGAGGGCGTCCACATCGGGTGGGACGACATGGCGGCGGACGATGCGCGCCGCCTGCTCGGCAAGGGCGCCATCATAGGCCTCTCGATTAACAGCGCCGAGCGGGCCCGCACAGCGCCGATTGAGTTGCTCGACTACGTCTGCATTGGCGGCGTCTTTGCGACTACCTCGAAGGACAATCCGAACCCGCCGCAGGGCGTTGCCGGGGTTTGCGCCTTCGCGGACATCATCCGTCCACGCGCGCCGAAGGGCTTTCCGGTCGGCGCCATCGCGGGCATCACGGCAGCCAATGCGGGCGAGGTCATTGCCGGAGGTCTCGACGGCGTCGCCGTCATCACGGCTTTGTCCCTCAAGCCTGATCCGGAAGCCGCCGCCCGTGAGCTGCGCGGTATCGTCGATCGGAGTCTAAAGGTCGGCGCGGGAGCGCCCGCATGAGCGCCATCGCGGTCACCATCGCGGGCTCGGACTCAGGGGGAGGGGCCGGCATCCAGGCCGACCTCAAAACTTTCTCTGCGCTCGGCGTCTATGGCGCGACCGTCCTCGCTGCCCTGACGGCTCAGAACACCAAGGGCGTTACCGGCATCCACTCGGTCCCGCCCGATTTCGTCGCACAGCAGATTGACGCCGTTTTCTCCGACCTCAAGATTGACGCCGTGAAGATCGGCATGCTGGCCGACAGCGCCGTCATCGAAACGGTGGCGGCCGGTCTCGACCGCCACGCCGCCCGCAATATCGTGCTCGACCCCGTCATGGTCGCGACCTCGGGCGACCGGCTGCTCAAACCGGACGCGATCGACACGCTCCGCAAGGTCCTCATCCCCCGCGCCGCGATTATCACGCCGAACCTGCCGGAAGCCGCCGCTCTGCTCGACGCGCCTGTCGCGCGCAGCGAGACCGAGATGCGTGATCAGGGCGAGAGGCTTTTGAAGCTTGGCGCCAAGGCCGTGCTGGTCAAAGGCGGTCACGGCGAGAGCGCCGAGGCGGTCGATCTCCTGATCGAGCCGAGCCGGCAGACACGTCTTGCTGCCGTGCGCGTCAACACGCGCAATACCCACGGCACCGGCTGCACGTTGTCGTCCGCCATCGCGGCCGGTCTCGCCAAGGGCCAAGACCTCGGCAGCGCTGTCGCGGCCGCGAAGGACTACATCACGGCGGCGCTGCAGGCGTCGGAGCGCTTGAGCATCGGGTCCGGCCACGGACCGGTCCACCACTTCCACGCGTGGTGGTAGATTGCGACTCGCATTCAGACGGTTAGCGGCATCTGCTGAATCGGAATGCGAAGCGTGTACGCGGCCGTGCGCATAGGTTAAAGCATTCCAGGTGAAGTGGATACCGGTTCACCGTCCGGAAATGCGACTACTCAAAGAATCGAAAGTCCGCTTTGCTTCTATCGAAGCGGACTTTAGAAGGGCGCCATGAACGATCGCAAAGGCATCATGGACGCGGGCGCGGTGGCGCTTTCCGGCCAGCTCGGCAAGACCATCCAGCGGCTGCGCAAGAACTATAACCTGTCGCTGTCCGAACTCGCTGAACAGTCCGGCGTCGCCAAATCGATCATCAGCCAGATTGAGCGTAACGAGACTAACCCGACGCTCGCGACCATCTGGCGCCTCTCGCAGGCTCTCGATGTCTCCATCGATCGTGTCCTCGCGACCCAGGAAGACGACCCCTTCGTCGAACTGGTGAGCCGCGGCGATACCCCGACGCTTGTCTCGGACGACGGCAAGATCACGCTCGCGATCACCGGTTGGATCAAAACGGTCGAATGGCTGCAGTGGTACGACGTGATCGCGGAGCCGGGCGGCGAACTCGACTCCGACGCGCATCAGCGCGGTTCGATCGAATGCCTGTCGGTGCTTGAGGGGACACTCGAGGTCGAGGTCGGCGGCGTCGTCGAGAAGATCGAAACCGGAGGCACCGCGCGCTATCGCTGCGACCGCCGCCACACCATCCGCAACACCGGCACCGTGCCGGCACGAGCCACGATGGTCTGCATCCTCAAAGCCGCCGTGATGGAGTAGCGCTCGCGTTTTCCGACTCCATGCCAGTCGGTTGCAAGCGTTGGTTGAATCAAACTCAGAACTTTCTTCGCTTAGCGCTCGCCGCGATTGCCGCTGTCATCCCGGCCAAGCGGCGTAGCCGCGAGAGCCGGGACCCATGTATCCCTGCGCTCGCTGGGATTCATGGATCCCGGCTCAGCTCACGCGCTTCGCGCATTCGCTGTCCGCGATGACAATCCGTGTCGTGACCGCGCCCTAAGACACATTAAAAAACGAAAAGGGCGCGGACCATGCCGCGCTCTTCCTCATTTTATCGTTGAGGCTTACGCCTTGAACTTCACGACCTTCTGGCGCTGCTCGCCGAGGCCCGTAATGCCGAGCGTGACGACATCCTTCGGCTTCAGGAACTGCGGCGTCGGCTTGATGCCGAGGCCAACGCCCGGCGGGGTGCCGGTCACGATCACGTCGCCCGGCTCGAGCACGAAGAACTGCGAGCAGTACCAAACGATGTGCGCGCACGAGAAAATCATGGTCGACGTGTTGCCGGTCTGCTTGCGCTCGCCGTTGACGTCCAGCCACATGTCGAGCTTCTGCGGATTTCCGACTTCGTCGGCCGTCACCATCCATGGCCCGATCGGGCCGAAAGTCTCGCAACCCTTGCCCTTGGTCCATTGGCCGCCGCGCTCGATCTGGAAGGCGCGCTCCGACACGTCGTTCGCCGCGCAGTAGCCGGCGACGACCGAGAGGGCGTCTTTCTTCGAGAGGTAGCGGGCACGCTGGCCGATGACGATGCCGAGTTCGATTTCCCAGTCGAGCTTGGTCGAGCCCTTCGGCACCATCGTGTCGTCGTTCGGGCCGCAGATCGAGGACGGCGCCTTATTGAAGATGATCGGCTCGGCCGGGATCGGCATGCCGGATTCGGCCGCATGGTCCGAATAATTCAGGCCGATCGCGATGAAGTTGCGCGGCTGGACGACGCATGAGCCGAGGCGCGGGTCGCCCTTCACGAGCGGCAGCTTGTCGACCTTCTGCTTTTTGATCTTGGCGAGGCCCTTCGGGCTCAGCGCCTCACCATCGATGTCCTTGACCACTTTCGAGAGGTCCCGGATGCGGCCATCCGCATCGATAATGCCGGGCTTCTCACGGCCGGGCTGGCCATAGCGGACGAGCTTCATCAGTCACTCCTTAGGAGAATGTGCTTGGGATGTTTGGACGTGTCCCCGCGCGGCCATGTTGGCAGGCGCGGCGCGATCATGCGCCGCGAGGCGCGCGGCCCGCAAGGTCGCGGGCTGCATTTTTTCGCGGATCACGCGAAGTTCTACATGACGCCCGGGAAGCGGCCGCCGTCGATCAACAGGCTCTGGCCCGTGATGTAGCCGGCATGCGCCGAGCAGAGGAATGCGCAGGCCTGGCCGAACTCTTCCGGCTGGCCGATGCGACGGGCCGGCACCTGCTCGTAAGCCTTCTGCCGTGCGTCATCCTCGGAGATGCCGAGTTTCTTGGCGGTGAGCGCATTGCCGGAGCGCCAGCGGTCGGTCTCGAAGATGCCCGGCAGGATGTGGTTGATGGTGACGTTCGCATGCGCGACGTTCCGTGCGACACCGGCGAGGAAGCCCTGCAAGCCGAGGCGGGCGCCGGACGAGAGGTCGAGGCCCGGAATCGGCAGCTTCACGCTGCCTGACGTGATGTTGACGATGCGGCCGAACTTTCGCTCGATCATCGGGTCGATGACCTTCTGGATCAGCTCGATCCCGACCACCATGTTGCCGAGCGCGCCCTTGAGCATGTCGTCGCGCGAGAGCTCGCGGAAATCGCGGAAGGGCGGGCCCGCATTGTTGTTGACCAGAATGTCCGGCTGCGGGCAGGCGGCGAGCAGGGCGGCCTGACCTTCCGGCGTGCCGACATCGGCCGCAACCGCCGTCACCTTCGCGCCGGTCTTGGCGCGGATCTCAGCAGCCGTTGCGTCTAGGGCCTTCGCGTCGCGGCCGTTGATGACGACCTCGCAGCCGGCCTCCGCCAACGCTTCGGCGCAGCCGCGGCCGAGACCTTTGCTCGATGCGCAGACGATGGCCTTACGGCCGGCGATACCCAAATCCATGACGTTCCTCCGAGTTTCGGCGCGCACCATAGTGATAAGGCGCGCGATGGCAAACCTCGCCGATAGCGCGGCAAAGTTGCGAAGAAGCGACTCCAGCGTTCAGCCGGAAGGCGCGGATCCGACTCTATTTTTTCTTCACCTGGCCGGGGTCGTAGTAGAACCGCTCGCGGTGGATGAGGTCACCTTGCCACTGCTGATACGCGATCTCGTCGATCGTGAAACTCGTCCCCTCCGCGTCCGTGAAGCGGAAGAGCCAGTTGATCACGACGATATCGCCTTCGATGAAAATCGGACCGCGCAGCTCGGTGTCGATGCGCGCATATTTGGCCATCGTGGCGCGCTCTTGCGTCGCCAACAGATCGCGGCCGACGCGCGGCGGATTGAGGTTCTCCTGCATCGAGGCATCCTCGGCGTAGAATCGCTCGATCGCCTCGTCGTGCCGTCCGGAGAGGACGACAGCAATAAACTCTTCGACGCGGGTTCTGGAAGGCATCTCGAAATCCTGTTCTTGCAATGGGGCTGCAGACAGCAGGTTGGTTCTCCCGCAGCGCACAAATTGAGTATTGACAAGTCGAACGCCGCGTTCGATATAAAGAACGTCCCGACACAAGGGGCCGCGGAATTTGAACGCAGCTTGCGCCGCGAGAAAAACGCTAAAGCGCCCGTCGTCAGCGGGCTTCACCAGGAGTGTGACATGTCCGCCGAACGCTGTCCGGGTTGAGCCACATCCGCCACCCGAAGAATCTCACAGAGGAACGCGCCATTCCGGCGCCCGATCAATCCATGAATGCTTTTGTATCGACAGCAACGGCTGAGGCCGCCGTGCTGGGCCCGGCCGAGAATAGGCCGGTCATCGTACTCGACCGCGTCGGGAAGACATTCTCGCCCCGCGATAAGGGCGAGGGCGTCATCGCGGTCGACGATGTCTCGGTCTCGTTGAGCGCGGGCGAGATCGTCGGCATCATCGGCCGCTCCGGCGCCGGCAAGTCGACACTTGTACGTCTCATCAACGGCCTCGAAACTCCGACCAGCGGAACCGTCACGGTGGATGGCGTAGCTATCTCGTCGCTCGATGAGCGGGGCGCCCGGCAGGCCCGCCGCGCCATCGGCATGGTCTTCCAGCACTTCAACCTTTTGTCATCGCGTACGGCAGCCGACAACATCGCACTGCCGCTTGAGATCGCCGGCCGCCCGAAAGACGAGATCAAGAAGCGCGTCGACGAACTGCTCGGCCTTGTTGGCCTCACCGCCGAGCGCGACCGCTACCCGTCGGAACTGTCCGGTGGCCAGAAGCAGCGCGTCGGCATCGCGCGCGCACTTGCGGCAAACCCGAAAGTTCTGCTGTGCGACGAGGCGACGTCGGCGCTCGATCCCGACACAACCCACCAGATCCTCGAACTCCTGGCGCGCATCCGCCGAGAGCTGAAGCTCACGATCATCCTCATCACGCACGAGATGGCAGTCGTGAAGGCGATCGCCGATCGCGTCGTCGTGCTCGAGCGCGGCCGCGTGATCGAGCAAGGGACGACGTTCGAGATATTCTCGGCGCCGAAGCATCCGACGACGCGCAGCTTCCTGTCGACGCTCGGTGGCGCACAGTTGCCCGAAACCATCGCGGCACGGTTGACGCAAGAGCGTCCGCCGAACGGGCAGGCGGTCGTGCGTGTCATCTTCACGGGCCCGCAGGCGAACCAGCCCGTGCTCTCGCGCATCACGCGCGTGCTCAATGTCGACATCACGATCGTGTCCGGCCAGGTCGAAACGATCGGCGGCAAAGGCTTCGGCACGCTCATCGTCACGGTGCCGGGTGACGAAGTGACGCTCAACGGCGTCACCGCCGCGATTCAACGGCTCGATCTCAACGCAGAGGTGCTTGGCTATGTCGCCTGAAATCATACGCGCCATCATCTACGCGACCGGCGAGACCGCCTACATGGTTGCGGTCGCGGCCGCCCTCGGCACGCTGTTCGGCCTGCCGCTCGGCGTTTTCCTTGCAACATCGCGCGCCGGCGAAATCTTTGCGGCGCCGATTACCAACCGCGTCATCGGCGCAGTCGTGAACGCAACCCGCTCGACGCCATTCATCATTCTCGTCGTCGCGATCATCCCGTTTACGCGGCTGATCGCCGGCACGTCGATCGGCACATCGGCCGCGATCGTTCCACTCACCCTCGCGGCGACGCCGTTCATCGCGCGCATCATCGAAGCAGCCCTGCGCGAGGTCGATCCCGGTCTCATCGAGGCCGCGCGGTCTATGGGCGCAAGCCCAGTCCAGATCGTGACGAAAGTGCTCGTGCCCGAGGCGCGGCCGTCGATCACGCTCGGCCTCACGCTTTCCATCGTCACGCTCTTGTCGTCGTCTGCGATGGTCGGCGCCGTCGGCGGCGGCGGCCTCGGCGATCTCGGGATTCGCTACGGCTATCAGCGCTTCATGCCCGAAGTGATGGCCGTGGTCGTGATCGTCCTCATCGTTCTCGTCCAATCCGTCCAATCGACCGGCGATTTCCTCGCTCGCAAACTTGACCGCCGCGCGCGCCGCGGCTGATTTCCACGCGCTCGCGCGCCTGAACACAGGAAGAAAAAAATGAAGAAACTCGCGTTGTCCCTCGCACTGTCGGCTGCGCTTACTGCGCCGGCCGCCGCGCAACAGACGCTGCGCGTCGGCGTCACCGCCGGCCCGCATGCGCAAATCCTCGAGAAGGTCGTGCCGGAAGCCAAGAAGCTCGGCCTCGACGTGAAGGTCGTCGAGTTCACGGACTACGTGATCCCGAACCAGGCGCTCGCCAACAAGGAGCTGGAAGTCAATTCGTTCCAGCACGAGCCGTATCTCAAGAACCAGCTTTCGAAGACGAACTGGAAACTGGCCAAGGTCGGTTACACGATCGCATCGCCGATGGGCTTCTACTCGAAGAAGTACAAGAGCTTCGCGGATCTGCCGAACGGCGCGACCGTCGCAATCCAAAACGATCCGACCAACGGCGCGCGTTCGCTGAAGCTCCTGCACGACAACAACATCATCAAGCTGCGCGAAGGCGCGGGCGTGACCGCGGGTGTCGCCGACATCGCGGAAAATCCGAAGCGCTATCGCTTCATCGAGCTCGATGCTGCGCAGCTTCCCCGCTCGCTGCCGGATGTCGATGCGGCGGCTGTCAATAACAACTACGCTGTGCAGGCCGGTCTCGATCCGGTGAAGGATTCGATCGTCAAGGAAACGACAGACGGTCCGTGGGTCAACATCATTGCGGTGCGCGAGGAAGACAAAGATAAGCCATGGGTCGCGACCTTCGTGAAGGCATATCAGTCGCCGTCCGTGAAGGAGTTCATCGCAGAGAAATTCAAGGGCGCTTACGTCGCCGCTTGGTGATCGCGCCTTTGTGAAAACTACAGCCGCGCCAATTTTCGGCGCGGCTGATGCTCCCGATTTCCAAGCTTCCGATTTACTCAGTTATTTTCAGAAGGACGAATTTGCGTGAAGAGAATGTTCTTGTCGCTCGCCGTTGTAGCGGCGTTCATCGCACCCGCCGGCGCTCAGCAGTTCATCCGCATCGGCGTGACGGGCGGGCCGGGTGCCCAGATCATCGAGCAGGTCGTGCCTGAAGCGAAGAAGCTGGGACTCGACCTCAAGATCATCGAGTTCTCCGATTACATCATTCCGAACCAGGCGCTTGCCGGTAAGGAAATCGAGGCAAACTCGTTTCAGCACGAGCCGTACCTGAAAAACCAGGTCGCTAAAACGAGCTGGAAGCTCGTGAAGCTGGCCGAGACGATGACCGCGCCGCTCGGTGTCTATTCGAAGAAGTACAAGACCTTCGCCGAAATCCCGGATGGCGCATCGGTCGCGATCCAGAACGATCCGACCAACGGATCGCGCCCGCTGCGTCTGCTGCATGACAACAACATCATCAAGCTTCGCGACGGCGTAGGCGTCACCGCTGGCGTCACCGACATCGTCGAAAATCCGCATCGCTATCGCTTCATCGAGCTCGATGCCGCGCAGTTGTCGCGCTCGCTTGACGATGTCGCGGCGGCAAGCATCAACAACAATTACGCGGTGCAGGCCGGTCTCGACCCCGTGAAGGACCCGATCCTGCGCGAAGGGCCGAATAGTCCGTGGGTCAACATCATCGCGGTGCGTGAAGAGGATAAGGACAAGCCTTGGGCCGCTTTGCTGGTCAAGGCGTTCCATACGCAGAGCGTGAAGGACTACGTTTTGCGAGAGTTCAAAGGGTCGCTGATCCCGGCTTGGTGACACTGAGACCGCAGCAAAGAAAAAGGGCGCCGCGTGGCGCTCTTTTTTGTTCCCGTCACGCCAAGTAACAAAAATTGTCATCTCTCCCGTCGATTTGATCGCTTATTGCGTTGTGCTTGAGCGGCGAAACGCCGGTTTGCCCCGAATAAGTCCAGGTCGAACCGGCATAAGGGCGCGGGCAATTTCAGGACAGATGATGCGTCGATTTTTCTTTGTAGTGGCGGCTTTGAGCGCCGTGGTCGTCTCAGGCGCGGCTTCGGCGCAAACCGCGGCGAACAGTGGCGCGATTACGTGGGAGGTCAAAAGCCGCTTTCGGCTCTTCCGCGACGAGAGCGATTTCGTACGTCTCGCCGCTGCACATCGCGGTGGCTCAATCCTCGATGCCGAGCGCCGTCTTGCCGCCGCAACCGGTGGTCGCGGATGGGCGCGTCTTCTCCTCAATCGTCTCTGTGTCGATGCCGCCGGCGTGACGACGCGCACCTGCGATCGTGATGGCGTGCGCGAACCATATCTGGTCCCGTCCGATCATCGCGTCGGCGTAAAATTTTCCGGCGCTCCGCAGGGCGCGACGTGCATTTGGTCGTTCGAGCAGGTCGAACGCGAGACGCAACGCGTCGAGAAGCCGTGCAGCGAAGAAGCGCAAGTGCGTGTCGCCTATGGCGCGCCGGCCTTCGCGACCGTCGATGCAACGCGTGCTGACGGCACCGCGCAGCGCGCACAAGCCGAAATTCTCGTCCGCGATCTGCTCATTGCCGGCCTCGGCGACTCGATCGCGTCAGGCGAGGGCAATCCAGATCGCCCGATCGCGCTCGATGATACCGGCTTCTGCTTCCGCCGTGCCTTCAGCACGACGGGCGGCGAATACTATCGGCCGAGCCGCTCTGGCTTTAAAGGCAATCGCACGTGCGAAACGACGCCCGGCAGTCCCGCATCGGCTACATCCGCGAACGAGTGGTTCCGCATGGGCGCCGGTTGGATGAGCAACGCCTGCCATCGCTCCCTTTACAGCTACCAGCTGCGCGCCGCGCTCGCGCTTGCAATCGAAAACCAGCATGTCTCGGTGACCTTCGTGCCGCTCGCCTGCACGGGCGCGGAAATCGAGAAGGGCTTGTTTGCGTCGCGCCGGTCGCGTGAGGCGACGTGCCGCGGCGGCTCCTGTCCGACGACAGTGCCGGCTCAAGTGCCGCAAGCGGCCGCCGCGCTCGAAGCCGCGCGCAAGCTGGTGCCGGGCCGCAACTTTGATCTCATTTTCCTGACCGTCGGCGCCAACGACATCTATTTCTCGGAGCTCGTTGCCAACGTGATGGTCGAGTCGACGCGCGAGCGCGCGCTGCTGGAGAGCGGCGGTTCGATCGCATCGCTCGACGAATCCCGCGCCGTGCTCACGCGCCAGCTTCCGTCCGCCTTCGCCAAGCTCCGCGCAGCGCTGAAGCCGATGGTCGGCGGCCGCATGGATCGCGTGGTCTACACATCCTACGCCAACCCGGCGCTCGATCGCGGCGGTGTGCCGTGCGGCGGCGGCCGCGCCGGCGTCGACATCCACCCGTCGTTCAACATCAACGGCGATCTACTGCGGCAAACCTCGGCCTATGTTGAGCGCGAGTTTCTGCCGCGCATCAAGGCGCTCGCGACCTGCCAGGGCGGCACGCTCTGCCGCGACGAGAGCGATCGCATGACGTTCGTGGACTCGCACCAGGACTTGTTCCGCGATCGTGGCTTCTGCGCGCGCTCCGAGCAGGATCCGGATTTTGACCGCGCATGCTTCCGCGCGCAGGGAAATTCGTTCCACGAAAGTCTGCGCGAGGGCATCGAGAGTCCACTGACCTGTAACGCCAGTGCACGCGACTTCCGCCCGTATGCGAGCCGCGCGCGCTGGATCCGCACTGCGAACGACAGCTACTTTGCCGCGATGACATTCCCGGACGGCTTCCCGTCGACGATGCAGCCGGCCGATATTCATGATGCGTTGTGGGGTGTGCTGAGCGCGGTCTACGGCGGAGCGATCCATCCGACGGCCGAAGGTCATGCCGCGATGGCCGATGCGGCGCTCACGATGGCCCGCGACGTGCTGATCGAGAACGGCTCGATGCCCGCGGGCGACATCCAGCGTTCCGCGCTGCCGCTGCCTGAGGGATCACCCGCGCGGGAGTAGGGCGTTTTAGGCGACGCCCAACTTCTTCTGCAGGCTCGTCGACGACGTCGTGTACTGAAACACGAGGCGCTTATCCGGATAGACGTAGCGGTGCGCCTTCTGCGCCATCAGCGCGCCCTCGTGGAATCCCGAGAGGATGAGCTTCAGCTTGCCCGGATACCAATTGATGTCGCCTATCGCGAAGATGCCGGGCTGATTGGTCTCGAAGGTCGAAACATCGACGAGCACGAGCGAGCCGCCCTCGTTGAGATCGAGCTTCCAATCCGACACCGGACCGAGCTTCATCGTTAGGCCGAAGAACGGAAGCATGGCATCGCACGCGACCGGCACGACCGTGCCGTCGTTGCCCTTCACGTGAACGCCCATGAGTTTGCCATCGGCGCCTTCGAGCCCGGACACCTGGCCGATCGTCAGATCCATCGCGCCGTCGGCGACGAGCTTACGCATCTTGTTGACGCTGTCCGGTGCCGCGCGAAAATCGTCGCGGCGATGCAGAAGCGTGAGCCGTTTGGCGAGCGGCTGTAGATTGAGCGTCCAGTCGAGCGCCGAGTCGCCGCCACCGACGACCAGCACATTCTGGTCGCGGAAGTTCTCCATCTTGCGCACCGAGTAGAAGACCGACTTCGCTTCGTATTCCTCGATGCCGGCAATGGGTGGACGCTTCGGCTGGAACGAGCCGCCACCGGCCGCGACGACGACGCACTTCGCTTCGAAAACTTTGCCTGCGTCCGTAGTGACGCGAAAGAGAGGATCGCCGATCCTCTCGACGCCGGTCACCATCTCGCCGAGATGGAACGTCGGCCCAAACGGTTTGATTTGCGCGATGAGCGCGTCGGTCAGGCCTTGACCGCTGATCTCTGGGATACCCGGAATGTCGTAGATCGGCTTCTCGGGATAAAGCTCGGCGCACTGCCCGCCGACTTTGTCGAGGATGTCGACGATATGGACTTTCATATCGAGCAGGCCGAGCTCGAACACGGCGAAGAGGCCGACGGGTCCGGCGCCGATGATGAGAATGTCTGTCTTGATCGTTTCCGACATGCTGAGCCTTCTTTTGGGCAGGGCAGGCCGTCATTGTTTGCACGAGCCAGTGCGGCCTGCAAACGATCCTCGCGTCGCTTCGAAAGCTTGATTCCGTGTGGGCCTTCGCGTCTAAGGGCGGCCAAGAGGTGACGAGACGTGAACGATACCACCGTAAAGCCGGCGCGCACTTTGCCGCGCCCTGACGATTTTCCCTTCCGCGTAACCGAGACGATCCGCTTCCGCGACCTCGACCGCAACGGCCACGTCAACAACGCGGTCTTCGCGACGTATTTCGAGACCGGCCGCGTTTTCTTCATCCGCAGCGTTTACGGCGAGCGTCAGTTCGCCGACGGCGGCTTCGTCGTCGCGCGGCTCGAGCTGAACTACTTGAAGGAAATTCTCTGGCCCGGTCAGGTCGAGATATGTACCGGCGTCGAACGTATCGGAACGAGTTCGGTGACTTACGCGCAGGCGCTCTTCGTTAACGGCGAATGCGCCGCGAACGGCAAGACGACGATCGTGCGGATCAACAAGGCGACGAAGACTTCGACGCCGTTGCCGGAAGAGATCGTTGGATTGTTGAAGCAGCAGATGATGCGCGCTTAGCGCCAGAACCAATCTACCTCGTCATGGCCCGCTTCATGCGGGCCATCCACGTCTTGCTTTCTTAAAATAGTGAAGTCGTGGACGGCCCGGACAAGCCGGGCCATGACGAAACAATGAGAGTATGCGCTTGACGCCTACGCCTGACGTTCCGGCGTATGCACGACGAGGCCGTCGAGTTCACCCGTCACTTTGATCTGGCACGAGAGCCGCGAGTTCGGCTTCACGTCGAAGCCGAAATCCAGCATGTCCTCTTCCATCGGCGAGGGACCGCCGACTTTCTCCTGCCAGGCTTCGTCGATGTAGACGTGGCAGGTCGCGCACGCGCAGGCGCCGCCGCATTCCGCTTCGATGCCCGGGATCGAATTCTTGATCGCGGCTTCCATCACGGTCGAGCCATCTTCGGCGTCGACGATACGCGGTGTACCGCCGGAATCGATGTACGTCAGTTTAGGCATTGGGGCCGATCATCACGATTACACGCGCACTCGTATAGCGATTGCGAAGAGCGCGTACTAGAGCATTTCCAGTCTGTGTGGAAACCGGATTCACTGACCCTGGAAAAGCGAAAGCCACGCTGCGCAGCGTGGCTTCAATTTCCCCAACACGTGCACGCTATCTAGTGCGCGCGGAGCAGCTCTTCGATGTAGCCGGAGGCTTCGGTTACGGCGCTGCGGAGTTTTGCAACTCCGGCATCGGATTTGCCGGCCTTCGCGCCTTGCTCGAGCACAGTCGCGGCATCGGCCACGGCCCATGCGCCGACACCGGCGCCGGAACCCTTCAGCGTATGAGCCAGCTGCGCGAGTGTGTCCGCGTCGGCTTTCGCGAGCTTCGCGACGATTTGCGAGGACTGCCGCAGAAACAACTGCAGCACTTCGCGTTCCAGCGCGCGATCGCCGAATGTCATTCGCGACAGGTGTACGAGGTCGATCGGGCGGCCATTCGCAGGTTTGGCCGAATGCTCGCGGGTCGGCAGAGCCAGTTCCATTGTCTTGTCTCTCAAAATTCTTACGTCAACGCTTGCGGGATATATGAGCCGCTTCAGGCAAAAATTGCGCTAAACCTTGGCAGCTCGGTGCTTGTATTCAAACAAAGCGGCCGCGCTAGTTAACAAGGCGTTAACACCGTCACTTCTTAACAGTGGGTGGCAAATCGGCACCAACTATATGGTATCCGGAAACCGTGAGCCGGCAAACGAGCCATTCCGGCTTCATCGGATTGGTGAATCAAGGCTCGCACCAGCCGCGCGCGACGCATGACTTCACGGTCTGCGCCGGGATCGCCTGGCCTTCCGAATCGAATAGGGGCAATTTCCCGCCGGGCTGGCTAAGCCCTCGTTCCAAATAGCGTTTTTGCGCTTCGCTCGGCTTGTCGTGTGAAGCTTCAAAAGAACTTTCCGACTTGGCAAAAGATTGGTTCATTTTCGAACATCCATCGGCGGCTTCGCGGCCGAACAGCGTTAACGATGATTTAAGACGCGTTAACTTCTCCCATTTCCTTCGGCCCGCCGCCCGCATAGGATACTTTCTGCATGGCACGGCGGCTCTAGGACAACTGCAGGTTCTAAAGCCACCGCGGGGGGTAGGTTCGGCGCGTCATCGGCGGCGAAAACGCGCGATGAATGTGCCTCACGCAACGCCATGCGGCGATTGTCGCCGAGTGTATCAGCGTGAGGCAACGGGCAAATGGCCAATAACCCGACGAAGTTGAAAGACCCGACGGAAGCGGCACTCTCCGCGATCCAGGATGCTCTCGATTTACGCGACGGGAAGGGCGCTGATGCGCCTGCCGAACCTGCGCCGGTCGCAGTCTCTCCGCATCCGAGCGCTGCGCCACCAGTTGAACATCCGGGCGACATCAAACGCACATCGGACGTTGCGCCTCCGCGCCGCGCCGCCGCCAACGACGACCGACAATCCGTAGGTGCGATTTTGCAAGCGCTGCAGGAAAAGCCCTCGCGGCGTCCATTCGTTCTCGCCGCCATCGCGTCACTCGCATGGGTTGCATTCGGGGGATACGTCAGTTGGAGCAGCGGCATCACGGCGAACACGCCGATGCTGCTCGTCGCCGGCGCAGCGATTTTGCTGCCCGTCCTGATGTTCTTCGCCATCGCTTACATGATCATCCGCGCTTACGAGCTGCGCATCGCATCGCGCTCGATGACGCAGGTCGCATTGCGTCTCGCCGAGCCGGAAACACTCGCCGGCGAGTCCATCAATAACATCGGCCAGGCCGTGCGCCGCGAAGTCACCGCGATGAGCGATGGCGTCGAACGCGCGCTCTCGCGAGCCAGCGAACTCGAATCGCTGGTGCATAAGGAAGTCGGCGCGCTCGAGCGTTCTTACAACGACAACGAGACCCGCATTCGCGGCCTCATCGAAGATCTCTCCAGCCAGCGCGCCGCATTGGCAGGGCAGGCAGATCAGATCCGCTCCGCCATCGGCAGCGTGCAGATGAGCCTCGCGCAGGAGCTCGGCTCGGTCAGCGAACAGGTCTCGACCAGCGTCAACGAAGCCGCGCAGCGCATCACGCGCTCGCTCGCCGAGAAGGGCGAAAGCATCACGACGGTGCTCGGCCGCGCCGGCGACTCGATGATCGACGCTATCGGCGATCGTGGCGCCGACCTTCTCGACCAGCTCAACCGCACCAGCGACGAAGTCAGCCGCACGCTCGATGCGGCGAATTCGCGTCTCGTCGCCGCACTGAACTTCAAGACCGACGAACTCACCGACCGCATTGTCGATATCTCGGGTGAACTCTCGCAGACACTCTCGGCGCGCCTCGATCGCATCGCGGACGGTCTGCAGGAGAAGACGACGGGTCTCGCCGACACGCTGGTCAAGCGCACCGAAACCGCCGGCACCGACCTCACGCGCCTCACCAACGAACTCACGTCCGGCCTCGGCAAGCGCTCCGAAGAGGTTGTCGCCAAGCTCATCGAGACCGGCAGCCAGATGGCGGAGACGCTCGTCACGCGCGGCGACGAGGTCAACCAGACGATCCGTTCGAGCGGCGACTCGCTCGCGCTCGACCTGTCGCTGCGCGGCAGCGATCTCGTCAACAAGCTGGAAGAAGCCGGCAACCGCATCACCGACACGATCGTCATCCGCAGCAACCAGACGACCGAGACCTTCGAGCGTAAGGCCGACGAAGTCGCCTCGCTCATCTCGGCGCGCTCGAACACGATCCAGGAGACGATGGCGCAGCGCCTCGCTGCGTTCGAAGACGTCGTCACCCGCGAGGGCACCGCATTGGCCGACCGTCTCGGCCACGACGCCGGCAATCTCGGCGAGCGCATCTCGCGCACGCTCGGCGAACTCGATCACACGATCACGGGACGCGGCAGCGAACTCATCGATCGCATCAGCCAGCGCTCGGTCGAGTATCACGAAGCCGTCCGCAACAACGTCGACATCTTCGAGAACCGCACGGCGGCACGCCTCACCGAGGCGACGATCGCGGTGCACGATAGCCTTTCGGGTTTCGAGAGCCGCAGCCAAGAGCGCCTTGCCAACATCACGTCAGTGCTCGCCGCCAACCTCGACGCTTTCGATACGCGCGCCGACGAGCGCCTCACGCAGGTGAGTGGTGTCATGAGCGCCAACCTCGGTTCGTTCGAGCAGCGCGCCGAAGCGCGCGCGGCCGAGATCGCCGCCGCGATGAAGGAAAACCTCGATCACTTCGAGCGGAACTCCGCTTCGCACATGGACCGCATCGCCGACGTGATGCGCGAGCATGGCGCGGACCTCGCGCAGAACCTTGATGGCCGTGTCCTTCAGGTCGAATCCACGCTCGACGGACGCACCCGTGCGCTCGACGACCTGCTGCAGACGCGCGTTGCCGAGATCGGCCGCACGCTGATCGAGCGCAGCGACAACATGGTCGGCTCGCTCGAAGAGCGCGTCGGCGCCGTTGCCAACGCGATCGAGCAGCACGGCTCGCGCTTGGTCGGTCAAATCGAGCACCGCGCAATCGAAGTCGACAAAGCCTTCAACAATCGCGCGGTCGAACTCTCGACCGGGCTCGACAGCCGCATCACGCGCTTCCAAGAGCTTCTCGTCGATCGCGTCGAGATCGTCTCGAGCCAGATCGAGGCGCGCGGCGCTGCCGCCGCCAACGTCATCGCGGGCCGCGTCGATCAGCTCAACCAGGCCGTCAAAACGTCGACCGGCGAAGCCGAACGCGCTTTGACGACCGTGACAGCATCGAGCGCCGACCTCATCCGCACCAGCGCGCAGGAAGCGCAGCGCACGCTCGTGTCGCTCTCGTCATCGACCGCCGAAGCGATCCGCTCCGGCGCGCAGGAAGCTGCGCGCACCCTCGAAGGCACGGCCGCGCAGAGCGTTGCCGGCATTCGCGGCGCGACCGTCGATGCAGGCCGCTCGATCGAAGTCTTGGCTGCGACAACGGCCGATGTCATGCGCACCGGCACCCGCGACGCCGAATCCGCGCTCGACGCTGCGATCCGCGCGGCTGCCGAGCAGATTCGCGGCGAAGCCGCCAACGCCGAGCGCGTGCTCGCCGCCGCCGCGACGCAGACGACCGACGCCCTCGGCGCCAGCGCCGAAGCCGCCGAGCATCGCGTCCACGCGCTGACTGCCAATCTCACCGAGGCTTTGCGCCTCGGCACGACCGACACCGAGCGCCGCATGGAGTCGCTTGCGATCGGCATCGCGCAAACCGTCGGTACGCGCTCCGACGAAGCCGAACGCCGCATGGAGATGCTTGCCGCATCCGTGCAGCAACTGCTCGGGTCCGGCGTCAGCGACGCGGAACGCCGCATGACATCGGTGGCGGAGCAGATTTCCTCCGTCGTCGGCAATGAGACGCAGGAAGCCGAGCGCCGCATCACGGGGCTGGTCTCGCTCCTCTCCGATCGTCTCGGCGTTGGCACGCAGGATGCCGAAACGCGCCTTCACGCGCTGAACTCGCTGATCGGCGACACCCTCGGCAGCGGCACGCTCGATGCAGAAATCCGCATGCAGACGCTGCTCAACACATTCCAGGAAACACTCGGCTCCGGCACGATGGATGCCGAGCGCCGTCTCTCGACGCTCGCTTCGACGCTTGCCGAACGCATCGGCACCGGCGCGCATGACGCCGAGATGCGGCTGCGCACGCTCTCGGTGCACATCCCGGAAACGCTCGACAACTCGACGACGGACATCGAGCGCCGCCTCGAAACGTTGGCCAACACGGCCGCGACCACACTCCGCTCCGGCAGCGACGACTTCGAGCGCCGCCTCTCCGGCATCTCGGCCAGCACGATCGACGCCGTAGCGGCAAGCGCCAACGAGGCGCAGCGCCTGCTCGGCACGGTCGCGTCGTCAAGCGCGAATGCGATCCGCACCAGCGCGCAGGACGCCGAGCGTTCGCTCTCGACGGTTGCCGCCGGCATCCAGAAGTTCGTTACGCAGAACACGGACGAGGTCGAGCGCACGCTGCAAGGCGTCAGCGCCGAAGTCGTCCGCAGCCTCAGTGGCAAGGCCGAGGAGCTGAATTCGACGCTCGGCCAACGCAGCGAGCAGCTCACCCGCATTCTCGACGAGAAGGGCAGTGCCTTCCTCAACGCGCTAGATACGACCGCGAAGTCGATCACGGGCGACATGACTCGCATCGCCGATACGGCAGTGGCTTCGCTCGAGAGCCGCCAGGCCGCTCTTGCGGGCGAGGTATCGCGCGCGACCGACGAAGCGCTCACCGCGATGGACCAGAAGGCGACGGGTCTTGCCCGCGCCATCGCGCAGAACTCGGAAGAAATCGTCCGCCTCATCACGCAGGCCGGCTCGAACGCATCGGGCTCGGTCAGCCGCGTTCTGTCGGACCTCGAAACCGCGGGCCGCGCGGCTGTCGAGAAGTCGCAGGCGACGTCGACCGCCGCCGTCTCCGAAATGTTGGAGACGCACACCACGCTGCGCAACGACACCCAGTCGCTGCTCGAGCGGCTGCGCGAAGCGAACACGCTCCTCAAGGACGTGCTCACCAATGCGACCGAAAACCTCGGTACTATCGAGGGCACACTGTCGAACCGCGTGAAGGAATTCGTTGCCGCACTCACCGATGTCGGCGAACGTAGCGGCACGGCCAGTAGCGACGTCGAACGCCAGGTCAAATCGTTCCAGTCGGCAACGAGCGGCACGCTCGAGCAGATCACAGCGATGGCGGCGCGCTTCGAAGAACACGGTGGTGCACTCACCGGCGCCGTTCGCACGCTGGAAGAAAATCACCGCAAGTCCGAAGCGGCGCTGTCCGAACGCCACAAGGCGCTCGAAGGCATCGTCGGCGCCGTTCAGAACAAGGCGGAGTCGCTCGACGAGCGCTTCAATCGCTTCTCGACGCTGCTACAGGATACGCTCAACGGCGCCGAGACCCGCGCTCGCGAGATCGCGCGCCTCGTCGCCGATGCAAGCACCGAAGGCTCGCGCGCGATCACCTCGCAATACGAGCAGATCCGCAACGTCACCGACGAAGAGCGCAAGCGCACGCAGGAAGCGATGCGCGCTCTGTACGAAACCTCGTCCCAGCAGAACAAGAAGCTCTACGAGGGTGCGACGGCAGAAACCCGCACGTTGTTCGAGAAAGCCGCTGAGCGTTTTACCAAGCTCGTCGCTGACATGAAGTCCTCAGCCGAGGTTATGCGGCAGGATCTTGAAGCAACGCGTGCGCAGCTCCAGCGCGGCATCTTCGAGCTTCCGGTCGACACGGCCGAGAGCACGGCGAAGATGCGACGCGTCATCGTCGAGCAGATCGACGCGCTCGCCGAGCTCAACAAGATCGTCGCGCGCCACGGCCAGCAGATGGACCAAATCCAGACCGTCACGGCGCCGCCGATCCGCGAGTCGGTTGCGCCGCGCGCAAGCACGGCTCGCTACGAGCCGCCGGCACCGCGTCCCGAACTCCCGTCGGCCTCCGGCGGTTGGCTCGACGAGTTGCTAAACCGCACGTCGGCGCCGTCTTCGGCACCGTCGATCGATCCGGCGCCTCCGGCGTCGTCCGACAGCGACGCGGATGCGCTCGACGCGATCGATGCACTCTCCGCAACGATCCCGGATGGCATCAACCATCAGCCGTTCGCGGACTTCTGGGACCGCCGCCGCCGCGACGAAAGTGTCAAGGCGCCGCGCACGCTCTACACGCTCGATGGTCAGCGCAAGTTCGATGACGTGCGTCGCCGCTACCGCGCCGAGGCGAACTTCCGCGAAGCCGTCGACCGCTACGTGACCGAGTTCGAGCGCCTGCTCGACGAAGTTTCGCGCGATCAGGGTGGCTCGGAACTCGCTCGCGCCTATCTCGTGTCGGATACCGGCAAGGTCTACACCGTGCTCGCGCACGCGGCCGGCCGGCTCGGCTAAGCGCGCTTCACGTATCAACGCAAAAAGGCCCGCTCGTGCGGGCCCTTTTTGTGGCTTCAACCCGTCATGGCGAACTTGTAGCCCGGATGAGCGGCGCGCATCGCGCGCGCGACATCCGGGCTTGCATCCGCCGCTAACTCAGCTCCCGGATATCGCTCGGCTACGCCTCGCTCATCCGGGCTACGAGTCAGAAGGCGACGAACTAAATCGTCCGCGACGCCCACACGACGATTTCCGTCGCGGCCTGTTGGAACGCAGCGTCGATCGCGGTCGCCGCCACAGGTCCATCGCTCGATCCAGCCGGGACCGCCGCGCGGAAGATGCGCGCGGCGACAACGCGGCCGGCGCGATCCGCGATGATCTTCACGGAAAGCTCAACCTCGGCGGTCGGGCTGCCGGCGATCGCGAGATGGAAGCTGCGGACTTCGACGATGAGGCGATAGTCCGGCGTAACATTCTCGCCCGGGCGGCCGATGCCGCGCAGACGGTTCGCATTCTCGAACGATTGGATGAGCCGCGCCTGCAGCAGCTTCGGCAAACGGTCCGACCACTGCGCACCCGCGAGCGTGCCGATCTGTCCGCCGCCGGGGCGCACGACGATCTTGTCGGTGTCGAGAATAGAGAGGGCGGTCGGCTCGCCAACGATCAGCATGCCGCGGCCGTTGCCGTGGCGCGGGAAGTCGCGTGGCGCCGTTAGGTCGAACGTCGGCACCGGGCTCGACGGCAGCAAAGACGCGCAGCCCGAAACCGCGACCGCCGCGGTGGCAGCCGCGACGGTGCGCAGAAACAACCGCCGGCGCGGCGCGCTCGGCTCATCGATACTCATACTAGCGTCCATACTGCGGCACATTGCCCCCGCTGTTGCCGCCGAACAGAACCCGGCTCGGGTTGCGGTCTAAATTCTTGATGGTGCGCTCGAGTTCCGCCAGCGTGCGGCGGCCGTCGGTCGCGAGCGCGGTCCATTCGCGCAAACCTTGATTGCTGAAGCGTGAAAGGCCCGACGTGACGTCGGCCATGCGCTTGTCGAGATTGTCGGCCGCTTGCTTCACGGACTTGGCGGCCTCGCCGACCATCTGGAATGCGTTCTGTCCGTCTTCGGTCGTCGTCATGCTTTCGACGTTGCCGAGAATGCGATCGAGCTTCGGCGTCATCTCGGAAAGCTTGCGCGCGAGATCGGACGCGTCAGCGACCAGCGACTCGACCTTCTGCGGGCTCACGGCTGAAACGACCTTCTGGAACTCGCCGGCCAGCGCCTCAAACTTTTCGGACATCGAACCGATACGCTTTGCAGCGGCCGACGTCTCTTTCATGAACGTCGCGAGCTCATCCGAATTCTCGCCAAGCGCGGTTGTGAACCGGTCGACGTTTTTGACGATGTTCGTCGCGCCGGCCTGATTCTCCGTCAGGAAGGTATCGACTTTCTTCAGAATGCTGTCTGCGCGGCCCATGATCTCGCGCGCGCCCTGCGCGATGTCCTGCATACCGCTCGCGTCGGCCTTCAGGGTCGGGATCTGGCCAGCCGGCACCGCGAGCGCGGGCGCGTTCGGTTCGCCGCCGCGCAACGCCACCGACGAGATGCCGGTGAGGCCCTGGTATTCGAGCGTGACACGCGTATCGCTGCGCACCGGGATTGTCTTCTCGATGCCGATCGTCGCAATGGCTTGTCCCGGATCGGTCGGGTCGAGCCGCAGCTTCGACACCTCGCCGACCTTGATGCCGTTGAACAACACGGCCGAGCCCGGCCGCAGGCCCGAAACCGAGCCGTCGAACACGACCTCGTAGGTCGCGCGCTCGCCGTCCGTGCCGCTGCGGGTGAACCAGAAAATGAAGCCGAACGCAGCCACGAGCACCGCAAGCGTAAAGGCGCCGATCAGCGTATAGTTCGCTCGCGTTTCCATCCAGGCCTCTTAATCTATTGAACTCTATAACATTTGGGCGTCAGATTGAATGATCTCCACCCTATGTGTGGCGCATTAACGGCGGAGTGTCGCTGTTGGGTCACGCCGTGCTAAACACGCGCGGACTAACGCGAAATCCCGGCAGTTCGTGCCCGCGTCCCGTGAAAATAAGCTTTCAGCCATGGGTGCTGCGACTCCAGCATCGTCGAGATCGGGCCGTCGGCTATCACTTTACCGTCCGCCAATGCAGCGATTCGGTCGCAGACCGTATGCAGGCTGTCGAGGTCGTGCGTCACCATGAATACGGTCAGGCCGAGCGTCTGCTGCAACGTCCTGATCAGCTGGTCGAATTCGCCGGCGCCGATCGGATCTAGACCCGACGTCGGTTCGTCGAGGAAGACGATCTCGGGGTCGAGCGCGAGTGCGCGCGCAAGCGCCACGCGCTTGATCATGCCGCCCGATAATTCCGACGGAAATTTCGCAGCGACGTCCGGCTTCAGGCCGACCATCTCGAGCTTCGCCATCGTGACTTCATCGCGCAGCCGCTTGGAGACGCCGAGATACTCGCGGATCGGAAACTGGACGTTTTGTCGCACCGTCAGCGACGAGAAGAGGGCGCCTTGCTGAAACAAGATTCCCCAGCGGCGCTCGATCGCGTTCTTCTCCGCGTCGGTCGCATCGTCGACATTCGTGCCGAACAATTCGATCGTGCCGCTGCGCTTCGTCACGAGGCCGATCAGCGTGCGCAGCAGAACCGATTTGCCGCCGCCCGAGCCGCCGACGAAGCCGAGAATCTCACCGCGATAGACGTCGAGGTCGAGCCCTTTGAGAATATTCGTCTCGCCGAAGCCGACGACGAGATCGCGCACCCGGATGATGCTCTCACGCGCCGATGTTTCGTTGGTGCGGGCGTCCATGGTTTACCAATCGATCGCGGCGAAGAAGATCGCGAAGATGCCGTCGAGCACAATCACGAGGAAGATCGACTTCACGACCGATGACGTCGTCTGCTGGCCGAGCGACTCGGCGCTGCCCTTCACCTGCAGGCCTTCCGAGCACGCGACGAGTCCGATCACCATCGCCATGAACGGCGCTTTGATCATGCCGACTTCGAAATGCGACAGGTTGATCGCTTCCTTCAGACGCGAGAGGAAGATGTCCGGGCTGATGCCGCCGTAAATCAGCGCAACGAGGCCGCCGCCATAAAGCGCAGCCATCGAACCGAGGAATGTCAGGATCGGCAGCGCAATCAGAAGCGCCAGAATGCGCGGCAGAATGAGCACTTCGACAGGGTCGAAGCCCATCGTGCGCAAGGCGTCCACCTCTTCGCGCATTTTCATCGAGCCGAGCTCCGCCGTGTAAGCGCTGCCCGAGCGGCCTGCGACCATGATCGCGACGATCAGCACGCCGACTTCACGCAGCACCAAGATGCCGACCATGTCGACGACGTAGATATCCGCGCCAAACTTGCGGAAATGGAAGATGCCCTGCTGCGCCAGGATCGCGCCGATCAGGAACGTGATCAGCAGGATGATCGGCACGGCCTGCCAGCCGACGCGATCGAGATGATGAATGGTCGACGTGAAGCGGAAGCTGGACGGCTTCTTGATGACGCGCCACAGCGCGGCGCAGAGCGCGCCGAACATGCGCACGAACGCCATGAGGTCGTGCCAGACATCGACCATCGTACGGCCGACGCGCTCGAAGAAGTTCGCCAGCGGCGGCGCAGGCTTGAACGACGGCGGCAGGTCGCGGTTCGAGTTCTGCACTTCGTCGAGCAGGCCGCGATAGTGATCCGAGAGGCCGACGATATGCGTTTCCTGACCCTGACCGGTGCGGTCGCGGACGAGACGCTCCAGCAGCCAAGCGCCGTAGGTGTCGAGTTCTTTTACGTCGCGCATGTCGATTGCGACGCTCGAGACCTGCGGGTTTTCGGATGCGACGGCGTCGACCAGCGGCTCCAGATCGTCCGCATTGTCTGCGATCCACGCGCCGGACGCGGCAATCTCGAGCCGCTGGCCGTTGACGTGCTTGCGCAGGAGGGCGGTCTGATCGTCCACCGATCGTGTTCCTTGGCTGCCGAGACGTTCCGACGTTTGGAATCGTCCCATTCCGGCGAGATTATGCCTTGCTCTAACGGGGCAGCGCCACTGTGTCGAGCCTTCTGGATGACAAGCTCTTGAGTACGCTGCCGAATATTCTTACCACTGGCGCCATGGCAACAACGCTGAAAATTTCCGTCGAGCGCTGGCCGATCGCCGGTTCCTTCACGATCGCGCGCGGCTCGAAGACCGAAGCCGTGGTCGTCGTCGCGGAACTTGCCGATGGCGCGGCAATAGGGCGCGGCGAGTGCGTGCCCTACGCGCGCTACGGCGAGACCGTCGAAAGCGTGTCGGCCGCGCTCGAAGGTATTCGCGATGTGCTGGCCGGGCCGGACCCTCGGGCCGCGGCGAAAGCGCTGCCGGCCGGTGCAGCCCGCAATGCGCTCGATTGTGCACTGTGGGACCTCGAGGCCAAACGCACAGGCAAGCCAGCATACGAACTGGCGAAGCTCCCAGCTCCCCGCGCGCTGACGACAGCCTATACGCTCTCGCTGGGAACTCCCGAGGCGATGGCCTCGGCCGCAGCAGCGGCACGCGACCGGCCGTTGCTCAAGATCAAGCTCGGCTCGGATGGCGATCCGGAACGCCTCGCGGCGATCCGCGCCGCTGCGCCGCAATCCGAACTCATCGTCGATGCGAACGAAGGCTGGCGCGCGGACAATCTCGAAGGCAACCTTGCGGCCTGCGTCGCTGCCGGCGTCACTCTGGTCGAGCAGCCGCTCCATGCATCCGACGACGCGCCGCTGCAAGGCTGGGATGGCCCGGTCGCAATCTGCGCCGATGAGAGTGTGCATGATCGTGCTTCGCTTGCCGGTCTCGTCGGCCGCTACACGGCGGTCAACATCAAGCTCGACAAAACCGGCGGCCTCACCGAAGCACTCGCGATGGCGGCCGAGGCCGAGCGCCTCGGCTTTTCGATCATGGTTGGCTGCATGCTCGCGACGTCGCTCAGCATGGCGCCCGCGATGTTGGTGGCGCAACGCGCCAAGGTCGTCGATCTCGACGGTCCGCTATTGCTTCAGCGCGACCGCCCGCACGGGCTCGTCTACCGCGGCAGCATCGTCGAGCCGCCGACGCGCGAGCTTTGGGGCTAACGCGCCTCGCGCGCCGAAAAGCGCTGCGCCGATAGCGCCGCAATCCCGCCGACGGCCGCGACGATCGTCATCGCGGCGTAGCTCATCGTACCGTATCGCGCGAACAGCAATCCGGATGCCAGCATGCCGGCCGCCATCGCGAGCCCGTTAAGCGAGGCGAGGATTCCCTGCGCCGTCGCGGCGAGTGCTGGCGGGGCAGAGTTTGCGATGTATTGCACGGCGCCAAGGTATGTCGCCGCAAAGCTGATCGCGTGAAGACACTGCAGCGGAAACAAAATCGCGAGCGGCGGATCGAACGTCATCGCGGTCCAGCGCACCATCGCGCCGAGCGCGCCGAAACCGATCAGCACGGTCGATGTGATGCGCGGTGAAAATCGCGCCGACCCAACGAACAGAAAACTCTCCGCGACAACGCCCGTGATCCAGAGAAGGCTGATCGTGAAACCACCGATGCCGGCTTGCTTCCAATGCAGCGTGCCGAACGCATAGTAGACCGCGTGGCTCGCTTGAATGAGCGCTGAAGAAACGATGACGGCGAGCAGCGTCGGGCTCTGCAGCAATTCGACGACGCGCGCTTTGCGTTCGGTCGGCGCGGGCTTCTGTACCGGGATCAGCAGAGTGGACGCCAGCACGGCCCAGCAGTTCACCGCCACCAGAACCCAGATGATCTCTGTCGGCTTGAGCCAGCCCTGCAACGTGCCCGTGATCAGCGTCGCGATGATGAAAGCGCCGGAGGCCCACACGCGCACGGGTCCATAGGCACGGCCGCGCTCGGTCAAGCCGCGCCATGCATACGCCTCCGTCAGCGGCAGTGTGGTTCCGCCGGCCGCGCTGGACAGCGCATAGATGATCATGATCGCAGCAACGCCGCTCGAGTGCGCGAGCGTGGTCGTGAAAATTGCGCCGATCAAACAAGCGATCATGATCGCAATTTTAAGGTTACCAAAATGATCGGCCGCGCGGGTGGTGATCGGCATGGTGATGACGCGCACCGCCGTCGCCAGCGCCAGCGTGTAGCCAATATCCTTATCGTCCAAGCCCTTGGCGGCGAGCCACAACGGAAGAAACGGTAGCGCCACGCCGATAGCGCCGAATATGCCGCCGTAGAGCAGGGCAAGGCGCGGGATGAAGTCCATTTTAGCCAAGCCCGTTAAGCCGATTGTGACGAATGCGAGCGCATAACGGGGGCTCGTTGGAAGTGCAAGGTCAGTGATGTCAGATACCCCGTCAAACGGTCCCGAAAACGACTTCGATGCGATCGCATCTGCCGTGCAGGCGACCGAACGCGGCCGCAATTTCTTGATCGAATTCGCGCGCCGCAAGAGCGAGCGCGAGCACGCGACCTTGCGAACCGCCGTGACGCAACTCGAACACGCGATTGCGCGCGAAATGTCGCGCCCGGCGGAGCCGCGTCAGGCCGTCGTCGAAGCACCGACTTCGGAAGAATTGCTAGGCCGTATCGATCACGCAGTCGCGGAAGTCGACGGCATCATCTCGACCACTACCAACACCGTCGCGAGCTCATTGAAGATCGCGAAGGATGCACGCTTCCTCGCCAAGCGCGCCGGCGAACGTGACGCAACGCTGGCCGCGAGCTTGAGCGAACTTGCCAGCGCCATCGAAGTGCAGGGCTATCTCGCGCAGGTCGGCAATCGCACGCGCGAAATCTTCGACGTGCTCACCGAAGTCCGCGAGCATCTCGGCGATATGGCCGAGCGCAACAAGCGTCCGGCCGCGAAAGTCATTCCGCTTCGTTTGGTCGCGTCGAACGATTCTGCGCCGACGGAGCGCACCGCACGCCTCCGCACGCTGAGCGAAGAAGAGCGCATCGCGCTCTTCACCTGATCGCCGTTAAGCGACCAGCTTCGCGAAGAGCTCCGCATCGACGTTCCCGCCTGACAGCACCGCGACTGTCACCTTGCCCTTCGTATCGAGCTTACCGGCGAGTATCGCGGCAAGCGCAACCGCGCCGCCGGGCTCGACGACGAGCTTGAGCTCGCGGAACGCAAACGCGACCGCGCGCGCGACTTCATCTTCGCTCGCGGAGACGCCGTTCCCGACCAGATGACGCGTGATCTCGAATGTCAGTTTGCCCGGCGTCGGCGACATCAACGCGTCGCACATCGAGCCGCTCGATTGCGCGTTCGTTTCCCGATGACCGCTTTTGAACGACCGCGCATGATCGTCGAAATACTGCGGCTCGGAGGTGAACACCTTCGCGTCCGGAAACTTCGCTTTCACCGCGAGGGCGACACCCGCCGTCAAGCCGCCGCCTGATGCGTTGACGACGACGTTGTCCGGCTTAAGCCCGAGCTGCGTCAGATCTTCCGCAATCTCGCGGCCTGTCGTTCCTTGGCCGGCGATGACGAAGGGATCGTCGTAAGGCGGCACCAGCACGGCACCGCGCTTCGTCGCGAGATCGCGCGCGATCTGCTCGCGGTCTTCCTTGACGCGATCGTAGAGGATCACTTCCGCACCGAACGCCGCCGTGCGCTCGCGTTTCGCGCGCGGCGCATCATTCGGCATGACGATTGCGGCTCGCATATTGAGCAGCTGCGCCGCATGCGCGACGCCTTGCGCGTGATTGCCGGACGAGAAGGCAACGACGCCGCCCGCGCGTCCATTCTCCGGGATGCTGGAGAGCTTGTTGTATGCGCCGCGGAATTTAAACGATCCGGTGCGTTGCAGCGTCTCGGCTTTGAGAAACACGCGGCCGCCCGCGAGTGCATCGAGCACCGGCGAACTGACAAGCGGCGTGCGCAACGCGACGCCCGCAAGGCGTTTGGCGGCAGCGTCAATGTCTGCCGCAGTCGGAAGGGTTTCGGTCATGGCGCAAGCCTACGCCCGCGGCGAAAAGGCCGCAAGCTGCGTCACACGCGCGTCACCGCTATCGCGGACAACACGGCATGATCGATTCGATGCTTTTGCTCGGCATTTTCGTCGCTATTTCGCTCCTCGTTCATCTGACCAGCACCGCGCTGGCATACCGCGGATGCCGGCAGCGCGAGACGGCGCCCTCGAAGATCGACGCGCCGATGATCAGCATCGTGCGGCCGGTTTGCGGGCTCGAAAACCATCTCGAAGAGACACTGCGCTCCGGCTTCCTGCTCAACTATTGGAACTACGAGCTCATCTTCTGCATCGACGCCGCGGACGATCCCGCGATCCCGCTGGTGCGCCGACTGATGGCGCAGCATAGCTGCGTGCCGTCACGCCTACTGATCGGGCGCGATGTCGTGTCGCCGAACCCGAAACTCAACAACGTCGTCAAAGGTTGGCGCGCGGCTGCGGCCGAGTGGATCGTCCTTGCCGACAGCAACGTGATGATGCCGCCGGATTATCTGCAGCGGCTTGCCAGCGCGTGGGACGCGGAGGCGGGGCTGGTCTGCTCGCCGCCGATAGGCTCGCTGCCCGGCAATCTCGCGGCCGAGATCGAATGCGGCTTCCTCAATACGTACCAGGCGCGCTGGCAATACGCGGCCGATCGCCTCGGTTTTTCGTTTGCTCAAGGTAAGACGATGCTGTGGCGCAAAGCCGATCTCGATCGCCACGGCGGTCCGCGCGCGCTTGCCGATGAACTCGCTGAGGATGCGGCGGCAACGAAGCTCGTCCGCCGCAACGGCAAACGTGTGCGGCTGGCGACGCCGCCGTTCGAGCAACCGCTTGGCGCCCGGGCGCTCGCCGATGTGTGGCGCCGCCAGGTGCGCTGGGCGCGTTTGCGCCGCGACTCTTTCCCGCTGTTCTATGCGTTGGAGATCGGCACTTCGAGCTTTCCGGGCTGGCTCGCCGCCATCGTGGCAGCGAACTCTCTCGGCGTTGCTTTGCCCGTCGCCGTCGCGTTTCCGGCGCTCTGGTATGGGGCGGAAGCCGCACTCGCGCGTGCCAGCGGCTGGCATGTAACGCTTCGCTCGCCCATTACCTGGATCGCACGTGACGTGATGCTGCCGGCGATATGGGTGAGCGGCTGGATCGGCTCGCGCTTCGTCTGGCGCGGCAACCAGATGCAGACCGCGCAACGCGCCGCCTGATCACTTCAAATGTTATCACGGTTGAGGCTCAAGCCGCCCGCTGCGGGAACGGCAGCACGGGTTCGGAAATTTCTTCCGGCACCTCATCGGCCCAGCGGATGATTTCGAACCGGCCGTCGGCGTGCTCGACGAGCGCCGTGCAGCTTTCCACCCAATCGCCGCAGTTGAGGTACGCAAGGCCGTAGTCGCCGTGAATGCACGCATAATGGATGTGGCCGCATATCACCCCGTCGGTCTCGTGACGTCGTGCTTCGGTGGTCAAGGCTTGTTCGTATTCGCCGATGAAACTGACCGCGTTTTTCACCTTCATCTTCGCCCATTGCGAGAGCGAGAAATAAGGAAATCCGAAACGGCGGCGCCATTTGTTGAAGATCGTGTTGAACGCGATCGCGGCGTCGTAGGCCTTGTCGCCGAGGAGAGCGAGCCAGCGCGCATGGCGGATGACGACGTCGAACAGGTCGCCGTGGACGACGAGATAGCGTTTGCCGTCCGCGCCCTCGTGGATTGTCTGTTCAAGCACTTCGATGCCGCCGAAATGCGTGCCGAGATAGTCGCGCAGGAATTCGTCGTGATTGCCCGGGATGTAGACGATACGCGTGCCCTTGCGCGCTTTGCGCAGCAGCTTTTGCACCACGTCGTTATGCGTTTGGGGCCAATACCAAGACGATTTCATCGCCCAGCCATCGACGATATCGCCGACCAGATACAGCGTGTCGGCGTCATGCAGGCGGAGGAAGTCGAGTAGCTTTTCGGCTTGGCAACCGCGCGTGCCGAGGTGAACATCGGAGATGAAAAGGCTACGAAAATGCCGTGTGCGTTCGCCTGATTGCACGTCGAATTCCAAGTTGGCGAGTTTCTTCCTTTATTCTGCCGATTCGTGATGACGCCCCAATGACGCCGTTTTCTACCGCTGGTTGCTTTAAAAGATTCAGAACTGGATCATTATGAAGAAAGCGTGAAGGAGGCGAAGAACCCCCGCGCTGGCGCGCGCCGACGCGTCGTATTGCCAGTCGGCAGTGGCTTAATTGCAGGGGAGTGTTTTTCCATGTCTGGTGGCGCGTCTGGTCCAGGTCCAGCGACCCAAGCACCCAACGCTTGGTCGGTGTTGTTTCTGCTTTTTGCAGCGAATCTTTTCAATTTCTTCGATCGCACGATTCCAGCGATTATTGCCGAGCCCATTCGTCATGAATGGAACCTCAGCGATTTTCAGCTTGGCATCATCGGCGCAGCATTCACGGTGATCTATGCGATTGCCGGCCTACCGCTAGGGCGCATGTCGGACACGGGCTCACGCAAGAAGATCATGGCGTGGGGCTTGATTGCCTGGAGCGCATGCACGGCGGCGGGTGGAGCAGCCTGGAGTTTCGGATCGTTCTTGTTCAGCCGCGTTGCAGTTGGCATCGGCGAATCGGCATATGCGCCTGCCGCGACATCGCTCATTGGCGATCTCTTCCCGGCGAACAAGCGCTCGCGCGCGATGGGCATTTATATGCTCGGTCTGCCGCTTGGTCTTTTGCTCTGTTTCTTCTCGGTCGGTGCGATCGTGAAGTATTTCGACTCGTGGCGCGCTCCGTTGATCCTCGCAATGTTCCCGGGCCTCGTCATCGCGGTCGCGATGTTCTTCATCAAGGAGCCCGCTCGTGGCGCGGCTGAGAGCACGAAAGTCGCTCAGACACCTGTCGCGAACCCGATACGTAAGATCCTCAAGATCAAGACCTTGTGGTGGGTGACACTCGCCTCGATCACGTTGAATTTCGCGTCTTATGCGGCAAACGGCTTCCTTGTCGTTCTTTGCGTGCGCTACTTCAAAATGTCGCTCGGTGATGCTTCGATCTCGGTCGGCGTCATCGCGGGCATTTCCGGATTGATTGGGCTCGTCTTCGGCGGTTACGTCGCAGACTTCGCGCACAAGAAATCCGAATTTGGCCGTCTGTATCTTGGCGCGGCCGGCCTGGTTATCTCGGGCGTCCTCACCTGGTATGCCCTGACGTTGAGCGCTTCTCAGGCTATGCTGTTCATCTTCGTGTTCAGCATCGGCTGGCTGTTCCAATACGCTTTCTACGTCAGCGTCTATCCGGCGATCCAGGACGTTGTTGAGCCCCGCTTGCGCGCAACCGCAATGGCGATCCACTTTGGCGCTCTTTACATCCTCGGCGGCGCTTGGGGCTCGATGGTCGTCGGTGGTCTCTCAGACTACTACGCGCATCAAGCTATGGAGGCTGCCGGCGCAACCAAGATGGCAGAAATCTACAAGGCGACCGGGCTCCACGACGCGATGTTCCTGGTGCCGATCTGTCTTGTCGCGACCGGCGTCGCGATTTTCTTTGCCTCGCGCACGCTTCCGGCTGATGCCAAAGCGATGCTGGAGGGGACCGCTGCCGACGTTGCCGGAGCAGCTCCCGCAACAGGCGGCCTCGTCAAAGGAACAGCGTGATCACTGACAAGGCGAGAAGCACCGCGAGCGTGATGTTCGCGGTGCGGATCGCGCGGGGCGTCGAAAGGAGTCGGCGAATGCCGACTCCGAAGAGGCACCAGAAGATCAGGGAAAACCACGTGACGATCCCGAACACGCCTGCGATCCAGGTGAGTTCGTAAAGCGGGTTTCCTTGCGTCGTCGTGAATGCCGTAATGACACCGATCGCCAGCGTATAGGCCTTCGGATTAAGCCACTGAAAAGCCGCTGCCTCGAGAGAGGTCAGCGGCTTTTTCGCATCCGTGCTCGATGCCGGATCGCCCGCAAGCGCAAGCCGCCACGCCAAATAAAGGAGATACGCCGAACCGATGATGCGCAGATACCAATGCGCGGTCGGATAGGCGTGGAAGAGCTGCCCGAGGCCGAGGCCGAACGCTGCAATCATGCCGCTGAAGCCAAGCGTCACGCCCCAAATATGCGGCCACGAGCGGCGAAGTCCGAAGGCAGTGCCTGACGCCGTCACCATCATGGTGTTGGGCCCCGGCGTGAACGAGCCCACGAACGCAAACAGTATCAACGGATAAATATTGTCCGGCATAACGAGGCATTCTCCGCGAATGCGGCTGACACTCGCATAGCGACGAGAGTGCCGCTAGGCGGTCTCGTTTCCGGCGTTGCGGAAGATGAAACGGCGCAAGCCCGGCGGCAGCGACAACACGCGCGCCTTGACGCTCGGGATCATCTGCGCGGCGTAAAGTCCGGCGAAACCCGTCACGTCGAGCGCGATACCGAAGTCGTTCGTGCCGACCTGCGTATCGGTGAATTGCGTCTTGTGTGGATAAGCGGGACCGAGGAAATCATAAACTTCGAAACCCGCGTCTTGCGCATGCTTGATCGCGTCTACGATCTGAAGCTGACCGGTGCTGTACTTCGCGTAGTCCGGCTCGGTTGCCGTAAGATAGCTGTACCAGCGATTGCCGAACGCGAATGCGATCTCGATCGCGACGGGCTTGCCGCCGCACGAGAGATGCGCGGCCACGAGCTTCATCGGACCGTCCTGCTGCGTCAGCGCGCCAAAGGCGCCTTCCCAGAACGGATCGCCGACGACGCGGTTGGTCAGGCCGCGTGCGGCCATCCACTCGCGCTTGAGCTGCAGCGCGCGATCGAGCCAAGGTTTTGCCGCTTCGCCACCGCTGACACCGAATACGACTTCGCCGTGCTCGGCGAGCTTCTCGCGCGAGCGCCGCAGCTTGCGTGCTCCGAGCTTGCCGGCGGGTTTGCCAAGATCGATATACGGCGCGGCGTCCGCGCCGATCACGGTGCCGCCTTCTGTAAGCGCTTGAGACAAATGAGCGTCGGCGCGCACTTTGCGCAGCCACGCGAAGCTCGCGACACGCGCGTCGCGGATCGCGTGCCATGCTCGCGCGACGTGATCGGAGGTTGCTTCCGGCGCCTTCAACGCATCGCCGTATTGGATGAACGGGTCGCCGAGAAAGCGCAGTGTCGGTACGCCGAGCCACCGGCCGACCGCCGCGGCAAGGATTGCCATCGGTCGCTCGCCTTCGCGCACGACCGCGACGTAAATCTGTTCGCCACGGGCCATGTGCGCGCGCGCGGAAACACGCGCCATCTCGTAAGACTGAAACGCCGTCGGCGCGCCGCCGCATTCTTCAAGCGCGCCCCATGCCGGAGCGGCACGCTCGATCGCGTCAGCGCCGGAAATCAATTCGACGCCTGCGGCGGCCTGCTGCGTGTCTATGTGGCGAAGCTTCGAAGCGCTTTGGGGCACGTGAGGTTCCGGGTATGTTTTAACCGCTCCTAGATACCGAACCGACCCTTTCGGTCCCGTTACCGCGAATGATGAAACGGCGAAGTCCTGGCGGAACTGACAGCATTCCGGCTTTCGCCCAGGGGATGATGTGAGCCGCGCAAAGACCCGTAAAGCCCCGGATGTCGAGCGCGACGCCGTAATCGCGGAGCGCGATCTGGTCGCTCATAAGCGCCGTCTTTTGCGGATGGATCGGCCCAAGGAAGTCGTACGCGTCGTAACCAGCCGCGCGGCAATATTCGATCGTGTCGGCGGTCTGGATCTGCCCGGGACTGAACTTTGCGAATTCCGGCTCTAGGGATCCGAGGAAGGCGTACCAGCGATTACGGTAAACAAACCCGATCTCGATAGCGGCAGCGCGACCGCCGGACGAAAGCCGCGCGGCCGCAATCTTCGCGAGCCCACCGGGCGCCGTAAGCTCGTCCAGCACGCTTTCCCAATCCGAGTCACCAATGACCCGATTGGTGAGCCCGCGCGCCGCCATCCATTCGCGCTTAAGTTCGAGCGCGCGCGCGATAAGCGGTTTGGCAGCTTCACCTTCCTGAATATCGAATGTGAGTTCGCCGTGGTTCGCGAAGCGTTGCCGCAAGCGGCGCAGCTTGCGCGCGCCTGGCATTGCGGCGGGCTGCTGCAAATCAACGAACGGGGCGCCGTCGCTCGCGATGACGGAACCGAATTCCGAGAGCAGGGGCTGCAGGTGTGCATCGGCCCGCACCTTGCGCAACCACGCGAAGCTTGCGAGCCGTTTCTTGGCAAGCGCCCGCCAAGCAGCCGCGATGTCATCCGCTGTTGCTTCCGGTGCCGCCAGCGCATCGCCGTATTGGATAAACGGGTCGCCAAGAAAGCGCAGCGTCGAAACGCCACACCAGCGCGCAACCACAACCGCGAGGATCACGACCGGACGACCGTCTTGAGAAGCCACTGCGATATGCGGCGTCTCCCCGCGAGCGATATGGACTCGCGAGACCTCCCGCGCCAGGTGATACGTCTGAAACGGAGTCGTGGCGCCGCCGCGCTCGTCTAACGTGGTCCAGGCCTTGGCCGCCCGCTCAATTGCGTCGGGGCCCGAGAACACTTCAATCGTCGTTGGACGTACTTTGGTAATCGCGAAGTCAAAATCGGTATTCCGGCATTCCAATGCCGTATCAAGCACGTAGAGCCTCCTGTTTGCTCTGTTGTGCGGGAAGCGCGTATAATTTTGGTTACGCCAATCGCGGACTCCACCGCGACATTATGTCGTCCGGACCGAGAGAAATGTTCCTCACCTTCTTCAACGAGCTTAAGACCGCGGGCCTGCCCGTCACGTTGCGTGAATATTTGACGCTGATGGAGGCGATGGACGCCGACCTCGCGGATCGCCGCGTCGAGGATTTTTACTACCTCGCGCGCGTCACGCTGGTGAAGGATGAGCGCAACCTCGACAAGTTCGACAAAGTCTTTGGTCACGTGTTCAAAGGCCTCGATCTTATGGCTGACGCGATCAATGCGGAGATCCCGGAAGAGTGGCTCAAGAAGCTCGCCGAGAAATTCCTGACCGAAGAAGAGAAAAAGCAGATCGAGGCGATGGGCGGTCTCGAGAAGCTGATGGAGACGCTGAAGAAGCGTCTCGAGGAACAGAAGAAGCGCCATCAGGGCGGCTCGAAGTGGATCGGCACGGCCGGCACCTCGCCGTTCGGCGCTTACGGCTACAACCCCGAAGGCGTTCGAATCGGCCAAGACAAGAACCGCAACTTCCGCGCCGTGAAGGTTTGGGACAAGCGCGAGTTCAAGGATCTCGCCGACGATGTCGAACTTGGCACGCGCAACATCAAGGTCGCGCTACGCCGCCTGCGCAAATTCGCGCGCACAGGCGCGCCGGACGAACTCGATCTGGACGAGACGATCCGCGACACCGCACACAAGGGCTATCTCGATATCCATATGCGCGCCGAACGCCGCAATGCCGTGAAGGTGCTGCTGTTCTTCGATATCGGCGGCTCGATGGATTGGCACATCAAGCAGACCGAAGAGCTGTTCTCGGCGACGCGCACTGAGTTCAAGCACATGGAGCATTTTTACTTCCACAATTGCCTCTATGAGAAGGTATGGAAGGAGAACCGCCGCCGCTTCACCGACACGACCGCGACCTGGGACGTGCTGCACAAATTCGGCCACGACTACAAACTGGTCTTCGTCGGCGATGCGTCGATGTCGCCCTACGAAATTACATCGCCGGGCGGCTCGGTCGAACATTTCAACGAGGAGGCGGGCTCGGTCTGGATGGAGCGCATCCTGAAAACCTATCCGCACGCCGTGTGGCTCAATCCGGTGCCGGAATCGAACTGGGATTACACCCACTCGATCCGCATGATGAAGCAGTTGATGTCGGATCGCATGTATCCGCTCACACTCGCCGGCCTCGACAACGCGATGCGGGAGTTGGTTCGGTAACTCCGTTTGTCATTGCCACGTCGCGGCTGCTTCGCAGCACGCTCCTCGCAATGACGAGTAATTTTTACGGCGCCTTCGCGATAAACAGTCCCTCGCTCAAGCGAAACGTCGAGCCATCGGCGGCAGGCTGTAGAAATTCTCGAACAGCCGGCGTCGCTTCAATCAGCATCGCGCGCAGAAAGCGCTGCATGTTCGCATCGTGCCGTTGCGCCCAGCTTGCGAACTCCATCCTCTTGAAGATCTCTTCCTCGTGCGTGACGCTGAGGCCGGCCTTCGAGATCGCAGCGCGCCACTCGGCCATGTCCCAAGCGCGCAGATGGCTCGGGTCGCGGAACCGCTCGAACGCATTCACGTAGTCGCCGACGGCACCTTCCGGTACGACATTGTCGACCAACGCGAAGATGCCGCCCGGCTTCAGCACGCGGCGGGTCTCGGACAGGAAATCCGCGATGCTGTCGAAGTGATGCGGCGCGATACGGCTGGTGACGAGATCGAACGTCGCATCCTCGAAGGGCAGGGACTCAGCTTTCGCGTGCGCCGCGCGAATGTTCGGAAGTTTTCGTTCGGCGGCTTGCTCACGCACGATTGCGAGCATCTCGTCCGTAATGTCGGTCGCCCACACGCGTGCGACATGCGGCGCGAAAGCGTAGGCGACGTGGCCCGCGCCGGTCGCAACATCGAGGACTTGCCAACCGGATTGAGGTTCTGTCAGCGCAGTGAGACGCTCAAGGCTTTTACCCTGCGCGTGCGGCTTGCTCTGAACATAGTCGCGCGCGCGTGCGCCGAAATGCTCTTGCGAAAGCGACTTGGTCATAGCTAGTCTCCGATGTGGCGCGCAACATACGCCGCGTCGGAGCCGCAGTGAAGTTAGCCGCCTGACGCCATACGCAGGGCAGCCATCGCGCTGTTGCCGAACGCCTGGCCATCCCGGCCTGCCGCGACGCCGTGTTCGAACAACGCCTTCATGTAATCCGGATCGAACATGCCGCGCGCCTGCACGTTGAAGCTCGGCGGAACGACCGCCAGCCGCAGCGGCAAATCTTGACGCTGAGCGACTTGGCCGATGCGCATCACTTCGCCGCGCAGGCCGGCTTTCATCGCCACCGTGATCGAACGCGCAAGCACGCTGTGAATCGCGCGCTCTGCCATGCCAAATTCTGCCGTCACCTTATTGTTGACGAGCACGTAGAGTTCGCGGGCCGCGAGGCTGGCACTGCCGCGTGCCAACAGGCTTTCGGGCGCGACGAAAAACGGCGACTGTATACTGCCGTCGGCGTGCATCTCGGAGAACGATTTCGAACCGGCCGCCACATCGATGTGCACCGGCGGGAAGAAGCCCGGAATGCTCGACGACGCGAGCAGAACATTGCGCACGAGCTGCACAGCAGCGTCACGCATGTCGGCATCCTTCGCACGCGAAGCGATTGCGCCGATATTCCAGACTACCATCCGGCCGGCGTCGAGATTCGTCGTCGTGACAAGGAGGCGGCGGCCTTTCGCATGCTCGGCCGCAATCGCAGTGAGCATGTCCGCAGAGACACTGCGCTCGATCAACTTCTTGAGCGGCCACGTGTCGAACAAGCTCTCCGGCGTATTCATCAGCTCGAAGATTTCGCCCGAATGGATCGATGTGTAGTGCGTGCGCAGCGCTTCGTCCTGGCTCGCACCAAGGAAGACGTATGGCGCCATCAGTGCACCGGTCGACGAACCGACAACGAGCGAGAAATCGGGACGATTGCCGGCCAGTGTCAGGCCGGAGAGAACGCCTGCGCCATATGCACCATCTTCGCCGCCGCCCGAGAGCGTAATCCAAGCACCGATCGCGGTTTTCGTGACTGATGTGAATGCGGCCTCGTCATCCGAAAAGAATCGCGCGTCGGGAAAACCCGGAATGGCTGCGAATTTCTGGTCTTCTTCCGTGAAGGCGACGCGCTCGAGGTTGGGCTTAGGCTCAACCTTCGCGGCTTCCTTCTTCTTCGATCGCGACGGCGCAGCGAGCGCCGGATTTGCCGCGATGGCGAAGCCGGAAATCAGCAATGCGGCAACGCCGCGTCTGCTCGGTGCAAACGAGTTCGAAGACATAGGACAGCTCCGTTCACCTAACGCTTTTCAGCGGTCCACGTTCCCGAGCACTCGCCGCCTCGCCAAGAGCCGCCGCCGCTCGTGCCGTTGAGGCGCCCGGTACCGTTGGCACTTTGGCTACCGCGGCTGACGCGGACCGAGATCGCACCGTTCGCCTGAACGCGGCCCGAAACCTGGAAGCTTGCTTGGCCCGCATAACCGACGACGCCGTTAGCGATGCGAACCGGGTAGCGGTAAGCGCGGTCACAGGAACCTTTGTCCGTCGTGATCAGCACGCTCCAATTTCCGTCGTAGGTTTGTTTGGCTTGCGCGACGGCCGCGCCGACCAGCAGCGTCGTTGCGACGGCCGCAAGGGTGAATTTTTGTGCACGCGATAGCATGTTCGACTGACCAACCATTGTTATTCTCCGGCCCACTCTGTGAGGGCGTTGTTCGTTGCGCGATGTATGCGGCTAACGTTTCGCGAATATGTCTCTGCTGTTTCGTCGCTGCTTTGTTTCCGAGGTTCATTCGCTGCGAGCTGAAATGACAATTGGTCGCACACGAATGCGTGTCATCCGCCAAACGGCGCATGCGGGCTTCTGGTTTCGTTTGAATTTCGCTGTTGTGCCGAGCCGCGTTCGCCAGCAATCTCGCCCGAACGAAAATCGAGTGATAGAAGCGTGCCGAGTAGGGAACCGGTGAGCCTCGTGTATCGAACTGCAATCGTCGTGGCGTTGTGGGCGGCTTTGGCGTCTCAGCATGCCAACGCACAACCGTTTCCGAGCCGTCCGGTTCAAATCGTCAATCCGTCCGTACCCGGCAGCACGACCGATATCTTGGCGCGCGCGCTCGCGGCGGCTCTTTCGGCGCGGCTTGGCCAGCCATTTCAAGTGGTCAATCGGGCAGGCGGCGGCGGTTCTTTGGGCACCGCATCGGTCGCGCACGCGATGCCGGACGGCTACACACTATTTTTCGGCGCGACATATGTTTTGACCGTGCTCCCGGCGATGCGTGCCGTGGAGGCCGCCTACACGTCCGACTCTCTGACCCCGATCTGCCAGACCGTGTCGAACGCGATGGTCTTGGCTGTTCGCGCCGATTCGCCGTTTCAGACCGTGAACGATCTTGTCGAGGCGGCTCGCAGCGCGCCCGGTACGATCAAATACGGCCATCAGGGCATCGGAACGATCCCGAACCTTGCCATGGAAGAGTTCCTGGACGTCTCGAAGCTGAAGATCGAGGCAGCGGCCTCGCGTAGCGAGGGCGGAGCGCTGTCCGAGCTATTGGCCGGCACTGTCGATGTTGCCGTTGTCGTCCAAGGTACGGTCGTCGGCCGCGATGTCCGCATTCTCGGCATCTTCACCGAGGAGCGGCACCCGCGGTTTCCGGAGGTGCCGACGATCCGGGAGCAGGGGTTCGAGGTTGCACCTGTCAGCATCGGCGGCCTGATGGCGCCGGCCGCCACGCCTCGCGAGGTGGTGACGCGGCTGGCGGCCGCCTGCGAGCAGGCCGCCAAGGACCCGATCTACGTCGAGGCGGCGCGGCAGGTCGGCCAGCCGGACAGTTACTTCGCCAATATCGCGACCTTTCGGCACCGGCTAAACCGCGACATCGACATCAAAAAAAAGCTGCTGGGCCGCATGGAGCTGGCGAAATAGCGGGACTCTGGCTGGAAACCCGCGCGAATTCGATCAAATTTGAATAGTCCCAATTAATCCTGAGTGTTGCTTTTCGGCTGCTCGACTTTCGGTTGTCCTCAAGTCACATATGATGGGTCGATTCTATTTGGGCTGATTTGCCTGGGCTTTGGCCCCGGCATGGGGAAAGTGACATGAAGAAAATCCTGTGTGCAGCAGTGGCCGCCGTTGCGGTTCTCGCCTCGTTCGTTGCCCCCGCTAGCGCGCAGTCGCGCGGCGGTTATCCGCACGTCCAGATCGGTCCGTTCGATCTCGGCGATGCCCGCATCTTCTGGAGCGGCGTGATTGTTGGTGGCGCCATGACTGGCACCTACTACGCAATCGAGCACAAGCGCTTCCTCAATGCAGGCGGCGGCCGTCACTTCAACACCGGCGCTTGGGGCCTCACCACGGTGGGCTGCATGGCGCTGACGCCGATGGTTGCGGCTGCTTGGGTGCACAACACCGAAGGTCGTCCGCTGACCCAGCGTGAAGCGATGGGCATGGGCGCAAACTGCGTCGTGCCGTTCCTTGGTGGTCTCGTCGTCGACGCGATGTTCGACGCGAACCCGCAGTGGGAACCCGTTCCGGCGCGTCGCCGCCGCTAACCGCGGCTAAAGACTATTCAGCAATATTCTGGCTGAAGCGCGAGGGGCGGGTACACCGCCCCTCATCGCGTTAGGACATTGTTCATACAACTTTTCCACATCTGGCCCGTACCTTCGGAATGGGCCAAACCCTATATGTGGGTTGTGAGAATAACGCGGGGCGCTGCCGGGTAATGAGTATCACCCAATCGTTCGACCGTGACGTGAAGTTGGCCAAGGTTCAGGCCTCGACGTCGGCTGCGCCATCCGTAACGGTATCTGAGAACAGCCTTGCCGCGCCCGTGCTTGGCGCCGGCTGGAAAGTCGTTGTCGTCACGGGCCGCGAATTGGCGGATCAGCCGCGCTGGCAGCGCGCTTTCGCCGAGCAGCGCAAAGACCGCCGCTATTACGAGATCGTCGAGAACACGGTCGAGGGCTCGTTCGAGCATCGCTACTTCGTGTTCCTCGATCAGCACGGCGAAGCGAGGGCCATCCAGCCGTTCTTCCTCCTCGACCAAGATCTGCTCGCCGGCGTCGGCGCGACCATTCAGAATGCGGTCGCCAAAGTCCGCCGCGTGTGGCCGCGCTTCATGCGGCTGCGCACATTGATGGTTGGCTGCGCGGCTGGCGAAGGTCATCTCGATGCCACAACGGCGGGAGAGCGCCACGCCATCGGGGCTGCACTTGCGGGCTCGCTGCGCAAACATGCGCGCGCCATGAAGGCACCGATCGTGGTGCTGAAGGAATTTGCCTCGCGGTACCGCGACGCGCTCGCGGTCCTGCGCGATAACGCCGGCTTCACGCGCGTTCCCAGCCTGCCGATGACGCAGCTGCGTTTGGACTTCGACAACTTCGACGACTACATGCAGAAGAAGCTGAGCCGCATCGCGCGCAAGGATCTGCGCCGCAAATTCAAAGCGGCTGCCAAAGCTGACCCGATCGAGATGACAGTCGTGCGCGACGTCAGCGATGTCATCGACGAGATTTATCCGCTCTATCTCAACGTCTACGAGCGCTCGAGCCTGCACTTCGAGAAGCTGACGAAGGAATACCTTATCGAACTCGGCCGCCGTATGCCGGATCGCGTTCGCTTTTTCCTCTGGCGTCAGAACGGCAAGATCGTCGCGTTCAACCTCTGCATGGTGCACGCCGACGCGATCTATGACGAATACATCGGCCTCGATTACACGGTCGCGCTGAACCTGCACCTCTATCACTACACGTTCCGTGACGTGATGAATTGGGCGATCGCGCAAGGTTACAAGCGCTTCGTCAGCAACGGCCTCAACTACGATCCGAAGCTGCATCTCCGTCAGGAGTTGGCGCCGATCGATCTCTACGTGCGTCACACGTCTGCCATTGCGAACTTCGGTCTCGGCATCGCGCTGCCGTTGCTCGAGCCGACGCGCTACGACAAGACGCTCAAGAAATTCCCCAACTACGCCGACTTGTGGGGCTGAGGCTTCTCAGCATTCTCCGTCATGGCCCGGCTTGTCCGGGCCATCCACGTCTTTCTGATCTGTGGGGCTAATTAAGACGTGGATGGCCCGCATTAAGCGGGCCATGACGAACGATAGGTCGCGCTCCGTAAGCGACGGCAGGTGATTGCTGTTCAAATCGATTAGTACGAGCGGCCCTTCAGCGTATCCTTCAATTTACCGAAAGCGTTCTGAACCTTGCCGGCGACCTTGTCGGCCTTGCCTTCGACGCGAAGCTGTGTGCTGCCGGTGATTTTTCCGGCCGTGTCTTTGATCGATCCTTTGATCTGCTTCGCCGCGCCTTTGATTCGGTTCTTGTCCATGCGGTCCTCCCGATGATCAAACCAACGTGGACCGCGCTCGGCAAGTTCCCTCAGGTGCTTTCAGGTTCGACCAATCCGGGATCGTCCTCGCGCACCGAATTCACGCGGCGCGATACACGCCACATCCGCATCGGCTCGGACGGGTAGGGCTTGAGCAACTCGCGCGGATCCGCTTCCTCGCTGATCCACCGCTCGCAATCCTCGTTGCGCAGGATCACCGGCATGCGGTGATGGATCTGCGCCATCAGCTCATTCGCGTCGACCGTGAGCACCGCAAACGTGCGCTGCCACTCGCCGGTCTCCGGATGTTTCCAATTGTCCCACAAGCCGGCGAGCGCGAAGGGTGCGCCATCCTTCATACCGATCGCGTACGGCTGCTTCGCGCCGCCTTCCTCGCGCCACTCGAAGAAATTGTCGACCGGAATGATACAGCGCCGTTTGGCATAGCTCTCCGCGAACATGCGTGAGGTCGCGACCGTCTCGGCGCGGATGTTGACGAGCTTCGTCTTCGGCTTCGCGTCCTTGTTGAAGTTCGGCACATAGCCCCAGCGGATCAGGTCGAGCGAGCGCTCGCTGCTGCGGTGGTTCTCGCGGATGACCAGCAAGTCTTGCCCCGGCGCGCCGTTGTAGCGGCGCGGGATATTGCTGAGTCGGGAGTCGACGATGTCGAGACCATCGACGAACTGCAACTTGAACGGCTCGCTGAACTGGCTGATGCGTGCGCACATAGAGAGCTTTTTCGAGTGAAGTGGATACCGGTTCACGTCAAGAAAATGCGACCAGCAGGAAGCTTAATATGCGAAGCCGTGGCCGCGACCTCAAGGCGGTTGATCGCGCCCGCATGGGTGCTACACAGCCCGGATGACTGACGCCGCAGAAGCGCACGAGCCCCCGCCGGGTGATCCCGAATACGCCTACAAGCCGTCCGTCATGGGCAGCGCGTGCGCGTTTCGTGCGGCGCCGGACGAGTTCCACTGGGAGGTCGGCCGCCACGGCGGCGAGGTTCCGTATAGCGATATCCGCGCGATCCGCTTGTCGTTTCGCCCGATCACGCTGGCGAACTATCGGTTCATCGCAGAGATCTGGGTGAAGGGTCTGCCGAAGCTCACCGTCGCGTCGACCTCATGGCGCAGCATGGTGGAGCAGCAGCGCCGCGATGCCGACTACACGGCGTTTCTGCGCACGCTGCATGAGCGCATCCGCGCGACCGGGTCGACGCCTCAGCTTCTCGTCGGACTGTCGCCGTATTTGTATTGGCCCGGCATCGTCGCGATGATCGGCATGTTCGTCGCAATGGTGGTGCTGATCTGGCGCACAGTGTCGGCAGGCGTCGGCGGCGCGGCCGCATTTGGCTTTGTATTTATGGCGCTGTTGGCTTGGCAACTCGGCACATTCTTCTATCGCAATCGTCCCGGTTATTACCGCGCCGATGCGCTGCCGCCGCAAGTCCTGCCGCTCGACAGCTAAACGTCTTCGTCCTTCGCCTCTCTGCGGCGGACGAAGCCGCTCGCGACATCCGTCATTGTCGGCCGCGGCAATGCCGTGAATGGAAGCGGACGCACGACGTCGATCGCCGCGAGCCCGAGACGCGCCGTCAGCAGGCCGTTCAACACGCCTTCGCCGAGCTTCGCCGACAGCTTCGCGGCGACGCCGTGGCCAAGCATCTGCTGCACGATCGAGTCGCCGGCCGCCATGCCGCCGGTGACTGCGAGGTGCGTGATCGTTTCACGCACGAGCCGGATCATTCCGAGCCAGCCGGGGCGTCCGCCGTAAAGCTCGGCGAGGCGGCGGATCAACCGCACGGCGGTGTAGAGCACGAACAGCATATCGACGGCGGCACGCGGACTGACCGCAGTGACGACCGACACGCGCTTCGAAGCATCGGCGACAAGCTGCCGTGCCTCGGCGTCGAGATCCGGAAGGAGTTCGCGCTCGGCAAGGCGCACGAGGTCGGCGCCGTCGATGATATCCTGGCCGTGACTTTCAAGCGCGACGCGCCCGCGAGCGAGACGCGGCACCTTGCGCGCGAAGGCGATCAGATCGCCGATCAATGATCGCCCCGCGTCCCGATCGTCGCTGGCGAGAATGGCAACGGCGCGCTCGCGCAACGTCTCGACAGCCGCGAGACGCATCAGCCCGATACTCTCGCGCACGACGATGACCAGCAACGCAAACGCCGCGACCACCGCCAGCACAAATCCAAGCCAGCCGAGCCATTCGTTGCGGGCGAACAGGTCTTCGACCAGCTTCCAAACCGAGAGGCTCGCGCCCATCGACACGAGGCCGCCAAGCGCCGACCAGAACACCGTGCCCCAGCGAAAACGCTTGCGTGCGGGCGGCGCCAAGATTTCGGCCGGCAACGCAGCCTCGGGCTCGGGCTGGATGACGATGTCGGAGCGGCCACGGCTGCGCAGCGGCGCATCCACGTCGCTGATCGCGACATGCGGATCGTCGAGCCGGAAAACGGCCGGGCGGCGCTGCTCGCTCATGCCAATTTGTCTCCGATCAGGAATTGGAGCGCACGGTCGAGACGTATGTGGGGGAGCGATGGCGGCTTGTCACCCTCACGCTCGCGCAGCGGCGGGCGGAAGCGCAGGAACCGGTAGTCGCTGTCTGTTCCGGCGCCACTCGTGAGCCCGCGAAAACCGGTACCGGCAGGATCGAAGAGCTTCGAGGGATCCTCCGGCAGATCGCCTGGAAACACCGCGGTCTCGGACTGGCCATCGAAGGTCTGGCCGGCAATCGTTTCGCCGTTCAGCGGCGTGCCCATGATCGAGGGCAGGCGGTCGCGTCCGACCGCTACCATCGCCTCGCGCGTCGCCCGCACGGCCGCGAGCGCCACGACGTCGATCGCGGCGCCTGTGAACTTCGCGCGGTCGATCGCGGTCGCGATCATGCGCGAGAGAATGCGCTCGAGTCGGTCATGGCTGGTGTGGTGGAGGTGATCGGCCTTTGTCGCCGCAAACAAAATGCGGTCGACACGCGGACGAAACAGCGAACTCCACAGCGTCTGCCGTCCGACACGGAAGCAGTCGAGAATTTCGGTGAGCGTCGCCTGCAGATCCTGAAGTGCGTCCGGCCCTGCGTTGAAGGCCGCCAGCGCATCGACGAGCACGATCTGCCGGTCGAGCCGCGCGAAGTGCTCGCGGAAAAACGGCCGCACCAGCACGTCCTTGTAAGCCTCGAAGCGGCGCTCCATCATCGCGGCAAGCGAGCCGTCGGCGATCTCGACGCCGGGCGATAATTCGATCGGCGCGAAGGTGAGGGCGGGCGAGCCTTCAAGATCGCCCGGCATCAGGAAGCGGCCGGGCGGCAGCAGGCTCATCGCGAATTTGTCTTCGCGGCACGCGCGCAGATACGACGTGAATAGCCGCGCGGCATCCTGCACGACGGCTTCGTCCGCCGGCGCATCCGGATTGAGAGTCTTCAGGTTCGCGTGCCATTCGCCGGCAAGTCCGGCGCGCGTGCCCTGCCGGGACCGCGTGATCGTATCGGCCGACCACTCCGCATAGGTCTTCGTCAGCAACGGCAGATCGAGGAGCCACTCACCCGGATAATCGACGATGTCGAGCGTCAGCGTACGGTCCGCGCCGCCGCCCGCCGGCTGATAGTCGATGACGAGCCGCAGCTCGCTGATGCGCCGCGTCGAGTCGGGCCAGACGCGTGCGTCGACCAGCGCCTTGAGATGGTTCTCGTAGTCGAAGCGCGGCACGTTATCGTCCGGCTGCGGCGCCAGCCTCGCTCCCGTGATGCGGCCTTTTGCCAAAGCCTCGAAGACGGGCAGGCGACCACCTTGCGTCAATGCATGGACGAGCGCCGTGATGAACACCGTCTTGCCGGAGCGGGAGAGGCCGGTCACGCCGAGCCGCAGCGTCGGGTTGAACAGGCCCGCCGTATAGTCGCCGAGCGCGCGCGCCGTGATGCGCGTCTCTTCGGTGAGTTGGGTCAGCCAGTTCATGCGGCGGAGATAAGCACGAGACCCGGCGTGTACAAACTATTCGAGCCGCAGCGAGCGCGGCGTCACGAACCGGTCGAGCCGCCCGGTGCCTTGCGCAATGTCGCTCCAGCTGTCGGTCGCGAAATCGATGACGGCCAGCGCTGCGGTCGGGAACTTCTCGTCCATCGCATCGCGTGAGACCGGATCGCCCATCGTGACCAGGCTGTCGGCAAGCTCTTCCATCGCCGGATTGTGCCCGACGACGAGCAAGGCATGCACGTCCGGCTGCGTCTCGCGGATGACGCGGAGCAGCTTGTCGGCCGAGGCATCGTAAACGCGCGGCTCGATCGTCGAGGCCGGTGGCTCCTTGTAGGCGCCGGAGACAAGCTCCCAGGTCTCGCGCGTCCGCTGTGCGCTCGATACGAGGGCGAGGTCGGGCACCAGCGCCTGACCCGCCATATATTCGCCGACGCGAGGCGCTGCGCTGCGACCGCGTGCCGATAACACGCGGTCGATGTCCGCCTGACCGGCTTCGGACCAGTCGGACTTCGCGTGTCGGAGCAACATCAAGCGACGCATCGTCGTCAGTCTCTCGGCGAAAACGTCTCTACTGCGGGCGGCCTTCGCGCCGCGTCATAAAGGCAAGACGTTCGAACAGGTGGACGTCCTGTTCGTTCTTGATCAGCGCGCCATGCAGCGGCGGAATGAGCTTCTTCGGATCGCGCTCGCGCAGCGTCTCCGGCCCGATGTCTTCGACCATTAGAAGCTTCAACCAATCGAGCAGCTCCGACGTCGACGGCTTCTTCTTCATGCCCGGCACATCGCGGATTTCGTAGAAGAGCCGCAGCGCTTCGGCAACGAGGCGCTGCTTGATGCCCGGGAAATGGACGTCGACGATGGCCTGCATCGTCTCCTGATCCGGGAAGCGGATGTAGTGGAAGAAGCAGCGGCGCAGGAACGCGTCCGGCAGTTCCTTCTCGTTGTTTGACGTGATGATGACGACCGGGCGTTGCTTCGCCTTCACGATCTCGCCGGTCTCGTAGACGAAGAACTCCATGCGATCGAGCTCTTGCAGCAGATCGTTCGGGAATTCGATGTCCGCCTTGTCGATCTCGTCGATCAGCAGAACCGGGCGGCCTTCATGCGTAAAGGCTTCCCACAATTTGCCGCGCTTGATGTAGTTGCGGATGTCCTTGACGCGCTCGTCGCCGAGCTGCGAGTCACGCAGTCGCGTCACCGCGTCGTATTCGTAGAGACCTTGTTGCGCCTTGGTGGTCGACTTGATGTGCCATTCGAGTAGCGGAGCGCCGAGCGCCTTGGCGACTTCGATGGCCAGCACGGTCTTGCCGGTTCCGGGTTCGCCTTTGACCAGCAGGGGGCGTTCGAGGGCAATCGCGGCATTCACCGCAACCTTGAGATCTTCGGTTGCCACATAGGCGCTGGTTCCGTCGAAACGCATGCTGTCTCCGCTGGCGGCAACGAACGCCGCATTCCTTTATTCGTTCGGGGAAGTGACTTTGCCGCAATAGGACATGAGGACTGTCCGAAAGCAACCATTCGCCGCGTGTGTCGGCGCGGAGGTGAGTCGCAGGCCGTGGTGAACACCCTCTCGCAAATCGAGTGCTTTCTTTTTACGCTGCAATGCTTTGCGGTTATGCAAGAACCCTCTACTAAGGTGTTGTAGTAAGGCGGAAATGCCCGTCTTGTGGCCAACGCAAATCCGTTATTGTCCTGTCGTCAAGGTGGGATTATAAGCCCCCGCGCGAGACAAAGACTCGCGCATAAGTTTAGGGGTGGAGTGGTCTGAATGTCTGTGAAGACGAAAGCGTATCGCCCGACCGACAAAGAGCAGTTCATGAGTGAACGGCAGCGGGATTATTTCCGCGGCAAGCTCTTGGCCTGGAAAGAAGAGATCCTCAAGGAAGCCAAGGAAACGCTGCAGCATCTGCAGGATGAGAACGTCAATCATCCCGACCTTGCTGACCGCGCATCTTCCGAGACCGATCGAGCCATTGAGCTTCGCGCACGCGACCGCCAGCGCAAGCTCATCTCGAAGATCGATGCCGCGATCACACGCATCGACGACGGCACGTACGGCTACTGCGAAGAGACCGGTGAGCCGATTGCGATCCGCCGCCTCGAGGCGCGCCCGATCGCAACGCTCTCGCTCGAAGCGCAGGAACGCCACGAGCGTCGCGAGCGCGTCTATCGCGACGATTGATCGCTTCCGCGATGCGACCTAGCCGCGCGCCGGCGGCGCGCGGTGGGTCTCGCTGAGGTTCTTGTAGAAGAACGTCGTCGTGGCGAGTTTGCCGCCCGGTCGATAGGCGTGACCCGGCACCTTGCCGAATTCGATCCAGCCGCACGCGCGGTAGAGCTTGTCTCCGGCGCTGCCGGTCTCCGTATCCAGCATCAGAAGCGTGCGTCCCGCCGCAAGCGCTTCAGCCTCGGCAGCCTCTAAGAGACGCCGTCCCAATCCCTGCCGCCGCAGCGATGAGTGCACGAGCATCTTGCCGATCTCGGCGCGGTGCGGCTGGTTCGGCTGCTGCATGAAATAAACGATCACTGTGCCGACGATGCTGCGGCCATCGCTGGCGGCGAGCAGCGAGCGATCGCCGCTCGCGACGCCATCGATTTGGCCCCGCCAGAAGACGAGCGCTTCGTCGTGCGTGAAGCCTGTCATGAAGTTTACGGACGCGCCGTTTGCTACCGCGTCGACAAGAACGTCGGCAAGCTCACTCTGCTTGGCGTCGGCTTCGGCGGCGGTGAGCTTGCGAATCGTGAGAGCGCTCACCGCTTATCTCCGGAGATTACTTCTTGTCGCCGTCGGCCTTCTCGGGCGCGCCGGTCTTGAGCAGGCTCGCCATCTCTTCTTCGAGGCTGTCGAATACCGATTTCTGGATCGGCGGCGATCCCGGCGATGTCGGCGCATCGCTCTTCGCCGGCTGCGGAGCAGCAGAGGCGGCGGCTTGCGGCGACGGAGCGGCGGCCGCCTCGGCCTTCGGAGCTTCGGTCTTCGGGGCTTCGGCCTTGGGAGTGTCCACCTTCGGTGCTTCGACCTTCGGCGGATCGCGTCGCACGGGCGGCAACGGCACGCGGATCGTCGGCGGTCCGGCGTCCGGAGCGATCGGCGGCGGCGGCTCCGCGAGCGGCGGTGCGCGCAACGGCGACGACGGCGGACGCGGCGCGCCAGGACGGCGCAACGCGGCTTCGAGCTTGCTCGCCATCTCGGCGAGCGAATTGTCGGCGGCAACCGGGGCGGGCGCGTCCGAACGCGGCTGAACCGGCGGGAACGGCGGCGGGCGCACCGGCTCCGGCGTCCTCACGATCGGCGCCGGCATCGGTTCGGCGCGTGGCTCGTTGCGCGTCGGTGCCGGGACGCGCGACGGAACGCGCATCGGCGGCGGCTCACGCATCGCCGGTGCCTCACGCGGCTCCGGCAATGGCGGCGGCAATTCACGCGACTGCATCGGCGGCGGCAGCTCACGCGATTGCGGCGGCGGCAACGTCGCGGTGTCGCGCTGTTGCACCTGCGCGGCCTGCGCGCCTTGTGCCGGCAGTTCGCGCGGCTGCGAGACCGGGACGGAGCGCAGAATGTTCGGCTCGATCACGATGTCGGTCGGGCCGCCAATCATGACGAGATGCTCGACGTTGTCGCGGCGGATGAGGACGAGCCGGCGGCGTTGGTCGACCGCTGCGGCATCGATCACGGCGAGACGCGGCTGACGTCCACGCGCTGAGCTTCCGCCGCCGACACGGCCACCACCGCGTCCACGGAACAGGAAGTACACCAGCACGATGAGCACCAGCACCACGACGACCGCGATGGCCAGCTTCACCGGCGTCGAAAGATCGTTGAAACTATCGAGCATTCTACCTCACTCGCCCATCGCCGGTGTGAACCAGCGTACCCCGGCGTCGAAACCAACCGCCTGCGCGGTCGCCAAAAACTGACACGGCCAAAATGTAACACGGCAATGTCTAAGTGGTGCCGTCGAACACGTCCAGGCTACCATTTGTACGGTCAAAGCCGCCGGATGACTATCCGGCAGCTATTCTTTCTTAACCTATAGTTAACCATGATTCCGGCCATCCGGTTGCACTCATTGGCGAAATTCACACGTTCCTCGATCCGTTCCCGCGCACGTTCCTATTCTGTATTCCCCGCCCCGAAACTGACCCTGGCCCGGGCCACGCGGCGGTGCGCTTCGAGCACTCCTCGATCGTAGATTTCCGCTGTCGTGCGTGGGTCGGCGTGGCCGGTAACCTTGACACGGTCGTCGCGGTTGGTGCCAGCGCGATGCCCCTCGGTGTTGCCGCCAGCCCGGGAGTTGGAATGCCACATGCCGGCTGGGAGGCCTGCCGCTTCTGGAAGCGCTGCTACTCCTCTGGCGTGCAAAGTGTGCTCGTGTTCTCAACCACGATCAGCGGGCCGCTGCGCGCACCCAGCGTCTCAATGATGTAAGGTCAGGGTGCCGGTGGTCAGATCAGCCCAGTTAGATCGAGTACCGTCAACACCAGCGCGGCCCCGCCCATCACGATCCATAGGGCGGCACGGACCCATGCGATCTTCTCTTCGCGCGTAAGCCACCTGTCGCGTGCATCGTAAGTGAACAAATTAGCGTCTCCTTCGGTGTGTCGTTTTGAAACTCGGTAGATCCGATGGACGACTGCATCGGCAGGTTGCAAAACACATGCCTCACGGAGACAGTCGCGTCCGAGCAAATGAAAAGTTGGGTGAACTCTTACTCGGGCGTTCAGTTCGGTTCCATACTCGGCCTCGCCGGATTCCGCGTTGAGGAGTGCGTGACTTACAAGCCTGGACAGTATGTGATGCGCGCCGTCCGCAAGACTATCGGTGTCCTTGATCGCGATGATGCGCGGCGCGCGCTTGGCCGATCGTCTTTGGGTGCGTGAGCAGCTCCCTCAGCGAAGCGTCGTAGTGTAGAAGCCGAGCGGGATTAAAAGCAGAAGTTGTTGAGGCCTCTGCCGCACGTGTCGGAAAGTCGCGGGCAATTCTTCGACCAGCGTCTGCCGCATCGCCCGGTTGGCCTGACCCACTCCTGCGCAATCAATCAGTTCGAATCATCGGCGATGGCGCGCCTCATTGCCAATCTCTTCGAATAGGGGCAGCGCCGTTCGCACAGCGTCCCTCCATCTCCAAAGTCGATCGAACTAACTAAGGGTTTTTTCAGCTCGTTCAGCGTTTTGGAAGTGGTGCTTAACGAGACACCGCACCGGGTATGCTGCTCTGTGCGAGGTTGTGAGCAAGGACGCACTAGCGCGTCTCTTGCCGAGGTACCGACTATGTCGCTTCCGACTGCTCAAGAGCAGCTCATGCTCGAGCTCGTCAACAAATTCAGGGCCGATCCATCGGGCGAATACGGCCGATTAACTGGATCAGGGGCGGACGGCAATGTTACTGCGGCGATCAACTATTTTGGCGTCGACCGTGGATCGCTGCTGGCACAACTTAATGCGACAGCGGCAGTCGCACCGCTGGCTTGGAGCAGCGCGCTCAACGGCGCTGCTGCAAGCCATAATGCAAACATGATCGCTTACGATCAACAAAGTCACCAGCTTCCGAACGAGCAGAGCCTTGCACAGCGCGCCACAAACGCTGGATTTAACGGATACACCGCGCTTGGCGAAAACATCTACGCGTTCGCCGATAACTTGGTCTCGGGCCATGCAGGCTTCGTGATCGATTGGGGTTACGACGTAGAGGACATCATGTCGAACGGTCAGCTTTATGCTGATTGGCGAACGCGCGGTGACGGCATGCAAGATCCAGCTGGTCATCGCATCAACCTTGCGAATAGCGCTTACAAAGAAATTGGTATCTCGGTCGTCGCGGAAAGCAACTCGGCAACGAGCGTTGGCCCCTACGTGATCTCGCAGGAGCTTGGCGCACGGTCGGGATACGCCGCGCAGTTTGTCGGCGTGATAATCAATGACAGCGACAACGATAATTTTTACGATATCGGGGAAGGATTAAGCGGCGTTTTAATCACTCTAAAGAGCGGCTCGCAGACCTATACCACAACGAGCTGGGATTCTGGCGGCTGGCAACTAGCGGTGCCGCCGGGGTCATACACGATTACATTCAGTGGCGGCGGTCTGTCGGGGACGGTGACAAAGACGGCAACGCTTGGAAACGCTAATGTCAAAGTCGACGCTGAAGCGGCTGATGCGTTTGGTGCGGATCCTTTCGCAGGAGATGATACGCTTTTCGGTACTCCCGGAAACGATGTTATCTACGCGTTTGATGGCAACGACATTGTCAGGGGCCTTGACGGAAACGATCTTCTCGACGGCGGCTCTGGCTCCGATGTACTCGACGGCGGTCTAGGGGCCGACCAATTGTTCGGTCGCGACGGCAACGACTATCTCAACGGCGGTGAAGTATTCAGTCTATCGGCAAACCAGGGGGCCGTTTATCGGCTCTACGGCGCGACGTTTGATAGAGCTCCCGACTTCGTCGGCTTCACTTCGTGGGCAGCGGGACTAGCGAGCGGTCAGCAAACGCTGACGTCGGTAGCGAATGCTTTTGTCGTTTCGGCCGAGTTCCAGCAGACATATGGCGCGCTGTCGAATCCGCAGTTCGTTGCGCTGCTTTACAACAACGTTCTGGACCGAGCTCCCGATCAGAGCGGCTTTACTTCGTGGGTTGCATACCTAGATGCAGGCGCATCGCGTGCAAGCGTGCTGCTCGGATTCTCGGAGTCCTCTGAGTTCAAGTCCATCTCTGCAATGGGGGAGATGGGTTATGCTTCTGAGGTCGTTTATGGACAATCGGTTGGCCAGATCTACAGGCTGTACGATACGATCTTTGGTCGCGAGCCGGATGTCGGCGGCTTTACTGGTTGGGTTGGAGGAAATAATTCTGGAGCTTCGCTTCAGAGTATCACCACTCAGTTTGTGCAATCGGCGGAATTTCGACAAACCTAGGGCTCGCTCAACAACGAGCAGTTCGTCACGTTGCTCTACAACAATGTTCTCGATAGAGCGCCTGAGGCTTCCGGATTTGTGTCTTGGGTCGCTTATCTCAACGCAGGAAATTCGAGAGAAAGCGTTGTCAGCGCATTTTCTGAATCGGTAGAGCACATCAGTCTCAAGAACGCTGCTTTGCAATCGTTCATCGAGATCACTGCGTGGCAGTGGAACGACAAACTCGACGCAGGCACGGGTTCGAACACACTGATCGGCGGTCTCGGTGCCGATGATTTTGTTTTCGATGCCAACTCCCCGAGCGTCAATCACATCTACGGTTTCGACCAATACGACCAGGCGCAATTTGCGAATTTTGGTTACATGAGCGATGGGAACGCACTATTCCATATGACGCAAATTGGCCGCGACGTCGTTTTCAATGATCACGGAGTGACGGTTTTTTTTCATGATAAGTCTTTGGCCGCCATCACGGCGCACGATTGGGTTATTTGACTCGACCAGCGGCGGTGCCGGACTTGCGGCTTGATTCGACAAGCTGCGAAGCCCGGACGCACTGCGGTGTACTTGTCGGCCTTGCTCAATTGGTATTAGGGCGCGATTTCGGTACTTGCTAGCTTTGGACAGCGCTCTCGCGATATGCGGCGAATGGGGAACGCGCGCCGGCCGCGGCGACCGGATTCGTCGAACCTATAGTTAACCATAAAAGTTGCCGGTCCCGTCAGTTGCCCAGGCGGTTTTTGCCCGCGTTCTCAACCGAACATTCGCGAAGACAATCCCCGGTCGCTTGTCGTCAACGTTGCCGTGCAGGCAGATTGAAACACACGGCCCCGCTATTTTTCAGCATCCATTTTCGAGGAATTCATATGACCCAAGGCATTGCGGCGACGCTCATTCCGGGCGACGGCATCGGTCCGGAAATTTCCGACGCCGTCGTCAAGATTCTGAATGCGGTGAAAGCGCCGTTCGAATGGGACCGCCAATACGGTGGCCTCGCCGGCGTCGAGCACGGTGGTGAGCCGATGCCGCAGGCAACGCTGGACAGCATTCGCCGCACCAAGCTCGCGCTCAAAGGTCCGCTGACGACGCCGGTCGGCGGCGGTTATCGCTCCGTCAACGTGCGCTTGCGCGAAACCTTCGGCCTCTACGCCAATCTGCGCCCGGCCAAGACACTCACGCCTGGCGGCCGCTACGAGAACATCGATATCGTGCTGATCCGTGAAAACCTCGAAGGGCTGTATGTCGCGTTCGAGCACTTCATTCAGGTCGGCGACGATCCCGAAGCCGTAGCCATCTCGCAGGGCATCAATACGAAAGCGGAGTCGCGCCGCATCGTGCGTTACGCCTTCGAACACGCGCTCGCGCATGGCCGCAAGAAGGTCACGGTGGTGCACAAAGCCAACGTGCTCAAATCGCTCACCGGCTTGATCCTCGCCGCCGGCCGCGAGATCGCAAAGGAATACGAAGGCCGCGTCGCGATGGACGATCGCATCGTCGATGCCTGCGCGATGCAGCTCGTGATGAAGCCGGAGCAGTTCGACGTCATCGTCACCACGAACCTGTTCGGCGACATCCTGTCGGATCTCATCGCCGGCTTGATCGGCGGCCTCGGCATGGCGCCGGGCGCAAATATCGGACCGGACGCTGCGATCTTCGAAGCCGTGCACGGCTCCGCGCCGGATATCGCCGGGAAGGGGATCGCCAACCCGATCGCGCTGCTGCTCGCGGCCTGCCTGATGCTCGATCACGTCGCAGAGAAGGAAAAGGCCGCTGCCATCCGTAAAGCGATCGACCTCACACTCAACGCCGACAAGATCAAGACCGGCGATCTCGGCGGCACGGCGTCGACCGGCGATTTCAGCGACGCCATCGTTCAGCGGCTGGGCTGACGCCCTTTCCAGTTCTTCCTCACCGAATGCCGCGGGCGTCGAAGGGCGTGCCGCGGCATTGCTTTTAAGCGGTCCGGGCACTCGCCGAGCGAGCATCCGCTGTGGTAACCTCGCGTTAACCATAACCACGCGAGATTGGGCATCTATTCCAGCTTGCGGAAAGGGCTCTGGTTGGCCGTGAAGGAAGGCAGCGTCCGCTCCGCTGGCCAACAACCGTTCCGCTGTGCACATCGCGCCCATGATAATGTCGAACAAACAGCGAATCGGCGCGCGCCTTTGGCACCAGAAGGCTTCCCGGCATGGCGATCCAGAATGTAAGTGAAGGCTTCCCCCGCGACAACGCGGGCGGGCCGGGCGGGTCCGTGACGATGGTCTTGGCCGTGGCTGCGCTGTTGGTTGCGGCAGCGATCGGCCTCCTATTCGTCGGGCGGGAGAATTCCGAGACCTACATCCTCATGATGCTGGCGGCGCTTGCCGTCATCGGCGTCGTGTCGATGTTCGCGGTTGCAGCCGGCATTCTGCGCGCCGGCGCGAGTGTTAAAGGTCATCTGCGCAACGCCGTCAGCGATGGCGCCATCGACGGCATTCTGGTCACCGACGCGAAGGGCCGCGTCCAGTACGCGAACAAATCCTATCTCGCGCTCACAGGAGCACGCGGCGAGGACGACGTGCGTCCGGTCGAGCGAGCTTTCGTCGGCGAGCCGGATCTCTCCGAAGCACTCTATCGTCTGATGAAGGCGGCCCGCGAAGGGCGCCCGCTGCAGGAAGAGGTGCGTTTGCCGGGTGCCGGTGGTGCGCGCTGGTTGCGCCTCCGCGTGCGTCCGCTCGGCGAGAGCGGACCGGAAGCGCAATCCACCGTGTGGACCGTCGCCGATATCACGCGCGATCGCGAGCGTCAGGAGAACGTGTTTCAGGAACTACAACACGCGATCGATTATCTCGATCACGCGCCGGCCGGTTTCTTCTCGGTCGATGCGCAAGGCCGCGTGACGTATCTCAACGCGACGCTTGCATCGTGGCTCGATCACGACCTCGCACAGATCGGTTCGTCCGGTCTGGCACTTGCCGAAGTGGTCGCCGGCGACGGCGCCGCGCTCATCACGACATTCTCGGCCGCGCCCGGCGAAGTGCGCACCGACGTGTTCGATCTCGATTTGCGCACGCGCGGCGGCCGCACGCTGCCGGTGCGCCTCTATCACAAGGTCGCATTCGGCGCGGATGGCCGCGCGGGTGACTCGCGCACGCTCGTGCTCAACCGCGCCCGCGACGACGGCGATCCGCAACGCGCCGCCGAAGTGCGCTTCATGCGCTTCTTCCACAATGCGCCGATGGCGATCGCGACCGTCGACCGCGGCGGACGCATCGTGCGCTCCAACGCGCCGTTCGCGCGCCTCAACCAGGGTGTGCTCAAAGCCGAGACGCTGCCGGCCGAGGGCCGTTCGATCCTGCCGGTGATCGCGGAGCGCGATCGGGCCGCGCTCGAAGCTGCGATCGGCAAAGCGGCCGATGGCATGGGCGATATCGCGGCATTCGACGTTGCGCTGTCGGGCGAGGGCAATCGTTCGGCGCTCGTTTTCGTCGCGCCGGTCGAAGGCGACGAACGCGATGGTGAAGCCGCGATCGTCTACACAACCGAGACGACGGCGCAGCGCGCGCTCGAAACGCAATTCGCGCAATCGCAGAAGATGCAGGCGGTCGGCCAACTCGCCGGCGGCATCGCGCACGATTTCAACAACGTGCTCTCCGCCATCATGATGGCGACGGACTTCCTGCTCAACGCGCACAAGCCGACCGATCCGTCTTTCCAAGACATCATGCAGATCAAGCAGAATGCGAACCGCGCCGCTGCGCTGGTGCGTCAGCTGCTCGCCTTCTCGCGTCGTCAGACGCTGCGTCCCCAGGTGATCGATCTCGGCGAAGTCGTCTCCGATTTGACGATGCTGCTGCGCCGTCTGATCGGCGAGAAGGTCTCGCTCGATGTCACGCACGGTCGCGATGTCTGGCCGATCCGCGCCGACATCTCGCAGTTCGAACAAGTCATCGTCAATCTCGCGGTCAACGCGCGCGACGCGATGCCGGACGGCGGCAAACTTCACGTCCGAACGCAAAACATCTCAGCCGAGGAGTGCGCGAAACTTTCGTACAAGCCGCTGCCGGCCGCCGACTACGTGCTGATCGAAGTCGCCGACTCCGGCACCGGCATGCCGGCCGACATCCTCGACAAGATCTTCGAGCCTTTCTTCTCCACCAAGGAGGTCGGCAAGGGCACGGGCCTCGGTCTGTCGACTGTCTACGGCATAATCAAGCAGACCGATGGCTTCATCTTCGTCGACTCGGTTGAGGGCAAAGGCACGACGTTCCGTATCTTCCTGCCGCGCTTCACCGGCAGTGTTGAAGAAGTCGCCGAAGCCGCGGTGCCTGTACCGAGCCGCGCAGCGGAGAAGCAGATCGATCTCACCGGCAGCGGCACGATCCTGCTGGTGGAAGACGAGGAAGGCTTGCGTGGCCTCAACGCGCGCGGTCTCGCCTCCCGCGGCTATACGGTGCTCGAAGCCGGCAACGGCGTCGAAGCGATCCAGGTGCTTGAAGAACGCGGCGGCGAAGTCGACATCGTCGTCTCCGACGTCGTCATGCCGGAGATGGACGGCCCGACGCTGCTCAAGGAAATGCGCCAGCGCAATCCGAACCTGAAGATGATCTTCGTCTCCGGTTACGCAGAAGACGCTTTCGAGAAGAACCTGCCGGAAGGCGGTCAGTTCGCCTTCCTGCCGAAACCGTTCACACTCAAGCAGCTTGTCGGCATCGTGAAGGAAACGCTCGACGAGAAGCCCAACTAAGGCTTGTCGAGGCCGCTACATCTGTGGCGGCCGATCACGCGCTTGTGCCTCGTCAGCCGATCCGGATGCGCGCAGACTTCGCGCGCGTTCGAAAGGCTTAGCCGGAGGCCAGGATGCACAGCTTCGATCCTGAACTGATCACGACGATGCGCCAGGCGCTCGAGGACTTCATGGCCGATGTTCCGGCCGAAGCCGCGACGCCTGCGATCAAAGCCGCCATCGCGGAATGCATCTGTAAAGCCGCGCTGCAAGGCGTCAGCACCTACGACGGTTTCGTCACCGCCGCGGGCAGCCAACTGCAAACACTGATGTCGTGGCTGCTCTGAAGCCTCACGCCTTCAGCAGATCGTCGAGATCGAGACGCCGCGTGAACATCTCGAACGTGCCGTCGGGTTTCAGCGGCCAGAGATCCTGCGGCTTGTCCCAATAAAGTTCGACACCGTTCTCGTCCGGATCGCGCAGATAAAGCGCCTCCGACACGCCGTGATCGCTTGCGCCGTCGAGCGGAATACCCGCCGCCATCACGCGGCGCAGCGCGTCCGCGAGAAGAGGGCGCGTCGGATAGAGGATCGCCGTATGGAAGAGCCCGGTCGAGCCACGCGGCGGTGGAGAGCCGCCTTCGCTCTCCCACGTGTTTAAACCGATGTGATGGTGATAGCCGCCCGCCGCGATGAAGGCCGCACCGCGCATACGTTGCTTCAACGAGAAACCGAGCACGCCGCAATAGAAGCCGAGCGCGCGATCGAGATCGGCGACTTTCAGATGAACGTGGCCGATGCGGACGCCGGCGTCGATGGTCGGGGAGGCGGTCATAGAAACTCCTGCGTTTCCCATAGATGGATGGCCCTCAACTGTACGCAAGGTGCCATGGAACCAACGCGGCCTCGTGTTCGTTATCCCGCCGACGAATTAAGAACACTGAGGAGAACCAAAATGGGTAAGGGTCTTTTGCTTTGGCTCATCGGCATTCCGCTGCCGGTCATTCTGCTGATCTGGCTGTTCGGCGGCCTGCACTAATCGGCAAATCACGTCTGCGGCGCAGCGACATAGGTCGACGCGCGCAACAAAAAACCCCGGAGTTTGGCTCCGGGGTTTTTCTTATCTGTATGAGTCGGGATGACTAAGCGGCTTGCTCGTCTTCGAGCTGCTGGATCGCGGCAACCTTCCAATTCATCGTGCCCTTCGGGCGCGTGAAGGTCCAAACCTCGACGGCCTCGACTGGCTTGGTCGCATCGCCGTCGACGACGCGCTTCGTGTTGCGATCGACGAGCGCATCGACGATCTCGTAACGCATCGCGACCGTCGCGTAATCGACCGGGCCTTCGTTCCAGGCTTCGGCAAGATCGCCCTGCAGCAGCTTCACGCCCGACAGCTGAGCCGCGACACCGCGCGAAACGTTGTCGTCGATCTCTTGCGTGAGATAGCCGACCATCTCGTCAGTCACGATGTTGCGGAGCGCATTCCGGTCTTCGCGGCTGTAAGCGCTCTGCATGTCGGTGAGAAGGCGCTCGAACGTCTCGTAGTCGTCGCCCTTGATGCCGATCTCATCGGTCGGCTCGCCAGGCTGTTGCTGCGGTGCGTAGCCGTTGCTGGCAGCGCCGTTGCCATAGGCTTGGTTCTGCATCGGCTGCGGTGCGCCCATCGGCTGTGCGTCCATGGACTGCGGAGCGCCCATCGGCTGAGCGCCCATTGCGAACTGCGAGCGTGCCTCCGAAGGACCACCGGCAGGTGCTCCCGCGAAAGCCGGCTGCGGCTGTTGACGGTTACGCCACCAGCGAATGGCAAAGAATGCGATGCCGCCGATCAGCGCGATCTGCAGCAAGAGGCCCAGGAACGAGGCCATGCCGGCCATGTTGCCGAACAGGCCTTGGCCGAACAGTGCGCCGATCAGGCCGGCGCCGAGCATGCCGGCGACGAGGCCGCCCATGAAGCCCGGGCGATTGAAGAAGCCGGTCTTCGCCGGTGCGGCGCCGACATTTGGTGCTGCGGCCGGACGCGCGGCCGCTGCCGGCTGCTGTGCTGCCGGCGGGGTCTGCGTGCGCTGGATCGGTGCGGCCGTCGTCGGCGCCGTATTCGTTGCCGGCGGTGCGGATTGCGTGCGCGTGCCGCGGCTACCGGCGCTGAGCTTCGGCCGGGCGTCCGCATCGACCGTCACCATCGCGAAGGCGGCGATGAGGCCGGCGGCTGCGATGAGCGAGCGAAACATCATTGGGTCGTCTCCTCAGAAGGTGAAGCCGTTCGGCTCCGAGTCGCGGCGTTTAATTGGGGGCGAATGATGGTTTTTTCAGCACTCAAACGCCATCACCCCGGGCGCGGCAGAACCGCGCACCCGAGGTGACCATATTCCACAACTAAAGGTTTTGCGACGGGCGTTTAGCTGAAGCCGCCGCCTGCCGGTTGATCGCAGGGCCTGAATCGACCGCCGCCGTCGTCCGTGAAGCACTGATAGGGGCTGGACCAGTACGGCCGGGTCGGTTCGATCTGGTTAGGGTACTGAAAACGCGGCGCTGGGCGATTTCCGTCGAAGGCCGTCGGCGAACGATCGCGTGCGCTTGCCGCGCGATAGCAATCCGCCCCGCCGCGGGTGCATTGCTTGTAGCTCGTGAAGCCACAGCGAGACCCGCTGGCGCCATCGCGGCACCACTGGGCAGCTTCGGATGTAGGGATGGAGAAGAAGAGAGCCGTTGCCGCCAAAGCGGCCGATAAGGCGATTTTTGTCATTTCCAATCTCCGGAGACCTTGAAGCTACAACGGACTTGAAGGCTCGAGCGTTCCCATTCTGGCATACCGGCTCTTCGAAGAGCAGCCATGGATACCATCACGTTGTGGTGTAGCCTTCGAATGCTGCCGCGAGGCAAGCCAAACAAAAACGGAATAGGGAGTGCCGCCGATGAGGATGCTGACGGGGCTTTTCGCCTTCGCGCTGGGTTGCGGTGTTGCTGCAGCGCAGAATTTTCCGCCGCCGATTGGCGTTCCGAGCGACGCGCCGGGGGCTCCGAAATTCCAGGCCGATCCGTATTGGCCGCAGCCTCTTCCGGGCAATTGGGTGCTTGGGCAGGTCGCCGGCATCGCGACAGCGCCGAACGGCAACATTTGGATTCTGCACCGCCCCTTGAGCCTCGTCGACGACGAGAAGGGCGCGCAGAAAGATCCGCCGGAGACGAAGTGCTGTACGGCCGCGCCGCCGGTGATCGAGTTCAGCCCCGAAGGCAAGGTGCTGCGCGGCTGGGCCTTCACGGCCGGCCAAGGCTACGAATGGCCAAAGAACGAGCACGGCATCCATATCGACACCGAGGGCAACGTTTATCTCGGTGGCAACAACGACGGCGATCAGATCTACAAATTCACGCCGGATGGAAAGTTCATCGCGCAATACGGCAAGGAAGACGGCAGCAAAGGTTCGAACTCGACGACGCGTCTGTGGAAGCCCGCGCACATGACGACAGACGACGCCGCCGGCGAGGTCTACGTCGCGGACGGGTACGGCAATCAGCGCGTCATCGTCTTTGACGTGAAGACCGGCGCCTACAAGCGTCACTGGGGCGCGTACGGCGAGAAGCCGACCGACGAAAAGCTATCTGCGTACAAGCCTGACGCCGCACTCTCGAAGCAGTTCTCCAACCCGGTGCACTGCGTGCGCTTGTCGAATGACGGTTTCGTCTACGTTTGCGATCGCGCCAACGATCGCATTCAAGTCTTCACCAAAGACGGAAAGTTCGTGAAAGAGTTCCGCGTTGAGCCGTCGACGCTGCAGAACGGCTCCGTCTGGGATCTCGTTCTTTCGGAAGATGCGGCGCAAAAATATCTCTTTGTCGCCGACGGCGCGAACGGACAGATCACGACGATCCAACGCGACGACGGCAAGCAAGTCGCGCAGTGGGGCCGCCACGGCCGCCAGCCCGGCCAGTTCAAGTGGATCCACAACATCGCGATCGATGCGAAGGGAAATCTCTACACGGCGGAGGTCGGCTTCGGCCGCCGCGTGCAGAAGTTTGTCCGGAAAGAATGAGGCAGTCGGGCTTGGGCAGTCGGCAGGAGTTGATGATCGTCAGGGTTGCAGGTACTTACGACTCGCTACTGCCGACTGCCTGGAGCTTCCATGTCCTTCAAATGCGACACGCCTGCGGTGCCCACCGTGGAAATCGACGACGATGCGGCGCGCATCACGCGCTGGGATTTCGAACCCGGCGCGGCGACCGGATGGCACACGCATGGCTGGCCGTATTTCGTCATCATGCTGGTCGACGGCGTGTTGAAAATTCATGACGGCAAGACCGTGACGGACGTACCGTTGAAAGCCGGGCAGGCGTATCGCCGTCCGTCCGGCGTCGAGCATGACGTGATGAACGGCTCACCGCATCCGATCGCGTTTGTCGAGATCGAAGTGAAGAAGCCCGAGATGCTGAAGTAACAGCGCTTTCTCGACGTCTATACTCTCCGTCGTGGCCCGCTTCATGCGGGCCATCCACGTCTTACTTCAGCTTATCTTTCCGCGCGATTTCCCCGCACGACTTCGCAAGCTCCCGCGCCAGAAATGCGATGAGCACTTCGACGCGCGCAGGTCGCGGCCCGCCCGGCGGCATGACGAGGTGAAGTCCGGCCGGCACGACGGGCCAATCCTCGAGCAGCACTTCGAGCCTTCCGTCCGCAATCGCATCGCGCGCGAGAAAATCCGGCAAACCCGTGATCGCTTGCCCCGCGAGCGCGACGGCCGTCATCGCTTCACCGCTATTCGTCACGAGCGGGCCGTTGACGCGCACCGTCGCCTCTTCTCCGCGCGCATTCTTGAATCGCCACGTCCGCGGATTGGCGATGTTGGTGTAGGCAACGCATTGATGCTCGGCGAGCTGCAGAGGGTGCGTCGGTCGCCCGTGTTTCTTCAGATACGCGGGAGACGCCACGAACAAGAGATTGACGTCGGCGATGCGCCGCGCGACCAGCGATGAATCCGGCAGCACCGAAATGCGCAGCGCGAGATCGAAGCCGTCGCCGATCAGATCGACCATGCTGTCGCTGAGCTGCAAATCGATCGAGACATCCGGATACTCTTCGAAGAACTTCGGCAGCAGCGGCGCGACGGCGCGGATGCCGAACGACAGCGGCGCCGCGACACGCACGAGACCGCGCGGGCTTGCCGACTCGGACTGCACGTCGCTTTCCGCCGCTTCGCCCTCGGCCAAAATCCGTTCGGCGCGTTCGGCGAGGCGCCGCCCCGCATCCGTGAGCGCCAGCCGCCGCGATGTGCGGTTGAAAAGCCGCGTACCGAGCTTCTCTTCGAGCCGGCTGACCGCCTTCGACACGGTGGCTTTGGATGCGCCGAGATCGCCGGCAGCACCCGCGAAGGAGCGCGCTTTGACGACGGTGGCGAAGATCGCGAGGGCCTCAAGATCCGGGAGCTTCATGGGTCTAATTCGGAAACAATGAGTTTCGATAGTTTCTATTTCGGTACCACAGGCCTGGCCTTAAGTCTCCCCCAACGAGGGCGCCGTCATGGAGCCCGGGAGACTACCGAAATGATCGAAAAACGACCTTTCGACCGCTTGTTCTCAGCCGATCACGGTTGGCTGAAGGCCAAACATCACTTCTCGTTCGGTCAGCACTTCGACCCGAACCGCGTCCATCATGGCTCGCTCCGTGTATGGAATGACGACGAGATCGCCCCGAATTCGGGCTTCCCGCCGCATCCGCACGCGAACATGGAGATCATCACCTACGTTCGCGAAGGCGCGATCACCCACCAGGACAACCTGGGCAACAAGGGCCGCACCGAAGCGGGCGACGTACAGGTGATGAGCGCGGGCTCCGGCATCCGCCACGCCGAGTACAATCTCGAGCCGACGACGACGAAGATCTTCCAGATCTGGATCATCCCGACTCGTGATGGCGGCGAGCCGTCGTGGGGCGCAAAGCCTTTCCCGAAAGGCGACCGCTCCGGCCGCTTCATTACGCTTGCCAGCGGCATCGCCGGCGACAGCGACGCATTGCCGATCCGCGCCGACGCGCGCGTTGTCGGTGCGACGCTGAAGAAGGGCGAGACCGCCAGCTACGATCTCGGCGGCCGTTACGGCTACGTCGTTCCGTCGAGCGGCGAGATCGAGATCAACGGCATCAAGATCGGCACGCGTGATGGCGCGGCCATTGCCAACGAGAACGTCGTCAGCGTGACGGCGCTCGAAGACGCAGAACTCGTCCTCGTCGACGCAGCCTAACCCGAAGAGGCGCCGTGCCAATGCGCGGCGCCTCTTTCTTTTTCTCACAGCACCACAAAAGGAAAGCCAGTCATGGCCAAGGTTCTCGTTCTTTACTATTCGGCATACGGCCACATCGAGACGATGGCGGAAGCAATCGCCGAAGGCGCGCGCGAAGCCGGCGCGACTGTCGACATCAAGCGCGTGCCAGAACTCGTGCCGGAAGAGATCGCGAAGAAATCGTATTACAAGGTCGATCAGAAGGCGCCCGTCGCCACCATCGACGATCTCGCAAACTACGACGCGATCGTCGTCGGCACCGGAACGCGCTTCGGCCGCATGGCCTCGCAGATGGCGAACTTCCTCGACCAGGCGGGCGGTCTATGGGCGACCGGTAAGCTCAACGGAAAAGTCGGCGCAGCCTTCACGTCGACAGCGACGCAGCACGGCGGGCAGGAGACGACGCTGTTCTCCATCATCACGAACCTGATGCATTTCGGTCTGGTGATCGTCGGCATGAATTACGGCTTCGCGGGCCAGCAGAAGCTCGACGAAGTGACCGGCGGCGCACCTTACGGCGCAACGACGATCACGGGCGGCGACGGCTCGCGCCAACCCTCGGCCAACGAACTCGAAGGCGCGAAGTATCAGGGCCGCCAGGTCGCCGAGATCGCTAAGAAGCTGTTCGGCTAGCAACGAACAACGCCTCTCTTCGCATGGCGGAGAGAGGCTAATTCACCGAAATCTTCGCTTCGGTAATCCACTTGCGTTGCGTCTCGACATCGCGCGCCATGAACACGGCAAAATCCTGCGCGCTCATCGGCATCGGCTGCGAGCCGAGCTTCTCCATCCACTCGCGCGTCGCAGATGCGGCGAGCACTTGATTGACCGCCGTGTTGATGCGCGCGACGAGTTCGGGCGGCGTCTTCGCGGCCGCCATCAGGCCGAGCCAGATCGGACCATCGAATCCCGCGAGTGTCTCGGCGACCGTCGGTAGATCCGGCAGCAGCACATCGCGCTTCGGCCCGGTGGTCGCGAGCCCGCGCACGTTGCTGGAGTTGATCTGCGCGCGCATCGTCGGGATCGCATCGAACATATACTGCACTTGCCCGGCGACGATTGCGTTGCGCGCGCCGTCCGATCCGCGGAACGGCACGTGTTGCACCTCGATGCCGGCCATCGCGCGAAAAATTTCGCCGACGATGTGATACGGCGTTCCTGGACCCGACGATGCGTAGTTGAGTTTGCCGGGATTCGCCTTCGCATAGGCGATCAGCTCGGCGAGCGATTTCGCCGGCACCGAAGGGTGCACGACCAAAACGTTGTAGGCGATGTTGCATGACGCAACCGGCACAAGATCGCGCAGCAGCTGATATGGCCGGTTCGGCAACAGCGTTTCATTCGCCGTATGCGTGTTCGACATCATCAAGAGCGTGTAGCCGTCAGGCTCCGACTTCGCGACCGCGTCGGTGCCGATCACCGCGCCGGCGCCCGGACGATTCTCCACGATAACGGGTTGTCCGAGAATTTCGCGCAACGGCTCGGCCAGATAGCGCGCCATCACGTCGGCGGAGCCGCCAAGGCCGAACGGCACGATGATCTTGACCGGGCGTGTCGGCCAAGCCTGGGCGCGCGCAGGCCCCGTCATTACCACAGCGCCAAGAGCGGCTGCGCCTCCCACGAACGTCCTTCGTGTTGTTCTCGGCATCATTTCCCTCCGGATTTTGCCGGACTGTCGCGCGAGACCGGAGCTATCTGCAAGGCCGCAAACGAAAACGCCGCCCGTGAGGGCGGCGCGTTCGGTCTCTGGAGGGAGAAGGAGAAGGGAGCGTTAGCCGCCCTGACCCGACGTGACCTTGTCGCGAGCCGAGTTCTCGATCGCGCTCTGGTCCGACGAGGACGAGAGGAAGCCGCGCTGTTCCAAGCGAGTGTTGCTGTGGGCGCGGACACCCTGCTGGTAAGCCGGAGCGCTGTAGGCCGGGGCGTTACGGGCGCCGGTCGTCTCGAGATACTCCTCAGCCATGGCGGTCGAGGCAGTTGCGATCGTGAGGGCCGCAATGGCGGCAACGGAAATCTTCTTGAGCATGGGATGCTCCTTTCTTGAATTAAACGAATTTCGGGAGGGGGCGGGGCCGCTATTCAGCGGCCCCAATCACGTGGCGAATTAGCCGCCAAGGCCCGGGTTGGTGTCGGTCTGCGGAGCCGAATTGTGCTGCGCTGCCGGAGCCTGGTTGTAGTGGCGACGGGTCGCCTGCACCGGAGCGCGCTCCTGCAGGAGGATCTGGCTCGCAACCGGGGCTGCGTTACGTGCACCCGTGGTCTCGAGATACTCTTCAGCGTTTGCGACCGAACCCAAAGCAAGCATTGCGGAAGCAATTGCAACAATCGAAAGTGTCTTCTTCATAGTAGTTCTCCAAGTTCTTCACATCTATCCCATCAGCGTGCGGATGACGCGCCGATCTCGGCTTGGTTTTACTTGGCCCTTTGTTGGCGCCATCGGTGTATCAAGTCGATGACGGTGATTTAGGCCTATGCTGCTCCGCAATAAAGGCGATGTTACCGAACAGTATCATCGCTCTCTCCGAACAATCGGGGGGTTGAAATATCAACCCGGTACCCTTGGCGGCGGCAGTCCGGCACACGATATAGGGCTTCGAAGGATTGAAAGTACTCGATAATTTGGCTGCAGCTGCCGGTTGCGTTGCAGCACACGAACATCCCACTTAAAGCTCGTTGGACAATCACGAACGAGTGATCGCTTGGAGCGAATAATGCGCGGTTCTCAATTTGCGGAGCTGACGGCCTTTGTCGCGGTCGCCGAACACAGAAGCTTTTCCAAAGCCGCAGCGCAGCTCGGTATCGCGCCATCCACCCTCAGCGAGACCATCCGTTCGCTCGAAGAGCGCCTCGGTATGCGGCTGTTCAACCGCACGACACGCAGCGTCGCGTCGACCGAAGCGGGCGACCGTCTTCTCTCCAGTCTCCAGCCCGCGCTCGACGGTGTCGGCCGCGCGATCGAAAGCCTCAACGACCTACGCGACAAGCCGGCCGGCACGTTGCGCATCACGATGGCGCGGTCGATCGCGGCCGGTGTGGCGGCTCCCGTGATCGCGGAGTTTCTCGCAAAGTATCCGGACGTCACGCTCGAAATGTCGTCCGACGATCACAAGGTCGATATCGTGTCCGCACGCTTCGACGCCGGCATTCGGATCGGCGAGATGATCGAGAAGGACATGATCGCGCAACGCATCTCCGATCCGTTTCCGTTGATCGCGATCGCGTCGCCGGCTTATTTGCTCAAGCATGGATCGCCGGCCGAGCCCGCGGAGCTGCACGGCCACCGCGCGATCCGTTTTCGCAAAGGCGGCGAGGGCGGATTGCTCGAATGGACATTCGAGCGCGACAAGCGACGCATCGATGTCGATCCGGCCGCGTCATACATCGTGAACGATATGCAGCTCGCGATGCATGCGGCGATCGATGGCGCAGGCATCACGTATCTCCCGCAACTCATGCTCCAGGAGCATCTCGACAGTGGCGCACTCGCGCGTGTGCTCCCCGATTGGGAACACACGCTATCGGGGCTCTTCGTCTATTATCCGAGCCGCCGCCAGATGCCGACGACGCTGCAGGTGTTCATCGACTTCCTCAAAAGCCACCGCATCCGCTGGCAGAGCGGGACGCCTTACGCAGGCGCGACTACTCGCGCACTTTGATCCCGGCGTCGCGGATCACGGGCCCCCATTTGTCGATCTCGGCTTTCAGAAAAGCGCCGAGTTCCTGCGGCGTCGAGCCGACGACGAAGAGGCCGAGCCCTTCAAGTTTCGATTTCACGGAAGGATCGGCGAGCGCCGTCACGGTGTCAGCGTGCATCTTCTTCACGATGTCGTCCGGCGTTTTTGCCGGAACGTAGAACGCGTACCAGCCCGATACATCGAAATCCTTGAGACCGGACTCCGCGAATGTCGGTAAATCCGGCATCGCAGGCGTACGCTTTGCAGTCGTCACCGCGAGACCGCGCACCTGCTGATCCTTCATGAACGGCACCACGGCCGCGATGTTGTTGAAGAATGAATCGACGCGTCCCGGGATGAGATCTTGGATGGCCGGCGCCGCGCCGCGATACGGCACGTGCTGAAGTTTGATCCCGGCTTTCTGCGCGAAGAGCTCACCCGCGAGATGCGGCCCGGTGCCGTGGCCCGGCGTCGCGAAGGTCAACGATTTCGTCTTTGCGAATTCGACAAATTCCTGCAGCGTTTTCGCCGGCGACGAGTTCGGAACCGCGATGACGGCCGGATATTGCACGACGAGAGAAACCGGCGAGAAGTCGGCGACCGGATCGTAGGAGAGCTTCGGATAGACGTGCAGGTTGGTCGATTGAAATTCGCCCGCGAGATAGAGCGTGTAGCCGTCCGGTTGCGAGCGTGCGGCCAGCTCCGACGCGAGGTTGCCGCCTGCGCCGCCGCGATTTTCATAGACGAGCTGCGCGCCGCCCCACATCTCCGCTAGTTTCGCGCCGACAATGCGCGCGATCGCATCTGCGCCGCCGCCGGCCGGATACGGAACGATCAGGCGGATCGGACGGTTGGGCCAAGCCTGGGTCAGGGCTTGGCGCGGGAGAAGGGCAGGCATCGCGAGGGCAGCGGTGGCGATCAGGCGCCGGCGTGTCAGCATGGCATTCCCCCTTTTTGTTATTGTTCTGGAATGAAGCTTAGCCCGGGCTCGCGCCAAAAGCGAAACGGCCGATCTCGCCGACCTGCGCTTCATTTTCAGTCTGACTCGGCTGTTCCGGCGCGCTATAAGCCGCCTAGAACGTTTCCAATCCGCCGAGTATCGCCATGAATGCCCCGACCAAAGTGCCGACCCCGCCGCCATACGCCCACACGCCGCTCTTTCAGCTCGGCAAGGATGAGACGAAGTATCGCAAGATCGGCGATGAGGGCGTGCGCGTCGAGAGCGCGCTCGGACGCGAATTCCTGGTCGTCGAGCGCGAGGCGATCCGCAAATTGTCGGAAGAAGCTTTCATCGACATCAACCACCTGCTGCGCACCGAACACCTGACGCAGCTGCGCTCAATCCTCGACGATCCGGAAGCGACCTCGAACGATCGCTTCGTCGCCTACGATCTCCTGAAGAATGCGAACATCGCGTCCGGCGGAGTGCTGCCGATGTGCCAAGACACCGGCACCGCGATCATCATGGGCAAGAAGGGCCTCAACGTCATCACGGACGGCTCCGATGAAGCCGCGCTCGGCGAAGGCGCCCGCGATGCGTATTGGAAGAAGAACCTCCGCTACTCGCAGGTCGCGCCGATCTCGATGTTCGAGGAGAAAAACACGCGCAACAACATGCCGGCGCAGGTCGAACTTTACGCCGAAGGCGAGTGCGCCGCGAAGGACGCGTACAAGTTCCTCTTCATCGCGAAGGGCGGCGGCTCAGCCAACAAGAGCTTCCTGTTTCAGGCGACGCCGTCGATCCTGACCAAGGATCGCATGATCGCGTTCCTGAAGGAGAAGATCCTCACGCTCGGCACCGCCGCGTGCCCGCCGTATCACCTTGCGATCGTCATCGGCGGCACGTCGGCTGAGCTCACGATGAAGACCGTGAAGCTCGCGTCGACGCATTACTACGACGAGCTCCCGACTCAGGGCTCCGAAGGCGGTCACGCCTTCCGCGACGTCGAGATGGAGCAGGAGATCCACAAGCTGACGCAGGCGCTCGGCGTCGGCGCGCAGTTCGGCGGCAAGTATTTCTGCCACGACGTGCGCGTCATTCGTCTGCCGCGTCACGGCGCATCGTTGCCGATTGGACTCGGCGTGTCATGCTCGGCCGATCGCCAAGCCAAGGGCAAGATCACACGCGACGGCATTTTCCTCGAAGCGCTCGAGCAGCATCCCGAGCAATTTCTGCCGGAAATCGACGAAGCGACGCTCGGTGGCGACGTCGTGCCGATCGATCTGACGAAGCCGATGGACGAGATCCGCGCGACACTCTCGCAGTATCCAATCAAGACTCGCGTCTCGCTCACCGGCCCGATGATCGTCGCCCGCGACTCCGCACATGCGAAACTCCGCGAGCGTCTCGAAAAGGGCGAGGGCCTGCCCGATTATTTCAAGAACCACCCGGTCTACTACGCGGGTCCCGCGAAGACGCCGGAAGGCTACGCGTCCGGCGCGTTCGGTCCGACCACGGCAGGCCGCATGGATTCGTTCGTCGAGCAATTCCAGGCCGCCGGCGGCTCGATGGTGATGCTTGCGAAGGGCAATCGTTCGTCGGCCGTGCGTGAAGCCTGCAAAAAGCATGGCGGCTTCTATCTCGGCTCGATCGGCGGCTCGGCCGCAAACCTCGCCGAGCACTGCATCAAGAAGGTCGAGGTCCACGAATATCCCGAGCTTGGGATGGAGGCGATCTGGCGCATCGAGGTCGAAAACTTCCCGGCCTTTATCGTCATCGACGACAAGGGTAACGACTTCTTCCGCGAACTGAATTTGGGCTAGCGCGATTTTCCGTAGCGCTACAACGGTTTGCGCGGTAACGCGCATAGGCGCTACTTCTGCGAGAAATTATTACCGCCGACGTACGCTGGCGCGCAGACACCGCGCCAGGCGGCGGTTTATGCGGTGAAAACCATGGCGAACCGCAACTCGATCATTCAAAACGCTTCGCCGGCTCTTCAGAAGGAGCTGGCGCGCGTCGCACAACCTATTGACCTTCCGCAGGGCAAGATCCTGTTCGAACAGGACGGCCAAATCGACCTCGTCGTCTTTCCGGACCGCGGCATGGTTTCGTTCGTCGGCCTGACGACCAAAGGCGATGCGCTCGAAATCGCGATGATTGGCCGCGATGGCGCCGCGGGCGCCAGCAGCGTGCTCACGGACGAAAAAGCTTACTGCCGGGCCACAATGCAGATCGCGGGCGCCGGAACGGCGATCCCCGTGCGGGTGGCGCGAGACCTCGCCTTGGCGCACGCTGAACTCCGCAAGGCGCTGGTCGATAGCGAACAGCTTGTCGTCCGCCAGGCGATCCAGAGCGCCGTCTGCGTTGCGACGCACGACGTTGCATCTCGATTCGCGCGCTGGCTGCTGCGCTGCCGCGACGCGACGCAAACCGACATCCTTGGCCTCACGCACGAATACATCGCGCAGATGTTGGCCGTCCGCCGCGCCAGCGTCTCGGCGGCGGCGCACGATCTGCAGGAGCGCGGGTTGATTCGCTACCATCGCGGCGTCATCCACATCCTCGACGCCAAAGGCATCCACGACATCTCGTGCGAGTGCTACGAGAAGCAGGATCAAGTCGGCGGGGCAGGACGTTGAACGCGTATCGCGCCTATCAGCTCAATCGCGAAGGCAAGGTTCATCGTCCCCCGTATGTGCTCGATGTGGCGAGCGACGAGGCGGCGCTCGAAGCCGCCCGGACGTATCTCAACGGTCACGATATCGAAGTCTGGCAAGGCCAGCGCTTCATCGCGACGCTGCGGCATCAGACTGACAAGCCGTAGCATTCGCGACTCTGTCATCGAACAATTTGCCGCTGTGGCGAATTATCGCTGCGGAGGTGCGCCATGAAACTTACAGTCATCACACTCGCTGCTGCAGTCTTGTTCGCCGCGGCCGCACAGGCCCAGCAGCAGTCACCAAGCACGACGCGGCAGATCAACCCGACGACCGGCCAGACCGTGCCCAATCCTCAAGCCGTTCAGCCACGAACCGAGGACGAGAAGCCGGCAAATAGTGGCAGCGCGGCGGGCCAACGCGATCGCGAAACGCCGAAGATCATGCAGGAGCCGCGCCCGAACACCCGGTGATCGGTCAGGCCGGCGCGTTAAAAGCCGTGCCTGCTGCCAAAAAACGATCGAGAACATATTGCGAACATAGAACAAATAGTGTACGGTCGCAGTAACGGTTGATAGCGCGGCTAACGCGTTGTTCAGCCTCGATTCGTGATCCATAAGGAGCCACTGATGGGCCAAGCCGCACTGCGCGTCGTTGAAGGAAATTCTATGGATAAGTCCAAGGCGCTGGATGCGGCGTTGAGCCAAATCGAGCGTGCTTTCGGCAAAGGCTCGATCATGCGGCTCGGTAAGAGCGACAAGGTCGAGACCGAGGTCATTTCCTCCGGCTCGCTTGGCCTCGATATCGCGCTGGGCATCGGCGGTTTGCCGCGCGGCCGCGTCATCGAAATTTACGGTCCGGAATCGTCGGGCAAGACGACCCTCGCTCTCCATGCCGTGTCCGAGGCTCAAAAGCGGGCAGGCGTTTGCGCTTATATCGACGCCGAACATGCGCTCGACCCTATCTACGCACGCAAGCTGGGCGTTAACATCGACGACCTTCTGATCTCGCAGCCCGACACGGGCGAGCAGGCTCTCGAAATCTGCGACACGCTGGTGCGCTCCAACGCAATCGACGTGCTGGTGATCGACTCGGTCGCCGCCCTTGTGCCGCGCGCCGAACTCGAAGGCGAGATGGGCGACAGTCAGCCGGGCCTGCAGGCGCGACTGATGAGCCAAGCGCTGCGTAAGCTCACCGCTTCGATCAACAAGTCGAACACGATGGTGATCTTCATCAACCAGATCCGCATGAAGATCGGTGTGATGTATGGCTCGCCGGAGACGACAACGGGCGGCCAGGCGCTGAAGTTTTACTCCTCGATCCGCCTCGACATCCGCCGCATCGGGGCGATCAAGGAACGTGAAGAGGTTGTCGGCAACCAGACACGCGTCAAGGTTGTGAAGAACAAGCTGGCGCCGCCGTTCAAGCAGGTCGAATTCGACATTATGTATGGCGAAGGTGTCTCCAAGATGGGCGAGATTCTCGATCTTGGCGTCAAAGCTGGTGTCGTCGAGAAGTCCGGTGCTTGGTTCTCGTATGACTCGGTCCGTATCGGGCAAGGCCGCGAGAACGCGAAGACTTTCCTCAAAGGCAATCCCGAGATGGCCGGTAAGATCGAGGTATCGATCCGCCAGAATGCGGGTCTGATCGCCGAAAAGATCTTGGCCGGCGAGCCGGAAGAAGAGGACGACGGCGAGCCCTGAGGTTTCGCGGGGAGGCTCCCGCGAAGCGGCTAATCCCGCGATGCGCGGCTCTAGAAGGAGCTCGTCGCGCTAAAGATGCCGGGTTTATAGGGTGGCGGATAACCAAGTCCGCCGCCTTATTTTTTGGCAACGCCGCATTCCTGGACTTGAACGCGCCGCATCGTTAAAACCGCCCGCAATATCAAGCGGTCAGGCGTTAGCCTGAAACGCAGAGCGGGGAACTATGAGCGGCGTCAACGAGATCCGGCGTACTTTTATTGAGTATTTTGCCAAGGCGGGGCACGAGCCGGTCGCCTCATCGCCGCTTGTGCCGCGTAACGACCCGACACTGATGTTCACCAATGCCGGCATGGTGCAGTTCAAGAACGTCTTCACGGGTCTCGAAAAGCGTCCGTATTCCACCGCCGTAACCGCGCAAAAATGCGTCCGCGCCGGCGGCAAGCACAACGACCTCGACAACGTCGGCTACACGGCGCGGCATCACACCTTCTTCGAGATGCTCGGCAACTTCTCGTTCGGCGACTACTTCAAAGATCGCGCCATCGAACTCGCTTGGAATCTCATCACCAAGGAATTCGCGCTGCCGAAGGAGAAGCTCCTCGTCACCATCTACGCGGACGACGACGAGGCGCACGGCTATTGGAAGAAAATCGCCGGCCTGTCGGACGACAAGATCATCCGCATCGGCACCTCGGACAATTTTTGGCAGATGGGCGACACCGGACCGTGCGGTCCGTGTTCGGAAATCTTCATCGACCAAGGCGACAAGCTGCAGGGCGGCCCGCCCGGCAGCCCAGACGAGGATGGCGATCGCTTCCTCGAATTCTGGAATCTCGTCTTCATGCAATACGAGCAGATCGAGCCGGGCAATCGCGTCTCGCTGCCGCGCCCGTCGATCGACACCGGCATGGGCCTTGAGCGTATCTCCGCGATTATGCAGGGCGTCTACTCGAACTACGACACCGATCTCTTCCGCGCGCTGATCGATGCGACCTCGCACGCGATCGGCCGCGGCCCGACCGATGCCAACCGCGCGTCGTATCGTGTCATTGCCGACCACTTGCGTGCGTCGTCGTTCCTCGTCGCCGACGGCGTGCTGCCCTCGAACGAAGGCCGCGGTTATGTCCTCCGCCGCATCATGCGTCGCGCGATGCGCCACGCCGAACTGCTCGGCTCGAAAGACCCGCTGATGTTTCGCCTGGTCGCGACGCTCGTTCGCGAGATGGGCCAAGCGTATCCGGAACTCGTCCGCGCCGAAGCATTGATCACCGAAACGTTGAAGCTCGAAGAGTCGCGCTTCCGCAAGACGCTGGAGCGCGGTCTGACGCTGCTTGACGAAGAGCGCGCGAAGCTGACGCCCGGCGGCGTGCTCGACGGCCGCGTCGCCTTCCGGCTTTACGACACCTACGGCTTCCCGCTCGACCTGACGCAGGATGCCCTGCGCGCCACCAACAATACGGTCGACACTGCGGCCTTCAACACCGCGATGGAAGAGCAGAAGGTCAAGGCCCGCGCGTCGTGGGCCGGCTCCGGCGAAGCCTCGACCGACGCCGTCTGGTTCGGCGTCCGCGACAAGGTCGGCGCCACCGAGTTTCTCGGCTACGACACCGAGAATGCCGAAGGCGTCGTCCGCGCGCTTGTGCGTGATGGCAAGGAAGTCGCCGAGCTGAAGAAAGGCGAGACCGGTCAGGTCGTCGTCAACCAAACGCCGTTCTACGGCGAGTCCGGCGGCCAAGTCGGCGACACCGGCGCGATGATCGGCGAGGGCGTCCACTTCCGCGTCACCGATACGCATAAGCGAGCCGGCGATCTTTTCGTGCACACAGGCGTCGTCGAAGACGGCACGTTGAAGCTCGAAGCCGCCGTCGCGCTCGATGTCGATCACACACGCCGCCGCGCGATCCGCGCCAACCACTCCGCGACGCATCTCTTGCATGAGGCGTTGCGCCTCGTGCTCGGCGATCACGTCGCGCAGAAGGGCTCGCTCGTCTCGCCCGATCGTCTGCGCTTCGACATCTCGCATCCGAAGCCGATCCTCGCCGAGGAACTCGAGAAGGTCGAAGACATCGCCAACGACGTGATGTTGCAGAACACGCCGGTCGTCACGCGCTTGATGTCGGTCGACGACGCGATTGCGTCCGGCGCACGCGCGCTGTTCGGCGAGAAATACGGCGACGAGGTGCGTGTTGTCGCCATGGGCAACCCAAACGGCAACGGCATGGGATGGTCGGTCGAACTTTGCGGCGGCACGCACGTCAACCGCACCGGCGACATCGGCGCGATCTCGATCGTGTCCGACAGCGCGGTCGCGGCCGGCGTTCGCCGCATCGAGGCGCTGACCGGAGCCGCCGCGCGCAAAGCCGCCAACAATCAGATCAATGTCGCGAAGAGCGCGGCGTCCGAACTTCGCACCTCGCTGGAAGATTTGCCGGCGCGCGTCGCGCAATTGCTCGACGATCGCAAGCGCCTCGAGCGCGAACTCTCCGACGCGAAGAAGAAGCTCGCGATGGGCGGCGGCGGTCAAGCCGCATCGGGTGGCGACACCGGCATGCGCACGGTCGGCGACGTGAAGCTGCTCGCGCGCGCGATCGCCGGCATCGACATGAAGGACCTCAAGGGTCTCGCCGACGAAGGCAAGAAGCAGGTCGGCTCCGGCGTCGTCGCCTTCGTCAGCGTCAATGACGACGGCAAGGCCGGCATCGTGGTCGGCGTGACGCCGGACCTGACGCAGCGTTTCAGCGCGGTCGATCTTGTCCGCAAAGGCTCCGAGGTTCTCGGCGGCAAGGGCGGCGGTGGCCGGCCCGATATGGCGCAGGCCGGCGGTCCGGACGGCGCCAAGGCCGAAGCCGCGCTCGACGCCATCGCGGCAGCGCTCGGCGGCTAGCGCTGCCGTAGCCCGGATGAAGTGAAGCTCGCCGCAAGGCGAGCGAACGAAATCCTGGACAAACCGACCCGGATTACGCGAGCGCGTCGCGCCGCTCCATCCGGGCTACCGGCTGCGCTCTTCGAACGGCTTTTTCTGTTCGCGCTAGATCCGCACCATTCCCATTCTTAGTCATCATCGAATTTTGAAAGACGTCACCGTTGCTTTGCGGGCGCGATCTGGGTCAGACTTGCGAAAAATAACAAGGGGAAACCGCGCAATGAAATTTCGTCGCCGCCAGTTCTTGACGCTTGCCGGTGCTGCACTCGCAGCGCCTGCCTTCGCCCGCCATGGCTACGCGCAAAGCTATCCGTCCCGTCCCGTGAAGATCGTCGTCGGTTACACGCCGGGCGGCTCCGCCGACATCACGGGCCGCTTGATCGGCCAGTGGCTGCAGGAAAAGCTCAATCAAGCCTTCGTCATTGAAAACCGTCCGGGCGGCGGCACCAATATCGCAACCGAAGCCGTCATCGCGGCCGCGCCGGATGGCTATACTCTGCTGCTCACGGCCCCGGCGAACGCGATCAACGCGACGCTCTACGAGAAGATGAACCATCTCTACCTGCGCGACACCGAGCAGGTCGCCGGCCTCATTCGCTTTCCGAACGTCGTCATCGTCAACCCGTCGCTGCCGATCAACACGATCCCGGAGCTCATCGACTACGCGAAGAAGAATCCCGGCAAGCTCAACATGGCGTCGTCCGGCAACGGTTCGACGATCCACATGTCGGGCGAGCTCTTCAAGATGTTGACCGGCATCCAGATGACGCACGTGCCGTATCGCGGCAGCGCGCCGGCGCTCACCGATATGATCGGCGGCTCCGTGCAGGTGATGTTCGACAACATCCCGTCGGCATCGCCCTTCGTGATCGATGGAAAATTGCGCGGCCTCGCCGTCACCTCGACGGAGCGCGCCGCGCTGCTGCCGAAGCTCCCGCTCGTCTCGGAATTCCTGCCCGGCTACGAAGCGTATTCGTGGTACGGCCTCGCGGCGCCGAAAGGCACGCCGAAGGAAATCATCGATAAGATCAACGCCGACGTGAACGCGATCCTCGCCGACGAAAAGACCAAGACGCGTTTCGCCGAACTCGGCGCAACGACAATCCCGGGCAAGCCGGCCGACTTCACCAAGTGGGTCACGGAAGAGACCGAGAAGTGGGGCAAGGTCGTCAAGTTCGCCGGCGTGAAAGCCAGCTGACGCGATGCAGGTCAGCCGTTGCGACGATCCCGCGCGGCTGCCCGATATCCTTGCCGTCATGCACGCGGCTTTCGGTAGCCTGAACATCGATCCGCCCTCGGGCGCGTTGCGCGAGACGGTGGACGATCTTGCAAAACGCCTCGCGAGCGACGTCATTTTCATTGTTGAAGAGGAGGGCGCGCTCATCGCGAGCGTGTTCTGCACGCCGCTCGGCGACGCGCTCTATGTCGGCCGCCTTGCAGTTGCTCCGTCGCATCAGCGGCGCGGCATCGCCAAGCGTTTGATGGCGGAAGCCGAATCCGAAGCACGCCGGCGCTCTCTCGGGAAACTCACGCTGCGCGCGCGGCTCATGCTGCCCGACAACATCGCGTTCTTCCGCGCCTGTGGTTTTGTCACCGGCGCCGAGCACGCGCACGCGGGCTACGCGCATCCGACGAATGTCGAGATGGAGAAAACCTTGTCGGATTGAAGCGGTTCGGTTGGGTTGATCCCTCTCCCGCTTGCGGGAGAGGGTGGCGAGCTTTGTTCGCGAAGCGAACCGCGAGCCGGGTGAGGGGACTTAATGGCGGCCTGCCCTCACCCTAGCCCTCTCCCGCAAGCGGGAGAGGGGACGGTAGAGGCGCTAGCGCGGGATTACAGCGGCTTCCAATAATGTATGAACCCCGAGCGCTCGGCGACTTTGTCGTAGAGCAAACGGCCCGCCGTGTTCGTCTCATGCGTGAGCCAAAACACGCGCTCGCAGTCGCGTTCCTTCGCGATTTTGTAAACGTGTTCGATCAACGCGCGCCCGATGCCCTTGCCGCGAACGCTCTCGTCGGTGAACAGATCCGAGAGGTAGCAAGCCGGCCGGCGGAACGACGTCAGCGTCTGCATCGCGATGTGCACGAGGCCGACCATCCGCTCGCCATCGAACGCGCCATAAGCATCGAGCGGCTGCGTGGGATCGAGAAAGCGGTGCCACGAGAGTTCGATCATCTCTTCCGATAGCTTGCGCTTGTAGAATGTCTGGTAGCCGATCCACAGCGGCTCCCATGCGGCGCGATCGCTTGCGACAAGCTGGCGAACTTCGATCGGCATGGTATCTCCTATTTCTTCTTCGGACCCTGCGGGTGAATGGTCTCGCCGCGCTTGAGCATCGCAACGAACGCTTCGATACGCTTCTTGCGCCCGGCTTCGGTTTTCATGTTGTGCGTGCGCAGCGCGAGCGCGAAACGGTTCTGTGCAGACAGCGTCGCGAGCATCGCTTTGGCTTTCGGCTCGGCATCGATAGCGGCCTGCAGATCGTCCGGGATTTTCATGTCGCGCCCGCGCGCGTAGGCGCGCTCCCAGCGGCCGTCCGCCTTCGCGGCATCGACCTCGCGCAGCCCATGCTCCGTCATGCGATCTTCGGCCATCAACCGCGCGACGTTGTCGACATTCTGCTGGCTCCACGTGCTCTTGCGGCCGCGCCGCGTGTAGCGCTGCAGGAAGCTTTTGTCGTCGAAGCTCTTGCGGATCGCATCGATCCAGCCCCAGCAGAGACAAGCATCGATGGCCTCGATGGGCGTGATCGATTTCAGCCCCGACGCAACCTTATGGACCTTGATCCAGACCTCGGTCTCGCGCGCGTGGTTCTTCGACAACCAGCGATAGAACGCGTCCGGCGTCTTGAACTCATGAACTTTGCTGGGATCGACGATGACCGGCGGCATGTCGCGAAGTGTTACGCAGCGCGCGCAGCTTTGCCAATGACTTCGCTTGATCGAACCATCAAACAAAAACGGCGCAGCCGAAGCCGCGCCGTTCCTAAACTCAGAGTAGCGAAAACGATTAAGCCTTCGCCATCGCCTTCTTGAGGTTCTCGTCGACCTTGTCGAGGAAGCCCGTGGTCGACAGCCAGCGCTGGTCGGCGCCGACGAGGAGCGCGAGGTCCTTCGTCATGAAGCCGGCCTCGACGGTGTCGACGCAGACCTTCTCGAGCGTCTTCGAGAAGTTGATCAGTGCGTCGTTGTTGTCGAGCTTGCCGCGATGCGCGAGGCCGCGCGTCCAGGCGAAGATCGACGCGATCGAGTTGGTCGACGTCTCCTTGCCCTTCTGATGTTCGCGGTAGTGGCGCGTCACGGTGCCGTGCGCGGCTTCCGCTTCGACTGTCTGGCCGTCCGGCGTCATCAGCACCGAGGTCATCAGGCCGAGCGAGCCGAAGCCCTGCGCGACCGTGTCGGACTGCACGTCGCCGTCGTAGTTCTTACAGGCCCAGACGTAGCCGCCTGACCACTTGAGCGCCGAAGCGACCATGTCGTCGATCAGGCGGTGTTCGTAGATGATCTTCTTCTTCGCGAACGCGTCCTTGAACTCGGCGTCGAACACCTGCTGGAAGATCTCCATGAAGCGGCCGTCATACTGCTTCAGGATGGTGTTCTTGGTCGAGAGATAGACCGGATAGCCACGGGCGAGGCCGTAGTTCATCGAGGCGCGCGCAAAATCGCGGATCGACTCGTCAAGGTTGTACATCGCCATCGCGACGCCGCTTTCCGGCGCCTTGAAGACTTCGCGCTCGATGACTTTGCCGTCGTTGCCGACGAACTTGATCGAGAGCGTACCGGCGGTCGGGAACTTGAAGTCGGTCGCGCGATACTGGTCGCCGTAAGCGTGGCGGCCGATGATGATCGGCTGCGTCCAGCCCGGCACGAGGCGCGGCACGTTCTTGCAGATGATCGGCTCGCGGAAGATCACGCCGCCGAGGATGTTGCGGATGGTGCCGTTCGGCGAGCGCCACATTTCCTTCAGGCCGAATTCCTTCACGCGGCCTTCGTCCGGCGTGATGGTCGCGCACTTGACGGCGACGCCGTATTTCTTGGTCGCGTTGGCCGCATCGACCGTGACTTGGTCGTTGGTCTTGTCGCGATATTCGACGCCAAGGTCGTAATATTCGAGCGTGAGGTCGAGGTAGGGATGGACCAGCTTGTCTTTGATGAACTGCCAGATGATCCGGGTCATCTCGTCGCCGTCCATCTCGACGACCGGGTTCGCGACTTTGATCTTAGCCATAGAGAGCCTTCTTGCGGGATCTGAGGCCCTTGCGGCCTCGGGGAAAGGCGGCCCAACTGCCACCTGGGGCTGTGGGCGATGGCGCCGCTATAGCACCCGTCCGGCCGGGGTGAAAGCCGGGAAAATGGCTAATTCTTCGGCTGGCTTAGCCGTCCGCTAGGCCCGCAATTTCAGCACGCCGTATTGGGCGTAACCGCCGTAAATCGCTTCGACTTGTGCCGTCCCCCGGAACCGGAAGGCCAGCAGCTCCATTTCGGCGCCGAGGTCGTCGCGCGGGGTCACGTCGAAGAGCTTCAGCCAGCCGCGCAGCGCCGGCTTGCTCCAGGCCGGCAGATCGCGCTGATCGCCGAAATCGACCACATGCAGCTCGCCGTGCGGGCCGAGCAGGCTAGCGGTCGCTTCAAGCACCCGGCGCCATTCCGGGATCATCGAGAGGCTGTAGGAGAGGAAGGCCCGGTCGAAGGTCTGATGCTGCCGCGTCGGGTTCAGCATCGTCGCATCCGCATAGGCGACGCGCACGCGCGAGCCGACTCCCGCCCGGGTGATCGCCTTCTGCGCGCTGCGCAGCATCTCGGTCGAGACATCGAGGCCGACGAAATGCGCCTGCGGATGCTGCCGCGCGGCGCGGATTAGGTTGCGGCCGGTACCGCAGCCGATCTCGATGACGTGACCGTCGTGCGGCGGGGCGAGGCGATCGATCAGCCGGTCGCGGCCGAGCAGATAGAATTTCCGGGTCAGATCGTAGATGTGGCGCTGACCCGCATACATGCGGTCCATGCGTTGCTGCGGTGTGTCGAGGATAGCCATCACGCCCTCAATACATAGAGATGGAAACCACCGTAGATCGCCGAGCGGTCACGCCGCGTGAAATCGGCCGACGCTTCCGCTTCGTAATGCCAGCGATCGAGTATCTCGGGCGCAACGCGCCCGGGAAGGAGACTAGGCTCCGCAGCTGTCCGGAAGATGACACGCGCACCGGGCCGCGCAGTTCGCGTGATTTCGCGCCAAAGCGCGTTGAGCTGCGCGTCGCTCATCCAGTCTTGCGCGTCGAGCAGCACATAGCGGTCGCGGCTCGCATCGGGCGAAGCGGCGAGAAATTCCGTGAAAGAACGGTTGAGCACTTCGATGCGGTCGGCGCGATCGCGGATCGCGTCGAAATGCATCTCGCGCAAATACGGGGGCAGGGGCCCGTCTTCGGCGTAGCCGCGTCCGAACGCTTGCCACGCGAAGTAATTCTCCGTGAGTGGAAAACCGCAAGCGAGCCGCTCGACGCGCTCGCGCAGCGCGGATGCCATGCCGTCCGATGCGAGCAGCGCTTCATACTGCGCCGGCGGAATGCCGAGGCCGTAGAGCGACACGCGGCGGCCGGTCGCCCAACGAATGAAGCGTTTGTCGAACAGCGGCGCCAGCGTCGTGTTGAAATAGGTGCGCTGCTCGTCGAGCGAACGTGCGCGCAGAACGTCACGCGGATTCACGCCGTAAGCGCGCGCGACGAGATGGCCGATGCCGATGCAGTGGCCGAGCAATCCGCGCCGGTAGAAATTGTCCGTGAAGGCTGCGATGCGCGGCTGGCCGAAACCGGCGTAACGCCGCGTTTCCCAATAGCGCCGCGTGTCCGCATCGAGATGTGGCGCAATGTGGCGGGCGAATGCCGCGACGTTGGTGTTTTGATCGGCCTTGCCGAAGAAATCGTAGAAGCTGCGCCACGACGGCAGCCGTTGCGCGGCGGTGATTTTGAGACGGTTGAGCGCAACATGCGCGGGGCTCAGATCCACCGCCGTGATGCGGCGTGGATCGCCGGTCAGATACGAGAGGATGTTGCATCCACCGGACGCGATGGCGACGACATGACTGTCGGGCGTGAGCGCCAGCGCTTCGAGATCGACCTCCGGATCTTCCCAGATCTGCGGGTAGACGAGCCCCTTGAAAGCCCAGGCGAAGAGGTGTTCGAGCAGGCCCGTGCGCGTCCAAATCGCGCTCGGCCCCACGGCTTCGCGGAGGCGTTTCCCGGCATTCATGTGCTTTTCTCGTGACTTCAGTCCGAAACGAATGCCGTGATTTGCGTGACGGGACGCTGACGCTCGGGTGCAAGTTTCATGAATCCTTGCGATTTCGGCTTCGGGGCGTTAGGCAACCGGCCGTCATGGAACCGCAATAGATGCCCGGCTCGGGAACCGACAAAACCAAGCGCTGGGTCGAAGAACCGTCCCCGATCGTGATCCTCGTCGAGCCGCAGCTCGGCGACAACATCGGCACGTGTGCGCGCGCGATGGCGAATTTCGGCCTTAGCGAGTTGCGCCTTGTGAAGCCGCGCGACCCGTGGCCAAACGATCGCGCTTACGTGACGGCGTCCGGCGCCAATCGTGTCCTCGACAACGTGAAGCTCTACGACAGCGTGAAGGACGCGATCGCCGACTGCACGCTCGTGCTGGCAACGACCGCTCGCGCGCACGATCAGGCAAAGCCCGTCGTTTCGGCCGAGGAAGCCGCGCGCGTCATGCAGCCGCGCATCGGTGCGGGCGAGAATGTCGCGATCCTGTTCGGCCGCGAGAAATGGGGCCTGGAGAATGACGAAGTCGGGCTCGCCGACCAGATCGTTACGCTGCCGGTCAACCCGGCCTTTGCGTCGCTCAACCTCGCGCAGGCCGTGCTGATCCTCGGTTACGAGTGGTTCAAGCTGGCGACGGAGAACAAGTTGCCGTTCGCCATGCCGCAACGCTCACCTGGTGTGAAGAAGGAGCAGCTGCAGGCCTTCTTCGACAATCTCGAACGCGAGTTGGAGAAGGTGGAGTTCTTCCGCCCCGCCGAGAAGAAGCCGACCATGCAGGTGAATCTGCAGAACATCTTCCATCGCATGGCGCCGACGCAGCAGGACATCCAAACGCTGCAGGGCGTCATCATGGCAATCGCGCACGGCCGTAAAGGTCCGGCGCGCGGCGGCTCGATGGACGGCGCGGAGGCGGCGGCCTTGCGCACTTTGCTCGCCGAACATTCGGAAGGAACGACGCGGGCGACACGCGCACCCGCGCGCGGTCTCTCGCGGTTGCTTCGCCGCAACCCGACTGAAGCCGAACGCATTCTGTGGGACGCGTTGACGAAGGATCGCCGCTTCGCCGGCCAGGGATTCAAACGCCAAGTGCCGATAGGCCCCTACATCGCGGACCTCGTCTCGATACCGCTGCGGACCGTGATCGATGTCGTCCCGGCGGACGAAAGTGAGGAGGCTGCCAAGACGCGGGCGAAAAAGCGCGAGTGGATGGCGGCGCGCGATTACCGCATTGTGCCGTTGACGGCGCAAGATATCGAAAACGATGTGACAAGCGTGTTGGCAAAAGTGGAAAAAGCGCTCGCCGCGTAGAAAAACATCTCCGTCGTCATGGCCCGCTTCATGCGGGCCATCCACGTCTTTCTTTTTGCGATCCAGAGGAAGAAAGTAAGTCGTGGATGGCCCGGACGAGCCGGGCCATGACGGGATGCAATTGCGAGACTGCGAAATGAAACTGTGCCGGACGCTACTTGCGACATTTGCGATCATCTTGACCGCGCTTCCCGCCCACGCCGACGATTACCCCTCGCGCCCCATCACGCTCATCGTGCCCTTCGCGGCCGGGGGCGCTTCTGATGTGATCGCGCGCGTTGTCGCCGACGAGATGGGCAAGCATCTTGGCCAGCGCCTCATCAACGAGAACATTCCGGGCGCCGGCGGAACGACGGCGCTTCTGCGCGCCGCGAATGCGAAGCCTGACGGCTACACGGTCGCGATCGGCAATGCGGGCACGAACGCCGCCGCCTACACGATCTATCCAGACATCAAATACAAGCCGGACGCTTTCGTGCCGGTCGTGATGATCGCGAAGACATCGCCGCTCATCGCCGTGAAGAAGGACCTTCCGGTGAAAACGCTCGCCGAATTCATCGATTACGCAAAGAAGAACAAAGGCAAGGTGACGCTCGGTCACGCCGGCGTCGGCTCGTCGAATTATCTCATCTGCCGTTCGTTTGTCGCAGCCGCCGGTGTCGACATCACGCTGGTCGGCTATCGCGGCGGTGGCCCGGCGCTCAACGATCTCATCGGCGGCCAAATCGACGGCGTCTGCGATAACGGAACGTCGCTCGCCGGTGCGGTCGAGAACAAGCAAGTGAACGCGCTGGTCGCGTCCGGCACGACGCGCATCGCATCGATGCCGGATGTCCCGACATCGGCGGAAGCCGGGCTGCCGAACTTTCAAGCACAAGGTTGGAACGCGCTTTTCGTGCCCAAAGGCACGCCCGACGATGTGATCAAGAAGCTTAACGATGCGGCGCGCAAAGCGCTCGCGAGCGACACCGTGAAGAAGCGGTTCTTCGATCTCGCCGCCACCGAACCGGCCGAGGACGAACTCACGCCGGATTATCTCGTGAAGTTCGTGCCCGCCGAAATCGAGAAATACAAAGCGCTGCTGAAGTAGTTACTTGAACTTCTTCAGCGCGGCGCTTGCGCCGGCCTGCAGGAACGCCGTATCGCTAGCGATCGCGAAGAAGCGGAAGCCACGCTGCTCGAGTTCGAGTGCGCGTTCCGGCGTTGCGGTGTAAGCGCCCGCGATCTTTCCGGCCTTCTGCGCCGCCGCGATGATCGTATCGATCGCGGCGTCGACTTCCTTCGAATGCGGATCGAGCGTGCGCCCGTCCGTCAGCGTGATCGAAAGGTCCGACGGCCCGACGAAAGCCGCATCGATGCCGGGCATCGCGAGGATCGCGTCGACATTTTTGATCGCGGTGCGCGTCTCGATCATCGCGAAGGTGAGCACCGCATCGTTGGCTGCCTTGAGATAATCGCCTTTGTGCACGCCGGTCAGCTGCGATGCGCGGGACGGTCCCCAGCTGCGTGCGCCGATCGGCGGAAACTTTGTCGCGGCGACGAACGCCTTCGCGTCTTCGATAGTATTGATCATCGGCGCGATGATGCCTTCCGCGCCGGCATCGAGCACGCGGCTCGCGACCGAGAACCCGCCTTGCGGAATGCGCACGACGGCAGCCGCACCGCCGGCGCGGATCGCGGCGATGCCCGCGAAGGTCGTCGGCATATCGTAGAGGCCATGCTGCTGGTCGAGCGTCACGCACGGATAGCCTTCGCGCGCGATCAGCTCGGCGACGAGCGGCGAGGCCATGCCGCACCAGCCGGTCGGAACGGTTTCGCCGGCACGCAGCCGGTCAGCGAGCGAAAAGCCAGTCATGCGAAATTCCTCTGCGGGATCATCGGGAGCGGCCGGACACTGTCACAGTTCGGCGCAAAAGAAAGCCCCCGCCGTTGAGGGGCGGGGGCTCACAAAACAGCCGTGACGTGAAGGATCAGGCGTTCTTGATCTGATCGATCGCGGTTGCCATCAGCTCGTCCATCGTGCGGCGAATCTGGTGGTCCGATTGCTCGACCTTTTTGGCGTCGAAGTCGGCGCGCACCTTACGGAACACGTCGTCGTCGCCTTGCTCTTCGAAGTCCGCCGCGACCACTTCCTTGGCATAGGCTGTCGCATCGTCGCCGGTGATTCCCATCTTCTCGGCAGCCCAAAGGCCCAGCAAGCGATTCCGGCGCGCATTGGCCTTGAAGCGCAGCTCCTCGTCGTGTGCGAACTTCTTCTCAAAGCCTTCTTGGCGTTTGTCGAATGTCGTCATGAAATCTCTCTCACCGCATCAAGGGTCACGTCGTGCATATAAGCGCGGTCCGCCGGAATCAACCGGACCTTACCGCCTTGGCGGCCCTTGGCCGCAGGGCGGCAGGCCTCGATTCGACTGCGATGACCGGTCAGCGCCGGAATTCGCGGGCTAGTTGCGCGTCGCTCGGCACGCGAACGCGCAGCCCGACGTGCCGAAATTCGATGCAGCTCAGAGCTTTAGCGACAGCCACGATAGGCTGTTGAGACACAGCAGGTGCGCTTCCCTTTCGATTGTACTCGCGGGGGTGATCGGATAGGTTCCGCGCATTGGGGCTGGCAGTGGAGGCGCGTTTCGCGTCCGCTTACGATCCCACTGTCGGGCCTCCTTAACTCATTGAGGATGTTCGATAAATCGATGGATTTCTTAAAACCCCGGTATATCCCGATGTCTCGTCGCCGCCGCATCTATGAAGGCAAGGCCAAGGTGCTTTATGAAGGTCCGGAGCCCGGTACCTTGATTCAGCACTTCAAAGATGACGCGACCGCCTTCAACGCCAAGAAGCACGAGATCATCGAGGGCAAAGGGGTGCTGAACAACCGCATCTCCGAATACGTGTTCCAGCATCTCAACAACATCGGCGTGCCGACCCACTTCATCCGCCGGCTCAACATGCGCGAGCAGTTGATCCGCGAGGTCGAGATCATCCCGCTCGAAGTCGTCGTGCGTAACGTTGCGGCCGGTTCGCTGGCGACGCGTCTCGGCATCGAAGAGGGGACGCAGCTGCCGCGCTCGATCATCGAGTTCTATTACAAGAACGACGCGCTCAACGACCCGATGGTTTCGGAAGAGCACATCACGGCGTTTGGCTGGGCAACCCCGCAAGAGATCGACGACGTCATGGCGCTCGCCATCCGCGTCAACGATTTCCTCTCCGGCCTTTTCCTCGGCGTCGGCATCCGTCTCGTCGACTTCAAGATGGAATGCGGCCGTCTGTGGGAAAACGACATGATGCGCATCGTCGTCGCGGATGAGATTTCGCCCGACTCGTGCCGCCTGTGGGACATCAAGTCGAACGACAAGCTCGACAAGGACCGCTTCCGCCGCGACATGGGCGGATTGCTCGAAGCCTACACGGATGTCGCGCGCCGCCTCGGCATCATGGGCGAGAACGAGCCGCCGCGTGGCACCGGCCCGGTGCTGGTGAAGGGCTAGTCATGGCACCTGGCGCGCTCCGACTTCGCGCCATCCGGACGAATCTGACTGCGGCCTCGCTCGCAGCGTGTGCCGTCGCGATGTTCGCGGTCTCGTTCGCCGAAGCGCAATCGCCGCAATCCTCGCGTCTCGATCTCGGCGTTTGGTCGCGCCGCGTTTCGGATGACGGCAAGCTCACCTTCTTCGAATGCGAGAACAAGATCGCATGCGGCGAGGATTCGAAAGTCTCACTGCGTCTCGGCAATCTTTCGCGTGAGCCGTGGACTGTCGAACGCGCTCGCAGCGTCGAGCAGGCCAACATCAAGCGCATGCGCGAGCAGGGCGAAGGCCGCGTCAAGGACATCGAGCTTGGCGAAACGCGTCAGATGAAAATCGACGAGGCGACGCTCATCTACACCGAGAAGAAATACATCCCGGTGAAGGGCGATCCGCGCACCGACATCGTCGGCATTCTGGTTGGCAAGACCAAGCAATACGTCATCGTCGGTTCGGCCGAGAAGCCCGAAATGGCGCGCAGCAATTTCCTCGGCTTCGCGCGCCTCGGCTCGCTGATCCTGTTCGAGATGGCGCGCGACACCGGCAAACCAGACACCAAGGAAGAGAAGAAGTAGGATGAAGGCCCGCGTCACCGTCACATTGAAGCCGAGCATTTTGGACCCGCAGGGCAAGGCGATCGAAGGCGCATTGAAATCGCTCGGCGTTGGCGGCATCGCCAGCGTGCGCCAGGGCAAGATTTTTGAGATTGAAGTCGAAGGCGGCGACAAGGCCAAGGCCGAAGCGGCATTGAAGCAAGCGGCCGACAAACTGCTCGCCAACACGGTGATCGAGAATTACCGCGTGGAGATCGAGTAGGATGAAATCAGCCGTCGTCCTTTTCCCCGGTTCCAATCGCGAACGCGACGCGGTGCGCGCGCTGCGCCTCGTCTGCGGCTCCGAGCCGAAGGTCGTCTGGCACGGCGATAGCGAATTGCCGAGCGGGACCGACCTCGTCGTGCTGCCCGGCGGTTTTTCTTACGGCGATTATCTGCGCTGCGGCGCCATCGCAGCGCGCTCGCCCGTTATGGACGCGGTGCGCAAGCATGCGGATGCGGGCGGTCTCGTGCTCGGCATCTGCAACGGCTTCCAAATTCTCTGCGAGTCGGGACTGCTGCCGGGCGTGCTGATGCGCAATGCGCAGATGCGCTTCCAATGCCGCGTCGTCGGTCTGCGTGTCGAGAATTCCGACACGCCATTCACGCGCGGCTACAATGCCGGTCAGGTCATCCACATTCCGGTCGCGCACGGCGAAGGCAACTACGAAGCTGACGCCGAGACGTTGACGCGGCTCGAAGGCGACGGACGTATCGCGTATCGTTATTGCGGCCCGAACGGCGAACTCGAGCCGAAGTACAATATCAACGGCGCGATTGCGTCGATCGCCGGCATCGTTTCCGAGAAGCACAATGTTCTCGGCCTGATGCCGCATCCCGAAAACCACGTCGAAGAGCAGATGGGCTCGACCGACGGCCGCGGCCTTTTTGCCGGCATGCTCGAACACGTCAGCCGCGCTGCTTGATCTCAGAACGATGAACGCCAAAACTCCCGAGATTACTCCCGAACTCGTCGCCGAGCATGGACTCAAGCCGGACGAGTATCAGCGCATCCTCGACCTCATCGGCCGTACACCGTCGATCACCGAACTCGGTATCTTCTCGGCGATGTGGAACGAGCACTGCTCGTACAAATCTTCGCGCATTCATTTGCGCGGTCTGCACACGAAAGCGCCGTGGGTCATTCAGGGCCCAGGCGAAAACGCCGGCATCATCTCGATCGGCGACGGCCTTGCGGTCGTCTTCAAGATGGAGAGCCACAACCACCCGAGCTACATCGAGCCGTATCAAGGCGCGGCAACCGGCGTCGGCGGTATTCTGCGCGACGTCTTCACGATGGGCGCGCGGCCGATTGCGGCGCTGAATTCGCTGTCGTTCGGGGATCCGTCGCATCCGAAGACGCGTTCGCTCGTGTCCGGCGTTGTCGCCGGCGTCGGAGGTTACGGCAATTCCTTCGGCGTTCCGACGGTCGGCGGTTCGGTGCGCTTCGACACGCGCTACGACGGCAACAATCTCGTCAACGCGATGGCCGTTGGCCTCATCGACGTGACCAAGATTTTCTACGCGAAGGCAACCGGCGTCGGAAATCCGGTCGTCTATCTCGGGTCGAAGACCGGACGCGACGGCATTCACGGCGCGACGATGGCGTCGGCCGAATTCGGTGCGGACGCCGAGGAGAAGCGCCCGACCGTGCAGGTCGGCGATCCCTTCGCGGAAAAACTGCTGCTCGAAGCGTGCCTCGAGATCATGGCGAACGATTGCGTCATCGCGATCCAGGACATGGGCGCGGCGGGCCTGACGTGCTCGGCGGTCGAGATGGGCGCGAAGGGCGACCTCGGCATCACGCTCGACATCGAGAAAGTGCCGTGCCGCGAGACCGGCATGACGGCCTACGAGATGATGCTATCGGAGAGCCAAGAGCGCATGCTCATGGTGCTCAAGCCCGAGAAGGAAAAAGAAGCCGAGGCGATCTTCCGCAAGTGGGGTCTCGATTTCGCGATCGTCGGCGAGACGACGCCGACCAAGCGCTTCCTCATCCGTCACCACGGTGAGGTGATGGCCGATCTCCCGATCAAAGAGCTCGGCGACGAAGCGCCGCTCTACAATCGGCCCTACGAAGAAACGCCGAAGCAGCCGGTGCTGCCCTTCACGTCAGTCGGCGCGAAAGGCACACTCGCGGACGCGCTGGAAAAGCTGCTCGGCTCGCCGAACCTGTGCTCGAAGCGTTGGGTGTGGGAACAGTACGATCACCTCATTCTCGGCAACACGGTGCAGCGCCCGGGCGGCGATAGCGCGGTGGTGCGGATCGAGGAGGGGCCGAAGGCGCTCGCGATCACGACGGACGTCACGCCGCATTATTGCGAAGCCGATCCGTTCGAGGGCGGCAAGCAGGCGGTCGCCGAAGCGTATCGCAATCTGATCGCGACCGGCGCGCGTCCGCTCGCGATCACCGATAACCTCAACTTCGGCAACCCGGAACGGCCCGAAATCATGGGGCAGTTCGTCGGCTGCGTGCGCGGCATCTCGGAAGCCTGCCGTGTGCTCGACTTCCCTGTCGTCGCCGGCAACGTGTCGCTCTACAACGAGACCAACGGCCGCGGCATTCTGCCGACGCCGACCATCGGCGGCGTCGGTCTCATCGACGATGTCGCGACCGCGGCCAGCATCGCGTTCAAGGCCGAAGGCGAAGCCGTGCTGATGATTGGCGAGAATACCGGTTGGCTCGGCCAGTCGTCGTATCTGCGCGATTACATCGGCCGCACCGAAGGCGCACCGCCGCCGGTCGATCTCGTGCTCGAGCGCAAGACCGGCGAGTTCGTTCGCACGCTGATCCTCGAAGGCGGCGTCACCGCCTGCCACGACGTCTCCGACGGTGGCCTGCTGGTTGCGCTCGCCGAGATGGCGATGGCCGGCAACATCGGTGTCCGCCTCTATGGCCCGCCCGTGCAGGTTCCGGCGCATGCTTATTGGTTCGGCGAGGACCAGGCGCGCTACGTCTTCACGGTCGCGGCCGACCAGGCCGAGGCCGTCATCGCGCGCGCGCGGACCGAAGGCCTCAACGTGCGCCGTCTCGGCACCACGGGCGGCGACACGATCGGTCTCACGGGCGAGCGTCCGATTTTCGTCAAAGGCCTGTCGGAGATTTCGGAGAGCTGGCTGCCGACCTACATGACGGCGCAGCCGGGTTGACCGTCAGGCTGCAGTTTCCCAAGTTAGGCGTTCAAAGGAGACTCCCACCGCGATGCCGATGACCGCTTCCGATATCGAGCGCCTGATCAAGGAGCACATTCCGGACGCTAACGTTGCGATCCGCGATTTGGCGGGCGACGGCGATCACTATGCCGCGACCGTCACGGCGGAAAGTTTTCGCGGCAAATCCCGCGTTCAGCAGCATCAGGTTGTCTATGCGGCGCTGAAGGGAGAAATGGGCGGTGCTTTGCACGCGCTGGCGCTCCAAACCGGGGTGCCCGAGTAGCTTCCGCGCCGTAACGAACACGTTGGTAGCGTTGGAGAATTCTGTAGTCACGATCTTGCGCTTTTGCTGTCCGGCTACGATTTTGCTATAAGAGCGCAAAGTCGCACCCCGAGGATTCCGATGAGCATCAACGCCTTTATCGACAATGAAGTGAAGAGCCAGGACGTCGTCGTGTTCATGAAGGGCACGCCGCAATTCCCGATGTGCGGGTTCTCGGGCCAGGTCGTTCAAATTCTCGACCACCTGGGCGTTGCCTATAAAGGCGTCAACGTCCTCGACTCGAACGAGCTGCGCGACGGCATCAAGGCCTATTCGAACTGGCCGACGATCCCGCAGATCTACGTGAAGGGCGAATTCGTAGGCGGCTGCGACATCGTCCGCGAGATGTTCCAGGCCGGCGAACTGCAGAGCCTGCTGGCCGAAAAGGGCGTCGCCGTCAGCGTCACGGCCTAATCGTCCAACACCGAGTTTCATCAAACGCCGTCCGGTCCAACCGGGCGGCGTTTTGTTATGGGGCGGAGCGGCACCACCCCCAACTGGGGGATTACAACCATAGAGCGAAAGTTAAGATTTTCTTCGGCATCACGGCGAGCCCGCCGATGGCCGGCAAGGGAGATCGAACATGCGCGTATTGGTTGCACTAGCGGCTCTGACGATGACGATGGCTTGGGTCAGCGGCGAAAGCGTCGCACAGAAGAAGAAGGGCTGCCCCGCCAATTACGAGAGCACCTGCCAAGCGTCCTGCATGAAGGCCGGCGGCCAGCCGCGCAAATGCCCACAGTACTGCGCCAAGCGTCTACGCGAGAACTGCGCGACCTAAGCCAATCCCAAAACAAAATCGCCGGGCGCGAGGCCCGGCGATTTGAAACTTTGGCTGCGAACAGCAATTAGCGCGAGTAATACTCGACGACCAGATGCGGTTCCATCATGACCGCATACGGCACTTCGTTGAGCTGCGGGATGCGCGCGTATTTCGCGGTCATCTTCGAGTGGTCGACCTCGATGTAATCCGGCACGTCGCGCTCGGCGAGCTGGGTCGCCTCGATAACGATGGCGAGCTGCTTCGAGGCTTCCTTGACCTCGACCACGTCGCCGACCTTCACCTGATAGCTCGCGATGTTGACGCGGCGACCGTTGACCTTGACGTGGCCGTGGTTGACGAACTGGCGGGCGGCCCAAACGGTCGGGACGAACTTTGCGCGATAGACGACGGCGTCGAGACGGCGCTCCAGGAGGCCGATCATGTTGGCGCCCGAGTCGCCCTTCATGCGGATGGCTTCGTCGTAGGTGCGGCGGAACTGCTTCTCGGAGATGTTGGCGTAGTAGCCGCGAAGCTTCTGCTTAGCGCGGAGCTGCACGCCGTAATCGGAGACTTTGCCCTTGCGGCGCTGGCCGTGCTGGCCCGGGCCGTATTCACGCTTGTTGACGGGGCTCTTCGGACGGCCCCAGATGTTCTCGCCCATACGGCGATCGAGCTTGTACTTAGCGTTACTGCGCTTGGTCATCGCGTCCTCGTGTTGCGATAGATTGAGGAAACGCGCCCTCCTATGTCACGGCATTTCACCGGGACTGACAGGTTTTGACCGCCATAGCGTCGGCCACAAACCACGGGTCGCGAAACGTCAAGCGGGCCGAAAAGGCCCGCCAGATGTCGCGGTGTTTAAGGGGATTCAGCGAGCCTGTCAATTTGACTTTGCGGCTTTTAAAAACCTCAAGTTGCGTAGCAACTTAAGCGTGAATGCTCGCCTTAAGATTGAAGGTCGCTAGCGCCGAATCCAGGTCCGGGCGGGCGCCCGACGTAAATTCCGCAAAAGCATCCAGCCTTGGCGACGGCTTTTGCGGCCCGACCAGCGAGACCACGCGGCGCGCGATGGCGGGCGCCGGATCGATATAGGTCACCGGCCACGGCGCGACGCGCCGCATGCGCTCGGTGAGCAGCGGGAAATGCGTGCAGGCAAGCACCAGCGTGTCGGTGCGCGCGATCCCGTCGTCCTTGAAGGCCGGCGCGATGGCTTCTGCCAGCTCTGCGTCGGAGACCGGATCGCCCTTGAGTTCGCGTTCCGCGTAGGGCGCGAGCAAAGCCGAACCGACGACATTCACTTTGCAGCCGGTGGCGAATTCACGGATCAGCGCCTGCGTGTATTCGCGCTTCGCCGTCGCCTCGGTGCCGAGCACGGAGACGCGCTTCGTCTGCGACAGCGCGCAGGCCGGCTTGATCGCCGGCACCGTGCCGACGAAGGGCACCGCGAAAGTTTTGCGCAGCTCCGGCAGCACGATCGTCGACGCCGTATTGCAGGCGATGACGATGAGGTCCGGGCTGTAGCGATCGATATAGCCGCGCATCAGCGCGGTCACACGGGCAACCAGCTTGTCTTCCGGCAAGGCGCCATACGGAAATAGCGCGTCGTCAGCCGCGTAGATGAAGCGCGCGTCCGGCCGCGCTTTCGCGACCTCGCGGAACACGGTCAGCCCGCCGACGCCGGAATCGAACACCAAAATGGTCGGGTGGCTCAGCACGCGACCCTCGACGGACGGCCCATGCAGCAAAGGTTTGAGCGCCAGCGGAGGCGCCGGCACGAACGGCAATTCGCCGGACGAATAGTTATCGATGCGCACGTGGCAGTCCCTGATCCCACAGGAGACATTGCCGCGAAAGAGTTAAGGCTTGGCATACGGCGGCTCCGCCGTGGGGCCGGGCTCGATGGTCAGCTTCGAGAGGAATTTGCCGAAGCGCAGCAGCCCGTCCGGCCACGGCCCATGCCCGGATGCCGTGTTCATGTGACCGACATCGCCCGCATTCACGAATTCGGAGCCGAAGGCGGCGGCCATCTGCTCGGCCTGCTCGACCGTGCAGAGCGGATCGCTCGCGCTGCCGATCAGCACGGACGGGAAGGGGAGCGCCCGCGGCGGAATCTCGAAGAAGGCTGGATCGACGTCGGCGCGCAGCCCATCGCTCGGCGTCGCGACCGGCGCGACCAGATAGGCGCCGACGACTTTTTCGTCGATGAGATCGCACCCCGCCAACACCGTGTTGATGCCGAGCGAATGCGCGACAAGCACGACTGGCCGCGTCGCTTCCTCGACGGCTTCGGCGAGCCGCGCCACCCACGCATTCAGCACCGGCTTTTCCCAGTCGTGCTGAGCCACCCGCCGCGCGGTGGTGAGTTTGTTCTCCCACCGCGTCTGCCAGTGATCGGGGCCCGAACCGGTCCAGCCCGGAAGGATGAGGATGTCGGCGTCAGAGGTTCGCATCGTCGCGAAATAGGCCTCGGAGATCGTTGCGTCAACTCGGCGCTGCCGTAAGCTATCGGGCATTGCTCTGGGGATTTTTGCAATGCTTATTCAGTACATCGTTGCTCTGTTCTTAGCCGTCGTCGATTTGTTCAACGAGAAGCCGAACGTGAACTACGACTTCGACAAAGCCGCAATGGAAGTGGCTTTGAAAGAAGCCAAGCGAACACTACCGATGTTCCTCGAAGCGTTCGAGAAAAAGAACGCCGGGCGCTTTTATGTCAAAGTGCTGATGGCATGTCCTGATCCGGACGGCGGCGAATATATCTGGATCGACGATCTCAATAGGGTTGGCGACGACTTCACTGGTCGTTACGCAAATGTGCCGGGTTGCCGAGAGGACGTACGCCGAGGTTCACCTCTTCGTTTCAAGCGAGACGACATCGTCGATTGGTCGTTTATGCGCGATGGCAAGATGCACGGATCATATTCGACGCGCGTCACGCTCAAAGATATGTCGCCTAGCGAGGCCGACGAGTATCGGAGAATCCTAGCGCCGCTGCCCGACTAACGCCTAGCCGAACACGCGCGCGAAAATCGTATCGACGTGTTTGAGGTGATGCTCGAGATCGAACAGCGCGTCGAGTTCTTTCTCGGACATCTTTTCGCGCACGTCGGCGTCGCCTTTGAGGAAGGTGAGGAAATCGCCTTCACCGAGCCACGCGCGCATAGCGTTGCGCTGGACCCACTTGTACGAGTCCTCGCGCGACACACCCTTCTGCGTCAGCGCGAGCAGCACGCGCTGCGAATGAACGAGACCGCCTTGGCGATCGAGATTCTTCAGCATGTTCTCCGGATAGACGACGAGCTTGTCGACCAATCCCGTAAGGCGGACGAGCGCGAAGTCGAGCGTCACCGTCGCGTCCGGGCCGATCATGCGCTCGACCGACGAATGCGAGATATCGCGCTCGTGCCAGAGCGCGACGTTCTCGAGCGCCGGCGTGACGTAAGCGCGGACCATGCGGGCGAGCCCGGTGAGATTCTCCGACAGCACCGGATTGCGCTTGTGCGGCATCGCGGACGAGCCCTTCTGCCCGACCGAGAAAAACTCTTCAGCTTCGTTCACTTCCGAACGCTGCAGGTGACGTACCTCGGTGGAGAGGCGTTCGATCGACGACGCGATCACGCCGAGCGTCGCGAAATACATCGCGTGGCGATCGCGCGGGATCACCTGCGTCGACACCGGCTCAGGCTTGAGGCCGAGCTTCGCCGCGACATGCGCTTCGATGCGCGGATCGACTTGCGCGAATGTCCCGACCGCGCCCGAGATTGCGCAGGTCGCGATATCTTCGCGCGCATGCACGAGACGTTCGCGGTTGCGCGAGAATTCTGCGTAAGCCTGCGCGAGTTTCAAACCGAACGTCGTCGGCTCCGCGTGGATGCCATGCGAGCGGCCGACCGTTGGCGTCATTTTGTGTTCGATGGCGCGGCGCTTGATCGCGACGAGCAGCGCCTCGAGGTCGGCGAGCAGAATATCGGTCGCGCGCGCGAGCTGGACGTTGAAGCAGGTGTCGAGCACATCCGACGACGTCATGCCCTGATGCACGAAACGTGCGTCGGGTCCAACGATCTCGGAGAGATGCGTGAGGAAAGCGATGACGTCGTGTTTCGTCTCGCGTTCGATCGCGTCGATGCGGTCGACATCGAACGTCGCCGGGCCGCCTTTCGCCCAAATCACCTTAGCGGATTCTTTCGGGATGAGGCCGAGTTCGGCCATCGCATCGGCCGCATGCGCCTCGATCTCGAACCAGATGCGGAAACGCGTCTGCGGCGACCAGATGGCCGCCATTTCGGGCCGGGAATAGCGCGGGATCATGCGGGAAAGCTCCTTCGGCGCCGCTTTATCAGACGCGGCGGAGCGGGGCAAACTGTGCGGAGCCCCAAACTCAGATGTCATCCCGGCCAAGCTTGCGCAGCAAGCGAGGAGCCGGGATCCATGACTCCCAGTGGCGCAGGGATACTTGGATCCCGGATCAGCGCGCAGCGCTTCGCGCGCGCCCTGTCCGGGATGACAGCCCGTTGCGTTGCTTCTGATGAAATCAGGACCTAAGCGGCTTCGCCCCGCGCATGCGCGGCGGCATTGCGGATCGCGGCGATGTTGGCGCGATAGGCGGCTTCGGTGCCGCCCTTGAACACGGCCGAACCTGCGACCAGCACGTTGGCTCCGGCGCGCGCCACCTGATGCGCATTTTCAGCCGTCACGCCGCCGTCGACTTCGATGTCGATCGGGCGGCCGTTCGCGAGCGCGGCGACCTGCGCGATCTTATCGAGCTGCGACGTGATGAACTTCTGTCCGCCGAAACCCGGATTCACCGACATCACCAGAATGAGATCGACGAGATCGATGACGTTCTCGATCGTGCTCACCGGCGTGCCGGGATTAAGCGTCACGCCAGCCTTCTTGCCGAGCGCGCGGATCGCCTGCAGCGAGCGATGCACATGCGGGCCGGACTCGACATGCACCGTGATGATGTCGCTGCCGGCTTTCGCGAAGGCTTCGAGATACGGATCGCACGGCGTGATCATCAAATGCGTGTCGAAGACTTTCTTCGAATGCGGCCGCAACGCCTTCACGATATCCGGACCGAACGAGATGTTCGGCACAAACCGCCCGTCCATGATGTCGAGGTGAATGTAGTCGGCACCTGCCGCATCGATCGCGCGTAGCTCTTCGCCAAGGCGAGAGAAATCGGACGCCAGGATCGACGGCGCGATGAGAAGAGGGCGCGTCATGCCGCCGGAGCCGTCAGCACGGCGTAGAGCGCCTCGGCGTCTTCCGACTCGCGCAGCTTCTTCGCGACAGCCGGTTCGCGCAGCAAGCGTGCGACACGCGCAAGCGCTTTGAGATGGTCCGCGCCGGCGCCTTCCGGCGCGAGCAGCAGGAACACGAGATCGACCGGTTGATTATCGAGCGCTTCGAAGTCGATCGGGCGGCCGAGCCGCGCGAACAAACCGAATAGCTTGTCGAGCTTCGGCAGCTTGCCGTGCGGGATCGCAATGCCGTTGCCGACCGCGGTCGAACCAAGACGCTCGCGCTGCATGAGAACTTCGAGCACAGCGCGCTCGTTCTGTCCGGTCAGCTCTGCGGCTTTCTCGGCGAGCTCCTGCAGAGCTTGCTTTTTGCCGACGACCTTCAACGCCGGAATCACGGCGTGGGGTGTGACGAGGTCAGTGACCGGCATGGTGGTCCAACTACATCCTGGCGGCGTCTACGCCGTTCAACGCGGCGCATTCGCCGCCCGTGGAAGAGCAGCTTTCCCGCCGCCCCATTAAAGGCGGCGGAACATAGGCACGCCCAATCGGGGCGTCAATGCTTCGCGTCGACAGCCATAGCGGGCGGATCGACCCACCCGATATGGCCATCCGGACGACGATAAACAATGTTCACTCGGCCATTGCCGGCGTGACGGAAAACGATGACCGCAGCACCAGTTAAGTCGAGTTCCAGAACCGCTTCACTGACCGGAAGCAGCTTCAGCGCGGTGGTCGATTCGGCGACGACGACCGGATTGAATTCCACAGCTGTTTCGTCGTCGTCGTGCTCCGGCGCTGCCAAAACGTAGGTTGCGGCATTGATCGCTTCGGCGGTTGCGGCATGTCCGTTGGCGCGCTGCGCGCTGCGATCCTTCAGACGGCGCTTATAGCGGCGAAGACGCTTTTCGATTCGCTCGGCGGCCTGATCCGCACTCGCGTAAGGGTCCGCCGCCATCGCTTCGGCTTCCAGCGTGATGCCGGACTGCAAGTGAATCGTGCATTCGGTGCGAAAGCCGAAGCCGTCGCGGGATACGGTCGCGTGGCCGGTATGTCCGGCTTGAAAATGCTTTTCCATCGCTTCTGCGATCCGTGCGCTAACGCGCTCACGCAGAGCTTCGCCAATGTCGAGATTCTTTCCCGAAACGCGAAATGACATCACTTTCCTCCAATCCCCGTCGCGAGCAGATCGCGGCGGATAACGAATGAACGGAGAGTCTAGTGCGAATTCGCCGAAGAAGGAAACACAACAAACGGTAAATCAGGCCGTGCGTCCAAAGGCTTGACCGAGCGCTTGCTTATCGCGTCTGCGTTGCACCGAGGAGGGGATTCGCATCGCTTCGCGATATTTCGCGACAGTTCGCCGCGCAATGTCGATTCCGGCATCGCGCAGACGGGTCACGATCGTATCGTCGGACAAAATGTCGCTAACGCCTTCACCATCGATCAAGTTTTTGATGCGGAAGCGAACGGCTTCTGCCGAATGCGCATCTCCGCCGTCAGCCGACGCGATCGACGAGGTGAAGAAGTACTTCAGCTCGAAGATGCCGCGCGTGGTCGCCATGTATTTGTTGGCGGTGACACGCGAGACCGTCGACTCGTGCATTCCGATCGCGTCCGCGATCACGCGCAGGCTGAGTGGACGCAGGTGCTGCACGCCGAGCGCGAAGAAGCCGTCCTGCTGACGCACGATTTCGGTGGCGACCTTGAGGATCGTGCGGGCGCGCTGATCGAGCGCGCGAACGAGCCACGTGCCGTTCTGCATGCACTCGGAGAGGTAGGCCTTTTCGCCCGGCTTGAGCACGCCTTTCGAGACCTGCGCGAAGTAGCTCTGGTTGAGCAGCACCTTCGGCAGCGTGTCGTTGTTGAGTTCGACTTGCCAGCTACCGTCCTGCGCGGGGCGCACGAGAACGTCAGGGATGACAGGCTGTACGAGCGTCGAACCGAACGCGTGACCCGGCTTCGGATTGAGCTGGCGGATCTCGCCGACCATCTCGGCGATGTCTTCATCGTCGACGCCGCAAAGCTTGCGCAACTGCGCGTAGTCGCGCTTCGCGATCAGCTCCAGGTTGGCAATCAGCACAGCCATCGCGGGATCGAAGCGATTGCGATCTCTGAGCTGCAGCTCGAGACATTCGGCGAGATTGCGTGCACAGACGCCTGCCGGATCGAGCGTTTGCAGAACCGATAGAACGCGCTCGACATGCGCGGCCTCCGCGCCGAGCTTCTCGGCGATCGGCGCGAGTTCGCCGCTGATGTAGCCGGCCTCGTCGACCATATCGATGAGATGCGCGCCGATCAGCCGGTCGACCGGGGAAGTGAGGGCAAGCGCCATTTGCTCGGAGAGATGATCGCGCAGGGAGATCTCCGCGGCGGCGAAAGACTCAAGGCCGAAATCGTCGCCGTCGCGGCCGCCGGAGCCGACGTTCGCCCATTCGGAGACGGCAGGCAGCTCGTTCGTCGAAGCACGGGCAGGCTGGTCGGGCAATTCGCTCGGGAAGACGTTTTCGAGGCTGGTGTCGAGGCGCTGCTCGATGCTGTCGCGGCTGACGTCGAGGCTTTCGCCCATCCAGTCGCTGCTGTCGGGCTCGCCATCGGCAAATTCGCGATCCGAAGCCGGTGCCTCATTTTCAGGCACGTCATTGCTCGGTTCGGCATCTGCCCGTTCAAGCAGCGGGTTCTTTTCGAGCTCGGCCTCGACATAGGCCGAGAGGTCAAGACTAGACAGCTGCAAGAGTTTGATCGCCTGCATCAATTGCGGCGTCATAACAAGGGCTTGGCCCTGTCGAATTTCCAGTCTCTGTGAAAGTGCCATGGTCCCGGCGACGCAAGAAGGTGACTAAGTGCCTAATTTCGGCACGATTATTGCATGCACCTTTAGGCGAGTCGAGCCCCACCGCAACCTACAGCCGGAATTCCTCACCAAGGTAAAGACGGCGGACATCCGGGTTGCTGACGATGTCGTTCGGCGTGCCTTCCATCAACACTTCGCCCGAATAGATGATGTAGGCGCGGTCGGTGAGGCCAAGAGTTTCGCGCACGTTGTGATCGGTGATCAAGACTCCGATCCCGCGCGTGGTTAAGTGCTTCACAAGAGTCTGAATATCTCCGACCGCAATCGGGTCGATGCCGGCGAACGGTTCGTCGAGCAGCATGTAGGTCGGCCGCGTCGCCAAGGCGCGCGCAATCTCGCAGCGCCGCCGCTCACCGCCCGAAAGTGCGATCGACGGTGTTTTGCGCAACCGCGTGATGTGAAATTCTTCGAGCAGCTCGTCGAGCTCTGCTTCGCGCTTGTCGCGGTTCGGTTCGACAGCTTCCAACACGGCGCGAATGTTGTCCTCGACGCTGAGCCCGCGAAAAATCGAGGCTTCCTGCGGCAGATAACCGATGCCGAGGCGGGCGCGTTGATACATCGGCAGGCCCGTAATGTCGTTGCCGTCGAGCTCGATCATCCCGGCGTCGGCTTTGATTAGGCCGGTGACCATGTAGAAGATCGTCGTCTTGCCGGCGCCGTTCGGGCCGAGCAGGCCGACGGCCTCGCCGCGCCGAACGTAGAGGCTCGCGCCCTTCACGACCTTGCGGCGGCCGAAGCTCTTCTCGACGCCATGTGCTGCGAGATAGTGATCGACGCCGTCGTCGGCGGCTTGAGGCGCAGGCGCGCGTCCAGCCTGTCCCGATGATCCACCGTTTCGACGCAGCAACCGACTCAGCATGGGAGCAACCTAGTCAGCCGCAGCGGTGGCGCAAGAGGCAGGCTATTGCCGCAGCGGTGTCGGCTGCGACGCATCGCGGCGTGGCGCTGTCTGCGCCGGGCGATTGCTCGTTCCGGTTGCGGACGAGCCGTTTTGTTTCGGAGCGGCATTTGGAGCGCGCTGCGGAGCGGGCAGGGGCGCCGCCGGCTTCGGAACTTCCGGCTTGTTCTGCGCGTCGTTTGGCTTGAAAATCGTGCTGACGGTTCCGCCCGGCTTGGGAATAACCTTCGTCACACCGGTCGTCATGTTGACGTTGATCCGATCACCCGTAATGACGTTGTCGCCTTGCGTCGCGGTCGCGTCGCCGATCAACAGAACCGTGTTGGCCTGCATGTCGTAGATCGCTTCGTTGCCGGTCGCGACTTGATCCTTCTGCGTCAGGATCACGCCGCCCTTTGCCTCGAGTCGCTTGATTTGGCTGTTCCCGCCACCACTCGGTGCTGCTGGGGCAGGAGTGCGCTGAGCGCTACCGCTGCCCATCGCATCGCCCTCGTAGAAAACGACAAGATGTGCAGTCTCGAGCACCGAGTCGCCCTGCACCGCGCGAACTTTGCCCTTGAAGGTTGCGACCTTGTCCTTGTCGCGAACTTCGAGTTCTTGCGCCGTGATGTTGATCGGCTGACCTTTGTTCTGCGAGAAGCCGCCTGGCATGCCCTTGTTGCCGGAATTGTTCTGCGGCTGCGCAAAAGCGCTCGGCGCCGCGAATGCGAGCGCGGCGCAAATCAACCCGGTGTACCAAAGACCGCGGGACATCATCGTAGAACTCCGGGCGCCGCCGGCTGAACAGCGGCCGGAAGATCCCCGCGCTGCTCCGGACCGACCGGCGTCACTCCAGTCGCAATATTGAACATGACGCGACTGCCGGTCGTGACGTTGTCGCCTTGTGTCGCTCGGGCATTGCCGATGAGCGTAATCGTCTTCGCCTTCAGATCATACACGACCGCATTCGCCGATCCGACCTGATCGTTGAATGTGACGAATACGCCGCCAGCGCCTTCAATACGCGTGACCTGATCAGCCGGTACGAAGTCGCCGACAGCCGGCACCTTACCGCCGGCGTAAAACACCGTCAGCTTGTCCGCTTCGAACACCAGGGAGCCCTGCATTGCGCTGACGTCGCCGGCATAAGTCGCGGCGCCGTTCGTCTCGTTGATGCTCGACGTGCGCGACGTGATCTTGATCGGCTCGCCGGGATTGAACTCTTGCGCTTGCGCTACACCGAGTGCCGCGCAGAGCGCCGTCGCCGTCACGATCTGCCGGAGTAAGCCTCGCATCATCGCGCGCCCTCCGACACCGCGAGCGGCACGGCGTTGTTCATCTCGACGGCGACGCCGCCCGTGAAATTCATCACCGCACCCGACTCCGACACTTCCAATCCCTGCGCGTTGATACGGCCGTTCGTCAGCATGACCTCGACCGGCCGCTGCGACAGAACGTGGCCTTTGCGCATGTCGATCATCGCTTCCTTCAGGCGAATCTCCGTTCCACTGCTACTGACGACATAGACATCGTCCTGCATTGCGACTGTTTCGGCTTTGGTATCGTAAAGTCCCGCCGCAGCGCGGACATCTACCGAATTTCCGTTACGCATTTCGACCTTGGCGCGAATGTCTTTTAGTTCGATCAACGACGGCTTCTTCAGATCCTGCGTTGCCGCCGTTGCGACCAGCTCGTAGTGCCGTCCGTCGCGCGTGTAGCCAGCGAGCTTCGGCAAGTCCATCGTCACTCGCGTGCCCGAAATCACCATATTGGCGGCGCTGGCATTCTCGGGCAGCGCTGCGAACGGGTTCAGCCAACTGAAGAGCGCATAACCCACAACCACAACACCGACGATCCCCGGCAACGCGTAGCGCAGCAGGCGAACCCAACGGCTATGCCGCCGAGCACTGCGGAACGAGCGGCCGCGCGCGGTGCCGCGATCGCTGCGCCACGTCTGGTCACCCGCCGAGTACCGCTGCTCGAGTTGCATCAGAGCCTAATGTGGCGGCCGCGGGTTCGTTAAGGCGCGTGTCGCAACGCGCAAAGACCTGCCGCGGCTCAAGAAACGTGTCAGTTTATTACGCCTGAATATGGCTTGGCTGCGGCGAAGCCTCAACGGGGGTCGTCCGGTTAGCTGTGGGAGAAAATATCTTCCTCTTCCCAACCGGATAGGTCGAGTCTGGCGCGGGTTGGCAAAAACCGGAAACAAGCCTCCGCAAGGTCGGCCCGGCCGTCCCGCTTCAGCAATGCCTCGAATCTGTCTTTGAGCTGATGCAGGTAGAGGACATCGGAAGCCGCGTAGGCCAATTGAGCCTCCGAAAGCGTCTCCGCGCCCCAATCCGACGATTGCTGCTGCTTCGACAAATCAATGCCGAGCAGCTCGCGGACGAGATCCTTGAGGCCGTGCCGGTCCGTATAGGTCCGCGTCAGCCGGGAAGCGATCTTGGTGCAGAACACCGGCTCCGGCATTACGCCGAACGCATTCGAGAGCGCCGCGAGATCGAAGCGGGCGAAATGAAAGATCTTCGTGACAGAAGGGTCGCCGAGCAGCTTTTTGAGATTCGGCGCGTCGGCTTGGTCGGCCGCGATCTGCACGATATCCGCGCTGCCGTCGCCGGGCGACAGCTGCACGACGCACAGACGGTCGCGATGCGGATTGAGGCCCATCGTCTCGGTGTCGATGGCGACGCTGCCTTTGTAGCGTGCGAGGTCAGGCAGATCGCCACGGTGCAGACGGATGGTCATAGGGCTCTCGCGTTAAGGTCCGGCCGCGGGATGTACCACCGCGGCCGGGCCCAATCAACGAAAGCGCCGAGGGCTAATCGAGGTCATCGTCCACCGGCGGGCCGACCGGACGCGGCGGCCGGTAGTCGTAATCATACCGTGGCGGCGGCGGGGCGTAGCGCGGCTCGTCCCAGGGCCGGCTGGCGACGCGGTCGCAATCGCGGACGCGGCGGCTCACTTCGCGGCCGTCGTCATCGACATAGCGGCGGTACGAGATGCGGCATCCGTCCGCGTCGAATTCGACGCGGCGTTCGCGATAGACGGGCGGTGGTGGTGGTTCATAGGCGCGCCGCTCGTATTGAGGTTCGGGCGGCGGATAGGGCCGCGCATAGCGCGGGCCGTAGTCGTCGAGGTCAGCCGCCGAGCTTGTGCCCGGTGCGGCCAACAGGGCTGTCCCGAGGGCGAGCCCGCATACGGCTGTGAGCCGCACGAAGGATACGCGAGACATGAGGCCTCCGTTATTGGCGGCCAGAACGCTGCCCGCAAGCCGACGCGAACAACGGTTCGCGCCGTTAGAGCCTCAGGCCGGTTCGGGGCGATTTATGGGCAGCTCTGCGGCAGACCCGAGCGCTAGTGAATATCTTTGTAGTTCGGGAACAGGGGCAGAACTTCGTCGTGCCGTGTCGGCCCGAGGAAGCGCAAGAACGGCTTCATCAGCTTGTTGATCAGCGGATTGCGATGCCGCACGTAGAGATCGAGCGGCGCAAGTGACATGCGCAGGTGATACTTCGGCCAGTAGTTCATGCCGGTGCCGCAGAGATTCTTGAAGCCGCGCGCCATCGCCCAATTCATGATGTCGCGGATGACGATGAAGTAGAGATGCGCGTCGAGTGCGACCTCGTAGTCCAGCCCCATATACTCCGTGTAGATCGCGTCGCCTTCGATCAGACACAGCGCGCTTGCGACGATCTTTCCGTTCTGCCGCCATACGAAGAAGCGGGCCTTCTCCGGCATGCGCCGCGACAGCGCGAGGAAAAACTCCGGCGTCAGCTTCTCGAAATGCAGCTCCGAGCGTTCGTAGACGTTGAGGTAGAGCCGATACACATCGTCGATCACATCGGCGACGTCGACGACTTGCTCCATCTCGATCGGCGCGAGCTTCGCAGCATCGCGGAACTTGCGGCGCATATGCTTGCGCATGTTCTGACTGAGATGGCGTTGCATGAAGTCGTCGAAGTTCGCGTAGTCGAGCGAGACTTTGATATTCGGAAAGCTCGGGATGCGAACGTAGTCGTCTTTCGCCGAAAGCCGGCCCAGCGCTTCGCGATACTTCGCGGGGAATTCCTTCCACACGACGAGACTTGCTTTGAAGCTTTTCGCGAGGGCAGGGAGGCTACGGCTGATCATCGCGACGACGAACGCTTGCTGCGAAACTTCATCCGTGCCCAGATGGCCTTCGCCGATCGCGCAACCGATCATCAAAATCTTGAAGCGCATGAAGCGCGGCCACAGCGTGCGCAGCCAATTCGCCCATCGCTTCGCGCGCGCGGGCAACCCTTCGAGCGCGTCTTGATCGACCACGAAGCAGGGTTGAATCGCGACCTCTTCGCCGCGCTCTCCGCGCACAAGCAGATAGCGATACTCAAACCCCTGATTGCAGCTGTCCTCGATCACTTCGTAGTAGCGATGATCCTTGCGCATCGTGCGCAGGCATCGCGTCCAGATTTCGGTAGCACGAAGTCCTTCGCGCGAAATCAGTGCGAGGGGGTCATGGTTCGAAACGCTGGGGGCAGTATCGATAGACGTTGGCAGAGCATTTTCGCTTCGGCTCACGTATGGCTCCGACTTGACAGCAATGGGGGATCCGGGTGGTCCCTCGTGCTGTATTGCAGCATTGCATGCGGTCGTCCGCAAATATCGACATCCCGGCAGATTGGAAGAGATCGGTATGTCTCAATCAGGGACAGCAAGAATTACGACGGTGCGAATCGTGCAAACTCGGTTCCAAAGCCAGACTCGGGTCAGAACAGTCTTGGACCGGCGAAGATTAGCTTTGTTGTGACTTTTAGCGAAAAATGATCGTCTATGACGAGCAGCGCTCATCACATACCTGCCTCGCATTGCGAGGATATCTCGACGTCGGATTTCGGGGTCTCAAGGTAGTTTAGGAATAGGTAGTAGCTCCGCCACGAGCGGGTCGGATTGCACGTCGAAAGTGTAGGTTTCAAATAGGTTATAGAGATGCGCCAGTTCTGCTGTCCTCGCGAGGCTAAAATTGCGTAGAGAAACTGGAGGGCGTCTGCTAGACGGACAATCATACTTTTAAACGATTGTTCTGACTTATTATGATCACCGGAATTGTTGACGCGCGGAACGCGCCGGGTGAAGCGCCGAAAAGCGCGTTGCCGTCTTTTCCAGAAGCTCTGTTGTCGTTCGTCCTCGTCGCGAAATTCTTAGGTATTCCAGCCGATCCCGCGCAGATATCTCACGACCGAGGGCAGACTCACGACAACTACTCTTTGGAAGATCTTGCACGAATTGCAAAGCGTCTGAAAATTGTAGCGCGAGTGAAGGCGGCATCCATCGCTGAGATGGCGACTATGCCGCTTCCTGCATTGATTGAGTTTGCGAACGCCTCAGCGTGACCGTCACCGATTTTCGCCCGTTCGGGTGCGAACTCCTTGGCGTCCCAACGACATCGCTGCAGCCACGAATAATATGGCGCTGACCATCCAATACGGCGCCATCGGCGAAACGGCATAGACAGCCGAGCCGACAAGCGGGCCGAAGATCGTGCCGAGGCCTTGCGCGCTCGCGATTGTTCCGGCGACTGCGCCTTGCTCGTGCGGCTCGACCGCGTTGGCGGCGAAGGCCGAAACGGACGGGAACACCCAGCCGAGGCCGAAAGCCGCGATGGCGAAGCTCGTGGCGAGCAGCACCGTGCTTGTCGCGAAGGCAGCCGAAGCAAAACCAACGCCGCCGATGGCACAGCCTATGCCGAGCAGACGCAGCGGCGTCAGCGTCAGCTTGCGCAGGACAAGCTGCGCGGCCACCAGTGAAATGCCGACGGCAGCCAGCGCGATGGACGCAGCGCGCGTCGCGGCCGCTGCGTCGAGCTTCAGCTGGTCGATCGCGAGAAAGCCAACCGTGATCTGCGCAACAGCGACGCCGAACATGGCGATGAAGCCGATCACGATCGGCGTGCGGATGCGCCGATCCCAGGCAAGGCTCTGTGGTTTGTGTGTAGCCGTGCGTGGCACGTCGGGTGGCAGCGCGCGCCAGAGAACGACCCATGCGATGACTGCAAGCAGCGCGCCGACATACAGTGGCAAGCGCAGGTCCAGAACTCCGAGCACACCGATCAATCCTGGGCCGACGACCATGCCGGTCGCATTCGCCGCGCCGATAGAAGCCATCGCGCCGACGCGCCTTTCGCGCGCAAAATGATCGGCGACGAGCGCGGAGTTCGATGTCGGCACGGCAGCATAAAGCGTTCCGGCCGCCGCACGGCAGAACACGAGCCCGGCAAATGCCAGCATTGAAGACATCGCGAACCGCAGCGCGGCGTCGATATGCAACGTCAGCAAAATGAAGCTGAGGGCAAAGCCCGCAAAGCTGAACAGCAAGATCCCGCGTCTTCCGCGAGCATCGCTCAATCGTCCCCACGCCGGTGCGGTCAACACCCATCCGATTCCGGAGGCCGTCATAGCAACGCCGAGTTGCCACGGCGCAAGCCCCATCGCCTTCGTGATTGGGCCCGCAACGGAGACGAAAGACATCAACGCCAGCGATGCGACGAAAGACTCGAACATCAGCGCTTTGAGAAAACGCGGCGTCCCTGCGCTCGTCGGATTGTCACTCGTCATCGCGGCTCTTCGGCATCCTGCTACACTCAGCTACAGCATCACGAAACCCACCGCACATTTGCAAGCGCCTTTGGGTCTACAATTATGTGCCGTGCAGGGCTGGAATCGCGCCGCAGGTCGGACATAGTGCCCGGTCAGCCGGGAAGGAACGCGACGGCATCCGGCCCCGTCACGGTTTCGACGGACGCGCCGTAGAGCTGTTCCAGCGTTTCGCCGGACAAGACGGCCGAAACGTCGCCCATCGCGGTGACGTGGCCGTCGCGCAGCAATGCGACTTTGTCGGCATGCCGCAGCGCCTGGTTTGGATCGTGCGTCGTGAACAAGACGCCGAGTCCGGACTCGGCGAGCAGCCGAATTTGCCGCATCACCTTGCCCTGGTTGCCGAAGTCGAGACTGGCGGTCGGCTCGTCCAGCACGACGTAGCGCGGCTCTTGGGCGAGCGCGCGGGCGATCAGCACGAGCTGGCGCTCGCCGCCGGAGATCATGTTCGTCGGATGATCTGCGAGATGTGCAATGCCGAGCCGCTCGAGCATCGCGGCCGCGACATCGCGATCATGGTTTGTCGGGCGCGCGAAGAGCCCACCATGCGCGGTGCGGCCCATCATCACGACCTGCATCGCGGTGAAGGCAAACGCCGCGTGATGAACCTGCGGCACATAAGCGATGCTGCGCGCGCGTTCGCCAATCGAGATCGTATCGAGCGGCGTGCCGTCGAGCGAGACGCTACCGCTCTTCGGCGGCAACAGGCCGAGCATTGTCTTGAGCAACGTTGTTTTGCCGCCGCCGTTCGGGCCGAGCAGGGCGAGCACCTGACCGCTCTCGATCGACAGCGTCACGTCGCGGCCGACGACACGTGCGCTGTAGCCGAACGAGAGTTTTTCGGCGGCGAGACTCATGACCAGCTCCCGCGTGCGGTTGCGAGCAGCCAGATGAAGAACGGCGTGCCGATCACGGCCGTGAGGATGCCGAGCGGAACTTCGATCGGCGCCATCGTCCGAGCAAGCGTATCGATCAGCAGGAGGTAGCCGCCGCCGAGCAGCATCGAGGTCGGCAGCAGCTTGCCGAAATCCGGGCCGACGAGAAAGCGCGCCAGATGCGGCACGATCAGTCCGACCCAGCCGATGATGCCGGCGGCCGCGACGCTCGCCGCCGTCACCAGCGTCGCGGCTGCGACGATCACGAGACGCAGCACGCCGGTCGGCAAACCCAGCGCGCGCGCCTCCTCCTCGGGTAACGAAAGCACGTTCATGCGCCAGCGCAGCGCGAAAAGAATGCCGGCGCCGATCACGACCGGGATAGTCAGCGGGATCAGGTCGGCGCGCGTCGTCGCCGACAAGCTGCCGAGCAACCAGAATGTCATCGCGGGAAGCTGGTTGTAAGGGTCCGCCAGCACCTTCACGAGGCCGACACCGGCGCCGAGCAACGCCCCCATCACAATGCCGGTGAGCACGAGCGTGAGGATCGGATCGCCCGAGCGTATCGTCGCGCCGACCGCGTAGACGGCGCCGACCGCGACAAGGCCGCCGACGAACGCGGCCGCTTGAATTCCGAAGATGCCCCACGACAACAGGATCGCCGTGACGGCACCCAGCGCCGCGCCGGATGACGCGCCGAGGATATCCGGCGAGACGAGCGGATTACGGAAAAGCCCTTGGAAAGCTGCGCCCGCGATCGCGAGTGAAGCACCACAACAGAGCGCCGCGAGCACACGCGGGCCGCGGATATTGAAGACGACGGCTTCGACGGACGGAGACAATCCGGACGGGCTTCCGGTGAGGCGCGACCACAGAGCCGTCGCGACATCCGCCAGCGACACCGGAAAACGCCCAACGCCGAATGCGACCGCGATGCCGACGAGCAGAACCGCGACCGCGATGACGTTGCCGGAAATGCGCCGGGTCATCCTCAGCCGCTCATGATCTTGGCGACGTCGGCGTCGCTCAGATTGACCTGGTAAAACAGAGCATAGAATTCGCGGGTGAGGGCGCCGATATCTTCCGGGAAGAGCGTCGGGTACAGGAGCTTTGCGAGCCACCAAAGCCCAGCCATGCGATTGACCGATGGCGGGGAGTCGACCCAACCGAACGGCAGTCGCGGCGAGAGATAGACGCGGCGCGCCTTCACGGCATCGACGCTGGCCCACGCCGGATCGTTAAGGACGGACTCCGCGAATGCTTTATCGAGGGTCACGATGACTTCCGGATTCCACACGAGCACTTGCTCGAGCGACACCTGCGCAAGGCCACCCGGCGCGCCGCGCGCGACGTTCGTCGCGCCGAGAAAGTCGATGGTCTCGACGTTGATCGAGCCGGCAAGGCCCGTTTCTAATCCGCGCGGCCCGCGTGCATAATAGACACGAGGGCGTTTGTCGGCCGCGATCGGATCGATGCGCGAGCGCAAAGTCCGCATCGTTTGCTCGCACCAAGTCGCGAGTTTATTGCAGCGTTCTTCACGATCGATCAGTTGGCCGAGTGTGCGATAGGTCGCCACGATCGCATCGAACTTGCCGTCGAGCAGCGCATACGGAATGTTCGTCTGCGCCTGCACGCGATCGGCCAGTTCGACGTAAGTCTGCGTTGTCGAGCCCGCGTCGATAATCATATCCGGTTTGTGCGACAGCACGACTTCGAGATTCGCCGTGTTGCCGCGGCCCGTGATGCGTCCGACTTCCGGTTTGTCGGCGGCGTCCGGCAACAGATACGCCTTCTCGTCCGGCCGCGGCGTACGCGTCCAGCCGATCAACACATCGGGAGCGGCGGTGTAGAGCAGGATCGCGGCCGGCGGTCCGGCCGGCAGCACGCGCTGCACCTTCGCGGGTACCCCAACGCGCCGCCCGGCGCCGTCCGCAATGTGCGCATCGCGTGCGAAAGCCGGCGTTGTCGCCTGCGACAAAAGGGCGAGAGCCGCTGTTTCCAAAAATCCGCGTCGGTCGATTGGCACGGGTGCTTCCTGCAGTTTCGTATCGAACCGTATAGGAACGTTAGGCTCCGCGCCCAACGTCATAAAGTTCCGGGATGGGTTAGCGCAGGTTCATTTAGCTTAGCGATACCGATGCAGATATATCGATGTTTACGCAGCGCGGGTAATCTGGCGCGACGCTCACCGGCGCGGGCGAGCGGCTCCCTCTACCGCGCGATCGACAAGAACGCGCACGCGTCGGCCGAGACCGAGTTCGCGCTGTCGGGAAGCTCGTGCGCCGATAGCTTATTTTGTGATTTCGCAGAGTTTTGATGCGGTTCTGCCGCGAGGCTCGGCGATTCCCCGCCGACCGATGATCGAGCGGACTTACGCTGCGTCGGTGATCAAATAAGCCCGCGCTTCGGGGAAAATTGGTGCCCAGAAGAGGACTCGAACCTCCACGGTGTTACCCGCTAGTACCTGAAACTAGTGCGTCTACCAATTCCGCCATCTGGGCAAGAGGCGCCAGCCGTCTGCAAAGCAGGGGCTGCGGTCAGGGGGACGACATAAGCGAGAGGTTCGGCCGCGTCAACGCTTGCCTTTGGTTCTCTTTCGGATTTCCGCCCGCAGCCGAAAATCCGGGCCGCAACACCTATGTACACTTTAGAGCCGATCGAGTATTCGCGAGGGATTAGATACTTGTCGGAGATTGACCCCGTGAACGCCCGTTCCAACGCTGACACGCTCGTAACCGTATTCGGTGGCTCGGGCTTCGTTGGGCGGCATGTGGTCCGGGCCTTGGCTCGCCGTGGTTTCCGTATCAGGGTGGCGGTGCGCCGGCCCGATCTCGCCTTCCATCTTCAACCGCTCGGCCGCGTCGGCCAGATCCACGCCGTGCAGGCGAATGTCCGCTATCCGGCCTCCGTCGAACTAGCGGTGCGCGATGCTTCGGCTGTCATCAACCTGACCGGGCTTCTGTTCGGCCGCGGCAAGCAGACCTTCGAGGCAGTGCATGTTGCCGGCACGCAGGCGATCGCCGACGCGGCGGTCGAGCACGACGCGCGCATCATTCATATGTCGGCGCTCGGCGCCGACCCGGAAAGCCCGGGCGAATATGGCCGCACCAAAGCAGCCGGCGAGGCCGCCGTGCGCGGCATCGCGCCGGAAGCGACCATCGTGCGTCCGTCGGTGGTGTTCGGTCCGGAAGATCAGCTGTTCAACCGCTTCGCTTTCCTCGCGCGCATGATGCCGGTGTTGCCGCTGGTCGGCGGCGGCGAGACGAAATTCCAGCCGCTGTTCGTCGGCGATCTCGCCGAAGCCATTGCGCGCCTCGTCGAAGATACGACGATCGACGGCAAGACTTACGAGCTCGGCGGACCCGACACGGTGACGCTGCGCGAAATATTCGAATTCGTACTGTCGACGATCGAGCGCAAGCGCTTGCTCGTGCCGCTGCCGTTCGCGCTCGCGCGGCTGCAAGCGCAGGTCCTCCAGTATCTGCCGAACCCGCCGCTGACGCCGAGCCAGGTCGACATGCTGCATGACGACAACATCGTGTCCGAAACGGCCGAGAAGGATGGGCGGACGCTCAAAGGTCTCGGCATCGAGCCGGCGACCTTCGCATCGATCGTTCCGTCGTATCTCTGGCGCTTCCGCCGGACCGGTCAGTTCCGCAGCAGCGCGGCTTAAATCAGCCGAGCAGCGCGAGGCCGATCAGGCCGATCGCGCCGACGATGATGCGCCACCAGGCGAACACAGCAAAGCCGTGCTGCGAGACATAATCGAGCAGCGAGCGGACCACGAACCAGCCCGCGACGAACGACGTGACGAAGCCGACCGCGATGATCAGAATGTTGTTGCTGCTCAGCTGGTCGTAACTCTTCAACAGATCGAGCGCGAAGGCGCCGACCATCGTCGGGATCGCGAGGAAGAACGAGAACTCCGCGGCCGAACGCTTGTCGGAGCCCATCAGCATCGCGGCGACGATCGTCGAGCCTGAGCGGGAGACGCCCGGGATCATCGCAAGACACTGAGCGATGCCGATGCCGAGATACATCGGCAACGGATAGCGCATCGCATCGTTGAAGCGCTGCGCGATTTCCTGCCGGTCGACCCACAGCAGAATAAAGCCGCCGACGATCAGCGACACGCAGACCACCCACGGGTTGAACAGCGTGCCTTTAATGAATCCGCGCGCGAGATAGCCGATCAGCGCGGCCGGCAGGAATGCGATCAGCACACCGATGACGAAGCGCCGCGCGAACACGTCGTAAGGAAGCGCCATCGCGATCTTCCACAGTCGCCCGAAATAGATCGAGAGGATCGCGAGGATCGCACCGAGCTGGATGAGTACGACGAAGGTCTTGCCGAAGTCGGCGTCCTCGAACCCTAAGAAATGGCCGATGAGCAGAAGGTGTCCGGTCGAGGAGACCGGAAGGAACTCCGTGAAGCCTTCGATGACCCCGAGAAACGCCGCTTTGATGAGGTCGAGCATGAGGCCCCTCGCATTCCATGAAGCGCCGCCGAATCGGCCTGGGCGCGAACGCCAGCGTTGTGGCGCAACCACGCGCGTCCGGCAATGTGGTGAGCACCTTGGCAACCCAGCCCTTTGGCAACCGAATGGCAACCATTCGGCGGCGATATTCGCGGCTTCGTGGGTTGCCTCGGCGGACGGCTTTCCGATAGCTAGGCCTCTACGATTCGCCTTCGCCGTTTCGGCGGTTCCTCCGGCGCCAAGGTATCGATGTCGACGCTTTATCATTACCCGTTTTGCCCGCATTCACGCTTTGTTCGTCTCGCACTCGGCGAATACGGCGCTCTCGTCGATCTCGTCGAGGAGCGCTTTTGGGATCGGCGCGAAGAGTTTCTGATCATGAATCCGGCCGGAACGACGCCGGTTTTCGTCGATCAGGCGGGTCCGCCGGTGCCGGGCCCGGCAATCATCGCGGAATACCTCGACGAAACACGTGGGCTTTTGCTCGCCGAGCGGCGTCTGCTTGCCGAAGATCCGGCGGAGCGCGTTGAAATTCGCCGGCTAACCAGCTGGTTCAACGATAAATTCTACGCCGAAGTCGCCGAGCCGCTGGTCAGCGAGAAGATTTATCGCCGCGTCATGCCGAAGGAAGCGGGCGGTGGCCCGCCCGATACCACGGTGATGCGCGCGGCCCGTAGCAACATTCGCTATCATCTGGCCTATATGACGTGGCTGGTATCGAGCCGCGATTGGCTGGCTTGCGACCGCATGACGTATGCGGACCTGGCTGCCGCCGCGCAGCTCTCCGTCGTGGATTATTTGGGCGAAGTGCCTTGGAACGAGAACGAAGCCGTCAAACACTGGTACGCGAAGATGAAATCGCGACCCTCGTTCCGTCCTCTCCTGGCGGAGACGGCGCTCGGCGTGCCGGCGTCGGAGCATTACGCCGACCTCGACTTCTAACCGATCCGCACGACGTCAAGCGCGCGCTGATCGAATCCGCGCGCGAACACGGCTTCGAAGTCGTCGGCATCACGCGGCCTGACGCGATCCCGCAGGCGAGCGAACGCCTCAAGCGCTTCGTCGCCGACGGTGCCCACGGCGATATGGAATGGATGACGGACCCGCGTCGTGGCAATCCGCGCGCGCTCTGGTCCGACGTTCAGCGCGTCATCATGCTCGGCATGAACTACGGCCCGGATCGCGACCCGCGCGAGACCTTGCTGGCGAAGGAGCGCGCGGCAATCTCCGTCTACGCGCAGGGCGACGACTATCACGAGATCATCAAGCCGAAGCTCAAATCCATCGCGCGATGGCTGATCGCCAATGCGGGCGGCGACGTGAAAGTGTTCGTCGACACCGCCGCGCTGATGGAGAAGCCGCTCGCCGAAGCGGCTGGACTCGGTTGGCAAGGCAAACACACCAATCTCGTCTCGCGCGTGCGCGGCTCCTGGCTTTTCCTCGGTGCCATCATGACGACGCTGGAACTGCCGGAGGATGCGGCCGACATCGATCATTGCGGCTCATGCCGCGCGTGTCTCGATGCTTGCCCGACCGAAGCGTTTCCGGCGCCGTATCGTCTCGATGCCCGCCGCTGCATTTCGTATCTGACGATCGAGCACAAAGGCCCGATCCCGCTCGAGCTGCGCCCGCTGATGGGCAACCGCATCTACGGCTGCGACGATTGTCTCGCTGCGTGTCCGTGGAACAAGTTCGCGGTGGCTGCGAACGAGATGAAGCTGTCGGCACGCGAGGAACTCACGGCGCCGAAGCTCGCCGATCTCGCAACGCTCGATGACACCGCGTTCCGCGCGCTGTTCCGCAAATCGCCGGTCAAGCGCATCGGCCGCGACCGCTTCATCCGCAACGTGATGATCGCGATCGGAAACTCCGGCGACGCCTCGCTCGCCGCATCCGCGCAGGCGCGATTGAACGACGACTCCGAACTCGTCCGCGACGCCGCCCGCTGGGCGCTCGATCGCTTGGCGGCTTAGGCGATATCTGCGACCGCCTGCAACATCCGCGCGATATCCTGCGGACGCGACAGACGATGGTCGCCGTCTTTGATCAACGTCATCACGACATCGTCATGCGCGAGCCGCGTGACGAGCGCTTGCGCGTGCTGCCACGGGACGTCGGGGTCCTGCACGCCCTGCAGGATGCGCACCGGGCATCCGGTCTGGATCAGCCCATCGAGGAGCAGGTGATTGCGGCCTTCCTCGATCAGCGCGCGCGTGATCGGGTAGGGACCGTCACCGTAAGCCGACGGCCGCTGCCATTCGCCGGTCTCTTCGATCTGCTTCTTCACGTCCTTCGGGAAACGTTGCCACATCAACGCTTCGGTGAAATCCGCCGCCGGAGCGATCAGCACCATGCCAGCAAGCGATGCGCGCGAATCTTCGCACTGACGCAAGGCGCGCGCGAGCAGCAGCGCCATCCATCCACCCATCGACGAGCCGATGAGAATTTGCGGTCCCTCGCATTGCGATGTGAACACCGCGAGGCTCTCGTCGAGCCATCGCCCGATCGTGCCGTCGCGAAAAGCGCCCGACGATTCGCCATGCCCCGAATAATCGAAACGCGTGCAGGCGCGGCCGTGTTCGCCCGCCCAGGCATCGAGCGCTTGCGCCTTGCTGCCCTGCATGTCGGATTTGAAACCGCCGAGCCAGACAAGGCCCGGTGCCGCTCCGGCGCGTTGTCGCACTGCGATACGCCGCGCTTGCGCACCTTCGCCGACTTCGATGAAAATTGGATCTGATGAGGACAACAGTCGAACCCGGCTGGAGAAAAAGCGTCCGCGCTGGCAATATGCAGCGCAGAATGCGATTAATTAGAGCAGCATAGGCAAACAGCCAAGCGCCGCGCATCACGCCGGCCGAGGGATGGAGCGCAAAAGTCTCGTGTCGATCGAGCAGGCAGATCAGACGGCGGCGCACGGCCTCGCGGGAGCGAGCGTACTGCAGGTCGTGCCCGCTCTCCTCGATGACGCGACCGGCCGTGCCGCATTCGATCTCGCGATGGCATCGCTCCGCGCCGGCTCGCGCGCGCTGGTCGCCAGTGGCCCAGGACCGCTCGTCGGCGAATTGCAGGCATCGGGCGGCGAGTGGAGCCGTCTCGATTTCTCCAAGAGCGGGATGATGGCGCGGCGCCGCAACGTGCAGGCGCTCGAAGAGGTCATCCGCAACGAACGCATCGCGGTCATGCACGCCTACGGCACCATCGCGGCGGCCTGCGCGATCGGCGCCGGCAAGCGCGCGAAGATCCCTGTCGTCACCAGCTATCACCAGCATCCCAACGGCGAGATCGTGCGCGGCGATCCGCAGGCGCAAGGCGATCGCGTGATCGCGCCGTCGCAGTATTCCGCCGACATCATCGCGCGGCAACACAATATCGACCCGCAGAAGATCGTCGTGATTCCGCCGATGGTCGACACCTACTGGTTCGATCCGGCTTACGTCACGCACGATCGCGTCGCTGCCGTGCGCGACAGCTGGCGCGTGCGCCCGGAAGCGCGCGTCGTGCTGCTCCCCGGCCGGCTCGTCGAGTCGGAGGGGCATTTCGAACTCGTCGATGCGGTGCGCATTTTGCTCAACGGCGGCATGCGCGGCGTCGTCTTCGTCATCGCGGGCGATGCCGGAACCGAAAGCGATTATCTCGCCGCACTCGAACATCAGATCACCGTGCAGGGTGTCGCGCCGATTATCCGTCTCGTTGGGCGCAGCGGCGACATGGCGGCGGCTTACTTGGCGTCCGATGTCGTCGTGCTTCCGTCCGATCGCGCCGACGTCTTCAGCGCGCGCGCCGCCGAAGCGCAGGCGATGGGATGTCCGGTGGTTATCACGGACGTCGGAGCCAACGCCGAACTCATCGACGCCAGCGATACGCATAACCGTACCGGCTGGCTCACAGCGCCACACGATTCGATCTCGCTCGCGCGCGGCATTGCTGGTGCGATTTCACTCGATGCGCGTGCGCGTCAACAGCTTGCCGGCAACGCGCGCGAATTCACGCTCGGTCGTTTTTCGCCAGAACATGTGACCGGCGCAACGCTTGCGGTCTACGAGCAATTGCTGCAAGGCTCGCGCTGATCATGAATGACAGCAGTCCCGCAACGCGATCGCTTCGCGTGCTGATGGTCGCGCCGACCCTCGGCACCGGTGGCAGCGATGCGGCGGTCGTCGACAGCGTCCGCATCTTACGCGATGCCGGCCACGGCGTCGTCGTCGTCACGCATGGCGGCGAGCGCGCGCCGGATGTCGGCCGGCTGGGTGCCGAATGGGTGCAGCTCAACACGCGCACGATCAACCCGCTCGTCATCCTCGCCAACGTGCCGCGCCTGGTCCGCATCGTGCGCGAGCGAAGCTGCGACGTCATCCACGCGCATGGCCGCACGGCCGCGTGGAGCGCGTGGCTGGCTTCCCGCATCGCGCGCCGTCCCTTCATCACGACGTGGTACAAAGGCTTTCGCGAACAGAATCCGTTCAAGCGCGCCTACAACCGCGTGATGGTGCGCGGCGATCGTGTTGTCGCGGTGAGCGAGCAGATCGCCGAGCTCATCGGCGAGCGCTACGCCGTGCCGACACAACGCCTCTCCGTCATCCCGTTCGGCATCGACGCGATGCGCTTCGATCCCGGCGGCGTATCCCCCGAGCGTATCGACGCGGCACGCCGTCAGCTCGGCGTCGAGAAGGATACGCGGCTCATCCTCGTCGTCGGCCGCATGGTGCGGCGAAAAGGCCATCACGTCGTCGTCGAAGCGATGACGCGCCTCAAGGCGCGCGGGCTGAAGGATTTCGTCTGCGTCTTCGCGAGCGAGGATGCCGGCACGCGCTATGCCGGCGAGCTTTGGGATCTCGTGGTCGAGAAAGACGCGAGCGATTGCGTGCGCCTCTCCGGCCCACTCAACGACGTCCCCGCTGCCTATGCGGCCGCGACCGCTGTCGTCTCGGCGTCGCTGCAGGAGGAGGGGCTCTCGCGCGGCGTGCTCGAGGCGCAGGCGATGGCGCGCCCGGTGGTCGTGTCGGATCTCGGCGCCGGAACCGATGTCGTGCTCGCGCCGCCATCCGTCCCGGAAGATCGGGCGACCGGCTTGCGCTTTCCGGCCAACGATCCGAACGCACTCGCGGCAGCGCTCGTGAAGCTTCTCGCGATGTCGGATTCGGCACGCGAAGCGATGGGGAGCCGGGGCCGCGCTTGGGTGACCGCCAGCTTCGATCCCGATCAGGTGGCGGCTCAGACGCTCGAACTTTACCGGTCGGTCGCGGCCGCCGCCCGCGCCTGAACGGCATCCTGTGGCCGAAAACACCCTCCGGATGCAGAAAACTAACCTTTCGGCAGCCGGGACAGACGAAGTTCGGCCGTTTCGCCGTTGACTTCCTGAGGGAAAATACCAATTCTCCGCTCACCGCCGTTCCAGTAGAGCGTTTGCGGCGCCACATTCATGGCGCGTGGACGGCGGCTATTCGAAACAACTGAAGGAAGACACCCATTCGCCGCCCGATGAGAGCCCCGACGCCGGTCCAGAAAGACGGCCCGCGTATCAATGACGAGATCCGATCGCGCGATGTGCAGCTGATCGATCAGGAAGGTACGAACCACGGCAAGGTAGAATTTCGCGACGCCTTTGCGCGCGCGCAAGAGGCCGGCCTCGACCTCGTCGAGATCGCACCGAACTCGGTGCCGCCGGTCTGCAAGATCATGGACTTCGGCAAGTTCAAATTCCAGGAACAGAAGAAAGCCGCCGAAGCGCGCAAGCGTCAGAAGATCGTCGAGATCAAGGAGATCAAGCTCCGCCCGATGATCGACGACCACGACTACGACACCAAGATGAAGGCGATGAAGCGCTTCTTCGAGGAAGGCGACAAGGTCAAGATCACCCTACGCTTCCGTGGCCGCGAAATGGCCCACCAGGATCTTGGTCAGAAGCTGCTCAACCGCGTGAAGGGCGATGTCGTCGAATTTGCCAAGGTCGAGCAGGAGCCGAAATACGAAGGCCGCCAGATCATCATGGTCCTGGCGCCGCGCTGATCGCGACGCGCAACGTTTTTGATAATGGCCGGGCTCGCCCGGCCATTTGCTTTTGGCGGCAGTGTCCGCGCGCTACTTCTTCTCGCTGCCGTAGTTGAGCAAGCCCTTGCCCTTCGGCGGATGCGCTTTGAGCGCCTCCTCGTTCGGCTCGGTGCCCCAGCCCGGACGATCCGGCATGATCAGGTGGCCGTCGACGATCTCCGGCACATGCGTGAAGAGTTCGTCGTCCCACGCGATGCGGTCGATGTCGGTTTCCATGATGCGCAGGTTCGGCACGGCGGCCGAGAAATGCGCGTTCATCATCGTGCAGAGATGGCCGTAGAAGTTATGCGGCGCGACGTTGACCTCATGCGCTTCCGCCGCATTCGCGATCTTCATCGACTGCCACACACCGTTCCACGGCGTGTCGACGATCGCGACATCCATTGCTTGTTCGCGGAAGTAGGGGAGGAATTCGCGCAGGCCCAGCAGCGTCTCGCATGACGAGATCGGATGCGGCGACTGACGGCGGATGTAGCCGAGCGCTTCCGGCGAATACGAGTCGATCTCGACCCAGAACATCTTGAAGTCGGCAATCTCGCGGAGGATGCGCAGATAGCCCTCCGTCTTAGCGTTGAAGTTGAGGTCGAGCAGAAGATCGATCTCGCCGCCCGCGCCGTCGACGAGCGCTTCGAGATGCATGCGCAAGTTTCGCAGCACGTCGCGGTCGACGTTGAGGGCAGGCGAGAACGGCACGCCGAAGCCCGGACGATAGCCTTTCGGATTTTGCTTCTTGTCGTCGTAGATGAAGATGTTCGTCTTCGCGGCCGTAAAGCCCTTCTTCTTGACCTCGGCGCCGATCGCTTTGACGCCATCGAGATCCTTGATCGCCGGCTTGTAATAATCCGGGTGATTGATGCGCCATGTCGCGCAGTGCGACCAGTACACGCGGATCTTGTCGCGCACCTTGCCGCCGAGCAGCGCATAAACCGGAACGCCGAGCGCTTTCGCTTTCGCGTCGAGCAGCGCGTTCTCGATCGCCGCCATCGCGAGCGCGATCACGCCGCCGGCGGCCGGCCGGGTCGCGCAGTAGAGTTCCGCATAGATGACTTCGTGATCCGAGACCGGTTTGCCGATCACGCGCTCCGACAGCTTATGGATGACCGCGCTCACTCCGGGCGCGCCGAAACCTTCGTCGAACTCGCTCCAACCGACGATGCCTTCGTCGGTCGTCAGCTTGACGAAGTGGTAATTGCGCCAGCCTGCGTCACAGGCCAGCGTTTCGATCTTTGCGACTTTCATTCTTGTTCCTTGAGGTTCGCTCCGAGTGCCATATTGCGGCAGGCGGCAAGGCTTGGCAAAGTCCGCGGGCCCGCCGGAATAACACCAATACGCAGAGGGAATGGCATGCGCAGGACGCTTTCGTTGGCGCTCACGCTTCTTGTTGTCGCACTGATCGCGGGACCGGCCGCCGCGCAGCCGAGTATCTCACCGAATGTTCCGTCCGGCGGTCCACCGCCACCGCCTCCGCCGCCGCCACCTCCGCAGGGCAATGCGCCCGGTATCGCGCTCAACGAGCCGATGTGGATTGCCGTCAACGGACAATCGACGGGGCCGTTTCAGCCGCCCGAGATCGCACGCAAGATCGGCACGCGCGAGATCATCGGCGAGACGATGGTGTTCACCAATTCGATGAACCGCTGGACGCGCGCTTCGGATGTAGCGGCGCTGCAGCCGCTGTTGCAGCAGGCGCAAGCCGGCGCGCCGGCGCCCGGAATGCCGCCCGCGCCTCCGGCCGGCGACAACGAGGCGATCGCGCGCCTGACACAATTCATGACCGGCGAGTGGATGGTCGAGCAGCCCGGCATGTATCAAGGGCTGACGGTCCGCACGCAGCTGCGTTACTTTCCGGATGGAAACTTCCGCGGCGCGCGGCATTTGATCGGCGCCAATCCGGGCGGCGGGCCTTACACGCAGACGACGCCGCTCAACGGCCGGTGGAGCGTGCAGCCGATCGACGATCGCCGTTTCGTGCTGACCTTCACGGGCGCCAGCATTTCGGGCTCGGTGCAACTTGAGATTCTCGATCAGAACCGGCTGCGCAACGAGCAGGACAATTACATCTCGATCCGCGTCGGCCGCTGAGCGCTGAAACAAAAAAGGCCCTGACCCCTACGCAATACAAGAGGGGATCAGGGCCTACTGTTTGCCGACGACAACCCGACGCAAAACTCACGGGCTGCCGACGGCAGAAGGAATCGAGGCCATGACCCTTACTCGATACTCAACAGGTCATGGCCTCGAGAGGCGCCAGCGGTTGCCCGCGTGTCGCCAATCAATCGGAGCGGCCGGTTAGGCGACGCTCAATTCGTAGTAAGCGGCTTCGCTGTGGTAGGTCGGTGCAGCTTCGAAAGCCGCATCCTCGACAAACGGTGGCACATCGTTGCTGGCAGCGAGCAGATCGAGTGGGTCAATTTTCGTCACTTCGGCTAGAGCAATGGCGACTGCGAGCAAGAGCGGATTGAAAATTCCGCGACGACCCAGAGTGTCGTCGGTGGCGTACGCGTACTCCATACAAAACTCCCAGTTCCTACGCGATCGTCGGGAGGCGACAGCCTCCGTTGACCCTATGCGGCTGAACGCCGGCCGCAGCAGCAGGGTTAAGCAACCCTGAAATCAGCCTAGGAGAACTTGCTTAAAATTTTACTGCCGTGCCCTCTCTGGCCTGCAGTTCGCAAAGAAAAAGCGAGCGGTAACATAGGGCTGCAACGGAGGTCTCTGGGATGCCGATTTTGGTGCCCGAAACCGTTGCAAAAAGCGATTTGCTCTGCCATAAGCCCGGTCTTCCGCCCGCCCGGCCAGTAAGGGCTGCCGTGGCGCGCGCGAATGCTCAATTCCGAGCCGCTCGATTTCGAGCACCATTCTGGTGGGCTGTTGGCCTATGGCCAATGCTGCCGATAGGAGAGCCAAATGCCCAAGATGAAGACCAAGTCGGGCGCTAAAAAGCGCTTCAAGATTACCGGCAGCGGTAAAGTGAAGACGGGCCAGGCGAACAAACGCCACGGCATGATCAAGCGGACCAAGAAGCAGATCCGCCAGTCGCGAGGCACCACGGTCGCGTTCAAGACCGACGGTGAGAACATCAAGAAGTACTGGATGCCCAACGGCTGACTTCACGCGCCGCGTGAACAATCACGCGTAACCCACTGTCTGGATTCTGAAGGAGAGCTTCAATGGCTCGCGTCAAACGTGGCGTAACGTCCCACGCCAAGCACAAGAAAGTCTTCAAGGCCGCTAAAGGTTTTTACGGCCGCCGCAAGAACACCATCCGCATCGCCAAGCAGGCGGTCGAGAAGTCGCAGCAGTACGCGTTCCGCGACCGCAAGCGTAAGAAGCGCACCTTCCGCGCTCTGTGGATTCAGCGCCTCAACGCCGCTGTCCGTCCGTTCGGCCTGACCTATTCGCGATTTATCGCCGGCCTGGCCAAGGCCGAGATCTTGGTCGACCGCAAGGTCCTGGCGGATCTCGCGGTTCGCGAGCCGGCTGCGTTCGGTGCCATCGTCGAGAAGGCGAAGGCGGCTCTCCCCGCAGCGGCTTAAGGCCTGCTTCGTCGCGCCACCTTGGCGCGACCCTCGTCCGGTCCGGCGAGGCGTCGTTTGGGGGCTACCCCATGATCGACATCGGCTATGTGCGGCGCATGGCACGCTATAACGCGTGGCAGAATGCGTCGCTCTATGCTGCCGCCGATACGCTGTCCGACGATGATCGGCGGCGTGATCGCGGCGCGTTCTTCGGCTCCATCCATGACACGCTCGCCCATCTCTGCTGGGCGGACCGCATGTGGATGAGCCGCTGGTCCGATATCGAGAAGGCGCCGTATCCGCCGAAGGAGGCGGGTGCCCACTACACGTGGGAGCAGTTGCAAGCCGAGCGCACGACCCTCGATGCGCGCATCCTGCGCTGGGCAGACGCCATGGACGCCGCCTGGATCGGCGGCCGGACGACGTGGTTCTCCGGCATCAAGCAGCGCGACGTCAGCGAAGAGACGTGGCTCCTGGTGACGCACCTCTTCAACCACCAAACGCATCATCGCGGGCAGGCGCACGCGATGCTGACGGCGGCCGGCACCGACCCCGACGAGACCGACATCTGGCTGATGCCGGACCGGTTCATCAATCTCTCTCCTCAAACCGCGTAGATCGAAACAATGTCCGACATCGCGAGTCTCCAGACGGAAATCCTCGGCGCGATCACTGCCGCGAAAGACGAGGCGGCGCTCGAGCAGGTGCGCATCGCGGCGCTCGGCAAGAGCGGCTCGGTCTCGGCGCTGCTGAAAACGCTCGGCGCGATGACGCCGGATGAGCGCAAAGCCAAAGGCCCGGCGATCAATGCGCTCAAGGACGAGGTCAACACCGCGCTCCTCACGGCGCGCACCGCGCTCAAAGACGCAGCCCTCGACGCCAAGCTCGTCAACGACACCGTCGACGTCACGCTGCCGGTCCGCGAGAATCCCGCCGAGCAGGGGCGCATCCACCCGATCAGCCAGGTGATCGACGAACTCACCACGATCTTCGCCGACATGGGCTTCGCGGTGGCGGAAGGTCCGGACATCGAAACCGACGACTACAACTTCACCAAGCTCAACTTCCCGCCGGACCATCCGGCGCGCGAGATGCACGACACGTTCTTCTTCAAGCCGAAGGAAGACGGCTCGCGCATGCTCCTCCGCACGCACACGTCGCCCGTCCAGGTGCGCACGATGCTGTCGCAGAAGCCGCCGATCCGCGTCATCATTCCGGGCCGCACGTATCGCATGGACTCGGACCAGACGCACACGCCGATGTTCCATCAGGTCGAAGGCCTCGTCATCGACAAGAGCGCGAACCTCGGCCACCTGAAGTGGATCCTGCGCGAATTCTGCAAGGCGTTCTTCGAGGTCGACGACGTGAAGATGCGTTTCCGTCCGTCGTTCTTCCCGTTCACCGAGCCGTCGCTCGAAGTCGACATCCAGTGCCGCCGCGACAAGGGCGAAATCCGCTTCGGCGAAGGCGACGACTGGCTGGAGATTCTCGGTTGCGGCATGGTGCATCCGAACGTGTTGCGCAACTGCGGCCTCGATCCCGACGAGTACCAAGGCTTCGCCTGGGGCATGGGCATCGACCGCATCGCGATGCTGAAATACGGCATGCCGGACCTGCGCGCCTTCTTCGACGCCGACGTCCGTTGGCTCTCGCATTACGGCTTCCGCCCGCTCGACTTCCCGACGCTAGCGGGAGGACTGAGCACGTGATTGCTGCCTCAAATAGGAGCGCTCGTTCGAGCGTTCCCTCCCCCCTTGCGGGGGAGGGACAGGGAGGGGGGTAAATGCCCCACGCCGTTGTCAGCGATCGGCAACGCGGCCGTGCGAAGCGTCTCCGCACGACGATGACGCGCGCGGAGGTGCTGCTGTGGCGTTACTTGAAAGCTCATCACGTGGACGGCTTTGGCTTCAGGCGACAGGCGCCGCTTGGGCCGTTCATCGTCGACTTCGTCTGTCACGAGGCGCGGTTGGCGATCGAGCTTGACGGCGAAACGCATGATTTCGCCGAACAACAACGCCGCGATCTGATGCGCGATCGTTGGCTGCGATCGCGCGGCTATTCAATCCTTCGTTTCTCCAACGATGACGTTCTGAAGAATCTCGAAGGCGTCATCGCTTCCATTCGCGCGATCATCGCGCACGGTACACCCCCCTCCCTGTCCCTCCCCCGCAAGGGGGGAGGGAACCCCAACTCAAGCGCTTCAGGCGCGGAGCAACAGCTATGAAATTCACGCTCTCCTGGCTGAAGGAACATCTCGACACCGACGCCTCGCTCGACAAGATCGTCGAGACGCTGACGGCGATCGGGCTCGAGGTCGAGAATGTCGAGGATCCCGCGAAAGCTCTCGCGGCGTTCAAGATCGCTTACGTCGTCGATGCGAAGCAGCATCCCAACGCGGACCGCCTCCGCGTCTGCATGGTCGACACCGGCGAGGGCGCGCCGATCCAGGTCGTCTGCGGCGCACCGAACGCGCGCACCGGCATGAAGAGCGTCTTCTCGCCGCCGGGCACCTACATCCCGGGCAAGAAGATCACGCTCGGCATCGGCAAGATCCGCGACGTTGAAAGCCGCGGCATGCTCGTCTCCGAAGCCGAGATGGAATTGTCGGACGATCACGACGGCATCATCGATCTGCCGGACGACGCACCGGTCGGCACGCCTTACGCGACTTACGCAAAGCTCGACGATCCCGTCATCGAGATCAACCTGACGCCGAACCGTCCGGATGCGACCGGCGTCTACGGCATCGCGCGCGATCTCGCGGCCGCCGGCCTCGGCAAACTGAAAGACGGCAGCGTCAAAAACATCGCGGGAAAATTCCCGTGCCCCGTCAGCGTGAAGCTCGACTTCGCTTCAACATCGTCGCTGTGCCCGGCCTTCGCGCTGCGTCTCGTCAAAGGCGTGAAGAACGGCCCGTCGCCGGCGTGGATGCAGAAGCGTCTCAAAGCGATCGGCCTTCGTCCGATCAACGCGCTCGTCGACATCACCAACTACGTGACGTTCGATCGCGGCCGTCCGCTGCACGTGTTCGACGCCGCGAAGGTGAACGGCAATCTCACGGTGCGCCGCGCGAAAGAGGGCGAAGAACTGCTCGCGCTCGACGGCCGCACTTACAAGCTCGATCCGTCGATCTGCGTCATCACGGACGAGAAGGGCGTCGAGTCGCTCTCAGGCGTGATGGGCGGCGAGGAAACCGGTTGCTCCGACACGACCACCGACGTGTTGATCGAGTCGGCGCTCTGGGTGCCGAACAACATCGCGCAGACCGGCCGCAAGCTCGGCATCAACACGGACGCGCGCTATCGCTTCGAGCGCGGCGTCGATCCAGCTTTCAATTCGCCGGGCGCTGAACTTGCGACCCAGCTCGTCATCGATCTCTGCGGCGGCGAACCGTCGGAACTGATCGTCGTCGGTGACGAAAGCGCGCCGCAAACCGTCGTCGACTTCCCGGTCAGCGAGACCAAACGTCTCGCTGGTCTCGATGTGCCGGACACTGACGCACGCAAGACGCTTGAGGCGCTCGGCTTCGCCGTGAAGGGCGAGGGCGCGCGCTGGCAGGTCACCGCGCCGACATGGCGTCCCGATGTCGAAGGCAAAGCCGACATCGTTGAAGAGATCATGCGCATCGCTGGCGTCGACAACATCGCGCCGGTGCCGTTCGAACGCGGCGATGCGCCGCGCAAGCCGGTGCTGACGCCGATCCAGATTCGCACGCGGAAAGCCAAGCGCGCGCTCGCCTCGCGCGGCATGACCGAAGCCGTGACGTGGTCGTTCGTTTCCGAGAAGCAGGCCAAGCAGTTTGGCGGTGGCGATGTATCGCTCTCGCTCGCTAACCCGATCGCGGCCGAACTCTCCGACATGCGCCCCAGCATCATTCCGGGCCTCGCCAGCGCCGCACAGAAGAACAGCGACCGCGGCTTTGCCGACGTCGCGCTGTTCGAAGTCGGCGCGATTTTCAAGGGTGATAAGCCGGAGGATCAATTCATCGTCGCGACCGGCGTGCGCAACGCACAAGCGCGCGCGTCAGGCAGCGGGCGTTTCTGGTCGGGCTCGGCCGGCAATGTCGATGTCTACGACGCGAAGGCCGACGCGCTCGCAGTGCTGGTTGCGGCCGGTGCGTCGCCGAATGCGCTGCAGATCGTTCCGGGTGGACCCGCATGGTTTCATCCGGGCCGCTCCGGCACGATCCAGATCGGACCGCAGAATGTGCTCGGCCACTTCGGCGAATTGCATCCGAAGGCGCTTGAAGCACTCGGCGTCGATGGCCCGATCGCGGCCTTCGAAGTTGTGCTCGATCGCGTGCCGGAAGCAAAGAAGAAGCCGACACGCGCGAAGCCGGTGCTCGATCTTTCGGCCTTCCAGCCGGTCGAGCGAGATTTCGCGTTCGTCGTCGATCGCAACGTGAAGGCGGCAGACATTCTCCGCGCCGCGCAGAGCGCCGAGAAGAAGTTGTTGGCCGGCATCAGCATCTTTGATGTCTACGAAGGCACTGGCGTCGAGCCCGGCAAGAAGTCGGTCGCCATCGCCGTAACGCTGCAGCCGCGTGAGAAGACGCTCACCGATCAGGAGATCGATGCGGTCGGCGCGAAGATTGTTGCGGAAGTGTCGAAACGCACCGGTGCCGTGCTGCGAGGTTAGCGTCCGCGCAATTCTGAATGCTGAGCTGCGGCTGGGTTATCCCTCTCCCGTTTACGGGAGAGGGTGGCGAGCGCAGCGAGCCGGGTGAGGGGACGTCGCGAACTCGGAATATTTCGCTTGCCTCACCCTAACCCTCTCCCGGTTCGCGAAGCGAACCCTGCGGGAGAGGGGACGCTAGAACCGCAGCCACCGAGCAATGATGTCCGCTAAGGCAGCGACTTCTCGCCGCTGGAGCGCAGGTGCTCCGTCATCACCATCATGACGATGAGCAGCGGCGTCGCGAGGAACGTGCCGAACGGCCCCCACAGCCACGTCCAGAACGCGACCGATAGAAAAACCAAGAACGGGCTCAGCGTCAGCCTGTGGCCGATGATGCTCGGCGTGATGAAGTGTCCTTCGACCGTCGCAATCGCAACGAACAGCGCGGGCGCGAGCAACGCGCCGCCGATCGTCGGGAATGCGACGATGCCGACGCCCGTAAGAACGATCGCGAAGATCGCGGGCCCGAGATACGGAATGTAGTTGAGGCAGAAGATTAGAACGCCGAACGCCAACGGCGACGGAAAGCCGATCGCCCACAGCATCAATCCGCTCGCGATGCCGAGCCCGATATTGATCATCGTCACGGTGCCGAGATAGCGCACGAGCGCTTCTTCCATGTCGTTCCAGACACGCATGACGCTGAGGCGATCCTCGCGCGACGACATCGCCTTGATGGTGCGTTTGCGCAGCGTTTCGTTGCCGACCAGGAAAAATACGAGCGTGCCGAAGAACACGATGAACTCGGTCACGGCCGGCGAGAGAATGCCAAGCGCCTGCTGCGCGAAGGTCGCGAAACCGGTTTCCAAGCTCACCGCAGGGCCACCGCCACCGAGTGCTTTCGAAAGCTCGCGGAAAGTCTCCAGCGGCGCATCGAGGCTCGAGAGCTTCTGTTTGATCTTGGTGCTGATGTCGCCCGAATTTGCGACCCAGTCGCCGACCGGCGCGCTCAAAAGCGTCACGCCCAGGAAGAGCAAGCCGCCGAAGCCGGCTATGATGATCAGCGCGGTCACCGCGTCAGGCAGATAAAGTTTGCGGCCGTATCGCTGCAGCGGCCGCATGGTGATCGCGAGAATAAGCGCGCCGAGCACCGGCATGATGATCGAGCGGCCGTATTTCAGCCCCGTCACGCCCACGATGACGCCCATCACGATGATCGCGAGGCGCGAAAGATCGAGCAGATCGAGATTGAAGCGCGGTTCGCCCGCGCGGCGCGGCTCAACGCTGTCGTTGAGCGGCTTAGCGGCGTCGACCGGCTTCGGTTTGTGCGCTGTCTGCGGCATTTTTATTCGTCCCGCGGCGGTAACGATTTCCGGTCGGGTTGGTTTCAGGCCGGCGCAAATAAAAAGGGCCGGCGAATGCCGGCCGTTATGATCGAAAGCGTACGGACGCTTGTTATTTCGGCGCCATGCGGATCGAGCCGTCCATGCGGATGACTTCGCCGTTGAGATACTGGTTCGACACGATGTGCATCACCAGCGAGGCGAATTCCGACGGTTCGCCGAGACGGGCCGGGAAGGGCACCTGCGTGCCGAGGCTCTTCTGCGCCGGCTCGGGCAGGCCCTTCAGCATCGGCGTTGAGATGATGCCGGGTGCGATCGCCATGACGCGGATGCCGAACTGCGCGAGTTCGCGCGCGGCGGGCAGCGTCAGAGCCGCAACGGCGCCCTTCGACGAACCATAAGCCGCTTGGCCGATCTGACCGTCGAAGGCCGCGACCGACGCGACGTTGACGACAACGCCGCGCGCGCCATCCGCATCGACCGGATCGAGCTTGCTGGCATCCGCCGCGACGAGGCGCAGCATGTTGAACGTGCCGAACAGGTTCACGCGAACCACCGCTTCGAAGTCGGCGAGCGGGATCGGGCCGTCACGCCCGACGATGCGCTTCGGCGTGCCGACACCCGCGCAGTTGATCAGAATGCGGGCCGCGCCATGCGCTTCCTTCGCCTTCGCGATGGCAGCCGTGGCGCTGTCGCTCGAGGTGACATCACATTTGAGGCCGATGCCGCCGATCTCCTTGGCGACCGCATCGACGCCTTCCTGATTGAGATCGAACACGGCGACTTTCGCGCCCGCCTTCGCGAGCTGCCGCGCGGTCTCCGCGCCGAGGCCCGAGCCGCCGCCCGTCACGATCGCTGCTAATCCTTTGGGGTCCATCTTTTCCTCTCTACGATAATTGTGGGGCGCAATAAGTCATATGGGTGAGGGCACTTCAAGCCGCGAAGCTACTTGTTTTTCACCGGCCGGACCGGGCTTCCGTCGAGGAAAGCCCGGATGTCCTCGACCGTATCCTCGTAGAATTTGCGATAGTTCGGCTCGGTGACGTAGCCGAGATGCGGCGTCAGAATGACGTTGTCGAGCTTGCGGAAACGGTCGCCGGTCGGCAGCGGCTCGACGTTGTAAACGTCCAGCGCCGCGCCCGCGATCGTCTTCGATTTCAGCGCATCGTAGAGCGCGTCTTCGTCGATGATCGGACCGCGCGATGTGTTGACGATGTAGGCCGTCTTCTTCATCCGCTTGAAATCGTCCACCGTGATGAGCCCGCGCGTGCGGTCGCTCAGCGTCAGATGAATCGTGATGAAGTCGGCTTGCGCAAAGAGCTCTTCCTTCGAGACGCGCGTTGCGCCGATCTCGCGGCAGCGCTCCTCGGTGAGGTTCTGGCTCCACGCGATCACGTTCATGCCGAACTGCTGCGCGATGCGCGCGACGCGTCCACCGAGCTTGCCGAGGCCGAGCACGCCGAGCGTCGATCCGGCAAGGTCGCGGCCGACGGTCACTTGCCACGGCTGGCCCGCGCGCATGCGCGATGCTTCGAACGTGATGCTGCGCGCAAGATCGATGATGAGGCCGATCGCGAGCTCGGCTGTCGGCCCGCCGACACCGCCGGTTCCCGAGACGACGATGCCGCGCGCGGCCGCCGCGTCGAGATCGACGGAGGCGTTGTGCGCGCCCGTCGTGATGATGAGTTTCAGCTTCGGCAGCGCATCGATCACCGCCTTCGGCATCGGCGTGCGCTCGCGCATCAGGCAGACGATCTCGGCGTCCTTCAGCGCCGCGATTGCGGCTGCAGCGTCGGCGAGCGGTTCGTTGATGACGTGAACCTCGACGTCCTTCGTCACCGACGACCAGTCGGCGAGTTTCAGCGCAACGTTTTGATAGTCGTCGAGGACGACGCAACGGATCGGCATGTCGAATGTTCCGGCAACGGGAAGGGACGGGGAGTCTGCCACGCAAGCCGCGCGTATGCCACTCTAGTTCCGATAGACCAGACAGGCGCCGCCGAGTTTGGAGAGCCGCGCGCAAAGCGCATTGGCGCGCTCGCGCGATGATTCCGCGACGCGGACCAAATAGCGCGGTGCGGGGACGCCGCGTGTGCGCTGCATCATCACCATCGGTTCGCGATCGCCGAGAACCGAGGCGAAGCGCTGCTGCAGCTTGCGATACGACGCCATTGCCTTCGCCTGCGAGAAGTCGCCCGCAAGTTGCAGGCCCCACGGCCCCCAGTTGTCCTTCGAGAGGGGAGCGTCTTGCGGCTTGGTGCTCGCGATGCGAGTAGCAGCGCCGCGCTTTGCGATCTGCGCACAGGTGAACGATGTCTTGGTCGGTGTCGATTCTGCGTCGGTCACACCCGGCCAATCGCTGCGCCATTGATCGCGCCAATGGTCCGCCGCCAGACCCGTAATCGCGATGACGTAGCTGCGCGTTTCGCCCGGCAGCTGCCGCGTCCCGGCGAGCCAGTCGGACACCCGTTGCGGTCCGGCGTTGTATGCGGCCGCCGCGAGACCCACGCTGCCGAATTGTGCGCGCAGGTCGGCGAGAAGATGCGCCGACGCATGGATCGCCGTGAATGGATCGAACGGGTTCTTCAGGCCGCGTTCCGACGCCGTATACGGCATGAACTGCGCGATGCCCTGCGCGCCCTTGTGGCTCACCGCCGTCGGATTGAAGCGGCTTTCCTGATGAATCAGACGGACGAAGAACTCGGTCGGCAGCCCGCGAAAAGCTGCGGCGCTCTCGATGATCGGGCAGTGTGTCTCGCGCCCCCAGCGGATCGCGGGGTCCGGCGGCGCCGGTGCCGTCGCGTCGCGCACCAGCACATCGCCGGGATCCTCCCACGTCATTGCCTCCTGCGCACGCGCGGCCGCCGTCGCGGCAAGGACGAGCAGACCGGCTGTAAAAAGACGAAGCAGCATCGATTCTCCGGATCGAGCGAAGCGAAATGCTGGTAGCCCGCAACTATGACGAGAAGACGCCCGCAATCAGAAGCTCCTAAATTCGCTAATTCGCTAGATGCAACGATAACTTACAGGCCGCCTTTAACTCACTCTTTAGTTGCAACTGGATACAATTTCTCCAATCAAGCGTCGCGCGGGGACAGCGACGCCGCTTTTGGGGCGTTTATTGTGCGTGTCATCTCGTGTCTGGTTACCGATCATAATCTTTGGCTCGTGTCGCTCGCTGCCATCATTTGCGTTTTGGGCAGCGCGATCACTTTCAGTCTCTATCAGCGCGCGCGTGAGCGCAGCGGTAGCCAAAAGAACGGCTGGACCTTTCTGACGGCGGTTGCCGCCGGCTCTTCCATCTGGTGCACGCACTTCATCGCGATGCTGGCTTACAACTCCGCGGCGCCGGTCACCTTCGACCCGATCTTCACCATGGTGTCGCTGATCGTCGCGATCGCGGGCTGCGGCATCGGATTCGGCATCAGCGCTTTCAACAAGGACGGTTACCTGCCGGAAGTCAGCGGCGCCATCGTCGGCCTTAGCGTCGCCTGCATGCATTATACCGGCATGGCGGCCTACCATGTCGCCGGCATCGTCGATTGGGACACCGCTTACGTCGCCGCCTCCGTCATTCTCGCGGCGTCGATTTCGGCACTTGCCGTCCGCGTTGCCGTGCGCAGCAAGTATCGTCATTCGCTCGCGGTCGCTGTCGCACTTTTTGTCGTCTCGATTGTCGCGCTCCACTTCACGGGCATGGCGGCCGTCGCGGTGACGCCGCTCGGCGGGCACGGCGATGAATCGAGTCAGCAAGCGTTCGCCGCCATCGCGGTTGCTGTCGCGAGTGTCGGCCTCATGGTCGTCGGCACCGGTGTCGCGAGCTACATGATCGACGAGCGCACCGCTGCCGAAACGGTCAACCATCTGCGCCGCCTCGCGCTCAACGATGCGCTGACGGGTCTGCCGAACCGCGTGCACCTGAACGAATACCTGAACAAGGAACTTGCCCGCGCCGAGCAGAACAGCTGGTCCCTCGCCGTCGTCGGAATCGATCTCAACCACTTCAAAGAGATCAACGATCTTCGCGGCCACGCCGCCGGCGATCAGACGCTGAAGGTCATCGGGGAGCGTCTCGCGTCGTTGCTGCAGCCAGGCGAATTTGCCGCACGCGTTGGCGGTGACGAATTCGCCGCCATCAAACGCTTTGCGGGGACGAATGAACTGCACGAATTCGTCGCGCGTCTCGAGACGGCGCTGACACTGCCGATCGCTTTCGACGATTTCGAAGCCGTGACCGGCGGCTCCATCGGCGTCGCGCTGTATCCGCAGGACGGCCGCGAGACGGAAGTGCTGTTGTCCAACGCCGATCTCGCGATGTATCGCGCGAAGATCGTTCCTGACTCGTCGGTGTGCTTCTACGAGAAGGAGATGGACGAAGCGGCACGTGAGCGGAAATCATTGCGCGCCGATCTTCTACGCGCGATCGAGCTCGGCGAATTCCATCTGCATTACCAGGTCCAGACGCTCGTAACGACAGGCGAAGTGAGTGGATACGAAGCGTTGCTGCGCTGGAATCATCGCGAGCGCGGCGCGATCTCACCCGAAGAATTCATCCCGATCGCCGAGGAAAGCGGCTCCATCGTCGAGATCGGCGAATGGGTTCTACGCACCGCTTGCTCGAATGCTGCGTCTTGGAGCGGCGGCAAGATCGCCGTCAACGTATCGGGTGTGCAGCTTGCACGCGCCGATTTCGCCGAGAAAGTGCATGCGATCCTGGTCGAGACCGGTTTGTCGCCATCGCGGCTCGAATTGGAAATCACCGAGACGGCTCTGATCGCCGACAAGGTTCGCGCTCTGCACACGCTGCGCCGCATTCGCAATCTCGGTGTCGCCATCGCGATCGACGATTTCGGCGCCGGCTATTCGTCGCTTGAGACGCTCCGCGCATTCCCGTTCAGCAAGATCAAACTCGACCGCTCGTTTACGCGCGGCCTCGAGCGCGACGCACAGGCCAAAGCCATCGTGCGGGCCGTGCTTGCTCTCGGCAAAAGCCTCGACATTCCGGTCTTGGCCGAAGGCGTCGAGACCGTCTCGCAGCTAGAGATCCTGCGCGATGAGTCGTGCGACGAAGCGCAGGGCTATCTCATCGGCCGTCCGGGTCCCTCCGGCGGCGCCGCGAACCTGAACGTCGCGCTGGAGCCGGCCGTAAGCCTCGCGAGCTGAGCCACTCCCACAATCGATAGCGGCAATCCCGCAGGCTGAAGTCTGCCGGGCAGCCACAATCTTTTCTGCCTGTTAATCCGTCTTAACTCACCATTAACCATAGCGGTGAAACTATCTGTTAACCGGCCATGGAAAGCCGGACCCGATTTTCAGGAGCAGTTTATGCAGCGCCCAGCTCGTCGTCTTCCGGCCGGTTCCGAGACCCAGGATCTCGACAACGTGCTGCGCTTGCGCATGGCGCGCGGACGTCCGGTTGCGGCGGCTCCCGCTGCGCCGTCGATCTCAGAACGTCGCCGTGCTCCGAGTGTTGATTGGAGTGCGACCTTGGATGCGGTGGAGGAGGCCGCTGAGGCGATGATGTCGACAGAGACCCACGCAAAGGAAATTGAGATGCGCGGCGTTGCGCTCGCAGAGCGTGCACTCGCTGAACTACGCAATGCTGAAGAGCGTATCCGGATCGCCGAAGAGGCAGCGCGCCAGTCCGAAGCGCGCGCCATCGAAGCTGAGAGCCGGCTGCGCGAAGCTGAAGAATGGTTGGGCCGCATTCAGGACGCGATTGAGTCGCGCCTCCTCACCCGTGCAGCTGACCTCCGTTACAACCCCCACGCGGCCTGACCCTGCTGCGTGATTCTGTGAAAGGCCCGGCCCCCCGCCGGGCCTTTTGCTTTGATGTGCCGCCTAAACAGGCACGCCTCCACTCCAGCTATTGTTGCCGACAGACGAAAACTATCCGTCGCATTGTCGTGAATGGCGCGAACTTGCGCTTGCGCGTCAGAACGCCGCGGGCCATGTGAACAGTCGGATGCTTCGCAGCATTCCAATCGGACGCGCAAGCGTCCCCGGGCGCGGAGCGTCTCAGAGGGGTAATGGAATGGGCCGCTATGGCGCCGACGACATGGCCGGGCTTTTTGCCTTGGGCATGGAATCGTGGATGGTCGTCGGACTAAGGCTCGCAAAGCTCGCGGGAGGAGGGATGCCCGCGTTGATCGAAGCGCAGCGCATGATCCTCGAAAAGCAGTCCGCCGCGATCGAAGCTCAGATGGAAGCAACGACTGCTCTTGCGCTCGGCTACAGCCATGCGATTGCCGGCCGCCGCGCGATGAAGCCGATCGCGCGCCGCGTGCGCGCAAACCGCCGGCGTCTGTCGGGAAAATAGGCGGCGCTTAGGCCGCCTTGCCGGTCGCGGCGCCCTGATGCGCCGAGACGAGATAATCCATCGCGGCCTGCACGCCGCCCTTCTTGAACGGAATCCCCGCGAGTTCGAGACCCATCTCGGCACCCGCAAGCGCGGCGATGATCGTGAGATCGTTGGTGTCGCCGAGGTGGCCGATGCGGAAGAAGCGGCCGAAGAACGGGCCGAAGCTCAAGCCATACGAGATGTCGAAATTGTCGAGCGCGACCGCGCGGAGCTTGTCGGCATTCTGACCTTCCGGCAGCAGCACGGCGGTGATCGTCGGCGAGAAATACTTCGCATCTTTCACTAGCACTTCAAAACCCCACGCACGCACCGCGCGGCGCGTTGCTTCGGCGTGCCGGTCGTGGCGCGCGAACACGTTATCGAGGCCTTCCTCGTGCAGCATGTCGATCGCGACGTTGAGGCCGTGCAGCATGTTGGTCGCCGGCGTGTAGGGGAAATAGCCGGTCTTGTTTGCCGCGATCATGTCTTCCCATGACCAGAACGACTTCGGCAGCTTCGATGTCGCCGCAGCTTTCAGCGCCTTGTCGCTGACGGCGTTGAACGACATGCCGGGCGGCAGCATCAACCCCTTCTGCGAACCGCCGACCGTAACGTCGACGCCCCATTCGTCGTGACGATAGTCGGCCGAAGCCAGCGACGAGATCGTGTCGACGATCAAAAGAGCAGGGTGCTTGGCGGCATCGATCGCCTTACGGATCTCCGCGATCGGCGAGAGCGCGCCGGTCGACGTCTCGTTGTGCACAATGCAAACGGCTTTGATCTCGTGACCCTTGTCTTCGCGCAGACGTGCTTCGACGAGGGCCGGGTCGGCGCCGATGCGCCAGTCGGTCGGGATGAGTTCCGGTTTGAGGCCGAGCTTCTCGGCGAGCTTCTTCCATAGCGTGGCGAACTGGCCGGTCTCGACCATCAGCACCTTGTCGCCGGCTGACAGCGTGTTGACGAGGGCGGCTTCCCACGCGCCCGTGCCGGTCGCCGTGTAAATGATGACCGGGTTGGTCGTCTTGAAGATCGTCTTGATGCCTTCGAGCGACTGCTTGGCGACGGTCGCAAAGCCAGGGCCGCGATGGTCGATCACCGGCGTATCCATGGCGCGCAGAATGCGATCCGGCACCGGCGTCGGGCCGGGGATCTGTAGGAAATGGCGGCCGGCCGTGCGGGAGGCGTTCTTGCTCATGGCGTTTCCTTTGCGCGTCTGTCGGGCCCGGTCTCGGCCGGGTCATTCGGCGCGCAATATTGCATTCAAAAAATGGCGAGGCAAGTCCGGTTTAGAATTAAAATTGTTGCCCGAACTCGCGGGCCAGGTATCCTCGCCGCATGGATACATTGACCGTCGAACCGGCCGATACCGGCTCCGCCAGCGCGCTCGATCGCGCCGAGACGGCGTGGTTGCACGGCGAGCTGTTGTCGCGGCTGCGCGAATACATTGCGGCCGGCAATATCCCGGACGGCGCCCGCATTCCGGAGCGTCAGCTTTGCGAGATGTTCGGCGTGTCGCGCACCCCGCTGCGTGAGGCGCTTAAAGTTCTCGCCTCCGAAGGCCTCGTCGATCTCCTCCCCAATCGTGGCGCGCGCGTGCGTCAGCTGAGTGAAGCCGATATCCGCGAACTCTTCGATCTCGTCGCAGGTCTCGAAGCTCTCGCGGGTCGCCTTGCGTGCGAAAACATTACGGACAGTGAGGTTTCCGCGATCGAAGCGCTGCATCACGAGATGTACGGCCACTACATGCGGCGCGAGATGGACGGCTACTTCCGCGCCAATCAAGCGATCCATCAGCATATCGTCGCGGCCGCGCGCAACGTCGCGCTCGCCTCATCCTATGCCAGTGTGTCGGATCGTGTCCGGCGCGTCCGCTTCTCGGCCAACCTCACGCGCAAGCGCGACCGCTGGGCCGATGCGATGCGTGAGCACGAGTTGATCCTCGACGCTCTGCGCCGCCGCGCTGGCAACGAGCTCAGCGACATCCTCTTCCTTCACCTGCGCAACAAGCGAGCCGCCGCCGTCGAGCGACTGGCCGAAAGCGTGGACGAAGACGGCGGCACCAAGCGCCAGCCAAAACCCGCGCTCGCCAGCTAATTTTGCATTCAAAATAGAAAAGCCCGGGGAGAGACAGGTGACGAGCGTGGTGCGGTCCGGATTGGAGCGGCGGCTGAAGGCCGAAATCACGGGCGACGTGCTGTTTTCGCCGTTTGACCGCGGGCGCTACGCGACCGACGCCTCGCACTATCAAATCATGCCGGTCGGCGTCGTCGCGCCGAAAACGATGGCCGAGGCCGAACGCGCGCTCGATATCGCCAAGGCGGAGGGCGTCAGCGTTCTTCCGCGCGGTGGCGGCACGTCGCAGAGTGGTCAGACGGTCGGCGAGTCGCTCGTCATCGATTGCTCGAAGCACCTCAACCGCATCGTCGACCTCGACGTCACCGGCCGGCGCTGCGTCGTCGAACCCGGCATCGTGCTCGACGATCTCAACCGCCAGCTCAAGAAGCACGGCCTTTGGTATCCGGTCGACGTCTCGACCGCGTCGCGCGCGACCATCGGCGGCATGACGGCGAACAACTCGTGCGGCGGCCGCTCGCTCCGCTACGGCACGATGCGCGACAACGTGCTCTCGATCGACGCGACGCTCGCCGACGGCACGCATGCAAGCTTCGGCCGCGTCGCGCCGGATCTTTCCGATCTCCCCGCGAATTCGCCGTTGCGACCGCTCGCGCGCGATCTCCTCGGCATCGCGGCGCGCGAGAAGGACGAGATTGCGGCGCGCTATCCGAAAGTGCAACGCCGCGTCGGCGGTTACAATCTTGATGCGCTGACGCCCGGCCACAACGACGTCAACCTCGCGCACATTCTCGTCGGCTCCGAGGGCACGCTCGCTTTTACGCGCCAAGTCGAATTGAAGCTTTGGCCAGTGCTAGGACGCCGCGCGCTCGGCGTCTGCCACTTCGGCAGTTTCTACGAGGCGATGAACGCCGCGCAATATCTCGTGCGGCTCAAGCCCATCGCGGTCGAACTCGTCGACGCGACGATGATCGCACTCGCGCGCGAGATCGCGATGTTTCGCCCGACGCTGGAGAAGTTCGTGCGCGGCACGCCCGACGCCGTCCTGCTCGTCGAGTTCGACGACGGCGAAGAGGAAAATGCGCGCAAGCTCAAGATGCTGCACGAGGTGATGGGCGATCTCGGCTTCGGCTGGGATAAGTCCGGCGCAAAATGCGGCGGCGTTGTCGAGGTGCTCGATCCGGCGCTGCAGGCCGCGATCGCAGATGTGCGCACCTCCGGCCTCAACATCATGATGTCGATGAAGGACGCGCGAAAGCCGGTGTCATTTGTCGAAGATTGTGCGGTGCCGCTCGAGCATCTTGCCGACTACACGTCGCGCCTCACCGAAGTGTTCGAGCGGAACGGCACGCGCGGCACGTGGTACGCGCATGCGTCTGTTGGCTGCCTCCACGTCCGCCCGGTGCTCAATCTGCGACTCGAGAAAGACGTCAAAGCGATGCGCGCCATCGCGGAAGAAGCCTTCGACTTCGTGCGCGAATACAAGGGCTCGCATTCCGGAGAGCACGGCGACGGCCTCGTGCGCTCCGAATTTCACGAGAAGATGTTCGGCTCGCGTCTGACGCGCGCCTTCGAGGATGTGAAGGCGCGCTTCGATCCCGAGACGATCTTCAATCCAGGTAAGATCGTTCACGCGCCGAAGTTCGATGACCGCACGAAGTTCCGTTACGGTCCGGATTATCGCGGGCTGGAGATCGAAACCGAACTTGATTGGTCGGGCTATTCGGGAACCGGCGGCGGTTTCCAGGGCGCCGTCGAGATGTGCAACAACAACGGCGCCTGCCGCAAAGCCGAAGGCGGCGTTATGTGCCCGTCGTATCGGGTGACGCGCGACGAGCGCCATGTCACGCGCGGCCGCGCCAACACATTACGCCTTGCGGTGTCAGGCCAACTCGGACCGGACGCACTCGCCTCCGACGAGATGGCCGACACGATGAAGCTTTGCGTCTCGTGCAAAGCCTGCCGCCGCGAATGTCCGACCGGCGTCGACATGGCGCGCATGAAGATCGAAGTCGCGTCCGCACGTGCGAAGAAGTACGGCTCGTCGCTCCGCGACAAGCTCGTCGGCTGGCTGCCGCGCTACGCGCCGGCCGCCGCAAAAGTGCCGTGGCTGCTGAACTTGCGCGACAAGCTACCTGGCGCCGCCGCGCTGTCCGAAGCGGTCGCGGGTTTCGCAGCGCGCCGCTCGTTGCCGGCGTGGCGTAGCGATATCTTCCGTGACGGTGCGCCGGTCGGTCCCGCCGATGGGCGCGAGGTCGTGCTGCTCGCCGACACGTTCAATCGCTACTTCGAGCCGGAAAATTTACGTGCCGCCGTCGATGTGCTGGTCGCGGCGGGTTGCCGTGTCCATGTTGCGAGCAGCGGTGCGAGCGAACGCCCGCTCTGTTGCGGCCGCACCTTCCTCTCGGTCGGCCGCGTCGACAAAGCGCGCGAAGAGGCAACACACGCACTCGCCGCGTTGGCTCCGTTCGCCACGCGCGGCGTGCCGATCCTCGGCCTCGAGCCGAGTTGCCTGTTCTCCTTCCGCGACGAAGTGCCGGCGATGTTCAAGAACGACGCCACGGCGCGCGCGCAGGCGGAAGCCGTCGGCCGCGTCGCCGTGCTGTTCGAAGAATTCCTGAGCGCCGAGCTCGCGGCCGGCACGCTTTCGCTGCCGCTGCAGCCTGTTGGCGGAAAAGCGCTGCTGCACGGCCATTGTCATCAGAAGGCATTCGGTGCATTGAGCGCCACCGAGAAACTTCTGCGCCAGGTGCCGGGTTTGAACGTCGAGACGATCGAGACAAGCTGTTGCGGCATGGCCGGTGCATTCGGCTACGGCGCCGACACGATCGACGCTTCGATCGCGATGGCGGAAGTCTCGCTGCTGCCGGCCGTGCGCGCGGCGGACGCCGACGCGATCGTCGTCGCCGATGGAACGTCATGCCGTCATCAGATCAAGGACGGAGCAGGGCGTGAGGCCGTGCATGCCGCGCGTGTTCTCGCGGCCAGCATCGGCAAGGGAGCGTTGACGTGACGTCACGCAGGGCCGCGCTGCAGCTCGCCGGTTCGGCCCTCGTCACTGCCGCTCTCGGCGCACCGCAGGCCGTTGCGCAGCGCGGAGATCTTGCGCCCGGTCCGACCAAGATCGACGTGAAGGCCGAACCACTGAGCGGCTTCGCAACACGTGACAGCGCGCGCAAGCGCTTCGGCGCGCTGGAGTTCCGCGGCGGTCTCGTTCTCACATCGGACGCGAAGGATTTCGGCGGCATCTCGTCGATCCGGGTCGAGAGGGACGGCAAGCGCTTTCTCGCCGTCACCGACAAGGGCCGCTGGTTGCGCGGGCGCATCGACTACCAGGGCGACAAACCCTCCGGCATTGCCGACGTCGAGATCGCGCCGATCCTCGGCGCCGACGGCAAACCGATGCCGCGCCGCTATTACGACTCCGAGTCGCTCGCTGAGAGCGGCGGTACGGTTTGGGTCGGCTACGAGCGCGTGCATCAGATCTTCCGCTTCGACTACGGCAAGCAGGGCCTGCTCGCGCGCGGTCAGCCAGTGCGCATGCCGCCCGAGACGAAGAAAATGCCGTCCAATAAGGGCATCGAGGGCCTCGTCGCGGTGCCACCCGGATTGCCGCTCGCCGGAACGCTCATCGCGTTGTCCGAGAAAGCGCTCGACGAGAACGGCAACATTCTCGGCTATCTGATCGGCGGAAAGTCGCCGGGCTCGTTCGCGATCAAGCGCATCGGCGAATTCGACATCACGGATGCGGCGCTTACGCCCGCCGGCGATCTTTTGATTCTCGAACGCGCGTTCTCGTTTCTGCGCGGCGCCGGCATGCGCATCCGCCGCGTATCGCTTAGCGCCGTGCAGCCCGGCGCGCTGCTCGATGGCCCGGTGCTGATCGAGGCTGATTGGTCGTTCAACATCGACAACATGGAATGTTTGTCGGTGCATGCGGGCGACAAGGGCGAGACCGTGCTGACGATCGTCTCGGACGATAACTTCTCGTCCTGGCAGCGCACGCTGCTGCTGCAGTTCACGCTGATTGAGCCGTAGCGTATCTCGTCATTGCGAGGAGCGTCGAAGACGCGACGTGGCAATCCAGGAGTCGGGAATAAAGAGCTGGATTGCTTCGTCGGCGCGGCGCTTCGCGCAACGCGCCTTCTCGCAATGACGGCTGCAGCTTTCTTTCGCGTATTACGCGTCTTAGCGGATCGTCATCGTGGTTTCGCCGATCTTCGGCTTAGCGGCGACCGGCGGCGGACCTTGCCGCTTCGGCTGATCGTCCTTGGCCGCAAGCACGAGACACCAGAACACTTTGTACTTTGAGTTCGGCGTGTGCACGGCCGCGATGCCCATATGCGTCACGCCTTTGCGCAGCATGTTCTCACGGTGCGACGGCGAGTCGCGCCAGCCCGAAAATGCTTCGGCGAGCGTGTGATAACCGCCGCCGACATTCTCGACTGCGAATTTCGCATCGAAGCCGGACGCGCGGACGCGTTCGTTGAAATTCTTCTTACCGGAGAGATTGTGCTCGACTGCGCCGCGCGCAGCCATGTTGCGCGCATGCTCCTCGGCGATCTTCATCAGGCCCGCATCGGTCTCGATTGGGTTGAGGCCGTTGTTGCGGCGGTATCCCGAGATCATCGATTGCGCAGTCAGCGGATCGACTTTGCCGCCCTTGGCGACCGAAGCATAGAACTTCGGCTCGCTCGGCGGTGCGTTATCGGCAGCCGGGCACCCGCCCACCAGCGCAGCCATGAAGCCGCAAGACGCAAGAAAAATCATCGAAAATGCCCTGACGCGCGATGTGATTCGCTAGATCGCGTAGTGTCGTCCGAAAGTCATCCGATTTCGTAAACGCCGATCGTGCCCAAAGCGGGGCGCGTTACGCTTTCTCGTCCAGCGGCGGCTGCGGCGCGTTCCAGCCACCCGGCTTGAATTGCTGTTCGTACGGCGCGAACGGGATTTCGATACCCGCGGCGCGGAAGCGCTTGAAGATCGCAAGGTGGATGTCGCTCTTCACCGCAAGGCTGTTGTCGACGTTGGCGACCACGCATCGCAGTTCGAACTGCAGCGAATTGTCGCCGAACGACATGAAGAACGCACGCGGCGGCGGCGCCTGGACCACTTGCGGATGCTCGGTCGCAATCGCAAGCAGAATGTCGCGCACTTCTTCCGGGTCGCTGCGATAAGCGACGCCGACCTTCACGATGATGCGGCCCATCGTGTTCGAGTGCGTCCAGTTCTTCACCATGCCGGTGATGAGTTCCGAATTCGGAATGATCACGCTGGCGCGTTCGAACGTTTCGAGTTCGGTCGAGCGCACGCGGATGCGCCGTACCCAGCCTTCTTCGCCTTTCACGACGATCGAGTCGCCGACGCGGATCGGGCGTTCGGCAAGCAGGATCAAACCGGAGACGAAGTTCGACACGATCGCCTGCAGGCCAAAACCGATACCGACCGAGAGTGCGCCGGCAACGAAGGCGATCTTCTGCAGATCGATGCCGAGGCCCGCGAGCGCCATCGAGATCGCGATTATGACGCCGATGTAACCAAAGATCGTGCCGATCGAGAGCTGCAGGCTCGGCTCGATCGCGGTGCGCGGCAGAAGATCGCGCTGCAGCCAGCGCTGCGCCGTCTTGGTCACGATGAGACCAACGACCAGCACCGCAATCGCCGTCACGATGGCGACGAACGAGATATTGATCTCGCCGATCTTGAAGCCGAGCGGGATGCTCTGCACCGAGTCGATGAGGTCCGCGGTCGAGACTTCCCACGGGCCGACGATCAGCATCAGCGCGAGCAGAATGAGCAACGCGCGGATGCCCGCCGACAGCATGACGCCGACAACGCCGACATTGCGCGGGTTGACGCCGAGCATGCCGGCAATCTTGCGGCTGTGCGGCGTATCGGCGGCGAGCGTGTCGGTGAACAACGCGTCCGTCGCGACGAGCAGAAGATAGAGCGCGCCGAGCACGGCAGCGCCGACGATCGCGCGCAACGCGATGAACGCCCCGAGCGCCGAATAACCGGCGATCAGCGACATGATGCTGGCGACCGCGATGATCCAGATCGCGAGCCGCAGGCCCGGCGTTTTGACGAGGACTTGATCTTCGCCCTCCTGCGCGCGGAGACGCGAGAGGAGGTGCAGGAACAGGAACGAGATCGAAATCGCCAGGATCGCGTTGGTCGCGACAGTCAGGATCAGCGGGCCGTAGAGTGCGCGGTGCGTGAGCTGCGCGAAGATGATGATGCCGAAAGCGCGCGTCGCCCAGACCAGATGGTCGTGGAACAGTTTCGCGGTCGGATCGTCCATATCGATGAGACGGCGTTCCGGCGCGTCCGGCGCGAACAAGCCGCGCGCAACGCCGCGGCCGAACGTCGCCGCGAAGACTGCCGGGATCAGGCCTTTCGCGATTTCGCCGACGCGGTAGGGCAGGAGGCCGAACGCTTCGAGCACCAGCACCGCGACGATGACCGCGATCAGCGTGCGGCCGAATAGCCACGCGAAGACGAGCAGGCCGCGCCGTGCGCGCGCGAGCCGCGTCCCGCCTTGCGGGTTTGCGTCGAAATGCGGCACCCACCAGCGCGTGATCGCGAAGAGCCCGCCAAGGACGGCGAGGATCACCACCAAGGCCGGCGCGATGCGCGAGATGCCGGCGCTGACGACGGTCTCGCGCCACGAGTCGAGCGCATAGCCGAGGCTGCGGAGTTCTTCGGGAACCGCATTCGCGGCCTCGACCCAGAAGTAAGGATCGAGAACGCTCGCCGAGCGCTGGAAAATCATGCGCGCGTAAATCGCGCGGCGGCGCTCGCTGATGCGGTCGTTGAGCTGATCGGTTTTCACTGAGAGGAGGCGCGCTTGCTTGAGCGCGCCGTCGACGATGCCGAAATTCTGCGTCAGCTGTTCGCGTTCTTGCGTGACGGCGGCTTCTTCCGGCGGCGCATCTTTGGCCGGCGCGACGCCGAGCTGCTTCAGGCGCGCGTCGAGTTCGGCCAGTCGCGGCTCAAGTTCTTCGATGCGGGATCGCAGGCGTTCGCGGATCGAAACGATCTTCGCGCGATACTCGCTCAAGCGGTCGGTCTCGGCCTGCATCTGACCGGCCGAATGAACCGTCGCGGCTTCCGCCGAGAGCGCTGCCTCGATCTGGTCGAGTTCCGACTTCGCCTGTTCGAGCGCGGCGACTGCGGCCGGCGTCTCTTGCGCATGCGATGCCGGCACGCTGCCCAGCATCGCGAGGGCGAAGAAGAATAGCGCAAAGAGTTGCGTCGTTAGCGCGTTCCGATTCGGCATATATTCCGCAGGTGTTGTTGGGGTTTCGCCCTTTTAGCGCGGACGGCGCAGAGCGCAAAGGCGGAATGCAGGGCCGTCTAGAGTGTCGCGACGAATTGCGTGATCGGGATAATGGCCTGGAAGCGAGCGCCGCCTTCCGGGAACTCGAGCTTCACCTCAGCATCGAGCGATCGCGCGAGATGCCGTTCGATGACGGTCGAACCAAAGCCGCGGCGTGTCGGCATCTTCACGTTCGGCACGTTCTGCTCCTGCCACGTGAGCTCGATGCCGTGCCCTTCATCCGCCGGCATGCGCCGCCACCGGATGTCGATGCGCCCCTGCGGAACCGAGAGCGCGCCGTATTTCACCGCGTTGGTCGCAAGCTCGTGCAGGCCGAGGCCGAGACCCTGCGCGGCTTCCGGCTTGAGCAGCACTGGCGGGCCATCGAAGGTCAACTGTGATTCGAAGCGATCGAGGTGGTGGCTGAGCTGCATGCGCACGAGTTCGTGCAGCGAGGCACCGTGCCAGCTTTCTTGGACGAGCAGATCGTGCGACGTCGCGAGCGCCTGCAGGCGCGCCGAGAATTGATCGAGGAATGCTTCCGTCGAGCCGACGTGCCGTGCAGTCTGTCGCGCCATCGCTTGAATGACGGCGAGGAGGTTCTTCGAGCGATGCGTCAGCTCGCGCAGCAGCAATCGCAGATGCGCTTCGTTTTCCTTACGATCCGTGATGTCGACGACGGCACCGGTTAGCCCGACCATGACGCCTTGGAGATCGCGCAACGGCTCGACGTGAAGATCGAACCAGCGCGTGTGGTCGTCGGACGCGACCTCGACTTCGCCCGACGACGACTCGCCGGTGTCCAGCGCCTCGCGCTTGATGCCCACGACCTTCTGCAGGCTCTCAGCCGGGATCACGCGCTCTTCGTCGCTGCCGACAATGTCGTCGGCCGGGCGTCCGAGGAAATCGTTGCTAATCGAGGTGTAACGGAGATTTTCGTCCTGCGTGAACACGGTGACGTTTGAGCCGCGCAGTGCTGTCTCGTAGCGCTGCACCGCCGTCCCGAGCTCTTCGGTCAGCCGCCGCTGCTCGCTTTCCAGTGTGCGCGTGCGCGAAATATCGAGCGCCGCGCAAACGATGCCATCGACCGTCCCGTCCGGCGCGATGCGCGGGTCGATATGCAGCGACACCAGCGAGCTTCGATCGGGCAGGAGATAGTTCACTTCGTGGCTTGCCGGCTTACCGGTCTCGATCACCTTGCGCTTGAGGGCGATGATGAAATCGCGCTCCGTCGGCGGCAACATGTCCTCGTCGGTCTGCCCTTCGATCTGCGAACCGGACGATTGCGTGTCGGGATTGTAGGCCCAGGTGTAACGCAGGTCTTTATCTTGCTCGAACACGAAAGCGCGCACGCCACGCAGTGCCGTTTCGAAGCGCGCCGTCGCGTCGCTGAGTTCTTTCGTACGTTGTGCAACGCGCTCTTCGAGATTGCGGCGGACGGATTCGAGTTCGCCCAACGTCGCCTCGTGAGCCGCTACCTCGCGCCGCAACCGATCATTGATGTCCGCCAACTGCCGCGCATCGTCCGATGCGGGGGCTTGCGATTGCGATGCGGAAGTTGGCGGCGTTGTCATGATGCTCAGTTCATTACCCCATAGAGGGCGTCTGGTGAACGCCTCCTGCACCTATTTGTTTCCTCGTGAGAAAATCGCGTCGGCACTGCGCTCGAAATTCACGCGGAACAAACCGCAAGGAATCGGCGTTATGCGCACAGACCGGTATCGATCCTTCCCCTCGTGATTGACCCGGTTGCGGGCGCGGCCGTGAAACATCGGCCGTGCCCATTTTCTTTGCCCATAGCGATACGGCAAATCTTCCTGGCGATGGAACTCTGATCGACATCAACGCGTTACCCGCACGATCAGTCACGGGGAACATTATTATGTCTAACGTTGAATCGACGACCTCTGCGCGCCGTAAACGCACGCCCGCCAAGCGCAAGACAGCTCGCCGCACCACACGCCGCGCGGCGCCGAAGCGCAACATCAGTGAACTCGAGCGCATCATTGCCGGGCTCGAAAGCCGTATCAACGAATTGACCAGCAGCTCGAACATTCGTCAGAAAGTGACGGGCGCGACCGATCAGGTCGGCGATCTCGTCAGCGATGTCGTGCATCGCGCGTCCGCGCAGGTCGGCAACTACGTCGCCGAGTCGATCTCCGGCGTTGCCGGCAAAGTGCGCGACGGCGCCACCTCAGTCACGGGCGTCGCTAAGTCAGGCACCAACGCAATGGCGCGTATCGGCACAGAGCTTGAGAAGCGCCCGATGATGACCGTCGCGATCGCACTCGGCATCGGCTTTCTCGCCGGTCTCGCAGGACGGCGCGACGCGGCCTAAATGCCATGACGGGCATCGATCAATCGGTGCAGCGTATTCGTGAGCAGGTGAAACTATGGTGTCGGCGCATCGTCGCCGGCGCCTTTGTTTTTGTCTTCCTGGTCGCTGCAATCTCTCTGCTTATCTCCGCGTCGCGTATCGCGCTTGAAGATCAGCTCGGCCCGATCGGCAGCCGACTGCTCGTCGCGTTCGTGCTCTGCGTCTTATCCGCCGGCGTTTTGTTATGGGCGTGGAAGGCCGCGAATTCTCCGGTCGAAGCGCGTAAGCGTGATTCCATCCTCGATGTCATCGTGCTCGGCTACACGCTCGCGCAGGAACTCAAAGCCGCGCTCGGCGTCGGCGAGCCGCCGCGAAAATCCGCGAAGGCGAAAGCCGAAGATCCGCCAAATCCGGACAGCGAAAAGGCGGCGTAGAGACTACGCCGCCTTTGTCGTTCACCTGCTGGGAGGTTAGGCGCTCTTGCGTTGATCCTGACGGCGCGCGTTGCGTGCGAAGAACAGCGCCTGGCTGATCACGGCCGAGACGGTCGCGGGCTGGAACGGCTTCGCGATCAAGAACGCCGGCTCCGGACGCTGACCGGTGAGGAAGCGTTCCGGGTAAGCCGTAATGAAAATCACCGGCACTTCGAACGTACGCAGCAAGTCGTTCACTGCATCGAGACCCGAACTGCCGTCGGCGAGCTGGATGTCTGCGAGGATGAGACCCGGCTTGTGCGACTTGCCGAGCGCCAGCGCTTCCGAATGCGTGCGGGCGATGCCGAGCACCTTGTGGCCGAGACCCTGAACGAGGCCTTCGAGATCCATCGCGATGAAGGTTTCGTCCTCGATGATGAGCACGTCCGTCGCCATTTCGGCGGCAAGCTCCCGGCCTGCGGTCTCAACCAATTCGCGCAGGTTGGAGACATCAGTGTCGAGCACTTTCGCGGCATCTTCTTCCGTGAAGCCCTCGAGCGAGACGAGCAGGAAGCCCTGGCGCGCATGCGGCGTGATCGAGCCGAGGCGCTGCTCGGCCGCGATGCCGGACGCCGGCTCCGCCGAAGCGTTCACGTCGAGCGAATTCCAGATTTTCGTGAAGATGCGATAGAGCGCCACACGCGCTCCGTCCGGACCGCTCAGCGCGCTCGGGTCTTCCACCAGCGCTTCGAGCGCCGTGGTGACGTAGGCATCGCCAGAGGATTGATTTCCTGTGAGGGCACGCGCATAGCGCCGAAGAAACGGGAGATGTTGAGCAACGGCTTGGGCTGTAGACACTTAAGACCCTCCAGAAAGGCCGACTTTATGTTTCGAACTGCACGGTAACGAGTTATTGGAAAAAAAGTTCCATTGAAATGGAACCGTATTTCTTTCTTGGCGTTGTCGACGCGCCAAACGCTAACCCCAGCGGGAAGTGGGGTTTGAGGATCAAGAATGCAGAACCGCAAGGCCTCTGGCTCGGGGTCAGGATTGAAGGACACCGAAGTGGGGTCAAGTAACAACAAAGTGGCGTTGGGCCGCGATGTGCAAGCGAAGATCGGTGAGAACCTGCGGGCGCTGTACGATGACGTCGTCAGCCAGGGCGTGCCTGATCGTTTTGCTGAACTGTTGAAACAACTCGACAAATCGGACGGCGGCGGAGAGCGCGCCTGATGAACATTGATCCGGCGACCAGAGATCAAATTCTGGGCGCGGTACCTTCGTTGCGCGCTTTTGCGATTTCGCTAAGCGGCAATGTGGACCGGGCAGACGACCTCGTTCAAGAGACGATGCTGCGTGCGCTTGCGAACATCAATTCGTTTCAGCCGGGCACCAACATGTCGGCTTGGCTCTTCACCATTCTGCGCAATCTCTTTCGCTCTGAATATCGCAAGCGCAAGCGCGAGGTCGAGGATACGGACGGCAGCTATGCCGAGTCGTTGAAGTCGCAGCCCGAGCAGAACAGCCGCGTCGAGTTCGAGGAATTCCGCACGGCGCTGGCGAAACTCCCGTCAGACCAGCGCGAAGCGCTGATCTTGGTCGGTGCTTCCGGCTTTTCCTACGAGGAGGCTGCCGAGATCTGCGGCTGCGCTGTCGGCACTATTAAGAGTCGTGTCAATCGCGCCCGTGGTCGTCTCGCCGGGCTCCTTGCCATCGAGAGCGTCGAGGATTTTGGTCCAGACCTCGCAACCAAAGCGGTGCTCGCCGAAACCAACTAACGCCTCTGCCGGTGCGTTAGTAGCCCATTGACCTTATCCCCCGCGATCCTTAACGACCCGGTACGTTCGGTCGCAGTGAAGCCGCAAATGCTGCACAGTGTGACTGTGCGCACGGGGCGGTGCGATACTCGCAGGGGAATGCACATGATCAAAACAATGGCGATCGTCGCTGTGGCTGGGCTGAGCCTGGCGGGCTGCGCGAACAACACTTACCAACAGAACGAAGCACTGCGCGGTGGCGCTCTCGGTGCCGGCACCGGCGCGATCATCGGCGGTCTGCTCGGTGGCGGACGCGGTGCGCTTGCCGGCGCGGCCGTTGGTGGCGCAACCGGCGCGACAGTCGCAGGCGTGAACGCGGCTCCGCCGCCTCCGGGTTACTACGCACCTCCGCCGCCGCGGTACTACGAGCCGCCGCCGCCGGAATGTTACGTCGAAACGCCGCGCGGCCCGCGTCCCTGCTGACCGGCGCGACAAGTATCTGATCCTTCTTTGGAACCCGCGCGGTATCGCGTGGGTTTTCTCATGAAGGAGAACTATTCATGCACAAAGAAGCTGACGGCCAAGTCGTTGAGTCGGCCACTGAAGCGCGCGCAGGCTTCTTGGATCGACCTGTTCTCGTCGTCCTCGTCATCAGCACCGTTCTTGCCGCGGCAGTGCTGGTCGGAATTTGGGCCTGGATGGTCTAAGCGGCGCGCTTAGCATCCGTGGCGGCAAGCGCCGCCCAGCCGGGGCGGGCGAAGTGGAGCATGTCGTAGGCTATTTCGCCATTTTGCTCCGCTTTTACCTCGGGCAGCACCGCATAGCGCACAAGTTGCCAACGATGCACATCTAGTCCCGAGACTGCAGCGAGCGCACCCTCTCTCAGTAGGACGGCGTTGCGCTCGTTTTCGTTTGCGCGCAGCGCCGCGATGTCAGCGCCGTGGACGTCGATGGCTGAGCGAACGATCGAAGTTGCCTTCGCGCCGCCGATTGCATTGACGCGCACATCCACCGGCAGCCACGTCTCGATCAGCGGACGGCCGAACCCGCTCACCACTGCGCCGAATCGATCATCGCTGAGAAACTTCAGCGCTGCAGCAGTTTCGAGCCACACATAAATCGACGTGTAGACATTATCCGCTGTGCCATGGCTGCGCCGGCGCGCCGCAAAAACCTTGAAACCGACCCCGGGCATGGTGTCCCATAGCGGACCGCGCTGTGTCGCGCGCTCTTCGATCTTCGACATGTCGTAGTCGGCGGGAAGTCGGTGGGCGTATTGCATGACCAACATTGGCGTTGCTCCTCATATGGGTGTTGCACGCAATATCGACGCCGCATATGATAATGAAAAGATATGTATCGATATATGTAAGATAAGGATACGTAATGACAGCCGCGCTGCCCGTGATGGACGTCGAGACCGTTCGCGCCTTCGTGCTCATCGCCGAACTCGGCAGCTTCACCCGCGCTGCTGACGTACTCGACACGACGCAAGCTGCCATCAGTCTCAAACTCAAGCGGCTCGAAGAGCGTATCGGTTGCCGGCTTCTCGAGCGCACGCCGCGTCATGTTCGGCTGTCGCTTCACGGCGAGACGTTCCTCGGTCCCGCCCGCGAGCTTCTTGCCGCGCACGAGCGCGCTGTCGCCAGCATCGCGGCGGAGCCGCCGCGGCGTTTGTTGCTCGGCATCAGCGATCATGTCGCGGGGCCGGAGCTTCCCGAACTCATCGCGAAACTCGCCAAGCACGATCCGCGTCTGCTGATCGAGGTGCGCATCGCGGCCTCGCGCGAGCTCGTCGCGAGTTTCGATCGCGGCGAGATCGAAGCCGTCGTCGTTCGCCGCGAAGACAATCGCAAGGACGGGCAGAAGCTCTTCGTCGATCGCTTCGCTTGGTTCGCGTCACCGGCGTTCCGCTATCAAGAGGGCGAGACTTTGCGCCTCGCGACTCTCGCGGCGCCATGCGGCGTGCGTGCGATCGCGGCGCGCGCGCTCGACGAGGCAAAGATCGCCTGGACCGAAGTGTTCGTCGGAGGAGGGGTGCTTGCGGTCGGTGCTGCCGTCAGCGCGGGGCTCGGCGTTGCGGCGCTCGCGCGACGCGTCGCGCCGGCCGGTGCTGTCGATGTCGGCGCTGCGTTCGGTTTGCCGGCGCTGCCGTCATCCGAGGTGCGGCTTCATTCGCGCCTGCGCGATCCGCGCGCCCGCGAAGCACTGCGCATCGTGATGTCGACGTTTCGTTGACCTAGACGTCAGCTGTCCCTGACCTGAACCCGTCATCCTGAGGAGCATGGCGAAGCCATGCGTCTCGAAGGACGACGGCCCGGGCAATTCAAGGCGGGGCATCGGCCGTTGTGGTTCGAGACGCGGCTGGGTCGGCTGCGCCGACCTGGCCTGCTCCTCACCATGACGGGTCCGGCGTCAAATCCCGCGCATCAACCCGCCGTCGACGCGCAGATTTTGTCCCGTGATATAACCCGCGCCATCCGAAGCGAGGAACGACACCGTCGCGGCAATTTCCTCCGACGTGCCGTAGCGGTTCATCGGCACGCTGTCGCGGCGTTCGTCCGTCTGCGGCAGGCTGTCGATCCAGCCCGGCAGCACGTTGTTCATCCGCACATTGTCGGCCGCGAATGAATCCGCGAAAAGTTTCGTGTAGGCCGCGAGGCCTGCACGGAAAACAGCGGAGGTCGGGAACATCGGGCTCGGCTCGAACGCCCAGGCCGTCGAGATGTTGATGATCGTGCCGGCTTTCTGCTGCTTCATGATCGGCGCAGCGAGACGCGTCGGCCGTATGACGTTCATCAGATAGACTTCCATGCCGCGATGCCAGTCGTCATCCGTGATGTCGAGGATCGCGGCGCGCGGTCCGTGCCCAGCGCTGTTGACGAGAACGTCGATGCGCTTCCAGCGCTGCATCGCACCGTCGACGAGCTTCTGCAGATCGTCCGCCGACTGGTTCGACCCGGTGACGCCGAAGCCACCGAGCTCTGCAGCCAACGCCTCGCCCTTGCCGGACGACGACAGGATGCCGACCGAAAATCCATCTGCCGCAAGACGCTTCGCCGCCGCAGCGCCCATACCGCTGCCGCCGGCCGTAATGAGAGCGACTTTTTTCATGCGTGAGTCCTCAGAGGTGTCATCCCGGAAGCTGCATCTTCGCAAAGCGAAGTGCGGCTGTCCGGGATCCATACTCCCTGAACTCTCTATGTGAAACAGGGGTTATGGATCCCGGCTCGCGCCACTTCGTGGCTTGGCCGGGATGACGGTTGAGCTAGTGCACTGTCTGTTTACGCCGAGCGCCGCCGCGTTTCGGCGCCGGAGCGGCGGCCGGCGTTTCGTCGAACAACTCTGCGAGCTTATCCGTCATCGCGCCGCCGAGTTCTTCCGCATCGACGATCGTCACGGCGCGGCGATAGTAGCGCGTGACATCATGACCAATGCCGATAGCGATGAGTTCGACCGGCGAGCGCGTTTCGATCTCTTCGATGATGTGCCGCAGGTGCCGCTCGAGATAATTGCCGGCGTTGACCGACAGCGTCGAGTCGTCGACCGGCGCGCCGTCCGAGATCATCATCAGGATCTTGCGCTGTTCGGGCCGCGCGAGCAGTCGCTGATGCGCCCAATCGAGCGCCTCGCCGTCGATATTCTCCTTCAAGAGACCTTCGCGCATCATAAGCCCGAGGTTCTTGCGCGCGCGCCGCCACGGCGAATCCGCCGCCTTGTAGATGATGTGGCGCAGGTCGTTGAGGCGGCCCGGATTCGCCGGCTTGCCGGCCGCGAGCCACGCCTCGCGCGACTGTCCGCCCTTCCAAGCGCGCGTCGTGAAGCCGAGGATCTCGACCTTGACGCCGCAACGCTCCAGCGTGCGCGCGAGAATGTCGGCGCACGTCGCCGCGACCGTGATCGGCCGCCCGCGCATCGAGCCCGAATTGTCGAGCAGCAGCGTGACGACGGTGTCGCGGAAATTCGTGTCCTTCTCGTGCTTGAACGAGAGCGGATGCATCGGGTCCGTGATGACGCGATGCAGTCGCGCCGGATCAAGCTGACCTTCTTCGAGGTCGAACTCCCACGAGCGGTTCTGCTGCGCCATCAACTTGCGCTGCAGGCGATTGGCAAGCCGCGACACGACGCCGGAAAGATTCGAGAGCTGCTTGTCGAGATAACCGCGCAGGCGGTCGAGTTCTTCCGGCTCGCACAGTTCTTCGGCCGACGCGATCTCGTCGAACTTCCCCGTGAACGGCTTGTAGCTAGGGCCGCGCGGCTCGTTGCGGCCGTGCTGCGGACGCCAGGGTTCGCCCGGCGTCTCGGCATCGCCCATGTCGGTGTCGTCCGGCATCTCGGCCGATTGCGCGTCTTCTGCCTCGGTCGCGCCTTCCGGCATTTCGTCCGACGACATCTCGGACTGTTCCATCGCGGACGCATCGCCGTCCTCGGACTGCTCGGCTTCGCCGTCCTGACCGGAAGGATCGTCCTGCGCTTCCTTGTTCTTATCGTCCTCGCTCTCGTCGTCGTCGGAATCGCGTGAGCGGTCGTCACCCATTTCGAGCGAGTCGAGCAGGTCGTGCACGACGTCGCCGAACTGCCGCTGATTTTCGAGCAGCTTTTCGAGGCGATCGAGATTCTTGCCGGCCTTTTGCTCGATTAGCGGACGCCAGAGTTCGACGATCTTTTTCGCGGCCTCCGGCGGTGGCTTTCCGGTGAGGCGCTCGCGCACCATCAACGCGACGGCTTCTTCGACCGGCGCATCCGCGCGGTCCGTGATGTCGTCGAATTTGCCGCGGTGGAATTTGTCTTCCAGCATCGCCGACAGGTTCGCCGAGACGCCTTCCATGCGCCGCGAGCCGATTGCCTCGACGCGGGCCTGTTCGACTGCTTCGAAGATCGCACGCGCCTGCTGCCCCGTCGGCATCAGCTTGCGATGGACATTATTGTCGTGACACGCGAGCCGCAGCGCGAAGCTGTCAGCATGGCCGCGTACGATCGCGGCGTCCGCCGCCGACATCTTGCGCGGCGGCTCCGGCAGACGGACTTTCCCGGCCGCGAGGGCAGGGCGTTCCGCCGCGTAGTTGACTTCGAGCTCGGGCTGCCGCGCGAGCGCGCGCAAACAACTCGCCACCGACTGCTTGAACGGCTCGGTCGGCGACTGTTGTCCGCTGCCTTTGGCTTTCGAGTTCGAACTCATGCTTTTTGTATTACGTCAGCGCGACGTTGACCGAGCTCTCCGGCAATTCTTGCCCGAAGCAGCGCTGATAGAATTCCGCCACCAGCGCGCGCTCGAGTTCGTCGCACTTGTTGACGAAGGTCACGCGGAACGCGAAACCGATATCGCCGAAGATGTCGGCGTTCTCGGCCCAGGTGATCACCGTACGCGGGCTCATCACGGTCGAGAGGTCGCCGTTCATAAAGGCGTTACGCGTCAGGTCGGCAACGCGCACCATCTTGTTGACGATGTCGCGGCCTTCCTTCGTGCGATAGTGCTTCGCCTTCGAGAGCACGATCTCCACTTCGTTGTCGTGCGGCAGATAGTTCAGCGTCGTCACGATCGACCAGCGGTCCATCTGACCTTGGTTGATCTGCTGTGTGCCGTGATAGAGACCGGACGTGTCGCCGAGGCCGACCGTGTTCGCGGTCGAGAACAGGCGGAACGACGGGTGCGGGCGGATGACGCGGTTCTGATCGAGCAGCGTCAGCTTGCCGGAGAGTTCCAGCACGCGCTGAATGACGAACATCACGTCCGGGCGGCCGGCGTCGTATTCGTCGAACACCAGCGCGACATTGTGCTGAAGCGCCCATGGCAAAATGCCGTCACGGAATTCGGTCACCTGCAGCCCGTCGCGCACGACGATCGCGTCCTTACCGAGAAGGTCGAGGCGCGAGATGTGACTGTCGAGGTTGACGCGCACGCACGGCCAATTGAGGCGTGCGGCGACCTGCTCGATATGCGTCGACTTGCCGGTGCCGTGATAGCCCGTGACCATCACGCGGCGGTTCTTCGAGAAGCCCGCGAGGATCGCCATCGTGGTCTGCCGGTCGAAACGGTAGTCCGCATCCGTATCCGGCACGTGCTCGTCGGCTTCCGAATAGGCCGGCACCTCCATGTCCGAGTCGATGCCGAAAAGCTGCCGGACCGAGACTTTCATGTCGGGCAGCCGGGCCTGTTCTGTCGTCGCCGTCGTCATTGTTCCTCCGTGGTCGTCAAGCGAATGCCGCCCTAGACCCGTCTTTCAAGCAGGCAAGTGTGGGAAAGCCGGCGCCAAGATAGCAGACTCGGCGGGCCGGGTGTAAAGCCCCGCCGCCGATTTAGCCATGTTGAAAATACGAGCAAATTTGCCGGCTGGGAAGCGAACCCCTGCAACGGAGGAATGCGTTTTGCTGCAGTGCCCAGATCGCTGGACCAACCTTGAACTGAAGACCGATCGGCCATATCTTACTCACGTCTTACTTATGGATTTTCCGATGGCAGCTTCGAAACTTACTGCAAGTGTCACGACGGTCGTCTCGACGAAAGGGCAGGTGATCCTGCCCAAGGCGGTCCGCGATCTGCGCAAATGGGGTGTCGGTACGCGTTTGATCGTCGAAGAAACCGAGGATGGCGTTTTGCTGCGCCAAGCGCCTTTGTTTTCCGAAACGAACCCGTCCGAGGTCTTTGCGTCATTGCGCGGCAATGGACCTGCCAAGACGATCGACGAGATGAAGGCCGGAATTCTCGCCGAGGCTAAACGGCGTCATGCTCGCGATTGATACGAACATCGTCGTTCGCTACCTGACCGGCGATCACGCGGAGCAGTCTGCCAGGGCTCGTGCGCTCATCGACCGGCAAGATGTTTTCATCAGCCTGACGGTTGTCCTCGAAAGCGAATGGGTCTTGCGCAGCGTCTACGCGTTTTCGGCGCAGCGCGTCGCCGAGGCGTTGCGAGCGTTTGCCGGCCTGCCGCGCGTGACGGTCGAGGACCCGGCGCGCTTGGCGCTGGCGTTGGATCGGGCGGCCGAGGGAATGGACTTTGCCGACGCTCTGCATCTCGGCGCGGCGTCCGGCTGTGAAGCGATGCTGACGTTCGATCGTGATTTCGTCAGAACCGCGAAGACGGCCGGCGGCATGGCGGTCCGGCCGGCCTGAGGCTCAAACGAAGCCGGCCGACTTCAGATAATTGTAAGCCGAGATGATCTCGCGCAGGCGTTCCTCGGAGGAGGTGTCGCCCTGGTTGACGTCCGGATGGTGTCGCTTCACAAGCATCTTGAAGCGCGCCTTGATTTCTTCGCGCGAGACATCGCCCTCGAGCCCCAACTGATCGAGCGCTTTGCGCTCGGCGTTGCGCATCATGCGCCCTTCGCGCTGCTGCGCCTTTTCTTGGCCGGCCTGCCAGCGCGCCGCACCGCCCATTTCGTGGAAGATGCCGAGCGGGTCGACCGCGGACGTGAAACTCGGGCCGTTGGGATTGGCCGCGTCCGGTGCCGGCTTGCCATTGACGCCCATCTTCCAAGTCGGGCGGTGGCCGGTGATCGAATCTTTTTGGTATTTTTGGACGTCGCCGTCCGTCATGCCCCGAAAGTAATTGTAGGACGCGTTGTATTCGCGGACGTGGTCGACGCAGAAGTGCCAATACTGGCCTTCGGCATCGCGTCCTTTCGGCGCTTTATGCGTCGCTTCATTTTCGCAGCCCTTCCACCCGCAGCGCGGCGCATTCGGCCGCGTCGGCTTCACTTCGCGCTTGATGCGAAGGCTGTCGAAGAAGGGAGAGTCGAATTTCATGGACAAAGTGTGCAGCCCGGAACGTTGAAAGCCAAGTGACCTTGGAAGCAAAAAGACGCAAAAGTTGCGTGTTCGGCGCGCCAGCGTTAATGCGGGCACATGCGAACCGTTGATCATATCACAGAAAAGCTGACCGCGACGTTTAATCCGCAAAGTCTGCGTGTCGACGATGAATCACATCTGCACGCTGGACACGCGGGAGCGCGTCCCGAAGGTGAAACACATTTCCGCGTCTATATTGTGTCGGAAGCGTTTGCCGGCAAGAGCCGGGTCGACCGTCACCGCATGATCAATCAAGCGCTCGCGGCGGAACTTTCAGGTTCCGTTCACGCGCTCGCGATTCATGCGAGCGCGCCCGGTGAGCCCGCGCGGAGTTAAGCTTCTTTCACGTCCGTCTTGAATGATTTCGAGACGACGCGCCAACCCTCGTTGGTCTTGATCAGCGACAGATAGTCCGTGAAAAAGCGCGGCGGGATCGCGCATTCGACTTTCACGAAAGCCGTGGCGGGACCGGACTGATCCACCGACACGATCTTGTCGTGACGCGGCAGCTTCTGCGATTTCGGCGACGGACGTTTCTTTACCCACTCGAACCATGTGTCGCGCGGAAGATCCGTCACGTTGCCTTTGTCGTCGATGCTGTAGAGATGCGACACTGGGTGAAACGACGCCGCGAGCTTCTCGACATCGCCTTCATGCAGGCCATCGAGATAGGTCCAGACGGTGCCTTCGATATCGGCGCGGTCGTTTTGGGCTTCCGACTTGAATGCGGCTTGGCTCATGACGTCACCTCCTGTGATTGGAGGCGACGTTACGGCCTTAACGCTGTCGCGACAAGAACGCCGATCCGTCATGGTGAGGAGCGGCAGGTCGGCTTAGCTATGCGTCAGCGTCACACTCCGTCATGGCCCGGCTTGTCCGGGCCATCCACGACTTACTTCCTCAAACTCGGCCAAGACGTGGATGGCCCGCATGAAGCGGGCCATGACGGTGGGGTTGGGTTCGAGCCTGCCAAACTCTCGGGATGAAGGAATATCTCTACCCCTGCTGCGACAAGAAGGCGTGCACCTTGGCCGGATCGACATCTTTCGCGATGAAACTCTCGCCGATCCCACGCGTGAGGATGAACGTCAGCTTGCCGCGCTGCACTTTCTTGTCCTGCGCGATCAACGCCATCAGCTCGTCGACATCCGGCATATCGCCTTCGATCTCGCTCGGCCGCGTGCGCAATCCGACAGATTTCAGATGGCGGCGAACGCGCTCGGCGTCCTGGCCGTTCGCAAGCCCTTGCTCAACCGAATAGTCGAATGCCTGCACCATGCCTATCGCGACCGCTTCGCCGTGCAGCAAGCGGCTCGAAAATCCCGCGCCGGCTTCGAGCGCGTGTCCGAAGGTGTGCCCGAGATTGAGCAGCGCGCGGTCGCCGGTCTCTTTCTCGTCGCGCGCGACGATGGCCGCTTTGGCGCGGCAGCAGATCGCGACGGCTTCCTCGCGCTCCGGCCCGCCGTCGAACACGTGTCTCCAATTGGCTTCGAGCCAGTTGAAGAATTTCGCGTCGTCGATCAGGCCGTATTTTGCAACTTCCGCATAGCCGGCCTGGAACTCACGCTCAGGCAACGTGTCGAGCACGGCGGTGTCGGCGAGCACCAGGATCGGTTGATGAAACGCACCGATGAGGTTTTTGCCGTATTGCGAATTGATGCCGGTCTTGCCGCCGACCGACGAGTCGACTTGCGCGAGCAGCGTCGTCGGCACTTGCACATAGTCGAGCCCGCGCCGCACGGCGGCCGCCGCAAAGCCGGCGAGATCGCCGACGACACCGCCGCCGAGTGCAATGACGAGATCGTTGCGGCCGATGCGCGTCGCCAGGATCTGGTCGCAGACGCTAGCGAACACATCGATGCTCTTCGACTTCTCGCCCGGCGCGATGATGATCTCCGACGACGTGATGCCGGCACCGGCGAGCGATGCCTTCGCGGTGTCGAGATGGCGCGCCGCGACATTTTCATCCGTCACGATCACCGTATTCGCGCCCGGCCGCAGCGCGGCGATGCGTAGCCCAAGCTCCGCCAGCAGTCCGCGTCCGATCACGATGTCGTAGGGGCGTCCCGCAAGATCGACGCGGACGGTCGTTGCACTCATGACTTTGCCTCGTCCGCAATGCTGACGTTGAAGCGTGCGGCCAGCACCGCGATGATGTCGTCGACCACACTCATATGCGGCACGTCGCGCGACTCGACCGTGATGTCGGCGAGTGCGTAGGTCGGCTCGCGCGCCTCGATCAATCCGCGCAGCGTTGCGGCGGGATCGGGAGTCTTGAGCAACGGGCGATCCTGCCGGCGCTTCACGCGGCGCATCAGCGTGTCGAAATCGGCCTTGAGCCAGATCGAGATGCCGCCGGCCGAGACCGCCTCGCGGGTCTCCGCATTCATAAAGGCGCCGCCGCCGGTCGCCAGCACCTGCGGCCCATTCTTCAACAGCCGCGCGATCACGCGCTGCTCACCCGAGCGAAACTCCGCCTCGCCGCGCGTCGCGAAAATCTCTGGAATTGTCATATTCGCCGACGCCTCGATCTCCGTATCGGCGTCCGCGAAGGGCAGGCCGAGCCGTTGGCCGAGGCGGCGTCCGACCGAGGACTTACCGGCCCCCATCATACCGACGAGCACGATCGACTGCCCGCCGAGCGCCGTCGCGACGGCGGCTTCAAGCGGCGAGGGGACGTGTTCGTGTGGTATCGGACCGACCATGCGGCTTCTATTAGGTCGCTTGCCTTGCTGCCGCAACCATGTGCTCATTGAAGGAAGCGGACCCGAATCATGCCGAGCCTGTTTCGTCTCATATTTGTCTTAGGCGTTCTTGCCGGCATCGGCTTTGCCGGCATGCTGGCGCTCGTCTATTTGGTCGAGCCGACCCCGCGCGAGATGACCGTGAACGTCCCGGTGGAAAAGCTCAAAGGCCGCTGAGGGATGTCCCGCGATAAGGGCCATTCCTGGATCGAACTCTTCCTCGACATGCTGAGTGCCGAGCGGGGCGCCGCCGCCAATACGATCGAAGCGTATCGGCGCGATCTCACCGACTTCGCCGAGCAGGCCTCGATCGTCACCGCATCCAGCGACTCCATCCGCGAATACATCGCGGGCATTTCGGCGCGCGGTTTTGCGGCGTCCTCGCAGGCGCGGCGGCTCTCGGCCATCCGCCAGCTCTACCGCTTCCTCTATGCGGAAGGTTACCGCACGGACGATCCGGCCGCGGCGCTCGCCGGGCCGAAGCGCTCGCGTCCGCTCCCGAAAGTCATCTCGACGAGTTCGGTCGACCATCTGCTCGGCACCGCCCGCGCGGATGCGCAGCGCGAAGGCTCGATGGCCGAACGGCTGCGCCGCGCGCGGCTCTATTGTCTGCTCGAAGTTCTCTACGCGACGGGCCTGCGCGTATCGGAGCTTGTCGCGTTGCCGATCGCGGCGGCGCGGCAGGACACGCGCATGATCGTGGTGCGCGGCAAGGGCAACAAGGAACGCCTCGTTCCGCTCAACAACGCCGCGAAGGAGGCGATGAAGGATTACCTCGCGTTGCGCGAGGAGGCCGAGCTTGCAAAGTCGCGCTGGTTGTTTCCGTCCTTCGGCGAAAGCGGCCACCTGACGCGGCAGCACTTCGCGCGCGACTTGAAAGCCCTCACCGCCAATGCGGGCTTGCGCGCCGACAAGATGAGCCCGCACGTCCTGCGTCATGCCTTCGCGAGCCACTTGTTGCAGAACGGGGCGGACTTGCGCTCCGTGCAAACGCTGCTCGGCCATGCCGATATCTCGACGACGCAGATCTACACGCACGTTCTCGAAGAGCGGCTCAAGAGCTTGGTGCGCGACCTGCACCCGCTGGCGGAAAAGTAGGGACTAGTCCGCCGACAAAATCCCGCTGCGGAACATCAAACCCGCAACCGCAGCCGCAATTGGCGGCACGACCAAGAACATCCAGACCTGACTGATCGCCTTGCCGCCGACAAAGACCGCGGGGCCTAGACTGCGCGCCGGATTCACAGACACGCCCGTCACGTTGATGAACACGATGTGGATCACGACGAGCGTGATGCCGATCGCGAGACCCGCGACTGCCGCCGTGGTGCTCGATTGCGTGACGCCGAGAATACAGACGACGAAAATGAATGTGCCGATGAATTCGGCGAGGATCGCGGAGCCGAGCCCGTATTGGCCGAGATAGCCTTCGCCCCACCCGTTCTGACCGAGGCCGCCCGTCACGATGTTATAGCCGCCGATTTTTCCGCTGAGCAGAAGATAGAGAATGCCGGCGCCGACGATGCCGCCGACGAATTGCGCGATGATGTAGAAGATGCCTTCGCGTGCCGGCATGCGGCCCGCCGCGATGGCACCGACCGTCACGGCCGGATTGATGTGGCAGCCCGAGACGGGGCCGATGCCGTAGGCCATCGCTACGATCGCAAACCCGAACGCGAAAGCGATGCCCAGGATGTCGACGAAGGTGCGGCCGTCGACTTCGCCGATCGCGGCGGCGCCGCAGCCCAGGATGACGAGAACCGCGGTCCCGATCGCTTCAGCCAAATACTTCTTCACGGAAATCTCCCCAGCAATGATTCGGTATCATTACACAGTCAGTATTTTCGCGTGAGGGGGGCAGCGAACTCGGGCGTAGCTAAACCCACAGGTTGTCGTCCCGGACGGCAAGCGGTCGCGAAGCGAGCCGTGAAGCCGATCCGGGATCCACGTATCCCTGCAGCCGATTGGGGTACATGGATCCCGAATAGACGCGTTTTGCGGTTCGCTGCGCGAACAGCCGAGAGAGACGCTCCCCACTCGACTCTTGCATCCTGAAGACAGGGCGCTATATTCGCCGGGTCCTCATTGAGGATGTCCCATACAAGATGAGTTTGTATGAGAGTGGGCCCCGCAGGGACCCGCTCTTTCCGGTTTTACGAACTGTTTCAAGCGTTTAAGGCACGATGGACGACACGCAAGACAACACGCAAGACAACACGCAGGACAACGCGGCAGACAAGCGGCTGATCGCCGAACAGGGCGTCGGTGCGCGCGTTGCGGCGGTGGTTGAGCCGGTGCTCGAAAACATGGGCTTCCGCCTTGTGCGTGTTCACGTCTCGGGTTCGTTGGGCTGCACCGTCCAGGTGATGGCCGAGCGTCCGGACGGTTCGATGTCGATCGAGGACTGCGAAGAGGTGTCCCGCGCGCTGTCGCCGGTGCTCGACGTGAACGACCCGGTCGACCGTGCTTATCGCCTCGAAATTTCCTCGCCGGGCATCGATCGCCCGCTGGTTCGCCGCGGCGACTTCGAGCGCTACGCCGGCCACATCGCGAAGATCGAGATGGCGGTGCCGCACGAAGGGCGCAAGCGCTTCCGCGGCACGCTGCTCGGCACCGAAGGCGCACTCGCGCGTGTTCGCCGCGATCAGGTGGCGGAAGGCGAGCAACCGGACGTTCTGCTCTCGATCGAAGAGATGGCCGAGGCGCGCCTCGTCCTCACCGACGCGCTGATCACGGAATCGCTCCGCCGCGGCAAGGCCGCCGAGCGCGCCGCCGCCGAAGGCGCGGAAGAAGAAACGGCCGCCGAAGAGGCGCCGAAGCAACCGAACGGAAAACATCGAGGCAAGGCCGGCAAGCGCCGGGCCTCATAACGGTTCAACGAAGGAGAAACGCCATGGCGGTTAGCGCCAACCGGCTGGAACTGCTGCAGATCGCAGACGCGGTCGCCCGCGAGAAGTCGATCGACAAGCAGATCGTCATCGAGGCGATGGAAGATGCCATCGCGAAAGCCGCGCGCTCGCGCTACGGCGCCGAGACCGACGTGCACGCCAACATCGATACGAAGAGCGGCGAGCTCCGCCTCTCGCGCCACATGCTGGTCGTCGAGGCGGTCGAAAACTCCTCGAACCAGATCAGCGTCGAAGACGCGCGCCGCCGTAACCCGGCCGCGCAAGTCGGCGACACCATCGCGGACGCGTTGCCGCCGCTCGAATACGGCCGTATCGCCGCGCAGTCGGCGAAGCAGGTGATCGTGCAGAAGGTGCGCGAAGCCGAGCGTGATCGTCAGTACGACGAGTACAAGGACCGCATCCACGACATCGTCAACGGCACCGTGAAGCGCGTCGAATACGGCAACGTCGTCGTCGATCTCGGTCGCGGCGAAGCTGTCGTGCGCCGCGACGAACTTCTCCCGCGCGAGACGTTCCGCAACGGCGACCGCATCCGCGCCTTCATCTTCGACGTGCGCCGCGAGCCGCGTGGCCCGCAGATCTTTCTCTCGCGCACGCATCCGATGTTCATGCAGAAGCTGTTCGCGCAGGAAGTGCCGGAAATTTATGACGGCATCGTCGAGATCCGTTCGGTCGCTCGCGACCCGGGCTCGCGCGCCAAGATCGCCGTCGTTTCGCGCGATTCGTCGGTCGATCCGGTCGGCGCCTGCGTCGGTATGCGCGGTTCGCGCGTGCAGGCCGTGGTGAACGAACTGCAGGGCGAGAAGATCGACATCATTCCGTGGTCGCAGGACATTGCGACCTTCGTCGTCAACGCATTGGCCCCGGCCGAAGTCGCCAAAGTCGTGCTCGACGAAGAGCGTGAGCGTATCGAAGTGGTGGTGCCGGATCAGCAGCTGTCGCTCGCGATCGGCCGCCGTGGCCAGAACGTCCGTCTCGCCTCGCAGCTGACAGGCTGGGATATCGACATCCTCACCGAGCAGGAAGAGTCGGAGCGCCGCAACGCCGAATTCGAATTGCGCACCAAGCTGTTCATGGATTCGCTCGACGTCGACGAGACCGTCGCGCAGCTGCTCGCTGCCGAAGGCTTCACGTCCGTGGAAGAACTCGCGATGGTCGACCAGCGCGAAATCGCCGGCATCGAAGGCTTCGACGAAGAACTCGCCGGCGCACTGCAAGGCCGCGCCAACGAGTTCCTCAATCAGATCGAGCAGGAAAACGATGACAAGCGCAAAGCGCTTGGCGTCGACGATGCGCTCAAGGAAATCCCGGGCATCACCACGAAGATGCTGGTTGCTCTCGGCGAGAACGAGGTCAAGACGATCGAGGATCTCGCCGGCTGCGCGACCGACGATCTCGCGGGTTGGACCGAGCGCAAGAACGGCGAGAATGTTCGCGAAGCGGGCTATCTCGACGGCTTCGAGCTGACGCGTGACGAGTGTGAAGGCATCGTGATGCAGGCGCGCCTCAAGGCGGGCTGGATCACCGAGGCAGATCTCGCCAAGCCTGCCGAAGAGCAGGCTGAGGAGCCGGCGGAGGCCTAATCGCCTCCGTTAGGATGGGCCGCCAATGATAGCCGCCCGCTCCGACATCGCTGACCTGGACGACGGCGCAAAGCGCGCCGGTCCCGAGCGCATGTGCATCGTTACGCGCGACGTTCGGCCGATCGCGGAGCTGATCCGTTTCGTCGTCGGCCCGGATAACGCACTTGTGCCGGATATCAAGAACCGTCTTCCAGGGCGGGGTGTCTGGGTGACGGCGCGGCGCGACGTCCTCGACCAGGCGGTCAAGCGCGGGGCCTTCGCGAAATCGCTCAAGAGGGCGATCCCGCTGGCCGAAGGCTTGGCGGATGCCACCGAAGCGTTGCTGGCTCAATCGGCGCTCGATGCACTCGGCATCGCCTACAAGAGCAGGTTGGTCGCTCCGGGCTTCACGAAAGCCGAAAAGGCGCTCGAAAGCGGCGAGGCGAGGGGCCTTTTGCAGGCGGCGGAAGCCGCTCCGGATGGTGTGCGAAAACTTAAAAGCGCGGCTCGGCGAGGCGATACGGAGAATGTTCCGGTGCTTATTTTCGCCGGATCGCAATTGGATTTGGCATTGGGCAGGGCAAATGTGATACATGCTGCCCTGCTCGCTGGCTCGGCGTCCGAGACACTGCTCGCGCGCTACGTCCGCCTTGAAGGTTTTCAGGGCGGTGAGTCGGCAAAGCTCGCCGAAGACAAGTAACTGGGTGCTGCCGAAGCGATTCGGAACGGCATCTTAAACGGCGGAAATACGAGTGGGTCTTTGGCCGTCCAAACCGGCCGGGCCCGCGTATCGAACGGATACGAGAATGAGTGATACGAAGAACCCTGGCGAGAAGACGTTGCACGTGCCTACGACCAAGACGCTGACCCTCAAGGGGCGCGGCGAGCAGGGCGTTGTGCGGCAGAGCTTCAGCCATGGCCGCACGAAGCCTGTCGTCGTCGAGAAAGTGAAGCGCCGCGTCCTCGGCGAGAAGGATGCGCCCGCACCGAGCACCGAGCGTGTCGCGCAGGGCTTGCGTCCGCAGCAGGCCAAGCCGGCCGCGCCCGCACCGACCCCGCCGTCGCGACCTGCCGCACCGCCGCCGCGCCGCAGCGGCTTCGTGTTGCCGACGCTGACCGAGGAAGAGCGCACCGCGCGCGCCCAGGCCGTTGCCGATTTCCGCGTTCGCGAAGCCGAAGAGCGCCGCGTCGCCGAGGAAGAGGCCGTCCGCCGCGCCGAGCGTGAAGCACGCGAGAAGATCGAGCGCGATGCCGCCGAGGCGCGCAAGCGTGATGAAGATAGCCGTCGCAAGCACGACGACGAAACCAAAAAGAAGGCCGAGCTCGAAGCGCAGAAGCGTTTCGGTGGCGATGCTGCGCGTCCGGCTGCTGCCGCCGCGCCGTCCTCCGCTGCCGCGCCGTCGGCCGCTGCACCGGCCCGCACCCCGACCAGCGATGCGGCTCTGCCGCGTGCCGCGACCCGTTCGCGCCCGCTCGTCGTCGAAGAAGAAGAATCGCGCCGTCCGAGTGGCCCTCCGGGCCGCCGTCCGGGTGGTGGACCTGGCGCAGCTCCGGTTCGTCCGGCTCCGCCCGCAAAGCCGCCGCGTAACGTCGGCGGTGAAAAGCGCCGTGGCCGTCTGACGCTCGTCAACGCACTCAACGACGATGTGCGCGAGCGTTCGCTCGCATCGTTCCGCCGCCGCAATCAGCGCATGCTCGGCCGCGGTGGTGACGAGAACAAAGAAAAGATCGCGCGCGAAGTCATCGTGCCCGAGACCATCACGATTCAGGAGCTCGCCAATCGTATGGCGGAGCGTGCGGTCGATGTCGTCCGCATCCTGATGAAGCAAGGCCACATGGCCAAGAGCACCGACTTGATCGATGCCGACACCGCGCAGCTGATCGCCGAAGAACTCGGCCACACGGTTCGCCGCGTCTCCGAGTCGGACGTCGAGGAAGGCCTGTTCGACTCGGCTGACGTCGAGGGGGCGCAAAGCACGCGTCCGCCGGTCGTCACCATCATGGGCCACGTCGACCACGGTAAGACGTCGCTGCTCGATGCGATCCGTTCCGCTAACGTCGTTTCGGGCGAAGCTGGCGGCATCACGCAGCATATCGGCGCCTACCAAGTCACGGCTCCGACGGGCGGCAAGGTGACCTTCATCGATACGCCGGGCCACGCAGCTTTCTCGGCGATGCGTGCACGTGGTGCGCGCGTCACCGACATCGTCGTGCTCGTCGTCGCTGCCGATGACGGCGTCATGCCGCAGACGATCGAAGCCATTCAGCACGCCAAGGCGGCCAAGGTCCCGATGATCGTGGCGATCAACAAGATCGACAAGCCGGATTCGAAGCCGGAACGCGTGCGCAGCGAGCTGCTGCAGTACGAAGTGCAGGTCGAGTCGATGGGCGGTGAAGTTCAGGACGTCGAGGTTTCGGCCAAGAACAAGACCAACCTCGATGGCTTGCTCGAGTCGATCGCGCTGCAGTCGGAAATTCTCGAACTCAAGGCCAATCCGGATCGTCCGGCTGAAGGCACCGTGATCGAAGCTAAGCTCGACAAGGGCCGCGGTTCGGTTGCGACCGTGCTGGTTCAGCGCGGCACGCTGCGCACCGGCGATATCATCGTCGCCGGCACCGAATTCGGCCGCGTTCGTCTTCTTGTCTCCGATAAGGGCGAGAACGTTGCGGAAGCCGGCCCGTCGACCCCGGTCGAAGTGCTCGGTTTCAGCGGTACGCCGGAAGCCGGCGATCGCATCGCGGTGGTCGAGAGTGAAGCGCGTGCGCGTGAGATCACGAGCTACCGTGCGCATCAGAAGCGCGAGAAGGCCGTCGCCCGTGCCACCGGCATGCGCGGCTCGCTCGAGCAGATGATGAGCGCCGCGAAGACTGCGGGCCGCAAGGAATTCCCGCTCGTCATCAAGGGCGACGTGCAGGGTTCGGTCGAAGCTATCGGTGGCGCGCTCGAGAAGCTCGGCAACGATGAAGTCGGCGCACGCATCCTGTATTCGGGCGTCGGCGGCATCACCGAGTCGGACGTCACGCTCGCCGAAGCCTCGAATGCTGCAATCATCGGCTTCAACGTGCGTGCGCACAAAGAGGCAAGCTCGGCGGCGGATCGTGCCGGAATCGAAATTCGCTACTACAACATCATCTACGATCTCGTGGATGACGTGAAGAAAGCGATGTCGGGCTTGCTCACGCCGGAACGCCGCGAGACGATGCTCGGCAATGCGCAGATCCTCGAAATCTTCAAGGTCTCGAAGGTCGGCAACATTGCGGGCTGCCGCGTCACCGACGGCACCGTGGAACGCGGCGCGAATGTGCGCCTCATCCGCGACAACGTCGTCGTGCACGAAGGCAAGCTCTCGCAGCTCAAGCGCTTCAAGGACGACGCGAAGGAAGTCACCGCCGGCCAAGAGTGCGGTATGTCGTTCGAGAATTATCAAGACATGCGCGCGGGCGATGTGATCGAGTGCTACCGCGTCGAGACCGTTCAGCGGTCGCTGTAATTGTTGGAGCCGTCATCCCGGAAGCCGCAAGTTCGCGAAGCGAACGGCGGCTGTCCGGGATCCATATCCCCAGCGAGTATTGAGTGTCAGGGAATATGGATCCCGGCTCTCGTCGGCTCGCTTGGCGAGCAACTCGGCCGGGATGACCGCTGAATTTTTGGATCCGCCTCATGGCAAAACATTCACCCAAACACCATCGCGACGCGGCAGCCGGGCCTTCGCAACGCGCCTTGCGCGTCGGCGAATTGATCCGTCACGCGCTCGCCGACATGCTCTCGCGCGGCGATGTGCACGACCCCGTGCTCGAAACCCACATGATCACCGTCCCGGAAGTGCGCATGAGCCCCGATCTCAAGCTCGCGACCGTCTACGTCATGCCGCTCGGCGGCAAGGATGAGGCCGCGGTGGTCGAAGCGCTCGACAACAACAAGCGCTATCTGCGCGGCGAGATCGCGCATCGCGTCAACCTGAAATTCGCGCCCGACCTGCGCTTCCGCATCGACGATCGTTTTGCCGAAGCTGCGCGGATCGACAAACTCCTCGATACGCCGGTCGTGCGGCGCGATCTCGACAAAGACAATGACTGAAGCCGTTCAGATTCCGACACCGCCGCCGCGTCAGCAAAAGCGCATCAAGCGCGATATCGATGGCTGGCTCATTCTCGACAAGCCCGTCGGCATGACGTCGACGCACGCGGTCGCCGTCGTCAAACGCGCGTTCCAGGCGAAGAAAGCCGGCCACGCCGGCACGCTCGATCCGCTCGCCTCCGGCATTCTGCCGATCGCGCTCGGCGAAGCGACGAAGACTGTTCCGTATGTGATGGATGGTCGCAAGGCGTATCGCTTCACGGTGCGCTGGGGCGTCGAGACAGATACGGACGATGCCGAGGGCCGCGAGATCGCGACCGCGGATCTGCGTCCGGACCGCGCCGCGATCGAAGCTATCCTGCCGAAATTCACCGGCGCGCTGATGCAGACGCCGCCGAAATTCTCCGCGCTCAAGATCCAGGGCCAGCGCGCCTACGATCTTGCGCGCGATGGTGAAGAGGTGGTGCTCGAGCCGCGCCCGATCGAGGTGAAGCGCCTCACGCTCACCGCGATGCCGGATGCTGACAACGCCGAGTTCGAAGCCGAATGCGGGAAGGGTACTTACGTCCGCGCTCTCGCGCGCGACATCGGCCGCGCACTCGGTACGCGCGGTCACGTCGTTGCGCTGCGCCGCACGGCTGTCGGTCCTTTCATCGAGCAGCGCGCCGTCGTTGTCGATCAACTGCCGCAAACCGAAGAGGGCGCCGCGCCGACATTGTCGACGCTGCAGCCGGTCGTAGCAGCACTCGTCGACGTGCCGAGTGTGATGGTGAGCCGCGCCGACGCATCTCGCCTCGCGCGCGGCCAAGCCGTCATCATGCGCGGTCGTGATGCGCCGATCGTCGGCGGCTGGCTCGCCGTCATGGCGGAAGGCCGTCTCGTCGCGCTGGCCGAGGCGATCGAGGGCGAACTTTGCCCGCGCCGGATCTTCCGCCTCAACGGCCCGCCGAACGCTTGATCTCTGCTCTTGTAGCCCGGATGAGTGCGATTTCGCGGGCGTCTTCGCCGCGAAATCGCACGATATCCGGGGAATTCTAAGGCACGAAAGTCTGGTCCCGGATGTCGCTCGGGCGCGCTTCGCGCTGCCTCGCTCTTCCGGGCTACGATCGCGTCTTCGCCTCCATGATGTGTCTAAAGAATAGCGCGTTCAATGATTTAGGCGGCGACCGCGAAATCCCTGGCAATCCTGGGAAATTCGTCTATAACGCCGCCATTCGCGCGGGCTTTTTGCCCGCGCAATATCTATAGCGACCCTGCTGGACGACATCCCGGCTTGGCCGCCCGCCGCCCCGATTTCCAGACGGAACGAGGCAGCACCCTGACAACCGAAAACCAAAGGAGCAACGATGTCGATTACGGCTGAGCGTAAAGCTGAGGTCATCAAGCAATACGCAACGAAGCAAGGCGACACGGGTTCGCCGGAAGTCCAGGTGGCGATCCTTTCGGAGCGCATCAATCACCTGACCGACCACTTCAAGACTCACGTCAAGGACAACCACTCGCGTCGCGGGTTGTTGAAGCTCGTGTCGCAGCGCCGTCAGCTTCTCGACTTTTTGAAGCGTAACGACGAGCCGCGCTACAAGACGTTGATCGAGCGGCTGGGCATCCGCCGCTGATTGTTAAAAAGCGCGCGGGAGGTCTCGCGCGCTTTTTGTATCGCGGAGCTTAAATCCGCATGCGAACCGGACGAGAGGGCTCGTCCGGCAACGAGGAGCCCGAAAACCATGGCAGGATCGCCGGACGCTGCTGGGGGCTTAGCGCACCCGATGCGCTAGAGCGCAGCGTCTCGCCGTCTTGCCCATGGTGTTCGCGTCTCCGTGAACCGATGGAAAGATAAGAATGTTCAATATCAACAAAGTGAGCCTGGATTGGGGTGGGCGTCAGCTGACCCTCGAGACCGGCAAAGTCGCGCGCCAGGCCGATGGCGCCGTTATGGTGACTTACGGTGACACCACGGTGCTCTGCACGGTCGTCTCCGCCAAGAACGCGAAGGAAGGCGTCGACTTCCTGCCGCTCACCTGTAACTACTTCGAGAAGTTTTACGCCGCCGGCCGCATTCCGGGTGGCTTCTTCAAGCGTGAAGGCCGCCCGACCGAGCGTGAGACGCTCATCTCGCGCCTGATCGACCGCCCGATCCGTCCGCTGTTCGCCGACGGTTATCGTTGCGACACGCAGGTCATCTGCACGGTGCTCTCGCACGATCTCGAAAACGATCCGGACATCGTCGCGATGGTCGGCGCGTCCGCCGCGCTGACGCTCTCGGGCGTTCCGTTCATGGGTCCGATCGGCGCTGCGCGCGTTGCCTTCGTCGACAACGAATACGTGCTCAACCCGCAGCTCGACGAAGCTAACGACAGCGCGCTCGATCTCGTCGTCGCCGGCACCACCGACGCCGTGCTGATGGTTGAATCGGAAGCCAAGGAGCTGTCCGAAGAGATCATGCTCGGCGCCGTGATGTTCGGTCACCGCCACTTCCAGCCGGTGATCAATGCGATCATCGAGCTTGCCGAGAAGGCCGCGCAGGAGCCGCGCGACTTCACGGCTCCGGACTTCTCGGACATCGAGAAGGAAATGCTCGGCGTCGTCGATGCGGACCTCCGCAAGGCTTACGCGATCCCGGCGAAGATGGAGCGTCACGCTGCCGTCGATGCCGCCAAGGCAAAGGCCATGGCGCATTTCAATCCGGAAGGCCAAGAGCCGCGCTACGACAAGCTCAAACTCGGCAAGGTCTTCAAGGGCCTCGAAGCCAAGGTCGTTCGCTGGAACATCCTCGACACCGGCAAGCGCATCGACGGTCGCGACACCAAGACGGTGCGTCAGATCATCTCCGAAGTCGGAGTGCTCCCGCGCACCCACGGCTCGGCGCTGTTCACACGCGGTGAGACGCAGGCGTTGGTCGTCACCACGCTCGGCACCGGCGAAGACGAGCAGTTCATCGACGCGCTGCCGGGAACGTACAAGGAGCACTTCATGCTCCACTACAACTTCCCGCCCTTCTCGGTCGGTGAGACGGGCCGCCTCGGTTCGCCCGGCCGCCGCGAAGTCGGTCACGGCAAGCTCGCTTGGCGCGCGATCCATCCGGTCCTGCCGCCGAAGCACGAATTCCCGTACACGCTCCGCGTCGTCTCCGAGATCACCGAGTCGAACGGCTCGTCCTCGATGGCGACGGTCTGCGGAACCTCGCTGGCATTGATGGACGCGGGCGTTCCGCTGCGCCGTCCGATCGCCGGCATCGCGATGGGCCTCATCCTCGAAGGCGAGCGCTTCGCGGTTCTCTCCGACATCCTCGGCGACGAAGATCATCTCGGCGACATGGACTTCAAGGTGGCTGGCACCGAGAAGGGCGTGACCTCGCTGCAGATGGACATCAAGATCGCGGGCATCACCGAAGAGATCATGAAGGTGGCGCTCTCGCAGGCGAAGGATGGGCGCGAGCACATCCTCGGTGAGATGGCGAATGCGCTGACCACGGCACGCTCGGAGCTCGGCGAACACGCGCCGCGCATCGAAGTGCTGCAGATCCCGGTCGACAAGATCCGTGAAGTCATCGGCACCGGCGGCAAGGTGATCCGCGAGATCGTCGAAAAGACCGGCGCCAAGATCAACGTCGAGGACGACGGCACCGTGAAGGTGGCGTCCGCCAACGGCGACTCGATCAAGGCAGCCATCAACTGGATCAAGTCGATCGCGTCCGATCCGGAAGTCGGCACGATCTACGAAGGCACCGTCGTCAAGGTGATGGAGTTCGGCGCGTTCGTGAATTTTTTCGGCGCCAAGGACGGTCTCGTCCACATCAGCCAGCTTGCTGCAGCGCGCGTCCAGAAGGTTAGCGATGTCGTCAAGGAAGGCGACAAGGTCAAGGTGAAGCTGCTCGGTCTCGACGACCGCGGCAAGGTTCGCCTCTCCATGAAGGTCGTCGATCAGGCGACCGGCGAAGACCTCGAAGCCAAGCAGAAGGCCGAAGGTCAGCAGCAGCCGCGTCAGGCTGCCGGCGAGTAATCGCTGCGACGCTTTAAGTTAGGGAAGGGCGGTCCGTCGGGGCCGCCCTTTTTGTTTATGGTTGGCATTTCAACGGTTGGGGCGATCTTCGCAGGTTCCGGCTGTGTTCACTGGTCATCCCGGTTGAAGGCGCGAAGCGCCGGAAGGCCGGGATCCATACTCTCTGCACTATCGATAGAATTTGTGATTATGGATCCCGGGCTCGCGGCAGCGCAAAAGAAGCGCCGCGCGCCCCGGGATGACCAGCGCTGCGGTGTTCATCAAAGCGAGATAGCTCTTCGGAATCGTCACAACAACGCTGCCGCGTTTGCGCCGGCTTTCGACGCGCCGATGCGCATCGCGGATGTCGACGAACGCGAAGGTGCTGTCGATCACCGGATCGAACGCACCACTCGCCGCGAGATCGGCGAGCAGCCGAATATCCTCCGCCGAGCCGGACGTCGGGCCGACGATCGCGCGATGGCCGCCGAGCTTCGCCATGAGCGGCGCCGAGAGCATCGCGGGAAGGTCAGCCGCGATCAGCGCAAGCCGTCCGCCCGGCGCGAGCGCGTGCTTGCAACCCGCGTATGTGAGATTACCCACCGTATCGATGATGATGTCGTATGTTGCCGGACGCTGCGTGAAATCCTCGCGCCGATAGTCGATCGCATCGTCGGCGCCGATGCCGCGCACGAGGTCGAGGTTCGCCGTGCTCGTGACCGCGGTGACACGCGCGCCGAGATGCTTTGCGATCTGCACTATGGCCGAGCCGACGCATCCGGCCGCACCGTTGATGAGCACTTTGTCGCCGGCTCTGACCTCAGCGCGGGTCAGGAAGCCGAGCGCCGTCGTACCGCCGAAGCTAAGCGCCGCAGCTTTCTCCATCGTCAGCGCTGCAGGCTTCGGCGCAATGGCGCCGTCCTCCGGCATCGTAACGAACTCGGCGTGGCAACCCATCGCGGTGTCGCGAAAACCGAAGACTTCGTCGCCGATCTTGAATCGCGTCACCGTCGCGCCAACTGCCGCAACCGTGCCGGCGAATTCCGAACCGAGGATCGGCTGACGTGGACCCGAGAAGCCGAAGATCAATCGCCCGATAGGCCCGAAGCCGCGCGGCAGATCGAGCGTGCGGAGGCGCCAGTCGCCCGCGCTGACGGTTGTCGCCGCGATGCGCACGAGCACTTCATTCGGCTCTAGCACCGGATCGGCGATCTCCGCACTCTCGATCGCTTCGGCTGTGCCGTAGCGCCGGCAGACATAGGCTTTCATCGAACCTCGCGATTAACGGTCGCGATGTCGCGGCGCATTGTGTCTCAATTGCGTGCGCGCGCTTTTTGTCGCGGCAGCGCCGTTTCGAGATAGCGCGCCATCAGATCGTCGGACTTTGCACCAAGCACCTTCACGCGCCCCGCGTTCGCCATGATGACGATCCCGCATGCGTGGATCATCGCGTCGGCGGTGCGCTCTTGCGCGGCATCGAATCCCGCCGCCGTCATCGCTTGCGCGATACGGTCCGCGATCGCGCGCAGCTTCGCATTGAGCGCGCGATCGAGCGTAGGCTTGAGGCCGACGCGCTGAACGCCCTCGGTGCGGAAGAGGTAGAGGCCGAGCGACAGTTCGTTCGGCTGCGCGCGGTAGTAGCGATAGAACGCCGCGACGGCATCGCGCGCCGCCTCTGCTTTGCTCTTTGCCTCTCGTGCTGCCTGATCGACGCTCGCGAGCACGCGGCCGAGTGATTCCGAAAGGATTGCGGCGTAAATCTCTTCCTTTCCGGCGAACCATGGATAGATCGCGCCGGTCGTGCATCCGGCTTCCGCCGCGATGGTGCGGATCGAGGCGCCTTCCAGCCCATGCCGCTCGAACACGCGCTGCGCGGCCTCGACGATCAACTCACGCCGTGCATCGCGCAACGCACCTTGCCGCGCGATGACCCGTGGATCGTTCGGCTTTGCGGATGACCGAGGCATCAGCGCATGATCCCGAAAAGTGGGTACCGGTCTTCGGACAAGATCATGCGCCAAATCATCGCGGGTTGATTGGGCGATTGTCGGTCCAATCCCACGTGCCTTGATCGCGATTACGCACGGCTTCCTTCCAGCCGATCTCCTCGGCGCGATGTTTGAAGTTGAGCCCTTCCGGCGAGTGTCGCGTGATGCCGTCGAACACGGTCGCGATCATCTGCGTCGTGCGCAGCCCCATATTTTCCAGCGCCTGATTGATCATCAATTTTTGCATCATCAGCTGATTGACCGGCACGCCCGCCATGCGCTCGGCAAACTTTTCGACCTCGGCGTCGAGCTCCGCCGGCGGCACTGATTTCAGGATCAACCCGAGCTTCTCGGCCTCCGGCCCCTTCACCTTGTCGCCCGTGAAGAGCATGCGCTTCGCACGCTCGGGCCCGATGCGATAGACCCACATCGCCGTCGTCGGGCAACCCCAAACGCGCGTCGGCATGTAACCCATCTCGGCATCGTCGGCTGCGATGATGATGTCGGAGCAGAGCGCGATGTCCGAGCCGCCCGCGATCGCGAAACCGTGCACCTTGCAGACCACCGGCCGATAGGAACGGAAGAGGCTCATGAAGCACTCGTTGTTCCGCTGCATGAAGGCGTAGTCCTTCATCGGGTCCCACGGCATCTTCTGCGTGATGTCGTTATCGCCAGTGCTCTGCGCGTAGTAGGTGAGATCGTAACCGGCGCAGAACGCGCGGCCGTTGCCGGACAGAACGATCACATGGACGCCCTGATCCGCGTTGGCGCGCGTGACGCAGTCGGCAAGCTCGAGCGGTAAATCGCCATCGATCGCGTTCAGCACGTCGGGGCGATTGAGCGTGATGCGCCCAATGCGTCCATCCTTTTCGTAAGTGACCTTCGGCATCTCGCCTCCCGCAATATCGGTTTTTGTCGTTAAGAAATAACAGTGTTACGCGCGGAGGTCACTGTCAAGCTTCGGAAAGGTCTACATGCACTTGCCGGAGAAAGCAGCGGCGACTCGCGCGCAGGCTGTCATCCCGGACGGCGAGCACGCGCGCTCTTCGCGCGCGTAGCAGAGCCGTTCCGGGATCCACGTATCCCTGCATACGATTGGGGTACATGGATCCCGGATAGCCGTGCTTGCTATGCAAGCAGCGGCTTCCGGGATGACAACCGAGAGGATGATGCCAAACTCTCATGCCGCCTTCGGATTGACGCTCTCGATGGCCTTGAGATCGCGCCCGATCTTTGCGCGCGTGACTTGAAGATCGTAGTCCGCCTGCAGGTTCAGCCACAATTCGGCGCTCGTACCCAACGCTTTCGCGAGACGCAGTGCCGTATCGGCCGTAACGGGCGTCTGCTCATTCGCCAATCGCTCGATCCGCGTACGCGGTACATCGCAGGCACGTGCGAGCGCGCCCGGCGACATATTGAGTGGGATGAGAAACTCTTCGCGGAGAACCTCTCCGGGATGCATTGGCGGCAGTGTCTTGGCCATTGTTGTTCTCGCAGTTGCCATCACGCGTGATAATCGACGAATTCGACCTCGGTGGGCCCGTTCGGCGTCCAGACGAAGCAGATCCGAAATTGATCGTTGACGCGGATCGAGTGTTGACCTTTGCGATCGCCCGTCAGCGCTTCGAGCCGGTTGCCGGGCGGCGCGCGCAGGTCGTCCAGCACATGGGCTGCATGCAAGTATCTCAGCTTTCGCCGCGTCACACCGAGCAGGGCGGCCGGAAATCCCTTAACAGCGGTTCCATTGAACGCCGCCTCGGTCAGCCGATCTTTGAAATTCAGGATCACATCGTCAGTGTATCATGACATGATACGTTCGACAAGCGCAATGTATCACAGCGTGATACATAAATCTCAACCAACCGACCCCCGCGCGATCTCCGCCAGCGCCTCGAAATCCGTTTTGCGCGCGGAGCCGCTACGCCAGACGAGGCCGATCGTGCGGCCGGGTTCCGGGTCGGCAAACCGAACCAGCTTCACTTGCTCGTTGCGCACTTCGATCGGCGCGGCGATTTCCGGTACCAATGTGACGCCGTAGTTGTTCGCGACCATCTGCATCACGGTCGCGAGGCTCGTCGCGCCGAGCCCAGGAGAAGCGCGATCGCGCGCCATCGCGCAGAAGGCAAGCGTCTGGTCGCGCAGACAATGGCCTTCTTCGAGCAAAATCAAATTGTGCCGGTCGATATCGCGCGCCTGCACGCTGTCGCGCGCCGCGAGCGGATCGTCGGCCGGCAGCGCGAGCAGAAATCGATCCTCGAACAGCGCGCGCGTTTCGAGCTCTGGATCGTCGACCGGCAGCGCCAGCATTGCGGCATCGAGTTCGCCGCGCCCGAGGCGCGTCAGCAGCGTCTTCGTTTGGGTCTCCTGCAATTCGAGCCGCAAGTCGGAATGCCCGGCCTGTAGAGCCGGTAGCAGGCGCGGCAGCACATACGGCGCGAGCGAGGGAATGATGCCGAGCCGCAGCGGCCCGGTGAGCACGCGCGCATGGTGTCGCGCCGCGTCGGCAAGATCGCGCGTCGCGTTGAGAATCTCGCCTGCGCGGCGCGCCACTTCCTTACCGACCGCCGTGATGACGACATCGCCCGGCCTCCGCTCGACCAGTTGCGCACCGAGCGAGCGCTCCAAGTCACGGATCTGCATCGAGAGGGCAGGCTGCGTCACCGCGCAGGCCTCGGCGGCTCGGCCGAAATGGCGGTGCCGCGCGAGCGCGTCGAAGTAGGTCAGCTGGCGGATCGTCACCATGTCGATAAGATATTCTGATCGGTATCGATAAGCAAATCGATTAGACCTGATCCAAGCTAGGTCTAGAATGGTGTTAAGTCGCCGCGTATCGGGGAGGTGCGCCAGGCGATTTCATCTGCCGTCGCATGGCCTTTGCGCCCGCTTGTTAGAGCGGCGATGGCGCTGCTTCAGGCACAACCGATTTGTGAGCGGAGACAATTCATGGACGCAAAGACTGACAAGGGCCAATGCCCGTTTTCCTCGCGCGGTCACGGCAACCGCGATTGGTGGCCCGATGCGCTCGACATCGAAATGCTGCATCGGAATTCGTCGCTGTCCAATCCGATGGACAAGCAGTTCGATTACGCGAAGGAATTCAAGACGCTCGATCTCGATGCGGTCATCAAGGACCTGCACGCGCTGATGACGAACAGCCAGGAGTGGTGGCCGGCCGACTTCGGCCACTACGGCGGCCTGATGATCCGCATGGCGTGGCACAGCGCCGGGACGTATCGCACGACGGACGGCCGCGGTGGCGCGGGCGCCGGACAGCAGCGCTTCGCGCCGCTCAACTCGTGGCCCGATAACGCTAACCTCGACAAGGCGCGCCGCCTCCTGTGGCCGATCAAGCAGAAATACGGCCAGAAGCTTTCGTGGGCGGACCTGATGGTCCTCACCGGCAACGTCGCGCTGGAATCGATGGGCTTCAAAACCTTCGGCTTCGCGGGCGGCCGCGCCGACGTGTGGGAGCCGGAAGAACTTTACTGGGGCCCGGAAGGCACCTGGCTCGGGGACGAGCGCTACAGCGGCGAGCGCGAGCTGTCCGAACCGCTCGGTGCCGTGCAGATGGGCCTCATCTACGTCAACCCGGAAGGTCCGAACGGCAACCCGGACCCGCTCGCCGCGGCGCGCGACATCCGAGAGACGTTCTTCCGCATGGCGATGAACGACGAAGAAACGGTCGCGCTCATCGCGGGTGGGCACTCTTTCGGCAAGACGCATGGCGCGGGCGATCCCTCGCTCGTCGGCTCAGACCCGGAAGCGGGCGAGCTCGAAGATCAAGGTCTCGGTTGGAAGAGCAAGCACGTCAGCGGCATCGCGGGCGACTCGATCACCAGCGGTCTCGAAGTCACCTGGACGCAGACGCCGACGAAGTGGAGCAACTTCTTCTTCAAGAACCTGTTCGAGAACGAATGGGAACTGACGAAGAGCCCAGGCGGCGCCAACCAGTGGGTTGCCAAAGGTGCCGAAGCGTCGATCCCGGATGCGTTCGACAACTCGAAGAAGCATCGCCCGACGATGCTCACCACCGACCTCTCGCTGCGCTTCGATCCGGCTTACGAGAAAATCTCGCGCCGCTTCTACGAGAACCCGGATCAGTTCGCCGACGCGTTTGCCCGCGCGTGGTTCAAGCTGACCCACCGCGACATGGGTCCGCGCGTACGTTACCTCGGCCCGCTTGTGCCGAAGGAAACCTTGATCTGGCAGGACCCGATCCCGGCCGGCACCGCGAGCCTCAGCGACAAGGACGCCGAAGCGATCAAGGCAAAAATCCTCGCCTCGGGTCTCACCGTGTCGCAGCTCGTCTCGACCGCGTGGGCGTCGGCCTCGACCTTCCGCCGGTCGGACAAGCGCGGCGGTGCCAATGGCGCGCGCATTCGCTTGGCCCCACAGAAGGATTGGGAAGCCAACGAGCCGGCACAGCTCAAGACCGTGCTCGGCAAGCTCGAAACGATCCAGAAGGAGCATGCGGGCGTCTCGCTCGCCGACCTCATCGTGCTCGCTGGCAATGCGGCGGTCGAGAAGGCCGCGAAGGATGCGGGCGTCACCGTGAAGGTGCCGTTCTCACCTGGTCGTGGTGACGCGACACAGGATCAGACGGACGTCGAGTCCTTCGCTCCGCTCGAGCCGCGTCACGACGGCTTCCGCAACTACACCAACAGCAAGAAGCGCGCATTCCTGCAGCCCGAAGAAGCGCTGGTGGATCGCGCGCAGTTGCTCGCCCTCACCGGGCCGGAGATGACGGTGCTGGTCGGCGGCCTTCGCGTCCTCGGCGGCAACGTCGGTGCGTCCAAGCACGGCGTTCTCACCAAGCAGCCCGAGAAGCTGACGAACGACTACTTCGTCAACCTTCTCGACATGGCGACCGAGTGGCAGCCGCCGAATGCGGATGGCATCTACGAGGGCCGCGACCGCAAGACGAAGGCCGCGAAGTGGACCGCAACGCGCGTCGACTTGATCTTCGGATCGCACTCGCAGCTCCGCGCCTTCGCGGAAGTCTATGCGAGCGCTGACGCGAAGGAGAAATTCGTCAAGGACTTCGTCGCCGCGTGGACCAAGGTGATGGATGCCGACCGCTTCGATCTCGCGCAGCAGCGTCAGGCCGCTTAGTCGCTCGCACGATGTCAACGAAAAGGGCGGCTCCGGCCGCCCTTTTTTGTTTCGTCATTGCGAGGAATAGCTCTGCGCGAGGCAGCAGCCCAACTCCTCGGCTGTCATCCCGGCCGAGCGACGCACAGCGTCGCGCGAGCCGGGATCCATAATCACGATATTATCGATAGGGCAGGGAGTATGGATCCCGGCACTTGCGCCTCGCTTCTCGGCCGGGATGATCAGCAAACACCTTCGAGGTTCTACGTCTTCCGGCCGACCAAAAAATACGCATCAGCATTTCCGATACCGCGAATATCGACAGGGCCGCGCGCCTCGTAGTCGAACGCATCCTGCGTCAGCGCGTGAAACGCATCGCTCGCCAGAATACGTCCGGGTTCGCTCAGCGACTCCAGCCGCGCCGCGATGTTCACGGCCGAACCCCACACGTCGTAGGAAAACCGCGCATCGCCGATGATGCCGGCAGTCACCGGCCCGGCATTGACGCCGATACGTAAGCTCAGCTTCTTGCCGCCGAGCGGCGGCTGCTTTCCGACGACACCCTGCATCGCCAGCGCAAACCGCGCGATCGCACGCGCGCCCGCGGCTGCATCGCCGTCGAAACCCGCCGCCGCCATGTAACTGTCGCCGATGGTCTTGATCTTCTCGACGCCCTGCAGAGTCGCAAGGTCGTCGAGATCGCGCACCAGCGCATCGAGATAATCGACCACCGCACCGGGCGGCAGATCGCGCGACGCTTCGGTAAATCCGACGATGTCTGCAAACAGAACGCTCAGCGTATCAATCTGATCGGCGACGCGCGCCTCACCGGCCTTGAGCCGCGCCGCAATCGCGGCCGGCATCATCGTCTCGATCAACGCTTCGGAGCGTGCGTACTGGTTCTCCAGCTCGGCCTCTGCACGGTCGAGCGAATAGAGCGCGTAGAACAGCATCGCGGCGTTGATGACGATCGTGTTGATCAGCGCATGCTGTGACAGCATAGCGCGCAGTGTCGCGTCTTCCGGCTGGATGAAGCCATGCACCGGTGCGAGATGGATCGTCAGCAGCAGGATGATGGTGACGAGCGCGAACAGCGCAAGGAAAAGTCGCCAATTGCGAACGCCGAAAAAGTACAGCATCGCGCTCGCGAAGGTCAGATAGATATGCAGGTTGCTGCTGGTACCGAGCGCCCAGACGACGAACGTATTGCCGGCGAGGATCATCGCGATAAGCGCGAACGCCGCGAGATTGTCGCCGTGGCGATGTAGCCGCGGCAGCGCCAACGATAGCACCGTGAAAGCGAGATTGTAGGCATTCACCCACATCAGGCCGCCGAAGTCGTGCATCGCATTGACGACGAGATGCGAGATGGCATTCCCGGCACCCGCGAAGGCTGCGACGTTCACGCTGCGCTGACGCCGCGCGAGCTGCGGATCGCTCGTCATGATCCCAATCGAAATCCACCGATCGAGCCAGCCGGGCAGGGCGATGCTGCCGCGCGACGTGCGAGCGAGAAGCGAACTTAGGCGTTTCATGCGGGGACGGATGCCGTCATGACGGCGGCACTCTATGGCAATCCTTGGCGTTCGAACAACGGTTTGCCTTTCGCGTCAAATTGCGCACGATACATTGAACCAGAACGCACGCCCCAGCGACCAACGAGCGCCATGCGCGATCCGACCACGCCAGAGACGACGATTGCCAGCCGCGACTTGCTTGCCGCTCTGCCGGCCGAGCTTGTGGCCGGGCTGTTCGCGTCCGCGCGCCCGGTGTCGCTGAAGGCGGATCAGCAGCTCTTCGGCACCGATGAGGCCGGCGAGACCTGCTACCGCGTCGAATCCGGATTGCTTAAGGTGTCGGTCATCTCACCGAGCGGCGGCGAGCGCATTCTTGCGGTGATCGGTCCCGGAGCGATCGTTGGCGAACTATCGCTGATCGACGGCGCGCCGCGCTCCGCCACCGTAACGGCGCTGCGCGAAGCCAAACTCGCGTCAGTCAGCCGCGCGATGTTTCAAGGCTACGCGGAAGAATATCCCGAGCTCTACCGTCACCTCACCGCGATCCTCGCGCGGCGCTTGCGCGAAACGAATGCGGCGCTGACCGCAACGAGCTTCCTCTCCGTCAAAGGCCGCGTCGCCGAAGCCGTGCTCAGTCTCGCCGAAGCATTCGGTCACGATGTCGGCGGTGGACGCACGCTTGTGCGCCAAAAGGTAACGCAAAGTGATCTCGCCGCAATGGCTGGCATCGCGCGCGAGAATGTCAGCCGCGTGCTGCAGGATTGGATGAAGCGCAAGATCGTCAGCCGCATCTCCGGCTACTACTGCGTCGAGAACCTCGCAGCTTTGAAGCGCGAGGCGAAAAGCTAGAAGCGTGCGCCGTCATCCCGGAAGCCGCTCGTTTGCGGAGCGAACAGTGGCTGTCCGGGATCCATACTCCCGGTAATCTTAATTGTGCTCACGGAGTATGGATTCCGGGCTCGCCGCTTGCTGCGCAAGCAACGCGCCCCGGAATGACCGGAGACTTTTTTTCGGAACCTGCTAAATCACGCGCATGGAGTTGTCCGCCGACCATGTCGTGTTGATTGCCGGCCCGGAGTCGACGCATCTTGTCGCCGTGCTTGTGATCCTCGTTGCGCTGCTCGCAGGATTTGCGTCGGCCGCAATGGCGTGGCGTGGCCGCGTCGAAGGCTGGTCGCTGCTCGGCGTGTTTTTGTTGATCGCGCTCGGCGCCGTCGCCGTCCTCGCGCACATGCCGACGCGCGTCGCCTTCAATCGCGCCGGCGCCGAAGTCTCTTACGGGCCGCTCGGCGATCGCCGCCCTTGGAGCGATTTCGCGACCGTCGATGTCGAGCGTCTGTGGGGAGGGCTGCGTCTACGCTTCACACCGCGCCAGAGCGGGATGACACTGCCGCCGTGGTCGCAATGGCCTGGTTTGTTCGTCCCGGACGCCGTTGCGTCGCCGCGCGATCTGACGATGCGGATCGAAGCCTGGCGGCTGTCGGCTACGAAGTAGCCTTCTCGGCAGCGCCTTGCGCTTCGTCGACCTGCTTCAGCGCTTCCGGATGCGGCATCGAGACGATGTTGTAGCCGGAATCGATGTAGTGGATTTCGCCGGTCACGGCGTTAGACAGGTCCGACAGCAGATACAGCGCGGAGCCGCCGATATCTTCGATCGTCGCGGTGCGGCGGAGCGGGGCGTTGCGCTTCTGATAATTGTACATCAGCCGCGCGTCCGTGATGCCGGCGCCCGCGAGAGTTCGCACCGGTCCCGGCGACAACGCGTTGACGCGGATGTTCGACGGCCCGAAATCTGTCGCGAGATAACGCATCGACGCTTCGAGCGCGGCCTTCGCGACACCCATCACGTTGTAATTCGGCATCACGCGCGTCGAGCCGCCATAGGTCAGCGTGATGATCGAGCCGCCGTTCGGCATCATAACGGCAGCGCGCTTCGCCACTTCCGTAAACGAGAAGCAGGAGATCACCATCGTGCGCGAGAAATTCTCGCGCGTCGTATCCGCGTAGCGGCCCTTGAGCTCGTTTTTGTCCGAGAAGCCGATCGCATGCACGACGAAATCGAGCGTGCCCCATTCCTTCTTCAGCGTGTCGAACAGCGCGTCGACCGACGCGATGTCTTCGACGTCGCACGGCACCGTGATGCTGGAGCCGATCGACTCGGCGAGCGGCTTGACGCGGCGGCCGAGCGCTTCGCCCTGATACGTGAAGGCCATCGTCGCGCCGTGCGCCGCCAGTGTCTTCGCGATCCCCCAAGCGATGGAGTGATCGTTGGCGACGCCCATGATCAGGCCGCGCTTGCCCTTCAGCAGATCAGACATGTTGGTACTCTTACGCGTCGACGTGCTTGAAGACGAGCGACGCATTGGTGCCGCCGAAGCCGAACGAGTTCGACAGCACGGCGCCGAGATTTACGTTGTCCTTGCGCTCGCGCATGATCGGCATATCGGCGAAGGCGGGGTCCAGGTTCTGGATATTCGCGCTTTCCGCGATAAAGCCGTTGTTCATCATCAGCAGCGAGAAGATCGCTTCCCAAGCGCCGGCCGCGCCGAGCGAGTGGCCCGACAGCGATTTCGTCGCCGCGATCGGCGGCGTCTTGTCGGCACCGCCGAACACGCGGCGGATCGCTTCGATCTCCGGCGCGTCGCCGGCCGGTGTCGAGGTCGCGTGCGGGTTGATGTAATCGATCTTCGGCTTCACGGTCGCGAGCGCCATCTTCATGCAGCGCTCTGCGCCTTCACCCGACGGTGCCACCATATCGTAGCCGTCCGAGGTCGCGCCGTAACCGACGATCTCGCCGTAAATGCGTGCGCCGCGCGCCTTCGCGTGTTCGAGCTCCTCGAGAACGAGAACGCCTGCGCCGCCCGCGATGACGAAGCCGTCGCGGTTCTCGTCGTAAGCGCGCGAAGCGGTTGCCGGCGTGTCGTTATACTTCGACGACATCGCGCCCATCGCGTCGAACAGCACGGACATCGACCAGTCGAGCTCTTCCGAGCCGCCGGCGAAGATTGTGTCCTGCTTGCCCATCTGGATCGTCTCATACGCATTGCCGATGCAATGGTTCGACGTCGCGCAGGCCGACGAGATCGAATAGTTGACGCCCTTGATCTTGAACCAGGTCGCGAGCGTTGCGGATGCGGTCGACGACATCGCCTTCGGCACCGCGAACGGGCCGACGCGTTTCGGGCCTTTCGTGCGCGCGATATCGGCGGCTTCGATCAACGTCTTGGTGGACGGTCCACCCGAGCCCATAATGATTCCGGTGCGCTCGTTCGATATCTCGTTTTCCTCGAGACCTGAGTCGCGGATGGCTTGCTCCATCGCGACGTGATTCCACGCGGCGCCGCCGCCGAGGAAACGCATCGCGCGGCGATCGACGGTTTCAGCCGGGTTGAGCGTCGGCTGCCCATGCACTTGGCTGCGGAAGCCGAGCTTCGCGAAATCTTCCGCGAAAGTGATTCCGGATTTCGCTTCGCGCAGCGAAGCCAAAACCTCTTGGGTGTTGTTGCCGATGGACGAGACGATGCCCATCCCGGTGACGACGACCCGCTTCATGTTCCCTCACATCTTTCAGCGCTATAGCGGGACATATAACCCGCCTGTTGGCTGGAACAACCGTTCTCAGGTTGCCGGTGCTGCGTCGCGGAACAGACCGACCTTGAGATCGCTGGCGCGATAGAGCGTTTCGCCGTCCGCGGCAAGAAAACCGTCCGCGATGCCGAGAACGAGTTTGGAGCGCATCACGCGCTTGAAGTCGATTCCGTAGACGATCTTCTTCATGCTCGGCAAAACTTGGCCGGAGAATTTCAGTTCGCCAAGGCCGAGCGCGCGGCCGCGCCCCTGCGAGCCGGACCAACCGAGGAAGAATCCGACGAGCTGCCACATCGCGTCGAGACCGAGGCAGCCCGGCATCACCGGATCGCCTTTGAAGTGACAGGGGAAAAACCAGAGGTCCGGCTTGATGTCGAGTTCGGCGCGGACAAAGCCTTTGCCGTGCGCGCCACCGGTCTCGGAGATCTCCGTGATTCGGTCGAACATCAGCATCGGGGGGAGGGGCAGTTGCGCATTTCCCGGCCCGAAAAGCTCGCCGCGCCCGCAGGCCAGCAGCTCCTCATACGTAAAACTTCCCTGCCGGGTAGTGGTCCCGTCCATCGCTACGCGTTCCCCTCGGAATCCTTTACGGAGAGACCTCTCACAAATCCGAAGGGTTGGCGATAACCCGATGGATTTTTTCGCACTTTCCGCAGCCCCTGCCATGGAGCAAAAATGCCAGACCTCGTGTCTCGGCTTACCTAACATAGGCATCGATAGGGGCAAAGCGACCTGCGCGAGCATGTCGGAAGGGTGTCAGACGCAAACAATGGAACCGTTCTAGCGCGGCCCGGAACCTCAGCCGATTCAACGCGAAAGCTCGGCGACCGGTTGCAAAAGCAGGCCCGAAACGGGGTTAAACTGTTGTTTTTGCTGCAAATGAGTTGCAACAGGAAGGTGTGATCGCATATGATTATAAGAGAACAATCTCAGCCGAAGCTGTTTTGCCACGGCTGAATGGAGCCTTAAGCCAACCGACATGTCGCAGACGCGTGCCGTGATCATCTCAAAGTCCCTCGAACTCCCGCACGAGCGCCGGCCCGATATGGCCGCCCGTACGGCCCTGAACGGCTGCCCCTGGCATGACGTCAAGGAAATGCTGCGCGAGGTTGGCCTCCGCCCGACGCGCCAGCGTATGGCTCTCGGCTGGATCCTATTCGCCAAGGGTGACCGCCATCTGACGGCGGAAATGCTTTACGAAGAGGCGACCCGCGCCAAGGTGCCGGTCTCGCTCGCCACCGTCTACAACACGCTGCACCAATTCACTGACGTCGGCCTGCTGCGCCAAGTCGCGGTCGATGGTTCGAAGTCGTATTTTGACACCAACGCGTCGGATCACCATCACTTCTTCGTCGAAGGCGAGGACGAGCTGGTCGACATCCCGGAAACCGGCGTCATGCTCGACCGCGCTCCGGAAGCGCCGGAAGGCTACGAAGTCGCTCGCGTCGACGTCATCGTGCGTCTCCGCCGCAAGGAGCCGACCGCTTAAGCGATCGCAGCTGCAGATTTTCAAAGGCCGGGTTCGCCCGGCCTTTTTTATTGCCGGCGCGCAGGCGTAACATCCGCTCCGTCATCGGCGTAAGAACAATAACGCCACGATGGGAGCGCGGATGCCACACGCCGATCGTTACGGTCTCGCCCTTTCGACATCGTTCGACGCTGCGGCGTTCGCGTATCGCGACGGCATGGACCTCATGCTCTCCGCTTGGCCCGGCGCGTCCGAAGCCTTCGATCGCGCCATCGCGGCCGATCCGGATTTCGCGCTCGCTCACATCGCGCGGGCGCGCATGCATTTCATTTACGCCGAAGTGCCGGAAGCGCGCGTGAAATCTACGCAAGCGCGCACGCTCGTCGCACAGCACGGCGACGCCCGCGAACGGAGCCACGTCGACATCATTGCGCTCAGCGTTGAAGGAAAGCCCGTCGAATGTCTCGCCGGCACGCTCGCGCATCTCGATCGCTGGCCGCGCGACGCCATCATCATGTCGCTGCCGCTCGGTGCGTTCGGCCTCTTCGCGTTCTCCGGCATGGCCGATCACGAGCAGGCGAAGGTCGATCTGCTTGAGCGTCACAAATCGTATTACGGCGATGATTGGTGGTTCCTCACTTATCTCGGCTGGTCGCATGCCGAAAACCGCAACGTCGCGCACGGACGCGGCCTCATCGAGCGCGCCTTCGCGGCGCGCCGAGAGAATGCGAACGCGATGCACTCGCTCGCGCATGCGATGTTCGAGGACGGCTCGGCGCGCGAGGCGGAAGCGATCATCCGCGACTGGCTGCCGAGTTACGATCGCTCTGGCATTCTACACGGCCACATCTCGTGGCACGAAGCGCTCGCCGCACTCGAACGCGACGACGCAGAAGCCGCGCTCGCGATCTATGCGGATCGCATCGCGCCGCATGGCAACACGGCGCCGCCGATCAATGTCGTGACGGACGGCGCCGCGCTGCTGTGGCGCGCCGGGCTCGAAGGGCATCCGGTGCCGCGTGCGCTCTGGAGCGAAACCGCAACGAACGCCGTGCGCTTCTTCCCGAAATCCGGCAACGCCTTTATCGATGTGCATGTGGCGCTCGCCGCCGCCGCGACCGGCGACGCTGAGAGCCTCGATCGCCGCGCCGATGAGATCGAGGCACGGCTGGCGCAAGGCAAACTTCCGCCCGGTCCGGTCGTCCCCGCGATCCTGCGCGCCATCCGCGCGTTCGCGAACGACGACTACGCCACCTGCGCCAAGCTGCTCGAACCGGTCGCGGCCGATGTCGTGCGCATCGGCGGCAGTCATGCGCAACGCGAGATGATTGAGGACACGTTGATCCTCGCGCAGATCAAAAACGGCGAGAGCGCGAAAGCGCGCGCGCTGCTCGACGAGCGTCTGCATCGCCGCCCGTCGGCGCGCGACGAGCGGTGGCGCGCCGCGGCTCAGAACGCGAGCGTCATGCCGTCTTCGGCGGCCTCATAGCCGTCCGCCGCGCGTTCGAGCATCTCCAGCGACATCCGGGTCCTGCATCGACGTCGAGCGCCGCTCCCGGATATCGCTTCGGCTATGCCTCGCTCATCCGGCCTACACACTGTCGCCTCACCACCCACAGGTCGTCATCCCGGCCAAGCGATTAGCCCGAAGGGCTTATCGCGCGAGCCGGGACCCACGACTCCCTGCGGTGCGAGAAGGCGACGCGCGCCAAGGCAAACCGATCACAGGGATACGTGGGTCCCGGATAGCCTTGCTTGCTGTGCAAGCGCGGCTTCCGGGATGACGCCGGAGGGTGCAGAATGGCAATTTCCAGAAAATATTCCTTGACATAAATTCCTATATCCCTCATATCAACCCCACACCGGCGCGAGGGGATGTCTTCCGGAGACAGACCGTTAGGCAGCCGGTGGACGGCACCTGCGGCTGAGCTTGTGACTCAGTCCCGGGCGGTTGGGAGACATGGGCCGCCTGGCACTAAGACCAGGCGTCCGACGGTGGACCGGGCGGAAATCGGGACACTTTCGGGCTTTGGGCAATACCCACCGCAAGCGCGTCGGCGTTGCGTATGCCGCCGGTCGCGTGGAGAGCCGTGCGGAGCGCCGGTTGGCGTAGCGTCCCCCAAGGGACGCTGCCGTATCCGCGAGATACGGCTCGCATCGTTTCGCGCCCGCCGGCGCTCCGCTCCCCTCATCTTTTCGAGGAGAGCGTCTCGCAAACCTCGGGGCGTCATCGCTCGCGAGAATGCTGCGGGCTGCACGCATCTAGGGCTATTTGAAATCCAGAAGTCTAATCCGTCATGGTGAGGAGCAATGCGAAGCATTGCGTCTCGAACCACGACGGCCGATGCGTCGCCGCTTGCTCCGGGGCCGTCGTCCTTCGAGACGCAGGCGATGCGTGCTCCTCAGGATGACGGGCAGGCGTGCGAGTGTGAAACTGAAGATCGAATCTGAAATCAACGCGTTCGGTCGCCGCGTTGAATCACTTTCGCAGCTAGTCGATCTTCTCGTCCGGATAAACACCGAACAGGCGATCCTGCACGATCCAGCCGTCGAAACCTTGGCCGGTCAGACGGCACCACTTGCCGTCACACTTCTTCACCTGCGCAACCACGCCGGCTTGCAGCTTGGCAACGACAGCGGTCGTCGCGTCCGCCTTGTAGTGGAGACTGATCAAACCTTCGGGATCGTTCTGCCGCGCGGTCGTCACCGCCGTGCGTTTTCCCGCAAGCATCGAGTGATAGACCCAACCCTCGGTGCCTTCCCAATCGCGAATGCGGCGCCAGTTATCCGACTCCGCCGTGATTTCGACCGGCATTCCGGAGCGCGTATAGATCCACGTGACGTCGTGGTCGCGCGTCGGTCCGCCGCGCACGTTGACCTTGTCCGATTTCAGACTGACGAAACGCGGCACCGGCAAACCGCTCACCGGGCCCGCGATCGAACCGGTGGTGAGCGGATCGCGCGCATGAGTCGGCGCGGCGGCGAGCAATGAAAACCCGCAAAAAGCGACGTTCAGGGCAATGACAATAGACTTACGCAACGCAAAATCCCTCTTAAGGCAAGGCTTTGTGTTCGTTAGGCCATCTGGTAGAGAAGTCCGCATGGGGCTGACCGGATGGCTGGCTTCCTAATTTGGTCCTAGACGGTTAATTCCGCCTGAATGCCGGCGATTTCCGGTGCGGCGGCGAGGGTGGAAATGGCGATTCGCAAGCGGCCCCTGGTGGTGGTGACGCGGAAACTTCCCGACAGCGTCGAAACGCGCATGCGCGAACTGTTCGACGCGCGGCTCAATCTCGATGACTCGCCGCTCTCCAAGGCGGCCTTGATCGAAGCCGCAAAGCAAGCCGAGATCATCGTTCCGACCGTCACCGACAAGATCGATGCGGCGCTGATCGCGGAAGCCGGCCCGCAGCTGAAGCTGATCGCCAACTTCGGCAACGGCGTCGACAACATCGATGTCGAAGCGGCCGTGAAAAAGGGAATCGCGGTCACCAACACGCCGCGCGTGCTCACCGAAGACACCGCCGACATGACGATGGCGCTGCTGCTCGCGGTGCCGCGCCGTCTCGTCGAAGGTGCCTCGGTGCTCATCTCGGGGCAGGAGTGGACCGGCTGGTCGCCGACTTGGATGCTCGGTCACCGCATCTGGGGCAAACGTCTCGGCATCGTCGGCATGGGCCGCATCGGCCAGGCTGTCGCGCGCCGCGCCCGCGCGTTTGGGTTGCAGATTCATTATCATAACCGCCGCCGCGTACCCGTTGAGATCGAAGAGGAATTGGAGGCGACATATTGGGAGAGTCTCGACCAGATGCTCGCCCGGATGGACATCATCTCGATCAACTGCCCGCACACGCCCGCGACGTATCATCTGCTGTCGGCGCGCCGCCTCAAGTTGATCCGGCCGGAGGCTTACGTCGTCAACACGGCACGCGGCGAAGTGATCGACGAGAACACGCTGACGCGCCTCATCGAGGCCGGCGAGATCGCCGGCGCCGGGCTCGACGTGTTCGAACATGAGCCGGCCGTGAACCCGCGTCTCGTCAAACTCGCCAAGGCCGGCAAGGTCGTGCTGCTCCCGCATATGGGCTCGGCTACCGTCGAAGGCCGCGTCGAGATGGGCGAGAAAGTCATCATCAACATCCGGACCTTCATGGACGGCCACAAGCCGCCGGATCGCGTCCTTCCTTCGACACTGTGATGCGCATGCTTGCTCGAATTCTCTGCGGCGCCACACTGGCGCTCACCGTAGTCTCGCCGCTCGCCGCGCAGCCGATGACGATCGACCAATTCAAGGACGAGCTGGTCGGTGTCCCGCTCTGCGGCACGCCGGGCACCGGCGCGCTCGAGGGCAAGGCTCTCTGCGTCGTCCATTTGCCGGACGGCACCGTCATCGTCGCCGGCGGCGGCATTCTGACCCGCGGCGTATGGGAAGCTGACGGCGACAAGGTTTGCCGTCGCGGCAAGGAAGACCCGCTGGAGCGCCGTCGCTGCGTGACCTACGAGAAGACCGCCAACGGCTATAAGAATTCCGACGGCGTCGAGGCTTGCATCGGGCCGTGCGCGAAGTAGCCTGACCTGAAGGCATGATCCCCGAAAAGTGGGTACCGGTTTTCGGTAAGGATCATGCCCAAAAAAGGGGAGGCTGACATGGGCGCAAAGTTTCTCAATCCTGACGGTATGTCGAAGCCGACCGGCTACACGCACGTAGTCGAGGTGAGCGGCACCGGCCGCACGATCTACATCGCGGGCCAGCTCGGGCTACGGGCAGACGGCAGCCTCGGCGAAGACTTCCGGACCCAAGCCGAACAGGCCTTCAAGAACCTCGAAACCGCGATGGCAGCCGTCGGCGGCGGCCTCGAGCATATCGTGAAGGTCACGTATTTCCTCGTCGATATCGGCTACCTGCCGGTGATGCGCGAGATCCGCAACCACCACTTCACCAAGGGTCCGCTGCCGGCGAGCACGGCGGTCGCTATCACCGCCTTGGCGCTGCCGAGTGCGGTCTTCGAAGTCGAGGCCATCGCCTTCATCCCGTCGTGAACACAGGCGGCCTTGTCCTGGCCGCCATCATTCGTCACTCTTTGCCCAACCCGCCGCCAAAGGCGGGATACAAAAGGGATGACGCTCATGAGGATGAACCGGCGGTCTGTGTTGGCCGGCGCGGCGGCAACGCCGCTCGCAATGGTGGCTGCGCCGTATGTAGCGCGCGGCCAAAGCGGAGTGATCAAGCTTCTGGTCCCATTTCCGCCCGGCGGCTCGGTCGACCCGATCGCCCGTATGGCGCAGCCTTCGTTGCAGCAGCGCCTCGGCCAAACCGTCATCGTCGAGAACAAGCCGGGCGCCTCGGGGAGCATCGGCGCCGCGCAGGTCGCGAAATCGCCGCCGGACGGCACCACGTGGCTGTTCGTGTTCGACACCCATGCGGTCAATCCGGTGCTGATCCCGAACATGCCGTTCGACAGCGTCCGCGATCTCGATCCCGTCATGTTGATCGGCACCGCGCCTTACATTCTCGCATGTCATCCGAGCCGCCCCTGGAAGACATTCGCCGACATGGTCGCCGCCGCCAAAGCGAAGCCCGACACCATCTCGTTCGGCAGCGTCGGCTCCGGCAGCATAGGGCATCTCGCGATGACGCAGCTCGGCAAGCGCGCCGGCGCGCAATTCGTCCACTCGCCCTATCGCGGCGGCGGCCCGGCGATGAACGATGCGCTCGGCGGCCACATCGACTCGATCTGCGGCTCGGCTGCGATCACGGCGACGCAGCTCAAAGCCGAGAAACTGCGCGGCATCCTCAGCACTGGCGCCAAACGTATGGCGGCGTTCCCGGATATTCCGACCGCGGCCGAAAGCGGCTTCCCGGGCTTCGAAGCCTATGCGTGGTGGGGCGTCTTCGCGCCCGCCAATACGCCGAAGGAGATCACCGATAAATTCGTCACCGAGCTTCGCGGAGCATTGCAGGAAGAGCGCGCTCAAAAGCAGCTGTCCGAAACGTTGCAGGTCGATATGCGCCTCGGCGGCCCGGACGAGTTGCGCACATTCTTTGCCGAGCAGATGCGCGTCTGGGGTGACGTCGTGCGTGAGAACAACATCAAGACCGACTGATAGGAGGCCATGATGGAAGGCGTGATGATCAGCGGCGAGCGCAAACTCGCGCAAGCCGAACTGATGGCGAATGCGGCACGTGCCGCCGGAGGTTTCGCCAAGCTCGGCCTCACGGAGGGGGATGCCGTCGCGCTGATGCTGCGCAACGACTTCGCCTTCTTTGAAGCCGCGATCGGCGCGGCGATCAGCGGCGCCTACGCGGTGCCGATCAACTGGCACTTCACCGAGGACGAAGCCTGCTACGTCATCGCGGATTGCGGCGCCAAGGTGCTGCTCGTTCACGCCGACCTGCTGCCGGCGATCGAGAAGGGCATCCCGCAAGGCGTCCACGTTCTCGTCGTGCCGACCCCGCCGGAGATTGCTGCCGCATACGGTGTCGCGCCGGAATACTGTACGGTCCCGACGGGCCGCACGAATTGGGACGACTGGCTGCCGCAGCAGCCGGCATGGGGGGAGCCTCCACGGCGCGCGCGCACCAACATGATCTACACGTCCGGCACGACCGGCCGCCCCAAGGGCGTACGCCGCGAACCGCAGACGCCCGAGATGCAAGCCGCGATGGGCGCCATGGTCTCGCAGATTTTCGACATCAGGCCGGGCGAGAAGATGCGCACGGTGGTGACCGGCCCGGTCTATCACTCGGCGCCGAACCTCTACGCGTTGCAGGCCGCGCAGTCCGGCGGCCTCGTCATCCTGCAGCCGCGCTTCGAGCCGGAAGAACTTTTGCGCATGGTGGAGGAGAACAAGATCACGCACCTCCACATGGTGCCGACGATGTTCAATCGTCTGCTCAAGTTGCCGCAGGAGACACGCGAGAAATACGACCTGTCATCATTGAAATTCGTCGTCCACGCGGCCGCGCCGTGTTCGCCGCACGTGAAGCGTGGTATGATCGAGTGGCGGGGTCCGATCATCAACGAATACTACGGCGGGACTGAAACCGGCGGCGTCACGTTCCACACCGCGCAGGAGGCCATCGCCAAGCCCGGCACCGTGGGCCGCCCTATCCAAAACGGTGTCGTCAAACTTTTCAAGGCGGACGGCACCGAGGCCCCCCAGGGGGAGGTGGGTGAAGTTTACTTGCGCATTCGCGGCTTCCCGGACTTCACCTACAACGGCCTCGATGACAAGCGCCGTGAAGTCGGCCGCGAAGATTTGGTGACGATCGGCGACGTCGGCTTCATCGACCCTGAGGGCTATCTCTTTCTCTGCGATCGCGTACGCGACATGATCATCTCTGGCGGCGTGAACATCTATCCGGCCGAGATCGAATCCACGCTCATAACGATGCCGGGTCTGCGCGACTGCGCGGTTTTCGGGATTCCAGATGATGAGTTCGGCGAGTCGGTGTGCGCATATGTCGAGCCGCAAGATGACGTGACGCTGACAGCCGAAGATGTCCGTGGCTTCCTGCGCGGCAAAGTCGCGAACTATAAAATCCCAAAGGTCGTCGAGATCGTCTCCTCGCTGCCGCGCGAGGACTCCGGAAAAATCTTCAAGCGCAAGCTGCGGGCGCCGTACTGGGAAGAGGCGGGCCGGCAAATCTAAGCCGCAAAAGAAAAGCGCCGCAGAAACTGCGGCGCTCTGAAAGAAGAGGCCGACTTTCGCCAGCCTTTTACGCGATCACTTAGCCCTTGGTGATAACCGGCTTCTCAACAACCGTGTTGGCGCAAGCGGTGAGGCCAACAGCGGCGAACATGGTGAGCGCCACGATCAGGTACTTCTTCATTCCGAATCCCCTAAGCCGCCACGATAGCAGCACGGGTAAGCTACGGAGAAACTCAACCTCCGGTATAGTGCAGCCGTGCAACACCTGGTGTTATTTAACTACAGGGACAGCGCTTTGTAGTTTGAAACCGTCACAATCCGAAGCCCGACAGAGGCGGATAGCGGCTATTGCACGGAGATCTTGGCATCGCGAATGACAGGTCCCCAGCGGTCCATCTCGGCGCGAAGGTGCTCGGCCAAGCCCCGACCTGAGGACCCGACGACCACCAAACCGAGCTCCTCCAGCCGTTGGCGGACGAACGGCTCGCGCAATACCGCCATCGCGTCCGTGCTCAAGCGCTCGACAATCGGCCTCGGCGTCGCCGCCGGAGCAAACAGGGCGTACCAAGCCGAGACATCGAAGCCGGGCAGGGCCTCGGCGACCGTCGGCAACTCCGGCGCCGACGGCAGACGCTCGCGGCCGCTCACCGCTAAGCCGCGCATCTGCCCTGTGCGGATCTGCGGGAGCATCGCGCCCGCCGTGTTGAACATCATATCGATGCGGCCCGCGATGAAATCGGTCAACGCCGGCCCGGCGCCGCGATAAGGAACGTGCGTCATTGTGATCCCGGCTGTGCGGCAGAATAGTTCGCTCGTCAGATGCGGCGAGCTGCCGATCCCGGATGTCGCGTAAGTGAGTTTGCCGGGGCTCGCTTTCGCGAGCGCGACGACATCCGCGACGCTTTTGGCCGACGACGAATTCGGCACCGCGAGCACGTTCGGAAACGTCGCGATCAAAGTGATCGGCGCAAAATCTGCGACCGGATCAAACGGGATCGTCGGATAAATGAAGCGGTTGATCGCAAAGCCGATCGACGAAAACAGGATCGTGTAGCCGTCGGGCTCCGAGCGCGCGACGACTTCGGTGCCGATATTGCTGCCGGCGCCGCCGCGATTTTCGATGACGACTTGCTGTCCCCACATCTCGGAGAGGCGCGTCGCGAGAATGCGTCCGACAGCGTCCGTGCCGCCGCCCGGCGGAAACGGCACGACGAGCCGCACGTAGCGCGACGGCCAGTTCTGTTGAGCGGAAAGACGCGACGTAGCGGCAGGCACGAGCAGCGAGCCTACCGCGCCTGCGACGACGCCGCGCCGCGTTATCATGATCAGGCCGGTGAGAGAACGTGAATGACGCGGCTCGCGAGCATCTCCTTCACCTTCGCCGCGTAAGCAGCCATGTGCGGAGCGGCGCTATGCGCTTTCAGATCGTCGACACTGTCCCATTTCTCGACAACCACGAAGGTGTCGGGACCAAATTTCGTTTGAAAGCTGCCGAGGCCATCGGCGTCGACCGTTGCGCCGTATTCAATGCAGCCTTTCTCGGCATGTACGGCCGGCACGTTCGCGTTGAAGGCTTTGAGGACCGTGTCGCGCTGACCGGGTTTCGTCGTGATAATTGCGATGACGTGGATCATTATTCCTCCCGAGTGGTTGTTTCTGTTCTTGTTGCGGAGAGCATAGCCATCGTTCGGCGACCGGCAACAGGGTGCCTGCGGCATAGCCGACATGCGCGGTTGCGAGCACTGGCGAAATCGTTAGAGTCGGCGCCAACGAACAAAAATCGGAGGAAACGATGATCGATCGGCGCGCATTTCTCGCCGCTTCAGCGCGGCTCGGCGCGATCGCCGCATCGGGTACGGCGCTATCCCAAGAGGTTTATCCCAATCGCCCGGTGCGCTGCATCGTGACGCTCGCCGCCGGCGGCGGTCTCGATTTCGTCGCGCGTGTTTGCGCTGATGCGTTGTCGAAAGATTTCGGCCAGCAATTCTTCGTCGAGAACCGCACGGGAGCCAGCGGCACGATCGGTATCGAAGCCGCGATCAAGAGCCCGCCCGACGGCTACACGGTGCTCATCACCAACGACAATCTCGTGTCGTCGCCCTTCGTTCTCGGCCTCAAGGAGGAATTCCTCCCGCAGCTGATGCCCGTGAGCCTCGTCGGCAAACAGCCGCAGGCTTTCGCGGTTCATCCGAAGCTCGGCGTCGGCACCGTGCAGGAGCTGGTCGCTCTGCTGAAGAAGACGCCGGATCTCTCATGTGCGACGTCGGGCGTCGGCTCGCAGCAGCACATCATGATGGAGTGGTTCGCGAAAACTGCGGGCGTGAAGATGCAGCACACGCCGTATCGCGGCGCCGGGCAGGCGATCAACGATCTCGTCGCAGGTCACGTCGGCATCGCGTTCCTCGGGCCGGCAGCCGTGCTGCCGCATCACGCGGCGAAAACCGTGAAGATCATCGGCCAGACCGGCGAGACGCGTTCGAGCGCGATGCCGGATGTGCCGACGCTGATCGAAGCCGGCTACAAGGATCTCGTGATGGACGCATGGTTCGGCGCATTCCTGCCGCCAGGCACACCCGCGCCGATCCTCGAGAAACTCAACGCCGCGTTCCGCAAGGCGCTGAGCCAGCAAGGCACGATCGACAATTTCAACAAGACGGCCGCGTCCGCCGAAGGCACAACGCCGGAAGAATTTCAGCGTCTCGCGAAAGCGGATGCCGAGAAGTTCAGCCGCCTCGTGAAGGAACTGAATATTCGCGCCGCAGGCTAAGCCGCGACGAGCTGGCGTGGCCTGTAAATCGCCGAGTGGTGAACGCGCGCAATCACGCGTTCGCCGTTCGCGACGACGATTCCGTCGAGATCGACAAAGCGGTGACCCTTGCGATCGTAGTTGTCGGCAACGCGCGCCCGCACACTGAGCGTATCGCCGACGCGCGCTGCGGCGAAATGATCGGTCGCCGACGACACGTGAATCCACGGGCCGAGCACGACATTGTTCTTCAGCGCCCAATTGAAGAGCCGCGTATAGAACCCCGGATGACACAAGCCTTGCGATGCGTAGATCGTCTCGGTCTCGCGGATGTCGCCGAGATAAGCCGCGAGCGATTCAGCCGTGATCGTGACCGGCGCGATGCCGAGAAGGCGGCCGACTTTAAGCGTCTCCTCGTCGGCCGGTGACCGCTCCGCCACGAGATCGACGGCTTCGTAATCGGTCAGCTTCGGTGTCGGCGCCGAGCCGAGAAACGCTTCTCCGGTCGCGCAGAGATCGCCGCGGCTCACCGCCGAAAGTCGTAGGTGGCCATCTTCCAACTCCGAGGCGACGGTCGTCTTTTCGCCATCGTACACGGGCTTGAGAAACCGCGCCGACATCACGCCGCGCTGCAGGAATTCTTCGCCGAATTGGAGCAGGGGCGCGCGCGTCATGTAGGCGTAGACGTCGACGCCGGGAACGAGACCGCCCGCAAAGCCGAACTTCTGCGCGACCGTATCGTCGTGCATCTTGTTCTCGGATTCACGCGCCGTGTTGAACGCAATGATGTCGTAGGGCTCGACCGTGGTCATCACTTTGCGTCCTTGAGCTTGGTGCTGGCGACGATCTTCTCCAGCGCGGGCTTGAGTTCGTTCATCTGCTTCTCGTCTCCGGCCGCGACGAGGCGGATGTAGCTGTTGGTCGGGCTGACGCCGAGATAATGCACGAAGTGCCGCTGCGCGCCGCCCGCATTCGTGTTGGTCCCGCGAACCACGTAGCCGCGCACGCCCGCAAACGGCATCTCGCTTTTGCTGGTGATCTGCGCGGCCTGATAGCCGCGCGTGTGCTTCAACAGTTGTTCGGAAGCGTTATCGAGATTGCCGAAGTCGATCGGCGCGCTCGCCTGATAAACGACGATCACGTTCGGCTGTGTGTCATTCGGATCGGTGTCGAGCGGGCCGACTGTCAGCAACAAACCAAGCCCGCCGATCGTATCGACCGCGCGATACGGCTCCGCGATGTTGATCGCGAACGGCAGCGTCGCGATCTTTTCGGAGATCTTCGGCGCCGCACCGAGCGCGACGGACTGGAGCATCGCCTTGACGTTGTCGGCACCGAGCTTTTCGCTCTGCGGCGCCTGCACGGTCATCAGCACCGTCTTTTCGCCTTTGTAGAGCGCGACCCATTTGTCGAACGTCATGCCGCCGACGGCTTGCGTGCCGCCCGCAAACGGAACCTTGCCGGCCGGCGTGTCGATCGTTTCGAGCGATTCGATCGCGACCTGCTGGCGCGCGAAATTCGCCTTCACGGTTTCGAGGTCTTTGAACAGCGTCGAGATCTGATCGTAAGCGACCGGCGGAAACTCGACGATCAGCACGCTCGCTTTTCGCGCTTCGTCATACAGCCCGGAAAACTGGTCGGAGAGTTTGAAGCTGGGCGGTGCGGCGAGCGTGACCGTCGTGCCCGGAATGGTGATGCGCTGTTGTGCGAACGCGCGCGAGGAGAGTGGTGCGATTGCGATCACGAAAACGAGAGCACACGCGGCAATACGGCGAAGCAAAGTCATCAAGCATCCTTCCACGTCTATTCAACGGCCTAGCAGGTCGCCGTGACGGGGGAAAGATAGCAATGCCTAGCAGGAAGCCCCATCGCCCGTGCGGGCAAGAGGTTTGCCGTTGACGTATACGTTGGTCGCACCCTGCACGACGACGCCGCAATTGGTCCGGTCGCCGACGCGCGCTGCCGGCTTGCCGCCGATAACGACATTTGAGGAGCCCTCGACGACTTGGCCGCCGTTGCCGGTCGCATCGCCGGCGCGTGCTGCAGGCATGCCGCCGACCGTCACACCGGTCGCGCCTTGCACGATCGGCGCAGGCTGCTGGGCAGGCGTTTGCGCATAGGCAATGCCCGCGAGCGAAGCTATGGCGGCTGCAGCGATGATCGTACGGCGCATTCTGTCGATCCTTCTCGAAAGACGGCGTGAACCTCGTCGAGATTTACGGCATCAGAATGGCACTAAGGTACAGCCGGCCGCAAAGCGATACGCTGACGAAGAGGCGTTTCGACCTTATATTGGAGAGTAACGGAGGTAAAAATGTGCCGTAACATTCGTACGCTGTTTAATTTCGACCCGCCTGCGACCGAAGACGAGATCCGCGCGGCGTCGCTTCAATTTGTCCGAAAGCTGTCGGGTTTCACGCGGCCGTCCCAGGCAAACACCGAACCGTTCGAGCGGGCCGTGGACGAAGTCACCGAAGCAGCACGCCGCCTGCTCGACGCGCTGCAAACCAACGCGCCGGCGCGCGACCGCGACGTCGAGGCCGACAAAGCGCGCGAACGCTCGCGTCAACGTTTCGCACGCCCGGTCGCCTAAAAGCCGGGATTCCCGGCTTCCGTTTCGCGCGCAAAGCGTGCAAGCATGCGCGCCACAAAAAAAGAACCCACGGGGAACACCATGGCGCGCATCGGACGCAGGACTTTCAGTAAATCGGCCGGCTTGGCAGTCGCGGCAGGCGCATTGCCGCGCTTGGCAGCGCCGGCCTTCGCGCAGTCGAAGTGGCCGGATAAGCCGGTGAAATTCATCGTTCCGCTGGCACCGGGCGGCGCCATTGATTTCGTTGCGCGCGCGTGCGGGGAAGTGCTGTCCCGCACCCTCGGCCATCAGATCGTCGTCGAAAACCGTACAGGTGCGGGCGGCACTGTCGGCATGAACTCCGCGATGGAGAGCGCGCCGGACGGCTACACGGTGCTCATCACCAACGACAACGCGGCGAGCGCGCCGCATATCCTGAAGCTGCCGCACGATTACACGAAGACGCTGGTGCCGATCATCGATCTCGCGCATCAGCCGCTGGTGCTCGGCGTGCATCCGTCGCTCGGCGTGAACTCGGTCGCCGAATATGTCGCGCGCGCGAAGAAATCTCCGGCCGTCGGGTTCGGCAGCTCAGGCGTCGGCTCCAATCAGCACGTGCTCGGCGAATGGTTCGCGCGCGAAGCAGGCGTCAAGCTCGATCACATTCCGTATCGCGGCGCCGGGCAGGCCGTGAATGATCTCGTCGCGGGCCACGTCGGCTCGGCGCTGCTTGGGCCGACCGCGCTGATCAGCCACCATAAGGCCGGTACGATCAAGATCATCGGTCAGTCGACCGCGACACGCGCCCCGACGCTGCCCGATATCCCGACGCTGCAGGAAAGCGGCTACAAGGATCTTGTGCTCGACGTTTGGTACGCGGCTTTCGCGCCGCCGGGCACGCCACCGGCGCTCGTCAAGGAACTCAACGCTGCGCTCGAAATGTCGCTGAAAGATCCGAAGCTGCGCGAGAATTTCGAGAAGGGATCGCTCGAGCCGATCGGCGGACCGCCAGAGAAACTTGGCGAACTCGCCCGCGCGGACTCGATCAAGTACGAGCGCTTGATCCGCGAACTCAACATCCGCGCCGGCTAAGCCCGCGCGACGCGCGCCAGAAGATCGAATAGCGTCTTCACGACGATGATAATGATGAGAGGCGCCGTCGCGCCCTCCGTAGACAACCATGCGCCGAAAATCAGCGCGCACTGCGTCAACACGATCCGGGCATAGAGACCCATAACGAGCCCGCCGACCGCGTCATTGTCCTTCGGTGGCGGAGGCGGCGGCCGCATCTGAGTGTTGAAGCTTGCCGCGATGCGATCGACGAAGGCCGGCCGATAGTCGCCCGTTAGCGCAATGAAGCCGCCTGACACGAACGCGATCAAGAGCGCGATCCAACCGCCGTCCGGCAGCACGCTCCACTCGACGCTTGCGGGCCGGTTGCGCGGGAAGAGCGAGAACAGCACGGCGAGATGGGCGAATATGAACGCGCCCGCATGCAGCGCGAAGAAACTGATCATATTCCAGTAAGTGCCGGCGGTTTTCTTCCCGTTGATCTCGATCGTGCCGAGATACTGCACTGGCAGAAACCTGATCCGGATCAGCGTCCAGAACGCCAGGATGAGCGTCTCGCACCAGTAGAGCAGCAGAAGCTGGAACGCGTCCCAACCCCAGTACATCAGTCCGTAGAGCGGAACGAGGTTGTAGGCCGCGAATGGTAGCGCTCTCAGCAGTCGCCAGGTCATCGAAAGGGCGTCCGATTGGCTTGTTGGCAGGTCTTGTGCGACGATAGGTAAATTAAACCGAAAGTAGGACTCCAATGGCCGACAAAGACAAAAAACGCGACCCGGCCAGCGGCGCCGCGCTTTATGAGGCCGAACGCGTTGCCTTGCTCGCGCGGACCGAGAAGTTGCGCGCGCTGCGTCTTGCACGCGAAGCCGAAGAGGCCGCCAACGCACCAGTCGTCGAGCCGAAGGTCAAGACCGTCAAAGCCAAGGGCACTGCTAAAAAGAAGAAAGAGCCAGCCGGGAAGCTCTCCGATTGGATGAAGTCCCGGAGCGACAGCGGGCATAACAGCTAGAGGCATTGTCGGCGCGACATTCCGAAATCGCGCTGTATTCGAGCGGTAGCAAACTCTAGACTCGGTCCCAAAAGCCGGAGACCGAACAATGACCTACGACTGGCCGACGATCGTCGATGACCTCAACGCACTGCTGAAGCTGCGCTCGATCCCGTTTGGAATGAAAATGTTCGAGCGCCGCGCCGAGATGGAGGCGATCGAGCGCATCCGCCGGCCGCAGGCCGTGCACACGCTCGATCAAGTTGTCGGCCAAGCCTCGCGTCTTGGCTGGACCGTCGGCGTCACCGCCGATGACCTGGTCGGCGCGCAGTGCCGCGCTGTCGTCGGGCTGGGCAACGCCAAGACTCCGGAGTGGCAATCCGGCGCGCACATGAAAGGCGTCTGGTTCGAAACGCTCGACGATGCGAGCGCGCACCAAGCCGCGATGCATTGCGTTCCGGATGGCAAATACGATGCGCTGGCGGTCGGGCCGCTCGCGTCCGGCAAGCTTGATCCGCCGGACATCGCGCTATTCTACGCAACGCCCGGCGCGATGATTTACTTCATCAACGGGCTGCAATGGTCCGGCTACAAGCGGTTTGACTGGAGCGTTGTCGGCGAGAGCGCCTGCGCCGACTCGTGGGGCAGGGCGCTCACCGAGCGCAAGCCGAGCTTATCGATTCCGTGCTTCGCCGAGCGCCGCTATGGCGGTGTGCTCGACGACGAGATGTTGATGGCAACGCCGCCCGACTATCTCGTCAGCGCCATCACGGGAATGAAGGCCTTGGCCAAGAACGGTTTCCGCTATCCGTTCCCGCAATACGGGATGCAGAACGACGTGCGCGCCGGCATGGCGCGCAGTTATCCGGGACGCGCGGCGCCTTGAATTGCGGGTGTCACAAAGATGGAACTTTTGCAGACATTAGGGCGTTGGCGTAGGTAAAATCGAACGGGGCCGCTGTCGGCCGGGAATAAGGACACTCGTTATGCGAATTCTCTCCATCGCTCGCGCGGCGCTCGCCGCATTGGTCATGACGGTCGGCGTCGGCGTCGCTTCGAAGGCGCACGCGGATAGCGGTCGCGTCTATATCTCGGTCATCAAAGGCGGGTGGGTGATCGGCGCGTCGGCGGGTAGCGGAACGCTGACCTACAAGGGCCGCAAGTATCCGCTGACAGTGGGCGGCGTGAGCTGGGGCCTTGTCTTCGGCGGCGCCAAGACCGACCTCGTCGGCACTGTCCGCAACATCCGCCGTCCGTCCGACATCGCAGGCGTTTATGGCGCAGCAGGCGCAGGCGTTGCCATCGGCCCGGCCGGTGGTCGTGTCGTCGAACTCGCCAACGAGAAGGGCGCGGTCCTGTCGCTGCGCGGTCGTCAAGTCGGCCTGATGGCGGACATCGATCTCAGCGGCATGGCTATCGGCATCCAGTAAGCTTTCAAAGCTTTGGCGCAAAAAGGCGCGGGAAACCGCGCCTTTTTTGTGTGCGGGCCTTTAGCTTGCCTCGCTTCTGTCCGTTTCCCCGTTATCTTCCCGCTGCCTCCGATGTCGGACGCTAATAAAAATGGGAATAACAATGAGCGAGACAGCCACCCCCACGCCTGCCGCGACGAGTCCGAAACAAAGCCGGCTGATGCGCTGGCTGGGCGTTATCACCAGCGTGATTTTCTTGCTTCTCGCCATCGTCAAAGTGAGCGAGTTCTTCTTGCTCCCGTCCTGCGATTCTTCGCGTTCGACCGGCGCGATCAAGTCGATCTTCAAGGACAAGAATATCGGAGATCCGACGTTGACCAATACGCGTGCGACGACGGGCGCCGCAGGTGAAAACACCTGCATCGCCGACTACGCGCTGCCGAACGAAAAGGGCGAGCTGACCTATCGCGTTTACTGGGAAAGCTGGTCGCCGAAGGTGATGATCACCAAGGCCGACACGAAGTAAGCCTCATGACCGCTGCGCCGCGAGCGCTTTGAGCGCCGCGTCGCTGTCGATGAGTGGATAGGTGTCGAATTGGGCCGGCACGATGTCGGCCCATTCGTTCAAGATCCGATGCAGCGTGTCGTTGTCCGGCACGTCGAACACCGCGATAATGCCGCGGCCGACGCGCGCGTAGACGTGGCGACAGACGCCCACGTTTTGATACTTGGCGATCCACGGCCAGAACGTTTGCCGCGTCGCAGCCATGTCGCTGGGCCGATCCGGCCGTGGGTTCGAGATGACCAGAAACAACATCAGATCGTCCTGTATCCGCCGTCGGCCATCACGATCGATCCAGTGACGTAAGCTGAAAGATCGGACGCGAGAAACAGCGCCGGCCCGACGATGTCCTCCGCAGTGCCCAAGCGGCCGAGCGGCGTGTGATCTTGAAAGACTTGCACGAGTTCGGGATGGTTTGTGCGCGCGTTGGCGTTGAGCGGCGTCGCGATGAAGCCCGGGCCGATCGCGTTGACCCGGACACCGTGCTTGCCGAGTTCCGCGCCGAGAGCGCGCGTGAAACCGAGGACGCCATGCTTCGATGTCGTGTAAGCGGCCGATCCCGGCGTGCGCACGTGTACGAAGGATTGGATCGAGCCGATGTTGACGATCCGCCCTTTCGTCTCGATCAGCGGCGGCAGGAAAGCCTGCGTCACGTTCATCACGCCGGTGAGGTTCACCGCCATGATGTCCTCCCAGTCTTTCGTGAAGACATCGGCATCGCCCGCGAATGGATTGCGCCGCACGATCCCGGCGTTGTTGACGAGGATCGAAACTTTTCCGATGTCCTTCGCGACTTTGGCCGCGAGTTCTGCGCACGCGCTACGGTCGGCGACGTCGAGCGGAAAGCTGCAGCCTCTGTCTTGGCCGACATCTTTGGCCGTTTCGGCGGCACCTTCGACATTCAGGTCGACCGCAATTATACGTGCGCCTTCGCGCGCAAAGCCGAGTGCGATCGCGCGTCCGATGCCGGAGCCCGCACCGGTGATAAGCGCAAGATGTCCGTCGAGCAAAGCCATGGCTTTTCCGTTTGTTGTTCTTCTGTCTAACGGATTTCGATCGGCCCGAGATCGCCACTGATTGCACGCGGCGTGCCGTTACGATCGGTTTGCGCTTCGAACAGCACCGGCCCGACGTTGAGGAATGGCGCACCGGCGGCGGGAGTGAAATCGTTCGGGTTGCGACCCAAGCCGACAGGAAAGCGCACGAACCACGCCGGCGAGAACTCGGCTATCGCCCATTCCAGCGTGTTCGGCGTGCGCCCTTCGACTTTGCCTGAGACGTAGAGATTGTTGCGGAAGACGTTGCCGGTGGACGACTTATCGGCCTCCATCAAGACGGCTGACGGGTTCGAAGCGACCGCGTTGCCGGCTTCGCGCATGCCGATGATGACGTTATTCGCGAAGAGATTGCGCGACGCTTGATTGACGAACTGCACGCCATGCCGCCCATTCGTGATGAACAGGTTATGCACGATGACGTTGTCGCTCGACGATAACTTCGGATTGTCGGTCTCTTGCCAAAAGCTCACATTGTGCCGGACCTGCGGCCCGAAGATGTTGTTGCGCACGATACTGCGGCGAACGCTGGTGAAGTTCGGCCCGACATTCGAGTGATGGAAGTAGTTGCCGTCGACGAGAAAGTAATCGCTCGCGCCTTGCCCGCCTTCGCCTGTCCCGGCGTAAGCGTCGCAGCGCGGATCGTTGAACGCAATGCCGACGTCTTTGCAGGTTGAAGCCGGATCGGCGTTGATCTGAAAATCGCTGGAGTCGTTACTGTAGGTTTCGTTGAAGCGAACGATGTTCCAATCGCTGCCGTTCGACAGATAGATGCCGTGACCATCGCCGGATTTCGCGCCGTAGGCGAGCAGGCGCTCCCACACGGCCCACGACGATGCGCCGGAGAAGAAAGGATCATGCGTCTGATCGTGACCGATGCAGTTCACGACCGCGATGCCGCTCGCGTGCTGGCTGGCCGCATAGTCATTGCCGACCGTGCGCACGCCATACTTGCCACCGACGAAAGCGAAGCCATCGACGGCTATATGGCTCGCGCCCTCGAAGTTGAAACACGTCTGCCGGCCGGAGCCGCAGCAATTGATGATCGCTGCGAGCGAACGATCTTGATTGCGCTCGCCGTAAAGAACGATCGGCGCATCGTAGGTGCCGCTCTTGTCTCGATCGAATTCGAAGCAGCCGTCGTAGCGGCCGGGCAGGAACGTGATCTGCGTGCCGGGCGTCGCAGCCGCGATTGCGGCTTGTGGGGTTGTCGGGGCCTCACGCGTCGCGCCGTCGCCACGCGCATCCGGCGCGACGTAGATGATGCGCGAGGGTTTCCAGCTCGCATCCGTGTAGTAACGATTGAAGCGTTCGGCAAAGCCCATATAGAGCCCGCCGCGCGAAATCGCCGGCTGCGTCACCGATGTCGGCGGCACAGCGTAATTCGGCATGGGTTGCGCGAGCGCGGACGAGGCGACGAGCGTCGTCGCAAAAGCGAGAGTTAAGCGACGCATCAGCGGCGACCGGCTTGGCGGCGGCAGAGCCGATGCGCGGGCGGGAAGCTGCGTTCAAGTTCCGTGATGCCGAGCGGCCGGCGATCCTCGACGAACTCCATCATGCAGCCGCAGTAGCGCTGCAGAACGCGGCGCTTCTCTTTGGTCGGGATGCGGAGTTTCACGCAGCTCTCAATCCAGGCCCGGTCTTTCGCGGTGAGCTTCGCGGCTTGCGCGGGAGAAAGTCCGAAAGTGGCGATCAGTCCACCGAGTATGATCCAGCGCACCACAGGCTCCTTGTTATTTTGTCGCGTAAGTCTGCCGGGCGCAAACGCGTTGCGCAAGCCGGGCGCGGTCAGCCGAAGTCTTTGCGAAATGTCGGCAGGCCGATGCCGATTGCGTCGAACCCGCCATCGACCGCCAGGACTTGGCCCGTGATGTAGGACGCGCGCGGCGAACAAAGGAAAAAGATCGCTTCGGCAAGTTCCTCTTCGAGACCGTAGCGGCCGAGCGGGATCGCGTCGTGATAGTCAGCGCGGATCGCCGGCGAATGGACAGCCTTCGCCATAGCGGTGTCGACAGGCCCGGGCGCGACCGCGTTGACCCTAATACCGAGCACCGACAGTTCCAGCGCGAATTGTTTGGTGAGGTGTTCGAGCGCGGCTTTCGACGTCCCATAGGCAACGCGCAATGCAGAGGCGCGTAGGCCCGAGATCGACGTGATGTTCACGATCGCGCTGCCGGGTTGCATCAGCGGCACGCAGGCTTGCGTCGTGAGGAATGGCCCCGTGAGATTGACATCGAGCGTCCGCTGGAACTCCGCATGCGATGTTTCGAGTGCCGGTTTGAACACCGCAACTCCCGCGTTGTTGACCAGCGCATCGACCGCACCGAAACGCGCTTTCAGCTCGGCGACAGCCTGTGCGATCGCGCGCGGATCGCCGAGATCGCAATGGAGCGCGAGCGTGCGTTCAGGCTCGCCAATCGCTTCAAGACTGCGGGTAAGTGTCTCACGCTCGATATCGAGCATCGCGACGGAATAGCCGTCGGCCAGGAAACGTTTTGCGGTGGCGAGGCCGATACCGCGCGCGGCGCCGGTGATGAGTGCGATGCCCATGAATCAAAACTCGGATGACGTTGCGGAGATACTTCACGTTTGACGGCTGCAGCACAACCGCGCCGAAGACCATCGTCGCCGCGACTGAATGAGTATTCGCCACGCTTCGCACCTACGGCGGCGGCTCAAATGGGGACTCGCGTGGCATCCGCGCGCGAACGTCGGCGCTGAAACGGATAAATTGTCCAGTCTCGATATCGATCAGGAACGCTGCGTCCGGCGGCGCCAGATGCGCCAATGCGCTACCGATGAACCGCAACGCCGGCTCATCGCTGCCGCCGATCGCCGCGATGCTGAGCGCGGATCTGTAGGCGTCGTCTAGCGGCTCGGCAGCAACATCCGGGTCTGCGGCTCTATCGTAGGAATAAAGCAAAAACGCGCCGCTGAAGCCCGGCACTTTCGACACGATCATAAACTCATCGGGAATCGTGCCGTTGATCACGAACGACCCTTCGTTGCGCTTCGGCAAGAAGTGTCCTGGAAATAACGCATCGAGCGATGTCGTCAGGGCATCTATGTTCGTCTCGATGAACCCATCGAAAGTCGCCACCCAGCAATAATGCATGTCGGAATACCTGAAATAAAACCAAAGTCGCGATTGCAATGTTCTCTATTTGTTCTTATAATGGTTTTATTGTCAACCGGGTTTTTTATGAGCGCTCATTTGCAAGCCATCGTGGGCGGATATGCCGAGCGAGCTGTTTTGTCGCTCGTGCATGCCAAGGGCCGCGTTGACATTTTCTCGCGATCGTTGATCGACATCAGCGTGCAGACGCACACCACGTTCCTTCTCGAAAATAGGCAAACATATTCGGTGAAGTATCTTCACGTGCTGATAGAGGTCGATGCATCGGTTTCAGCGCTGGCAGGCGCCCTGACGTATCAGGTCGTCGGTGAGCCGGTCGCAGTCGTCGTGGCCGGGAAGGTCATGACGTCTCCAGTTATCCGTGAGCCGCTTTGGGGGAAAAGGGCTATCGATTTCTTGCTACGAACTCTCGGAAGCTGAGGAGCTCGTACGCAGTTTGCACGCTGTGTGGCGGCGGCCTGTGCTGCGCGTCGTGTGACGCGGCGCGTCACCTAACACCCTGGCCAAATGCGCCTCTCAATGCCAAGCTCTTCCGAAACCCGCGCCGGTCTCAACGGACGCGGGGCCAAAGGAGGAAGCCATGAGGCGTCGCCGATTTCTGGCCGGTGCGGGCGCGTTGCTGCTCGCGCCGAGTGTCGTGCGCGAAGGCTTCGCGCAAACATACCCGGCGCGGCCCGTGAAATTCATCCTCGGCTATCCGCCGGGCGGCGCGACCGACATCACGGCGCGGCTGATGGCGCAGTGGCTGACCGAAAAGCTCGGCCAAACTTTCATCGTCGAGAACAAGCCGGGCGGCGGCACCAACATCGCGGCCGACGCGGTCATCGCGGCGCCGAACGACGGCTACACATTGCTCGTCTCGACGCCCGCCAACGCGATCAACGCCTCGCTCTACGAGAAGCTCAACCACGTCTTCGTCCGCGACACGATCCCGGTCGCGGGCTTCCTGCACTATCCGAATGTCGCGATGGTGCACCCCTCGGTGCCGTTCAAGACGATCCCGGAACTCATCGCTTACGCTAAGCAAAATCCCGGCAAGGTCAATTGCGCGTCCTCCGGCAACGGTTCGACGCTGCACATGTCCTGCGAACTCTTGAAGATGATGGCCGGCATCAACATCACGCATGTGCCGTATCGTGGCGCTGCGCCGGCCGCGACCGACCTCATCGGCGGCCAGACCCAGATGATGTTCGACGCGATCGCGACCGGCGCGCAGTTCGTGCGCGACGGCAAGGCCGGTGGCCTTGCCACCACCGGCAAGGAGCGCGCCGAGGTGCTACCGAACACGCCGACCATCGCGGAATTTCTACCCGGCTACGAGTCGACGTCGTGGTTCGCGCTCAATGCGCCGAAGGGCGCGCCGAACGAGATCGTCGAGCTGCTCAACCGCGAGGTCAACGCAATCCTCGCGACCGAACGAACGAAGCAGCGCTTCGCCGAACTCGGCTCGAAGCCGCTGCCGGGCTCGGCGGCGGATCTCGGCCGCCTCATCGCGGACGAAACCGAGAAGTGGGCGAAGGTCGTCAAATTCGCCGGCGTGAAGGTGACTTGAGCGCGGGCTTTAAACGCGCGTACCGCCGACCGAGATGAACGCCATCAGGCACGGCTCGGTCAACGGATTGCGCCAGCGATGCCGCGTTCCGTTCTGCACGATCGTGTCGCCTTGGCGAACATGGATCTTCTCGCCGTCGTCGAGCTCCAGCGTCATCTCGCCGCGCACGACGATGCCGTAGTCGATCGTGTCCGACGTATGCATGCCGGGCGCGCCGCGCTCCATGACGTCGCCCATGCCGGGCACCTTGTCGTTCAGCTCCTTCAGCGCGCTTTCGAGTGTGACGCCGGGCGGCGGCTTCCAGCCTTCCGCCCGCCGTGGCGGATACGTGATCAGCCGAAACATCGTGCCGCCCGGTCCCGGAAACGCGATCGTGCCGTCGAGCATCGGATCGGGCTCGAGGCCCGTGATCTTCGGAATGCCTTCGGTCCGGTAGAGTTCGTAAAAGGTCAGCCCCGGGCTCGACTCGATGTGCACCACCTTGGTCGTGACATCGAACGATTTGAACACCGACTTGCCGGCGGCGTTGCGCCCTGTGAGCGCGCGCTTTGGCGGCGGCAGATCGTCCTTCGCCGCTGCGGGGCTTACGAAGGCGGCGAGCGCGCCGCCGCCCAGCATCGCGGAGAGTGTCTGCAACAGCCGGCGCCGATCCGCGCCTGCGGGCTTCGTTTCTCGCGACCACCAGGCAAGCTTCATCGTCGTCCTCCGCTGTTGTTGTTTTTATTGCGCTCGCGTTTCGTCGCGCCGCGATGCGCCGCGTTCATTAGGGGCGGGGCGGAAAGCCCCGGCAACTAGACCTTAGGTCTACGGCGAAAGGCGCAGACGGGCGGTCGGTGTGCGGTGCACGCGCATGCGACCAAAGCCCAATTGTGCGGGTGTTGGCCGAGGCGGATGATTTCGCCGCCGGCCGGAGAAGCCGGTCCCGGGAGAAGAAACATGCCGGATAGCATTGCGGTCGTCGCGCTCGTTCTTTTGCTGCTTCCGATGTTCTATTTCTTCCTCGCTTCGCCGGCGTTTCTGCTGGTGACGCTCGATATCCGCTCTGTCGGCCTGCTGCTGCGCGGCATGTTCAGCGGCTATCTCCTGGCGATGACGATCGCGGGCGCGGCCGGCGCGCTCGCCTTCACGCTGGAAGTCCGATTGGGCCCGGCCATCGCCTTCGCGCTGCTCTCGGCGCTCGCCTTCTATTCGCGCCGCTGGTTTTTGGCGCAGATCGACGCGCGCCTCGACGAGAAGGAAGCCGGCGATGCGAATGCAGTGCGCCGCCTGCGCCGTCTGCATGTCGGCGGCATGCTGAACAACGCGGTGCAACTCGCCGCCGTCGTCGCTTGCATTCCGTACATCGTCGTCATGCCGGGGTGATTGCTGTATCGTGGCGGCATTGCTCATTCGGTTGCCACGAGATTTGAGATGGACATCGCGATTGCGCGCGAGATGGCGTGGGTATCGAAAAGTATGACCGCTATCTTGAGCCGCGAACTTTTTGCACGAGCGCCGTAGCCCGGATGAAGCGCCGGGCGCGAAGCGCGCGGGCGCGCAATCCGGGACAGCACTTGCGATTGTCCTCGTCCCCGGATTTCGCACGCGGCGCAAAAGCGCCGCTGCTTCATCCGGGCTACGATCAATTCCAGCGCGGCTGCGCGATCATGAGGATGAGGAAGAAGAGGGCGGCGAGAAGCCCCGGCACCGCCAGGAGGCCGAGCAGCACGAGCGCCGCCGCGCGCTGTCCGTTGCGATGGAGAAAATAGCCGCCCGCCGGCACGCCGATCACGACGGCGAGCAATCCCGCCCATAGCCCCGCATTGAACGACGACACCGTCCCGTCGCTCAATCCCCAAATGAAGAAGAACACCGCGATGGCCGCGATGAGGAGATTGATCGCGAGGAAGATGCGGTAGGTGATCATGCTCCCAGAAAAGATTTATCCTATCCCGTTGTCTGGCTCTGCAGCACGCAGCCCGCTCTCATTTGCTTGATTGCCCACCGATCAATTCGCGCACTAAATCGGTCGCCAGGGTTAGGCCGCGCGCTGTAAGTGTAAATCCAGATTCTTTTGAACCGGATACTTCAGGCGAAAACTCTTTCAAGTATGCGGCAGAATTGTTGCTGTCGTAAGCGTTGTAGTGCATGCAAGCTTCTTTAAGCTGGTCATGAGAAATTCGAGCCACACCAGTGCCTAAATACGCGGCAACACCTTTCAGCAGCATCACGTTTCGCATGCGCTCGCGCTTGCTGCGGCCAGGAACAGAGCGAGCAACGAGATCAATTTCTTCAACACCTAGACTGAAAAGCTTCTGAAGACTCTTGGTGTCGAGGTCGTTTCGTTTAATCCACCTCAACGCTACCGCGTTTATTCCGTCGGTGTCATCGCTATGTTCCTGCAAAGGAGGCGAAGTTGCGAAACTCGTCTGCGACGGCCCTTCTTCGCTAGCAGGAAGAGAAACGGCCGTATCGCGCGCTTCAGTGATTGGACTCAAATCTAATCCAAGCAGCTCCGACGAGTAGCGTAGGACGCGCAGCCGAGCCTGAGGGTCTAGGGTCTTCAGCGCAGCGTACACCGCACTAATCGCCTTGATCTCCGGTGGTTCGCCTGCGATCTTTTCGTCTGAAGTCATCTTTCACCTCGTTGAGGATTTGGCCAAAGCGCATCCCATTCTGAGCGCAGAAAGTCTGTAGCAAATTGAGCTGCTGTGAACGCTGCGTAAAGTTGCCATGAATCAGTTTTCTCAGCGGCAAAATCGCAGACAGCCTTAAACGAAGCCATTCGCGGTTTCGGGTCAGGGGACTCATGGCATGCTCGATAAACTGCATAAGTTTCCATCTCGACGCCGACGAGTTTTCTCCAGTTCTTCGTTATCTCTAGTACGCGCGAAGCATCATCAATAACCTGGTCTGCAGCACCAAGGGGACCGATGTGAAGACGGTTGGGCGCCACGGGGAGCGTCCCGTTCCAACGCTCCCTGATACGTTGAAAAACAGCAGGATTGCTTGCATATCTTTGGAGTACGCTACGTAGACGAGCGTTCAAGCCAATCGGATATGGATCAGGAAGAAACTCTCTAATGCCATCAGAGTCTACGACCTTCCCAGAGTTATAATCCACGCTTGGATCCGCAACTAGGACGTCACCAAACTGTTTTCCGCCGGATCTGGTACCAGCGGCTATACCAATCATTACAACGAGCCGTGGTCGGAATTGCATGATTAATTGAGTGGCTGCAATCGCCGCTGCGGTTAAACCCATTGAAGTTGACGCGGTAGCGACAACCCGCAACGCTTTGCCAGACTCTGTCTTTAGAACGGTTTCTCTGTAAACATGCGCGTACCGAGCATCGCCAACCTCGTTCCACGCCGACGCACCACCGAAAGCCTCTCTTACCGCGACAAACTCTGGCTGCTCTAAGGCGCAAACGATCCCGATATCAGAATCAAAATCCTGGGCAGAAATTGCGACAGGCAACGGCAGGCCGCTTTGTGCTCTCAAGCGACCAACACCCTCTGGTTTGAGGCGCCAGCGAATAGGTGGGCCACGCTCAGCCGGCTCTACGTACGCAGTATACTTGCGCAATGAGCCGGGAACATTGGCCGGGCCTTTGGCGCCCAAGTGCAGTCTAATGCGATCATTGATTTCTCTGACTGTTACCGACCTCGTGTCCCCGCCGAGCGAAAAAAGAGCGGCAAGGATCACATATTGGTCGGTGCGATCGCGAGGCTTCGCCGCGCTCAAGATCGTCGAGAAATTAGAATCCAAATCTGCTCCACCCATCGAATATTTACGAATATTCGCGAGGAGAAGAAGTGGTTTGTCAAGCGATTGATAGTAGCGGGGCAGGAACCTCGCTACTAAAGTCCAGACGGGCTGGCAGTTCGAAGTTTACAACACCTTATTGCTCGCCTTCACCTTATCCGCGTCGAGATAAAGCTGCTCGCCGAGCGCTTTGAACTTCTCCGACATCTCTTTCATGCCGGCTTCGGCGACTTCTTTTGTCCCGGTGGTGCCTGCGGCACTCCTCGCCACTTGCGCCGTTGCGCCATCCGCCGGATAGAGCGCGGCCTTCTCGTTGTCGCCGAGGCTCGCCGCGTAGTCGCGCACATCCTGCGTGATCTTCATCGAGCAGAATTTCGGCCCGCACATCGAGCAGAAATGCGCGACCTTGTGCGCTTCCTTCGGCAGCGTTTCGTCGTGGAAGCACTTTGCCGTATCGGGATCGAGGCCGAGGTTGAACTGATCGTCCCAGCGGAAGTCGAAGCGCGCGCGTGACAGCGCGTCGTCGCGCAGCTGCGCGGCCGGATGCCCCTTGGCGAGGTCCGACGCATGCGCCGCGATCTTGTACGTGATGACGCCGTGCTTGACGTCGTCGCGGTTCGGCAGGCCGAGATGCTCCTTCGGCGTGACGTAGCAGAGCATCGCGCAGCCGAACCAGCCGATCATTGCGGCGCCGATGCCGCTGGTGATGTGGTCGTAGCCCGGTGCGATGTCGGTGGTGAGCGGCCCGAGCGTGTAGAACGGCGCTTCGCCGCACTCTTTCAGCTGCTTGTCCATGTTGATCTTGATCTTGTGCAGCGGGACATGGCCCGGGCCTTCGATCATCACCTGGCAACCCTTCGCCCACGCCTTCTTCGTCAGCTCGCCGAGCGTTTCGAGTTCGGCAAATTGCGCGCGGTCGTTGGCGTCGGCGATCGAGCCGGGGCGCAGGCCATCGCCGAGCGAGAACGACACGTCATAGCGGCGCATGAGATCGCAGATCTCGTCGAAGCGCTCGTAGAGGAAGCTCTCCTTGTGATGCGCGAGGCACCACTTCGCCATGATCGAGCCGCCGCGCGAGACGATGCCGGTGACGCGGCTTGCCGTCAGATGCACGTAAGCAAGGCGCACACCGGCGTGGATCGTGAAATAATCGACGCCTTGCTCGCATTGTTCGATCAGCGTGTCCTTGTAGACTTCCCAATCGAGCTTGACCGGGTCGCCGTTGACCTTCTCGAGCGCTTGATAGATCGGCACGGTGCCGATCGGCACCGGCGAGTTGCGCAGAATCCATTCGCGCGTGTTGTGGATGTTGCGGCCGGTCGAGAGGTCCATCACGGTGTCGGCGCCCCAGCGGATCGCCCACACCATCTTCTCGATCTCTTCCTCGACCGACGAGGTCACGGCCGAGTTGCCGATATTCGCGTTGATCTTGGTGAGGAAGTTGCGGCCGATGATCATCGGCTCGAGTTCCGAGTGGTTGATGTTGCTGGGAATAATGGCGCGGCCGCGCGCGATTTCGTCGCGGACGAATTCCGGCGTGACAAACGCGGGGAGCGAAGCGCCGAAGCTTTCGCCGTCCGCAAGCGCGGCTTCGGCGCGTTCGAGCTGCTGCTGGCGGCCGAGATTCTCGCGCGTCGCGACATACATCATCTCTTTCGTGATGACGCCGCGGCGGGCCCATTCGAGCTGCGTGATCGGGTGATGGCTTTGCGCACGCTCGAACTGCGTCGCATCGAAGCCGACAGAATCGGGCAGGGCGGCCTTCGGCGTCGCCGGCACGCTGGCGGCGGCAGCGCCCGTCTCGATGCCGCGCATCGGCTTCGGCGTGTTCGGGAAGGTGCGGGCGAGGTGCTTGCCGGCGGCGTTGCCGTTATCCTCTGCCTTGATGTCGCGGCCGTCGTATTCCTCGATGCCGCCGCGCTCCTTGATCCAGGCCGCGCGATGACGCTTCAGGCCGCGCTCGACGTCGATCGCGACATTGTCGTCCGTGTAGACACCGGAGGTGTCGTAGACCGGCAGCGGCGGCTCGCCCGAGGCTTCCGACAGGACGATCTCGCGGATCGGCACGCGCACGTCGGCGGCGCCTTCCGGCGTGATGTAGGTCTTGCGTGAGGCGGGGAGGGCGCCGGTCGTCACCTTCGGGGCGACGAATTCGGACGGCGAAACTGGCTTATTCATAGCGGATCTCCTTGCGGCGAAGCGCGCATTGTGCGCACCGCGCTGGTGAACGGGAGATCCGGGAGGCGGAGTTTGGGCTTGAAAGTTAAGTCCGTCCCTTCGCCGGCATGACCCGGATCAGGTTCAAAGGGTCACGGCGACTGCCGTATCTCAGCCCGTAACGCGGGCACCCCTCGGAACGTCTCTAACTTAGACCTGGGCGGGCCACTGTCAACCGCGCCGGGGTGCGGCGTGAACCTGGCGGCGGCGTGACGCGACGAAGGGGTAGAACCCTGGAGAACGCTATGAACACGGACATCTTTACGGTCGAACGCCGCAAATACGACCTCGTCAACTATATGGGCCTCGCCCTTCTGATCGCGGCCTTCGGCTTTGCGATGTACCTCGGTCAGGCGCGTCAATGCGCCGACACGACCGCGCCGTTGAAGGCGAAGCCGCCGATCACGCGAACCATCGCGCCGACCGTGATGGTCTAAGCGAGACGGCGAGGCCTTTCGGCGCTCGCCATCGTCGTTTGATCGCGCTCCGAGTAGGAGGAGCGCTTTCGTCGCGTCAGAACGCGACCGAGACTCCGCCGCGCACGGTCTGGTTCGTATTGCCGCTGCCGTATTGGCCGCCGTAAGTCACGTTGAGCCGCGTCGACGGCGTCACGTAGTAGGCAAGGCCCGCTTCCGCGACCAGCGCATTGCGTGCAATCGGCGCGCCTTGAACTTGGAACGGCACCGCCCCTTCGAACGAGAAGGTCGAAAGCGGCGTTATCTCACCAGACGCATTGCGCCAGCCGAGCATTGCATTCGCCGTCAGCGGCAGACCGCCAACGTTGATCTGCGCATCCCCGCGCAAGCCAAGGGTCGTAAATGCAACGCCAGTCGTTGAGCGCGGAGCGATCAGCGCTGCCGGGTTCGAGGCGTTCTCGTTGAATGCACCGGTGGTCAAGTTCACGTAGGCGGCATTCGCGAACGGCTCGAGCGCGACTGCACCGAGCTGCACCCGATATCCAAGTTCGGCGAACACTTGCGCACTGGCGGCGGAATAGTCGGCCGTCAGCGTCGTGCCGATGATGTTTTGACGCTTTGTCGAGAGTTCGTGCCACGTGTAGCTGGCGCCGCCGCGCAGCGCGAGCGGGCCGAACGCAGTGCTGCCATAGAGGCCGAGCGTCAGGTTGTCGCTCTCGCCCTTGTTCGAACTCGTGCCCGAGGTGCCGCCGTAAGTGCTGTGAGTATAACCGGCGAGAATACCGACACGGCCGCGCTCTCCGGCAACCGAGCGATCGAAACCGCCGAGGAAGCCGTAGGACGACTGCGTCAACGCCGACGCATTGCCATCGCCGTTGAGCCGCCCGGTCGAGCCGAGACCCTGCGCCCACAGCCCAAGCGGCGTCGGCGCTTTTAGCTCGCCGACCGCCTTGTCGAGCGCCGCAAAGGCCATCATCGCATCGGCCGGTGGCGCATAAGCCATCGGAGCTGCCGGAGCCTGGATGCTGTCAGGCGCTGAACGCAAGCGTCCGAACATCGCGTCGCGGATCGCGGTCGCGTCGTTGATGAGCGCGCTCTTGGTCGAGACATGGAAGTCACCCGAGAGAGCGTCGTAGATCGGGTTGAGATCTTCGTTCGCGCCCGCCAGTAAAATCCTGTTGTAAAGCGTCATCGAATACTGCAGCGGCCGCTTTGCTTGAATGGCTTTCTCGGCCGCTTCTTTGGCGGCGGCTTCTCTGGCGGCGGCCAAATCAGCTGCGGCTTTTGCGGCAGCGAGTTCAGCAGCGGCTTTTGCGGCTGCCTGTTCGGCAGCGGTCTTGGCGGCAGCCAGATCAGCAGCGACTTTGGCGGCCTGATCGAGGGCAGCCTTTGCGACCACGAGCTCAGCAGCAGCTTTTGCTGCCGCCTGTTCGGCGGCGGTCTTGGCGGCAGCCAGATCAGCAGCGACTTTGGCGGCCTGATCGAGGGCAGCCTTTGCGACCACGAGCTCAGCAGCAGCTTTTGCTGCCGCCTGTTCGGCGGCGGTCTTGGCCGCGGCCAATTCGATGGCGGCTTTTGCGGCAGCCTGTTCGGCCGCGGCTTTGACGACAGCCAGTTCGGCGACAGTCTTCGCGGCTGCGAGGTCGGTGGCGGCCTTGACAGCCAGGTCGGCGGCGGCCTTCGCGGCGGCGAGGTCGGCAGCAGCCTTTACGGCAGCCTGTTCGGCGACGGTCTTCGCGGCGGCCATGTCGGCAGCGGCCCTAGCGAGAGCCTGTTCGGCAGTTGTCTTCGCGGCGGCGAGTTCCGCAGCGACCGTTGCGGCAGCCTGTTCGGCGACCGCCTTTGTGGCGGCCAGATCAGCAGCCGCCTTGGTCGCCTGGTCGGCGGCGGCCTTTGCGGCGGCTAGTTCGGCAGCGGCCGTTGCGGCAGCCTGTTCGGCAGCAGCTCTTGCGGCGGCAAGTTCCGAGGCGGCCTTCGCGGCAGCCAGCTCTGCAGCGGCTTTTGCAGCAGCCAATTCGGCGGCAGCCTTTGCGGCAGCCAACTCGGCGGCGGCGAGGTCGGCGGCATCCTTGGTCATCGCCGCCGTCGCGGTCGGAATTCCGCTAGGCCCGACGAACCGTTCGATCTTGCTATCGCCAAACTTTTCGATCGCGTCGGCAACGGCCTTTTGATTGGCCGTGTCTGCCGCCGCGCTGAACGCGACCGCATTCCGGCTGAATGACAGCTGCACGTCGCTTGCCGTGTAGCCGAGGTCCGCGCGGACAAACTTGTAGGCAGGCAATGCGGCATCGAACGTGCCGCTCACGCCTCCGCCCGAGGTCAGGATCGTATACGTCTTGCCGACGAAAGCCGGACCTTCCAGTTCCTTTTCGGTCAACAACGTGACGCGCGTTTCGGGCGCGACATAGACGAGGCCGCCGTTAAGCTGCGTCTTGCCCATGACCTTGAGGAGATCGCTACGCCCATCCTCTGCGATCTGCACCAGAAACCCGCTGCCTTTCTCGAACGTCGCGTTGCCGGCGAGTGTCAGCGTCCCGATGCTCTTGGGATTGGCGATCGTCGCCATCGCGGTCGGGTCGAGATTGAATGTCGGCGTCAAACCACTATTGCCCGGCGAGACGATGCCGCCGGATTGCGCGACGAGCCCGCCGATTGTGCCGGTGCCGCCGATGGTTCCACTGCCTTGTGCTGTCTTCGTCGCCGTCACCACTGAAACCAACGAGCCGTTGACTTCGAGCAGACCGCCTTCAACGGTCGTGCTGCCCGTGAAGGTGCTTTTGCCCGTCAGGATCAGCGCGCCATCACCGGATTTGATCAGGCTGCCGACGTAAGCCGAGTCCGGTTTGGCCAGAAAGGTCAGCCGCTGTTCACTCGCCGAGATTGTTGATTGAAGTTGTACGACGACAGCTGCCACTGCTTTCGCCAATGATTCTTCTGTGAAACTTGCAGAAGACGGGAACTGCGCTGCGAGGGTATTCGCCGTGCTCGTAGTTGGTCTGATGATCACGTTCAAAATTCGGGTCGTGATCTGGCTTATAAGTGACGCTCCGAGAATTTGCACGGCGACTCGGTTACCGGAAATGGCGTTCATTGCATTTACGACTGCTGCTTTATCGCGAGCTTTGATAGCCGTAAGAAGCGTTTCGATGAGAGCAGGAGCAGCATCTGCTTGCGACCGCAGTCCCGAGCCTTCAATCAACGAACGAAGGTCTCTGACCTCGCCGCGAATTTGTTCAGCTTCGGTGACGTCGTCCGATTTCCGCTGGACCAACGCTGCTTGCGAGATCCCGTTAGACCATAAGTCGACCGTACCAGCCGGGATATTGGCATTGAACGTTCCGAGCAGTTGGCTCGGTCCGTTCATCGCCTTTTGCAAGTCAGGGATTCCCCACCCGAATTTGACGTTTGGCGTATCGACCGGTCCGTCACCAAGATGCTTCGTTGTGGTGAGCAGGATCGTCCGCACTTCCTCGTTGCCAAGATAAGGATAGCGCTCCATCAAGATGCCAAGCGCACCCGTGACTTGCGGAGCAGCGGTCGACGTGCCGCCTCCTGCAACATTCTTTATGCTACCGTCGGCCTGCGCGCTGAAAAGATAAGTCGCTGGCGTTGCAACACACCAGTACTTGGAAATTCCACATTCGTTGTATGTCTGTGTGAGGTCGGAATTCAGCCCTGTGGCGGCGATCCAATATTTTTCCAATTCCGGCCTGAAGTAGGGAAGCACAGCGCGCGGCGTGCCATTTTTGTAACCGGTGTTGCCGTTGGCCCAGACCATTAAGACGTCGTATTCTTGGGCTACTTTTGCAGCAGCGTCGAGCCAAGTCAGCTTGCGCTGTTCGATCGGCTTGTCGGCCTGAAATAGCGAGAAGTATCCGTTCCTGACGCCATCGAGGGTGTCGTAGTTCTCGCCGCTGACTGGCGAACCCCAGCTGGTATTGATGACGCGTACTCGATCGTTCCCTGCGCCGCGATCCTTCAGCGCGACACTGCTGTAAGCGGCATAGAAGTAGTTGTAGTCCATGTTCGATCCGTAGATCGAACCGTCGTTGCCGTTGCTGTTGGTGAGATAATATTTGCTGTTGAAGGCGACGCCCATGATATTGGTGCCATCGTTGGCTGCCATGATATGACCCGACACAAGCGTACCATGGTCGTCATTCACAGCTGGAATGTGGGTGCCGGGCACAGCATTGAAGGCGTCACCTTTTTTCCAACTTCTACCGGAACCATCAAGCTGCTGACCGTCGCTGTCGTAGGTGCCGGATATCGCGATCGCGCTGACACCCCGATTGACGAACTCCGGATGCGTAACAGCGATTCCGGAATCTACCGCACCGAGCTTGACGCCATTTGCACTGAACCCGAGTGTGTAAGCATACTGGGCATTCATGGCATTGAGCGACCAGTTCTTCTTGAACTCCGCTGCATTTGCCCACGCCGCGACCGCCGCAGAATAGTCGCTCGTTGTTGTTCCGTCGTAATTCATGAAGGTTTGCGCGCGTGATACCGCGCCGGTTAACAACAGTGTGCCTAGCGCGGCACTTCCTGCCAAAACAATCTTCCACAGCGCAATGCGGCGCACAGCGCCATAAATGGTCTTCATCCCCAACGCCCCTGCAATCAATTTTTGTAAAATGTATTCCGGCGTGGCAGATCAGCTGCCGGATTGGTCGTCACTGCAACTAACGAGCAGATGCGCGCGAGAAAAATTCGCGCGACGGTTTTATTCTCTGTGTTCCGCCAAGGGGAAACGCGACTTATGAAGTTGATTCTGCGAAATATATTAGCGTTGATGATTTTCGTGGCGTTTTCGCCACAAGCACACGCTCAAATCACTGAAGCACCAGTCAAGATCATCTTTCCGTTCTCGGCGGGCGGATCTGGTGATGCGATCTCGCGGCTTGTCGCGGAAGCGTTGAGAGTCGAACTCGGCCGTCCCGTCATCGTCGAGAGTCGTTCCGGTGCGGCCGGCCGCATTGGAGTCTCGGCCGTTAAGGCGGCCGCACCGGATGGGCTGACGCTGCTCTCGACACCCATCGCTCCGATGGCGGTCTATCAGCATTTCTATCCGTCGCTCGGCTACGATCCCTTCACGGACTTCGTGCCGGTCAGTCAGATCGGTACCTTCGACTTCTCGCTCGCTGTCGCCCCGAGCGTTCCCGCCAAGGATCTCAAAGAGCTCGTCGCTTGGGTGAAGGCCGATGAGAAGCGCGCGAGTTACGGCTCTCCCGGTGCCGGCACGCTGCCGCACTTCTTCGGGCTGTTGTTCGGGCGCGCCGCAGGCCTTCCGCTGCAGCACGTCAACTATCGTGGCTCGGCGGCTGCACTCACCGATCTCCTCGGCGATCAGCTTCCCATCTTCGTGACGACGACGAGCGATCTGCTCGAGGCGCACAAGGCCGGCCCCATCAAGGTTCTTGCGACGTCGGACAGGGCGCGCTCGGCCTTCTTGCCCGATGTGCCGAGCTTCAAGGAATCCGGATACGACATCGTCGGCACAGGCTGGTACGGCATCTTCGCGCCGGCCGGAACATCGGCCGCGACCGTTCAGCGCTACAGCGAGATTATCGTGAAGGCGCTGCAGAACCCGGAACTGCGCGCGAAACTCGTGACGCTCGGGCTCCAGCCGACAGGAACCAGCTCGTCGGAATTCGCCGCGATCCAAAAGGCGGACTCGGCGCTTTGGGAGCCGGTGATCAAGGCATCGGGCTTCAAGCCTGAGTAAGGTGCGAACGGGGTTGCAATCGGTGGCTTAACCGGAATTTATGGCTTGGCGGGTCTAATTCGGCCCGCCATGCCGTCGAAACAACTCCCGCCCGCCGCGATAGCCGTGTTCATCGGCCTGCTGGTCTATGGCTTGTTGCTCGTCGCAGGGCCGAAGCTGCTGAACGACCCGGATACGCAGTGGCAGATCGTTCTCGGCAATTGGATGCTGAGCGAGCGCGCCGTGCCGCGCACCGACGCCTTCTCATTCACCAAACGCGGTGAGCCTTGGATCTCGAGCCAGTGGCTCGCGCAGGTTCTGTTTGCGCTCGCGCATCGCTGGTTTGGTTGGCTCGGTGTGATAGCGCTGACCGGGCTTGCTTGCGCCGCCGCATTCGCGCTGCAGGCGCGCTTCCTGCTGCAGCGCCTCGCTCTGCTGCCCGCCGTTGCCGCGACGCTGATCGCGATTTTGATTGCTGCACCGCATATCACGGCGCGTCCGCACGTGCTTGCATTCCCGCTGATGGTCGCTTGGTTCGCCGGATTGTGGCGCGCGAACGAAGAGGGACGTGCGCCACCTTGGTGGCTGCTCATCGTCGTCGTGCTTTGGGCGAACGTTCACGGTGGCTTCACGCTCGCGTTTGTTTTGTTGGCGGGCATCGCGCTCGACGCGATCGTAAGCGCCGAGAGCACCGATCGATTGAAGGTCGCGCTCCGCTGGGCGCTCTTCGGTGTCGCGAGTGTGGCAGCCGCATGTGCCACGCCGTACGGATCGGAGTCGCTTCTCGTCACTTATCGCATTCTCGGAATGGGCGATGCGCTTCGGTTGATCTCCGAATGGCGTCCGTTTGACTTCGCCACGTTCTCGTTCTTCGAGGCCGTGTTGCTCGCCGTTGTCGCCGGCGGGCTGATGGCTGGCGTGAAGTTGCCACCTGTGCGCGTCCTGATTGTGCTCGGGCTTTTGCATCTCGCGTTGTCGGCCAATCGCAACACCGAGACGTTCGCGCTTCTCGCGCCGATGGCGATTGCATTGCCGCTCGGGCGAGAAATCGCGCGCTGGCGTCCGGAGCCTGACACCAAACTCTCCGAGACGATTGAGATTGCCGCCTTCGTCATGGTGATCGCGATCACGGCGCTGGCTTCGCTCGGCACTTATGCGCCGCCCGTGAATGCGTCACCGCAGCGCGCCATCGTCGCTTTGAAGCTCGCCAACGCGAAACGTGTCTTCAACGACTACGATTTCGGCGGTGCGATGATCGCGGCAGGGATCCCGACATTCATTGACGGGCGGACCGAACTATTCGGGCGCGATTTCATGCTGCAGCATCATCGTGCGACCGAACTGCAGGACCTATCCGGCTTTCTCAGCCTACTCGAACGCTACGAGATCGAGGCCACGCTGCTCAGGCCTTCGTCCCCTGCGGCGCAGTTCCTTGATCGCATGACGGAATGGAAGCGGATTTACGCCGACGACACTGCCGTCGTGCATGCGCGCAGCGCCAATGAGGCGCCGTCGCGCATGACAGAAATGATTCGACGCTGAAATTTTCGCTTAAGTTGTCGTTGAACTGTCACTAGCTGTGGCCAATTCGCCATGCCTTACAACTAGTTGGCTGTGTCACTCTTTACAGTCTGCTTCCGAAGGAGGAGGATAGGGGTCACAAGGCGCGAAATGCGCCGGGGTGGCGTATCGGGGTAAACACAGTGGACAACGTACTCAACATCAATCCGGGCGGACGTGATCCGCGCGCGGGCGGGCCTGACGCAGTCGAGCGTTCCGGCCAGGCTATTATCGCTCTGCTGCAGCAAGCAGCGGATGCTTCGCGTCGTAACGAGGACCGCGCGCATGCGCGCGCCGAGCAGCTCGCCGAAGAAGTACGTGATCTTGAAAATCGGATGCAGCAGCTCGAAGCGCACGCGCGTCACTATCAGGAGCGCGCGACGCAGGCCGAGAAGTGGCTGCTGCGCATCTACACGGAAATTCAGCAGCGCCTCATCGAGCCGATGGGCGAGCCGGAGCAGCAGGACACGCGTCGTCAGGCTGATCGCTGAGATCATAGCGTTTGAATGACGAAGCCGCGGACGATTGTCCGCGGCTTTTGCTTTGGATCATTCGCCTCTTTGCGTTCCGCTGGCGTGCCAATTGACGACGGCATTTGGCACGGAATCGACCGAAGAAAAATACGGCTTGATGTCGACGAGCGGTGTGCCGTCGATGCAATCGATGCCGCGGATGGAAAGCTTGCGTCCATCGATGCCGATGAGCGCCGCAACACTCGCCGCGATCGGGTTCGGTCGCACTGGCGAGCGGATCGAGAATGTGCCGCGCTGCGCTTCGTAATGCCGAGGCTTCTGCAATACGAGATCGCGCCGCGCCTCGTGCATCCAGTAAAGCAGCAGCAGATGCGTGCAACCCGCAACGTCTTTCAGTGCCGCTTCCCAGCGCTCTTCGAGCTCCACAGTGCAGATCGCGTCGGAGGCGCGTGCATTCTTCGGGCACTCGCTGCGCGTTTTCCACGGCGTGTGGATACGGCCGATGAAGTAGACGCCGGCATCGAAATCGGCGGGCAGATCGACGGCGACTTCGCCCTCGCGAAGGTCTTTTGCCGTGTCGCCAGGACGGTGGAGATCGTTCATCCCGTTCTTATGCCATCGCAGCAACAGAAGATCGACTTGCCGGTGCTGATCGAGCGATTTTGCGCGAGAATGTGCCGGAGCGTTGTGGCCGACAGAGCGAAGCCCGACGCATCAAATGCCTAGATCGCTGAAATTGCTGATATTTCTGTGATGGGCGCGCTCCACCGAGGCGAGTAATCAAGCTTGCAATCCAGCGATTGTCGATATAAAGATATCTTTATGTTTGATCAGGGTGCCCAGCCGCCGATCTCGTTCGAGACGCTCACCGCCGTCCTTCGCGGAGCGGCGGAGCCGACGCGCCTGCGTATTCTCGCGCTGCTCGCCGAGGTTGAGCTGACCGTCACCGACCTGACCGACATCCTGCGCCAGTCGCAACCGCGCATATCGCGCCACCTCAAGCTCCTCACCGAGGCCGGCCTGGTCGAACGCTTCCGCGAAGGGTCGTGGGCGTTTTTCCGCCTGCCGGAAGATGGCGCCGAGATCGTACGCGACATTGTCGGCCGTCTCGACCCGCGGGACGACGTCATCGCGCGCGACCACGAGCGCCTCGTCGCGGTGCGCGCAGCGCGTGCTGATGCGGCGCAGAATTACTTCCAAGCACATGCCGGGGAGTGGGACCGTCTGCGGCAACTTCACGTGCCGGACGACGCCGTCGAAGCCGCGATTGCCGATGCACTGAAAGATCGGCCGTTCCGCTCGCTGCTCGATCTAGGCACCGGCACTGGCCGCATCCTCGAAATGTTCGCACCGTCAATCGAGCGCGGAACCGGCCTCGACATGTCGCTCGCGATGTTATCTGTAGCTCGCGCGCGTCTCGACGCGGCAGGCCTGCGCCACTGCACGGTGCGACAAGGCGACATCTACGATTTGCCGATGCCGAAGGATTCCTTCGACGTCGTGATCATCCATCAGGTGCTGCATTATTTGGACGACGCAGCCGGTGCCCTCCGCGAGGCCGCGCGCGTATTGCGTCCTGGCGGCCGTATGCTGGTAGTCGATTTCGCGCCGCACGAACTCGAATTTCTGCGCGAACAACATGCGCACCGTCGTCTCGGTTTTTCTGCCGACACCGTAACGCAATGGATGAGCGCTGCCGGGCTTGACGTGACGCTGCAGCGCGACCTCGCGCCGGAAGCAAGCTCCGACGGAAAAATTGCCGTTTCGCTATGGTTGGGCCGCGATCTTCGCATCGCGCTCGCGACGCAAACCAAGGAAGTTGCGTGATGACACCGATTGCCAACGATCGCGCCAGCCGCATTGCGGATGCTGACCGCCTCAATGTCTCGTTCGAGTTCTTCCCGCCGAAGACCGACGAAATGGAACGCAATTTATGGGACGCCATCGGCCGCCTTGCGCCGCTCTCGCCATCCTTCGTGTCTGTGACATACGGCGCGGGCGGCTCGACGCGCGAACGCACCCACGCGACCGTCAAACGTGTCGTCAACGAAACCTCGCTGCTGCCCGCTGCGCATCTCACCTGCGTCGATGCGACAAAGAACGAAATCAACGACGTCATCGGCAGTTATCGTGACGCCGGCGTTCGCCACATCGTCGCGCTGCGCGGTGACCCGACCGCCGGCATCGGCACCAAATTCGCGCCGCATCCGTGTGGTTACGAAACATCTGCCGCACTGGTCGACGGCATCAAAAAGCTAGGTGACTTCGAGGTCTCGGTCTCTGCTTATCCGGAAAAGCATCCCGACTCCGCTTCGATCGATGCGGACATCGACGTGCTCAAAGCGAAAGTCGATGCAGGCGCTGATCGCGCGATCACGCAGTTCTTCTTCGATAACGAGCTCTACTTCCGTTACCTCGATCGCGTGCGCGCCCGTGGCATCGATATTCCGATCGTGCCTGGAATTTTGCCTGTGCAGAATTTCAAGCAAGCCAAGAACTTCACGTCGCGCGCCGGCGCGACCATTCCGGATTGGCTCGCGGCACGCTTCGATGGTCTCGACGACGATCCGGCGACACGAAAGCTGATCGCGGCAGCGGTTGCCTCCGAGCAGGTGCTCGATCTCGTCGATCGCGGCGTGACGGATTTCCATTTCTACACGATGAACCGCGCTGATCTCGTCTACGCGATCTGCCATCTGCTCGGCATGCGCCCGGCGGCAGCACAGAAGGCGGCATAATGGCTTCGACCGAACAGAGATTTCGCGACATTGCGGCCGAGCGTATTCTTGTGCTCGACGGCGCAATGGGCACCGAGATCCAGAATTTGAAGCTCGACGAGTCCGGCTATCGCGGCGAGCGCTTCAAGAGCTGGAATCGCGACGTGCGCGGCAACAACGATCTGCTGATCCTCACCCAGCCCGACGCTGTGCGTGCGATCCATCTCGACTACTTCCGCGTCGGCTCCGACATCGTCGAGACCAACACGTTTTCGTCGACGTCGATTGCGCAGGCCGACTACGGTATGGAAAGCCTCGTCTACGAACTCAATCACGATGGTGCGCGGCTCGCACGTGAGGCCGCCGACATCGCCGAGAAGGAAGATGGCCGCCCGCGCTTCGTCGCCGGCGCGATCGGGCCGACGAACCGCACCGCGTCGCTCTCACCCGACGTCAATCGCCCGGGCTTCCGTGCCGTGACGTTCGACGAATTGCGGGACGCCTACGCCGAAGAGGTGAAGGGGCTGCTCGACGGTGGTGCCGACCTCATTCTGATTGAGACGATCTTCGATACGTTGAACGCCAAGGCTGCCATCGTCGCCGCCGAAGATGAATTTACACGGCGCGGCGAACGCGCGCCGATCATGATCTCCGGCACGATCACCGACTTGTCCGGCCGCACACTCTCGGGCCAGACACCGGAAGCTTTTTGGTATTCAGTCCAGCATGCGCGGCCGCTGACTGTCGGGCTCAACTGCGCACTTGGCGCTAAAGAGATGCGCGCTCATATCGCCGAAATCTCGCGTGTCGCCGACACGCTTGTCTGCGCTTATCCGAATGCCGGTCTGCCGAATGAGTTCGGGCTTTACGATGAAAGCCCGGAACAGATGGCGGCTCTTGTCGGCGAATTCGCCAAGGCCGGCCTCGTCAATGTCGTCGGCGGCTGCTGCGGCTCCACGCCCGCGCACATCCGCGCGGTGGCCGAAGCCGTTAAGGGCAAGAAACCGCGTGTCATCCCGAAAATCCCCGAGCGCCTGCGTTTGTCCGGCCTCGAAGCCTTTGAGTTTGCGTAATGAGTGAGCTTGAGACTGTTGCGCCGACGATCGCGCAATTCATCAACGTCGGCGAGCGGACCAACGTCACCGGATCGGCAAAATTCCGTAAGCTGATCACGGCGGGCGACTACACGGCTGCGCTCGCGGTCGCGCGCGAGCAGGTCGAAAATGGCGCGCAGGTGCTTGACGTCAACATGGACGAAGGCCTGCTCGACTCCGAAAAGGCGATGGTTGAGTTCCTCAACTTGATTGCATCCGAGCCCGACATCGCGCGCGTGCCGCTGATGATCGACTCGTCGAAATGGTCGGTGATCGAAGCTGGGCTGAAGTGTGTCCAGGGCAAATCGATCGTCAATTCGATTTCGATGAAAGAGGGCGTCGACGCCTTCATCGCGCAGGCGAGGAAGGTGCACGCTTACGGCGCTGCCGTCGTCGTTATGGCGTTCGACGAAAAGGGTCAGGCTGACAGCTACGAGCGTAAGATCGAGATCTGCGAGAAGGCCTACAAGATCCTGACCGAGCAGGTTGGCTTCCCGCCGCAGGACATCATCTTCGATCCGAACATCTTCGCGGTTGCGACCGGCATCGAAGAGCATTCGGGCTACGGCGTCGCCTTCATCGAAGCGACGCGATGGATCCGCAAGAACTTGCCGCATGCGCATGTGTCGGGCGGCGTGTCGAATCTCTCGTTCTCATTCCGCGGTAACGAGCCGGTCCGCGCTGCGATGCACTCCGTGTTTCTTTATCACGCTATCCGCGCCGGCATGGACATGGGCATCGTCAACGCGGGCGCGCTGCCGGTCTATGACGATCTTGATCCTGAACTGCGCGAAATCTGCGAAGACGTCGTCCTCAATCGCCGCGACGACTCGACCGAGCGCTTGCTCGCGATCGCCGACAAATTCCGCGGGCAGGGCGGCGCGGCCAAGAAGGAGGCTGATCTCTCTTGGCGGGAGCTGCCGGTCAAGCAGCGCCTCAGCCATTCGCTGGTGCACGGCATCACGCAATACATCGAAGAAGATACCGAAGCCGCGCGCCTCGAGGTGGCGCGTCCGCTCCATGTGATCGAAGGGCCGCTGATGGACGGCATGAACGTCGTCGGCGATCTGTTCGGCTCCGGCAAGATGTTCCTCCCGCAGGTCGTCAAATCTGCACGCGTGATGAAGCAGGCGGTCGCCTACCTGATGCCTTTCATGGAAAAGGAAAAGGAAGAGTCCGGGCAAGTGCACCAGTCGGCTAACGGCAAGGTTTTGCTCGCGACCGTGAAGGGGGACGTCCACGACATCGGCAAGAACATCGTTGGTGTCGTGCTCCAGTGCAACAACTACGAAGTCATTGATCTCGGCGTTATGGTTTCGGCCGCGAAGATCCTCGAGACTGCAAAGACCGAAAAGGTCGACATCATTGGGCTTTCCGGCCTGATCACGCCGTCGCTCGACGAGATGTGCCACGTCGCCGCCGAGATGGAGCGCGAGGGCTTCAACGTTCCGCTGCTCATCGGTGGAGCAACGACGAGCCGCGTCCACACGGCGGTGAAGATCAATCCTAATTATTCTCGCGGTCAGACGATCTACGTTACCGACGCGAGCCGCGCGGTCGGTGTAGCGTCATCGCTGCTCTCGGCGGACCAGCGCGTTGCTTACATGGACGACGTGCGCAAGGAATACGTCAAGATCGCCGATGCGCACGCGCGCGCGCAGCAGGACAAGCTGCGCCTGTCGCTGAGCGCCGCGCGCGCGAACGCGCCGAAATATGATTGGTCCGGGTCATATGTTCCGCCGAAACCGAGCTTCATCGGCGAGAAGTTCTTCGCTGACTATCCGCTTGAAGAGCTCGTGCCCTACATCGATTGGACGCCGTTCTTCCAAACCTGGGAGCTTGCCGGCCGTTTTCCGGGTATTTTGAAAGACGATGTCGTTGGTGAGGCCGCGCGTAACCTTTACGACGACGCGACCGCGATGCTGAAGAAGATCGTCGAAGAGAAGTGGTTCCGCGCTGCCGCCGTGATCGGCTTCTGGCCCGCGAATGCGGTCGGCGACGACATCCAGCTTTACGATGGTGACGATCGCAGCGAAAAGTCGGCGCTGCTGCACACGCTCCGTCAGCAGCTCGCAAAGCGCGAGGGACGTCACAACACAGCACTGTCGGATTTTGTCGCACCGAAAGAGAGCGGACTTGCCGACTATGTCGGTGGTTTCGCCGTCACTGCGGGTATCGGCGAAGACGAGATCGCGGATCGTTTCAAGCGCGCCAATGACGATTACTCGTCGATCATGGTCAAGGCTCTGGCCGACCGTCTTGCGGAAGCACTCGCCGAGCGCTTGCACGAACGCGTGCGCAAAGAGTTCTGGGGCTTCGGTGCCGAAGAGGCATTGTCGGCCGAAGACTTGATCCTCGAGAAGTATCGCGGCATTCGCCCGGCACCCGGTTATCCGGCACAGCCCGATCACACCGAGAAAAAGACGTTGTTCGATCTGCTCGGCTCTGAAGAGAAGATCGGCATCAAGCTCACCGAAAGTTTTGCGATGTGGCCAGGCGCGTCAGTCTCCGGCTTCTACTTCTCGCATCCGGAGAGCCACTACTTCGGCGTCGGCAAGATAGAGCGCGATCAGGTCGAGGACTATGCAGCGCGTAAGGGCATGACGATCGAAGAGATCGAGCGCTGGCTCGCGCCGATCCTCAATTACGACCCGCGCCACATCACGCAAGGGAAAGCAGCCTAATACTTTTTATTGTCCGATAAGGCCTCTTGGAAATAGGGTTGGCTATTGCTGCTAGCCAATTTCAGGACGAGGTGGGATGCGTATTGCAGTTATCGCGGACGTTCATGGAAACCGTCTCGCGCTCGAAGCGGTCCTCGCTCATATCGAAAGCGCGAAGGTCGACCTGATCGCTAATCTTGGTGACCTCGTTTCAGGCCCTTTCGATCCGGCAGGCGCTGCCGATCTGCAGATGAGCATCGAGGCTCAAACGATCTCCGGAAATCACGAGCGGCAAGTCCTTGAAGGCAGCGCGATTCCATCCGACATCATCGCGCGAAGTACATTGTCCAACGTGCATGTCGACTGGATCGCGAGTTTGCCGAAGACACTTTCTCTTGCGAATGGCGAGGTCTTCGCGTGTCACGGAAGCCCGGCCGGTGGCGATCTTGAGTATCTGCTCGAAGATGTGAGGTCGGGAGCACCGGTGCTCGACACCGAAGCCAACATCCGCGCGCGTATCAAGGGGATTGGCGGTGCGCGCGTCGTCCTCTGCGCGCATACGCACATCCCCCGCGTCGTCACTGTCGACGGAATACTGATCGTCAATCCGGGCAGCGCGGGCTTTCCGGCGTATCGTGACGAAACACCTGTGCCGCATGCGATGGAAACGGGGTCGCCGCTTGCGCGCTACGCCTTCATCGAGAAGGTGGCTTCCGAGTGGACTGCGGAGCTGCGCGCCGTACCGTATGATTTTGAAGCGGCGGCCGTGCAAGCAGAGCGGCACGGACGCCCGGTCGGCGCACACATCGTCCGCACGGGACGCGTGCCGCCAATCTAGTTATTTCACTGCGTTCAAATCGGGCACCACCACCGCGAAGCGATCGTTAAGCGCGGTGAGGGACGCGCGCTTCAGATCGGCCGCTGTGATTGTCTCTCCGCTGACGGGATCCGGTAAATCGCGCGTCACTGTTGTTGAAGCGACAACCGTGGATTTGTAGCCGAGGTCGAGTGCAGCACGCGCCGTCGCTTCGACGCACATATGCGTCATGAAGCCGGCAAGCGTGAGTTCTTTACGCCCCGTCTTTTCGAGCGCCTCCTTCAAAGTCGTTCCGGCGAACGAGTTCGGCAGACCTTTTTCGATGACGACTTCGCCATCCTGCGGTGCCGCTTGCGGCGCAATCTCAAATCCTGGGCCGCCCGGATCGAACGCACCGCCGGCGCGCCCTTTGTGCTGAATGTGGAACACGGGCGCTCCCACTGCACGCGCGGCGGCGAGCAGCGCAGCGATCTCCGTCAAAGCGTCCTTCACGCCGGGCAGCGGCAGCTTGCCGTCGACATATTCGCGTTGTGCATCGATCACGATCACCGCCGTGTTCTCAAGTTTCGATGGCGTCGCGGCGCCCGCGAGTTCGAGCAGCGTCTTCGGTCGCATGTGGAAAATCTCCGGCGGGCGAGGGTGGCTTACGACTTGGGGGCTCACAACGTAAAACACCGGCACGCCCCCGTGCCGGTGTTCCGTATACGCAGTCCCATCTCCGAAATTGCAATTCGCCTAGTTTCAGCCTGAGTCGGAGAGTGGGCGAGAGCAACGCTAGCTTTTAGAATGCACCAAACAGCACGGCACCAACGAAAGTTAATGCCGCGAACGCTGCGAGCACATTCAGATTGAAGGTCTGTACCATTAAGCGACCTCACGGCTCGTTGCGACACGTAACAGTAGCAATCCATTTCGTGAGCGCAAGTTCCGAACGTTGTGCAGCGCGGTGACGATTTTTTCGGCGTGCGATAACTTGCGGCGATATGCGCGCCGTGTGAAGAGGGCGGCCGCGTTAACCCGTTAGTTACTATGAATCACGTCGCAAGATCGAAGCTGCGGATTCGAATAAATCCTTAAGCATACCGGCGGCACCGTGCCTTCCATGAAACGTGGAGTGGCCCAGTATCTCGTCGGCTCCGCTGTGCTGCTGGCTTTGGCCGGCTGCGCGGGCAGTTTTGTCGCCCAGCGCGACCCGTGGCGGCGGGATGCCGAAATCGCCTGTATGAAGTCGGGCTCGATCAAACAAAGTGCGACCGTTGTGCCCATCCGTCCGATCGAAGGACCCGGCGTCTGCGGCGCGACTATGCCTCTCAAGGTTGCGGCGATCGGCGAGGGCTCCTCGCTCGCCGCATATGCCGAGTCTTTGCGGCCTCCGGGCGGCATTTCTGGTCAATCTTCGGCGCGGCCGTTCCCGATTCCGGAGCCGCGCGAGCCTCAGTATGCGCGCCAATCGACAGAACAACGCCCGTTCGGCGAGCGGCCGATGCAAATCAGCCCACCGGGCTCCGAGCCCGAAGAGGAAGAGCCTGCGGACGAGCCTTATGATCCGCAGCAGTCGGGGCCGAACCGGCCTGAATCGCGGCCGCCGCCGCGTCTCGGTCCACAAAAGCCGTTGCTCGCCTTCGCGGCGACGTCGGCCGCCGTGCAACCGACCGCAACGCTTGCGTGCCCGCTGGTCTCGCAGCTCGACAAATGGATGGCGGGTTCGGTTCAGCCCGCCGCGCAGCGCTGGTTTGGTCAACCGGTCGCCGAGATCAAGCAGATTTCCGCCTATTCATGCCGGGGCATGAATGGTCAACGTGGCGCGCCGATCTCCGAGCATGCCTTTGGCAATGCTCTCGATATCGCGGGCTTCACCCTAGCGGATGGCCGAAAAGTCACCGTAAAGAATGGCTGGCACGGCACACCGGAAGAGCAGGGGTTCCTGCGCGACGTCCACGCGGCCGCCTGCGAGCAGTTCTCGACCGTGCTCGCGCCGGGCTCGAACCGCTTCCACTACGACCACATCCATGTCGATCTCGCCCGCCGCCGGTCGGGTCGCAGCTACTGCAATCCGCGCGCGATTCCAGGCGACCTGATCGCCCAGCAAGCGCACCAGCGCCGGCTCGGCTTTGCGCCGGAAGAACCGAAGCGCGGCCTTGAGCCGCTGTTGCCGCGCGCTATCCCGGGCGAGGACTAAGCGGAATCAAAGTCACAGCTTTTCGCCGCAACCGGCTCGGTGTGCACGGGAAACTGGACTTTTGCCCCAACGATGTTTATAGTCTTCACATGACAAAAAAGGATCCGCTGGCGCGGCAGGGCTATCATCACGGCAACCTCAAAGAGGCGCTGGTGATCGCGGCGCGCAAACTGATCGCTGAACGGGGACCCGCCGGCTTTACGCTCGTTGAGGCCGCGCGCCTTGCCGGCGTTTCACCCGCTGCCCCTTATCGCCACTTCAAGGATCGTGCAGCCCTCGTTGCCGAAGTGGCCCAGCAAGGTTTCCAAGAATTCGGCAAGCGGATGGGCGCGGCGGCGAAAGCTGCAGCGACCGACAAAGAAGGCTTCATGCGTATGGGCGACACTTATCTCGCCTTCGCGCGCGAAGAGCCCGGCTATTACGCAGCGATGTTCTCCGGCGGATATCCGCTCGATACGGCCGAGAAGGTAGGGCAGGCCACGTTCGACGGTCTCGCCAATGCGATCCGTGGTGTTGCCCATCATATGCGTGCTGAAGGGAAGGGCGAGATCGTCAACATTGACGGGCTTGCCTACTACGTCTGGGCGATGTCGCACGGCATCGCGACGCTTTCAGCGGCAGGCTTCCTGCCGGACCGCGAGCCCCGTCCGTCGCCGGACGTGCTGCTGCAGGACGGCGTTGAAGCTCTTGTTCGCGGTTCCCTGGCACCGCCGAAATAGCTCGCAAAATTTTCAAACGAGGAATGTGAATGGCCTTGACATTCATCCGAGGCAAATGTAAATGTACGTTACATTCACAAACGGAGAAGCGTCATGACGATATCTTCCTTGGACAACAACCAGTCTCGTTACCCCTTCGCGCATCCTTCAATGGAAGCCATTCCGCCGATCCTGCGCGGCTGGAACCCGCTGACGACGACAGCGATGATCCTCGGCTTCATCTTCTTCTGGCCGATCGGCCTTGCGATGATCGCCTGGAATTGGACGACGCAGTTCGGTTGGCGGACGTGGGGCGGACGGCGCTCGCGTCGCGAGCGCCGTGAGTTGGTTCAGCCGGAGACTGGCAATACGGCATTCGAGGCTTGGAAGGCCGACGAACTCGCGCGGCTCGAAGCCGAGCGTCAGAAGCTCGCCGCTGCCCAGGCCGAATTCGCCGGCTTCGTCGACCAGCTCAAGCGCGCCAAGGACCGCGAGGAGTTCGACCGGTTCATGACGAACCGCAACGGCTCGCAGCCGGCCTAACGAGCCGCTGACGATCAAGGCCCCCGCACTTCGCGGGGGCTTTTTGCTGCCCACTCCGAATTAGCGAAAAACTCACGAACCTTCGCAACACGCGATTCATCACCCCACGCGAAACGCTGCGGCTATTCTTTCTATTCAAGTCTTCCTGCATGTCTTTCAGGCAGAGTCATTCTCAGCTCGCTCCGTTGCGTGAAAGCTGAATAATGCACGTCGTCGTCGTCGACCCGAGCCGAACTGTTCTGATGATTGCTTCGCAGCTGATCGGCGGGCAGGGCCATATCGTGCACACCTTCACGGATCCCCACGTGGCACTCGATCACTTGCGGACGCATGACGAGGTGGACGCGCTGATCACGTGCAGCGAGTATGACGGTATGACGGGCCTACAGTTATGCGCCGAAGCGCGCACGGCCGTCGGCGCCGAACGTCCTCTCTACGTCATTCTGATGTCGTCGACCAAAGAGCGCGGCCGCCGCGCAGCGGCACTCGATGCTGGCGCCGACGATTTCATGCGCAAGCCTCCGGAGCCAGACGAATTTTACGCGCGCCTCCGCGCCGCCGAACGCGTCATCTCGCTTCAGCGCGAACTCATGCGCCTTGCCAATACGGATCCGCTCAGCGGACTCCTTAATCGTCGCGCGTTATTCCGCCGCGCCGGTGAAGCACGCGAACGCGCCGCTGCCGGGCGCTTCCTGACTGCCGTGATGTTCGACATCGATCACTTCAAACGCATCAACGACACCTACGGTCACGACGCGGGCGACCGCGCGATCCAAGTCGTCGCACATGAAATCAAACGCGCGTTTCCAATCGCCGGCCGTCTTGGTGGCGAGGAATTCGTCGGCTTCATGGAAGAGGCGACGCTGATGGAAACCGCTGCGCGCGGCGAGCAGCTTCGCCGCACGTTGCAGGATATGGACATCGGCGCCGGCAAAGCCACGATCAATCTGACGATCAGCGCAGGCGTCAGCTTGTTCCGCGCCGGCGAAACCGTCGACGCGTTTCTTCAGCGCGCTGATAACGCGCTCTACGCCGCGAAGTCGGCAGGCCGCAACCGCATCATCACGGAAACCAATGTCGTTGTCCCAGACGGCGTAGCGCGCCCGACGCGTCTGCGCCAAGGCAATCGCGCGCCGTCTAACGCGAACGTTTCTTCGGATCCCCAAACCCGCCGGCCGTTGGCGTCTGGATAATGATGCCTTCGCCGGCCGCGATCTCGGTTGCGTCGCAACCCCTCAGCTTCTCCATCGTCCCATCTTTGCGTCGCGCCCAGTTCTCGCCGACTTGACCGGGATTTGCGCCTTGCAGGCCAAACGGCGGCACGCGCCGATGACCGGTGAGCAGCGTGCATTCCATCGGCTCGAGGAAGCGGATCGTGCGGCGAATGCCGTCGCCCGCGTTCCATTCGCCGCGCCCGCCGGAGCCTTTGCGGATGTGGAAATCCTCCAGCAGCACCGGGTAACGGAACTCCAGTACCTCCGGATCTGTCAGCCGCGTATTGGTCATATGCGTGTGCACGGCGTCGGTGCCGTCGAAGCCCGGGCCTGCGGGCGAACCGGAGCAGATCGTCTCGTAATACTGATACTTCGCGTTGCCGAAGTTGAGATTATTCATCGTGCCTTGCGCGCAGGACAACGCCTGCAGAGCGCCGAATAGGCAGTTCGTCACCGCTTGCGAGACCTCGACGTTACCCGCGACGACAGCCGCGGGGAACTCCGGGGACAGCATCGAAGCCTTTGGCACCACGATATTGATCGGGCGAAGGCAGCCCGCATTCATCGGGATGTCGTCGTCGACCATCATGCGGAAGACATACAGCACGGCGGCACGCGTCACCGGCTCCGGCGCATTGAAGTTGTCGCCGCGTTGCTCGGACGTGCCGGTGAAATCGACGGTAGCTTCGCGTTTCTTCGTGTCGACCGTGATCTTCACTTTGATGAAGCAGCCCTGATCCATCTCGTACGAGAATTCGGAATCGTGCAGACGGTCGATGACGCGACGAACGCTCTCGGCTGCGTTGTCCTGCACATGGCCCATATAGGCTCTGACGACATCGAGGCCGAACAGCTTCACCATCTTGGCGAGTTCGCGCATACCCGTCTCGTTGGCGGCAATCTGCGCTTTCAGATCGTTAACATTCTGCAGCGGATTGCGCGCCGGATACTTCGCGCCTTCGAGTAGCTCGTAGGTTTCCTTCTCGCGGAAGCGTCCGCGATCCACGAGCTTGAAATTGTCGATGTAGACACCTTCCTCTTCGATGGTCGTCGCGTTCGGCGACATCGAACCGGGCGAAATGCCGCCGACGTCGGCGTGGTGCCCGCGCGACGCGACCCAGAACAGGATCTCCTTCCGTGCATCGTCGAACACCGGCGTGCAGACCGTAATGTCGGGCAGATGCGTGCCGCCATTGTACGGCGCGTTGATCGCGAAGACATCGCCCGGCGCGATACGCCCTTCGTTCTCACGAATGACAGTCTCAACTGAACGATCCATCGAGCCGAGATGCACCGGCATATGCGGCGCGTTCGCGACGAGCGTGCCGTCATGCGCGAAGACTGCGCAGGAGAAGTCGAGACGCTCTTTGATGTTCACCGAATAAGCGGTGTTCTGCAGCGCCACGCCCATCTGCTCGGCGATCGACATGAAGAGGTTGTTGAACACTTCGAGCATGACGGGATCGGCCGCAGTGCCGACGGCATGCTGCCGCGCCAGCGCGACCACGCGCTTGAGGACGAGATGATCCTTCGGCATGATCTCGGCCTGCCAGCCGTCTTCGATCACGACGGTCTGATGCGGCTCGATGATGATGGCGGGGCCGGGGACTTTGTGGCCGACGCCGAGTTGGTCGCGCTTGTAGACCTTCGCGTCGTGCGACTTGCCGAGGCTGAACATCTTAGTCACGCGCGCGGGCTCTGGCAGCGACGCCTTCGTCGCTTCGTGCGTCGTCTCGGTGAACTTCGCGCCGCCGCCGACGGCTTCGACCGAAACCGCCTCGATCACGAGTTCCTTCGCCTCGTCGATAAAACCGAAGCGCGACTTGTGCGCTATCTGAAACGCGTTCTTCATCGCGTCGAGCGCGGCCAAACCCTTTGTCGCGTCGCCCTTGAGCTCAAAGGCCGGAACTTCGAGTGCCGTGTCCGTGCCGGCGTAGCGAATGTGAGCGCGAACGAACGTCGTGATGTCGGCGCTCGGCACGCCTTGACCGATCACCTCGTCGTAGGCTTCGGCACCAAGCGATGCACCGAGCTTTTCCAACTCTGCCTTTGCTGCGTCACCATAAGTCGCTTCGATGGCTTGCTGGCGCGTCGCGCGGATGTCGGCGAGGCCCATGCCATAAGCCGAAAGCAGCGACGAGAAAGGATGGAGCAGAACGGTCGTCATGCCGAGCGCGTCCGCGACGAGGCACGCGTGCTGGCCGCCGGCGCCGCCGAAGCATTGCAGCGCATAGCGCGTGACGTCGTAGCCGCGCTGAACCGAGATCTTCTTGATGGCGTTCGCCATGTTCTCGACCGCGATGCGGATGAAGCCGTCGGCGACTTCCTCGGCGGACTTTCCGTCGCCGACTTCTTTCGCCAGCGCCTCGAACGCCGATCGTACGGCTTTGGCGTCGAGCGGCTCGTCTTGCTTCGGTCCAAAAATCTTCGGGAAGAAATCCGGGATCAGCTTGCCGAGCATGACATTCGCATCGGTGACGGCGAGCGGGCCGCCGCGGCGATAGCATTTGGGTCCCGGATTGGCACCGGCCGAGTCCGGCCCGACGCGGAAGCGCGAACCGTCGAAATGAAGAATCGAGCCGCCCCCAGCCGCGACTGTGTGGATCAGCATCATCGGCGCGCGCATGCGCACGCCCGCAACTTCGGTCTCGAAAGCGCGTTCGTATTCGCCGTCGTAGTGGGAGACGTCGGTAGACGTGCCACCCATGTCGAAGCCGATCAGCTGCTTGAAGCCGGCTTCGCGCCCGGTTTCCGCCATCGAGACGACGCCGCCGGCCGGGCCCGAGAGGATTGCGTCTTTGCCTTGGAACAGTTCGGCAGCCGTCAATCCGCCCGACGACATCATGAACAGCAAGCGCGCCTTTTCGTCATCGCTTTGGTGATCGCTGCCCAGCGCGTCGGTCACCTGCGCGACGTACCGGCGCAATATTGGAGAGAGATAGGCATCGACCACAGTGGTGTCGCCACGCCCGACGAGCTTGATGAGCGGCGAGACTTCGTGGCTGACCGAAACCTGCGGGAAGCCCATGTCGCGCGCGAGCTTCGCGGCCTTCGCTTCATGTTCGGGATAGCGATAGGCATGCATGAAGACGATCGCGACCGATTTGATTCCGTCGGCTTGCGCTTGCTTCAGCGCGGCTTCGACCGTCGCCATGTCGATCGCTTGCTCAACGGTGCCGTCCGCGCGAACACGCTCGTCGATTTCGGCGACGCGCTCATAAAGCATCTCGGGCTTGATGATCTGCTTGGCGAAAATCTTCGGCCGCGCCTGGTAGCCGATGCGCAGACCGTCCGCGAAGCCTTTGGTGATCAGAAGCAGCGTGCGGTCCCCCTTGCGCTCGAGCAGCGCATTGGTCGCGACGGTCGTGCCCATCTTCACAGCGCCGACACTGCCGGCCGGGATGGCCTCGCTGCCTTTCACGCCGATCAAATCGCGAATGCCCTGAACCGCGGCGTCCTTATAAGCTTCGGGATTCTCCGAGAGCAGCTTATGCGTCGTCAGCGTGCCGTCCGGCTTTCGCGCGACGATGTCCGTGAATGTGCCGCCACGGTCAATCCAAAAATCCCACTTCGCTGCGTGAGCCATTGCCAAATCCGATGAGAGTGAATGTGAGGGGAGTTATCGTCCGAGGACGGAGGGGAGCCACAACGCCAGTCCCGGCATCACGAGCAGCAGCAGGACCGCGAAGATGTAGACGAGGAAGAACGGCATCACGCCGGCGAACACGTCCGTGATCGGACGGCCGTCGGTGCGCATGCCTTGCAGCACGTACAGCACCGTGCCGTCCGGTGGCGATATCATCGCGATCTCGACCAACATCGTGACGATGACGCCGAACCAAATCGGATCGTAGCCGAGTGCTTTGACGACCGGGAACACGACGGGAAGCGTCGTGATCACCATCGAGAAACCTTCCATGAAGGTGCCGAGCGCGATGTAGAGCCCGATGATAAGCAGCATGATCGCCCACGGCGGCAGCGGCAGCGAGCTGACGGTCTTCGCCATCATCTGCGGCACGCCGAGGCTCGTGATAATGAAGTTGAGCAGATAAGCGCCGAACAGGATGAGGCCTATCATCGCGGTTACGCGCGCGGATGACTCCGCGGATTCATGCAGCATCTTCCACGAGAGCTTGCCGTCGAGGGCCGCGAAGAACATCGCCCCGAGGACGCCGAGCGCTGCTGCTTCGGTCGGCGTCGCGAAGCCGCCGTAGATCGTGCCGAGCACGAGCAACATCAGGATCAGTGTCGGTAGCAAGCCGGAAAGCGCGCGGAATTTCTCCGCCAGCGGCACGCGCGGCCCGGCCATCACGGCGCGCTGCGACCAGCCGTGCCAGACGATAACCGCCGTGAACAGAAGCACGACGAGCAAGCTCGGCCCGGCCGCGGCGAGATAGAGCGCGCCGACTGAAGTTTCGGTGATCAGCGCATAGATGATAAAGGTGATGCCGGGTGGAATGAGATTGCCGAGTGCGCCGCCGGCCGCGAGCGAGCCGAGCACGTAGCGTGGCGAGTAAGCCGTGCCTTTGAAGAAGGGCAGGGCGACGGAGCCCATCGTCGCGGCAGTGGCGACAGACGAGCCCGAGATTGCCGAGAACAGCGCTGACGACATGATATTGGTGTGAAGCAGGCCGCCGGGCAGCCGCTCGAGCCACACATTCATCGCTTTGTAGAGACGCTCGGAGAGCCCGGCGCGCAGCAGGATTTCGCCCATCAGCAAGAACAGCGGCACGGCGACGAGCACGTAGCTCGAGCTAGGTCCCCACACCATTTGGCCGATGAAGGTCCAGAACGGGCGTTCCGAGAACGCATAGCCGATCAGAATGCCGAGGATGCCGAGCGCTGCGCCGATGTAAACACCGGAACCGAAAAGAAACGTGAGCAGGCCGACGAGCGTCAACGTCTCGGCGAGCGGGACTTGAACATTAGCGCCGGTCAGCCACAGGCCGACGAATAACAGCAGAAGAATGAGGAGGAAGACCGCGGCAATCATGGCGTGCTCTTCACCGCGTCGAGGGCTTCCTGCGCTTCTTCTTCGTAAGTGCGCGGACGGAAGAGTTTATCGATGGCTTCGAAATCACCACGCAGGAGCAGCGGGATCGCTTCGACGAACAAGAGAACGATGAGCAGCAGGAACATCAGGATGCCGAACGTCCACAGTCCCTGCGGGATGACGAGCGGCGTGCGCAGCAGCGAAATGTCTGTCGAGCCGAAGTCCCAAGATTCTTGCGTCAGAGCGATGGCGCCGTAGCTGAGAAATCCAACGAACGTGCCAAGCGTCGCCAGCGCAACGAGATGCAGCACGGCGCGCGCCTTCAGCGGCATGCGGTTGAGAATGACGTCGATCCGCACATGGCCACGGGTGATGAAAGTTTGCGCCAACCCCCACGAAATACCGAACGCGAGCGCATAACCGGAGAGTTCCGTCGTCGACTGCAGGCTGATGCCGAACGTGTTGCGCAGCAGCACTTCGACGCCGATCAGAACCGCGCAGGCGATGAAGCCCCATCCCGCGATGGCGCACATCAGATACGAAATGCGTTCGATGAGTTTTTGCATGGCGTGCGTTTGGGTTGCCTCGTTGACTTGGGCGACGCGCCTAAATTTTCCCTCTCCCGCGAGACGGGAGAGGGAAAGACAACTGACGATTTAGCTTCCGAACTTCACGCCGGTAATCGGCGCAACGATCTTGTTATACTGCTCGCCGCACGCGGCGCCGCAGCGCTTGACGAAGGCCGGCAGCACGACTTCGCCGAGCTGCTTGCGCAGCACTTCGGCATCTTCCGCCGTCGGACGCGTCACCGACATCGGGTCTTTGTCGACGACCTTGCCGATCTTGCAGCCGTCTGCCTTGCCGGTGTTGCAGGCGATACCGTCTTCGGTCGCGGCCTTGCCGAGATCCCACTGCGCGTTTTCGAGAGCCTTGAACTCGGCCTCGAGGAACGAGCGCACCTGCGGGTCGAGCTTGTTCCACCACGAGAGGTTCACGAAGTAGGCGGCGGTCGCCCAGCCCATCGGCAGCGCGTACATCGACTTCGTCACTTCGTACCAGCGTGCGCCGTTGCCTGACGCCGTACCGGTAATCGCGCAATCGACGACGCCGCGTTCGAGCGCACCGTAGACTTCCGGGAAGCCGATGCCGGTCGGCTGTGCGCCGATCGACTGGACCAAATCGTTGAGCGAGCCACCATGCGTGCGGATCTTGCGGCCTTTGAGGTCGGAGAGCTTGGTCACCGGCGTGCGGCAGAACGGCACCTGGGCCGGGAACGGATAGATCGCGATGATCTTCGTGTTGAAGCGCTCGAGCGCCTTGTTGGCGTCCGGCACGACAGCGTCGGCAACTTTGCGTGCTTGCTCGATCGTCGGATTGAGACCGGCGAGATCGACGATGTCGAGGAACGGCACGTCGCCAGAAACGGTCGCGAGCGGAGCCGCGCCAATGTCGACGTTGCCGGAACGGACAAGGCGGATGATTTCCGGGCCGTTGAGATTACGCTCCGGCCAGCTCGCAAGATCGACCTCGATGCGTCCGCCGGATTTCTTCGGCAGCTCTTCGCGCAGGCGCGGAATGTCGACCGTCGAGAACTGCGGTAGAGCAGGGCCCGGCTGCGTGACGGCCGTGATCTTGAGCTTAGGCCCGGCCGGCAGAGTTTGCGCCGACGCGATTGCCGTCGTCGCAATCAGCGCGACGAGAGTTGCTGCGATTGTCTTCATGACTTCCCCTCTTTTTTGTTTCTTCAGAGCACCGCGAGGTGCGCATTCTTCAAGTCGGTCACCACCATCGCGCCGGGCGCGTGGGTGATCGCAAAAGGCACCTTCGCGGCCGCGATCACGGCTTGCGGAGTAACGCCGCAGGCCCAGAACACCGGCAGCTCGCCCTTCTTCATATCCGCGGCATCGCCGTAATCCGGCACGCTGACGTCTTTGATTCCGATCTCTTCCGGCAGCCCGATGTGAATCGGCGCGCCATGCACGGACGGAAAGCGCGATGTCACCTGCACGGCACGAATCGCGTTGCCGGGCGTCATCGGTCGCATCGACACGACGGTGGGGCCGTGAAACGGCCCAGCCGGAACGCAGTCGATCGACGTGCGATACATCGGCACGTTCACGCCGCGCGTGATGTGCTGCATCGGGATGCCTTGCTCCATCAGCGCTTCTTCGAACGTGAAGGAGCAGCCGATCACGAAGGCGACGAGATCATCGCGCCAATATTTCTCGACCGATGCCGGCTCGTCGATCATCTCGCCATCTTTCCAGACGCGATAGCGCGGCAAATCTGTGCGAATGTCGAAGTCGGCGCCAAGCTCGGGAATGCGCCAATCGCCCGGCGCAGACGTTCCGATCACGGGGCAGGGCTTCGGGTTGCGGCGGCAGAATTCGGCGAAGTCAGACGCCTGCTCGCGCGGTAGAATGGCCAGATTGCCTTGCACATAACCCGGCGCGAGGCCTGCGGTCCAACCGTTGAGACGACCCGAGCGCGCGGCCAGACGAACGTCACGGCCGGTCGATAGATCCGCATTGGCGAGCTTCGGATCGCGCATATTCATCGGTCGCCTCCTTTTTGGTTGCCGCTATGCAAGCACCAACCGGGCCAACCGCGCAAATCGGGATTGCGAATACCGAACGATAAGGCTGGCTTATCAGTTGCCCACGTTTTCGGCCTCGCGGGCAACTTCGCAGGCAAGCTGCGCTAACGGCTGCGCGAGCGAGCCTTCTGGTGAGACCGGAAGCACTGCCATGAAGGTGAGATCGGGCATCTCGACCTCGGTATTGATGACGCGCAACGTTCCTTCTTCGAGCTCGCGGCGCACGACGAGCGGCGGGATGACGCTGATACCAATGCGGTCGAGTGTCATGCGCACGATCGACGAGAGAGACGCATTGCCGAAGATGCGCGGCGTCGGGTGATCCGGTGCGCGCAACATCTCGCGCAACATAATATAAGGGCGCGCCGTCTTCGGGTACGTGATCAGCGGGAAGCGCAGCAACGCCGAGAGCGAGATCGGGCCGTCGGGCAAATCGAGCTTCGGGCTCGCGATGAATGCGAGCGGATAGCGGCAGAGATCATAGTTGTTCATGCGTGGATCGCTTACCGGCCCGAGCATGAAGGCAAGATCGATTTCGTGATCGATCAAGCGGCTGCGGAGGCTGGGTGAGACGTCGACCTCGATATCGATCGTGATCGCCGGATGCGCCGCATGGGCACGCTCGATAAACGCCGATAACCACGTATGGACGATGGTTTCCGAGACACCGAGCCGCAGCACGCCGCTCATCGCGCTCGGCGCTGCGATAGCGCGCAACATGTCGCCGCGCAGGTTCAACATGCGCTCCGCGTAGTCGAACAGTTCGCGACCTTTCGCGGTCAGCGTCACGGCCCTGGCTTCGCGGTCGAACAGCTGGACGCCAAGCTCGGCCTCGAGGCTTGCGACGCGCTGCGAAACTGCCGGCTGCGTCGTGTGCAGGCGTTCGGAGGCGCCGCGGAAAGAGCCGAGGCGGGCGACCCAGTAGAAGATCTCAAGGCTACGAAGCTGAGGCATCGATTTCGTCTGCGTGTTCTCAACAAGCCTTACGAAGGTCCACCTCGCCTTACAAGCGGGCACGCGATAACGTCCGGTTATCGGACGCCATTCGCAACTTTGATTGGCCGGTTTTCGGCTTTCCTGCTTGCATGGCGACGGTTCGGGGGAACAATCACATGGCTGACAGCTCGTAATCTGGCGCGGATGTTGCAGTGCCGCATTTGGTGCGCCCGTAATTCGTGTCCAACAAGAAAAGCGTTTTCGCCATGCTCCGTACGTTTCTCGACCGGCTGTATCTGCTGTCCGGTTATCTCGCCGGCCTTTTCGTCGTCGCAATTTTTGTTTTGATGATGTTGCTTTCGGCTGGACGGCCTCTCGGCTTCAATATTCCGGCTGGCGATGAACTGATTGCTTGGTGCATGGCTGCGACTGCTTTCCTCGGTCTCGCGCACACATTCCGCAGCGGCGAGATGATCCGTGTCGGCCTTTTGATCGATCGGTTCAAGGGCCGGACGCGCTGGTGGTTCGACGTGCTGTCGCTCGTCATCGGCGTCGGCTTCGTCGGCTTCTTCACCTACTACGCCGTGATGATGACCTACGACTCGTATCGCTTCAACGATATGGCGCAGGGCGTACTCGCGATCCCGATGTGGATCCCGCAGCTCGGTTACTCGGGTGGCCTCGTCATCCTCACCATCGCGTTCATCGACGAGTTCTTCTACGTGATCACCGGCAAGAGCACGCGCTTTGATAAGCCGCCACCGCAAACCGCCGAAGAGGCGATCGAGCGCGCTATGCAGAGCGCGGTGTAACGATGGGGCTGCTGGAAATCTCGGGGCTTCTGCTCCTCCTGCTGTTCGCGTTGCTCGCTGGCGGCGTATGGATCGGCATCGCTCTGCTTGCGACCGGCTACGTCGGCATGCAGTTCGTCGGCGGAAATATTCCGGCCGGTCCGGTGCTCGCGACGAAGATCTGGGGCAACTCGGCGTCGTGGGAACTTGCCGCGTTGCCGCTGTTCATCTGGATGGGCGAGATACTGTTCCGCACGAAACTCTCCGACGAGATGTTTCGTGGGCTCGCGCCGTGGCTAAACTGGCTTCCCGGCCGTCTGCTGCATGTAAACGTCCTCGCCTGTGGCGTGTTCGGTTCAGTCTCGGGTTCGTCTGCCGCGACATGCGCGACCGTTGCGAAGATCGCGCTGCCGGAACTCAAGAAGCGGGGCTACAACGAGAAGATCAGCCTCGGTTCGCTCGCCGGCGCCGGCACGCTCGGCATTCTCATTCCGCCGTCGATCACGATGGTGGTTTATGCCGTCGCCGCGAACGTCTCGATCATCCAAGTTTTCCTCGCCGGCTTCCTGCCGGGCTTGCTCGTGATGGTTCTGTACTCCGGTTACATCGCGGCTTGGTCGCTCGCTTATCCGAAGGAGTCACCTCCGCCCGAGCCGACGATGTCGTTCCGCGAAAAGCTGCACGAGTCGAAGCAGCTCATTCCGCTGATGTTCCTCATCGCGCTCGTGTTCGCCGCACTGATGTCCGGCTGGGCGACCGCGACGGAATGCGCCGCCTGGGGCGTCCTCGGCTCGCTTGCGATCGCATGGTGGCATGGCGCACTGACGAAGGACTCGTTCTGGCAGAGCGTGATGGGCGCGACCCGCGTCAACTGCATGATTATGCTGATCCTCGCCGGCGCGTCTTATATGTCGACGTCGATGGGATACACCGGCATCCCGCGCGAACTCGCCGCATGGGTCGATAGCCTCAAGCTCTCACCCTACATGCTGATCGCAGCGCTGACGCTGATGTATATCGTGCTAGGCGCCGCGCTCGACGGCATCTCGATGATCGTCCTGACGACCGCGATCGTCATCCCGATGGTGAAGCAGGCCGGCTTCGATCCGGTCTGGTTCGGCATCTTCCTGGTGCTTGTCGTCGAAATGGCGGAGGTTTCGCCGCCTGTTGGCTTCAACCTTTTCGTTCTGCAAACCATGAGCGGGAAAGACTCGAACACCGTGGCGCTCGCCGCGCTGCCGTTCTTCTTTCTGCTCGTCGCCGCAGTGGCGATCATCACGCTCTTCCCGTCGATTGTGATGGTTTTGCCGCAATGGTTCTATCCGAGCTAAGATCGATCTATCCAAAGAGGGAGCTATCATGAACGTTTGGACCAAATCCGTCGCCGTGGGCGCGCTGCTGAGTGCCGCTCTGGCGCTTCCGGCCGCCGCGCAGACGAAGTGGAATCTGCCGGGCGCGTATCCGCCGGATAATCCCCACACCGTGAACCTGCTCGACTTCGCCAAGGATGTGCAAAAGGCGACCAATGACAAGCTACAGATCACCGTGCATCCGAGCGCGTCGCTGTTCAAGGCGAACGAAATCAAGCGTGCGGTGCAGACCGGTCAAGCGCAAGCCGGCGAAGTGCTGATCTCGATCCACGAAAACGAAGACCCGCTGTTTGGCGTCGACGTCATCCCGTTCCTTGCCTCGAGCTACCCGAACGCGAAGAAGCTGTGGGCGGCGTCGAAGGAAGCAATCTCGAAGAAGCTCGACTCGCAAGGCGTGAAGCTTCTGTTCGCCGTGCCGTGGGGCCCGCAAGGCATCTACGCCAAGCAGGACATCAACTCGACAGCAGACCTGAAGGGCCTCAAGTGGCGCGCCTATAACGTCGGCACGTCGCGCATCGCCGAACTCGTCGGCGCGCAGCCGGTGACGATTCAAGCCGCCGAACTGCCGCAGGCACTCGCGACCGGCGTCGTCAACGCGTTCATGACGTCGGGCTCGACCGGTTACGACAGTAAGGTGTGGGAGACGATGACCCACTACTACGACACGCAGGCGTGGATCCCGAAGAACCTCACCTTCGTCAACAAGGCGGCGTTTGACGCACTCGACAAGCCGACGCAGGAAGCGCTGCTGAAGGCTGCGGCCGTTGCCGAAGAGCGTGGCTGGAAGCTCGCCGAAGAGAAGGCTGCTTGGTATCTCGACCAGCTCAAGGCGAACAAGATGAAGGTTCTGCCGCCTAGCCCGGAACTCAAGTCCGGCCTCGAGAAGATCGGCGAGACGCTGACTACCGATTGGACCAAAAAGGCAGGTGCGCCGGGCCAAGCCGTGATCGACGCTTATAAGAAGATGTGATCAACGCACGCGAATAACAAAGACTACGCCCGGTGAAAGCCGGGCGTTTTCTTATGCGTCAGTCTCTGCGGAAGACGACGTTGCCTATCCAGCCCGTGAACAGAGCGAGCAACGCTGTTGCGAGGCCATACCAAAGCCCGTGGGTGCGGGCGAATGTGCCGATCTGCTGTTCGAAGCCGGTTTTCACGATCTCGAAGGCGGTTTCTTCGCGAGCCACCATCGCGCCGCCGATGAAGAGCTGAACGCTGATCTCGTAGTCCCCCGTCGTCACATTAGAGGGCAGGGGCACGGTGGCGCGGAAGAGACCTGGTGTGATGAAAGTCACCGCATTGTTGGCCTCGCGATAGAGACCTTGCTCGACTTCCGCTCGCAAGAAAGCCTCGCGATAATCGTTCTTGATGTCCGAGACATCGCCGCGGAAACTCTGAGGCAGCACGATGTTGTTGAGCCCGATTGCATAGCGCTGTAGCACGTCCGGCGCTGCGATCTGATCGAACGGCTTGTTGGTCAGCACCGCGATGTAACTCGGCACTTCGGGGAACTGCCGTGAGCGGCGGTTGATCCAGATGCCGGCGTAACGCTCTTTGCGGCGCACCACCATCGTGCGGCGCGGTCCCGACACAGTGGCAACGAGCGCGACGTTGCCGGAGCGCCCGACGGAGCCGGCGTCCTGTTCGATCGTGCCGAACAGAACAAGTTCGTCGCCGGTGAAATTCGACGTGATGAGCACCCGATGCGAGGACACCGACAACACAAGACGCTCCGCCGCCGCCGGCTGCGCGAAAGCCACGAAAGCGAGAGCAAGCGGAGCGGCGAGCAATCGCATCATTGCAATTGCTCCAGCGTTTGCACCGAGAAGGGATCGTCCGGTGTGACGATCAGGCCGAACGCGAAGCGCAGACCGACACCAAGCACGATGAGGCCGAGTAGAAGCCGCAGCTGCTCGCCGCGCATGCGCTGACCGGCGCGCGCGCCGAATTGCGCGCCAATAACGCCGCCGACCATGAGGATCAGCGCGAGCACCGCGTCGACCGAATAGTTGGTCACCGAATGCAGCACCGTCGCGGTGAGCATCGTCACCAGCGTGACGACCGTCGATGTACCGATCACGACGCTGGTGGGCACACGGAGGAGGTAGATCAGCGCCGGTACCAGCAGGAAGCCGCCGCCGACGCCCATCACGCCGCCGAGGAAACCGATGAAATAGCCGATCGTCCATACCGGGATGATCGAAACATAGATGCGCGACTGCTTGAAGCGGATCTTCATCGGTAGGCCGTGGAACCACGCATGGCTGCCGGGGCGCCGCACGTCCGCCGGCTTGCCGCCCCGCGTCCGCATGATCGCGCGCACGCTCTCCGTGATCATCATCGCACCGATGATGCCAAGCAGCGTCACGTAGGCGAGGGCGATCACGAGATCGAGCTGGCCGAAGCGGCGCAGCAATGCGATGACAACAACGCCGACAGCGGTGCCGATCAGCGCTCCTGTGAGCAATACTCCCGCAAGTGAGAGATCGAGCGCTTTTCGCCGCCAGTACGAGAAAACGCTGGAGAATGACGACGCTGCGATATGCGTCGAGACCGTTGCGACCGCGACGATCGGCGAAATGCCCAGGAAGATCAGCATCGGCGTCAGCAAGAAGCCGCCGCCCACTCCGAACATTCCGGACAGCACGCCAATCGCTAGCCCCATCGCGAAGATGAGCATCACGTTGACTGGCAGTTCGGCGATCGGAAGATAGATCTGCACGGTTCGCAAGTCCGCAACGGCTGCGGCCGCAGCCACCGACAAAAAAGAAATGAGAGCCCGGAGCGAGATTCGCCCCTGGCACCACGACGCATTTTACCCTTGCGCCCCTCGGGCGGCGCGATCAAGCAAATTCCGCTGATACGCCCGACCGATTGCGCGGGTAGTGAACAAATACGGTGAAGTCGGAGGCGGGTTTACCGCCTCAGGTTTGCGCACGCTTGCGGCCGAAAGCGGGCTTCGGCTTTGCGGGAGCTTCTGGAGCCGAAGCCTCCCACGTGCCGTTCGGTGGCGCCACATGAACGGCAGTTTCCGGCTGTTGCGCGGGGCGGAATGACTGGACGGCCTGCTGCGCAGCGGTGAGCTGCGTTGCTTCGAGGCGGGCGCCGACATCGTCACGCTTCTTGCCGGCGTCTTCGTCACCTTGTTGAGCCGCGAGCGCGAACCACTTGTAGGATTCAGCGAGGTTGGCCTCCGTGCCGAGACCACGCGCATAAAGGATCGCGACATTGTATTGGCTGTCCGGAATGCCGTGCATCGCAGCTTTGCGGAACCACTCGACGGCGCGCGGGAAGTCCGGCTGCCCGTCGATGCCTTCCGCGTAAAGTACCGCGAGATTGTGCATCGCCTTGCCGTTACCGGCGTCGGCTGCCGCGCGGTACAGGCGGCGGGCCTGGTCGAGGTCCTTCTTAACGCCGTTGCCCTTCTCGTAGAGGCTGCCGAGGCGGTACTGCGCCGGCGCCGAATTGCGATTGGCGGCGCGTTCGAGCCAGCGCGCAGCTTGCTCGTAGCTCTGCGCGACGCCGCGGCCTTCCGCGAAGCGGACGCCGACTTCGTATTCGGCGGCGGCATTCCCGGTCAGGGCGGCAGAGCGCAGGCCTTGCGGGAAGCCAGGCAGATCGCCGGACGGAGCGCCCGGTGTGAGGCCGGTGGCGCGGCCGACTTGAGCCGTCAGTTCGTTTGCAGCCGGAAGCTGGATCGATGCGATCGTCAGCGGGCTGACGGCCGGCATTTCGCCGGGTTTCGCGTTCGATGGGGCAGTTGCTGCAGGCGCAGGTGTCTGCGCGGCAGGCGTATTGATCGAACCCGTCGTCACCGGTGCGGGTTGCGCCGAGCGTGATGGAGCGGGCGTTGCAGCAGCAACGCGTTCGGGCGCGCGCGTCTCGACCGGCTTGATCGCTTCGGTCGTGACTTTCTTCGGGCCCATCAGCGGCTGTATTTCGGGCTCGGACTGATTGAAGCCGAGATGCAGAGCGCCGAGGCTCGCGAGCAGCAATGCCGCGAGGATCAGCGCCTTGCGGCCCGTTAGCTTGCGCGCGAGCGAACCGAAGGTGGATGCCTTTTCGTTTCCGGTCGCCGTAGGTTCAGTCGCGTGCATTGCGGCCTGCGCAGCGCGGCGAGCCGCTGCGATGAAATTCGATTTTGAATCTTCCGGCTCTTCGCGCGGAACCGACGACGAGCCGAGCGGCATATCGAGCGAACCGCGGCCCGTGGTGCCGGGCTCGAGCGGAAAGTCGGCTGGGAGCGTCGGATCGATCGGCGGACGGCCGAACGAAGGCTGCGTCTCTTGAGCGGCGTAGCTTGCTTCGGTCGCGGGAGGCGCTTCGAACGAAGGCGCTTGGAATGCGGGAGCGCGCGGCGGCGAGGACAGTGCATGCGAGTAGGTCGCTGCCGGCGTGGGCCCGGGACGCGTGACGTCGAGACGATCGACCAGCTTCGCCAGAGTTTCGTGCACCGACGAGAGCGTATCCTGCGTGCGGCGTTCGCTCTGCACATGCTGGTTCTGCAGCGCGCTGAGATCCTGGCGGAGCGAGGAAATATCCTGATGCGGCGCAGCGCTCAGTGCGGCTTCCCGCGCTGCCGAGATAGCGCTGGCGTGCAACGAGTCCATGCGGCCGACGAGGTCGGTGAACGACTGCTCGATATGGCCGAACTGATTGATGCGCGAGTCGGATTTTTCGAGCCGCTGCGTGATGTGGTCGAGTTGGTCCGCGATCGCGTTGAGCGCGGAAGAGCTGCCGCCAAGTTCGACGCGCTCGAGCTTGTCCGCAAGCGCGTTGACGACCGAATTGATCTGCGTCTGCGCAGTCGCGATAGAAGATTGCTGGCGACCATCGAGGTGGCGCGCGAGGTCTTCGAAACGACGCTCGATCATCGCCGAGAAATTGCCTTCGCGCGACTGAACCTCTGCGAAGATGCGATCCATGCGGTCGCTGATGGTCTGAACTTCTTCGGCAAGTGCGACGAGCGCATCGCCAGAGGCTGCGCGTGAAGCAATCGTACCGAGATCGATGATGGCGCGTTCGAGTTGCCGCAGCACCGCGCTCGTCGTAGCGGTGTCAGGCTCGCGCTGCGCGAGGTTTTCGATCTTCTGATCGAGCTTTTGGATTTCGCCGCGGAAGGCCGCGAGAGATTCTGCCGGAGCGAGGCTGCGGATCTGTTCGTAGACTTGCGCGAGCCCGGCCTCCATGGCCGCTAGGGCGCGCGGGTCGCCGCCCGCCGTGCGGCCTTCGTCGATGCGGGCCGCAACGCCTCTCACTTCTGCTTCGAGCGCTTGCACAGCATGACGCGGAGCCGCGTCGTTCAACTTCTGATTTATTTCTGCAAGTTCGCGTCGCAACGTGTTGACGGAATTCTCGAAACCGCCGGATGCGCGGACCGCCTGCAACTCTTGCGTCAGATCGAACATCTGATCGTGAAGCTCGCGCGACGGAGCGCGCGCTTCAACACGCGGTCCGTCGTCGAGACGGCGCGAGAGCGCAGCAAATTGATCCTGCAGCGGAGCCGGCGCGTAGACGACGCTTTCCGGCTCGTCGTCCAGATACTGCTGCCGTGCCGAGATTTCGGCAATCTGTCGATCGAGATCGTTCGCGAAGGAGGCAAACGCAGCGTCGTGCTGATGCTGAGCGCTGTATGTCTCGCGCGTCGCGGGTTCGGGCGACTGCCAGGTGTCGCGGCGCGAAGCGGCCGCATATCCGGCCGGGCTGGTCGGCGGCGAATTCGGGCCGAAGGTTGCGACGCGATCTTCGATGGCGCGCAGTGTATCTTCGAGCGAAGTGTCGTTCGACGATGCGCCTTGGTGTGCAGAGCGCGAGGGCGCATGCCCAAGGTCGGAAATCTTTTCGGTGAGCTGTTCGAGGCGCGACGAGATAGCGCGCATCGCTTCTTCAGCTTCGCTGGTGCGAGTCTCGCTGCGGGCGCGGCGCGGACGTTTCGCGCGCGGTGCAGGGGCTTCTTGAGCTGGTTGCCCGGCGGCCGACTGAACGAGGCCCTTGAGCCATTCGTCTATAGACACGCCTTGGCGACGAGCCGCTTCGCGCGCTGCCTCGCGCATTTCAGGGCGCAGGCCCGCCAGCTTGAGTAGGTCGTCCGAGGTCATGCCAACACCAGGATGTCGCCGTCCGATAGATGACGACGAGTACGCGCCAAAATGGGGGCCGAAGGAGCGGCAGATTCCCCTGCGTTAACTTTTCAGGAACACGGTAAACGGCGAGTTAAGAAACCCGGGGTCGAGGCGGAAAAAGGCTGAGCGGGTCTGCCGAGTTAACTTTTTGCTTTACGTTAACGTCAACTGTTGCTATAGCGCCGCCAACAATAGGGAGAAGACGCTTGGCGCTCGAAAATCTCGCCCCCCTTGGAGGATCTCGCGAACCCGTCACGACGGAGGTCTTCACCATTCGTCAGCTGGCCAACGAATTTGCTGTGAGCGCGCGCACGCTCCGTTTCTACGAAGAGAAGGGTTTGTTGAACCCCCGCCGCAACGGGCAAGACCGTCTTTACAGCCGCCGCGACCGCGCCCGCCTGCGCTATGTCGTTATGGGCAAGACGGTCGGCTTCACGCTCGAAGAGATTTCCGAGCTTCTCGACCTCTACGATCTCGGCGACCGCCAAGTCACGCAGCTGCGCGCGACCGCCAAGAAATTCTCGGAACGTATCGACCGTCTCGAACACCAGAAGTCGGAAATCGACCGCGTCCTCGCCGAATTGAGACATGGACGTCAGATGGTCGAGACAATGTTGGCCTCGCGCGAGCGGGGTGGAGCTTCTTCGTAACTTCAATCGCTACACGCGCGTCATTGCGGACGCATGAAGGAGAATATTGATGCCGACCTATAAGGCCCCAGTCGAAGACGCACTCTTTCTGCTCAACGACGTTTTCCAGATCGAGCGTTACAACAACTTGCCGGGCTTCGCCGACGCGACGCCGGAGACGATCGAGGCGATCCTCGCCGAGTCCGCAAAATTCACCGAGCACGTATTGCAGCCGCTCAACCGCGTAGGCGATACGGAAGGCTGCACGCGCAATGCGGACGCCAGCGTGACGACGCCGAAGGGCTTCAAGGAAGCGTTCAAGGCGCAAGGCGAGGGCGGCTGGCTCGGCATCTCGATGCCGGAAGAATTTGGCGGCCAAGGCTTGCCGAAGGTTCTCTCGACGATCATCGGCGAGTTCCAGGTCTCCGCAAACCAAGCCTTCTCGATGTATGGCGGGTTGACGCAAGGCGCTGTCGCGTCGTTGCTGGTGCACGCCAACGACGACATCAAGAAGACCTACGTCCCGAAGATGATCGCCGGTGAGTGGACCGGCACGATGAATCTAACGGAGCCGCACTGCGGCACTGACCTTGGCCTTCTGCGTACCAAGGCCGTGAAGCAGGCCGATGGCAGCTACAAGATTTCCGGCACGAAGATTTTCATCTCGGCCGGCGAGCACGACCTTGCCGACAACATCATCCACCTCGTCCTCGCGCGCATCGAAGGCGCGCCGGCGGGCGTGAAGGGCATCTCGCTCTTCGTCGTGCCGAAATTCCTACCGAAGGCAGATGGCTCGGTCGGCGAGCACAACGGCGTGACCTGCGGTTCGATCGAAGAGAAGATGGGCATCCACGGCAACTCGACCTGCGTCATGAACTACGATGACGCGACCGGCTGGCTGATCGGCGAGGAGAACAAGGGTCTCCCGGCGATGTTCGTGATGATGAACGAAGCGCGTCTCGGCGTGTCGGTCCAGGGCCTCGCGCTGTCGGAAGTCGCGTATCAGAACGCCGTGACCTACGCGAAGGAGCGCCTGCAGGGCCGCTCGATCTCGGGCGTCAAAAATCCGGACAAGCCGGCCGATCCGATCATCGTGCATCCGGACGTGCGCCGAACGTTGCTTTCGATCCGGGCCTTCAACGAGGCAGCGCGTGCCTTCGTGATCTGGTCGGCGCTACGTGCCGACGTTGCGCGCAAGGGCAACGACGAGAAGGAAAAGCAAGCTGCCGAAGATCACATGAACCTCATGATGCCGGTGCTCAAAGGCGTCCTCACCGACACGGGCTTCGCCAATACGGTGGCGGCGCAGCAGATGTTCGGCGGACACGGTTATATCGCCGAGCACGGCATGGAGCAGTTCGTTCGCGATAGCCGCATCGCGATGATCTACGAAGGTGCCAACGGCATTCAGGCGCTCGACCTTGTCGGCCGCAAGCTTGGCCAGAATGGCGGCCGTGCCGTGATGACGTTCTTCAATGACGTCGGCGCGTTCATCAAGGAGAACGCCGAAGACGAGGCGATGAAGCCGTATATCGCCCCGCTCAAGGCTTCGCTCGGTCATCTCCAGCAGGCCACGATGTGGTTCATGCAGAATGCGATGGCAAAGCCCGACAACGCTGGTGCCGGTTCGAACGATTACATGCATCTGTTCGGCCTCGTCGCGATGGCCTACATGTGGGCGCAGATGGCGAAGGCCGCGCAGAAGAAGCTGGCGAACGGCGCCAACGGGGCGTCGGATCGTCTCAACGCAAAGCTTGTCACCGGCAAGTTCTTCATGGAGCGTATGCTTCCCGAGACCGGTGCGCATCTCGCGCGCATCACGACCGGCGCCGACACCGTGATGGCGCTGCCGGCCGAAGCCTTCTGAGTTACAAAACGTAAGCGAGGCGAAGCGCCTCGCTTACGAAAAAGCTACAGGGAAGCGAAGCGCATGGAAGTTCTCAGCGTCGCCAAGCCGACATGGATGAGCGAAGACCTCGTGATGCTCGAGGAGCAGGCGAAGCGCTTCGTCGATACCCAGATGGTGCCGCACGTCGAGAAGTGGACCGAAGACGGCATCATGGACCGCTCGGCCTGGAACAAGCTCGGCGAGGCCGGACTGCTGCTCGCAGGCATTCCTGAAGAATACGGCGGAGCAGGCGGCACGTTCGCGCACGAGACGGTGATCAACCGCACCTTCGGCCTCGCGGGTCTGGACTCGCTCGGCGCTGGACTGCATTCCGGCATCGTCGCGCCGTACATCCTGCGTTACGGCACCGAAGAGCAGAAGAAGCGCTGGCTGCCGAAGCTCGCGACCGGCGAGATGGTCGGCGCCATCGCGATGAGCGAGCCGGGCACCGGCTCCGATCTGCAGAACGTGAAATCGAGCGCGAAAAAGTCCGGCAACGGCTACATCCTCAACGGCTCGAAGACATTCATCACCAACGGACAGCTCGCCAACCTCATCATCGTCGTTGCCAAAACCGACCCGAATGCGGGTCACAAGGGCATCTCGCTGATGGTCGTCGAGACCGACGACGCGCAGGGCTTCCGCCGCGGCCGCAAGCTCAAGAAGATGGGCCTCGATTGGGCAGATACTTCCGAATTGTTCTTTGACGACGTGAAGCTTCCGGCCGAAAGTCTGCTCGGCACCGAGGAAGGCATGGGCTTCATCCAACTCATGAGCGATCTGCCGCAGGAACGCCTGATCGTCACCACCGGCGCTGTGGCCGCGATGGAACGTGCATTGGCGATGACCATTGCCTATGTGAAGGAGCGCAAGGCCTTCGGAAAACACATCGCCGAGTTCCAGAACACGCAGTTCGAACTCGCCGAATGCAAGACCGAGGCGACGATCGCGCGCGTGTTCCACGACAACTGCGTCGAGCGTCACCTCAAGGGGGAGCTCGATACTGTGACGGCCTCAATGGCGAAGTATTGGACCACCGATCTGCAGAATAAGATCATCGATCGCTGCCTACAACTGTTCGGTGGCTACGGCTTCATGGACGAGTACCCGATCTCGCGCATGTATCGCGACGCGCGCGTTCAACGCATTTACGCCGGCACCAACGAGATCATGAAAGTCGTGATCGCGCGGAGCCTCTAAAATTCTACGTTTGCCCGGAGAGAAACGATGACAGACGCATTTATCTACGACCACGTGCGCACGCCGCGCGGCAAAGGCAAAGCTGACGGCTCGCTGCATGAAGTCAGCGCGCTCGAACTCTCGACGCAGACGCTGGAAGCGATCCGCGATCGCAACAAGTTCGACACCAAGCTCGTCGATGACGTTGTGCTCGGCGTTGTCGATCCGGTCGGCGAGGCCGGCAGCGATATCGCGCGCTTCGCGGCGATCAACGCCGACTACGGCGACGAAGTGCCCGGCGTGCAGATCCAGCGCTTCTGCGCATCGGGTCTCGATGCCGTGAACTTTGCGGCCGCTGAAGTGATGTCCGGGCAGCACGACCTCACCATCGGCGGCGGCGTCGAGTCGATGAGCCGCGTCGGCATGGGCGCTTCGGGCGGCGCCTGGATGATGGATCCGGGCATCGCCATCAAGTCGTATTTCATGCCGCAGGGCGTGTCCGCCGATCTCATCGCGACGCGCTACGGCTTCTCGCGCGACGATGTCGATGCGTATGCGGTCGAGAGCCAGAAGCGCGCCGCGACGTCGTGGAAGGAAGGCCGCTTCAAGAATTCGGTCATTCCCGTGAAAGACCAGAACGGCCTCACGATCCTCGATCACGACGAGCATATGCGCCCGTCGACGACGATGCAGTCGCTCGCTCAGCTCAACCCGTCGTTCGGCATGGTCGGCGAAATGGGCGGCTTCAACGCGGTTGCCATTCAGGCGCACCCGGAAGTCGAAGCGATCAAAAACGTGCACCACGCCGGCAACTCGTCGGGCATCGTCGATGGTGCCGCTGCCGTGCTGATCGGCAACGCCGAAGCCGGCAAGAAGATCAACGTCAAGCCGCGCGCTCGCATCAAGGCTTTCGCCAATATCGGCGCCGAGCCCGCGATGATGCTCACCGGCCCGATCGACGTGACGAAGAAGGTGCTCAAGCGCGCCGGCATGAAGATCGAAGACATCGATCTGTTCGAACTCAACGAAGCTTTCGCGTCGGTGGTCCTTCGTTACATGCAGGCCTTCAACATCCCGCACGACAAGATCAACGTCTGCGGCGGCGCGATCGCAATGGGTCATCCGCTCGGCGCAACCGGCGCGATGATCCTCGGCACCGTGCTCGACGAGTTGGAGCGTCGCGGCAAGCAGACTGCGCTTGTCACGCTCTGCATCGGCGGCGGTATGGGCACCGCCACCATCATCGAGCGCGTTTAATTTTTGGAGTTTGATCACATGACGAATTACACGAACTTCAAAGTTGAGACCGATGCCGACGGCATTGCGCTGATCACCTGGGACATGCCGGGCCGTTCGATGAACGTCATCGACGAGAAGGTGATGCAGGAGCTCGCCGCGATCGTCGATCAGGTTGCTGCCGACACGAACATCAAGGGCGCGGTCGTCACCTCGGCGAAGGAAGCCTTCTCGGCCGGCGCCGATCTCACCATGCTGGAGACGCTCGGCGCTAACGCCATGAAGATCGGCAAGGAGAAGGGCCCGCAGGCCGCCACCGAAGCGATCTTCGAGTGGAGCCAGCGCCTCAATGGCATCTACCGTAAGCTTGAGACGAGCGGGAAGCCTTGGGTCGCCGCGCTCAATGGTCTTGCGATGGGCGGTGGGTTCGAACTCGCTCTCGCCTGTCACTATCGCGTTGCCTCCGACAATCCGAAGCTCCGCGTCGGTCTGCCGGAAGTGAAGGTCGGTTTGTTCCCGGGCGCCGGCGGCACGCAACGCGTCGCCCGCATGATCCCGCCGCAGGATGCTCTGCAGTTCCTGCTCAAGGGGGATCACCTCAAGGCCGACAAGGCGAAGGCGCTGAAGCTCATCGACGCCGTCGTTCCGGCCGCCGATCTCATCAAGGCCGCCAAGGAGTGGATCAAGGCCGGCGGCAAAGCCGTGAAGCCGTGGGACGAGAAGGGCTTCAAGTTGCCCGGCGGGGCGGTTTACTCGAAGGGCGGCATGATGACGTTCCCGCCTGCCAACGCGATCTATCGCCGCGAAACTTACGACAACTATCCGGCCGCCAAGGCGATCCTGCAGTGCGTGTTCGAAGGCATTCAGGTTCCGATGGATCTCGGCCTGAAGATCGAGGCGCGCTACTTTACGAAGATCATTTCGAGCCCGCAGGCCGCGAATATGATCCGCAGCCTGTTCGTCTCCCTGCAGGAGCTCAACAAGGGCGCACGCCGTCCCGAAAACATCCCGCCGAAGAAGATCGCCAAGGTCGGCATCATCGGCGCGGGCCTGATGGGCGCGGGCATTGCTTACTCGTCGGCGGCCGGTGGCCTCGACGTCGTGCTCATCGATCGCGATCAGGCGAGCGCCGACAAAGGCAAGGCCTACACCGACAAGATCGTGTCGGGGCAGATCGCCAAGGGCCGCGCGAGCGAAGCGCAGAAGGCGGCACTGCTCGGCAAGATCACGGCGACGCCGGACTACGATGCGCTCAAGGGCTGCGACCTCGTCATCGAGGCCGTGTTTGAAGACCGCAAGGTCAAGCAGGAAGCCTACGCCAAAGCCGGCGCAGTGCTGCCCGACAACCTGATCTTCGGCTCGAACACCTCAACGCTGCCGATCACCTCGCTGGCGAAGGACTACAAGAAGCCCGAGAACTTTATCGGCATTCACTTCTTCTCGCCGGTCGACAAGATGATGCTCGTCGAGATCATCATGGGTGAGAAGACGTCCGACGAGGCGCTCGCGGTCGCGCTCGATTACGTGCGCGCGATCAAGAAGACGCCGATCGTCGTCAACGACTCGCGCGGCTTCTACACCTCGCGTGTTGTCGGAACTTATATCGGCGAAGGCCACCGCATGCTGGCGGATGGCATCCCGGCCGCGATGATCGAGAATGTCGGCAAGATGGCTGGCATGCCGGTCGGCCCGCTCGCACTCAACGATGAAGTCGCCATCGATCTCTCGCTGAAGATCCTCAAGGCGACCGAAGCCGACGGCGGCGCCAACGCGGTCGACGCGGACGAGAAGCTGCTCCTCACCGACATGGTGGAGAAGCGTGGTCGCTTCGGGCGCAAGAACGGCAAGGGCTTCTACGACTATCCCGAAAAGGGACCGAAGAAGCTGTGGCCGGGCATCTCGGAGCTGCAGAAGAAGACGCTATCGGCTGACGAACTCGATGCACTGGGTCCCGACTTCGTGGAGGAACAGAAGCATCGCCTTCTCGTGATCCAGGCGCTGGAGACGGCGCGCTGCTTCGAGGAGAAGGTGCTCACCGACGTCCGCGAAGGTGATATCGGCTCGATCCTCGGCTTCGGTTACGCGCCGTGGTCGGGTGGCACGCTGTCCTACATCGACCTGATGGGCACGAAGAAGTTTGTCGCGCTCTGCGAGAAGCTGGCCGAGAAATACGGCCCGCGTTTCGCACCGTCGAAGCTGCTCCTCGAAATGGCGAAGACCGACGATCGCTTCTACCGCCGCTTCGCGCCCGTGAAGCAGAAGCAGGCTGCTGCGTAAACGAGCCGATTTGCGAATACCGAAGGCCCCGCGCTACAACGCGGGGCCTTTTTGCTATTCCGGTTGAGAAGAATGAATACCGCTCCGAATGCCTCGATCACCGACCGCGTCGCGCCCGTGAATGTCGGCGCGCCCGTCACGGCCGTTCACTTCCTCAAGGATACGGCCGTGTTTGTGCTCGGCGAAGACGAACTCATGTTCGTCGCGGCGGCCGGAAGCGAGGCGCGCGTGAAAGCGCATGACGGCGGCATCATGTCGTCGGCCAGCAATGGCACGCAGATCATCACGGGCGGCGACGACGGCAAAGTCGTTCTCACCGGCGCGGACCGCGAGCCGCAGACAATTGCGACCGACGCGAAAAAGCGCTGGATAGATCAAGTCGCCATCGCACCGAACGGCGCCACCGCGTGGTCGGTCGGCAAGAGCGCGACCGCGCGCGAAGCGAAGGGCGCGGAGAAGTGCGTCGAACTTGCCTCAAGCATCGGCGGCATCGCCTTCGCGCCAAAAGGCTATCGCCTCGCGCTGACGCAATACAACGGCGTCGCGATGTGGTTCCCGAACACGGCCGCCGCGCCGGAATTCCTCCACTGGAAGGGATCGCACCTCGGCGTCGTCTTCAGCGACGACGGAAAGTTTCTCATAACGACGATGCAGGACGCGATGCTGCACGGCTGGCGTCTCGCCGACAACAAGCACATGCGCATGTCCGGTTACGCCGGCAAGGTGCGCTCGCTGTCGTGGACGGCCGACGGCGACCTTGCGACGTCGGGTGCCGACCAGCTCATCATCTGGCCATTCCAGGGCAAGGACGGACCGATGGGCAAAGCGCCCGCGATGATGGCGCCGCACAAGGCGCGCGTGACGACCGTAGCGGCGCATCCGAAGCAGTCGGTCATTCTTGCGGGTTACGCCGATGGCTTGGTGCTGATGCTGCGCATCAAGGACGGCGCGGAAATTCTCGTGCGCGCGGGCGACGATCAGCCGATTGCGGCGCTTGGTTGGAGTTCACGCGGCGACCGCTTCGCCTTCGCGACCGAAGAGGGCAGCGCCGGCATTGTGATGATTTAGCGACGAGACGACTGATGCGCCTGCTCCAAACCTTTCAGCTCTACGATTTTTTTGACACCGCCGTCAGCTTGTTCGTGGCCTTCGTGCTCGGAACGCTGATCGGCGCGGAACGGCAGTATCGGCAGCGCACCGCGGGTCTGCGCACCAACGTGTTGGTCGCCGTTGGCGCTGCTGCGTTCGTCGATCTTGCGATGCATCTCGACGGCGCGGGCGGGGCGGTGCGCGTGATCGCGTATGTCGTGTCAGGCATCGGCTTTCTCGGCGCCGGCGTGATCATGAAGGAGGGCCTCAATATCCGCGGCCTCAACACGGCGGCGACACTGTGGTGCTCGGCCGCCGTCGGTGCCTGCGCGGGCGCCGATCTCATCGCGCAGGCGATCTTGCTGACCGTGTTTGTGCTGGCCGGAAATACGATGCTGCGGCCGCTCGTCAATGCGATCAACCGCATTCCGTTTGACGAGCATTCGTCCGAAGCGACCTACGAGATGCGCATGACGATCGATGTCGTTGCGATGCCGCCGGTGCGGGATCTCCTCATCGAAAAGCTCGAAGCCGCGAACTATCCGGTGCGCGATGTTTCCGTCATCGACCGCACAGACGATCTGGTCGAGGTTGTCGCCACATTGGTCAGCTCATCAGTCGAGGCGCGCGAACTCGACGCCGTAGTCGGCGCGATCGCGCAGCAACCGGGCGTGCGCCACATGACCTGGCAGGTCCGCACGACGGACTAAAGAAAAAGCCCGGAGCAAACTCCGGGCTTTTGTCGTCTAGTTCCTGCTAGCCTTGCACCAGCACGTTCTTGAACTGCCAGGGATCGCGTTTATCGATCTCCTCCGGGAAGAAGCCCGGGCGATCGACCAGCGGGTTCCATTCCGTATAGGCGCCGATCACCGGGCCGAGATACGGCATCTGCACTTCGAGGCAGCGGCGGAAATCCATCTCGTCGGCTTCGACGATGCCTTCCTTCGGATTCTCCAGCGCCCACACCATGCCGGCGAGCACGGCGGACGTGACCTGCAGGCCGGTCGCGTTCTGATACGGCGCGATGCGACGCGTCTCTTCGATCGAAAGCTGCGAGCCGTACCAGTAAGCGTTGAGCTTGTGGCCGTAGAGCAGCACGCCGAGCTCGTCGATGCCGTCGACGATCTCGTGCTCGTCGAGGATGACGTAGTCGTCCTGGATCTTGCCGGCCTTGCCGAACACTTCATGCAGTGACAGCACCGCGTCGTTGCACGGGTGGTAGGCGTAATGGCAGGTCGGGCGATACGTCACCTTGCTCTTCTGGCGCACCGTGAAGTAGTCCGAGATCGAGATCGCCTCGTTGTGCGTCACAAGATAGCCGTACTGAGCTTCCGCGGTCGGCGTCCATGAACGCACGCGCGTGTTGGCGCCCGGCTGCAGCAGGAAGATCGCCGCGCCGCAGCCCTTCTTGTGGCCGCGCGCGTTCTTCGGCTTCCACTTCTCGTGCGTGCCCCAGCCGAGTTCGGCCGGCTGCATGCCTTCCGACAGGAAACCTTCGACCGACCATGTGTTGACGAACACGTCCTTCGGCTTTGGCAAACGCGAGCGCTGCGTGTCGCGCTCCGCGATGTGGATGCCCTTGACGCCGGCCTTCTTCATCAGCGCGGCCCATTCTTCGCGATTGGTCGGCTCCTTGAATTTCAAACCGAGATCGCTCGCGAGCGAGAGGAGGGCGCGCTTGACGAACCATGACACCATGCCGGGGTTAGCGCCGCAGCAGGAGACCGCCGTCGTCGAGCCGGGCTTGCGCTTGCGCTTGGCCTCGAGCGTCATCTCGCGCAGCGCGTAGTTGGATCGCTCTTCCGGGCCCTTTTTGGTGTCGAAGTAAAAGCCGGTCCACGGCTCGTTCACGGTGTCGATGTAGAGCGCGCCGAGCTTCGAACACAGCTCCATGATGTCGAGCGAGCCGGTGTCGACCGAGAGGTTGACGCAGAAGCCTTGGCCGCCGCCTTCGGTGAGGAGCGGGGTCAGCAGCTGCTTGTAATTCTTCTTCGTCACGGCGGTCTGGATGTATTTGATGCCGCGTTCGTCGAGCAGCTTGCGATCGTCATCCACCGGATCGATGACGACGAAGCGCGATTTGTCGAACGTGAAGTGGCGCTCGATGAGCGGCAGCGTGCCGCGTCCGATCGAACCGAAACCGATCATCACGATCGGACCCGTAATGGTGCCGTGATTGGGCCACTCAGCCATTGTCGAAATTCTCCTGTCTGGATGTGCGGCTCTCATCGCGAGAGCAAATGCCGCATCGGCGGCGCGAAAGGGATGACGGCGTTGTAGAGACAACACCCCGGTGATGGAAGGGCGAATGCACGCTTGTTGTGTCGGTTGGATGACGACGCCCCAGCCTCCGCTCATACCCGCGAAAGCGGGTATCCAGCACGCGCCCGGAAGGGCGTGTCGAGAATGCAGCCGGACGGTTTATTTCAGCGTGCTTCGCACGCTTGCTGGACCCCCGCTTTCGCGGGGGTGAGCGGAGTTTCATCTTCTTTGTGGAAGACTGGGCTCACGCCGCCAAGCGGCGCGTGTAAGCCGGCGCGACGATGAAGTCCGGCAGGTCGGCCGGGATCTTGTCGCCGGTGGCGCGGAACAATCCGGCCGCGCCGTTGAGAGTGCCGGCGAGCAGTTCGAGCCCGAGCAGGCGCTCCTGCACGAACGGACCCGGCATGCGCAGCGCGCCGGTCTTCGCCGCCGTGAAACCGAATTTCGCGTAGTAGGCCGGATCGCCGACCAGCAGCACGGCGCGATGGCCGAGCCGGCGGGCTTCACGCAGCACGCGGCGCATCAGCTTGCCGCCGACGCCGCGGCACTGCATGTCGCAGGCAACGGCGAGCGGGCCGAGGAGAAGGAGAGGGCGGCCGGTATCGTCCGTGACGTTCCACAGGCGAACGGTGCCGACCACGCGGCCGCGCTCGACTGCGACGAGCGCCAGGCCCTGAGCCGGCAGAAAACCTTCGCGCAGACGCGCGGACGGCTTGGTGAAACGCACATCGCCGTAGGCCATGTCGAGGAGGTCCTCGCGGGCTGCGATATCGGTCGAACGCTCAAGGCGGATCGTGATCATTGGTCTTGTCCTTCCCACCGCCTTGCCCGGGCGGCCCTTACGCGCCACGGGTCACCGCGCGCGCATGTCCGTCAGTCGCGCGAGCGCGACCGCCGGTTCAAAAGATTTGTCGGGGAGGGGGAGAGCCGGTCGTCCCGGCTCTCCTAAGCGTCAGATATGATACGTCTTCAGCGGCGGCAGGCCGTTGAAGGCGACCGACGAGTAGGTCGACGTGTAGGCACCCGTGCCGTCGATCAGCAGCTTGTCGCCGATCTCGAGGCTGACCGGGAGCGGGTACGGCGACTTCTCGTACATCACGTCCGCCGAATCGCAGGTCGGGCCCGCAAGCACGACCGGCTCGACGTCCGCGCCGTCACGTGGGCTGCGGATCTGGTAGCGGATCGACTCGTCCATCGTCTCGGCGAGACCGCCGAACTTGCCGATGTCGAGATAGACCCAACGCAGCTCGCCTTCCTTCTGGCTCTTCTTCGAGATGAGGACGACCTCGGTCTCGATGATGCCTGCGTTGCCGACCATGCCGCGGCCCGGCTCGATGATGGTCTCCGGAATACGGTTGCCGAAGTGCTTCCGCAGCGCGCGGAAGATCGCCATGCCGTACGAACGGACGGTCGGGACATCCTTCAGATACTTCGTCGGGAAGCCGCCGCCCATGTTGACCATCTTGAGCGAGATGCCGCGCTCCGCGCAGTCACGGAAGATCGCCGCCGCCGAAGCAAGCGCACGGTCCCATGCCTTCACGTTGCGCTGCTGCGAGCCGACATGGAACGACACGCCGTAGGCTTCCAGGCCCAGACGCTGGGCATGGTCGAGCACTTCGACGGCCATTTCCGGCGCGCAGCCGAACTTGCGCGACAGCGGCCATTCGGCGCCGGCGCAGTCGTACAGGATGCGCGCGAAGACCTTCGCGCCGGGGGCGGCGCGGGCGATCTTCTCGACCTCTTCCTTGCAGTCGACCGCGAACAGGCGGATGCCGAGCGCGTAGGCGCGCGCGATATCACGCTCTTTCTTGATCGTGTTGCCGAAGGAGACGCGATCCGGCGTTGCGCCGGCTGCGAGCGCCATTTCGGCTTCCTGCACGGTTGCCGTGTCGAAGCACGAGCCGAGCGATGCGAGCAGGCGCAGGACTTCCGGCGCCGGGTTCGCCTTCACGGCGTAAAACACCCGGGTGTCCGGCAGCGTCTTGGCGAACGTCTGATAGTTCTCGCGCACGACGTCGAGATCGACGACGAGGCAGGGCTCGGTATCGCGGCCTTCTTCGCGACGGCGAAGCAGGAAGTCGTGGATGCGCTGGGTCATCGGCGCTCTCCTTCACAAGGTTCCAAGCAGCCGGGTGCTACCGGCTTGGTTGAAGTTCAGGTGAAACGCGATGAGCGCGGATCACCCGGCGTCAGCGAGGGAGAGAAGACGCTGCGCTCGCGTGCGGTGGAGACACGGACGAGCGAGGACCTTATCACCTCGACGATGCTGCCTTGGATTGGATCGGATAGCCGAACCGCACCTGGGGCAAAGATGGACAAGCCTCTTCGGTGTTGACCTGTGGATTGGCCAACGAGACCAAAAAAGCCCGCTCCGTCGTTGCTTAAGCCACGTCCCCCGTTGAGCGCGGGGTACGCCGGTTTCGCCTCCGGCTGCCGATCAGAAATTGGTCGGGGTAGATCCCCCTCCCAGGCGGCTGGCGGGCCTCTTGTCCCGCTACCTACCGATCGACACACGGCTACAGGCACGTGCGAAATTGGGCAAACGCGATCTAGTGTTTTTAGACCCTGGATGCAAGCGTTTTTTACGCTCTTGCGGCAGAAAATTCTGCTGGAGGATTCTGAGGTTGTTAGCGGTCTCTTCAGGCGCCGCGCGAAGCCGATTCGGCGCCGAGATTTATGACAGTCGAAAGCATTTCCGGCTGAAGTGGATTCCGGTTCAGCGTCCGGAAATGCGACCGCTCAATGGCGCTAGTCGCGCGTGTAAAACGGCTCGGCGCGCTCGGCGCCACGCAGGAAGCCGATCATCGCGAAAACGCCGATGACGCAGAACGCGCCCTGCAGAATGTGCGTCCAGTAGCCACCGAGTTCCAAGAGAATCGCAGCGGCCCAGCCGCCCGCGAAAGCAGCGCCGAAAACAATCGAGCCGATCAGGATCATCGCGGACGTAACCGTGATGACGTTGGACCAGTTCAGCTTCTTCTCGGCCATCGGTAGCTCTTCGTCGGTTGCGCTGCCAGGCAGGGGTGTCCGGCGCGGGCGCAATCTCTCCGAAATGGGTGGCGGGATCAAGGCCTGTTGCAACCGCCACGGCCCATGGTCAGCCCGCCCAGAACGTGAGATAGGGCAGTTTTTCAGTCTTTAAGCATTTTGGCACCCGCGGGTGCCGCAGGTGATTATGCCAAGCAGCCATCAGCCGAACGACGCTCAGCCGGCATTTGCCGATCTGGCTCCGATCTCCGGATACCATGTTCAGACCAAGGGGCTGACCGGGATCGAGCGAATGCTGCTCGTCTCCGACGGTACCTTCACGCCGCAGCTGGAAGCGCTGCTGGGCCGGCCTCTTGTGATCAAGGTGCTGCGGAACGGCGAGGTTCCGGTCGACGCGCGCATCGCCGAGCGGTTCGCACCGACGCCCGTGACGACGATCTGGCGCCGGCAGGTCGCGCAGGCCGATGCGCTCAGCGGCCGGACCTACATGCACGCCGACAGCTACGTGAATATCGACGCCTTTGGGAATGACCTGCGCCGGCATCTGATCGAGTCGGCGTTGGGCATCGGCCGCATCGCCCGCATGCTGCCGAGGCCGCCGGAACGTGAGCCAGTCGGCTTCTATATCGAACAGAACGAGGCCGAAGCGCTGGAACTCGGTCTTGAGAGAACCGAGCAGTTTCTCTGCAAGGTCTACCGCATGAAGGTCGCGGGCGCTTACGCCGCCGTCATCACGGAGCGCATGCCTCGCTCGCTGCTGGCGATCCGGCAATCCGGATAAACTCGCCGGAGGGCTTCGCAGCAGGCGAGCCCGATGGCACAATCGTTGCGTTGCCGTGAGCTTTCTCGATTGTGTTGAGGGCCCGATGTCGCCGACCACGATCTCCCCGACGCATGCGGTGGACGAGAAGCTGCCACTGCCGCGGCTGATCCCTCTCGCGATCCAGCACGTACTGGTCATGTATGCGGGCGCCGTCGCGGTCCCGCTCATCGTCGGCCGGGCGCTCAAGCTTTCGCCGGAGGATGTCGCTTTTCTCATCAGCGCCGATCTCTTCGCCTGCGGCATCGCGACCTTGATCCAAGCTTACGGTATTCCGGGCACCGGCATCCGGCTTCCCGTGATGATGGGCGTAACTTTCGCATCGCTCGGGCCAATGCTCTCGATGGCGGCCGCACCCGAGGTTGGCTTGCTCGGCATCTTCGGCTCCGTCATCGCGGCCGGCATCTTCGGCATCATCGTCGCGCCCTTCATCAGCCGCCTGCTGCCGCTGTTCCCGCCCGTTGTGACCGGCACGATTATCCTGATCATTGGCGTCTCTCTGATGCGGGTCGGCATCAACTGGGCGGGCGGCGGCCAGCCGACGATAACGAAGGTCGTCGATGGGGTGCTGGGCGCGTTCCCAAATCCGGCCTATGCGCAGCTGCAAGGGTTGGCGCTCGCCGGTTTCGTGCTGGTCGTGATCCTCGCGCTGCTCAAATGGGCAGACGGCTTCGTGCGCAACGTCGCGGTTCTGCTCGGCATCGTCGCCGGCTGCCTCCTCGCGGGCTTCCTCGGCCTCATGCATTTCGACAAAGTCGGCAAGGCGGCATGGTTTGACGTCGTCCTGCCGTTTCACTTCGGGCGGCCGACATTCCACCTCGTTCCGATCGTCACGATGTGCATCGTGATGATCGTCGTGATGATCGAGTCGCTCGGAATGTTTCTCGCGCTCGGTGAGATCACCGGCAAGAAAGTCGAGCAGGACGACCTCACGCGCGGCCTGCGTGCGGACGGCGTCGGCACGCTGATCGGCGGGCTCTTCAACACCTTCCCGTACACGTCCTTTTCGCAGAATGTCGGCCTCGTCGGCGTCACCGGCGTGCGCTCGCGCTGGGTGACGGTTGTCGGCGGCGTGATCCTCATCGTGCTCGGTCTGCTGCCGAAGATGGCCGCGCTCGTTGAGGCTGTCCCTCAAGTCGTGCTCGGCGGGGCAGGGCTCGTGATGTTCGGCATGGTCGCGGCGACTGGCGCGCGCATCTTGGCCTCGGTCGACTACAAGAATTCCAACAATCTCTTCGTCGTTGCCATCTCGATTGGCTTCGGCATGATCCCGCTGGTGTCGCCGACCTTCTTCAAGAATCTGCCGCACGATCTGCATCCGCTGCTCGAGTCCGGCATTCTTCTCTGCGCCATCGTTGCCGTAGTGCTGAACCTGTTCTTCAATGGCCTCAAAAGCAGCGAACAGGCGAAGGCCGAAGCGGCGAGCGCCGCCGCAACCGCCGAACACGCGTGAGTATCCGATGACCCTGATCAGCAGCACCTACGGCAAAGGCCGTGTTCGCGTCATGCGCATCAACAAGGTTGGCGCCGTGCAGGAGCCGCGCGAACTGAGCATCAACGTGATGTTGACCGGAAAGTTCTCGCAGGTGTTCACCGACAAGGACAACGCGCTCGCGATCTCGACCGACACGATGAAGAATCTCGTCAACATCGTCGCACGCGAGAACCTCGCGCTCGGCGCGGAGGATTTCTGCGCCGCGGTCGCGCAGCGCTTCTTCGAGCGCTACGAGCAAGTGGACGGCGTCACGCTGAAGGCGCGCGAGACGAAGTGGAAACGGCTGGAGATCGACGGCCATCCGCACGACCACAGCTTTGTTCTCGACAACAACGGCAACCCGATTGTCGAGCTTGCCGCTGAGCGTGGAAAGCTGCCGGAAATATCGTCCGGTGTGTCGGGCTTCACTTTCATGAAGACGACGCGATCCGGCTGGGACAAGTACCTGATGGACCCATATACGACGATCCGCGAGACGCGCGACCGAATTGCGGCGACATCGCTTGAAGCGCGGTGGCAATGGAAAGCCGTGCCGGCGAGCTACGAGAATACGAACACGGCGATCATCGACACGATGATGCAGGTCTTTGCGACGACCTATAGCGAGAGCGTGCAGGACAGCCTCTATCGCATGGCGATGGCGGCGCTCGCTGCTGTGCCCGAGATCGAGACGGTGAGCCTTGCGGCGCCGAACAAGCACTATCTGCTGATGAATCTCGAAGCTTTCGGCCTCACCAACGAGAACGCCGTGTTCTTGCCCACCGACGAGCCGCACGGGCAGATTGAGTGTGTCGTCGGTAGAGAATGAGGCTGGTCATTCCGGGGCGCGCTGGCGCGAAGCGCTGCCAGCCGCGAGCCCGGAATCCATATTCACTGAGCCCTCGAGAGGATCGGGGGTAAGGATCTCCGACTGTCGCGGCTCGCTCCGCGAGCGCGCGACATCGAGGATGACGGCGGCTGCGGCCAATGCAGACTGTTCCAGCGCGATCAGAAAGATTAGAAATCCCCAATGCCGATCTCCCTCGATCACCTCAACGCTGCGCCTGCGCCCGAATTCGTCGCAGCGCTCGGCGAAATCTTCGAGCATGCGCCGTGGGTCGCCGAAGCGGTCACGTCGCAGCGACCGTTCGCGACCGTCACGGCATTGCACGCCGCAATGATCAACGCGGTGCGCGCCAGCCCGGCGGAGACGCAAATCGGGTTTCTCCGCGGCCACCCGGACCTCGCCGGCAAAGCCGCGCGCGCCGGCGATATCGCGGAGGCGTCGAAATCGGAGCAGGCGGGGCTTGGCCTCGATCGTTTGAGCGACGCCGATTACGACGAGATGCTGCGTCTCAATACGGCCTACACGGAGAAATTCGGATTCCCGTTCATCGTCTGCGTGCGGCGCAAGACCCGCGTCGCCGTGATCGCGGATTTCGTTCGCCGCATTGGCAACGATCGCACGGCCGAGCTGAACGCTGCGCTCGGCGAGATCGGCTACATCACTCGGCTGCGCCTCGCCGACGCAGTCACCGGCCCGGGCATGCCGGACGTCGCCGGGCATCTCTCGACGCACGTGCTCGACAGCTATCACGGCCAGCCGGCCGGCGATGTTGCGATCACGCTGTTCGAGATCGGCCGCGAAGGTGAGCGCACGGCGCTCAAAGTCACGCGCACGAACGACAACGGGCGCACCGACGAGCCGCTGCTGCACGGCGGCCCGTTGCGAGCGGGACAATACGAACTGCTGTTCGAGATCGGCGACTACTTCCGCACGCGCGGCGTCAAACTGCCGGACCAGCCGTTTCTCGACGACGTCGTCCTCCGCTTCGGCATCGACGCGCCGGAAGGGCGCTACCACGTGCCGCTTGTGGCGACGCCGTGGAGTTATTCGACGTATCGGGGAAGTTAGGCCTCCGGCCTAAGCCGCACGCCCGGGCGGATTTTCGTGAACGCGAAGCTCGCCGGGTCTTCGATATTCACGCCGGGCGCAAGTGTGACGATCACCTTCTCGGCGATCTCCTGATAGCCCGAACGGAAATGCGCGGAGCTTTTCACCGCGACGATCGCGCAATCCATCAGATCGATGCCGATATGCGTGAACACCTCGCGGTGGATCGGCTGCTGGCGGATCGAGCCGACCAGCACTTTGACGCCGTCCTGCGAGAGCAGGGCGGTCGGCCCCATATTGGTGATGACCGAACGCAGCATCGGCGAGGTGCCGGTGAATTTGCCGTCACTCAACGCTTCGACCCTCCACGGACCCGGCGCTGGCTCTTGGCCCGGACCTTTGAGCCCACCGCCCACTTTGTCGAGCACGGCGCCGACGCCTTTAGCATGCGCCGCCGCGGCGGCTTTGGGGTCGTGGACGAGGCCGAGCACCGCCTTCTGTGCGCCTTGGCGCAGCAGCTCGACGATCAGCCCGGTCGTGTTCGACGGACCGCCGGCACCGGAATTGTCTTGCGTGTCTGCCATGACGACGGGCTTCGACGCGCCGTTCGCGGCGATCCGCATTGCTTCTGTCACGGCGTCCGCGACCGGCAACGGACGATGGCTCGCAAAGCCCTTTTCGGCCGCAAGCACGGCGGCATGCAGCTTGTCGGCGGCGGCATCGACCGCAGCCTGATCGGTGCCGTAGCACGTGATGCTCGGGCCGACATACGGAATGTCGGCCGGCGGGAAGCCCATGTTGAGCGAGAGATGCACGCGCGGATCGTCGCGGTTGATCTGCTTCAGGAGTTCGTAGAGCCCCATCGACGGCTCAACGTAAGTGCAGCCGGTCGTCACCGGGATCAGATAAGGGAAATTGCGGAACGCGCGCGCCGTGACCTTGCCGTTGAGTACACGCTGCAGCCATTCGGCGCAGCGGCCGCCGGACGCGCCCCAGTCGATATGCGGATAGGTTTGGTAGGACGAAATGAAGTCCGCGAGTTCGACGATCTCCGGATCGAGATTGGCGTGCAGATCGAGCGAGATCAGGATTGGCACATTCGGCCCGACGGCCGCGCGCACGCGGCGCAGCAGCGCGACTTCGCCGTCGTTATGCGTTTGCGTCACCATCGCGCCGTGCAGCTCAAGGAACACGGCGTCGACTTTCTCGCGCGCGAGGCCGGCTTCGAGCCGCGCCGCGGTATGCTCGAAGGCTTCGTTCGTGACGTAGCCGGAGGGCTGCGCGCAGCTCCAGATCAGCGGCACCATTGTGTGCCCCTGCTTCTCGGCGCTCTCCATAAAATGAGCGATCGCGAGATTGATGCCGCGGAACACTTTGAAGATGTCCGCGCCTTCGGTAGCGGGCGGGAACGCGCCGCCGCGCGCGAAATCGTCCCATGTCGTCAGCGGTTCGACGAACGTGTTGGTTTCGTGAAGGAAGCCGCCGACCGCAATGCGCATAGTTTTTCCTTGTTTGTTGAGCCTTCGGAGTGCACGGCAACCTCTACCGTCATCCCGGCCAAGCGCTGGTTGCGAAGCAACGCGCGCGAGCCAGAATCCATAATCCCCGGTCGAACGATCTCTCGCAATACCGAGGAGTATGGATTCCGGACTCGCTACTGCGTTATTCGCTTCGCGAACAAAGAGCGCAGCGCGCCCCGGAATGACCCCGTGAAGGCTTCAAATTGGTGTTGAAGGGGCTTATCTATCGCGGAACCTTATTCGAGCGAGTTTGCATGAACCCCTTTGACAGCACCTGGACCACCGCTTTCGGCCTGCCGCCGTTCGATGCCATCAAGCCGGAACATTTCCGCCCGGCCTTCGATCGCGTGCTTGGCGAGCATCGCGAGAAGCTGAAGGCGATTGCGGAGAATGCCGAAGCGCCGAGCTTTAAGAATACGATCGAAGCTTTTGAACTCAGCTTCGAGCCGCTCGGCCGTGTCTCGGCGGTGTTCTATGTGTTGACCGGCGCGCACACCAGCGACGCGCTCGAAGAGGTCGATCTCGAAATCTCGCCGCTGCTCGCGCGGCACTACAGCGAGCTCTATCTCGATTCAACGCTTTACGCGCGCGTCGATGCGCTCAACTCCGCGCGCGATCAGCTCGGCCTTTCGGCCGAACAGCTGCGCGTGCTTGAGCGCTATCATCTCGCGTTCATCCGCGAGGGCGCGGCGCTGGATGCCGGCGCACGGGCGCGCCTTGTCGCGATCAGCGAACGTCTTGCGTTGATGGGCACGCAGTTTGGTCAGAACGTATTGGCGGACGAAAAGGGCTACACGCTCGAACTCGATCCGAAACGCGATCTCGCGGGTCTCCCGGACTTCGCCGTCAGCTCGGCGGCAGCAGCAGGTGATGAACACAAACAGCCCGGCAAATATCTCGTCACGCTGTCACGCTCGTCGATCGAGCCGTTCCTGACATTCTCCGATCGCCGCGATCTGCGCGAGACGGCGTGGCGCGCCTGGGCGCATCGCGGCGACAATAACGGCGAGACCGACAACAAGGCGTTGATCGCCGAGACGGTCGCGTTGCGCGAGGAGCGCGCGAAGCTGCTCGGCTATAAGGATCACGCCGAGTATCGACTTTCCGACGCGATGGCGAAGACACCGAAGGCCGCGCGCGACATGCTCGAAGCCGTATGGCCTGCCGCCCGCGCGACCGCGATGCGCGACCGCGATGGCTTGCGCGAGATCGCGCAGAGCGAAGGTCTCAACATCGAGATCGAGCCGTGGGATTGGCGCTACTACGCCGAGAAGCTGCGCAAGGCGCGCTACGCGATCGATACCGCCGAGGTGAAGCCATATCTGCAGCTCGAGAAGATCATCGAGGCGGCTTTCTACACGGCGACCAAATTGTTCGGTTTGTCGTTCAAGCTGCTCGACGACGCCAAGCTGTATCACCCCGATGCGCGCGCCTGGGAAGTCACCGACAAGGCCGGGCGTCACGTCGGTGTCTTCATCGGCGATTATTTCGCGCGCCCGTCGAAGCGCAGCGGCGCGTGGATGACCTCGCTCCGCGATCAATATCGGCTCGATCGTTCGACGCCGATCATCATCAACGTGATGAACTTCTCGAAGGCCGACGATGGCGCGCCATCGCTGCTGAGCTACGACGATGCGCGCACGTTGTTTCACGAATTCGGCCACGGTCTGCATGGCTTGTTGTCGGACGTCGAATATCCGCTGCTCTCCGGCACGGCGGTCGCGACCGACTTCGTCGAGCTTCCGTCGCAGCTTTACGAGCACTGGCTGGAGACGACTGAGATCCTCGGCAGATTCGCCGTGCATGCCGAGACCGGCAAGCCGATGCCGAAGGAGCTGCTCGATCGCGTGCTCGCGGCGCGAAACTTCGATCAAGGCTTCGCGACCGTCGAATATCTCTCGTCTGCGATTGTCGATCTCGACTTCCATTCGAAGCCGGCCAAGAACATCGACGTCGCGGCCTTCGAGCGCGAAACGCTGGCCGAAATCGACATGCCGAAAGAGATGATCATGCGGCATCGGCCGCCGCACTTTCAGCACATCTTCTCGGGCAGCGGCTACGCGGCCGCTTATTACAGCTATATGTGGTCTGAGATGCTGGATGCGGACGCCTTCGCGGCCTTCAAGGAGAAGGGCGACATCTTCGATCCCGAGACCGCGAAGAAGCTGCACGACTTCATCTATTCGGCCGGCAACAAGCGTGACCCCGCCGAGGCCTATCTGATGTTCCGCGGTTCGATGCCGAAGGTCGATGGCGTATTGAAGAAGCGAGGTCTCAGCGTCGCGGCATAAACTCAGAGCTGGTCTTTCCGGGGCGCGTCGCTTGCGGAGCAAGCAAAGCGAGCCCGGAATCCATAATCCCTGACGTTCATTTAACGCTGGGGTTATGGATCCCCGACCGCCGCCTCCGGCGGCGTCGAGGATGACTGAGTCTTTGAGCTTGCGCCGCAACATAGACTCGCGCGCGTGGTTCCGATAAGGCACGCCCTTTCCTCAAAGGGGCGAGAATGACTGTCGAACAGCACACGTCCGGCCACCGTGGTGGCGTAGTTTGCGCGCCGCATGCGGCCGCCTGCGAGGCCGGGCGCGCCGTCCTTGCCGAAGGCGGCAACGCGGTCGAGGCGATGATCGCAATGGCGGCGACGATCGCGGCCGTCTACCCGCACATGAACCACATCGGCGGCGACGGCTTCTGGCTGATCCGCGAACGCAACGGTCGCGTGCGCGCCATCGAGGCTTGCGGCTTTGCCGGCGCCAACGCGCGCCTCGAAACCTATCGCGACTACGAGACGATCCCGGCCCGCGGCCCGCTCGCGGCGCTGACAGTGCCGGGCGCGCTCGGCGGCTGGGCAATGGCGAACGAGATCGCGAAAGCGTCCGGTGGCAAGTTGCCGCTCGACGTTCTGCTCGGCGATGCGATCCGCCACGCGCGCGACGGCTACGTCGTGACGCGCAGTCAGGAAGCGCTCACCACCGAGAAATTTGCCGAGACGAAGGATGCGCCGGGTTTTGCCGAGGCATTCCTCGTCGACGGCAAGCCGCCGAAACAGGGCACCACCCTCAAGCAGGCTGCGCTCGCCGCAACGCTTGAACATCTGACGAGCGCGGGCCTCGACGATTTCTATCGCGGCGATGTCGGCCGTGAGATCGCCGCCGACCTTGATCGTATCGGCAGCCCGGTGACGCGTGCTGACCTCGAAAAATATCGCGCCGTGCTGCGCGAGCCCGTGCAGGTCGCGACTTCTCACGGCACGATCTACAATCAGCCGCCGCCGACGCAGGGCTTAGCGTCGCTCATCATCCTCGCGTTGTTCGACCGGCTCGGCGTGCGCGAGGCCGAAGGATTCGACTATGTGCATGGCCTCGTCGAGGCGACAAAGCGCGCCTTCATCGTGCGCGATCGGTACGTCACCGACTTCGATCGGCTGCCGTTCCCGCCCGAGCAGTTCCTGACAGCGGATTTCCTCGACGCCGAAGCGAAGAAGATCGATCGCGCCCGCGCGCTGCCGTGGCCGCACAAGCCGAAGGACGGCGACACGATCTGGATGGGCGCGGCCGACGCCTCCGGTCTCGTCGTCTCGTACATCCAGTCGATCTACTGGGAGTTCGGCTCAGGTTGCGTGCTGCCGAAGACCGGCGTGCTGATGCAGAACCGCGGCGCGAGCTTCTCGCTCGACCGCAAGGCCGTGAACCCGCTCGAACCCGGCCGCCGACCCTTCCACACGCTCAATCCGGCGATGGCTGCGCTGAAAGATGGGCGCGTGATGAGCTACGGCACGATGGGCGGCGAAGGCCAGCCGCAGACGCAGGCGATGGTGTTCACGCGCCACGTGCAGTTCCGCCAGCCGCTCGGCGAGGCGATTGCCGCGCCGCGCTGGCTGCTTGGCCGCACGTGGGGCTCGACTGTCACCAACCTCCGGTTGGAGGCGCGTTTCCCGGATCGTCTCGTGGATGCATTGCGTTCAGCCGGGCACGATGTCGATGTGCTGAACGAGGAATATTCGGACACCATGGGCCATGCCGGCGGCGTCGTTCTGCATCCGAGCGGGATGCTGGAAGGTGCGCACGATCCGCGGGCGGATGGCGGGGCGGCTGGGGTCTAGCTGCCACTCGCCGAGGAGCCTCGTTTCCGCCAGACTCCGTGCTATGGTCGCCGGTGATTTGGCGTCCGAAGAAACCGGAAAGCTCTATGTTCATAAATGCTTTGCGCGCTGCGGTGGCTCTGTGCCTGGCTCTCGGCGCGGCGACGGCGGCTCATGCGCATCCTCACGTTTGGGTGAAGGCGACCAGTGAGGTCGTCTATGCGCCGGATGGCAGCGCAACCGCGATCAAGCACCACTGGACTTTCGACGAGATGTTCTCGACCTTCGCGACGCAAGGCATGGACACCAAGAAGGGCCTCACACGCGAGGAGCTGGCGCCGCTCGCCGAGGTCAACGTCACGTCGTTGAAGGACTTCGATTTCTTCACGGCGGCGACTGCAGACGGCAAGAAGGCGACGTTCAAAGCACCGATCGACTATTACCTCGATTGGAAGGACAGCGCGCTGACGCTGCATTTCACGCTGCCGTTCGAACAGGCGCAGAAGGCGAAGGCGCTCGAACTCGAAATGTACGATCAGACCTTCTTCGTCGATTTTTCCTTCGCGGACGGCAACCCCGTGTCGCTTGTTGGGGCGCCGCAAAATTGTAAGCTTTCGCGGCCGCCGCCGAAGGATGCGTCCGGAAAATTCACCGAGACGCCATTTCAGACGCCGCCCGACGGCGTGCAAGGCGCGTCCTTCATTAATCGCGTAATGGTGACGTGCCCCTAAAGGAATTCCCGATGCTTCTTCGCTCGAACGCATGGCGTGACGCCGCGGTTGCAACGCTTGTGGTCGCGGTCATTGCCCTGGTCATTGATCCGGCATTGGCGCAGCAGAATCCGTTCGGTGCGCCACGCTCGACCACTCCATCGCCACAACCACCGGATGGTATCGTCGGCTGGATTCTCGCCAAGCAGGGCGAGTTCTACAAACAGTTCTCCGGCCTCATTCGCGCGTCGAAGCAGGACGGCAGCGCGGCCTGGACGCTGCTCGGCTTGTCGTTCCTTTACGGCATCTTCCACGCGGCCGGTCCCGGTCACGGTAAGGCGGTGATCTCGTCCTACATCGTCGCCAACGACGAGACGTGGTGGCGCGGCGTCGTTCTGTCGTTTGCTTCGGCCTTCATGCAGGCAGCGGTGGCGGTCGCCATCGTCGGTGTCGCGGTGGCTCTGCTCGGCGCCACGAGCCGCGCGATGCAGACCACGGTCTATTGGATCGAAGTGATCAGCTATGCGCTAATCGCGCTGATCGGCGCGCGGCTCGTCTGGACCAAGGGGCGCGGACTGCTCGCCTCGCTGCGCAGCCTGGCTCCGCAGCCGGCGCCTGCTCTCGCGGTCGCTGGGCACGCGCATCATCACCATGATCATGCGCACGATCATCATCACCACGATCACGCACACCACAGCCATGCGCACGACCACGGCCACAAGCACGATCATGGACATCACGATCATCACAATCACTCCCATGCGCATCACGATCACGCGCAGTGCACGCACGATCATGTCCACGACGAGCACTGTGGCCACAACCACGGCCCGACGCCGGATCAGCTTGCCGGCCCAGGGGGCTGGAAGCGCGGCCTGACGGCGATCTTCTCGGTCGGTTTACGGCCGTGCTCTGGCGCGATCCTCGTTCTCGTGTTCGCGCTGGCGCAGGGGTTGTTCTGGATTGGTGCAGCCGCGACGTTCGTCATGGGCCTCGGCACCGCAATTACCGTCGCGGCCATCGCGACGCTCGCCGTCAGTGCGAAAGCGCTCGCGGCCAAACTCGCCAGCGGGCAGGGCGGTTACGGCTCGCTCGCGGTGCGCGGTGTCGAATTCGCCGCCGCCGTCGTGATCCTCGCCTTCGGCGTGTTGTTGCTGATGGGCTACATCGCAAGCGAACGCCTCGGCATGGCGTAGACGTTTGTCGTAGCCCGGATGAAGCAACGGCGAAGCCGTTGCGAAATCCGGGAGCAGCGAGCGTCAGCCCTGGATTTCGCGTGGCGTTGCCACGCTCCATCCAGGCTACGGTACTTTTGATCGCCTGCACCGCGCTGCCCAGAACGCTAACTCAATCTTGCCGCGACATTCGAAACACGCGTTCTCGTTTTAAAGTTCGAGTCGTCTCGCGCGTACGAAGTGAGACCGAAGCGCGAACCTCCGCACGATCGCGCGGATGCTCAACGTTAATTCCACGCGGTGTTAATCGTGGTGTTGAAAATCGCTGGGGATGAGTTCGATCGGCTCGCCGTGCGGCGTGCGATCCGCAGCATGATCCCACGCATCGCGATAGCGCGAGAGCGCCTTCGTATCCGTCACGTTTTTCTCGGTGACGAGACGCTCGAGCGTCGCCATCCAGTGGCGATAGTAAGTCTCTCCGGTATCCGGATCGCCGCCGGCTTGCGCGCGTTTGATTTCGTCGCTCAGCGTCGCGGCCCATTCGGGCCACGTGAAGACGCCACGCTGATGCAGCATCAACGCCATCGCGAAAGCTTGCGCTTCCCACGGCTCGCGAAACACCGGCCCTTCGGCGTCGCATGGGATGGAGGGTACGGCTGTTGTCATTGCACTGAGCTGGTCATTCCGGCCGAGCGATGGCCGCGAAGCGGCCTGAGAGCGAGTGCCGGAATCCATAATCACTGTCCTCACGTTAGAGTTTCATACAGATCAACCCAGTTTGGGTTGGCGCCTTCACGAGATTGATCTTCCAATCTCGCTTCCATTTCTTCAGCTGTTTCTCTCGCGAAATCGCCGAGACCGGATCGTTGAAAGTTTCGAAGTAGACTAATTGAGTGACGTTGTAGTCTTTCGTGAAACCAGCAACGCATTTCTGCTTGTGCTCGTACACGCGCCGGATGAGATCGTTCGTCACTCCGATGTAAAGCGTTCCATGCTTTCCACTGGCGAGGATATAGACGTAGAAAAGAGTTTCCTTCATCGCAATCTAAACAATCAATACGCTGGTCATTCCGGCCGAGAGAAACTTGCGGCGCGCAGAGCGCGCTAAGCAAATCGCTAGGGCCGGAATCCATAATCACCATCATTGCGTACGAAATGCATTGGTTGCCAGTGCGGAATATCGAGACGTCCTGGATTATGGGTCCCGGCCCTCGCGCCGCGCGCAAAAAGGCGCTAGCGCTCGACCGGGACGACCAGCTCAGTGCTAGGCCGGCTCCAGGTAAGGCTCGAATGCGTCGATCGACACCGTGACGGTCGGGTCCGCGTCGGCGCCCCACAGCTCCGTGCCGGCGAACTTCACCGTGTACAGCCACTGCGGCTGTTCGCCTTGCTCGTTCGCGGCGGTGTCCGGATAAACGTGGCAACCGTGCACGAGTTCGACCACGCCGACGCGGTCGCGCGCGTAGCGCGGCAGGCGCGTGTGGGTCGCCGGATGAATGTTCTTCGTGCGCACGCGATCGCCGGGCGCAAAGCGCGCCATGGCAGGAGCAGCGCGCTCGAACGCTCCACGGATCATCACGCGTTCGACGTCGGTTGGGCGGAAGGTGCCGTGCTTCAAATCCTTCGCCGGACGCAGCGGCTTGCCCTCCCGAACCTCGTCGGCGCCGAGATAGCCTTTGTCGATCATCAGCGCTTCAAGGCCGAGCAGCCATTTCTTGTAATAGGACGATGAGAGATAGACATGCGGCGGCAGCGTCTCGCGATAGAAGCGCGAGGTGTCGATGTTGAACGCACCCGATGCGCCGAGCGCACGCACCATTGCAAGCACACGGCCTTCCCACTCTTCGTGGAACATTGGCTCGTTGTCCTCGGCCACGACTTTGCCGAAGCCGTCCATGCCGCCCATGTCGTGCACGCCGTTCACGAGGGAGCCCCTGGCGTCTTGGCGAAGCCGGTGCCGATCATCGAGTCGCGCGTGACGAGCTCGGCGAGTTGCTCCTCGTTCCAGCCTTCTGTGCCGGCGGGACGTTCGGGCAGAACCAAGAAACGCGTTTCGGCAGTTGAATCCCAGACACGGATCTCGATGTCCTTCGGCACCGAAACGCCGAAATCTGAGAGCACGCCGCGCGGGTCCTTTACGGCGCGGGAACGATAGGGTGAAGCCTTGTACCAAACCGGCGGCAGGCCAAGCAGCTCCCACGGGTAGCAGGAGCACAGCGTGCAGACGACCATGTTGTGCCGCTCGGGCGTATTCTCGACGACGACAAGATGGTCGCCGACGCGGCTGAAGTGGCCAAGCGTCGCGATGGCTTTGCTGCCGTCCTGCAGGAGCGCCTTCTTGAAGTCCGGGTCCGTCCAGGCTTTGGCGACGACCTGGGCGCCGTTGTGCGGGCCGATCTTCGTCTCGTAAGCCTCGATGATTTCGTCGAGCGCTTTTGGATCGATGTAGCCCTTCTCGGTCAGGATGCTTTCGAGCGCGCGCGTGCGCAGTTGCATCTCGGACAGCTCCGAGCCGTGGTCATGATCGTGATCGTGGTGGTGATCATGATCGTGATGATGGTGGCCGTGATCGTCTTTGTGATTTGCCATACCGCCAAGTCTCCGCTTGGAGGCAAGCTTACAAAAGCGCCGAGCGACAGGGAAGGCAGCTCAGCGCTGCGTTCAGTTCAAACCTTCGCGCATCGTCCGGAGTGTCTGCCGCAGCCCCAGACAATCGAGCGCAAAGCTGCCTTACGCGACCTTATGGTCCGGCGGCTCGATCAGAGCCGGCGGCTGCCGCTTGTGTTCACGGCAGCATGCTCCGGTCAGGCACATGAGGACCGCGACGCCACCGAGCGCCAGGAAACCAACGAGAATCGGGTACAGCATTGTTCACTCCCCTTCATCGTTGCAAAAAAGCTTACGCCTCTGCGCGCGGTTTAAAAGGGAAATCGTCATTAACATCAGGTGTTTCTGTGCTGCGCCGCGGCAAATCTCCCGCGCTGCGCAAGAGGTTGATCGGCCTGCACGGCAGCGCTTTTCCGAATTGACAACCCCTCCGGGCTCGCCGCATGTGCCCTGCAACAAAACGGGAGGACTAATGCGTATCGCGACCCTTACGGCTGCGCTGCTGATGACCGCGTTTGCGGGCGTCGCTTCGGCTCAAAGCACAATTAAAATCGGCTATACGTTGCCGCCGAACTCACACTACGGCACCGCCGGACGCGTGTTCGGCGAGGAGATCGCGAAGCTGACCAACGGCCGCTACAAGGCCGAGCAATTCCCGGCGAATGCCCTCGGCGGCGAGCGGGAGATGATCGAGAGCCTGCAGCTCGGCAATCTCGAAATGGTCATCACGTCGAGCGGCCCGGTCGGCAACTTCGTGCCGGAAGTCGCGATCACGGATATCCCGTTCCTGTTCCGCGACACTGCGCACGCCCGCGCCGTGCTCGACAGCCCAATCGGCCAAGACATCCTGGCGCGTTTCCCGGCAAAGGGTCTCGTGGCGCTCGGCTGGGGTGAGCAAGGCTTCCGCCACCTCACCAACAACAAGCGCCCCGTGAAGCAGCCCGAGGACCTCAAGGGCCTCAAGATCCGCACCATGGAAAACCAGGTGCACATGACGGCCTTCCGTACGCTCGGCGCCAGCCCGACCCCGATGGCTTGGCCGGAAGTGATCGGCGGCTTGCAGCAGGGCACGATCGACGGGCAGGAAAACCCGCTCTCCGTCATCGTCAGCGCGAAGCTCTCCGAAGTGCAGAAGCATCTCACGCTGTCGCGCCATGTTTACTCGCCGGCGCTGATCCTGATTTCCAAGCGCACGTTCGACGCATTGTCGGCCGACGATAAGAAGGCTTTCCAGGAGGCCGGCAAGGTCGCGGCCGCCGCGATGCGCAAGCACATCGACGATGTCGAGAAGAAGGGCGTCGAGGATTTGAAGGCCGCCGGCTTCCAGGTCGTCGAGGAAGTCGACACGGCGAAGTTCCAGACCGTGCTCGCACCGGCCTTTGCCGAATACGCAAAGAAGTTCGGCGCCGACAAGATCGAGAAGATCCGGACGTATAAGTAGCCTCCACGTCGAAACCTCTCCGCTCACCCCCGCGAAAGCGGGGGTCCAGCCCGCGTGCGGTAGCACGCGCACGATCTGCAGGTTTTGGCACGCTACCGCGTGCGAAACTGGATGCCCGCTTTCGCGGGCATGAGCGGAGTTCTGGGAATACCCATGCTTCAACGTATCGACCGCATCGTCGTCGCGGCGAACCGGCTCTTCCTCATCGTGGTGCTTGCCGCGATGTCGGTGATCGTCTTCGTCAACGTCTGCATGCGTTACCTCACGACGGACTCGCTCGTCTGGGCCGAGGAGGTGGCGCGTTATCTGATGTGCTATCTCACCTTCCTCGGGCTCGGCCTTGTCTACCGCTACGGCGGGCACATCGGCGTCGACTCGCTGCAGAAGGCAGTGCCGGATCGCGCCGCGACGATCCTGCGCGCGATCTCGGTCGCCATCGTCATCGCGTTCTGCGCCGCGATGGCGTGGTACGGCGCGATCTACGCGGACCGCACTTCCGTGCAATCGACGCCCGTCACCGAAATTCCGTTCAGCTACATCGCGGCGTCCGTGCCGCTCGGCTTCGCGCTCGCGCTCTGGCACATCTTCGCGGTGGCGCGCGGCCTCGTGATCGACGGCAAATACCAAGAGACGCCGGACGCCGACCTCACACAGGCGGGCTCGCTATGACGACAGCGATCTTGTTCGGCGGATTGATCCTGCTGCTCGCGCTGGGTGTTCCGGTCGCATTCTCGATCGGCGCCGCGACCATGGTGGCTATGCTCTATCAAGGACTGCCTCCGCTTTCGCTGGCGCAGAAGCTGTTCACCGGAATCGACTCGTTTCCGTTGATGGCGATGCCGTTCTTTCTGCTTGCCGCTGAACTGATGACCGGCGGCGCGCTCGCGACCGTGCTGCTCCGTTTCGCCGCGATGTTCGTCGGCCACAAGCGCGGCGGGCTCGGTTACACGAACATCCTGACGCTGACGTTCTTTTCCGGCATCTCCGGTTCCGCGATCGCGGATGCGGCCGGGCCGGGCGCAATCCTGATCCGCATGATGCGGCAATCCGGATATCCGGCGCCGTATGCGGCGGCACTCACCGCATCGACCGCGGTCGTCGGCCCGATCATCCCGCCGTCGATCATCATGATCATCTACGCGCTGCAGGACGAGAGCGTCTCGGTGCTGAAACTGTTTGTTGCCGGCATCATTCCGGGCCTGATGATCTCGGGCTCGCTGATCGGCTACAACTGGTGGGCCTCGCGCCGCCGCAACTTCAAGGGCGAAGGCCAGCGGCCGCCGCTCGACGAGATGCTGCGTACGACGTGGCGCGCGCTGCCGGCACTGTTCCTGCCGGTACTCATCGTCGGCGGCATTCACGGCGGCGTCTTCACGCCGACCGAGGCATCGGTCTTCGCGGTGTTCTATGCGCTGATCGTCGGCATGTATGTCTACGGTACGCTCACCTGGAGCATGCTGCCGACAATTCTCGCGCGCTCCGCGCTGCTCACCGCGTCGGTGCTGCTCATCGTCGGCATGTCGGCGGCGTTCGCCTGGGTGCTCACCGTGATGCGGGTGCCGCAGGGCATGGCGTTGTGGATCGGCTCGCTGGGGCTCGATCCGATCACCTTCCTGCTGCTCGTCAACGTGTTCCTGCTGCTGTTCGGCATCTTCATCGAGCCGCTGCCGGGCGTGATGGTGCTGGTGCCGATCCTCGCGCCGATGGCGGCCGCGCTCGGCATCGACCCGTTGCATTTCGCGATCGTCGTGATCGTGAATCTCACGATCGGGATGATAACGCCGCCCGTAGGCGGATTGTTATTCGTCACCGCGATGGTGGCGAAGATATCGCTCGGCGAACTCAACAAAGAACTCTGGGCGATGCTCGGGCTACAGATCGTCGTGCTGCTGTTGCTGACGATGTTCCCGATCTTCAGCCTCTGGCTGCCGAGCGTGCTCAGCGCGCGGTGACGCGCCGAGCACGAGCGCTCGTCAGGCGTTGAAGCCGCCGTCGACCAGGAAGGCCGCACCGGTGATCTGCTTGGCCTGCGGGCCGGCGAGATACGTCACCATATTGGCGATGTCGTCTGGCGTGCCGAAATGGCCGAGCGCATTGTGCGCGAGCTGCGCCGCCGCCATCTCGCCGTCCGCCGGGTTCATGTCGGTGTCGGTCGAGCCCGGATTGACCATGTTGACCGTGATGCCGCGCGGCCCGAGTTCGCGCGCAAGCCCGCGCGTGAACGACAGCAGCGCGGATTTGGTCATGGAGTAGATCGTCAGGCCCGGGAAGGGGACGCGCTCTGCGAGATTGCTGCCGATAGAAACGATGCGGCCGCCTTTGCCGAGATGCGGGATGGCGGCGCGGCTCGCCAGCACGACGCCGCGCACGTTGACGGCGAGCAGTGCGTCGATGTCCTCGATGCTGATCGTCTCGACCTCGCCGGCGCGCGCGATGCCCGCGTTGTTGACCAGAATATCGAGGCCGCCGAGCGCCTCGACGGCGGACTTCACGCCGCGCTCGATTTGAGCCGCGTCGGCGCTATCGGCCTTGATGGCGACGCCTTTGCGGCCGCTGGCTTTGATGGCCTTCACGACAGCCTCGGCTTTGTCGGCCGAACCCGCATACGTGATAGCGACCTCCGCACCGGCTTTCGCCAGCGATTGCGCAATGGCCGCGCCGATACCACGGCTGCCGCCGGTCACCAGCGCGCGTTTTCCCGAAAGATCAGACATGATCAAAATCCTTTTTGTGTAGTGATCGATACATAAATGAGCGCTTGCGCCGAGACGTCCAGGGAATTATTTATCGAATGTCACAGAAATCGGGTGGCCGACATGACTCGCGGGCGTCCGCGCCAATTTGACCGGGATGCGGCACTTGATGCCGCCATGCTGTTGTTTTGGGAAAAGGGGTATTCGGCGACATCCATGGCCGACCTCTGCAGCGCGATGCATGTGGCGTCGCCAAGCCTCTATGCGGCGTTCGGATCGAAGGAACGTCTCTACGAGGAAGCGATCGCGCGCTACGAGAAGGTCTGCGGTCCCGCGATCTGGGCGACGTTCGATTCTGCGCCGACCGCGCGCGAGGCTTTCGAGATTTATCTGCGCCGCTCCGCGAAAAATCTTCCGGGCTCGAAACATCCGGCCGGATGTATGGTGACGCTATCGGCCGCAGGCTCCGAAGGCTGTGCGCCGCTGGGCGAGTTGGTCGCAGAGCGCCGAGGTTCGGTGTTGTCGCTCCTCAAGCAACGCCTCGCGCGCGGTATCGCGGAGGGTGAACTTCCGAAGTCGATCAACCGCGAAGCGATCGCGCGCTTTTACCAAGGCGTGCAGCAGGGCATGTCGATCCAGGCGCGCGACGGCGCGAAGGCCAAAGACCTCGACCGCATGGCATCCGCCGCGCTGGCGGCGTGGGAGCCGCTGACGAAGGCCTAGCGCGCTGCGCTCGTCTCCATCTTCGCGACGCGCTCGGCGCGTAGCTGCGTGCGGCGCACCTTGCCGGAATCATCGCGCAGCGGCTCGTTGACGAACTCGAATGTGCGCGGAATTTTGTAACGCACCAGCCGCTCGGCGAGATGGGCGATCAGCTCATCCTGCGTCACCGACTGTGTCGCGTGGATGATCGCATGCGCGGCGTGCCCAAGGTCCGGATGGGGCAGGCCGACGATCACGCTTGTCTGCACATGCGGATGTTCCTGCAGTGCGTTCTCGATCTCGGCCGGATAGATATTCGCGCCGCCCGACACGATCATGTCGGTGAGGCGGTCGGCGAGATAGATGTAGTTGTCGGCGTCGATGTAGCCGACATCGCCGATCGACTCCCAGCCGCCCGGCAGCGTCTTCGGCACGGCGCCGAGATAGAAATAGGTCGGATCGCCCTCGGTGCGCCGCATGTAGATTTCTCCGGTCTCGCCGAGCGGGAGATCACGACCGTCCTCGCCGACGACTTTCATCTCCGCGCCGGGCTGCAGCTTGCCGACGGAGCCGCGCCGCTCCTTCGCCTCGTGCCCGTTCATGAGCGTCGTGCCGGTCGCTTCGGTGCCGCCGTAAAGCTCCCACATGTGATCGGGACCGATCCAGTCGGTCCATGCATCCTTGATCCACTGCGCGAGCGGCGCGCCGCCGCACAGCACCATGCGCAGCGACGAAAGATCGTAACGTTTACGCACGTCCTCATCGAGGCGAAGAATCCGTTGCAGCATCGTCGGCACGAGCCAAGCGAATTTCACCTTGTGCTTGTCGATCAGCGCGAGCGTCCGCTCGGCATCGAATTTCGGTTCGATGAGGAGATGGCTGCCGAGCGCCATCGCCATCGAGGCGAAGTAGAACGGTGCGTTGTGATAGAACGGCGCGGCGACGAGATGCGTCTCTTCCGACTCAAGCATGCGCCAGCCGGCGGCGGGATCGAGTTCGCCGATCGCCGTCGAGACGATGAGCTTCGGCCGCCCCGTGCTGCCGCCGGATGTCGGCGCCTTCAAATACTTCACAAACCCGACGTCGAACGGCGCATCCGAATACGCCGACGTGTCGAGATTGGCCGGCACGGTTTTGCGGCCGGGCAGAATATTCTCCGCAAAGCCGAGCGCGATGCGCGAATTGGCGATCTCGACGATCTGCTGCAGTTCGCGCGCCGGCAGCTTGTGCGAGACCGGCTGCGGCGTCGCGCCGAGCTTCCAGGTTGCCATCGTGGCTTCCATGAATTCGGAGGTGTTTGGCAGACCGATCGTGACGTAATCGCCCTCGACGACGCCGAGCGCCTGATAGGCGCGGGCGAGGCGATTTGTGCGGCGGTCGAATTCCGCGCGCGTGATCGTGCCATTGGCGTCCGTCAGGGCAGGGGCGTCCGGGTTAAGACCGGCGAAATAGGCCGGCGTATCGCCGATCCGCATCGTGGGCATTCGCGTTTCCTCTTTTCTTGAATGCTTCACAGCGCACCAAGCGGGTGGCGTCAAGCACGCATCCTCGGCGTTTCAGTCGATGAAAAAAGCAGCGCGGTACCGCGGCGCGACATTGCGACTTGAACTCTCCGTGAAACCTCCCATTTAGCCAACGCGTTGTCTGGGCTCATGAGCCCATCCCGAGGGAGACCAGAATGGCGACCGGTTTCGCAGGAACCTACCAGGCCGCAGGCGGCACTGACCGTCTCGCCAAGCTCGCGCGCCTGCGCAAGCTTGCGACGCTGCTCGACACGGCTGTGCGCCTACCGGGCGGCTTCCGCGTCGGCGCGGACGCCGTGATCGGCCTTGCTCCGGGCGTCGGCGATGCTGTGACCACAGCGCTTGCCGGCTACATCGTCTACGAGGCCTGGAAGCTGGGCGTCCCACGCTATGCGCTGATGCGCATGATCGGCAACGTTGCGATCGACGGCGTCGTCGGCGCGGTACCGGTGCTGGGCGATCTGTTCGACGTCGTGTTCAAGGCCAACATCCGCAACATCGCGATCATCGAGAAATACGTGCGATAAATTGAGGCGCCGGCTAAAAGCCGGCGTCACACTTTCGGCGTCGATCTCGTGGTAGTCATAAAGCAGCGGCTTACCGGCCGGCTGAGGGGATGTTGAGTGACGGATATTGACGGCCGCCCGCTGCGGATGACTTGGCGCCGCGACCGCGCCGAGCAAATTGCCGACGGCGTCGTCCACATCGTTGGTCTGGGTCTCTGCATAACGGGCGCCATCGTGTTGACGGTCGTCGCGCTGCGCTCCGCCCACATCGTCGATCTGGTTTCGGCCCTGACCTACGGTATCGCTCTGGTCACCGGCTTCGCGTTCTCGGCAGCCTATAATCTGTGGCCCGTCTCGCCGTTGAAGTGGATTCTGCGCCGCTTCGATCACGCCGCGATTTATCTCCTGATTGCCGGCACCTACACGCCCTTCGTGCTTCAACTGCGCCAAGATCGCATGGCGATCGCGCTGCTGGTGGTCATTTGGCTGATCGCCGCTGTCGGCATCACGTTCAAATTCGCTCTGCCGGGCCGCTTCGATCGTGTGTCGATCGTCCTTTATCTTGCACTCGGCTGGAGCGGGGTGGTGATCGTGCGCGACGTGATGTCGGTGTTTCCGGCGTCGACGCTCGTGCTGCTCGCGCTCGGCGGAATGCTCTACACGGTCGGCGTCGTCTTCTATGTCTGGAAGTCGCTGCGCTTCCATACCGCGATCTGGCACGGCTTCGTGCTGCTTGCGGCGACTTGCCATTACTTCGCGGTGCTCGACACCATCGCGTGAAGTTCTTAGCCTCCGTCATGGCCCGCTTCATGCGGGCCATCCACGTCTTACTTTCTCGCTGACTTAGCTAAGACGTGGATGGCCCGGACAAGCCGGGCCATGACGAGCCAACTAAAGCCACCGCAAGCGAGAGTTTTGAAGCTTTCCACAATCAATGCTTGAAATGTCAGCAATGCTGACCTATTCTCAATTTTGGAATAGGTCGAATGCGTCCCCATATGTGACTTGCGGATCGACCGAATCCGGGAAACGCTGAGCTCTAAAGACGGCGTCGCCGCCGCGGGAGGCCCGAACGATGGCGCAGAACCACGTCACGCTCGACGACAAATATGACCTGACCAAAACTCGGGTCTTCGTCACCGGTTATCAGGCGCTCATACGCATGTGCCTGATGCAGAAGGAGCGTGACCGTCAGGCCGGGCTCAACACCGCTGGATATGTCTCGGGTTATCGCGGCTCGCCGCTCGGCGGGCTCGATCAGCAATTCCAGCGCGCCGCCAGCATTCTGGCGCCGAACGACGTGACGTTCGCGACCGGTCTCAACGAGGACCTTGCCGCCACCGCGATCTGGGGCACGCAGCAGGCCGAGCTGCGTGGCGAAGGCAAATACGATGGCGTCTTCTCGATCTGGTACGGCAAAGGACCGGGCGTCGACCGCACCGGCGACGTATTCCGCCACGCCAATTTCGCCGGCACTTCGAAGCATGGCGGTGTACTCGCCCTGATGGGCGACGATCACACGGCCGAATCCTCGACCACCGCGCATCAATCCGAATTCCACTTCCTCGACGTCATGATGCCGATCTTCAATCCGGCCGGCGTCCAGGAAATCATCGACTACGGTCTCTACGCGTGGGCGATGTCGCGCTACGCCGGCGTATGGGCGGCGCTCAAATGCATGCACGAGACGGTGGAATCGACCGCCGTCATCGACGGCGCGCTCGACCGCGTCAAGATCGTCATCCCGGACGATTTCGCGATGCCGGAAGGCGGTCTCGGCATTCGCCTCAACGACCCGATCCTCGCGCAGGAAGCGCGCCTCTACGATTACAAGCGCGATGCGATGCTCGCGTTCATCCGCGCCAACAAGATCAACAAGACGATCACGACCGGCGGCCCAAACCCGAAGATGGGCATCATCACGACCGGCAAGAGCTATCTTGACGTGCGCGAGGCGCTAGACGAACTCGGCATCGACGAGAAGCGCTGCAACGATCTCGGCCTGCGTCTCTACAAGGTCGGTTGCCCGTGGCCGCTCTCGCGCGACGAACTCGTCGCCTTCGCGGACGGCCTCGACCTCATCATGGTCGTCGAAGAGAAGCGCTCGCTGATCGAAGTGCAGGTGCGCGAAGAGCTCTACGGCATCGCCAAGCAGCCGGTCTGCGTCGGCAAGAAGGACGAGCAGGGCAACTGGCTCTTCCCCGTAAAGGGCGCGCTCGATCCGAACGACATCGCGATCGCGATCGGAGATCGCCTGCTGAAATTCGGCGCCGACGCGGATATCGAAGCCAACATCACGCGCGTGAAGAAGGCGCAGGCTGCACTGGCGCAGACGACAGACGTTGCGGTCCGCACGCCGTATTTCTGCTCCGGCTGCCCGCACAATTCGTCGACCGTCGTACCGGAAGGCATGCGCGCTTACGCCGGCATCGGCTGCCACTTCATGGCGCAGTGGATGGATCGCTCGACCAATGGCTACACGCAGATGGGCGGCGAGGGCGCGAATTGGATCGGCGAAGCGCCGTTCTCCACGCGCAATCACGTCTTCCAGAATCTCGGCGACGGCACGTACAACCACTCGGGCTATCTCGCGATCCGCGCCGCTGCGGCGTCGGGCGTCAACATCACCTACAAGATCCTGTTCAACGACGCGGTCGCGATGACCGGCGGCCAGCGCAACGAAGGCGGCCTCACGGTGCCGCAGATCGCCGCGCAAGTTGCCGCCGAAGGCGCGAAGGTGATCCGCGTCGTCACCGACGAGCCGGATAAATATCCGAGCGGCACCAAGTGGCCCGAAGGTCTCACGATTCATCATCGCGACGATCTGCAGACCGTGCAGGCGGCGCTCGCCGATGTGCCGGGCCTGACAGTGTTGATCTACGATCAAACTTGCGCGGCCGAGAAGCGCCGCCGCCGCAAGCGCGGTCAGTTCCCCGATCCGGAGAAGCGCGTCGTCATCAACGACCTCGTCTGCGAAGGCTGCGGCGACTGCGGCGTGAAGTCGAACTGCGTGTCTGTGCAGCCGCTTGAGACCGAATTCGGCCGCAAGCGCACGATCGATCAGTCGAGCTGCAACAAGGACTATTCGTGCGTGAAGGGCTTCTGCCCGTCATTCGTGACCGTGCACGGCGCGCAGCTCAAGAAGGCCGAAGGAATCGCGCAGAAGCCGGAAACGGCTGATCTGCCGCGCCCGCCGATGCCGAAGATCGGCACGACCTACAACATGATCGTCACCGGCGTCGGCGGCACCGGCATCGTCACGATCGGCGCTGTCATCGGCATGGCGTCGCATATCGAAGGCAAGGGCATCGGCATCATCGACATGGCCGGCCTCGCGCAGAAGGGCGGCGCGGTCTACAGCCACATCCGCATCGCGGAGCGGCCGGAAGACATCCACGCGATCCGCGTCGGCGCCGACATGGCGGACTTGGTGCTCGGCGGCGACATCGTCGTTGTCGGCAACAAGAAAGTGCTGAGCGCGATGAAGCCCGGCGCAACGCGCACGATCGTCAACACGTCGGAGTTTCTGCCCGGCGATTTCACGCGCAATGTCGACTTCTCCCTGCCGAGCGAGCGCCTCAAGCGCGCCATCACCACGATGGCGGGCGAGAGCAACACGCATTTCATCAATGCGTCGAAGCTCGCGGTCGGTCTGCTCGGCAATTCGATCGGCTCGAACATCTTTCTGCTCGGCTATGCGTATCAGCTCGGCGCGATCCCGCTCGAAGCGGAATCGATCGAGGAAGCGATCAAGCTGAACGGCGAAGCCGTGCAGATGAACATCAACGCGTTCCGTTGGGGCCGCCGCGCTGCGGTCGACTTCAAGGCTGTCGAAACACTGACGACGCCGAAGGCCGAATACGCCGACGATGACTCGCGGAAAATCTCCGAGACGCTCGACGAGCTTCTCGCGCGTCGCGAGAAATTCCTCACCGGCTATCAGAACGCAGCTTACGCGCAGCGCTTCCGCGCTTTCGTCGACAAGGTGCGTGCGGCGGAGAGCACGAAGGCTCCGGGCGAAACGGCGCTTACCGAGGCGGTCGCGAAGAATCTCTTCAAGCTCATGGCCTACAAGGATGAGTACGAAGTCGCGCGGTTGATGTCGGACCCCGGTTTCTCCGCGCAGGTCCGCAACCAGTTCGCGGGCGACAATCTGCGCTTCGAATTCCACCTCGCGCCGCCGATGCTCGCGAAGAAGAACTCGACGACGGGCGAGCCGATGAAGATGAGTTTCGGTCCGTGGATGATGTCTGCGTTCCGCATCCTCGCGAAGTTCAAGGGCTTACGCGGTGGCGCGCTCGACATCTTCGGCAAGACCGAAGAGCGCAAAATGGAGCGTCAGCTCATCGCCGATTACGAGGCGTTGATCGGCGAAGTCGTCGGGAAGCTGACGGCCGAGAACCGCGCGCTCGCGATCGGCCTTGCGAATATTCCGCAGAAGATCCGCGGCTACGGCCACGTCAAGCTGCGCAACGTGAAAGTCGCGAAGGCGGAGGAGGCCGCGCTGCTCGAGCAGTTCCGCGCCGGCCCGGCTCCGGCCCTCAAGGCTGCGGAATAGGGCGCGAGGCGGCGGCAGAATTCTCTGCCGTCATCCCGAACGTGCTCGCGGCGCGCGTAGCGCGCTATGCGAGCCGTGAGGGCCGGGATCCATAATCCCGAACATCACGATAGATACTGGGGTTATGGATTCCGGTCCGCCGTTAATCGCTTCGCGATCTTTCCGGCGACCGGAATGACCAGCTCTGAGTTTAGGCGAAGAAGCGTGCTTATCGCTTCGTCGGGATGAACCGGCTGAACGCAGCGCGTGCGCCGGCGCCGGTCTGTGGCTGACCCGAAGGCGGCGGCGGAGCCGGCGGTTGCGGCTGCTGGAAGCGTTGAGCTTCACTGGGGTCACCGTGTGCCGGAAGCGGCTTGCGGACCGAGAAGCGTCCCGGGTCACCCAAGCTTGGCGCGTTGCTCGGAACCAGAGGCGGCGATGCCGGCAGGGGCGAGCCCTGATATCCGGTCGGCAGGCTGCTGAATTCCTGTCGCACCATCTCGAATGTCTCGGCCGGATCTTCGACGGCTGATCCATCATCCATGCGTGCGCCGCTGCGCTGCGAGGACTGGCTGTTTCCGATGCCGCGCCAGCGTTCGATGACCGCATTGAGGAAATCGATCGGCAGGCTGCCGTTCATATCGACCTTGCTGTTGGCGTCGGCCTCGCCGGCCGGCCGCTTATGCTCCGGCAGATGATTGAACTTGAGCCGTGTCGGCAGCGCGACGCCTTCGCCAAACGCCAGCACCTCGGCAGTGCCGAGCGACGGGACGTAGTCCAGCAGGTTCGCGCCCGCGTCCGAAACGGCAGCGCGTAGAAACGCTTGGTCGCGTTCGTTCGACAAACGCATTGCGAACAGAGTGTTGCACTGAGACAGGATCGTCGGATCGAGTTCGGCCGGGCGCTGCGTGATGAGGCCGAGATAGACGCCGTATTTGCGGCCTTCCTTGGCGATACGTGAGAGCGCTTTACGGGTCGGGCCGAAACCGGTGGCTTTGTCTGCCGAAGCATATCGATGCGCTTCTTCGCAGACGAAAAGAACCGGTGCTGCGCCATCGCTCCACAGACCGAAATCGAACGCCATGCGGCCCATCACCGAGACCACGGCATCGATCACTTCCGGAGGGAAGCCGGCGAGCTGCATGATCGTCATCGGCATGCCGTCCGGCGGCAGGCGGAACAGCTGCATGAGCGTTTCCGCCATCGTGTCGCCGCCGACGTTCGCGTTCTCGAACATGAACTGATAGCGAGGATCGTTACGGACCGTCTCGATGCGCGAGATCAAGCGGTTGAATTTCATCCGCGACGTGCGGTTTTCCAGCTTGCCCATCTGATCGTCGATCATCTGGACGAGATCGGCCAAGCGGTACGGCACTGGCGTGTCGACCGTGTAGCCGGAGTTGCGGGTATCGGCGCGGCGGAGGCCAGTCTTTTGCTGCGCGTAGGCGGCCTTCGCTTGCGGGATCAGCTCACCGAGGACGTCGACGCCTTCGTCCGGGCCGGGCCGGCCACCGTAAATCACGTCAACAAACTCTTCGAAGTTGAAGAGCCAGAACGGAAGTTTCAGGTTACGCGGTGTGATCGAGAAAGCGCGGCCCTTGAAGCAGCGCGCATACTCGTTGTGCGTGTCTAGAAGGAAAATGCGCAGGTCCGGCCGCGTTTGCAGGATCAGGTCGAGGATCAGCGCGACGGATGTCGACTTGCCGACACCGGTGGTGCCGAGGATCGCAAAGTGCTTGCCGACCATGTCTTGAATATTGACGCAGGCCGAAACCGCCGTGTCCTGTTGAAGCTTGCCGATCTCGATCATATTCGGTCCGTTGACTGCATAGATCACGCGCAGCTGATCGCGCGTCACCAGCGACACCGCATCGCCGATCGTCGGGTAATGCGTGACGCCGCGGCGGAATTTCATTTCGCCGTTGTCGTCGATGAACTGGCCCATCATGTCGACTTCGGCGACCGAATAGTGGCCGAAAGCGCGGGCGAGGTTCGGGTCTTCGCGGCGGACGTAGGAGACCAAGGCAATCAGGTGGGCGTCGCGGGTATGCACTGAAAGGAACTTGCCGACCGTTGCGGGGCCTTCCATCTCCTTGGCGAGGTTGCCTTCCGGCAATGCGACGGTTGCGATCGCGCCTTTGACGGACAGAATGCGCCCTACGGCTTCACCCTGTTCGTTGACGAACATGTTTCCGGTCTCAGAACTCACGGAAGTGCCCCCAAGGCATGAACGGAAAGTAAAAAAGCTAGGCTCAGATGAGCAAAGCTCGGCAACCTGAGGTTTTATACCTCCGAGGACTTTTACGGCCCCTTAAGATCGCGAACTCAATGCGATAAGTTTTGGACGCGCGGAGAGTGGCAATGCCGACGCGCATTGGCTCGAGGCTATCGTGCTGAAAGGCTTTGGATTTTGATCACGGCTGAGCATTTCCGGCGGATCGCATATTGGTCGCGCGACCTCGAACACGGCGAGTTTGAGCGCGCCCGTGCGGGGATTATCGAGAAAACCTATCAACGGGGCGCTTACATTTGTCACCGCGGCGACGAGATGGAGCACTGGACCGGTCTCGTGTCCGGCCTCGTGAAGGTCTCGACCGCCTCGCTGTCCGGTAAGAGCGTCAGCCTCGCCGGGATGCGCGCCTGTGGCTGGTTCGGGGAGGGCAGTGTCCTCAAGGGCGAGGCGCGGCAATACGATCTCGTTGCGCTGCGCGACACGCGGCTGGCGCTGATGAACCGCGCGACCTTCCTCTGGCTGTTCGACAACAGCGTCGCGTTCAACCGTTTCCTGGTCTGGCAGCTCAACGCGCGGCTCGGCCAATTCATCGCGCTGGTCGAATACGATCGCTCGCTGGAGGGGAAGGCGAGGCTCGCGCGGACCATCGCGTGGCTGTTCCACCCGACGCTCTATCCGGACGCCGGCGCCAAGCTCGACATCACACAAGAGGAGATCGGCTTGCTGTCCGGGCTCTCGCGGCAGGTGACCAATAAGAGCGTCGCCGAGCTGCAGGACGAGAAGCTGATCGAGGCGGATCGCGAGAGCATCACGGTGCGCGATCTCGACGCGCTGCGCCGCTACGGAGAGTAGCCGGTCAGGTCAAAGAGAGTCGGGGAGCCGCCTGAAGCGGCATCAATACCCAACATGTGACCGCTTGTCTGTCAAGCAACCCCTTGCGGCGTGAGGGATTCGCTGCGAATTGTTGCGGACGATCAAAGTGCGCGACTAACGCGCCGTCATGGGAGGAAAGCTTGGCGATCAACGCCGGCAAAGAGGACACGTTCCCAAAGCTGCTGCTGCGCAACGCTGCGCGGTGGGGTTCGCGTCCTGCCATCCGTCATAAGGATCTCGGCATCTGGCAAGCCTGGACCTGGGGCGAGGCGCTCGATCATGTCCGCGCCTTTTCGATCGGCCTCGAAAGCCTTGGCTTCAAGCGCGGCGATAAGCTTGCAATCATTGGCTACAACCGTCCGAAACTTTACTGGGGTATGGCTGCCGCGCAGGCGCTCGGCGGCGTCCCGGTGCCGCTTTATGCGGACTCGGTCGCCGATGAGATGGCCTACGTCCTCGAACATTCCGAGGCCGAAATCGCGTTGGTGCAAAACCAGGAACAGGTCGACAAGGTGCTGTCCATCTCGGATCGCCTGACGCGGCTCACGACCATCATCTATGACGAGCCGCGCGGCTTGCGCGACTACGACCACAGCCGCCTGAAATCCTTCGAAGACGTCGAAAAGATCGGCCGCGACATTTTGGCGCGCGATCCTCAAGCCGCCGAGAAATGGCTCGGCACCATAGCGCAAGGGAAGGGCAGCGACCTCGGCATCATGCTTTATACGTCCGGCACGACGGGCCGGCCGAAAGGCGTGATGCTGACGCAGGACAACATTCTGATCTCGGCCGCCAACGGTAACGCGTTCGACAAGCTCGACGAAAACGAAGAGGTGATCGCGTATCTGCCGCTCGCGTGGGTCGGCGATCACATCTTCTCGTATGCACAGTCATACACGGCCGGCTTCTGCGTCTCATGCCCGGAAAGCCCCGAGACTGTCGTCGAGGATCGCCGCGAGATCGGCACGACCTACGCGTTCGCGCCGCCACGCGTCTACGAAAACATCCTGACGCTCACGATGGTGCGCATGCAGGATGCGAGCAAAATGAAGCTCCGCATGTTCGATTACTTCATCGAACACGCGCGCAAATACGGCGAGAAGATTCTCAACGGCGAGAGCGTGCCGCTCGGCGCGCGGTTGAAGTACTGGCTCGGCAACATTCTGGTTTACGCGCCGCTGAAGAACCGCTTCGGTCTCTCGCGCGTGCGCGTCGGCTACACGGCGGGCGAGGCGATCGGACCGGAAATTTTTCGCTTCTTCCGCTCGCTCGGCATCAACCTGAAGCAGCTCTACGGTCAGACCGAAGCATCCGTCTACATCACGGCACAGCCGGACGGCGAGATTCTCGCCGACACGGTCGGCAAGCCGAATATCGATGTCGACATCCGCATCGCCGACAACGGCGAAGTGCAGTTCCGCTCGCCCGGCGTGTTCCAGGGCTACTTCAAGGAGCCGGAGAAAACTGCCGAAACCAAGACCGAGGACGGCTGGGTGCGCACCGGAGATGCCGGTTTCATCGATCCGAAAACCGGACACCTCAAGATCATCGATCGCGCGAAGGATGTCGGCAAACTCGCCAACGGCAATCTGTTCGCGCCGAAATACATCGAGAACAAACTCAAGTTCTACCCGAACATCAAAGAGGCGGTGGCCTTCGGTGACGCGCGCGACTTCGTCACCGTGATGTTGAATATCGACCTGACCGCGGTGGGCTCATGGGCCGAGCGCAACAATGTCGTCTACGGCTCCTATCAGGAGCTCGCCAACCATCCGCTCGTCTACCAGATGATCGAAAAGCACGTCGACGAGGTGAACGCTTCGCTCGCGACCGAGCCAATGATGGCGGGCGCGCAAGTGAAGCGCTTCCTCATCCTGCCGAAGGAACTTGAAGCCGACGACGGAGAATTGACGCGCACGCAAAAAGTTCGCCGCGGTTTCATCGGCGAGCGTTACGAACCGCTCGTCACCGCGCTCTACAATGGCTCGCACAACGCGCACATCTCGACCGAAGTCACGTTCGAGGACGGCCGCAAGGGCAAGATCGAAGCCGACGTGAAGGTGAGCGATGTGAAAATCGTGCCGGCTGCCGCCGCGATGGAGAAGGCCGCATGAGAGGGCCGAGCGAAGGCGACGCGAAGGCACGCGAGGTATTGCTCGAGGTCGAGAATGTCTCGCTGCGCTTCGGCGGCGTTAAGGCAATCACGGACGTCTCGTTCGATATTCGTAAAGGCGAAATCCGCGCGATCATCGGACCGAACGGCGCCGGCAAGACGTCGATGCTTAACGTCATCAACGGCTTTTACCACCCGCAGGACGGCCGCATCACCTTCAAGGGCGAAACGCGCCGCCGCATGCGCCCGCACCGCGCGGCCGAAGGCGGCATCGCGCGCACGTTCCAGAACGTCGCGTTGTTCAAGGGCATGTCCGTGCTCGACAACATCATGGCGGGCCGCACGCTCAAGATGAAGTCGAACTTCTTCTGGCAGATGTGGCGCTATGGCCCGGCCATGAAGGAAGAGGTCGAACATCGCCACAAGGTCGAAGAGATCATCGACTTCCTCGAGATCGAACACATCCGGCGCACGCAGGTCGGCAAGCTGCCCTATGGCTTGCAGAAGCGCGTCGAACTCGGCCGCGCGCTCGCGATGGAGCCGGAACTGCTGCTGCTCGACGAGCCGATGGCCGGCATGAACCTCGAAGAGAAAGAGGACATGTCGCGCTTCATCGTCGATGTTAACAACCAATACGGCACGACGATCGCGCTGATCGAACACGACATGGGTGTCGTGATGGATCTTTCCGATCGCGTCGTCGTGCTCGAATACGGCCGCAAGATCGCGGACGGAACGCCGGACGAAGTGAAAGCCAATCAGGCGGTCATCGACGCCTATCTTGGCGTGGCGCATTGAGAGGTATGGGATGAACACGCTCACCTCATACTCCGCTCATTTCAGAGCTGGTCATTCCGGGGCGCGATGCGCGAAGCGCGAGCGAGCCCGGAATCCATATCCCCTGTGCATGCGATTCACACCGGGGTTATGGATCCCGGCACTCGCCGTTTGCTGCGCAAATGCGCTCGGCCGGGATGACGGCCGCCATTGGAGCGCGCGCTGATGGACATTCTCTACAAAATCTTCATCGACCCTTTCATGCAGATGGGCGGCGCGCCTGATCTGCTCATCCAAGTGCTGTGGGAAGGGCTTGTCGGCGGCGTGCTCTACGCGCTCATCGCGCTCGGCTTCGTGCTGATCTTCAAGGCATCCGGCGTGTTCAACTTTGCGCAGGGCATCATGGTGGTGTTCGCCGCTCTGACGCTCGTCGGTCTTTACGAGAAGGGCGTGCCGGCTTTCCTTGCGCTCGCGCTCACCGTCGGCGTGATGTTGCTGCTCGCCTACAGCGTCGAACGCATCGTGCTCAAGCCGCTGGTCAACCAGCCCGACATCATCCTCTTCATGGCAACGTTCGGGCTGACATATTTCCTCATCGGCCTCGGTGAGCTGATTTTCGGCGGCAGCCCGAAGCAGATGATCGCGTCGCAGCTCTACCTGCCGAAAGGCAGCATCGACATCCCGATGTTCGGCGGCTCCGTGATGCTGCAGAAGATCGACATCGCGGCGGCCATCATCGCGTCTCTGATGGTCGCGGGTCTTGCACTGTTCTTCCAATACACGCGCATTGGCCGCGCGTTACGCGCCGTCGCGGACAGCCACAAGGCTGCGCTTTCGGTTGGCATATCGCTCGAGCAGATCTGGGTCATCGTTTGGTTCGCGGCCGGCATCGTCGCGCTCGCCACCGGCATCATGTGGGGCGCGCGCTCCGAGGTGTCGTTCGCGCTGCAGATCATCGCTTTGAAGGCGCTACCAGTGCTGATCCTCGGTGGCTTCACGTCGATCCCCGGCGCGATCGTCGGTGGTCTCATCATCGGCGTCGGCGAGAAGATTGGCGAATTCTACTGGGGCCCGCTGCTCGGCAACGGCATCGAGAGCTGGCTTGCTTACATGATCGCGTTGGCGTTCTTGCTGTTCCGCCCGCAGGGGCTGTTCGGCGAAAAGATTATCGAACGGATTTAATCGATGCTGTACCGCGAAGCCGGCCAATACAAAACGAGCTACCAGTCTGATCAGGCGATCTTCCCGATCCGCCAGGATCGCATCGGCCTCGGCATCATCCTGTTCATCGCGTTCGTCGTCATCCCGGTCTTCGGCAACGACTTCCTGATCAACGCCGTGATGATCCCGTTCCTGATCTTCTCGCTCGCCGCAATCGGGCTGAACATCCTCACGGGCTACACTGGGCTGCTGTCGCTCGGCACCGGCGCCTTCATGGGTGTCGGCGCTTACGCTTGCTACAAGCTCACCACGATGTTCCCGAACGTGAACATCCTCGTCTGGGTGATCTGCTCGGGCTTCTTCTCGGCTGCCGTCGGCGTGCTGTTCGGCCTGCCGTCGCTGCGCATCAAAGGCTTCTACCTCGCGGTCGCAACGCTCGCCGCGCAGTTCTTCCTCGACTGGTGCTTCATCCGCGTGCCGTGGCTCTACAACTACAATTCGTCCGGTGCGATCCAGGTGCCGGAGCGGCGCTTCCTCGACATGCTGATCTCGGCGCCGAACGGGCAGCCGGTCGTGCGCTATCTCATCGTGCTCTCGATCGTGGTCGTGATGACGTGGATCGCGTCGAACATCATTCACGGCCGCATCGGCCGCATGTGGATGGCGGTGCGCGATCAGGATCTCGCCGCCGAACTGATGGGCATCCGGCTTCTGCCGACGAAGCTCTCGGCTTTCGCGGTGTCGTCGTTCTATTGCGGCGTCTCCGGAGCGCTGCTGGTGTTCTTCTGGTACGGCGCGGCGGAGTCGGACGTCTTCAACGTCAACCAGAGCTTCCAGATTCTGTTCATGGTGATCATCGGCGGCCTCGGCAGCCTGGTCGGCTCGTTCTTCGGCGCCGCGCTGATCTTCATTCTGCCGATCGTGTTGCGCTACGTGCCGAGCATGCTCGGCCTGCCGATCCAATCGGCGACCGTCGAACATCTGACCTTCATGATTATTGGCAGCATGATCATCTTCTTCCTGATCGTCGAACCGCACGGCCTTGCGCGGCTCTGGCAGATCGCGAAACAAAAACTGCGCGTGTGGCCGTTCCCTTATTAGGACCGCCACGCCGAACCAATCCCCGCCGCCCTGGCAGGCGAACGGGTTTCTGATCCACCGTAAGGCGGATCGCTAACGAGCTCCGGAGCCTACGCCAGGTTCACGTAGCCTAACGAAGGGAGGAACGAATGCGCTTCAGGCACCTCGTTCTCGGCGTCGCCACTGCGGCAACCATCGGAGCTCCGGCTCTGATCGCCTCCGCACAGGCGCAGGAAATGTACATTCCGCTGCTGACCTACCGGACCGGCCCGTTCGGCGGCTCCGGTACGCCGGTCGCCAACGGCATGTCCGACTACTTCAAGCTGCTCAACGAACGTGACGGCGGCATCGGCGGCGTGAAGATCGCCATCGAGGAATGCGAGACCGGCTACGACACCAAGAAGGGTGTCGAATGCTACGAGCAGACCAAGGGCAAGAACCCAGTGATCATGAACCCATGGTCGACGGGCATCACGCTGCAGCTGATCCCGCGCGCTTCGGTCGACAAGATTCCGATCCTCGCGATGGGCTACGGCCTCTCGGCTGCCGCCAACGGCGATATCTTCCCGTGGGTCTTCAATCCGCCGGACACGTATTGGGATGGCGCTTCGACCTTCATCAAGCATGCCGGCACGACCGAAGGTGGCATGGAGAAGCTGAAGGGCAAGAAGATCGGCCTCATCTATCTCGACGCACCATACGGCAAGGAGCCGATCCCGCTGCTCGAAACGCTGGCCAAGCAATTCGGCTTCGAGCTCAAGCTCTATCCGGTGCCGGCTGCCGAGATGCAGAACCAGTCGTCGCTGTGGCTCAACGTGCGCCGCGATCGTCCGGACTGGATCTACATGCAGGGCTGGGGCGCGATGAACCCGACAGCCGTCAAGGAAGCCGCGAAAATCAACTTCCCGATGAATCGCTTCGTCGGCGTTTGGTTCGCGGGCGGTGACGACGACGCGCGCGCGGGCGGCGATCAGGCGAAGGGCTACGGCCAAGTCGCCTTCAACGCCGGCGGTGCGAACTTCCCGATGTTGCAGGACGTGATCAAGCACGTCGTCGACAAGGGCAAGAGCTCGGGTCCGAAGGATAAGGTTGGCGAGATGCACTACAACCGTGGCATCTACAACTCGATCCTGATGGCGGAGGCGATCCGCACCGCGCAGCAACTCACCGGCAAGAAAGTCGTCACCGGTGAAGACGTGCGTCGCGGCCTCGAGAACCTCAACATCACCGAGGCACGCCTTAAGGAAATCGGCGCTGAAGGCTTCATGTCGCCGATCCGCACCTCGTGCCAGGACCACAGCGGTCACCACAAGCTGTTCATCGCGACGTGGGACGGTACGAAGTGGGTGAAGTCCAGCGACTGGGTCGAGCCGATGAAGACCGAAGTCCGCGCGCTGATCGACAAGGAAGCGCAGGACTACGCGCAGAAGACCACCGGCTGGCCGAAGCGCACCGAGCCTTGCGACAAGGCTTCGTAACGCAATGAGAGTGGGGCGCGTGACATGCGCGCCCCATTTTCGCTCCATGACGAAAGACGGAAAAGCATGACCGCAGCGCTGGAAAATACGCCCGCCGCCGCACCGGCCGAAGACAACATCCTCACGGTGAACAACATCGAGGTTGTCTACGACCACGTGGTGCTGGTGCTCAAAGGCGTGTCGCTCGATGTGCCGCGTGGCGGCATCGTCGCGCTGCTCGGCGCCAACGGCGCCGGCAAGACGACCACTCTCCGCGCTGTGTCCAATTTGCTGCACGCCGAGCGCGGCGAAGTCACCAAAGGCTCGATCCTCTTCAACGGCGAAGAGGTGCAGGACTTAACGCCGAACGAACTCGTGCGCCGCGGCTGCATTCAGGTGATGGAAGGTCGCCACTGCTTCGGCCATCTCACTATCGAAGAAAACCTTCTGACCGGGGCGTTTACCCGCAAGGACGGCAGCGCCGCGATCAAGCGCGACCTCGAACAGGTCTATACCTACTTCAAGCGTCTGCGCGAACGCCGCACCTCGATGGCCGGCTACACCTCGGGCGGCGAACAGCAGATGTGCGCGATCGGCCGCGCGATGATGTCGCGCCCGAAAATGATCCTGCTCGACGAACCTTCGATGGGTCTCGCGCCCCAGATCGTCGAGGAAATCTTCGAGATCGTGAATACGCTCAATCAGAAGGAAGGCGTGTCCTTCCTGCTCGCCGAGCAGAACACCAACATGGCGCTGAAATATGCGCAGTACGGCTACATTCTCGAAAACGGGCGCGTCGTGCTCGACGGCGAAGCCAAGATGCTGCGCGAGAACGAGGACGTGAAGGAATTCTACCTCGGCGTTTCCGAGGGCGAGCGGAAATCGTTCCGCGACGTCAAACACTACAAGCGCCGCAAACGCTGGTTGGCGTGAGGTTATCGTTTCGTCGTATTTCCGCGAGATGCCGGGACCTTCGCGAAAGTACATGAGAGAAATCGGATGGTCGTACTCGCCCTCATCGGCATCTGCTTGGCCCTGGCCGTATTGTTCGGTCCGTCATATTGGATCAAGCACGTCCTCAAGGTGCACGGCGTCGATCGTCCCGATCTGCCCGGCACGGGCGGCGAACTTGCGCGCCACTTGCTTGACGAAGCCGGCCTCAACGACGTGAAACTCGAACTCACCGACCAGGGCGATCATTACGATCCGGAAGACCGCACGGTTCGTCTCTTGCCCGAACATATGGCGGGCCGGTCGGTGACGGCCGTCGCGGTTGCGGCACATGAGGTGTCGCATGCGGTCCAACATGCGCGCGGAGAGCGCGCGTTCGCAACGCGCCTCGCGCTGGTGAAGAATTTCGGCTGGATCGACAACGTTGCGATGATGATCCTGCTGGCGTCGCCGATTCTGTTCGCGATCGTGCGCGCGCCGATCATTCTGGTGCTGCAGCTCGCGCTCGGCGTTGGGCTGCTCGGTATCCGCATTATCATCCATCTCGCGACGCTGCCGGTCGAGTTCGATGCGAGCTTCGGCAAAGCGTTGCCGGTGCTCGAGCGCGGAAAATATCTCGCCGCCAACGACATGCCGGCAGCGCGCGGCGTCCTGCGCGCTGCTGCGTGGACGTATGTCGCGGCGGCACTCTTCACTCTCGTCGATATCGCGCGCTGGCTGCGCGTTCTCAGGTTCTAGCGAGCATGGCCAGGAAAAGTGGTGGCCGGTTTTCCGTCCGGTCTTGCGAGAATAAAAAGACTGAAAGGTTCGTCCGATGAGCGAGTTCTTTGACACTCTTGAGCACCAGTCCGAAAGCGCGCGCGAGCGCATGCTGTTTGGCGGCCTGCCGACTGCGGTCGCGCATGCGCTGAAGGCCGAGGGTTGGAAGCGCCATCTCGGCGATATCGATCCGCGCGAGGTGCATTCGCGGGGAGCGCTCGCGAAGCTGCCGGTGCTGCGTAAGTCTGACTTGCCGCGCCTGCAAAAAGAACATCCGCCGTTCGGCGGCTTCAACGTGACGCCGCCCGGCAAGGCGAAGCGCCTCATGATGTCGCCAGGGCCTATCTTCGAACCCGAAGGCCACGCGGCCGATTTCGGTCAAGCCGCGCGCGCATTGTTCGCGGCCGGCTTCCGCAAGGGCGATGTCGTCCACAACACGTTCGGCTATCACTTCACACCGGGCGCGTTCATTCTGGAGTCGGCAGCGCACGCACTCGGCTGCGCCGTGATCGCGGCCGGTGGCGGCAACACGGAAGGCCAGCTCGACGCTATCGAGCACTTCAAGCCGAGCGGTTATATCGGCACGCCGGACTATCTGAAGATACTGCTCGACAATGCGCAGAAGGCAGGACGCGATGCGTCCTCGATCAAGCGCGGCCTCGTATCTGGCGCGGCATTGCCGGCATCGCTCCGCAAGGAGCTCGGTGATCGCGGCGTCAACGTTCTGCAATGCTACGCGGTCGCCGAGACCGGCGTCATCGCTTACGAGAGCGCCGCGAAGGAAGGGATGATCGTCAACGAGAACATCATCGTCGAGATCGTGAAGCCCGGCACCGGCGACCCAGTGCCGAATGGCGATGTCGGCGAGATCGTCGTAACGTCCTTTAATCCCGATTACCCGATGGTGCGTCTGGCGACCGGCGACATGTCGGCGGTGCTGGCTGGTGCGTCTCCTTGCGGGCGCACCAACACGCGCATCAAGGGCTGGATGGGCAGAGCCGATCAGACCGCGAAGGTGAAGGGCATGTTCGTGCGGCCCGATCAGATCGCCGAGATCGCCAAGCGCTTCCCGCAACTCGGACGCCTGCGTCTCGCCGTCACGCGCAACGGCGAGCAGGATGCGATGACGCTGCATGCGGAATCGTCGCGCGACGACGGCTTGTCGCAGTCGCTTGCCGAGACGCTGCAGTCGGTGACGAAACTGCGCGGCGACGTGAAACTCGTCGCGCCGGGCTCGCTGCCGAACGACGGCAAGGTGATCGCCGACGAGAGACCGGTGGGTTAGCGCCTTAAATTCAGTACTCCGTCATGGCCCGGCTTGTCCGGGCCATCCACGTCTTTCTTCTTGGCAAAATCAGACAAGTCGTGGATGGCCCGCATAAAGCGGGCCATGACGACGGAGTGTGGCGCGGCGTCGTCGCCTACGAACTCACCATCCGCCCCTCGACACCCACACGCACCGTCCCGAGCTTCGCGATGTAGTTCATCACCTCGGTCGCGAGCAGCGGCGCGTCCTTGTCGGGCGTGATGCGCTTCGCCTCGGCGAACTCGGTATACGAGTCACCGCCGCGTGCGAGGAAGTCCAAGATCGCGACGCGATAGACACGATTCTCGTCGAGCGGCGCGCCGGCGACCGACATCTTGATGATCCGATTGCCGGGCGGGCGGGACACCTGAAACTCGACATGCATGCCGGAGACCTGTGGGAAGCGGCCGGTCGCCTCCGGCAAGCGCGATAGTCCGTTCTCGATCGAGGCTTTCAACGCGCGACCCGTCATCTCGACGACGACGACTTTGTTGTTGAACGGAAGTTCCGCGAAGATGTCCTTCCGCGTGATCTCGCTGTCGCGCGGGTAAATTTTGCCAGAACGAATACCGCCGCCGTTGATCACCGCGCAGTTGGAACGCGTCGTGATGCGCATCGCGTCCGCGAACAGATTGCCGATCGCGGCTTCGCGCGTGCGCACGACGCCGTTGCGGCTATCGAGTTCGACCGCCGTGCGGCCGACCGGAACGTCCATCTGGCTGGTGAATTTCGACTGCAATACCGCGACCGCCGCCGCGACCTCGGGGTCAGGCACGACATCGGCGCTGTCGATCATCCGCACCTTCGGCCACCAGCGCGTTCTGCGCTCGCCGTCGTGTTCGCGCACCGAAATATCGAGATCGAGGATCGTGATGAAGAACCCGTCGTAGCCGGATTCCGTGATGATGTTCTCGCCGTCGTAGTTGTAATAGAGATCGTGCGTGTGGCCGGTGAGCAGGATGTCGGTCGCGCGATCGAACTGCAGCTTGATCGCATCGCCGCGATCGCAATGGAGCACGCCGATCGTGAAGTCGGCGCCGTCCTTGCGCAGCTCGCGTCCCTGCGCCTTCGTGACATCGACGGTCGACTCGAACTTCAGATCTTCGGGCGAGGACATGCGCGGCGAGTGATCGTAGGCGAGGCCAGTGAGGCCGACCTTCACGCCATCGAACGTGAACATCGCGCGGTCTTTGTGATTGGGCAGGGGCTTGCCGTCGGCGTCGCGCAGGTTCGCGCCGTAGAGCGGGAAACTCGCCTCGCTCATGCGCTTCAGAAAGACCGCCTTGCCGAAGTCGAACTCATGATTGCCGGCAACGAAGATATCCGGCCGGATCATGTTGGTGAGTTCGATGATGTGCGCGCCCTGGTCGAAGCCGGAGAGCGGAGAGGGCGAGAGCGTATCGCCGCCATGAGCGAAGATGACGTTGCCGCCCTTGGCGCGCTCCTGCTTCACAACGGTCGCGAGCCGCGCGAAGCCGCCGCGCGGCTTGCCGTCCGCCAGCACCTGATCGCCCATGATGTAGATGTCGTTGGTCAGGATCAGCGTCAGCTTCGTCTGTGCGGCCGTCTGGCCCCAGGAGGGGCGCCAGCCCGTGACCGTGGCGACGAGAGAGGAAAGGGCGGTAACGAAAATACGGCGATTAAGCATCGGACGACGTGACCACTCCTGAACCGGAATAACAAGCTTTCGGGCGTCTCTTCCTATTAGGCACTCGAAAGGTTAGAGCAAGTCGAATGAATGCCGCATCTTCGCCATTGCCCCAAGGCCATCCCCCAGTTGCGCCGCGCCGCGTCGGCGTGCTGGTAGTCAATTTGGGCACGCCGGACGCCACCGATTACTGGTCGATGCGGCGTTACCTGAAGGAATTCCTCTCGGATCGTCGCGTGATTGAAGAAAATCGCGTGAAGTGGTGGCTGATCCTGAACGCCATCATCTTGACGTTCCGTCCTGGCCGGAAAGGCAAGGACTACGACAAGATTTGGGACCGCGAGCGCAACGAGTCGCCGCTGCGGACGATCACGCGCTCTCAGGGCGAGAAGCTCGCCGCGGTTTTCGCGAACAATCCGGACGTGATGGTCGATTGGGCGATGCGCTACGGCAATCCGTCGATCCCCTCGCGCCTGCAGGCGATGCAGAAGGCCGGATGCGACCGCATCCTGCTGGTGCCGCTCTATCCGCAATACTGCGCCGCGACCTCCGCCACGGTCTGCGACAAGGCGTTCGATGCGCTCAAAGAGATGCGCTGGCAGCCGGCGCTCCGCGTCGCGCCGCCGTATCACGACGACCCGGTCTATATCGAAGCGCTCGCTGTTTCGATGGAGCAACAACTCGCGAAGCTGAGCTTCGAGCCTGAAGTCATCCTCGCGTCGTTTCACGGCGTGCCGCAGGACTATCTCGACCAGGGCGACCCGTATCATTGCCAGTGCGCCAAGACGACGCGGCTGCTGCGTGAGCGCCTCGGCATGTCGGCGGACAAACTGCGCCTGACTTTCCAGTCTCGTTTCGGCATAGCCGAATGGCTCAAGCCCTACACGGACGAAACCGTGAAGGCGCTGGCGGCAGGGGGCGTCAAAAATCTCGCGATCGTCACGCCGGGATTCTCCGCGGATTGCTTGGAAACGCTGGAGGAAATCGCCGGCGAGAATGCCGAGTATTTCCACCACGCCGGCGGCCAGAACTTCGCGGCGATCGCCTGCCTCAACGACACGCCCGAAGGCATGCGCGTGATCGAGAGCGTCGTCCGGCGCGAGCTGATGGGCTGGATCAACAGCTAACTGTCCGGCCTGCTACCACAATTCGGCGCGAATCGTGCCATTGTTCCGGGAATTTCGTGGTGGATGAACCACGACACAATTCGGCGCGACTAATATCCGCCCGCATGCCGCCATCCTGGCGGTCGCGCTGTCCTTGAGAGGGAACAATGGAGACCGGCTTGAGCGTCTTCGTCATTGTATTTTTCGTCCTCGCCATCATCACGCTGTTCGCCGGCGTCAAGCAGGTGACGCAGGGCTACAACTGGACCGTCGAGCGGTTCGGGCGCTACACGCGCACGCTCTCGCCGGGCCTGAACGTGATCGTGCCGTACTTCGATCGCATCGGTCACAAGATCAACATGATGGAGCAGGTGATCGAAATTCCGCAGCAGGAAGTCATCACCAAGGACAACGCGACCGTGACGGTCGACGGCGTCACCTTCTATCAAATCTTCGACGCCGCTAAGGCGAGCTACGAAGTCGCCAACCTCGATCAGGCTATCATCACGCTCACGATGACGAACATCCGTTCGGTCATGGGCTCGATGGATCTCGACCAGGCACTCTCGCATCGCGACGAGATCAACGAGCGCTTGCTGCGCGTCGTCGATCAGGCCGTCTCGCCGTGGGGCGTGAAGGTCAACCGCATCGAAATCCGCGACATCGTTCCGCCGGCCGATCTCGTCGCATCGATGGCGCGTCAGATGAAAGCGGAGCGTGACAAGCGCGCCGAAATTCTCACCGCCGAGGGCATGCGTCAGTCCGCGATCTTGAAGGCGGAAGGCGAGAAGCAGTCGCAGATCCTCGAAGCCGAAGGCCGCAAGGAAGCTGCATTCCGCGACGCCGAGGCGCGCGAACGTACGGCCGAAGCCGAAGCGAAAGCGACCGCGATGGTGTCCGAAGCGGTCTCGCGCGGCGACGTCTCGGCGCTGAATTACTTTATCGCGGAAAAGTACCTGAACGCTTTCGGCAAGCTCGCCGAGTCGCCGAACCAGAAGATCCTCATGCTGCCGATCGAAACGGCCGGCGTGCTCGGTTCTCTCGCCGGTATCGGCGAGATCGCCAAGGCGACCTTCGGTGGTGCCGACGCCGGCCGCGTTGCGGGCGGTGGCCCGGCGCCGCGTCCGACCGGGCCGGCGTCTCCGCGTCAGAGTTGATTCGGTCGGGTGTAGGGTAGATATCCACTAGCGGCGGCCGCTCGTAGCGGCCGTCATGGAGCCAAAAATGTTCGACTACATGGCCGGACTTGGGACCTGGAACTGGTTCATCCTGGGTGTCGTGCTGATCATTCTCGAAGTGCTGGTGCCGGGCACGTTCATGCTTTGGCTCGGCATCTCGGCGCTCGCCGTCGGCGTCATCGCGCTTGCCGTGACGATGACCTGGCAGGTGCAGGTGCTGCTGTTCGCGATTCTCTCGATCGCGTCGGTCTTCCTGTGGCGCAAGCTGCAGGGCAGCAACGACCACGTCAGCACGCCGACGCTCAACCGCCGCGGCGACGCATTCATCGGGCGCACCTTCACGCTCGAAAAGCCGATCGTTGACGGATTGGGCTCGGTGCGGGCCGGCGACGGCGTCTGGATGGTGCGCGGCCCCGATACACCGGCCGGCTCACGCGTGAAGGTTGTCTCGTCCGACGGCGGCGCACTGACGGTCGCGCCGGAAGCCTGAGCATTTTCAAGTGAAGTGGACACCGGTTCACGTCAAGAAAATGCGACCACTCAAAAACTTAGAGCCCACGCTTTGATTCTATCAAAGCGTGTTGGCTCTGAGCGCCAAAAGAAAACGGGGCCCGAAGGCCCCGCTCGATTGACTATCGGCGACCACGCCCGCCGCCACGGAAACTACCACCGCCGCGGTACCCGCCGCCACGATAGCCGCCGTTCCAGCCGCCGCGATAACCGCCGCGCCAGCCGCCGCCGTAGAAGCGCGGGCCGCCGCCGTAATAATAGCCTGGGCCGCCGTAGTAGTAATTCGGGCGCCATCCGCAATTGCCCCACGGATCACACACCCAGCGGACCTGCTCGGTATTTCCGGCTTCGCGCGCCGCCTTGCCGAGACCGGCGGCCGGCATCGCCGAAGCCGAAGCCGCGCCGAGCGTCGCCGCTACAAAAGCCGCGCCGATAGTTTTGCCCAAAGTCAAAATTCTCATTTCCATTCTCCACGTTGAAGCAACGTATGGCGACATGATGCCGCATCAACAATGGCCGCAGTTTGAACAGCGCGTACAGAATCCCTTCATGTGCATGACATTTTCGCAATGTTGCGGCGCACTCGGTTGCCGAAAAAGCATGGAACCTAATCGGCCTCCGTCATCAGCGCGTCCATGCGCTGCATCGTATCGACGAATTCGTCGAGCATCGTGTAGACGACCTGCCGCGTTGACTGCGATTCATTCATCTCGCCGACGATCTGGCCGACCGGGCAGGTGAGCCAATCCACCGCTCGCGCGCGTTCGATGCGCAGGCGCGACTCCGCCATGACGGCCGTCTGCAGCGGCAGCGGCGCGGTCGAAGGTGCGTCGGGCTGATCCCACGCCTCGGTGAGTTTGCTTTTGAGGATGCGGCACTGCTTTCCGGTGCGCGCGAAGCTCTGATACGCGTCCCTCGTTTTCGCTTTGAAGAGCTGTGCCTTCATGTCGGCGGTGAGATCGCTCTCGGTGGTGCCGAGCCAAATCGAGCCGCACCAAATGCCTTCCGCGCCGAGCGCGAGTGCCGCCGCCATTTGTCGGCCGCGACCTATGCCGCCAGCGGCGAGCACCGGTATCGGCGCGACGGCATCGACCACCTGCGGCCACAAGATCATCGACGTGACGTCGCCGGTGTGCCCGCCGGCCTCCATGCCTTGCGCGATGATGAGATCGACACCGGCCTGCACATGCTTGCTCGCATGCTCGACGCTTCCGACCATCCCGCCGACGCGAATGCCGCGCGCTTGCAGAGATTCCACCATCTCGCGCGGCGGCGCGCCGAGCGCGTTGACGACGAGCTTGATGGGAAATTCGAGCGCTGTCTCGATCAGCCGCTCGGCTTGCTCGCGCGTGAAATTGATCTTTTCGATCTCGTCTTTGATCAGCTCTTCGGCCGCGCCGGGCGGCAGCGGCGGAATGCCGTGCGCGTCGAGATAGGCGCGCAGATAATCCGTCTGCTCCGGCGGAAGGTCGGCCGCCGTGATGCTGCGTTTCGCGATCTTCTCGTACTTTGCCGGCAGCAGAACGTCGACGCCGTAAGGCTTGCCGTCGACGTGGCGATCGATCCACTGCAGTTCTTCGCGCAACCGTTCGGGCGTGTAGTAAGCGCAGCCGAGCACGCCAAGCCCGCCCGCCTTCGACACCGCGGCGACGACATCGCGGCAATGCGAGAAGGCGAAGATCGGCAGATCTATGCCGAACATCTCACACATCTTCGTTCGCATGGCGTCGCCTCCTTTTATGTTGTTCTGAATTCGGGATAGCATCGCGTCGAGGGAAAATCACGTCACGTGAGACGCGCGTTACGTCTGACGAAAAAGCACCGGCACGACCGGGCGAAAAGAAAAAGGGAGACGTCGGTGAGGCACTGGCTATCGATCGTTTGCGGCGTCGCGACGCTGCTGGGCACGCTGCCTGCCGCCGCGCAGACATATCCCAATCGCCCGATCACGCTCGTCGTCCCGTTCGCGCCGGGCAGCGGCACCGACGGCGTCGCGCGCGTCGTGATGCCGCGTATCGAAGCGGCGCTCGGTCAGACCATCGTCATCGACAACAAACCGGGTGCGACCGGCACGATCGGCTCGGCCATCGTCGCGCGCGCCGCGCCGGACGGCTACACGCTGCTGCTTGGCGGCGTCTCGTCGCACGCGGCATCACGCGCGCTCCTCAAGCACGTGCCGTACGATCCCGTGAAGGATTTCGTCGCCATCGCGAAATTCGGCGTCTATCCGTTTCCGTATCTGGTGCCGAAGGATCTGCCGGTCAAAACGCTCAGCGAGTTCGTCGCGTATACGAAGGCGAATGCCGGCAAGGTCTCGTATGCTTACGCCAATGCCCCGGGCCGTATCTCGGGCGAGGCTCTGCGCCGCCACCTCGGTGCCGACCTGACGGCGGTGCCGTATCGCGCGAGCCCGGCTGCGATCACGGATCTCGTTGCGGGCCGCGTGCAGATCATGGTCGTCGATCACACGACGGCGCTGGCGCAACTCGAAGGCGGCAACATCCGCGCGCTTTCGACGACGACGCAGGAGCGCAGCGCGCTGCTGCCGGGCGTGCCGGGATTGCGCGAGCAGGGTTACGGTTGGCTCGAGCTTCAAGCGTGGGTCGGTCTATTCGCACCCGCCGGGACACCCGACGCAATCGTGCAGCGCTTCCGCACGGAGCTGTCGAAAGCACTTGCCGAGCCGGATCTGATCGCGAAACTTGCGGCTGTCGGCTTCGAGGCCGCGAAGGAAGACCCGGCCGAGTTTCCGAAGAAGCTCGAACAGGACATCGCGATTTGGAAGCAGCAGGCCGAGGAAGCCGGCATCAAGCCGGAGTGACGCTTAAGTCACGCCTGCGCGGAGCAGGCCGTGGATGTGCACGATGCCGATCGGCGCTTTGTCCTTGGTGATGAACAGCGCGGAGATTTTCGACTTGTCGATGATCTCAACAGCCTCGCTGGCGAGAATGTCGGGAGAGATTGTCTTCGGCGCGCGCGTCATCACATCGTCGACCGCGACTGTCATCAGGTCCGGCCGCATGTGACGGCGCAGGTCGCCGTCCGTCACGATGCCGACAAGATGTCCGTTGCCGTCGACGATGCCGACGCAGCCGAAACCTTTCGCCGACATTTCGACGAGCGCGTCCGACATGCGTGTGCCGAGCGGTTTGAGCGGAAGCTCGGCGCCGGTGTGCATGAGATCGCGCGCGAATTTCAGCATCGCACCAAGCTTGCCGCCCGGATGCAGCACCGAGAAATCGACCGCCGAGAAACCGCGGCTCTCGAGCAGCGCGACCGCGAGCGCATCGCCGAGCGCGAGCTGCATTAACGACGACGTCGTCGGCGCGAGATTGTGCGGGCAGGCTTCGCGCGCTTTCGGCAGCGTCAGGCATACATCCGCAGCCGCGCCGAGCGCCGAGTCGGGCTCCGCCGTCATTGCGATGAGGCCGATCGAGAAGCGCGCCGCGTAGCTGATGAGGCTTTTGAGTTCCGCCGTCTCGCCCGACCACGACAGCGCGACAATCACGTCGTCCGGCGTGATCATGCCGAGATCGCCGTGGCTGGCTTCCGCCGGATGAACGAAGAGGGCAGGCGTTCCGGTCGACGACAGCGTCGCTGCGATCTTGCGGCCGACGTGACCCGACTTGCCCATGCCGGTGACGACCACGCGGCCGCGCGCATTGCGGACAAGGTCGACGGCCGCCTCGAAGGCCGGCCCGAGTCCGCTCCGCAGTGCTGCAACCAGTGCGTGTATTCCGCTCGCTTCCGCCTCGAGCGTGCGCTCCGCGGAGTCGAGAATCTGCCGATCGGCCACCAGCTTGTCCGTCCTTTGCATGCGCATCGCGATATCACGGCTCCGGCTGCACGGCCATGCTCGGAATGCCGATACTACCGGGGCTTGTGATTCACCACTTAGCAGGACTCCCGGTTTAAAATACCTCCCATTGCATAAGAAATAATTCCGATAATGGATTTTGAACAATGGATACGGACCGTTTGGGCCGGCTGCAGTGGGCCGGTGGCGCCGCCATAGTTTTAGGGTGCCTTGTCTTAGGGCTCTTCCTCGTTTTCGAAGCCCGCAGTGATTGCACGCAATACAAAGCCGCCGGAGAGGCGCTCTCGCACCATCACGTTGCGACGCGTCTCACGCACGCGATCTCGGCCGAGCGCGCGATGTCTGCGCTGTCGGCGATCGATCCCAATCCGGATACGGCACGCACGATCGTGACGCGGCGCGATCGCACGGACGCGGAGCTTGGCGTGTTCAAGCAAATGCTCGTTGCGAGCTTTGGTGCGCAGGGCGAGCTGCAGGCGCTCATGCAGCGGTTGGAGGATCGCCTCGGCAACGCGCGCGACACCGTGAATGGCGTGATCGCCCTGCCGATCGATCAGCGAGCGAATTCTCATGTCGCCGATGTGATCGGTGCAATGTTCGCGGTTTGCGACATCATGTCGGGATTACGCGACAAGATCGGCCAGGCCGTCATCAAGTCTTCGCCGGATGTCACGAGCGACATCCTGCTTGTGACGACCGCCAGCGCGTTGCGCGAGCAGGGCGGCAGGCTCGGTGCGTCGGTCGTTCTCTATCTGGCGCCGTCCGAGAAGGAACTCGAGCGCGGCGCGGTGCGCGAGTTCGACGAAGCTATCGGACGCATCGCTGTGCTGCTGAGCTCACTGACCGGAGTTCTCGGTCCGGCCTTCGGCGACGCGGATGTCGAGCGCGCCGCGAGCGAGATGCAGAACCTGTTTGTCGCGACGTCGGTCCCTCTTGCAACGCAGATTGTGCGCGGCGAAGCGAAAGCCGTTTACACGTCGAAAAGCTTCGCCGACGCCTTTATCCCAGGGCTTTATGCAATCGAGAAGGTGTTCGAGGCGATTGCGAATGCGTCGCGCCGGAAGATCGAGGCCAAGCGCGATGCCGCGTACCGGAAGACGGTGCAGGCCGCGATTCCGACCGGCGCTATGCTCGTGATTTCGCTGGCCGTTGTGTCGATCTTCCGTCGCCGCGTTTTTCAGCCGCTGGCCGGGGCGCAAGAGCAGATCGAAGCGATTGCGCGCGGCGATCTTGCGCATGCATCGTTCAAGTCGAAAGTGGCGAGTGAGCTGCAATCTCTGTTTCCCGGTCTCGCGCTCGTGCGCGACAATCAACTCCAGCTCGAACGCGATCAGCAGCGGATCAGCGACCAGTTCGACCGCCTGTCGGAAACCGACCAGCTTACCGGTTGCTTGAACCGCGTCGCGTTCTTGCGGCGGGCAAAGCGTGTCGTCGAAGCGGCCAACGCAAAGGAGATCGCGCTCGCAATCGTCGTCTTCGATATCGACGAGCTGAAATGGGTCAACAGCGCCGGCGGCTACGTCGCGGGCGATGAGACGCTCAAGAAGACCGCCACCGAACTCGGGCACTATATCGGCGAGGGCGATCTCTTCGCACGCTACGGAGGCGACGAGTTCGCGATGCTGTTCGCGGCGCGGGACCGTTATTCGGCGCTCGCGACCGCCGAAGCGATGCGCCGGCATATCGAGAAGTCGCTCGTGACCTTCGGCGGGACCAAAACCACCGCAAGCTTCGGCATGGCGTTCCGCGCCTGCGACTCGGGGCTTGGGCTAGAGCAACTGATGGCGACGGCGGAGCGGCGGCTGGTCGCCGCCAAGGCTCACGGCCGCAACTGTGTCTGCGCCGGCGACGATGACGCACCGGCGACCGCGACATTGCCGCTGGGCAAGCCGCGAAACCGCCCACGAAACGACAGGGCGCAGGCCGCCAGATCAACCCGGCGTTAACCATGCTCATTCTATCACCATTAACCATAGGGCTCCTGCGCCACGCGGGAGCGGGGGCCCGTGGAGAGCATTTGTGCGTTCGGAGTGGCAACGACGCGTGTTCTGGCTCGGCCTCGTGGGGGCGGGAGCCCTGACGGCTGCGCTGATGGCGTCCGATGTCCAGGCGCAGGTCCGCCTGCGCGGCACGACGTCCGCAACCGACGACGACCCCGATCAGCTTTACCAGCGCCGTCCGCAGCAGCGCCGCGATGGCCGCCGCCAGACGCCGCCGCGCTCGCCCAGCGCCGGCCGCACCGGTTTCAACTCATCGAACGTGACCGATCCTGCGGCTATTCCGGGCGCCAGCGGTTCGACCTTGCCGCCGCCGAGCCAGAACGTGCCACGCGCGGTGCCGCGCCGTGTCGCTCCGCCGCCGTCGACGACAGCCGACTCACGTCCGGGACGCCGCAGCGGAATTGCGCCGCAGCAAGCAGGGCGCATCGGCGCATCGATCACGCCGCTGCCTCCCGGCATCGCGACGCCGCTCATACGCCCGCGCCGTCCGCAGGACGACGCCGATCCGTTCGCGCCGGTCGGTATCCGCGCCGGCTCCTTCACGCTACGGCCCGCCTTCGAGGCGACGACCGGCTACGACACCCAGCCGTCGCGCTTCCCGGGCGGCAAGGGCGCGTGGTTCTACACGCTCGCGCCGGAACTCGTCGCCAATTCGAACTGGTCGCGGCACGCGCTCGATGCGGATATTCGCGGCAGTTACATCGACTATAACGGCCAGCCGTTCCTCAATCGGCCGAACATGGAGGCGAGGCTGCGTGGCCGCATCGACGTGACGCGCGACACCACGGTGAATATCGAAGCGCGCGACTTGCTCTCCACCGACTATCCGAACAGCCCCGATCTCAATCCGGATCCGAACGTGCCGTCGCCCGCGCTGTCGCGACTGCCGATCCGCAATACGATCGGCGGCGATCTCGGCGTCGTGCAGCGATTCAACCGCTTCGAGGTGGGCCTCAAGGGCAGCATCGACCGTACCACCTGGCAGGATTCCGAGTTCTCCAACGGAACCACCGCCAGCAACGAGTCGCGCAACTACAACCAATACGGCGTCGCGCTGCGTGCGGCTTATGAGCTGACGCCCGGCGTCAAGCCGTTCGCCGAAATCGCTTACGACAAGCGCGTTCGCGACATCGAGATCGATCCGTTCGGATTCCGCCGCTCGTCCGACGGCGTGACCGGCAAGATCGGTACGACGTTCGAAATCAGCCGGAAGCTCACCGGCGAAGTCTCGATCGGCTACATCACGCGAACTTACAAGGACGCGAACCTGCCGGAACTGCGCGGCGTTATCGCGGACGCATCGCTGATCTGGTCCGCGACGGGTCTCACGACCGTGCGCCTCACCGCGCGCTCGACCGCGGACGAAAGCGCCGTCGATGGCGTTGCGGGTGTTCTGCGCCGCGATTACGGCATCCAAGTCGATCACGCTTTCCGCCGCTGGCTGATCGGCACCGCGCGCTTCGGCTACGGCGAAGACGACTATATCGGCCAGTTCCCGCTCAACAACACGCTCGTAACGCGCTTCGACAAACGCTACCTCGCCTCGATCGGGCTGACGTATCGCGTGAACCGCAGCGTTCAGATCAAGGGCGAGCTGCGCCAGGAGTGGATGCGCTCGACCTATCCGGGCGTCGACTACACGGCAACCGTCGCCTTGGTTGGACTGCGGCTTCAGCGCTGACGTGAATTTGCCTTCGCGGTTGCGCAATTCGCGCGGAATTACCGCGCAATTGGCTGCGACATCGGTGGCATGAAAACGTGTCTGATCATCGCGGCCGCGATCGTGTGCCTCGCGCCGCTATCGAGCGCGCAGGCCGAAGTCCGCTTCGGCCGCAACGTCTATATCGGCGGCCATAACTTCTCGCATCAGACCTACGGACCGAAGCGAAAGCTGCGCGTGCATCTTTATGACCGCCAGCCACGCAATGCGGGCTGCAAATGGCAAACGGGCCGCCATTCGGCGACCCGTGTGTGTCATCTCAAGGGGCGCTAAGCCGGAATCAGAATCTCAGGCTTTGCCGAGAAGCTTCTGAATCTCGTCGCGGAATTGCTTCGACACCGACTTGTCGGCAAGCGCGTAAGCCGCATTCGCCATCAGAAAGCCGAGCTTCGACCCGGTGTCGTAGATTTCGCCGTCGAAGCGATAGCCGAAGAAGTCTTGGCTTTTGGCGAGCGTGAGCATCGAGTCCGTAAGCTGAATTTCGCCGCCCGCGCCGGCGCCTTGCTTGGCCAGCAGGCCGAAGATTTCCGGCTGCAGAATGTAGCGGCCCGAGATCATGTAGTTCGACGGAGCGTCCTCGACCTTCGGCTTCTCGACCATCTCGGTAACGCGGAAGCCCGGACCTTTAGCTTCGCCGACGCCGACGATGCCGTATTGGTGGACCTGCTCGCGCGGCACTTCGGAGACCGCGATCACGTTGCCGGCGGATTCTTTGTAGACGTCCATCATGCCGGCGAGGGCGCCGCGCTTGCCGAGATGCAACATGTCCGGCAGCAGTAGCGCGAACGGCTCGTCGCCGACGATATCGCGCGCGCACCAGACGGCGTGGCCGAGCCCGAGCGGCTCCTGCTGGCGCGTGAAGCTGGTCTGACCGGCCGCCGGAAGGCCAGCCGCGAGAATTTCGATCTCGGTTTTCTTGTTGCCGCGTTTGGCAAGCGTCACGTCGAGCTCGAACTGTTTGTCGAAGTGATCTTCGATCGAGCCTTTGTTGCGGCCCGTGATGAAGATGAAATGCTCGATGCCGGCTTCGCGCGCTTCCTCGACCACATGCTGGATCACCGGGCGGTCGACGACCGGCATCATCTCTTTGGGCACGGCCTTGGTGGCGGGAAGGAACCGGGTGCCGAGACCGGCGACGGGAAACACGGCTTTGCGGATGGGCTTCATGGAGGTCCGTTGAAATCCGTTGAGAGCAGTGGGAGGGGGAGGCTCGGTAGATCACGCGAACTTTAAGAAACTGAGTCCAAGCGGTTCAAGCGATTCAGACATTTGCCTGTACCGGAAACGTCTTATCGCCGGATGCGACGGCACTGTGGTGACCTGTCGCAGTCTGATTGCGGGGCCAGGATCGTTAAGCCAACCGTAAGGGTAATGACGGCCTAATCAACCCCTCGGTGTTCTTGTTTTTGCGTGAGTATCTGATGTCGCGTTTGCGTGATTTTGCCTTGTTGTCCGCCGCCTTGTCGTTGAGCTATCCGGCATCCTCCGCGGCCCAAAATACCGGTGCGTCCCGTTTTACAACCGGTTCCGTCACGCAATCCGCTCCGGCACCTAAGCCACCGGCCGTCTGGAGCGGCCAATCCGGCGCATCCGGTCACCCGCTGATGACCGCACAGGCGATCCGCCAGTCGGCCGCAAGTTTTCCTCAATGCATCGAAGGCCTGTGGCCGGCCGCGCATAAGCGCGGCATCACCCGCGCGACCTTCGACGCCAATCTGCGCGGCGTGACGCCCGACCTGAAGATCATGGACTTCATGGACGCGCAGCCGGAGTTTACCAAAGCGTTCTGGGAATATCTCGACGTTCTCGTCACCGAAAGCCGCATCCAGAAGGGGCGCGAGATGCTCGCACAGCATCGCGCGACCTTCGACAAGGTCGAGCGGCAATACGGCGTTGACCGTCATATCATCGCGGCCATCTGGGGCATCGAGTCGAACTACTCGACCCGCATGGGCGATCGCCCGGTCGTCCGCTCGACCGCGACGCTCGCCTGCGTCGGCCGTCGTCAAGAATACTTCCGTGAGGAGTTGCTCGCTGCGCTCGAGATCATCAATCGCGGCGACGTGCGCGCCGATCTGATGCGCGGCTCGTGGGCCGGCGCGTTCGGTCCGACGCAATTCATGCCGACCGCCTTCAAGCGTCACGCCGTCGACTTCGACGGCGACGGTCATCGCAACATCATCGAGACGCCGGCCGACCTCTTCGCATCGACGTCGAACATGCTCAAGAAGAGCGGCTGGCAGACCGGGCAAGGTTGGGGCTACGAGGTCGTCGTCCCGCAGCGCTTCAACTACATCATGGCGGATCGTTCGAAGCAGCTCACGATCGCGCAGTGGGAAAAGATGGGCCTGCGCCGGGCCGGCGATCGCCCGTTCCCGAACCCGAATGCGAAGGCTTACCTGACGGTGCCGGCTGGCGCGCGCGGCCCGGGCTTCCTGATGGCCGGCAACTTCCTCGCCATCATGAAATACAATCCGTCAGAGGCTTACGCTCTCGCCATCGGACATCTCGCCGACCGCCTGCGCGGCGGCGGTGCTTTCGTCCAGGCTTGGCCGCAGGACGAGCAGGTGCTGTCGCGTTCTGAACGCCTCGAATTACAACAGCGTCTCGTCAGCCGCGGCTTCGATGCCGGATCGGACGGGCGCTTGAGCCACAAAACCCGCATGGCCGTCATCAGCTATCAGGCTTCCGCCGGGCTAACGCCCGACGGCTTTGCTTCCGGATCGCTGCTTCAGCGGCTGCGCGGGCGCTAAGCGCCTGCGCTAACCACCACCGATCCCGAGCGAGCCCGCCCAGGCTCGCGCGAACGGTGCGACTTCGAGCGAGCCGCGATAGATCATCTCGACCGCGACATAGAGAATGATCGCGAGGCCGACGTAAGCGATCCAGCGGTGCTTCTGCAGCAGGTTCGCGATGTAGCTGGCGGCAAGACCCATCAACGCAATCGAGAGCACGAGACCGAACACCAGAATGTACGGGTGTTCGCGTGCAGCGCCCGCAACCGCGAGCACGTTGTCGAGCGACATCGAAACGTCCGCGATAAGGATTTGCCACGAGGCTTGAGCGAACGTCTTTTGCGGCGGGCCACCGCCATGCATTGTCGCGGAGCCGTCCGGGTTGACGGAGAAGTCGCCGCCGGCTGGCTCCGGCACCTGATGGCGCAACTCGCGCCACATCTTCCAGCACACCCACAACAGCAGCAGTCCACCGGCGAGCAGCAGGCCAACGATCGAGAGCAGTTGGGCGGTGACCGCCGCAAAGCCGATACGCAGCACGGTGGCTGCCGCGATGCCGACCAGGATCGCGCGTGCGCGCTGCTCTTTCGGCAGTCCGGCCGCAGCGAGGCCGATAACGACCGCATTGTCGCCGGCAAGAACTAGGTCGATCATAATGACTTGGGCGAGTGCCGTGAGGGCGGGGCCGGTCATCCATTCAAACATCGGTATTCTCCAAACATGAACAGCGGAAAGCGTCGCGAGCCGTTACGGCTTGCGTTGCGCTTCGAGGATCGGAATGACTTCGGAGGGATCGCTCATGAGAGCAGCGACGATGCCGAACAGCGTCAGCGCGCCGGCGACGTCCCAATAGGTGACGTCGTTACCGGTGCGCGGCGCTTGCCGCCGCCACGCGAAGAGGGCGACACTCATCGCCGCAGCGATCAGAAATGTGCTCAGCACCGGCAGCACGAGCGGGCGCGGCAACGTCCAAAGGACGGTCGCGGCAGTAGCGGCCAGAGCGATCGAAAGGATCGCCGCCAGCAGTCGCGGGCCTTGATGACGCGTTTGTGAACCAGCGACAGGCAGTCGAACTGGCATCGGCTCCTCCCCCGATACCTGCGCGGCCTTCAGCACCAAACTTAAATGTGCTACGCAGAAACGCGCGCAGGTCTATGCACTAAAGACATGTGCAGTAAGTTTGAAACTAGTAATGCAAGAACGGTGCAGGGATCAAGAGGGTTCCACCCTTGGGAACGTCGTCGATGCATTTTCATAAGGCTGCGCCGGAGGCCAAAATCCTCCGGAAAAATGCCGGTGCGTGGCTAAAACAGCTGCGCAATCACGCCGGTTTGTCCCAGGTGGAACTCGCCCAGAAGCTGGGCCTCAAGTACTATACGTTTGTGTCGCAGGTCGAAAACGGCTTCGGCCGCGTTCCGACTGAGAGCATGGAAGCTTGGGCATTGGCGCTGAATGTGGAGCCCAGCGTTTTTGCCCGCCAACTTGTGGCGTTTTACGATCCGGAGCTCCACCGCCTCCTGTTTGAACAGAAAGACGATGAACGTACTCCCATTTAGACGAATCGAAGCGCAGGGCTTCAGCGAGGCCGAGATGGCCACCTTGAGCGCGATCTATGCGCCGGCGACCGCCAGCGGCATCGTCGCAAGTCTCGAATTCGGCGAGACGGAACTGGGTGAACCGCAGGCATATTTCGTCGGCATGGCGCCGGATCACGACTGCGTTCTGTGCGTATCGCGCGTTGCCGGCCGCTACATCGTCGAGGACGGAGCAGGGCAGGTCGTCGCCGACAAGGTGGGGCTGCGCACGCTCGGCGAGAGCGCATCGCGCGCATTGCGGGCCGGCAAGGCCGGGATGATCGCGCAGGTCGCGGGTCTTTGGTACGCGGCGCGTGAATTCTTCGAAGAGAAGGTCGAGCCCGTGATGGCGGAAGCGACAGAAGTCGCCACGCATTTCGCGCCGCAGCTGGCCGCATTGGTCTGATCGACCGCACCTCAGGTTCCGTCGCGTCCTTGCACGCGACGGCGCGGTGACTATTGTGCGCCCTTCGTGAATGGAAGGCGCTCTTATGACGAAGTCGGCGGCCGATCTCGGCACACTCCCGGAATGGAATCTCGGCGATCTTTACCCGGCCTATGACTCGCCGGAGCTCAAGCGCGACCTCGCGCAGGCCGAAACCGATTCGATCGCATTCGAGACCGACTACAAGGGCAAGCTAACGTCGCTTGCGACATCCGGGAAACTCGTCGACGCGGTTCGCCGCTACGAAGCGCTGGAAGATCTGCTCGGCCGCCTCGGGTCCTATGCCGGTCTCTTTTATGTCGGCGACACGCGCGATCCCGTGCGCGCGAAATTCTATGGCGATACGCAAGAGCGTCTGACCAATGCGTCGATGCATTTGCTGTTCTTCGCGCTCGAACTCAACCAGCTCGACGAAGCCGTAGTCGAAGAAGCGCTAAAAGGCGAAGCGCTCGCGCATTATCGCCCGTGGCTCGAGGATATCCGCAAGGAAAAGCCGTATCAGCTCGACGACAAGCTCGAGAAACTCTTCCACGAAAAATCCGTCACCGGATACTCGGCATGGAATCGCTTGTTCGACGAGACGATCTCGGGACTACGCTTCGATGTCGACGGACAAGAACTCGCGATCGAGCCGACGCTCAATCTCATGCAGGACGCCGACGGCGCGAAGCGCGAAGCTGCCGCGAATGCGTTGGCGAAGACGTTCCAGCAGAACCTGCGTCTCTTCTCGCTGATCACGAATACGCTCGCGAAAGACAAGGACATCTCGGATCGCTGGCGCGGTTTCCAGGATGTCGCCGACGCGCGGCATCTGTCGAACCGTGTCGAGCGTGAAGTCGTTGACGCGCTGGTCGAGAGCGTGCGCGAAGCCTATCCGCGCCTGTCGCATCGCTATTACAAACTCAAGGCGAAATGGTTCGGCAAAGAGGTTTTGCCGCACTGGGATCGCAACGCACCGCTGCCGCTGGTGCCGATGCGCACGTTCGGTTGGAACGAAGCGCAGGACACCGTGCTGTCCGCCTATCGCGCGTTCTCACCGAAGATGGCCGATGTCGCGCAGCGCTTCTTCACGGATCGCTGGATCGACGCGCCGGTGCGCCCCGGCAAACAGCCGGGCGCATTCTCGCATCCGACGGTACCGTCGGCGCACCCGTATGTGCTGCTCAACTATCAGGGCAAGCCGCGCGACGTGATGACGCTCGCGCATGAACTCGGTCACGGCGTGCATCAAGTGCTCGCTGCGCCGAACGGCGCGCTGATGGCGCCGACGCCGCTGACGCTCGCCGAAACCGCCAGCGTGTTCGGCGAGATGCTGACCTTCAAGGCATTGCTCGGCACCATCACGGACCCGGTGCAACGCAAGGCGCTGCTCGCCGGCAAGGTCGAGGACATGATCAACACGGTCGTGCGGCAGATCGCCTTCTATTCGTTCGAGCGCAAGCTTCACCTTGCGCGCAAGGACGGCGAGCTGACGCCGGACCAAGTCGGCGAATTGTGGATGAGCGTGCAGGGCGAAAGCCTCGGCCCCGCCATCGAGCTGCGCGAAGGCTACGAGACCTTCTGGGCCTACATCCCGCATTTCATTCACTCGCCGTTCTACGTCTACGCCTACGCGTTTGGCGATTGCCTCGTGAACTCGCTCTACGCGGTCTACGAGAACGCGTCCGACGGCTTCGCCCAGCGCTACCTCGCGATGCTGTCGGCCGGCGGCACCAAGCACCACTCGGAACTCCTGAAACCCTTCGGCCTCGATGCCCGCGAGCCGAAATTCTGGCAAGGCGGCCTCTCTGTCATCGAGGGCATGATCGCCGAACTGGAGGCGATGGAGGGGTAGGGCGATTGCAGCTTTTGCCGAATGCGGGAGAGGGCGGCCCATCGCACGGCTGTCATCCCGGACGGCGAAAGGCTGCGCGAAGCGCGGCCGCAGCCGAGCCGGGACCCACGTATCCCTGCGGGCGATTGGGGTACGTGGGTCCCGGCTCTCGCGACGCGCAAATGCGCGTCATGCTCGGCCGGGATGACGTTTGAGTTTGGTCCGCCCGTACAGTGGCTTGGGCGCAGCCCTACCGCTGCCGCTATCGCGAACATAGATTGAAGGGGTCCGCCAACCGAGACCCCTGAATGACCGACTCCGAACGCAATCGTTTCTCGGCCCGCGCGGCGCGCTATGCGCGGGTCGGCGCCAATGTCGGGGGAGTGGCGGCGCGGATCGCCGGGGCGCGTTTGTTCGGCACCGGCCTCGATCGCGGCAAGAACGCGAACGAACTCGCGGCGGCGCTCGGTGGCCTGAAGGGCCCGATCATGAAGGTCGCGCAGTTGATGGCGACCATCCCGGATGCGCTGCCGCCCGAATATGCCGAGGCGCTCGGCACGCTGCAGAACAACGCGCCGCCGATGGGTTGGGCTTTCGTCAAGCGCCGCATGATGGCGGAGCTGGGCGCCGGCTGGCAGGAAAAATTCGCCGAGTTCGAACACAAGCCGGCGGCTGCCGCTTCGCTCGGCCAAGTGCACCGCGCCGTGTCGCTCGACGGCGCGCGTCTCGCCTGCAAACTCCAATATCCGGACATGCAGTCCGCCGTCGAAGCGGACCTGCAGCAGCTCGACTGGCTGTTTGCGATCCATCGCCGCATGGATCCCGCGATCGATACGTCGGAGATCGCGAAGGAAGTTGCTGCGCGCGTCCGCGAAGAACTTGACTACCGTCACGAGGCGAAACACGTCGCGCTCTACCGCAGCATTCTCGCCGGGCAAGATCTCGTCCGCGTTCCGAACGCGTGGCCGGAGCTATCGACCGGTCGTCTGCTGACGCTCGACTGGCTCGACGGCACGCCCTTGCTCTCGCACAAGGACGCGGACCTCGAGACCCGCAATCGCATCGGCACCGCGATGTTCACGGCGTGGTGGCTACCGTTCAGCCGCTTCGGCGTCATCCACGGCGATCCGCATCTCGGCAACTACACGGTGTTCGCGGAAGGCGAGGGGAGCGACGCGCGGCCCGGCGGCATCAATTTGCTCGACTACGGATGCATCCGCATTTTCCCGCCGCGCTTCGTGCAGGGCGTCGTCGATCTCTACAGCGGCCTGCGCGACAACGACATGGACCGCGTCGTCCACGCCTACGAGACGTGGGGCTTTAAAGGTCTCTCGCGCGAACTCATCGACATTTTGAACATTTGGGCGCGCTTCATCTACGGGCCGCTGCTCGACGACCGCGTTCGCTCGATCGCCGACGGCGTCAAGCCGTCGCAGTACGGGCGCCGCGAGGCCTTCGAAGTGCACCGCGCGTTGAAGGAAAAAGGCCCGGTCAAAGTGCCGCGGGAGTTCGTCTTCATGGACCGCGCGGCGATCGGCCTCGGCGGCGTGTTCCTGCATCTGCGCGCAGAACTCAACTACTATCGGTTGTTCAACGAGGCGATTGCCAACTTCTCGCAGGAAGCAGTCGCAAAACGACAGGCCGACGCTCTTCTCGACGCAGGGTTGCCGCCCGTAGAGCCTTGATTTTGTAGGCTGATGTATCAGTGCCTGCCGTTGCCCTGCGGCGGCATTTGCGATATTGCCAGACCAGCGAAATCAACAGGACCCAGGGGCACATGGCGGACCACGGTAAGGTCGAGTACGCGACCGCGGAAGGCAACGACTACTCCGAGCACGAGCACACCTACAAACTCTTCATCGGTCTCATGAAGTGGGGCACGATCTTCTGCGTGCTCCTTCTGATTGGCATGGCCTATTTCCTCGTTTGACGGCCCCTTCCGGGTCGGGCACCCTTTGATAATTGGTTTTGAGTGACGGGAGGTTTGACAGCCGCCATGAAGATCGCGATTCCCCTTGAATCCGACGGCGGTGAACCGCGCGTCGCAGCCACTCCCGAAACGATCAAGAAGCTCAAAGCGCTCGGCGCTGCCGAAATCGCGGTCGAGCCGGGTGCCGGCGTGAAGTCCGGCATCCGCGACAGCGACTACGAAGCAGCCGGCGCCACGATCTCGGCCGACGCGACGCGCGACGCCGATGTCGTGCTCAAAGTTCGCCGCCCGAGCGCCGAAGAACTCACGCGCTACAAGCGCGGCGCAGCCGTCTTCGCGATCATGGACCCATACGGCAATGAACCTGCGCTGCAGGCGATGGCGGATGCGGGCGTCAGTGCCTTCGCGATGGAGTTGATGCCGCGCATCACGCGCGCGCAGGTGATGGACGTTCTCTCCTCGCAAGCGAACCTTGCGGGCTATCGCGCCGTCATCGACGCTACGGCCGAATACGGCCGCGCGCTGCCGATGATGATGACGGCGGCCGGCACCGTTCCGGCCGCGCGTATCTTCATCATGGGCGTCGGCGTTGCGGGCCTGCAGGCGATCGCGACCGCGCGCCGCCTCGGTGCCGTCGTCACCGCGACGGACGTGCGCCCGGCGACGAAAGAGCAGGTCGAAAGCTTGGGTGCGAAATTCCTCGCCGTCGAAGACGAGGAATTCAAGAACGCGCAGACGGCCGGTGGCTACGCCAAGGAAATGTCGAAAGAGTATCAGGCCAAACAAGCCGCACTCGTCGCCGAGCACATCAAGAAGCAGGACATCGTCATCACGACGGCGCTCATTCCGGGCCGTCCAGCACCGAAGCTTGTTTCGGCCGCGATGGTCGACTCGATGCGTCCGGGTTCCGTGCTGATCGATCTCGCGGTCGAGCGCGGCGGCAATGTCGAAGGCGCGAAGGCCGGCGAGATCGTCGAGATCAACGGCGTGAAAATCGTCGGCCACAACAACGTGGCGGGCCGTCTCGCCGCAACGGCGTCGAGCCTCTACGCGCGCAACCTCTACGCATTCCTCGAAATCCTGGTGAACAAGGAGAGCAAGGCTCTCGCGATCAACTGGGACGACGAGATCGTGAAGGCGACCGCGCTGACGCGCGACGGCGCCGTCGTGCATCCGAATTTTCAACCGAAATCCGCAGCTTAATTTTTTAACGCACGGGGCAATGTCCCCAAGGAGACGAGCATGGCGATTGCGCCTCCGCCCGCCGAATGCGTCGCACCCGCGACACCACAGAAAGCCGCCGAGTGCGCGCAGGCCGCCGTCGAAGTGGCACGTCAGGCCGCGCGCGCCGCGCAGGAATACGCCGACGCTGCCGGCGCCGCGCTGCATCACGCGACGGGCGGGGCGATCGACCCCTTCATCTTCCAGCTGTCGATCTTCGCGCTCGCGGTGTTCGTCGGTTACTACGTCGTCTGGTCGGTGACGCCGGCGCTGCACACGCCGCTGATGTCGGTCACCAACGCGATCTCGTCGGTCATCGTGGTCGGCGCGCTGCTCGCGGTCGGTGTCGATCTCGCTAACGATCCGGGCGGCGGATGGGCACGGACCCTCGGCTTCTTCGGATTGATCCTCGCCAGCGTAAACATTTTTGGCGGCTTCCTGGTGACGCAGCGCATGCTCGCCATGTACCAGAAGAAGAAGTGAGGATCGCGCCATGAGTGCCAATCTCGCAGCGTTCCTTTATCTCGTCGCCGCCATCCTCTTCATCCTGTCGCTTCGCGGATTGTCGAGCCCGGTTACCAGCCGCCAGGGCAACCTGTTCGGCATGATCGGCATGACGATCGCGATCCTGACGACACTCGCGCTCAAGCCGCCGATCGGCGCGACCGCGTGGCTGTTGCTCATCGGCGGTCTCGCCATCGGTGGCGGCATCGGCGCCGTGATCGCCAAGCGCGTGCCGATGACGGCGATGCCGCAACTTGTCGCGGCCTTCCACTCGCTGGTCGGTCTCGCCGCCGTGCTCGTCGCCGCTGCGGCTCTCTATGCGCCGAATGCATTCGGGATTGCGACCGGTGCCGGCATCAAGACCGCGAGCCTCGTCGAAATGGCGCTTGGCGCTGCCATCGGCGCAATCACCTTCACGGGCTCGATCATCGCGTTCCTGAAGCTCGACGGCCGCATGAGCGGCGCGCCGATTCTTCTGCCGATGCGTCACGTCGTGAATCTCGGTCTCGCGATCTTGCTCTTCGTGATGATCGTCATCTTCGCGATCACCGGCAATCACACGTTATTCTGGCTCATCACGCTTGTTGCGCTCGTGCTCGGCGTGCTGATCATCGTCCCGATCGGCGGCGCCGACATGCCGGTCGTCATCTCGATGCTCAACTCTTATTCGGGTTGGGCGGCTGCCGGCATCGGCTTCACGCTGTCGAACTCGGCGCTCATCATCACGGGCGCGCTGGTCGGCTCGTCCGGCGCGATCCTGTCTTACATCATGTGTAAGGGCATGAACCGCTCCTTCATCTCGGTCATCCTCGGCGGCTTCGGCGGCGAGACCGCAGGCCCCGCCGGCGGGAAGGCCGAAGCGCGCCCGGTCAAGCAGGGCTCGGCGGAAGATGCGGCCTTCATCATGAAGAACGCATCGAAGGTCATCGTCGTGCCGGGTTACGGCATGGCCGTCGCACAGGCGCAGCACGCGCTCCGCGAAATGGCCGACATCCTTAAGAAGGAGGGTGTCGAGGTGAAGTACGCGATTCATCCGGTCGCCGGCCGTATGCCGGGCCACATGAACGTGCTGCTCGCCGAAGCCAACGTGCCGTATGACGAGGTGTTCGAACTCGAGGACATCAACTCGGAATTCGCCACTGCGGACGTCGCTTACGTCATCGGCGCCAACGACGTGACGAACCCGTCGGCGAAGACCGACAAGTCGTCGCCGATCTACGGCATGCCGGTGCTCGACGTCGAGAAGGCGAAGACGGTGTTGTTCATCAAGCGCGGCATGGGCTCCGGCTATGCGGGCGTCGAGAACGAACTCTTCTTCCGCGACAACACCATGATGCTGTTCGGCGACGCGAAGAAGATGACCGAGAGCATCGTTAAGAATCTCGGCCATTAACGCTTCATCGCGGCCATTAACGACTTCGGCCGACGAATCGTCCATCCTGCGGCGATTGAGATAAGGTGACGTTGCCTGGCGGGGCAGCGTCGACAACAACAAGTGAGACCGCCACGGATGACCTTCTCGGTTTCTCCGTCGGCCGCAGATGTCACGCGCAGAACTTTGCTGCGCGTGCTCGCGGCCGCCGCTGCCACAGCAGTGCTTCCAAGCGATCGTGTTTTCGCGAATGAGCCGATCCGCATCGTGATCGCGTTCCCGCCGGGCGGAACGTCGACCGCGCTCGTCAAACCATTGGAGCAACCGCTGCAGGCTGCGCTCGGCGCGGCGATCGAGCGTGACTACAAACCGGGCGCCGGCGGCAATGTCGCGGCGCTGCAGGTCGTGCAGGCAAAGCCCGACGGACACACGCTGCTCGTCGGCCACGCCGGTCCGCTGGCGATCAATCACCACATCCTGGTGCAGAGCGCGTTCGATCCGCAGAAGGATCTCGCGCCGGTCGCGATGCTGGTCGAGTTTCCGATTATCATCGGCGTCGCGAGCCGTCACGGCGTCGCGTCCGTGAAAGATCTCATCGCTCTCGCAAAGACGAAGCGCCTCATCGTCGGCTCATCCGGCAACGGATCGATCCAGCATCTCGCCGCCGAAGTGTTCTGCCGCGAGACCGGAATCGAAACCGTGCACATCCCGTTCGCGGGCGGCGGGCCGCTGCAACAAGCGTTCGAGCGCGGCGCCGTGGATTTGATGCTCGAGACCGGCAGCAATCTCGTCAAGCACATGCGAGAAGGCACGCTGAAGCCGATCGCCGTGATGGGGCGAGAGCGTTTGCCGATCGCGCCTGACGTGCCGACGGTCTCTCAAATTGGGCTGAAGGAGTTGGATGTCGCGGCCTGGTTCGGCCTTTTGGCGCCAAGCAGCACGCCGAAGGATGTCGTGCAGCGGACCGCGCAGGCGACGCTGGATGCATTGAATACGGCTGATGTTCGACAGGCCTACGAGGCGATCGGCGGCGTCGCCAAGCCGCTTGGGCCGGAAGCTTTCGCGAACTACATCGCGACAGAAAACAAGCGCTGGGCAACGCTCATTCGGCAGGCGGGCTTATCGCCAGTCGGTACCGGGTCGACCGGTACGATTGGGACGCCGCAATAGGTTAGCGGCCGGATTGCTTCTCGAAGCTTTCGTCGTCGCCGGGGCGGGTGTGGATCATGACGGGTCTCGCGTTATTGTCTTTCACTTAAGGGTTGGTCGCGCCTATAGGCTTTTGCGTTCAATCTGGGCTGCGGACCGCCGATGACCCTTCTGAAAAATGCCTTTCTGATCGCGGGCTTCGGCTATTTGGCGCTGGTCGGCGCGCTCTACACGTTCCAGCGCAGCCTCCTGTATTCGCCCGATCCAACGCGGCGGACGCCTGCGAGTGTCGGGCTCGCCGGCGAGGAGGTGGCGCTACGCTCCGCCGATGGCACCGAGCTGACCGTCTGGCATGTGCCGCCGCGCGAGGGGCAACCGGTCGTCGTTTATTTCCAGGGCAACGGCGGCGGGCTCGATCTGCGCGCGGACCGCTTCAAGGCGCTGACCGCGACCGGCGTCGGTCTCGTCGCGCTGAACTATCGCGGCTATGGCGGCTCCGGCGGCAAGCCGACCGAGCAGGGCATCCTGGCCGACGCGGATGCGGCCTACGCCTTCGCGTCGTCGAAGTATCCGGCCGAGCGTATCGAGCTATGGGGCGAGTCGCTCGGCACCGGCGTCGCGTCCTGGGTCGCGAGCCAGCACAAGGTCGCGCGGGTCCTGCTTGAGTCGCCGTATACGTCGACGGCCGATGTCGCGGCGGCGATCTATTGGTACGTGCCGGTGCGCGCTCTGATGCACGATCAGTTTCGCGCGACCGATTGGGCTGCGAAAATCACCGCGCCGACGCTCGTCGTGCACGGCGACGCCGACAGCCTGATCCCGATCCGCTTCGCCGAGCGTTTGTTCGAGACGATCAAAGCGCCGAAGCGCTTCGTCCGTCTGCCGGGCGCGGAACACAACGACCACGACACGCGCGGTCATCGCCCCATGATGCTGGAATTCCTCGCCGGCAAAAGCGATCCGGCGTGATGCGCTAGCGGCGCGTCCACGTCTGCGATTTGCAGATCATCCCGCCCATCACGCAGCCGCTGAGGCTCAGCGTATTTCCCGAGAGCGATGCCGAGCCCGTGTAGGATTTGTCGGTCGCCGGATCGACGATGGTGCCGGCGTATTTGCCCGCACCTTTCGGCGCCATGTTGCCGATGCGCTTGCCGGAATGTTCGCCGGAGCGGAGCGTGATGCAGAAGGCGCTGCCGCACGGCGCGATCGCGGCCGTCGAACCGGCCTGCGTCGTCCAATTTCCCGCAATGGGATCGGCCGCGAAGGCGGTGCCGGCCATTGCAATGACGAGCGAAGCCGCGACGAAAAATGAGCGCATGCAGAATCCTCCCGATGTTTTATGCGCGGCATCAAATACCAGCGCGAAGATTTTGGCGAGAGGGTGTGCGTCAGAACGTATTGTAGGATGTGCCCGGTCGTCCGCCGACGCGCTTGAAGCCCTGCGAGGCGGGCTCATAGCCGGCGCGGATCTGCATCGCCTGCGCGTATGAGCCGGCGGCTTTTTCCTTCTCGCCGAGCTTCTCGTAGGCGAGGGCGCGGCTCATCCAAGCTTGCAGATTACGGGGCTCGCGCTGCACGGCTTCGTCGAGGTCGCTCGCGGCCGCCTTGAAGTCGTTCGACGCCATGTAGCTCAAGCCGCGCGAGATGTGGGGCTCGGCATCGTTCGGCATTTGCGTGATCGCGGTCGAGAAATCGTCGATCGCGTAGTTGTGCTGCTTCTGCGATTGATAAAGGAGGCCGCGATTGAGATAGCCCTGGCCGTTCTGCGGTTGCAGTTGGATCGCCTTGTTGAGATCGTCGAAGGCCTGCTGCGGTTCGCCACGCAACCGATACGTGATGCCGCGGCCGAGATAAGCCGGAGCGTAAGTCGCATCGAGTTCGATGGCACGCGTGTAGTCCGCCAGCGCATTGTCGAAGCGCTTCATCTGCCGATAAACGAGACCGCGATTCGCATAGGCCTGCGCGTAGTTCGCGTCGATCGCGAGCGCCTGGTCGAAGTCGGCGAGGGCTTCCTGATACTTGCCGCTCTTGCCGAGCACGGTGCCGCGCACGTTGTACGCCTGCGGATCGCGCGGATTGCTTTTGATAACTTCGGTGAGCGAGGCGAGATTAGCGGGCGATCCGTCGGCGTTCTCATCCGATGCGGAAGGCGAGGGCGGAGAGCCGCCGAAGCCGCCGAGATTCGTGCTGATCGAACAGCCGCTCACCAGGAACGCAGCCCCGACGAAAGCCAGGGCACGCAGCGCGGGGCGAACGTTTGCGGTCATGCGTCGTGGTCCTCAACGACGCGCCACGTGAGCGCTGAATTCGGCTCTCTATGCGGAGCCGTAGTACCGCCGGTTTAGCGGCGAATTTCCGGCTTCGGCTTCGAAGGAATGAGACCTTCGCGCTGAGCGCGCTTGCGGGCCAGCTTGCGAGCGCGGCGAACGGCTTCAGCCTTCTCGCGGGCCTTCTTCTCGGACGGCTTTTCGTAATGGCCGCGGAGCTTCATCTCGCGGAAGATGCCTTCACGCTGCATCTTCTTCTTGAGGGCCTTCAGAGCCTGGTCGACGTTATTGTCGCGAACGAGAACCTGCACGCAGTGGCATCCTTTTAGTCAGAATCGAGCAAATGGGATTTTGGCAACGAATCATCACGCGCCGCGTGTAGCGTCGTGCCAAGTTGGGCGGGTGAGTATCAGAACAGGCTGGGAATGTCTACGCCTACGCAAGATCCGTCAGCGCGAAATCGTTGCCTTTGTAGATCAGTCGTGTGCCCAGCGATTTGGCGCAGGCGTAGCTGAAACAGTCGCCGAAATTCAGGTCTGCCGCGTGCGCGACGGCTTTGCCATAACGGGCTGCAGCTTCCACCGCCAGCGTCCCGATTGACCCGGCGATCGGGACTTCCTCGGCGCCTAATTCGGCGAGCAAACCGTCAACTCGCTTGAGTGCCGTTTCGATCATTTCGGCAGCCGGTTTTCGGTTCGTTTCCAACGTCTTAGCGCGGGCGAGGCTGATTGCCGCTTCGTAGCGAGTCAGGGCGGAGAAGCGCAATTGCCCCTGAAACTCATCGAAGCGGTCGATCAGAGCGTCTGCGTCGGGTTCATCCAAGAGCACCGCGACGAGCGCGGACGCGTCGATAAACATCTACGCGTCGCCCCACATTTTGTCTGTGAAGGCCTTTATATCGAAGGCAGAGTCTGTTGGCCCCATATCGCGAACGTCGGCTTGGATTTTGGCGATTCGGTGCCGCAGCGGGATGGTCTTTTTTGCCCGAGCCAGCTCATTTTGCAGGGCGATGCGCACCGCAGCCGCCTTCGTTCGCGTTTTCAGGACGCGTTGCAGGTCTTTGGCGAGGGAATCGGCCTCATCGTCATTGACGTAGAGCGGCATAGGTCGACCTGATATCGATTGAACCATATCAATATATCATCAAAGTGATATCAATCAAGACTTTTGAGGCAGGACCCGGTTCACGTGGCCCATTTTGCGGCCTTCGCGGACGGCGCCCTTGCCGTAGAGATGGACCGAAGCGCCGGGTTCGGCGAGATACCGCGCGTAATCCTCGACCTCCGACCCGAGCAGGTTGATCATCTCGGTCGGGCCATGGCGCAGCGGCTTGCCGAGCGGCCAGCCCGCGATGGCCCGGATATGCTGCTCGAACTGGGAGACGGTGGCGCCGTCCTGCGTCCAATGCCCCGAATTGTGGACGCGCGGGGCGATTTCGTTGACGAGCACCCGTTCGCGGCCGCCGTCCTCGACCAGGAACAGCTCGACCGCGAAGACCCCGACATAGTGGAAAGCGTCAGCGATCTTGCGCGCAATCTCGATCGCCTCGGCATGCGCCTCGGGCGAGATTCGCGCCGGTACGCGCGACACCTTGAGAATGTGGTTCTGGTGCTCGTTCTCGGTGACGTCGAAGCACTCGATTTGGCCGGCCGCATTACGGGCCGCCACCACCGACATCTCGCAACGGAAGGTGACGAATCCTTCGAGCACGCAAGGCTGTCCGCCGAGGTCTTCCCAAATCAGATTGAGATCGGCGTCCGAGAGCGGCGCGTCGCCGCGCAGCATCATCTGGCCTTTACCGTCATAGCCGAAGCGGCGGGTCTTGATGACCGACGGGCGGCCGATCTTCTCGATCGCGCCGCGCAAATCCGCGCGGGTCTCGACATTCGCGTAGGGCGCAACGCCGATGCCGAGGCCGGTGATGAAATCCTTCTCGCTCAGGCGGTCCTGCGTGATCGCGAGGACTTCCGGGTTCGGCAGCACAGCCTTGCGCGCCGAAAGGAAGACGGCCGTCTCAGCCGGAATGTTCTCGAACTCGTAGGTGACGACGTCGACGTCGTTGGCGAAGCGGTCGAGCGCTTCGGTGTCCGTGTAGTCGGCGACGGTCGTGCGGTGCACGACGTCGAAGGCCGGCGAGGCCGGATCGGGCGACATGATGTGGCACTTGAGGCCAAGCTTGGCTGCGGCGAGCGCCAGCATGCGGCCGAGCTGACCGCCGCCCAAGATCCCGATGGTGGCGTCGGGGCCGAGACGCGGCGGCGGCTTCATGCGCCGTCCACCGGACGTTCCGCGATGCCGGCCGTCTGCTTCGAGCGATAATCGTCCAGCCGGTCCGCGAGCTTCTTATCATGCAGCGCGAGCACGCTTGCGGCGAGCAGCGCGGCGTTGACGGCGCCGGCGCGGCCGATGGCGAGCGTGCCGACTGGGATGCCGGCCGGCATCTGGACGATCGAGTGCAGCGAGTCGACGCCGGAAAGCGCCTTCGACTCGACCGGCACGCCGAGCACGGGGAGGGGCGTGAGAGAGGCCGTCATGCCGGGCAGATGCGCAGCGCCGCCGGCGCCTGCGATGATCACCTGGAAGCCTTCGGCTTTGGCGCCCTTGGCGAACTTGTAGAGACGGTCAGGCGTGCGGTGGGCCGAAACGATCCGTGCGTCATAAGCGACGCCGAGCGCATCGAGCGTGTCGGCGGCGTGCTTGAGCGTCGCCCAATCCGACTGGCTTCCCATGATGATGGCAACCGGCGTCCCGGCCATAGATAAAAGCTCCCCGAGAGCATTCTTCCGAAGGAAAATGCTCAGCTCAAAAGATGGAGCCGTATGCGGCTCCAAAACGGAAGCGGCGCATTATAGGAACGGTTTCACCTGAGGCAAGGACGCTGGCTGCGTTATCCCGCACATGCCTAACAGGCGATTCTAGGCGATGATGTCGGGCGTTATCTGGTTTTCGACGAAGCGGATCCGGTCGCGCAGAAACAATTTTCGTTTCTTGAAACGTTGCACCTGCAAGATGTCCGAGCCGGGAGCGTCTTGCAGCGCTTCGATTGCAGTATCGAGATCGCGATGCTCCTGCCGAAGGCGCGACAATTCGACCTCCAACTCACGCAACTCGTCTTTCGTCATGTCTCGCCGCACTTGCCCTAAAATCGAGTGATTCCAATATTGCGCGACTACGAGGCGTCCACAACAGGTCGCGTTAACTTGAGCGGTATTTTGCTGCGTCGCAATGTCATTCTTTGTCGACAGAGTCGCTGAGAGGTGTACACTTTCATCGTAGCTTCAACGTAGCGAAAGGAGACATCCAGCATGTCAATTCAATCGCATCTTGCGGAGCTCGAGAGACGGCACCAAGCTCTGGAAGATGAACTTTCCGACGCAATGGCGCATCCCTCGACCGACGACTCCACAATTGCGGGCCTGAAGCGCAAAAAACTTCAAGTAAAAGATCAAATTGAACGGGTCCGGCTCGAAGCCAGCGAAACCGTCCACTAGTTGGTGAAGCGCTGCGGCACCCGCGGCGCTTTTTGTTTTATGGCTTGATGGGAGCCGGCGCGTTTTGCCGGTAGGCCGTGAGTTTATTCAATCGATACGCGCGTTTTCTCGGAGCGGTGCGGGACGAATTCACTTTCGTCTCGTGGCGCTCCGCGGAACGTTCATTTGAAGAAGCGCAGATCGACGCGCAGCCGGATGTTCATCCGTCGGTTTTTGTCGAAGCCGCAAGTTTCCCGGAAGCTTCGTACTCACCCACCGAGCGCTGACAGCACGCTCCACCAGCATCCACACGCAGCACCGCGCTCTTGTCATCGCCTCGTCCTTTGAGGCAATGGTTGAGCGCAAGAAAAAATCGCGCCGTGCGTGAGGAAACGCTGTGGACCAATACGATTACATTGTTGTCGGCGCCGGCAGCGCCGGGTGTGTGCTCGCGGCTCGCCTGAGCGAAGACCCGCGCAACAAAGTGCTGCTGCTCGAAGCGGGCGGCAAGGACCGCAATCTCTGGATCCACGTGCCGCTCGGCTACGGCAAGCTGTTCAACAACCCGAATGTGAATTGGCTCTACAACACGGAGCCGGAGCCGGAGCTCAACAATCGCCAGATCATTCAGCCGCGCGGCAAAGTGCTCGGCGGCTCGTCGTCGATCAACGGCCTTCTGTATCTGCGCGGTCAGCCCGAGGACTACAACCACTGGCGCCAGCTCGGCAACGCGGGCTGGAGCTTCGACGATGTGCTTCCGTATTTCCGCAAGGCTGAGGATCAGCAGCGCGGCGCGGATCGCCTGCACGGCAAGGGTGGACCACTCGCGGTCTCCGACGTCTCCGAACCGCATCCTCTGTGCGAAGCCTTCATCGACGCGTCGCAGCAAGCGGGGCATCCGCGCAACGACGACTTCAACGGCGAGACGCAAGAGGGCGCCGGTTACTTCCAGCTGACCGCACGCAACGGGCGCCGTTGCTCGACGGCCGTCGGCTATCTGCGTCCCGCACGCTCGCGCACAAACCTGCGCGTTGAGCCGCACGCGCAGACATCGCGCATTCTTTTCGAGGGACGCCGCGCCGTCGGCGTCGAATACATTCAGGACGGCGTGAAGAAGATCGCGCGAGCGGGACGCGAAGTCGTGCTATCGGCCGGTGCATTCGGCTCGCCGCAAATCCTCGAACTCTCCGGCGTCGGCGATCCGGACATTCTGCAGCAACACGGCATCCCGATCGTCGCCGAGATGAAGGGCGTCGGCGACGACCTGCAGGATCATTTTCAAGTCCGCATGGCGTATCGCTGCACAGAAGCGATCACGATGAACGACGTGATCAATTCGTGGACGCAGAGCGTCGTGCACGGGCTACGCTACATCTTCCAGCGCAAGGGAATGCTGACGATAGGCGCCGGTTACGCAGGCGGTTTTTTCAAAACGGATCGTTCGCTCGAGACGCCGGACGTGCAGGCGCACTTCATCATCTTTTCGTCGGATCGCACCGGCGTTGCGCTGCATCCGTTCCCGGGCTTCATCGCGTCGATCTGTCAGCTGCGGCCGGAGAGCCGTGGCACCTCGCATATCAAGTCGAATAATCCCCTCGACGCGCCGGCCATTCGCCCGCGCTATCTCTCGGCGCCGGTCGATCGGGACGTGACGGTCGCGGGCCTGAAGCTGCTGCGCAAGATCATGGCGCAGCCCGCGATGGCGCGGTACATCGCGGAAGAGCGCACGCCCGGCGTGGACAAGAACAGCGATGCGGAATTGCTCGCCTACGCGCGCGAAGTCGGTTCGACGATTTTCCACCCGACGTCGACATGCCGCATGGGTTCAGACACACGAGCCGTCGTCGACGAGCGTTTGCGCGTGCATGGCTTTGAAGGTTTGCGTGTCGCCGACGGCTCGATCATGCCGACTGTCGTCTCCGGCAACACCAATGCGGGCATCGTGATGATCGGCGAGAAGTGCGCCGACATGATGCTGCAGGATGCGAAAGCCGCAATGAGCGCCAGAGCGGCTTAGGTTTACGTCGATCAGCGTACGTTGCGGCGCATCGTCGCCGTCATCGTGCAGAAATGTTGAGGGGCGAAGCTTGCCCCGAAATTGCCACGAGCGTCCTTAAAACGCGGTGTCTCTTCAGGGCATGTTGGCGGACGGCTCAGAATCAAAAAACTCTAGGAGCAAGAATGAAGACCCGTCTTAAGGGGCCACTCGCCGTCGTTTTGTCTCTCACCGTTTTTGGCCACGCTGCCGTCGCGCAGAAAATCGGTCAGCAAAATTCCCCGCAGCCGCAGCAGGCACAAGCACAACCCGCACAGGGGCAGCCTGCACAGCAGCAAGACGAACTCGGTCCCGTCGTCGGTGATGGCAAGATCAGAGTCGCGCCGCAAATGCGCGTCGGCCAGAAGACCACGGCGTCCTTCAGCGATTTTCCGGATCCGGGCGAGGGCGATCAACTGGTTGTCGTGTCGGCCGGTGCGCCGGACAACATCACGTCGAATTCCTCCGGCGAAAAGCCGCTCGCTTACACATACGCGGGCAGCCGTTGGATCATCGATAACGGCTGGGAAATCGGGCCTTTTGCGCCTGGCCGCTACGAAGTCCGTTGGTTGACTCAGCTCTACAACAACGAGAAGAAACTCGAAGTCGGCGCGCGCGCGCAGTTCTCCGTCCGCCGATGATCGAAACATTGAGCGCGCGCGTCTCGCGCGCGTTGCTGATCGCCGCTGCGCTGTTCGCGGCCGATCACGCATGGGCCGACGTGCCACAAGTGCGCGTCACCGCGACAAAGAAGAATTTTCACGCCACCGATCGTGTCGGCGTGGAAATCGACACGCGCGCGTTTCGCGATGGCTCGAACTATCGGCTGATCGTCGTGCCCGCCGGCAGCCCCGATCCGATTCCGAATGCAAACGAGTTCGCGCTCGCGAGCACGTCGGTGCGCGGTGGTCTCGTTCGGCTCACGCTACCGCCGGGGCCGCCCGGCGCGTCGGAGATTCGCCTCTACTACATCCCGCTCGACTCATCGCGCTTCGCGGTTGCGGGCAGGGCGGCAGTCGAGATCGGTCCGCGCACGCCGAATGCGACGCTCGCGCATGATCTCACCAACGAGGCGAAGGCTCTCGGACCGGTGCGCTTCGAAGCGAAGTATCGCGACCAGCCGTTCAACATGGAAGGGCAGTTCCTCCGCGTTGAAACGCGCACGGCGGGACCGACCTGGGAAGCGATCATCGCGCGCACCTACAAAGGGCCGCGCGACTATATGGCGATGTACATCGGCCACCTCGGCACCGAGAAGCGCGCCGATGGTCCGATCGAAGTGCTGTGCTTGATGGATGCGGAGAACAAGAAGAATATCGACCGCGCTGCGCAACTCAATCCGGGCGATCCGGTTCTGCTGCACGGGCACGCGACCCACTGGGGCCGCGTTTACGAGAGCCAGGTCGTCATATTCGATCGCTGCGTCTTCGCGAAGTGATTAGGCCTCGACCGTGACGTAGCGCGGCGTTGCGGCAACGCGTTTCAGCCATCGCGAGATGGCTGGAAATTGCGCGAGATCGTAGCCGCCGAGATGCGCCATGTGCGTATAGGCATAAAGCGCGATGTCGGCGATCGAATAGGCGTTGCCGGCGAGCCAGTCGCTGTCGGCAAGCCGCTTCTCCATGACGGCCAGCGCCCGGTTTCCGGCCTCCAGCGTCTGCGCGAGACGCTCGGGCGTCGCCTGCGCCTTGCGCTCCGGATAGACGAGGATCGCGCGGCGCACCGCGATCGCCGGCTCATGGCTGTATTGTTCGAAGAACAGCCACTCGTACATCTTGGCGCGGTCGTAGGCGTCCCGCGGGATGAAGTCCGTGCCTTCCGCGCAGTGAAGCAGGATCGCGTTCGACTCGCCGAGATAGCGGCCGTCGTCGAGCCGTACGGTCGGCACTTTGCCGATCGGGTTGCGGGCGAGGAAGTCGTCCTTGCGAGTCGACCCGTCGAGCGATGAGACTTGCACAGTCTCGAACGGCTTGCCGAGTTGCGACAGCAGCAGGCGGACCTTGTAGCAATTCCCGGAGTCGTGCTGTTCGTAAAGCGTGATCATGCTGGCTCCCTTTTGCCGGCATCAGGGCATGCGGAGTTTACGCGGACCAACGACAAATTTTGATGGAATGCTTCAGCCGAAGTTATGGCCTCGGTCATTGCGAGGAGCCGCGGCGCGAAGCGCAAAGCGGCGACGTGGCAATCCAGAGGCCAAGAAGGAAGAACTGGATTGCTTCGTCGCCGTTAAAGCGGCTCCTCGCAATGACGGAGAGGCTGCGGCCTCAAACCGCTTTCGCCATCTCGCGGAGCCTGAACTTCTGAACCTTACCGGTGCTGGTCTTCGGCAACTCGGTGAACACCACGTGGCGCGGCACTTTGTAGCGCGCGAGATTGTCGCGGCACCAAGCAATCAGCTCGTCCGCCGTCGCGGTCTTACCGGGCTTGAGCTCGACGAAGGCGCACGGCGTCTCGCCCCACTTGTCGTCCGGCTTGGCGACGACGGCCGCGCCACCGACGGCCGGATGCTTGAACAGCGCATCCTCGACCTCGATCGACGAGATGTTCTCGCCGCCCGAGATGATGATGTCCTTCGAGCGATCCTTGAGCTGGACGTAGCCGTCCGGATACATCACGCCGAGATCGCCGGTATGGAACCAGCCGCCTTCGAACGCGGAGTCGGTGGCCTTCTTGTTCTTCAGATAACCGCGCATGACGACGTTGCCGCGCATCATCACTTCGCCGATCGTCGTGCCGTCGCGCGGCACCGGCTGCATCGTCTCGGGATCTTTCACGTCGAGGGCGTCGAGCACAGCGTAAGCGACGCCTTGTCGCGCTTTCTTCGCCGCTTGCTCGGCGAGCGAGAGCGCGTCCCAATCGGTATTCCAATCGTTGACGACCGTCGGCCCGTAGCACTCCGTGAGCCCGTAGAGATGCGTTACGTTGAAGCCCGCATCCTTCATCGCGGCGAGCACGGCTTCCGGCGGCGGCGCCGCAGCCGTGAAGAACTCCACCACATGCGGCAGCGGCTTCTTCTCGTCGTCCGGTGCGTTGAGCAGCGTCGCCATCACGATCGGCGCACCGCAGAGGTGCGTCACCTTATGCGTCGCGATGAGGTCGAACATCTGCGCGGCACGCACTTGGCGCAGGCACACATGCGTTCCGGCGACCACCGAGAGCGACCACGGAAAGCACCAGCCGTTGCAGTGGAACATCGGCAGCGTCCAGAGATAGACCGGATGCTTGGCCATCGAGGCCGTGACGATGTTGCCCATCGCGAGCAGAGCGGCGCCGCGATGGTGATAAACGACACCCTTCGGATCGCCTGTCGTGCCAGACGTATAGTTGAGAGCGATCGCGTCCCATTCGTCCGGCGGCAGCGACCACGCGTAGTTCTCATCGCCGGCGGCGACCAACTCCTCGTACTCGATCTTGCCGAGCCGCTCGCCGAGGCCGGAATATTCCGGATCGTCATAGTCGATGACCAGCGGTTTGACCTTGGCGAGGCTGAGCGCCTCCTTGATCACGGGCGAAAACTCGCGGTCCGTGATGAGAATTTTCGTCTCCGCGTGATCGAACGTGAAGGCGAGCACCTGCGCGTCGAGCCGCGTGTTGAGCGTATTGAGCACGCCGCCGGTCATCGGCACCCCGTAATGGCACTCGAGCATCGCGGGCGTATTGGCAAGCATCACCGTGACGGTGTCGCCGCGTCCGATCCCGCGCTGCGCCAAGGCCGAGGCGAGCTTGCGCGAGCGGGCATAGAACTCTCGATACGTCCGCCGCAGCGACCCGTGCACGATCGCGACCTGATCCGGAAACACGCCGGCCGACCGCGCCAAATAGCTGAGCGGCGACAGCGGCTGATAATTCGCAGGGTTCTTATCGAGGTCGATATCATACTGGTTACGCGACACGGGTGTCTCCTGAGCTCGCGGGAGACTAGCGAGCGCTCGTGAAGCGATCAATCGTCGCGGCGCTTACTTCGCTGCCGCAGCGGCCGCCAAACGCGTCATTCCTTCGCGAGAGATGGCGCAGATCGGTCCCGATTTGGCCGCCGCTTCCCGCAGCCGGGGTGGCAGATACCGACAGCCGACGACAATCCCGTCGGAATCGCGATCGATGAGATATGCGATCGGGTCTTTGATCGTGCCCTCCCACGGACCAAATATCCCCGTAAAGTGTAAGGGGCGGTAAGAATCCTGCAGCACGAGGTAGGTGAGATCGTCAATGACCAGGCGATTGAGCCGACGCCCTTTCGGCATGCCGCTTGCCGCCATCGCTTCGCTGATGTTGAGCTCGATTTCGCGACGCCCCGCGATCGACACGGAATATGGTTGTCCGGCTGCATAGCCCGGCGTCGTATTCGCTCGTGCGAGCGGAACGGCGTACGCCCACATCACGAAGGCCTGCGTGACGATTGCGATCGGCACCGCGATAAACGTCAAACCCCGTGCGTATACGGAGATCCGATCGGTGGTACGAAGCGACCAGCAGATCACGATGAAAATAGCGAGCATCGGCAGGACGTGCGCTGCCTCGTATACATTTCGATTGAGTTGACTGGCTCCCCATGCGGCGATCACGGCGGCGACGGAAACCGCGATGACGACGCGGGTGTCACCGAATGCCAATAGGCCTCGCCTGACGACGAAAGCAATCAAAAAGGCGATGGCAATTATGGTTGCGAAAGCCCAAATCAAGCAGATCGCGAGAAAGAGCGGAGTGTGGAGCACCGGTGCAACGCGGTTCGGCGGCAGCCAGTGCGACATCGGTGGCTCGACCGGCACAGCGAGCGCGACGTAATTGAGCGGATTTGCACCTTTGAGAAGTTGTAGAACGAACGCCGAAAAGCCGTTCTGCTGAAGAAAAGTCACGAAGATGCTTTCGCTGGCGAACATCTCGAAAAGAATCGGATCGTTCGGGCACTGGAAGCGGCCGCTCCAATACACAGCGGAGACCGCCGCGGAAGCGACAAGCAGTAGTGCACCTAGTGTGCGTGGGAGCACGGTGCCCTTGCCGCGGCTCGAGACCAGCAGACTTCCGAGGGCGATCAGTACATATACAACCCCCTTCAGATGATAACTTTGCGCCACGATCGATAACGCGACGATGAGCAGCATTTTGCACCAAGCGGCCCGCGCGGAATTGAGCTGCGGAAATCGCGCTAAGCTTGTGAGCACGATCAGCGCCGATGTCAGCACCAGGATTTGCTCCGGCCTGCTCATCACCAGCACGAGAGGAAGTACTCCCGCCGTCAGCAGCGCGAATACCAGCGCGGCCGTCAGTCGGCTTTGTTCGGGCTCCGCTTCAAGCTGCTGCACCAAGCGCCAGAACAAGCCGATTGATACGAGCGCACAAACGACGCCGGCAGCGCGTACGAAAATCGGCGCCGCCAATACGTCGTTGGCGATGGCCGAGAAGTATCGCATCGGCATGATGAACCAAGGCGGCGTCGCAAAACTAGTGGGACCACAACTATCGTTCAGGAGGCTATCTGCGCCATCAATCGCCGCGCGGCGAAGAAACCGCCAGCCCACCTCGTCGGTGTAAACCGGCAGGAGCCAGCCGAAGAGGATCGCGGCGATGAGGCAGACAAGCGACACGCCGAGCAACCATCGCGAAATCGAGGACGGTCTATCAATCAAGTCTGTGGACATGCTGCGATTGAGATCGGAGGGGCCGGAAGCAAGAATCACACGATCTTATCGGCCGGGTGGCAAAATGTCCTGCGCATGGCTAGGCTTGAGAAAACAGGCCGGGAGAAACGCCGTTGCAGCCCATCCGCGTCGGAGACGTAACGATCCATCGCATCGTCGAGCAGGAGCAGCCGCTGTTCGACGCCTTCAAATTCTTTCCCGATCTGACGCCGGAGATCTTGGCCGAGAACGCATGGCTGACGCCGCGTTTCATCACGGCCGACCACAAGCTCAATCTCTGCGTCCAGAGCTATCTGGTGCAGACGCCGCACCACAACATTCTCATCGACACCTGCGTCGGCAATCACAAGCCGCGGCCGGCGCCGCGCCAGTTCTGGGACATGCTCGACTATCCGGATTGGGAGCGAAATTTCGCCGCGACGGGCTTGACCCCGAACGACATCGATTTCGTGATGTGCACGCATCTGCACATCGATCACGTCGGCTGGAATACGAAGCTCGACAACGGCCGTTGGGTGCCGACGTTTCCGAAAGCGCGCTATCTCTTCTCGGATCGCGAGCTCGCGTACTGGACCGAGACGGCGCGCGAGGACGCGACGAAAGCGCCATGGATGGCGGACTCGGTGCTGCCGATCGTCTCAGCCGGGCAGGCCGACCAGGTGAAGAGCGAGCATCAGTTCTCAGATCTGGTCTCGCTCTTCCCGACGCCGGGTCACACCATCGATCACTTCTCTGTTCGCGTCGGGCGGGAAGGCGCCGATGCGATCATCACGGGCGACATGGTGCATTCGCCGCTGCAGGTGAAGTATCCGGAATTCGGCATGTTCTCCGACTACGACTCGAAGCAGGCCGGCGCGACGCGGCGCAAAGTCTTCGCGGCCTGTTGCGACACGCCGACGCTGGTCTGCACGGCGCATTTCCCGTCGCCCTCGACCGTGCGCATCAAGCGCGACGGCGACGGCTTCAAATGCGTTGAGGCGTGAGTTAGTCCACCGCGAAGGGCGGCGGCAGCGGCAAACTCTTCTCCGCCATCACGCCGCGTAGTCGGTCCGGATAGTCCGAGATGATGCCGTCGACGCCGAGATCGATCAGCCGTGCCATCTCGCTGCGATCGTTCACGGTCCACGGGATCACCTGGATGCCGAGTACTTTCGCGGCCGCAATGCTGTCACCGGTAACCTCACGGTAGTTCGGCGACCACACCGCACATCCCGCCGCATGCGCGAGCTTCGGCACCGAGTGATCGAAGTCGTCGATGTCGAGACCGGCGAGCCACGGCGACGCGCCGGGCTTGCCGCGTTGCACGGTGTCGAAAGTCGGCGCTTCGACCGTGAGGCAGACGCGGCGGATTTCCGGCGCGAGCTCGCGCAGAATCTTCAGCGTCCGCCAATCGAACGATTGAACGGTCGCACGCTCGGTGAGCCCCGCGTTGCGGATCGCGTCCGCAATCGCGCGCGCGAATGTCGCCGGATCGGCGGTCTCGGCATCCGTCGTCGGAGATAGCTTCGTCTCGATGTTGAAGCGAACATCCTTCGCGCCGGCGCGTTCGACGAAAGCAACGACTTCGCTGAGCGTCGGGATGCGCGTGCCGTCGACCGGTTTCTGCTCCGGATGCGTTTTGCCGTATCCGCTGTCGGCTTTGAGCCGGCCGACGTCGTAGCGCTTCACCTCGTCGAGCGTGAGGTCCCGCAGCGGTGTGCGCGTCGTGATGTATTGGCCATCCGGCCCGCGCGCGATGTTGGGATTGAGCGTCGGATCATGATGCACGACGAGGACGCCGTCCTTCGTCATCGCGAGATCGAATTCGAGGGTCGTGACGCCGAGCCGCAGCGCCGTCGCAAAAGCCGGCAGCGTATTCTCAGGCGCAAGCCCGCGCGCGCCGCGATGACCCTGTAGATCGAACGCGTGCGCGGGAGACGCTAAAATCAACAACAGCGGCAGAAGTCGCTTCATCGCCAGAACATGCCAACGAGACCTTCGCGGATCAACTCCAACGATATCACAAACACCAAAACATGCGCGACACGGTAAAACAGGATCGTCGGCATGACGCGGACGACCCAAAACCCGAACATGTTGGTGAGGACCGCGAGCGGCATCAACATCAGCGACACTGTGAACAGCCGTGTCGAGAAGTTACCGAGCGCGAAATAGGGGATGACCTTCACGGCATTTACGGTCGCAAAAAATATCGCCACCGTACCGACGAACGTCAGCTTCGGCAGGCGCTGCGGCAGAACATAAACCTGAAACGGCGGCGAGCCTTGCTGCGCCAGCGTTGACGTGAAGCCGGAGAGCGCACCCCAAAATACACCGGAGGGGACGGACGGCAGCCCGGCATCCGCCTCCGGCGCTTTGGCGAACCACGACTGCAGAATGAAGAGTAGCGAAATGAAGCCGATGCCGAACTTCACGGCGCTGTCCGAGATGTAAGCCGCAAGGCCCCACGCGACCGCGATCCCGATCACCGCGCCCGGCAGCATGATCATCAGATTGCGCTTGTCGAAATCGCGCCGATAGAACCACACCGAAATCGCGTCTTGCAGGATCATGATCGGCAGCAGCAGCGCGGCAGCTTCGAGCGGCGGCAGAAACAGCGCCATCAGCGGCGTCGCGATGCCGCCTACACCCGCAAAGCCGCCCTTGGAAAGCCCAAGGACGCTCACCGCGAAGATGACGGCGATCCAGAATGTCGTGTCTGTCGGCAACGTCTCAGCGGCCCGCGAATGTCGGCTTGCGCTTCTCGACGAACGCCTTCGCGGCTTCCTTGTGATCGGTCGAGTCGCGGCAGCGCGAGAGGTGCAGCGCCTCGCCGTCGAAGCAGTCTTCGAGCGACATCGTCTCGGCGTTGTTGATGTTCTTCTTGATGTAGCCGAGCGCAATGGTTGGGCCCTGGGCGAGCGACATCGCGACGTCGTGCGCGACCTTCTCGGTCTCGGCGTCGGGCACGACCTTCGTCACGATCCCGAGGCCGAGCGCTTCCTGCGCGGAAAGCACCGGCGACATCAGGTAAAGCTCGCGCGCTTTCGCGCTGCCGATCATTTTCGTCAGAAAGAACGTGCCGCCGTAGTCGCCCGGAAAGCCGATCTTGGCGAAGGCCGTCGTGATCTTCGCACTCTCGCTCGCGATACGCAGGTCGCAGGCAAGCGCGAGCGAAAACCCGGCTCCGGCCGCCGCACCGTCGACCTGCGCGACGACCGGCTTCTGCATCTGATGCACGAGGCGAGAGATTTCCATCCGGCTGCGCAGATCGGTGACGTTTTCTTCTAGTGTCGCGGGCGCCTTCGTCGTCATCGCCTGAATGTCGCCGCCGACGCAGAAAGTGCCCCCTGCGCCTTTCAGCAGGATCGCGCGGACCTCGGCATTCTTGGTCGCGGCATGCAGCGCATCCAGCATGGCGAACTGCATCTCGGCGCTGAGCGCATTGCGCCGTTCCGGCCGGTTCATCGTGACGGTCAAAAGGCCGCGGTCGAGATGCTGGAGGACGAGATCGCTCATAAGGGGAGACCTTGTGGGAAAAGTTGCCGGGATCATACGCAACGCGGCCCCTCCCACAAGCGCGCCGGACGCATCGCAATCACGCGTTTGGCAGCACGAACCGCATCATAAGGCTCGGCGGGCACTTGCTATTCCGGGCCCGTCCCGCGAAATTCCGGCAAAAGGAGTTTTGCGGAATGAACGCCAAGGCAAGCCGGTATCACGAGGTTCACGCGCGCAGCATGAAGGACCCCGAGGGGTTCTGGCGCGAGGTGGCCGAGGAGATCGACTGGGTCAAACCCGCCGACAAAATCTTCGATCCGGACATGGGCCTTTATGGCCGCTGGTTCGTCGGCGCCGAATGCAACACTTGCTACAACGCGCTCGATCGCCACGTCGAGCGTGGCCGCGGCGAGCAGACCGCGATCATCTACGATTCACCCGTCACCAATACGAAGCGCAACATCTCATATGCGGAGATGCTTGCGGAAGTGAAGGCCTTCGCGGCGATCCTGCAGGACCACAACGTCAAGAAGGGTGACCGCGTCATCCTCTATATGCCGATGGTGCCGGAAGCGATCGTCGCGATGCTCGCCTGCGCGCGTATCGGTGCGGTGCACTCGGTCGTGTTCGGCGGCTTCGCGCCGAAGGAGCTCGCGACCCGTATCGACGACTCGCAGCCGGACCTCATCCTCACGGCGTCCTGCGGCATCGAGGTGCAGCGCATCGTCGAGTACAAACCGCTGCTCGATGCCGCGATCGATCTCGCCAAGCACAAGGTGAAGGACGTCATCCTGCTGCAGCGGCCGCAGGCGAAGGCCGCGATGACCGAAGGCCGCGATCACGATTGGGCAACGCTGCGCGACGCCGCGATCAAGGCCGGCAAGACGGCCGACTGCGTGACCGTGAAGGCGACCGATCCGCTCTACATCCTCTACACGTCCGGCACGACCGGCATCCCGAAAGGCGTCGTGCGCGACAACGGCGGCCACATGGTCGCGCTCAAATGGTCGATGCACGGTCTCTACGGCGTGAAGCCGGGCGAAACCTGGTGGTGCTCGTCCGACATCGGCTGGGTCGTCGGCCATTCCTACATCGTCTACGGCCCGCTGCTGCACGGCGCGACCAGCGTGTTCTACGAAGGCAAGCCGGTCGGCACGCCGGATGCTGGTGCGTTCTGGCGCGTCATCTCGGAACACGGCGTCGTCGCGCTGTTCACGGCGCCGACCGCGTTCCGCGCGATCAAGAAGGAAGACCCGAACGGCACCTTCATTCGCAAATACGACCTCTCGAAATTCCGCACGCTGTTCCTCGCCGGCGAACGCGCCGACCCGCCGACCGTCGAGTGGGCCGAGCAGCAATTGCAGAAGCCCGTGATCGATCACTGGTGGCAGACCGAAACCGGCTGGTGCATCGCAGGCAATCCGGTCGGCCTCGGCACGTTGCCGGTGAAGCACGGCTCGCCGACCGTGCCGATGCCAGGCTACGACGTGCGCGTCGTCGACGAAGCTTCGCGTGAGGTCGCGCGCGGCACCATGGGTGCGATCGTGATCAAGCTGCCGCTGCCGCCCGCATCGCTGCCGACACTGTGGAACCAGGACGCGCGCTGCCGGGAAGCCTACTTCACTGAGTTTCCGGGCTATTACAAAACCGCCGACGCGGGTTTCATCGATGAGGACGGTTACGTCTACATCATGGGCCGCACCGACGACATCATCAACGTCGCGGGTCATCGCCTCTCGACTGGTGGCATGGAGGAAGTGCTCGCCGGCCATCCGGACGTCGCCGAATGCGCCGTCATCGGCATTGCGGATGCAATGAAAGGCGAAGTGCCGTGCGGCTTCATTGTGCTCAAAGCCGGCGTCGATCGCGACACCAAAGAAATCGAGAAGGAAGTCGTCGCGCTGGTGCGCGAAAAGATCGGCCCGATCGCCGCGTTCAAGCTCGCGCTGACGGTGCCCCGTCTGCCGAAAACGCGCTCCGGCAAAATCCTGCGCGGCACGATGAAGAAGATCGCCGACGGCGAGAGTTGGACGATGCCCGCGACCATCGAAGAGCCGAAAGTGCTCGAGGAGATCGGCGAGGTATTGAAGGGGAGGGGCTAGTGCTCACTTGATTCGCGTTGCGGAAATTCCGAAGTGATGAGACGATCTTAGCGTTTCGAACGACGGATTTTCTCAATGCGATTTTCGTGCACGCACGCTGCGATTGCAGCATGGTGTCGTTACGCGAATGCGTGGTGACGCCGATGTCAGACACCCCAAACCCGCTTGTAGCATCGCCGTTCCTGGTTCAGCTTGCCGGAGAACACGTCACGGTCTGCGAATGCTGCGAGGACCGGACGCAAGTTGCGTGCGGCCTCATCACTACTCGCTATTGCGCAAAGATCGCGTGGTATTGGGTGCGTTGGACAATCGGCAAACCTAGTCTGCCGGCAGTCTACGACATCGCGATGGTCCCACCCTCGGTCGAGCCGTATACACATGAGCGAGTGCTCGTCGAGATGGGCCAGTTCTTCGAGCAGGATGGCGGAGTTGCATTTGGCGATGCCGATAGGAGTCCTCTCGCGAAAGACACAACTGTTTGCGACCGCGCACTGACACGGGATGAGGCGCTAATGCCACCATTCGTCGATCGCGCATGCGACTTGTTCGATACGATCTGGATCAATGACCCGCGGCTCGGAGAGTTGCGAACTTGGCGCGAAAACGCGAAGAAGGAAGGATGATCAAAAACATCATCTTCGACGTCGGCAATGTTTTCGTGCAGTGGTCGCCGCACGAGATAGTCGAGCGCAGCTATCAGCTCGCGCAGGGCTCCGACGAGAACCTGAGTAAAGCCGACACGCTGTTTCGCAACGCGTTGTGGAAAGGCCTCAACCGCGGCGAGATGACGATGGCGGAGGCGCAGCGCGCGTATCGCGATCAGTTCGCGCTGTCCGAAGAAGAGGCAGAGCGGCTGTTCTTTCACATTCTGGATTCGCTCGACGTCATCGAAGGCACCGAGGCGCTGGCGCAGCGCCTGAAGGCTGCGGGCTATCGCATCTTCGCGCTCACCGACAACGTGCACGAGATCGTCGCTTACTTAAAGAACCGCCACACCTTCTGGCCGCTGTTCGAAGCCGCGACCATCTCGGCCGAACTCGGCCTGCTCAAGCCCGAGGCGGCGATCTATCGCCATGCGCTCGACACGCATGGCCTTGTCGGCGACGAGACGGTGTTCTTCGACGACATCCAGGCCAACGTCGACGGCGCTATTGCGGCCGGCATGCACGCAAAGGTCTTCACCACGGCGAATCGCTGCGAGGCCGATCTGCGTGAACTTGGTGTGTCGGTTTAGGCGCTTCGCAGAATCGCCCACGCGAACTCGCGCGGGTAAACGAGTTCTGAATCCCTCCGAAAATATACTTTGGGACTCGCAAGGCCGACTCAGAGCATCGTCTTTTCAGTCGAACGAAGCCGGAGTTCTTAGTCGTGTACGAAACAGCCATTGCCTTCGCGCTGATGGTCGCGTGCTTCGTCAACGCGATGTGCCTCTGCGCGTATTTTTAGGGTTGCGCCAACAACAACCTCAGGCGGCATGGCCCAGCTTGTCCGGGCCATCCACGTCTTGACTGAGTCTTCAGAGAAGCAAGGCGTGGATGGCCCGCATGAAGCGGGCCATGACGGAGAACTAACCAAACGCCTTACGGCACAATCGTCGTGAACAGATAAACCGCAAAGATCGCCAAGTGCACGGCGCCCTGCAGCACAGTCGTGCGGCCGGTGCCGAGCGAGAGTGTCGCGACGACGAAGGTCAGGCCGAGCAGCACCATGCCCTTGAAGTCGAGGCCGAGCAGCAGCGTCCAGCCGGTCGCCAGCGAAACCAGCGCGACCGCCGGGATCGTCAGGCCGATCGAGGCGAGGGCGGAACCGAGCGAGAGGTTGATGCTCGTCTGCAGGCGATTTGACCGCGCCGCATTGAGCGCCGCGAGGCTCTCCGGCAGCAGCACGATCGCCGCAATCACGATACCGACGACCGTCTTCGGCATGCCGGCGGCCGCGATCCCCCATTCGATCGTCGGCGACAGCTGCTTGGCGATCAGCACCACGGCGCCGAGGCAGGCGACGAGCAGCCCGAGGCTGGTCAGCGCGATTGCATTCGGCGGCGGTTCGGCATGCGCCTCTTCGTCATTATGCGCCGGGCCGTCGGGCAGAAAGTAGTCGCGGTGACCCAGCGTCTGAACGAAAACGAAGGCGCCGTAGAGCACTAGCGAGATAACAGCCGCGAGCATCAGCTGGCTCGACGAATACATCGGCCCGACCGTGGTCGTCGTGGTGTTCGGCAGGATCAGCGTGATGACGGCCATGACGGCGAGCGTCGCCAGCGCGGCGTTGACGCCGTAGAGGCTGAAGGTCTGCTCGCCATGCCGCGAGCTGCCGAACAGCAGGCAGATGCCGATCATGCCGTTGAGGATGATCATGATGGCGGCGAAGATCGTATCGCGCGCGAGCGTCGACTCGGTTTCTCCGCTCGAGATCATCAGCGAGACGATCAGCGCGACCTCGATGATCGTCACCGCGAGCGCCAGGACCAGCGTCCCGAACGGCTCACCGACACGGTGCGCCACCACCTCCGCGTGGTGAACGGCCGAGACCACGGTCGCGCCGAGCGCGAGGCCCAGTGCCACCGAGAGCATCGGGTGCGAGAATTTGAGCGCGATCAGGAACAGCAGCCATCCAACGATGGCCGAGGCCCAGGTCCAAACCGGAATGTGCTTCGAAAACATGCCTCATTGGTAAGCGGCGAATCGGCCCCGCGCCACCGGAATCGGCCGACCTGGCGGGCAAGTGATCGAAACGCGCCGCCACTCGGCATATGCGTTGCATGAATCGCGGCTGAGGAGATCGCCGTGCTGCCCATTCCGCGTCGTTACAGCCACTTCGTTTTCGGTGTCATTCAGTCGGGGCTGACCAGCCTCATCGCAGCCGGCATCGCGAGCCTGCCGGTCGTTACCGCCGGCGACTATCTGCGGCACTGGGCACTGTCTTGGCTGATCGCCTGGGTGACGATGCTGCCCATCGTTCTGCTGGCAGCGCCCGCGATCCGCGCGCTCGCCACCGCGATGACGCGCGAGGAGCGCTAAGCCTTGCGGAGCGCCGCGTGGGCCGCGTCCGCCGCGTCGCGGCCGGTGCGCAGCGCGCCATGCGCCGTCGTGAAATCGCGCGCCGAGACGGCTTCGCCTGCGAAAAAGATGCGATCGTCGACCGGCGCTGCGAGCGCGGCACGCGCATCCGCATGGCCGATCAGAGCCGCCGAGTAGGAGCCGAGCGCGAACGGATCCTGCGCCCATTGCGTTGAGATGATGGGCTTCAGCCTCTTGAGGACGTCGTGGCCGAAATGGTTCGCGAGCTCTTCGCGCGCGAAGGTGACCTGAGCATCGATGCCGCCTTTTTCCATCGCGCGCGCATTCTCGCCGCCGAAATAGCACTCGATCACGGGCCGCCCGAACGGCCGGAAGTGATAGCTGCCGGTGCCGATGCGATCCTTCGTGCCGAACACGCGGCCTTCCTTCGGAAAGTCGTCGGGCCTTTCGATGCGGAAGAAGAGCTTATCGGCAAGCCCGAGCGGCAGCCCACCGGCGGCCGCGATCTTCTCCGGCAGCGGAGGGTCGAAGCGCAGCGTCTCGCGCGCGAGCAGATTGGTCGAGATCGTGACGATGATCGCACGGCACGAAAGTTCGCCGCGTGTTGTCGTGACGCGAATGTCTTTGCCGGAATGATCGATGCGGCTGACGGCCTCGCCGAGCCGGATGTCGAGCCCTTTCGCATAGCCTGCGACCGTCGTGCCGTAGCCTTGTGTGACGCGCCAGTTAGTTCCGCTGTCGTAGTACCGGTCGTAGTCGACCACCGAAAGTTTGTCGGCTTCGACGCCGTTGGCGTAAGTCGAGATCGCCGAGATCAGCGCGTTCCAGGGATTGCCGGGCTCAAGCAACGTCGATGCTGCGCGATCTTTCTCGCGCGCGGCTTTCTCGACGCGCGTCTCGTATTGATCGATCGTGGCGCGGAAGTCGGTTTGCTCTTCCGCGCTCATCGAGAGTTCGTTGCGGATGCGGTTCCACGGCGGGAAGGTCGTGTCGATCGTTAAGCCGAGCTCGCGCGCGATGCCGGTCCATTCGTTCTCTTCGGCCGAATGCAGCCAACCGCAGCCGAGATCGAGCGGCAGTTCTCCGGCGACAGTCGCGGCGCGACCGCCGACGCGATCGCGCGCTTCGAGCACTACAGCGTTGACGCCGTGGTCCTTCAGTCGGCGGCCCGCCGCAACGCCTGCGGCGCCCGCGCCGATAACGATGACTTCAATTTCGTGCATGAGCTTTCACGGCGTTAAGGTAGGGCGCTTTCGTGAAAGCTCCAAGAATGGCTACAAGACTGGCCACAAGACCGCGCAATACTACGCGGCGCGGACAGTGCCAAGGAAGCGATCGACCTCTGCGCGCAGCTGGTGGCTTTGCGCCGCGAGCGCCTGAACCGCCTTGAACACTTGGCTCGACGCAACGCCGGTCTCGATGGCGCGGCCATTCACGTCCGCGATATTGCCGGCAACTTCCGCCGTGCCGTTCGCGGCGATCTGCGCGTTATGCGAGATTTCCTGCGTCGCCGCATATTGCTTCTCGACCGAAGAGGCGACCGCGGTCGCGATTTCGGCGATGCGGTGGATCGTGCTGCTGATGTCCTTGATCGTGTGCACCGAGTCGATCGTCGCCGATTGGATGGCGCCGATCTGCGCGCCGATTTCCTGCGTCGCCTGCGCGGTCTGTGCCGCAAGGCTCTTCACCTCGGAGGCGACCACCGCGAAGCCGCGGCCGGCTTCGCCCGCGCGTGCAGCTTCGATGGTGGCATTGAGCGCGAGCAGGTTCGTCTGTTCGGCGATATCCGAGATGATCTCGATGACGTCGCCGATGCGCTGCGCGGCCTGCGAGAGCGCGCTGATGCGAGCGTCTGTTTGTTGCGCCTGTTCGACGGCCGCAATCGCGATGCGGCTCGATTCTTGAACTTGCCGCGCGATCTCGTTGACGGAGGTCGCCAGCTCATCGGACGCCGCTGCGACCGACTGAACGCTCGACGACGCGGCGGTGGAGAACCGCGCCGCGGAGCCCGAAAGCGCGCGTGTGCCTTCGGCGCTGTTCGTCAGTGTGCTGGCGGTCTCTTCGAGATCGCGTGTTGCGCGCGTAACCGTTCCGATGATCTGACCGACGGCATCGTCGAAGCGGTCGGCCCAGCCGTTGAGCTCTTGCTTACGGTTGCGTTGCGACTGTTCGGTGTCCGCCTTCTGCCGCGCCTCAAGCCGCGCGAGGTGCGCCAGCTGATCGCGGAAGGTTGTCGCGGCGCGCGCCGCATCGCCGACTTCGTCGGTTCGATTGGCATACGGGATCGCGACCGAAAGATTGCTGCGCGCAAGGTCGAGCAGAACGTTACCGATCTTTCGGATCGGCCGCACGATATGCATTTGCGACAGCATTGCGAGCGCGAGCAGCACTGCGATCACCGCAAGGCCAATGATCGCAGTGAGGTTTTCGGCCCACACCAGCGTGTCGCGCACATGATTGTCGGCTTGATTGCGCAGGATGGCGTTCTGGACAGTCGCGAGTTCCACGAGCTTCGTCACTTCGTCGACGAGCACCGTCGCGCGACTTTCGATCAGCGCCGTCTGTTGATCGATCGCAACCGCGATTTCGCTCAGCATTTTGCGGAAGGATTGGTGCAGCGTTCCGAGCGTATCGATGGTCTTGCGAATGTCGGCGTCGTTCGTCGCGGCTGCGGCGCGTTGCAGCGCTTTCGTGATACGATCAATTCCGATCGTCGCATCCATCATCGCGTTTTCCTGCTGGAGAACGCGAAGACGCAGTACCGCATTATTCGCCGTCTGGTACGCCGCATCGGCCGCGTAGAGTTCCGGCATCAGCGGCGCTGAGGTGCCGCCGCGCGCTTCCACGCGGCGGATCTCCGCCGTCCATGATTTCCAGATGCGCTCGCGCTCGCCGTCGAGGCGAATGATCTTCACCTGCGACTTGGCGATCTCTTCGGCCGTGACCACGGTCTCGGCGAGCTTATTGCGGATCGTCGCGAGGCGAACGAGGTGGCCGTCATCGCGGCTCAAGCGCTCGGCGTTGTCGATGTAGTCGCGGCCCGCCGTACCGGCTCGCTTGAGTTCGACCAATGCGGTGTCGATCGCGGTTTGCGATGACGCGAGGCGGATGCGGTCGAGTTGTTGCTGTGCGGATTGAACGGCGGTGAGCGCCGCCATGCTCTCGAAGATCGATTGGCCTTCGCGGTCCGAGCTGGAGCCTACGGCGGAAATCTCCGCATTTCCCCAGCGATCGCTGACGATCATGCCGCCGACGAGCGCTATGCCGAGCAGGGCCGAGAGCCCCAGTTTGGTGCCGATGTAGAGCCGCGTGACCATTCGAAGCGCTTCCGCCAGGATTTGGCGGAGAATGCGCTCCGTTAGGTTAACTTACGTGTAATCCGGCCGTTATTCGCTCTTGCCGCCGAGCTGCTTGAGCTTGGCGAAGACCGCGTCGACGTTGAGCTCTTCGAGCGGCTTCTTCGGCGCATCGCTCTCGCGGGCAGCCGTCGTTTCCGAAGCCGGGAGTAGGGTGGCACCGGTATCAGCCTGGACGGGCTTTTCTTTCGCGGCCTTGCCGACTTCGAGATCGAGGTCGAGCTGCGTGCAGAGGCCGAGCGTCACTGGGTCCATCGGCTGCAGGTTGGTCGAATTCCAGTGATTGCGGTCTTTGACGGCCTGGATCGTCGACTTGGTGGTGCCGACGAGGCGCATGATCTGCGCATCTTTCAGCTCCGGATGGCTGCGCACGAGCCAGAGGATCGCGTTCGGGCGATCCTGGCGGCGCGATACCGGGGTATAGCGCGGGCCGCGCTTCGTCTTCGGAGCCGGCAGGCGCACCTTGGCGTCCGCGAGCTTGAGGCGCTTGTTGGTATCGGCTTCGGCGGCTTCGATGTCGGCACGCGACAGCTGGCTGGTTTGAATCGGGTCTAAGCCCTTGATCCCTTGCGCCGAATCGCCGTCTGCGATGGCTTTCACCTCGAGCGGGTGTAGCTTGCAGAACTCGGCGATCTGGTCGAACGAGAGCGCCGTATTCTCGACCAGCCATACGGCCGTTGCCTTCGGCATAAGCGGTTGATTCGACATGGCAAAAGTCCTCTTAGGCTTCGCCCGCCGGGCAGGCGAAGCAGGTAGTCATCAGGGATGACGGGATTAACGCGAAATATAGGCGTTTGGGATTGTGATGTCCATGCGGAGCGGCGGCCAATTTGCTTGACAGGGCGGCGGCCTAACGCCATTTCGAGTATCGAACGGCCCCGGTTGGCCGACTCCCTGGCTGGCCCCTTAGAGGGCGCGAGTATTTGATGACCGCAGCACGCATTTCGTCCCCGTCCGGCAAACCGCCGCTCAAGGTTCTATTGTGCTCACCGCGTGGTTTCTGCGCCGGCGTCGTGCGCGCGATCGATACGGTCGAGCGCCTGCTGGCGACGCATGGCGCGCCCGTCTATGTCCGGCACGAGATCGTCCATAACCGCTACGTCGTCGAAGGCCTGAAGCGCAAGGGCGCGATCTTCGTCGAAGAGCTCGAAGAGATTCCGGACACCACCGCACCGGTCGTCTTCTCGGCGCATGGCGTCGCGATCGAAGTGCGCGAGGAAGCCGAGCGCCGTAACTTCGTTTCGATCGACGCAACATGCCCACTGGTGACGAAGGTTCACCGCGAGGCCGAGATCCATCATCGCCGCAAGCGCGAGATTTTGCTGATCGGTCATGCCGGCCATCCGGAAGTGGACGGCACCATCGGCCAACTGCCGCCCGGCAGCGTGAAGCTGATCGAGACGCTGGCGGACGCCGAGAACGTGCAGCCGGCCGACGAGAAGAACCTCGCTTACATCACGCAGACGACGCTGTCGGTCGACGACACCGCCGAGATCGTCGCGTGCCTGAAGCGCCGCTTCCCGGCGATCTCGGGCCCGCACAAGGAAGACATCTGCTACGCGACGACCAATCGTCAGCAGGCCGTGAAGCAAGTCGCGTCCTCGGTCGATGCGCTGATCGTTGTCGGTGCTCCGAACTCGTCGAACTCGCAGCGTCTGCGCGAAGTCGCCGAGCGGGAAGGCTGCAAGCGCTCGTTCCTGATGCAGCGCGCTGCCGAGATCGATTGGGATCAGCTCGGCGACATCCGCGTGCTTGGCGTCACGGCCGGCGCGTCGGCGCCTGAAGTGCTCGTCGAAGAAATCATCGATGCGTTCGCACAGCGTTACGACATCGAAGTGGAGAATGTCTCGGGCGTGACCGAGAGCATGTTCTTTCCGCTGCCGCGCGCCGTTCGTCCGACCGAAGCCGCAGAATAGTGGGCCGCTATGGCGGTCTATACTGACGTTTCGGCGGAGCAACTCGCCGAGTTCCTATCCGGCTATTCGCTCGGCGAACTGCTCTCCTACAAGGGCATCGCGGAAGGCGTCGAGAACTCCAACTATTTGGTCCACACGACCTCCGGCTACGTGCTGCTGACGCTGTTCGAGAAGCGCGTCAAAGCCAGCGATCTTCCGTTTTTCATCGGCCTGATGGAACATCTCGCGACGCGCGGGCTCAACTGCCCGCTACCGGTCAAGAACCGGAGCGGCGAAGCGCTCGGCACGCTCGCGGGGCGTCCGGCCGTTGTTGTCACATTCCTCGAAGGCATGTCGATGCGCCGCCCCACCGCAGCGCATTGCGAGGCGCTCGGGGAGGCGCTGGCGCAGCTGCACAATGCCGGCGAAGGTTTTTCGATCACGCGCGTCAACGCGTTGTCGATGCCGGGCTGGCGTCCGCTTTACGACATGGCGGGGCACGAACGCGCCAACACGTTGCGCGCCGGTCTCGGCGACACCGTCGCGTTCGAACTCGATCATCTCGAGAAGGAATGGCCGCGCAATCTTCCGGCCGGCGTCATTCACGCCGATCTCTTTCCGGACAACGTGTTCTTCCTCGGCGACAAGCTGTCGGGACTGATCGACTTCTACTTCGCCTGTAACGACATGCTGGCCTACGACGTTGCGATCTGCCTCAACGCGTGGTGCTTCGAAACGGACGCGTCGTTCAACGTCACCAAAGGCCGCGCGTTGCTGCAGGGCTATCAGAGCGTGCGTCCGCTTTCGGCTGCCGAGCAGGAGGCACTGCCGATCCTCGCGCGCGGCGCCGCGTTGCGCTTCCTGCTGACGCGGCTCGTCGATTGGCTGAACGTTCCGCCGGGCGCGCTCGTCCGCCCGCACGATCCGCTCGAATATTTCCGCAAGCTTCGCCACCACCAGCGCGCGACGACCGCGCGCGACTACGGGCTCGGCGCATGAGCGAGGAAAAGACCGGCGCGGTCACGATCTTCACCGACGGCGCATGCTCGGGAAATCCGGGCCCTGGCGGTTGGGGCGCCGTGCTGATCTACAACGGCCACGAGAAAGATCTTCATGGCGGCGAGGCGCACACGACCAATAACCGCATGGAGTTGATGGGCGCGATCTCGGCGCTGGAGACGTTGAAGCGTCCGTGCACGGTCGATCTGCACACCGACTCGCAATACATGCGCAACGGCATCATGCAGTGGATTCACGGCTGGAAGCGCAACGGCTGGAAGACGGCCGACAAAAAGCCCGTGAAGAACGCCGATCTATGGCAGCGCCTCGAGGCGGCGATCGGGCGTCACCAGGTGCGCTGGCACTGGGTCAAAGGGCACGCCGGCGATGTGATGAACGAGCGCGCCGACGCGCTCGCCCGTCAAGGTGTATTGGACGCCCGCACGACACTGCGCACGGGCGCCCCGCTCGACAAATAATCAGAGCGATTTCAGGATCGTCTCGGCGCCCGAGACTTCGACCTTGCCGGGCATTTCTTCGACATTGAGCTGCTTCACGACGCCATCTTCGACGACCATCGAGTAACGCTTCGAACGAACGCCGAGACCGTTGCCGGATGCGTCGAATGCCATGTCGAGCGCCTTGGCGAATTCGCCGTTGCCGTCGGAGAGAAATTCGACTTTGCCTTCGGCGCCGCTCGCGTTCTTCCATGCGTCCATCACGAAGTGATCGTTGACGCCGGTGACGGCGATCGAGTCGATACCCTTCGCCTTGATGGCGTCAGCGTTGGCGATGAAGCCGGGCAGGTGGCTCTTGTGGCAGGTACCCGTGAAGGCGCCCGGCACCGCGAACAGAACGATCTTCTTGCCCTTGAAGACTTCGTCGGTCGTCTTCCAGGCCGGGCCTTCGGCCGTCGAAACGCGGAAACGGGAATTCGGAATGCTGTCGCCGACCTTGATGGGCATGGGATGTCCTCGTGCAGATTGTGGAGTTTGGATATGAGGTTGGGGGCGGACCTTAGCAACCGCCATTTCGGCTGTCGATCATTGCTCACCGTAGCCCGGATGAGTGAGGCGAAGCCGAACGACATCCGGGAACTATGTTGCGAGCGCGCCCCGGATATCGCTCGGCACTCCGTGCCTTCGCTCATCCGGGCTACAGGCGCGTCTCGTCGAAACCGTAGCTCGGATAAGTGAGGCGCAGCCGAACGACATCCGGGGACCAAAAATACGAGCGCTTCCGGATATCGCTCAGCACTCTCCATCCAGGCTACAGGCGCGTCTAGTCGAGCTTGAATGGGACCTCGATGGCGTCCGTGTCACTCGTTGCCGTGAGCGTCAGCGTAGCGCCCGAGGCGGAGACTCCTGGCGGCATGCCGTCGATCTCGAACGCAAAGCGCTGGGCGCCGGCGGGCGCACCGTCGATCGGCTCGGGGAGCGGCAAGCTCCAGTCCTGCGTCGGACCTTCGGCGAAGAGATCGACCTTCTTTCCGGCTGGTGCCGCAACGTCGACGACGACGCGCGGCTTGGCGCCGTCTTCCCGCTTCGCCGCGATGATGGCGAACAGGGCCTTGGCTCCGAGCTCGCTCGTCTGCGGGACGCGTTTCACTGCCGTGGCGAGGACCGAAGCCGTCGCGGCTGTCGCGGGCTGCAGCGTCAGCATTGCTTTGGCATCGACAGGCACGCATAGCTTTTCGCAGATTGCGTAGTCGAATTTGCCGCGCAGCGTGACCGGCTTCTTCGGGTCCTTGGCGATGACGCGCAACGGGAATATGACGCGCTCGCCATAGCCGATCGATGTGCCGTTGCCATCCTTGAAACGCTTCGGCGCGGGAAACTGAGCAACAACGGTCGCGACATTCTCGGACGCCGAGAAGTCGAAGCGAGGCGGAACGCCGGAATCTCCGGGATAGCGCCAGTATGTCTTCCAGCCTGGCTCCAGCGTGATCTCAATCGCCGCCGTGATCGTAGCTGACGATCCGCTGTCGCGGCCTGACAGCAAGCGAACGGCTGAGTGAGTGCTGCGATCCCATGCCGAAACATCGGCAGCGCCACCCTCCGCGCGCAGGGAATCGTTAAGCGAAATCGCCGCCGCAACGCCGGCGAGCGCCAGCAAAACGATGCGCGTCGGGAACCGGATAAGGCCGGTATTCGTAGTCATAGGGTGAGCTAGTCCCGTAAGGGGGCGATTACAAAGTAAAATACAGGCAACACTGTCAACAATTCGTGCGGCCTGCATTCTTCACAAATCGGGCAATATCGGTTTATCGTTGTGCACATGCGAAAGACCCGTCGTCGACGATCGTCAGGTGAGTCCCGCGGATTTCTCGACGGGCAGATGCTCGTTGCCATGCCCAACATGGAAGACGAGCGCTTTTCCCGCTCCGTTATTTACATTTGTGCGCACTCGGACGAGGGCGCCATGGGCATCATCGTCAACCAGCTTGCGCCGAATATTGTGTTCCCGGACCTGCTCGTGCAGCTGGACGTGATCCCGGAAGAGAACAAGATCGAGCTTCCGCGCAGCGCCGAGGGCGTGAAGGTCCTCAAGGGCGGCCCGGTCGAAAGCGGGCGCGGCTTCGTCCTGCATTCGAGCGATTTCTTCCTCGACGACTCGACACTCCCGATCGACACCGACATCTGCCTGACCGCGACCGTCGACATCCTCAAGGCCATCGCGAACGGCAAGGGTCCGGATAGCGCCGTGCTCGCGCTCGGTTATGCGGGTTGGGGGGCAGGGCAGCTCGAAGAGGAAATCCAGCACAACGGCTGGCTCCACTGTGCGGCCGACCGCGACCTAATCTTCGGCGCGCACATGGACGACAAATACGAGCGCGCGATGCGCAAGATTGGCATCCCGCCCGGCATGCTCTCGAGCGAAGCCGGCCACGCGTAACGTCGTCCAATCCTCATCCTGAGGAGCACATGGTTGGCGAAGCCACCCATGTGCGTCTCGAAGGATCGAGGCCGCCCATCCTTCGAGACGGATCGCTTCGCTCTCCTCCTCAGGATGAGGGCGGAGAGACGTCCGGTTTTTCGCAGCGCTTATCGCGCCGGCTCGTAATGGTGCGCGGTCAGGAACGACGTCGCTTCCGCCGCCGTCATTGGGTCACCAAACGCATAGCCTTGCGCGTATTCGCAGCCGAGCTGGAACAGCTCCTGCGCGTCGGCATCCGTCTCCGCACCTTCCGCAACGACTTCCATGCCGAGGTCGTGCGCGAGGTTGATGATCGACCGCAGAATGACCGGTCGCTTCCCTTTGCTCGACGCGCGCACGAAAGACTGATCGATCTTGATCGTGTCGAACGGGAAGCGCTGCAGGTAGGCGAGCGACGAATGGCCGGTGCCGAAATCGTCGAGCGATAGGCCGGCGCCGAGTTCGCTCAAGCGATGCAGCATCTGCGCGGCATGCTCGGGATTTTCCATCATCAGCGACTCGGTGATCTCGAGCTTCAGCGTTCCGCGTGCCGGCGCCGTCTTGGCAAGCACCGCGCGGACATCCTGGATGAGATCGGTGCGCAGAAGCTGGCGCGACGAAACGTTGACGCTGCAGAAGATCGGTTCCGGCGAGCGCATCGCGCGCTGCCAATCGGCGAGCTGCTTCGCGGTGCGCTCGAGCGCGAACAGCCCGAGTTCCACGATGAGGCCGGTCTCTTCCGCGATGGTGATGAATTCGTTCGGCGGCAGGCGCCCCATCTTCGGATGATGCCAGCGCATCAATGACTCGAAACCGGCAATCGACCGATCTTCGAGCCGGATGATCGGCTGATACACCATCGAGATTTCGTCGCGGGAGAGCGCGCGGCGGAGTTCTGTCTCCAACGTCAGACGGTCGCTCTTGCGTGCGCGCATCGCAGCCTTGAAGACCTCGATGCGGTCGCCGCCCATGCGTTTTGCATGGAACATCGCAAGCTCGGCATCCTTCAGGAATTCATCGCGTTCGTTGCTGTCGTCGCCGAGCAGCGAAATGCCGATCGATGCGGTGAGCAGGATCTCGCGGTCGTTGAAGACGATCGGCGTGCGCAACGCCTGGCGGATCGCTTCGGCGAAGCCCGTGATCTTTTCTTGTTGTCGCTCAGACAACAGCAACACGCTGAACGTATCGCCGCCGATGCGGGCAAGCGTGTCTTGCGGCTTGAGCAGGCGGCCCATGCGGCGCGCCAGCGTCAGCAGGATCGAGTCGCCGACTGCGATGCCGACTGAGTCGTTCACCTGCTTGAAGCGGTCGATGTTGATGACCAGCACGGTCGGCCGCAGCTGCGAGTCGCCGCGCGCGAACGAGAGCGCCGCATTCATGCGATCGAGGAACAGCTCGCGGTTCGGCAAGCCCGTGAGGTTGTCGTGCACCGCGTCGTGCAGCAGGCGCTCCGACGCGTTCTTGAATTCGGTGACGTCGGTGAGCGTGCCGACAAGGCGGACGATCTCGCCGTCCGAGCCGACGACGGGCCGCGCCTTCAGCGTGAACCAGAGATAGTGACCGTCCGCGGTGCGCAGACGGAAGTCCTGCGTCAGCCTGCCGCGCCGCTGTTCGAGCAAGCCATCGAGGGCTGAGCGGAAACGATCGCGGTCCTGCGGGTGGAGAACTTCGAGCCACTTGGTGGCCGAGCCTTCAAGCGTGCCGCGCTTCAGGCCCAAGAGATGCTCGGTCTCTTGGCTAGTGAAAACCTGGTCGGCCGTCACGTCCCAGTCCCAGATCATGTCGCCGGAGGCGGCGAGGGCGAGCGCGCGGCGCTCGACGTCCGACACGATCGCGTTGCCGCCGCCGCCCGCGAAGGCGTGCTGCATCACCGTGAAGCCGATCAGCATGATGATGAGAACGAGGCCGCCCATCAGCGCAGCGCCGACGATGTCGTTCGTCACGATGCCGGTGACCGCGAGGCCTGCTGCGAAAACCCAGAGCAGCAGCAACAGCCACGTCGGAATCAGCAGCACGGCGCGATCGAAGTGATGCGCCGCGAGATAGACGATGAGCGCGAAGCCGATCACCGCGACGGTCGCCAGCGAGATACGCGCGATGCCGGACGCGAACGGCGGATCGTAGACGGCGAGCGCGACCAGCGCCGTGAGGAAGAGCAGCCAGCCGCCCGTGATGTGCACGTAGCGCACATGCCAGCGATTGAGATTGAGATACGCGAACAGGAACACCAGCAGCGTCGCCGCAAGGATCGCCTCGCCGCCCGCGCGCCAAATGCGCTCGGTGTTGGTCGAGAGATCGAAGACCTTGCCCCAGAAGCCGAAGTCGATGCCGATATAGGCGAGCACCGCCCAGCTCAGCGCCGCGGCCGCCGGGAACATCACGCTGCCTTTGACGACGAACAGGATCGTCAGGAACAGCGCAAGCAAGCCCGCGATGCCGATGACGATGCCGTAGTAGAGCGTGAAGCTGTTGATCTTGTCCTTGTAGGCGTCCGGCTCCCACAAATAGAGCTGCGGCAGATGATCGCCGCGCAGCTCGACGACGAACGTGATCACCGTGCCGGGATCGAGCGTGAGCCGGTAGATGTCCGCGATGTTCGAGTCTTGTTTCTCGGGACGATCACCAGCGGACGGCGTCACCGTCACGGTGCGCGATTGTCCGAGGTCGGGCCAGATGATGCCGGAGCCGACCATGCGATAGTGAGGCGCGACCAGCAGGCGATCGACTTGCTCGTCGCCGTTATTGGCGAGCGCGAAGACGACCCAGTTCGTGCCGCCTTCACGTGCGCGCACTTCGATGCGGCGCGCGATGCCGTCGGCGCCCGGCGCGGTCGAAACTTGGATGCGGTCGGTTTCGGTTTTCTGGCGTTCGACGGCGTCGGTGAGATCGATCGCGGCAGCATCGACCTGGACATTGATCGCGTCGGCAGCGCGCGCGGAAGCGCAGGCCGCAACACCGATCATCACCGCAAACAACACCGCGGTCGCCAGAGACGAAGCCGTACGCCAAAGTCGCAACCAAGAAACTCCCAGGCTTCGATCCTCACCAATTGGGAATCGGACGAGCCGCCAAAACAATCGCTGAGGAATACCGTAGAGATGCCGCGTTTACGAGCATTTTGCTCCGAAATGCCCGTTCACTCAGGTACCAAGATTCCGGCCGTCCGGCGAGTTAGGCCGGACAAACCAGGATCAGGTTGCGGCAAAACTGGGGCGAGAGGCTACTCGACTTCCAGCATGATCTTGCCGATGTGGGCGCTCGAATCCATCAGCGCATGCGCCTCAGAGGTTTTTGCCAACGGGAAGGTCTTGAAGATCACCGGCTTTACTTTGCCGGCCTCGATCAAAGGCCAAATCTTCTCTTCGACCGAACGTGCGATCGCGGCCTTCTCGTGGATCGGGCGAGGGCGCAATGTCGAACCCGTGTGCGTGAGGCGCTTCACCATCAGTCGCGTGAAAATGACCGTCGCTTTCGGGCCGCCGAGGAAGGCGATCTGCACGATGCGGCCGTCCATCGCGGCGGCTTCGTAATTGCGCTCGATATACTCACCGCCGACCATGTCGATGATGACGTTCGCGCCTTTCTTCTCGGTCGCCTTCTTCGTCTCCTCGACGAAGTCCTGCGTCTTGTAATTGATCGCAACGTCAGCACCGAGCTTCACGCACGCATCGCATTTGTCGTCCGAGCCCGCTGTCGCGATTACGCGCGCGCCGAATGCTTTCGCGAGCTGGATCGCCGTCGTCCCGATGCCGGATGTGCCGCCGTGGATCAGTAGCGTCTCGCCGGCTTTGAGGCCCGCGCGATCGAACAGGTTCGACCACACCGTGAAGAACGTCTCGGGCAGGGCCGCCGCTTCGACCATCGAAAGACCTTTGGGGATCGGCAAAGCGTGATCCGCATAGGCCGCGCAGTATTCGCCGTAGCCGCCGCCATGGACGAGCGCCGTGATCTTGTCGCCGACCTTCCAGCGCTTCACGTTCGGGCCGAGCGCGACGACCGTACCGGCGATCTCAAGGCCCGGAATGTCCGGTGCGCCCGGCGGCGGTGGATATGCGCCGATGCGCTGTTGAACGTCCGGGCGATTGACGCCGGCCGCCGCGACTTTCACCAGCACCTCGCCATCCTTTGGCGCCGGCACCGGCCGCTTCTGCGGAACCAGAACCTCGGGACCGCCGGGCTGGCTGATGCCGATCGCAGTCATCTCGGCGGGAACGTTCGCCATCGGAAGAACTCCACGGAAGGGAAAGGGGAGGAGGGGTTGTACGCAACCTCCGGGAGGCCGTCAAAGCAGCCGCGTCGCCGGCGTTATAGTGCCGTGAGTTCCGGTTTCTGCTTTCAAAACCCTAACTAACGCATCTCGCAAAGCCGTTTCGTCGGCAGGGCTCGGCCGTGCCAGCGAAGCCGCGTTCAAAGCCGCGAGCTCGCGGGAAAAATCACCTAGCGTTGCATCGGGCAATTGGCGCTCGTCCGCGTACATCAAACCGACGCCGGCGATGAAGGAGACGAAGCCGAGCCACTTTGGCATCGCGATGATCAGCGGCGCGATCATTAGAATCGCGCCGGCAAGAATGAGGGCCAATCCGACATTGCCCATGCGGGAAAAATGAAAGCCCGGAACGTTGAGCCCAGTCTGCCGCTCGAGCAATGCGTGAAACTTGTACGCCGGCATCTCGATAAGATCGGAGAGCCGCGCGTCCGCGACGATTTCATTCGCGGCTGCGTATCCGGACAGCACGTTGCGCACGCGTTGATACGCGATGGATGTCGCATGCGCGCCGGTCGCAAACACTTTCGCGCGCACGACGTCGAACATTTGGCCAACTGTACTGAACGACTGTAATTCGATGTCGGAAAAGCGGATAGCAAAAGTGCGCTCGACAGCGAGGATAGCCTCGCCGCTCAGCGCCAAGTTCTCCACCTGAGATTTTGCAGGAACGCTTGAATTCATGTTTGATCGCGAGAGATATGCACGCGGAGGATGCGATGGAAGACGACGATAAGCCGAAGAAGAAAGTGTCGCACGAGATCGGCCAGGATCTCGCATTGTTGTCTGTGTCCGAACTCGAAGCGCGCATCCTTTTGTTGCGTGAAGAAATATCTCGACTTGAAGTTGCGGTGAAGAGCAAGAGCGCGTCGCGCGACGCAGCGAATGCGTTCTTCAAGACGTAAGAATTTTTTGGTGATGCGCAACGCGATCGTGCTTTTCGTGGTCGCTTTTAAGACTCTCGAAAAACTTCGCGTGTTACTTCGCGAGTGTTCTCGACTTTGCCTTTTTATTTTTATTTCAGAGGTTATTTCCAATGACGATTTTCAAGAATTTCCTGCGTGATGAATCTGGCGCCACCGCAATTGAATACGGTCTCATCGCGGCGCTGATCTCGGTGGTAGTCATCACTGTGCTTGGCACGATTGGCGAGCGGATTAACCTGAAATTCGGTTCTATCGCCGCCTCGTTAGAATAGCCTTCCGCGATGTCCTTCGGGTCAGATCGAAAAGACCAAACGCCGCCTCATCGGGCGGCGTTTTGCTTTCGCGAGAATAGTAACCACTCGTTAAGCTTTCCGGGTCATTACTAAGCATGTCCAGATTCTGGACGCGAGTGGCTCCTGTCCACTCTGTTTGACGCCTCCCTGTTATCAACTTGAGCCGCCTCTGGCGGCTCTTTTTTTGTCCCGTTTCGAGCCAAACCGTGCTGGTACGCGCCTTGCTGCAGTGGATAGCGCGGATATCGCACCGTCCGCACCGGGCTTTGGGACTGATTTCGAAAACCCCGCTGGACAGGTTAGGGCCGGTCCGGCAGCATCAATTTTCAAGAGTGCGGGCGTGAGGCATTAACCAATGGCAGAGCTCTCCGAAGGGCTGCAACCGGTTCGGTTGACGGATCGGCTGTCGAATTCTCCGGCATTTACGGCGCTGTTTCGCGAAGGCATGAGCCTGGTCGAAGAGACCGCCGCGTATCTGGACGGGGACGGGCGCCGCGAGGCGAAAGGCCTCGAACGTGCCGCTGCGCTCGCCTACGCCACCGAAAGCATGCGTTTGACGACCCGGCTGATGCAGGTCGCGTCCTGGCTGTTGCTGCACCGCGCCGTCAACGAGGGCGAGATGTCGCTCACCCAGGCCGAGCGCGAGCGCCACAAGGTCAATATCGTCGTCGATCGCCGCGACTCCGACAGCGAATCCCACTTGCCGGAGCGGCTGCGCGAACTCATCGAAGGCTCGTTCCGCGTTCAGCAGCGCGTCCGCCATCTCGATAGCGGCCTCCGCCGGGGCAGTGACGTGATCGCGGCCGAGAACGACAATCCGGTCGGCCGGCAGCAGAATCTGCTCAGCGCCGCCTTCGGCCGCTGATCTGCAGCTCTTAGCCAACAAAAAAGCGCCCGATCACTCGGGCGCTTTTTGATTCGTTCGCAATGCCTTGCGGCGATTACTTACCCAAACCACCGAACTTCTTCTGGAAGCGCGAGAGGCGGCCGCCGCGGTCGAGCAGCTGTGCCGTACCGCCGGTCCAGGCCGGGTGCGACTTTGGGTCGATGTCGAGGTTCAGCGTATCGCCGGGCTTGCCCCAGGTCGTACGCGTTTCGAACTCGGTACCGTCGGTCATGACGACCTTGACGGTGTGATACGCCGGGTGAATGTCTGCCTTCATTGTTTCGCCTTTCCGCGCGTTCGGCCGATGCGCCGCCGCAGCGTGACAAATCGTCGATCGAGAGATTTCGCGGCTCTATACATGACGCTCCGGGCCGGCACAAGGCATAGATTGGCCGCCAAACAGGCTTTGAACTCTTCCATTTTGCGCATCAAGCCGCTGCGCATCTTCAATTATTGGGTGATGCGGCGATTTCGGCCTGCACTTGTCGGCCCCCGTGTTCTATGAAGGCGGCAATGAACGAAACCGCGCCTTTGACCCCGGCGGCTATCGCCACCGCGACGCCGGTCGATCCGCCTGCATCCGAGTCCGAGAAATCGGCCTCGCGGCTGCGGCCGCTGGTCGAGCTGTGGCCCTTCGTCCGCCGCTATCCGGGCCGTATCGCGGCCGCCGGCGTGTCGCTGACGGCGGCGGCGATCGCGACGCTGGTGATCCCATTGGCGGTGCGCCGGATGATCGATTTCGGCTTCAAGGCCGAAGCCGCCAGCATGATCGACAGCTATTTCGTCGTGCTGATCGCGGTCGCGGCTGTGCTCGCGCTGGCCAGTGCGCTCCGCTACTACCTCGTCACCACACTAGGTGAGCTGGTCGTTGCCGATGTGCGCTCCCGCGTCTTCGCGCATATCACGAGCCTCTCGCCGGCCTTCTTCGACAAGACGCAGTCCGGCGAGGTGATCTCTCGCCTTACGGCCGATACGACGCAGATCAAATCGGCCGTCGGCGTTTCGGTCTCGATCGCGCTGCGCAACCTCGTGCTCTTCGCCGGCGCCGCCGGCGCGATGGTGTGGACCAGCCCGCGGCTTTCGCTGTTCGTGCTGGGCGCGATCCCCGTGATCGTGCTGCCGCTCGTCGCCTTCGGCCGCTCGGTGCGCCGCCGCTCGCGCGATGCGCAGGATACGCTCGCAGATGCATCCGCCTACGCGACGGAACTGATCGGCGGCGTCCGTACGCTGCAAGCCTTCACCTACGAGAAGGTCGCATCCACCCGTTTCTCCGCTGCCGTCGAACGCGCTTTCGAAGCGGCGCGTCAATCGACACTGTCGCGCGCGCTGCTCACCGCGATCGCGATCTTCCTCGTCTTCGCCAGCATCGTGCTCGTTCTCTGGATCGGCGCACAGGACGTGATGGCGGGTCGCATTTCGGCCGGCCGCCTGAGCCAATTCGTTCTTTATGCGGTCTTCGCGGCCGGAGCGCTCAGCGAGCTGAGCCAAGTGTGGACCGAACTCTCGCAGGCCTCGGGCGCCGCCGAGCGTTTGCTCGAACTCTTGCGCATTCAGCCTGCTATCGCGAAGCCCGCGAACCCGATCGCGCTGCCGGTGCCGGCGCGCGGCGAAGTCTCATTCGATAACGTCACCTTCGCGTATCCGACGCGCGCCGACGTCGACGTGCTCGATGGCCTGAGCTTCCGGCTCGCGCCGGGCGAGCGTGTCGCCCTCGTCGGCCCGTCCGGTGCCGGCAAGAGCACCGTCTTCCATCTGCTGCTGCGCTTCTACGATCCGCGCGGCGGGCGTGTGACCTTCGACGCCGTGCCGATCGAGCGAGCCGATCCTCAGGAGCTCCGCGAGCGCATCGCGCTGGTGCCGCAGGACGCCGTCGTGTTTGCCGGAACGATTGCCGAAAATATCGGCTTCGGCAGGCCGAACGCGACGGAAGCTGAAATTTCACGCGCGGCCGATCTCGCGCAGGTCACCGAATTTGCCAAGCGACTGCCTCAGGGGCTCGGAACGCCGATCGGCGAGCGCGGCGTCACGCTATCGGGCGGGCAGCGCCAGCGCGTCGCGATTGCCCGTGCGATCCTGCGCGATGCGCCGCTGCTGTTGCTCGACGAAGCGACCTCCGCGCTCGACGCGCAGAGCGAGACGCAGGTCCAGGCCGCGCTCAACGAACTGATGGTCGGCCGCTCGACGATTGTCATCGCGCATCGCCTCGCGACCGTGCTTTCGTGCGACCGCATCCTCGTCGTCGATCATGGCCGCGTGGTGGAGGAGGGGACGCACAGTTCTCTGATCGCCGCTGGCGGCCTCTATGCGCGGCTCGCTAAACTCCAGTTCGATCACTAAGCCGGCGCGTAACGCACCGAGCTTTGCTCGGGCATTGTCTCGCTCCGGCTGAGCGCTTCCAACAACCGCACCAGTGCCTTCACGTCGCTGGTCTGGCCATCGCCCAAGCGAAACAGCGTCACATCGCGCTGTGCCGCGACATTCGGTGATGACGCCGGCACGTCCACCCACGCTTCCGTAAACGTTTTGCGCAGGAAGGGTTCGTCGGTCGTGCCGTCGATCACGAAGACGACGCGTGCGAACGGGATGCGGTTGACGATCTCCCGGATCTCGAAGACGCAGCCCTGATGCTTCGGCGTGAAGCCGCGGAGATCCATCAGGATCACATCGGCGCGGCGCGCGAGCCGCGTCAGCACCATGCGCCACGCATTGTCGTGGCAGAAGAAGTCGCCGACGCGGTAACGCCCATCGAGGTCGAGGCGCTGCTCGACTTCGGAGAGACGGCGCTGAAACGATCGGTCGTCCGCGATGAAGCGGCGCGCAAGGCGGCCCGAGAGGAAGCCGAGGAACTCGTGCGGCTCGACAGTGGTCGACGCGAGGTCCGGCCCCGCGATCATGTGGATGCTGCCGCGATAGCGCCAGAGCCGCGAGACCTTGTTGAACAACCGGCTCGACCGGCGCCCGAGCGAGAAGACGCGCAGCAGGAGCAGATTCGGCACTTTCTCGGCAACGCCGTAGCGCGCACGCAGGAACAGGAACCCCGCCGCGATCGTCATGCGCCCGGCCGCGAAGGCGATGAACGGCGCAAAGAAATACTGCACGCCGCTGTGGATCATCGACGAAGCGTGGACGACCGAGAAGATGAGCCAGATCGAGTCGGCGATCATCGTTTGATCGCTGATGCGCCGATCGCGATACAGCTTGCCGACGAGCCGCATGACGAGCCAGCCCGCGATGCCGAGCAGCAACGCGCCGATCGCCATAACGCTGTAGTAGAGCTGAAGCCCGCCGAGGCCGATACTTGTCCCGAATTTCACGAAAGCCATCAGGCGCTCGGGGTTCTCGTAGAACAGCGCGTGGTTCGAGAGCAGGGCGCCCGCGACGGCGGCGAGCGTCAGGCCAAGCACGAGAGGCCCGACAGTGCGCACGCGCGGCAGCAGGAAGATCGTCGCGAGCACGAGCCCCGGCAGATTGAACAGAAAGAACAGCGTGAAGAACGCTGACCAATCCGCGCCTACCATCAGCTGAGGAATGTAGATTAGCGTCATCGCGACCGCGTAGATGAAAACGATCCCGCAGAGTTCCCGCCACGACACCGTGATGGTCACCGCGAGCGTCAGCACCAGCGGGAAGGCGAAGACGCCGATCAGCAGCGGCGTGCGGAAGCGGAAGATCTCCGTCGCCTGGCCGAGCGCCGCGAGGTAAAATAGCGTCAGCACCGCGCCGTAAACGATGCCGCCCGCGATATAGACGAGAGCGGCCCGCCGCCGCAGCGATTTAGCGGTCGATGGCGGCAGATCGAGCGACCACAGGTCGGTGGCAAAGCCGAGCGGCGCGAGCGGAGCCGACGGCGGCGGATCGTGCGGATCGGCCGGCGGCATCGCGCCTTCCGAATGCATCATCGAGCGCTTGACCGAACGCAGATAGATCCACTGCAAGAGGATCGAAAGAAAGAGCGCGATCGGCACCGCGATGAGAACGATCATCGCGACCTGTCCGCTCAACATGCCGCCCATGACCAGCCCCTTGAGACAACACCAGCGCCAGCCCCGGCGCAGGCTTTTGTCTTAAAAGGATTTTCGCGCGGCGTTCAAGTTGGGGTTGTGTGGTTTACCCTCGGCATTATTGAGCCGGCTTAGCCAAGAAACCGAGTTGTCATCCCGGACGGCGAGCTGCGCGCGAAGCGCGTGGCGAAGTCCCGGGATCTACGTATCCCTGAGCACGATTGGGGTATATGAATCCCGGCTCGCGTTCGGCTTGGCGCGCTACGCACGCCAACCTCACTTGGCCGGGATGACAGCTTGAGATCGCCGCGGAGCATCGTGCGCAATCGGGACAGCCAGCGACCCGGATTACGCGCGGCTGCGCCGCCGCTCCATCCGGGCTACTGGGCCTCGGTCAATGTGCGAGCGCCGCCAGCTCCTGCTGCTCAAGCACGGTCGGCCGTGCGCCGCGGAGGTAAAGCGCGCAGGTCGTCCGCAGCATCGAGGCAAAGTTCGGGATCTCGCCGTTGATCTCCAGCGCCTCGTCGTAAAGCTTCGAGATGAACTTCGGTGTCGACAGGCCCTGCGAGTGCGCGATCTCGTCCAGCAGAGCCCAGAACGTCGCTTCGAGCTGAATGCTCGTCGAATGTCCGCCGATTCTGATGGACCGGTTGATCGGACGGTAGCCCTCAGGGTCCTGGCTCGCAAACACCCTGCACATGTGGCGCCTCTCCCATTTGCGTCAGCCTCACTGCCGCAAATTCACAGTTTGGCTCTGCTTTAAGTTTCCGCCTAAAGCCGCGGCTCCGCAACAGGATATTGCTTGCGCGTAGCAACCGGCTGCCACCCATGCATGGATCGCGCACGCATAATTCTTCCCACAGAATAGACCGGGGAAGACATTGGCCAAGGCAGTTCACAGCATGATCCGCGTGCTCGACGAAGCACGCTCGGTTGATTTCTATCGCTCCGCATTCGCACTCGAGATTGTCGACCGGCTCGATTTCGAAACGTTCACGCTCGTTTATTTGAGCAACGCCGAAGCGAGTTTCGAACTCGAACTGACCATCAACAAGGATCGCAAGGAGCCGTACGCGTTAGGCGACGGCTACGGCCACATCGCCTTCGTCGTCGATAAGCTCGATGCCGAACACGCGCGCTTCGAAAAGGCCGGCTTCAATCCGCGCAAGGTCGTCGAGTTCAACAACGACGGCAAACTCGTCGCGCGTTTCTTCTTCGTTCAAGACCCCGACGGCTATCAGATCGAAGTGATCGAGCGCGGAGGTAGGTTCAAGTAATTCCGCCCACCAAGCGGGACACAAAAAAGAGCAGCGGCCACGGTGGTGGCACGCGAGCCGACGAGCCAGCAGCGGCACGTGAAGTGCCGCGCGAGCAAAGGAGGAAACGATGGTTACGGTCCTGGATCGAACGCAAAGAATGCGCGTCTCACGGCGCGATTTGTTACGCGGCGCGAGCGCTTTCGGTGCACTCGTCGCAGTCGGCGGAAACGTCGTCATCTCGTCGCGCGAAGCGTGGGCGGTGGAAGCGACGGCGCTGAAGCCGAGCACGGTCGCGACGCTCGTCCAGATGGCGCGCGATATTTATCCGCACGATCAGGTGCCGGACAAACACTACGCCATCGCCATCAAGGCGCAGGACGCGAAAGCCGCGAAGGACCCCAAGGTCAAAGCCTTGCTCGAGACGGGCGTCGCCGCGCTCGACAAGAAGGCCGGCAAGGGCGGTTACGCCAAGCTCGGCTGGGAAGAAGAGCGCGTGAAGCATCTGCAGGCGATCGAGAAGTCGCCGTTCTTCCAGGCGATCCGCGGCGACCTCGTTGTCTCGCTCTATAACCAAAAAGAGATCTGGCCGATCTTCGGCTACGAGGGCGAGTCCTACTCGAAGGGCGGCTACATCGCGCGCGGCTTCGACGACATCGAGTGGCTTTAAAGTTTTGGCTCGCCGCTCAACGCAGCGGCGCGCACGCTTCATACGAAATCAGCGCCTGCGGAGGAAACGCCATGGCTGCATCTTTTGACAAGAACGACGACAGCGTCGTCGTCATCATCGGTTCCGGTGCCGGCGGCGGCACGCTCGCGAACGAGCTCGCGCAGAAAGGCATCGGCGTCGTCGTGCTCGAAGCCGGCCCGCGCGTCGAATACACCGACTTCATCAACGACGAGTGGGACTCGTTCTCGCAGCTCGCCTGGGTCGACAAGCGGACGACGTCCGGCACCTGGCGCGTGTCGAAGGATTTCCCGAACCTTCCGGCCTGGATCGTCAAGGCGGTCGGCGGCACGACGACGCATTGGGCCGGCGCGTCGCTGCGCTTTCAGCCGCACGAATTCAAGACGCTCACGAATTACGGCAAGATCGCCGGCGCAAATCTTCTCGATTGGCCGATCACGCTGGCCGACCTCGAGCCGTATTACGCCAAGGCGGAAGACAAGATGGGCGTGACGCGGACCAACAACATCGCGGGGCTGCCGGCCAGCAACAATTTCAAGATCTTCAAGGCCGGTGCCGACAAGCTCGGCTACAAGGAATGTCACACCGGCAACATGGCGATCAATTCGGCCGAACGTGACGGCCGCAACGCCTGCCAGCAGACCGGCTTCTGCTTCCAGGGCTGCAAGTGGGGCGCGAAATGGTCGACGCTCTACACCGAGATTCCGAAAGGCGAAGCGACCGGCAAGCTCGAAGTCCGTCCCGACTCGCACGCGATCAAGATCGAGCATGACGCGAGCGGCAAAGTCACCGGCGTCGTCTATGCCGACAAGTCCGGCACAGTGCAGCGGCAGAAGGCGCGCATCGTCTGCGTCGCCGGCAATTCGATCGAAAGCCCGCGGCTCCTGCTCAACTCGGAGTCGTCGAAATATCCGAACGGCATGGCGAACTCGTCCGGTCAGGTCGGGAAAAACTACATGCGGCACACGACCGGCTCGGTCTACGCGCTGTTCGACAAGAAGGTGCACATGTATCGCGGCACCACGATGGCCGGCATCATCCGTGACGAGGCGAAGCACGATCCGAAGCGCGGCTTCGCGGGAGGCTACGAACTCGAAACACTCGCGCTCGGTTTGCCATTCATGGCGGCGTTCCTCAATCCGGGTGGATGGGGACGCAGCTTCACAACCGCGCTCGATCACTACGACAAGATGGCCGGCATGTGGATCGTCGGCGAAGACATGCCGCAGGAGAAGAACCGCATCGCGCTGTCCAAGAAGGAGAAGGACAAGTGGGGGATGCCGATCCCCGACGTCGCCTTCACGGATCACCCGAACGACACCGCGATGCGCGATCACGCTTACAAGCAGGGCATCGCGCTCTACGATGCGGTCGGCGCGACGCGGACTTTCCCGACGCCGCCATATCCGTCGACGCACAATCTCGGCACCAACCGCATGAGCGAGAAGGCGCGCGACGGCGTCGTCAACAAATTCGGCCAATCGCACGACATCAAGAATCTGTTCGTGTCGGACGGCAGCCAGTTCACGACCGGCGGCGCTGAGAACCCGACGCTGACGATCGTCACCCTCGCGATCCGCCAAGCCGACTACATCGCGAAGGAGATGGCCGCGAAGACGGTGTGAGGTTTCTACTTGCGGTTGGCTTGCCTGATGCCGGGGGCGGGCGTAGATTCCCGTTCTCGGTACAGGTCATGGCAAACAACGCACGCGACAAAAGCTCCGCCAGTCTGGCGCTCGACCGCGCTCTCGTTGACGAGGCACGCGGCCTCGAAATCGATGTGTCGCGCGCCGCCGAGTGGGGTATCGCGCGTGCGATCGCGGGCGCGAAAACGGTTCAGTGGAAAGCTGAGAACAAGAAGGCACTGGCAAGCTCGAACGAGTTTGTCGAAGCACACGGTTTGCCGCTGGCGGGCAAAGCGAAAACGAAGGGTCGATAGTTTCGAGGCCGTCATTCCGGGGCGCGCTAAGCGAAGCGTGCGCGAGCCCGGAATCCATAGTCCCTGCGCAAGCGATCAAGTACCGGGGTTATGGATCCCGGACAGCCGCGGCTCGCAACGCGCGCTTCGCGCGCGTCGAGCCATGCGGCTTCCGGGACGACGGCTGAGAGGTCGGAGACCAACCACCGAGTCCCGCTCGGAGAACGGGGTCTGTTTACCTAGCGCTCCGTCAGCTTCATCTCGATGCGGCGATTGCGGCGATAGGCGTCGTCGTTGGTCGCCGGATCGAGCGGCTGGAATTCGCCGAAGCCGGCGGCGACGAGGCGTTGCGGCGAGACACCGCGCGAGATCAGATACTGCACGACCGAGATCGCGCGCGACGCCGACAGCTCCCAGTTCGACGGGAACTGCGGGCTGGCGATCGGGCGCACGTCCGTGTGGCCGTCGATACGCATCACCCAAGCTATGTCCGCGGGGATTTCCTTCTCGAGCTGGAGCAGGGCGGTCGCGATCTTGTCGAGCTCGCCGCGGCCTTCTGTTTTTAAAGCCGCTTGACCGGCATCGAAGAATACCTCGGACTGGAACACGAAGCGGTCGCCGACGATGCGCACGTCCGGCCGGTTGGCGAGGATCTGCCGCAAACGCCCGAAGAATTCCGAGCGGAAGCGAGATAGCTCCTGGACTCGCTGCGCGAGCGCGACGTTGAGCCGCTGACCAAGGTCCGCGATGCGCGACTGCGCTTCCTTGTCCTTCTTCTCGGATGTCTCCAGCGCCTCTTCGAGTGCGGCAAGCTGGCGGCGCAGCGCGGCGATCTGCTGGTTGAGCAATTCGACTTGCGCCGCGACACGCGCGCCGATGCGCTTTTCGTTTTCGAGTTCACCGGCAAGCTGCGCGGCGCGCGCTTGGGCTGATCCGGCGCCTTGGCCGGCTGCATCCGCCTGTCCTTTGAGGCGGTCGCGGTCGGCTTCCGCCGTCGCGAGGTTCGCGCGCAGCGCCGCGATCATCTCTTCGAGGTTCGCGCGCTCGCCCTTTTCAAGCGCGAACAGCTCGGTGAGCTGCTGAAGTTGTGCATTAAGCCGCGCCAGCGCCGTGTCTTTGCCGGTGACTTCTTGGCTGAGATAAAACTGGATGACGACGAAGATTGACAGCAGGAAGATGACGCCGAGAACGAGCGTCGACAGGGCATCGACAAACCCCGGCCAGTAGTCGACCGTGCGTTCTCCGCGGCGTGCGCGCCCTAGCGCCATGCTGAGTTCCCTTTATCGCGGCGAAGCAAACTCAAACACCGCGGCCAATCTTGGGCCGATCGTCCTGCCGGGCGATCCGCTCCAGCACCGCCTTGATTTCGGAATTCTGATCCGCCTGCGAGTTCGCCCAATCGCGGATCATCTGCTGCTCGTTGCGCATATGACCGACGAGGCCTTGGATCGCTTCCGCGAGGTTCGCCATCGCGTTGGTTGCGGCTTTGCTGTTGCCGGTCTCGGCCGTCACGTCCTTGAGACGATCGAGGATCTGCCGCAGGTCGTCGTTCTTTGCCGCCGTCAAGCGCGCCGGCTCGGCGACCGACATGTCTTGCACGGTGGTCGAGAGCCAATCTTCGAGGTCCGTGTAGAAACGGTTCTGCGCCTGGCTCGTCTGCAGATCGAGAAAGCCGAGCACCAATGATCCGGCGAGTCCGAACAGCGAGGACGAAAACGAAATGCCCATGCCGGAGAGCGGGGCCGCTAGACCTTCCTTCAGCGACTCGAAGGTCGCGTTGGCGTCACCGCCGACTTTCAGCGTCTCGAGGAATTTGCCGACCGAACCGACCGTCTCGATCAGACCCCAGAAGGTACCAAGCAGACCGAGGAAGATCAGCAGGCCCGTCATGTAGCGAGAAAGGTCGCGCGCTTCGTCGAGGCGCGTCGCGATCGAGTCCAGGATCGAGCGCATCACCGGCGTCGAGATCGCCATGCGGCCCATACGGTCGCCGAGAATCGCCGACATCGGCGCGAGCAGCACCGGCGGGCGCTCCACCGAGATGCCGGGATCGGCGAGGCGGAAGCTGTTTACCCACGCGACTTCCGGGAACAGCCGGATAACCTGCCGGAACGAGAGCAGGATGCCGATGATCAGAACACCGAGGATCAACCCGTTGAGCCCCGGATTGGAGCGGAAGGCTGTCAGGATCTGTTGGTAAAGGACGACGCCGACGAGCCCGCACAGAATGAGGAACACCAGCATCCTCACCAGAAAGACGCGAGGCGAGGAGAGCTTGAAGGGGTCTAGGTCACGCGCCATGGCCACCTTGCGCTTTGAAAAAGCGGTTCTGTGCTGCGCCATTGCGGCGCCGGGAATCCGATAGCGCCTAGTTTAGCCAGAAACCGAGCACGGCCTGCAAGTTATCAACCGGCCGCGTTGGCTTTTTTCAGAGTGGCCAGAAGCTCTTTATGCAGCCCCTCGTTACCGGCGATAACGCTCTTGTGTTCGAAGAGGTTATCCTTGCCGTCGAGATCGGTGACGAAACCGCCGGCCTCGCGCACCAGAATCATCCCTGCCGCGACATCCCACGGCTGCACATTGCGCTCCCAGTAAAGGTCGAGCCGGCCGGCCGCGACCCAAGCAAGATCGAGCGCGGCGGCGCCGAAGCGGCGCAGACCCGAGACCTGTTCCTGCACGACGGCGAATTCCTTACGGAACTCCTCGAGGCCGCCACGACCGCGATGCGGCAGTCCGCAGGCGACGACGCAGTCCGTCAGCTTCTTGCGGCCCGCAACGCGCAGGCGATAGTCGTTGAGGAACGCGCCCTTGCCGCGCTCGGCGGTGAACAGCTCGTCGGTGATCGGATTGTAGACGACGCCGGCGACAACCGTGCCGTCGCGGACGAGGCCGATCGATATGGCAAATTGCGGAATGCCGTGGAGGAAGTTCGTCGTGCCGTCGAGCGGATCGACAACCCACATGTGGGTCTTGTCGTCGCCTTCGGTGAGACCGCCTTCTTCGCCCCAGAAGCCGTAGCCGGGACGCGACTTGCCGAGTTCCTTGCGCAGAATTTCTTCCGCGCGCGTGTCGGCCGCCGAGACGAAGTTCGCCGGACCCTTCAGCGAGACCTGCAGCTTCTCGACCTCGCCGAAATCGCGCTTGAGCGAGCGCGCGGCCTTGCGGGCTGCGTCGACCATGACGTTGAGAAGGGCAGAGCGAAGCATGAAATATCCGGACAGTAGCGGGAGAAGCGCATCTGCCCGGCTATCAGCCGGTGCGTCAAGTGCGCAGAAATGATTCAAGTTTAGCGTGCTTCAGGTTGCCCCAAACTCCGCTCATTCCCGCGAAAGCGGGAATCCAGCTTCACGCGCGGCAGCGCGTTGGCTTCACCTAGCATTTTTCACGCCCGCTGCCGCGGGCGGTCTGGATACCCGCGTTCGCGGGTATGAGTGGAAATCAACTTCTCCCGCGAATTCGCTAAGAGCGTGACGCGAGCGGGTCCTTCATCAGCGTCTCGGCCTGCTTTTCGCCGGCCGCGCGCTGCTCCGGCGTGATGCGCTGGAGATAGCTTTCGAGCCACATGTCATTCTGGCCGCGCGAACGCGCCAGGATGTGCCATTTGACGGCTTCGGAGGGGTTGGCTTCGACGCCGCGACCGGCCGCCAGCATGCGGGCGAGGCGGTTCTGCGCGATGGCGCTGCCGCTGCGCGCGGCCTTGAGCAGGAGTTGCGCGGCGCCGCGCTCGTCCTTCGCGGTGCCGTCGCCGTTGAACATCGCGATCGCGTATTCGACCGTCGCGTCCGTGAAGTCGCCGCGCGAAGCCTGCGCCAAGAGTGCGGCGGCACGCGAGCGATCGACCGTGACGCCGCGGCCTTCCTTGTAGAGCAAGGCGAGCGCGTATTGCGCTTCCGGGCTGCCGACATCGGCCGCGATCTGGAGCAACTCGGCTGCCCGCTTCGGGTCGCCCTGAACCTGCTGGCCTTCGAGGTAGAAGAGCGCGAGATCGTAAGCCGCGCCTGCATGGCCGAGCCGTGCGGCTTGCTCGTAGAGGCGCACGGCGCCGTCCGTATCCTTCGGTCCGCCGCGACCCGCGAGGCGCAACGTCGCGAGCGAATGCATCGCCTCGCGATCGCCCGCCGCGACCGCTTTCGTGTACCACATGACGGCTTTGTTATCGTCGCGCGGCACGCCGAGGCCGTTCTGATAAATCTCGCCGAGAAGCGTCATCGCTTTCGGATCGTTCTGCTCGGCGCGCTTCGTCGCTTCGTTGACGGCCGTGATGTACTGGCCGCGCTGATAGGCGCCGAACGCGACGTCGACGACCGGCGAGGTCGCGGCGCGGCTCGGCGTGACGCGCGGCGCAGCGCCAAAGCCTGCGCTCGTCGGCGGCTGCAGGCCGGGGCTTGCGAGTGGCGCAGCAGCGCCCGCAGGCGGCACGGCGGTGAGTGGTGCGGCCATCGGCGGAGGTGTTGTCGTCGCGACCGGTGGATTCTGATCGGCCGGGTCCACTTTCGCGCCGCGCGACGGCGTTGGCTTGGCGGCCTGCCTCGGTGCTGGCTTTGCGGGCTTCGGCGTTGCGGTTTCCGTAGCGGACCTTGGCGTCGCGGGCCTGGCCGCATTTGGCCGGGCTCGGCGAATTTGCTCAGTGCCGGGCGGCGCGGCAGGCGCGGCCGGTTGCTCGCTCTGCGCGCGGATTCCCGGCTTGATGACGCGAAGCTTTTCGGTGCCCGGCGGCGTCGGTGCCGATTCCGTTTGTGGCGACTGACCCGGCAACCAGAACTGCGCGGCAGCGGGCTGCGCGATGAAAGCCACGCCGGCGATCAGGGCAAACTTTGTCGTCGTGAGGATCTTCGTCATCAGACGGACTCCATCGCGGGCGTTGCGGCTGCGATCACGGTAGCGGCGTCGCGAATCGCAGCGGCAGGCCCGTCGGCATGATCCCAGATAAACGGCCCGAGCGCGATAAACTCCGGACCGGCGGCAGCGAGCGGCGCGACCGCTTCGGCGTTCGGCGCGTAAGCGACACAGGGAACCTCGAACACTTCGCTCCACCACGCGACGCGTTCGCAGGAAGCGTCCAGAGCAGGAACCTCACCGTTCAGGTCCGGTTCCCCGAACATCACATAGTCGGCGCCGTCTTCGGCTGCGCGCATCGCTTCATCGCGCGAGGCAAGCCCGCCGACGCCCGCGATGCGGGCGGGCTGCAGGCTCTGCTGAGCGGCCGCGAATTCGTCGTAGCTTGGCAGGTGCGCGCCATCGGCGCCGCCGCGCTGAGCGACCAGCGGTTTACCGTCGACCAACAGCGCCACCCCGGCCGCTTGAACAATGCCGGCCAAGGCTTTGACGATATTGGTGTCTGCGCGCTCGTCGGCCCCGCTGACGCGGAGCAGGACAGCCGCGACATCACCGGCCTTCAGCGCCGCCTCGAGTGGGCGCGTGAAAGCCGCCGCATCCTCCACCGTTGGTGTCACGAGATAGAGGCGCGGAGCAGGGCGTACATCTGCGTTCCGAGAAGCCATGGGCGATCTTTGGAATCCGTTTCAGGCGAAATGGCGGCATTTATGCTTAAGATGCGACGATAATCCGTCGCAAATGGCCGTCAACCGCCGTCGTATTCCGCCCAGCAGTCGGGCGTTTCATAAACGCGAACCGCGGAGAGCTGCGCGAGGGACGGCTTCGTCCGTTGCCAGATCCACACCGCGATATTCTCTGCGGTCGGATTTTCGAGGCCCCCGATCTCGTTGAGGCACTGGTGATCGATCTCGGCGATCAGCGGACCAACCACAGCCTCGATGTCGAAGAAATCGACGACAAAACCCGTATGCGGATCCGTCGCACCTTCGAGCTGGATCTCGATGCGGTACGAGTGTCCGTGCATGCGGTGGCAGCGGTGCGTGGCCGGAACGTTCGGCAGCCGGTGTGCTGCTTCGAACCGGAAGGCTTGTGAGATTTTCATCGGATTCCGAGATGCTTGTGCGTCTGCGCCGACAGCCGCCATTGCGGATGCTTAAGGCAATAAGCGATTGCGGCGCGCGTGTTTTCGATGACGTCCGGGCCGTCCATGGGCTGCAGGAGGAAGTTGGCGAAAGGCAAGTCGGCAAAGCGCTCCGGCGGCGCTTCGCGTTGCGGATAGACGAGCTTCAATTCATCGCCCGCCGTAATCGCGAGTTCGGTCGCGGCTTTCGGGCTCACGCACATCCAGTCGATCCCTTCGGGACGCGGCACCGTGCCGTTGGTCTCGACCGCGATCTCGAAGCCGCGCCGATGCAGCGCGGCGGTGAGTGCCTCGCTGACCTGAAGCAGCGGCTCGCCGCCCGTCAGCACGCAGAAGCGATTGCCGGATCCGCCCGTCCACTCGGCCTCGATCGCATCCGCGAGGGCATCAGCGTCGGCGTAGCGGCCGCCCTTGGTGCCGTCGGTCCCGACGAAATCCGTGTCGCAGAACGTGCACTCGGCGCTCGCGCGGTCCTGCTCGCGGCCGGACCAAAGATTACACCCGGCAAAACGGCAAAATACGGCCGCGCGGCCCGCATGCGTGCCTTCGCCTTGAAGCGTCAGGAATATCTCTTTAACGGCGAATTTCGCCATATCTCGCGCCTTTCGGGCGCGAGGGACACCATCGCGACCGCCAAGGCAAGTGCAAATTTCGGCGGGAACGCCGCATCATGGTAGGTCGGTAAAAAACCCGCCGTATCCCAAGGACCCCCCATGAACACAAGAAACGTCTCAGCGCTCGTGACCGGCGGCAGCGGCGCGATCGGCCGCGCCTTGATCGAGAAGCTGTCCGCAAACGGGACACATGTCGTCAATATCGACCGCGCGCCGCCATCGACGCCGCTGCCCGGCGAATTCGTCAAACTTGATCTCACCGACCTGACAGCGACGCAGAAAGTCATGGGGCAGGTGATGGGCGACTTCTCGGTCGGCTGGCTCGTCAACAATGCAGGCATCGCGACCCCCGCGACGCTCGAAGACACCACTTTGCAGGACCTCGACGATATCCTCTCGGTGAACTTGCGCGCCGCGTTGATTGCGACGCAGGCCGCCATCCCCGGCATGAAGGCCGCGCGGAAAGGGCGCATCGTCAACATCACGAGCCGGGCAGCTCTCGGCAAGGAATTGCGCACCGCTTACGCCGCTGCGAAAGCCGGCCTCATCGGCATGACGCGCACCTGGGCGCTCGAACTCGCGCCGCACGGCATCACGGTGAATGCGGTAGGGCCGGGGCCGATCGCGACGCCGCTGTTCAACTCGGCGAACCCGCCGGACTCGCCGCGCACGAAAGCGATCATCGAAGGCATCCCGGTCAAGCGCGTCGGCACGCCGGACGACATCGCGCATGCGGTCTCGTTCTTCCTCTCCGACGATGCCGGCTACATCACGGGCCAGACGCTGTTCGTCTGCGGCGGTCTGACCATCGGTACGGCACCGATCGGGGAGTGATCAGCTAACCGTTCGATGTCTCTGATACTGTGTCCGCTCCAGGTCCGGAACGTATCGCAAGGGCACGAAGCCGGCTTTCTCCAGAACGCGTCGAGATGGCGCGTTCTCCGCGCGCGCGAATGCATTGACGAGGGGTAGTTGGAAGTCTTCGTCGGCGAGCGTCAGCGCCGCTGCAACCAGTTCGCTGGCATAGCCTTGCCCCCAGGCAGACGGGTGAAACCAATAAGCAACTTCGACGCCCCAGCCTTTGTCGAATGGATCGTTGAGAAGCCCGCCTAATCCTATGATGCGTCGAGCTTGCTTGGACTCGATCGTCCATGGCGTGAATCCATCGATCCGTCTTTGCCAATCATACGCCGCGATGCGTTGGCGGCAGGCTTTGAGCGAAACATCGACGTGCGTGTGGCGCATCGCCTCCGGATCGCCGAGGAACGAGAACAACTCTGGCGCGTCGGATATCCTGGTTCGTCTCAAAATCAGGCGGTCGGTTTCATGCTCCATGCATGGAGGATATCGACAGGGGCAAAATCGGAGCAATAAAAGAAGCCGCCGGCTCATCACCGGCGGCTTTCGTGTTTCGACGCGAAAGGTCTAGTGCACCTTCGGCTTCAACTCGCCCTTCGCGTAGCGCTTCGCCATGTCGGCGAGGGTGAGCACCTTCTTGATCTTCGAAGCCTGGCCGGCGGTGTTGAACTCCTGCAGACGCTGTTTGCAGAGCTTCGACATCGCGTCCATCGCGGGCTTGAGATACTTGCGCGGATCGAACTCGCTCGGGTTCTCCGAGAACACTTTGCGGATCTGGCCCGTCATCGCCATGCGGTTGTCGGTGTCGATGTTGATCTTGCGCACGCCGTTCTTGATGCCGCGCTGAATCTCTTCGACCGGCACGCCCCACGTCGGCTTCATCTGGCCGCCGAACTGGTTGATGATGTCCTGCAGATCCTGCGGCACCGACGACGAGCCGTGCATCACGAGATGGGTGTTCGGCAGCTTGCGGTGGATCTCTTCGATCACGTTCATCGCGAGCACTTTGCCGTCCGGCTTGCGCGAGAACTTGTAGGCGCCGTGCGAGGTGCCCATCGCGATCGCGAGCGCGTCGACTTCGGTTTCGGTGACGAACTTCACGGCTTCGTCCGGATCGGTCAGCAGCTGGTCATGGCTGAGCGTACCTTCCGCGCCGTGGCCGTCTTCCTTCTCGCCCATGCCGGTTTCGAGCGAGCCGAGCACGCCGAGTTCGCCTTCGACCGAGATGCCGCCGAGATGCGACATCTCGGTGACCTTCTTGGTGACGCCGACGTTGTAGTCCCAATCGCCGGGCGTCTTGCCGTCGGCTTTCAGCGAGCCGTCCATCATCACCGACGTGAAGCCGGCCTGGATCGCCGTCATGCAGGTCGCCGGCTCGTTGCCGTGGTCGAGATGCACGCAGACCGGGATGTGCGGATAGATTTCCGTGACGGCATCCATCATGTGGCGCAGCATGACGTCGTTGGCGTAGGAGCGGGCACCGCGCGACGCCTGAATGATCACCGGCGCATCGACCGAATTGGCGGCCTCCATGATGGCCAGAGCCTGCTCCATGTTGTTGATGTTGAAGGCAGGGACGCCGTAGTCGTTCTCGGCGGCGTGATCGAGCAGTTGACGAAGCGTGATGCGGGCCATTGGGTCTCCGGGGCGGTTCTATTTCTTGCTGCCCCCTTGCTAGGCTAACCGGCCGAATCTCGCAAGAAGGCCGCAGTCTCCGGATCGGCCGGGAAGAAGCTTTCGATCGCGATTTCGGAGAGCGTAATATCGAGCGCCGTACCGAACACCGACAGCGTGGAGATCAGGGTTAAGTTTGTATCTCCGACCCTGAGCCGCAGCGGATGCGCGATCATCGCGGCATCCGGGTGAATCGGGATCGACGTGCGCGGTCCCGATGGGTAACCCAGCAGCTCCTTTTCGAGCGCGACCAGCTTTGGATCGGCGGATGCTTCATATTGACGCTTCAGGCGCAGCAGCAGGTGATCGCGATATTCGCGAAGATTCATCACAATCGGCGCGAGGCCGCGCGGATGTAGGCAGAGCCGCATCACGTTGATCGGCTCGGTTAGCAGCGACGGCTCCTGCACGAGGCCGAGAAATGGGCCGATCGCTGCATTGGCCTCGATGAGGTTCCAGCGCCCGTCGACCGCGAAGGCTGGGTTCGGCTCGTGGCTCTTAAGCACCTGGCGCACCGCCGCCATCGCGGGCGCGAGGGCAGGATCGCCGAGCTTGCGTTCGGCGAACTGCGGAGCGAAGCCGGCGGCCATGAGCAGCTCGTTCTGTTGGCGAAGAGGGATACTGAGATTTTCGGCGAGGCGCAGCACCATGTCGCGCGACGGCGCTGCGCGGCCGCTTTCGACGAAGCTCAGGTGACGCTGCGAGATTTCGGCCTCGGTCGCGAGGTCGAGCTGGCTCATGCGCCGCTTCGTGCGCCACTCGCGGAGGAGCGCGCCGATCGGGGAGGAGGCTTGGGCAAGAGTGTTCATGCCGCCCACGATACGTGCCTCGCGGGCGCCGGGCTATTACCTGCGACGTAATGCGCGTGTAGCCCGGATGAGGGAGGCGTAGCCGACCGATATCCGAGATGCGGCCGATCCCGGATGTCGCGGCTTGCTACGCTCGCCGCTCATCCGGGCTACAGAAGATTACTTCCGCAGGGCCTCGACGCCCGGCAGCGGCTTGCCTTCCATCCATTCGAGGAAGGCGCCGCCCGCCGTCGAGATGTAGGTGAAGTCGTCGGCGACATGCGCGTGATTGAGCGCCGCGACCGTGTCGCCGCCGCCCGCGACAGTCACCAGCTTGCCGGACTTCGTCAGCTCCGCAGCCGCATGCGCGACCATCACGGTGCCGGTATCGAACGGCTGGATCTCGAACGCGCCGAACGGCCCGTTCCAGACCAGCGTCTTCATCTTCGACAGATGCGAGATCACGTCGGCGCCGGACAGCGCGCCGATGTCGAGCATCATCTCGTCGGCTTCGATTTCTTTCACCGAAGACGCGCGCGTCGGCGTTTCGGCCTTGAATTCCTTCGCCATCACGCCGTCGACCGGCAGGACGATCTCGCAGCCCTTGGCCTTCGCTTTCGCGATGATCTCGCGCGCCGTATCGGCGAGATCGTGCTCGCAGAGCGACTTACCGACATTGATGCCTTGCGCGGCAAGGAACGTGTTGGCCATGCCACCGCCGATGATCAGCGCATCGACCTTCTCGATGAGATTGCCGAGAAGGTCGAGCTTCGTCGACACCTTTGCTCCGCCGACGATCGCGGCGACCGGACGCTGCGGTTGCCCAAGCGCCGCATCGAGCGCTTCGAGTTCGGCCTGCATCGTGCGGCCCGCATAGGCCGGCAGTTTGTGCGCGAGGCCTTCCGTCGAAGCGTGCGCACGATGCGCCGCCGAGAAGGCGTCGTTGACGTAAAGGTCGCCGAGCTTCGCAAGCTTCTCGACGAAAGCCGGATCGTTCTTTTCTTCCTCAGTGTAGAAGCGCGTGTTCTCGAGGCACAGGACATCGCCGTCCTTCAGCGCGCCGACGGCTTTCTCGGCCGTCTCGCCGATGCAGTCGTCGGCGAACTTCACCTCGCGGCGCAGAACCTCGCCGAGCGCGGCCGCAACCGGCTTCAGCGAGTTCTTGTCGTCGCGTCCCTTCGGTCGCCCGAAGTGGGCCAGCAGGATCACCTTCGCACCCTTGCCGGAAAGCTCGGCGATGCCGGGCGCGATGCGATCGAGGCGCGTCGCGTCGGTCACCTTGCCGTTTTCCATCGGGACGTTGAGGTCGACGCGAATGAGAACGCGTTTTCCCTTCACGTCGGCGTCGTCGAGAGTGCGAAACTTACCTGCCATCGTTCAACCCAGCTTGCCCATCGCCACCGCGGTATCGCTCATGCGGTTCGAGAAGCCCCACTCGTTGTCATACCAAGACAGGATCGAGACGAATGTTCCGTCCATCACCTTGGTCTGATCCATGTGGAAGATCGACGAGTGCGGGTCGTGATTGAAGTCGATCGAGACATTCGGGCTGGTCGTGAAGCCGAGGATGCCCTTCAGCTTCTGCTCTGACGCCTTCTTGATCGCCTCGTTGATCTCTTCCTTCGTCGTCTTGCGCTTCGCAACGAACTTGAGGTCGACGACCGAGACGTTCGGCGTCGGCACGCGCATCGACATGCCGTCGAGCTTGCCGTTGAGTTCCGGCAGCACGAGGCCGACGGCCTTCGCGGCACCGGTCGAGGTCGGGATCATCGAGAGCGCGGCAGCGCGGCCGCGATAGAGATCCTTATGCATCGTGTCGAGCGTCGGCTGATCGCCCGTATACGAATGGATCGTCGTCATCATGCCCTTCTCGATGCCGACCGCATCGTGAAGCACCTGCGCGACCGGAACCAGGCAGTTGGTCGTGCACGACGCGTTCGAAACGACGCGGTGGTCTTTCGTCAACTTGTCGTGGTTGACGCCGTAGACAACCGTGAGGTCAGCGCCGTCCGCCGGAGCTGAAACGAGCACGCGCTTGGCGCCTGCCGTGAGATGCGCGGAGGCCTTCTCCTTCGACGTGAAGATGCCGGTGCACTCCATAGCGACGTCGACGCCGAGTTCCTTATGCGGGAGCTGCGCCGGGTCTTTGACGGCCGTGACCTTGATCTTGTGGCCGTTGATGACGATCGAGTCACCGTCGACCTGAACGTCCGCCGGGAACTTGCCGTGCACCGAGTCGAACCGCAGCAGATGCGCGTTGGTTTCGACTGGGCCGAGATCGTTGACGCCGACCACGACGATATCCTTGCGGCCCGACTCGACGATCGCACGCAGAACGTTGCGGCCGATGCGGCCGAAACCGTTGATGAAGACCTTTACTGCCATTCGTTTATCCTCACTTCACTTTGCTGGCCGCGGCATCGGCGATTGCTTCCGCCGTGATGCCGAAATGCTTGTAGAGATCCTTGAACGGCGCGCTTGCGCCGAAACCCTTCATGCCGATGAAGATACCGTTGGAGCCGATGATGGCGTCCCAACCCTGACGCACGGCGGCTTCGACGCCGACATTGACCTTCGTGCGGCCGAGCACCTTCTTGCGCACCTTCTCGTCCTGAGCGGCGAAGAGCTCGAAGCTCGGCACCGAGACGACACGCGCCGAGATGCCGCGCTCTTTCAGGAGCGCCTGCGCCTCGACGGCGAGCGAGACTTCCGAACCCGACGCGAAGATCGAGACCTTCGCCTTGCCGTCATGCGCCGGCGAGATTTCGTAAGCGCCTTGCGCCGAGAGGTTCTTCTTGTCGTTCTGCTTGCGCAGCTGCGGCAGGTTCTGGCGCGTCAGCGCCAGTGCGCTCGGGCCGTGACGGGTTTCAAGCGCGATCTGCCAGCACTCCAGCGTCTCGACTGCATCGCACGGACGGAAGACGTGGAAGTTCGGGATCGCGCGCAGCGCCGCGAGATGCTCGACCGGCTGATGCGTCGGGCCGTCTTCGCCGAGACCGATCGAGTCATGCGTGAAAACGTGAATGACGCGTTCGCCCATCAGTGCTGCGAGACGCAAAGCCGGACGGCAATAGTCCGAGAACACCAGGAACGTGCCGGAATAGGGGATGACGCCGCCATGCAGCGACATGCCGTTCATCGCTGCCGCCATGCCGTGTTCGCGGATGCCGTAGTGGATGAAGCGGCCGCCGTAGTTGTCGGCGTCGAGCACCGGCATGCCCTTGGGGCGCGTGTTGTTCGAACCGGTGAGATCGGCCGAGCCGCCGACCATTTCGGGCACGGCTTCGGTCAGAACGCCGAGCGCATTCTCGGACGCCGTGCGCGATGCGATATTAAGCGGCTCCGCGGCGAGCTTTTCCTTATAAGCGCGGACCGCTCCGTTGAGCTTTTTGACCGGAGCTTCCTTCGCCATGCGGCGCTCGAACTCGGCGCGCTTGCCGCTGCCGGTTTTGCCGAGACGCGTCTCCCACGCCGTGCGCGCTTCGGCGCCGCGTTTAGCGGGCGCGCTCCACAGCTCATAGATGTCGTCGGGGATTTCGAATGCCGGGTAATTCCAGCCGAGCTTCTGGCGTGCGCCCTTGATCTCTTCGGCGCCGAGCGGCGAGCCGTGGCTTTTTTCCGAGCCCGCCTTCGTCGGCGCGCCGTATGCGATCGTCGTGCGGCAGGCGATTAGCGTCGGGACGTTCGAGGCTTTCGCCTTCTCGATTGCGGCCGCGATGGCTTCCGGATCGTGCCCGTCGACATGCGAGGCAGCCCAGCCGGCCGCCTCGAAGCGCTTCACCTGATCGACCGAGTCGGAGAGCGAGATCTTGCCGTCGATCGTGATGCCGTTGTCGTCGAACAGAACGATGAGGCGGTTGAGCTTCATATGGCCCGCAAACGCGATCGCCTCTTGGCTGACGCCTTCCATCAGGTCGCCGTCGGACGCGATGACGTAAGTGTGGTGATCGACGAGGTCGCGCCCGTACGTCGCCGCGAGGTGACGCTCCGCCAGCGCCATGCCGACCGCCGTCGCGATGCCCTGGCCGAGCGGGCCGGTTGTCGTCTCGACGCCGAGCGTCTCGAAATTCTCAGGGTGACCCGGCGTCTTCGAGCCGAGCTGACGGAAGCGCTTGATTTCCGCCATCGGCATCGACTCGTAGCCGGTGAGGTGGAGGAGCGAATAGAGCAGCATCGAGCCGTGACCGGCCGAGAGCACGAAGCGATCGCGGTCCGCCCAGGTCGGCGCTTTCGGATCGAATTTCAGGAAGCGAGAGAACAGCACGGTCGCCATGTCGGCGGCGCCCATCGGCAGTCCGGGGTGGCCGGATTTGGCTTGCTCGACCGCGTCCATCGAGAGCGCGCGGATCGCGTTTGCCATCCTGTCGTGGTTCGTGCGGGTGACCGTCAGCATGCGCGAAATTCCTTCGATTCCGAACCGGCCCAAAAGACGGCTCGGGAGGCCTCGCCCAGACGGCCCTTAAGTCTATGAAAATAATTATGTATTGCCCGGGCGGGATTCAAGCTTGATGCAGGAACTCAAGGGGAGCGCCGGACACATAACACGGGCAAGACCGCTGTCAAACCACGACGGGTCAAATGGCCGCGTTCGCCCACAACCCGTAAGAGGTTACTGCGGCGGCGCTTTTAGCGTCGTGATGAGGTCGCTGCGCAGAATGGCGAGCCGCGCGAGCGCCTGCTGCGCCTGTTCGGAAATCGGCTGCAGCGGGTGCGGACCCACCGGCTTGTGGACCGAGACGGCGATTCTCACCGCCGGCGGAACCGGCTCGACCGCGATGGGCGTCGCAACGGCGTCGGCCGTCGGGCGAGGCGAGAACAGCCGGAAGATGTGGGACAGCAAGCGTGCCAACCTGGAGCAGAGTGCGTGGAAACGTGGCGCCGGATGGCGCCGATGGTTTCCATCGCAAGCTGGGTGCCAGACGGGAGGTTTGGGTCAGCTCATAAGCTGATCCAAGGGTCCTCAAGACGAAGGTCTGTGAATGAGAGGCTCGTGCCGGCCGAAACCTTCGCGATAAGCGCTGCGCTGTCTATGCCAACACCATCCTCGTCGTAGAACAGCTCACCTGTGTCTTGATTATAGACGACGAAGTCATCGCTATCGGCTGCGGTCGTTCCGACACGGAATTCTGACGCGTCGAGTGCGCTGCCCAGTCGTCGGAAGGCCGAGCCCGACAGGACGATCTTGTCTGTCCAAGGCTGGAAATCCGTGATCGTGTTGAAGCTGCCGGTCTCGGTGATTTTAAAGAGATCAGCGCCCCAGCCCCCCGTCAGTGTATTTGCGCCAGCGCCGCCGATCAGGATGTCGTCCCCGTCGCCACCGTCGAGGAAGTCGTTGCCAGTTCCACCGCGTAGCACATCATTTCCGCTCTGGCTCGAGATCAGATCGTCGCCGTCGCCGCCGTCGACTTCGTCGTCGAGACCTCCGGTCCCGATTGTGTCATTGCCGGCGCCGCCTTCGACCTTCATCCACGAGGCATCGTTGCGGTACCAGAATGGCGTTATGATCACATCGTTGCCGTCGCTGCCGTAAATGGCCTCGACGCCCGCGAGATTGTTCGAGTCGTTTTGGGTGTCCAATAGGACGCCGGCCATTCCTTTGCGATCGAGCACAATTGTATCGTTGCCGGAGCCGCCCCAGATGGTGTCGCCGACGACGCCGAGGCCCGTCACCGAAACGCTTCGTTGAACGTTGTAGCTCAGGCCGATGGAACTTGAACCTTGGGCCGTCAGGCCGCTTTCGACCGAGATGGAGAAGATGTCGGAACCGTAGCCGCCGTCGAGAAGATCGATCCCGTCGCCACCCGAGATATGGTCATCGCCGTCTTCGCCGTAAACGAGATCGTTGCCGCTATCAGCATAGAGCGTGTCATTGCCGCGCCCACCGTACAATTTATCGTCGCCGACACCGCCAATCAGCGTGTCATCGCCGTCCTCTCCATTGACTTCGTCATTGCCATCATCGCCATAGATCAAGTCGTTGCCGTCGCGGCCATACAACCGATCGTCGCCGTTACCTCCCGAGAGGCGATCGTTGCCGTCGTCGCCGACCAAAATATCCGCGCCGTCGTCGCCCTGAAGCGTGTCATCGCCAGTGCCGCCATAAAGCCGGTCATCGCCTGCGCCGCCGACGAGCGTATCGTTGTCGCTCTCGCCAAGCAGTTCATCGGTGCCGTCATCGCCATAAAGAACGTCGTTGCCCGCACCGCCATATAGATTGTCATCGCCGGCACCTCCGGCAAGACGGTCGTTGCCGTCATCGCCGTGCAGCATATCGACGCCGTCGTCACCGAAGAGTTTGTCGCCTCCGGCTCCGCCGAACAGCCTGTCGTCGCCGGCTTCGCCGTACAGCATGTCGTTGTCGCCTTGGCCGAGCAGTTCATCGCTGCCAGTACCTCCCCATACGGTGTCGTTGCCGTCACCGGCTTCAACGCGGTCGTTGCCGCCCTTCGCGTAGATCCTGTCATCACCGACAGTTGCAATCACGACGTCATCGCCGTCGCTGCCGACGAGCGCATCGCGGCTCAGAACCGATGCTTCGTAGTTAGCGACCTCCACGAGGCCGAGCTCGCGTGCACGCAGCAGCGTCAAAGCCCAACCGGCCGTGAACGCGCTATCGGGCTCGGCCGCCATGAGAGCATTGATGACGGCTTTGTTGTCGACGTAGAGGCGGTAGTCTTTCGCGATCTGGAGGTCGACCGCAAATGCGGCGGCTGTTGACGCGGTGGAGTTTTCAAATGCGTGCGCAATAATCGGATCGCCACCTACGATCTCGATCGAATGCAGCAGTTCCATTAGCCCGATATTGTACATCGGTGTCAGGTCGTTGCCTGACTTTGGCTTGTTGAGATCGAAGACCTTATGGGGGACAATGTAATTGTCCGGCGTGTAGCTGCGCGTGCGCGCGACGATCGGGCCGTCAATCTCGTACAGCCAATAATGCTTGTCGTTCTGCACGAAAGTGAGGGAGTGGGACGTCGCGTAGTCGGCGCGACCGCCGGTCGTTTCGATCAGCGCGTTGATAACGTCGATCTGAGCTTGGCTGATCTGCTTGAAGAGGTCCGGCTTCCCGCCGTCCTCCGTTGTGATTTGTCCTTGTTGATAGAGGCCCGTCTGCGCGTTGATAACAACGTTGAGCGAAACATAAGGCGGGTCACTGAGCCAATTGCCGAACAGGGTGCCCACGAGATTGCCAAGGAACGATCCGACAAGTGCACCGAGCCCCGGAATCGGAATCAGAACGCTGCCGATATAGGCGCCGATCGCGCCGCTGACCGAACCGCTGATTTGCGAAAGCTCGCTATCCGGCATGACGACTTGCGCGGCCAGTTGGCTCCCGAGAATTCCGCCGACCGCTCCCGATAGACTGGTGAACAACGTCGCGGGATCAAAACCGGTGCCGATTGGGCTGCCGGTCGCAATGTTGGTGACGAGCTGCTGTGTGATCGTCGTGCCCATCGAAGTGAAGAGCTTGCCTTCGAAGCCACTTAAGCCAAGCTCTTCCGCAAGCTCGGCCATCAGGTACGACGAGACCTGACCCAGCCCGATGCCCGCTACCGTCGCGCCGAAACCGTCCATCGCTTTGGAGAAGGCGACGTCTATATTTGCTTCGCTCGCAATCGACTGGTTCTGGAAACTCGCACCGATGTGATGGCCGATTGCACCGATCAATGTGCCTGCGGCAATCTTGCCAACGATCGAATTGCCGCCGAGCGCTGCACCGAGCGACGATCCAAATGTCGCGCCGATAACAGCGCCGGATAGAGTTTGCCCGTGGTAGCTAAGTTCAGAAACGTCGTCGTCGATCTCTTCGATCTCTACATCTTCGTCGTCGTACCGCGTAGTGTCGCGCTTTTGGCCATTCGAAAGCAATTCTTCCGACATGGACATTTTGAGATCGCCGTATGCGTCGAGCTCTCTGATTTCGCTCTTGATGGCGCCATCGGAATCGACATCGACCTCGCGCTCAATGTAGCCGCCTGATGCAGCGTCTTGCCGCCGCGATTCCAGCGAAAGCCCACCGTTTTCGGACCCATTGAGAGTTACATCGGTATCAGGTGCTCCGTCGCCGTTCGCATCGATTCTAAAGCGCAGTGCACCTGATTGATCGGCCGGACGGTCCACGCTCGAAATGAGCGCGTTGTAAGCGTCCATTGCGGTCGCGTTAGGATTGGTCTTCGACATTTCGAAAAGCTTGTCTTGGACCATTCCCACGACAGCATCGACCTGTGCTGGCGCAAAGCCTGCTTCATTCATCGTCCTCGCCAATTGGGCAAGGGTTGAATTCGCATCTGCGTTGACAGTTACGCGCGTGGTCGGCGACGTTGTTCCCGAGCTCTGTTGAGTTTCCGGCGTCCCTAGGACGTTGGCCCAAATGCGGTGAACGAAGTCTTCGCCGGCCATGGCGCCGCCGATTCCACCGAGCACTCCGCCAACCACGCCGCAAGCGACCGTGCCGCCGCCCGGCAGAAACAACGAACAAAGTCCGCCGAGCGCCACAGCGCCCGCGTTAGCACCAGCGAACCCAAAGCCGAGTCGCGCGGCAAGCTCGTCCATCGTTATTGTTGCGGCGGTCGTGTCGCCGCGATCGACTTCACCGGCGGCCTTCGCGCTGCTCGTGACGATGTCCAGAAAGATGAGCGCGCTTCCGAGTTTGCTCAACGGTCCTAGGAATTTCAGCGAAGTTGTACCGAGTTCCGGGTTGAGGATTTTTGGAATGTCCGCGTCTGTTGCGAACCGGCCATCGAGCGATGCGCTGTAGCTGCCGCCGCGTTCTACATACGGTGCCGCATTCTCGCGAAAAAGATCACGATACTCATAGAACTCACCAAGTGTTATTTCGCCGCCTCGCAAGAGCGTGTTGAGCATCTCACCATTGGTGAACCAGGCTTTGCTGACATCAATCCCCGCCGCGCTCAAAGGCTTGGTGTTCTGTGCTTTGTCAAACCATCGAGCGTCGTCTGAGAAAACGTATGACGTTGACCCGGCCTTAGCGTCGGCGACCATCCTCTCCATTATGGAGATCTCGCCCATGTTTGCCAGCTTGGCGCCAGATTTCGTTGCCTCAATCCATGTTTGGTTCGCTTGCGTTTTAGCTTCGGCGATATTTCCCGCAGCCTCATTTGCGTGAAACCATTCTGCAAATTCGGCAGCTTTCGGGCCGGATGCAATTTCTGCTTTCACGACGTCGGTTATGAAAACTTTGCTACCGCTCGTAGTAGCCGCGGCTAAATAGCGATCAAGCAGTCTGGTGCCGCCTGCTTCCAAAGCATATTGTACAGCGTTGCCATCGAAATAAATTGAGCTCGTCAAAACCGCACCTAAATATGTAAATAGCTTGATATAAAAATTCTTAAGGCGTGTTGATTAGTAAAGCGGAGTCATCCCGGCCTTTTGCCGGAAGTAAGATCGCAGGCAAACGATCAGATAGGCACGGTCGCCTGAGGGGGTGTCAGGGGTCAAGGTGGCTATCTCTGCAAGCAATAGATGAGCAACATCTGTGATGTCATTTCTTTCGCTTTCGAGCTTTTGAATTTCGATGACGAGTAGAGGATTTCTCGCCGCAATTTTCTCACCGAGCGTTGCGACTCTTGCCTCCGACCAGTCGGTTAAGAACGTTCTTTTTCTCATGCTAATTTTGTTCGACATACGAGGGGTCATTTAAATTTAATAGAGCCGTAATGGGCCATCGGAAGAAAATTACTAACGACTTGAAAGCCGAGAAGCATGCCATGGAGTAACATGCTCAAGCTAGTAAGAGGATGTTAGAAGTAGATTTTTGATGCGCGCGATTCACTAGCACTGTTAGCGCATCAACATCGCATGCCGCGACAATCTCTGAACCCTTTAATAAATCGCCCTTTGTTGTCTTAAGACTTTCACCTTTGTGCGTGAAGTTCAGAACACGAGAACCGGCCTGCGCCGCAGAAGAGATTACACGCTCGAATAATTGTTTGATTGCCTCACAGCGGCCTTTCGGCAGAAACACGTCGGCTTTGGCCTGACCTTTACCCAGTGCCGCCGTTGCAACAAAACGGCAGCGGCGATTGATGAGATCAAGGGAGTTCGGCGAAGCCACAAGCTCTTGAAAATCGTCCGCGCGGCAGACCGGTCGTTGCATGGTGAGGCCGACCTGCGATGGATCACGGCCGGCGAATTCCCCCGCGATGATCGTTTCTAGAATTGCGGCAAGTGTGCCCTGGATCTGGCGCTCGAATGAAGCTCTGGCTCCGATGGCCAAGGCTGTCTGAAATGCAAAAGCTGCAGACAAGCAAAAGGCGAACGCAAGCGTTCTTCCCAGAGAGGCCAATCGGACTGGATCGGTGGTCATCCGAACCTGTAAGTTTGTGGAAAGTTTGTCTGATGGCTCCGGTCACCGAGCGGCGGCAAGCCGGCTCTTTGCCGAAAAAGCAAACGAACCGCCAACTTCAGTGAAATACGATCGAACCCGACGATTTCAGGACGAAGTGCAGCAATCTCTCGGCGGAGGTCATCTCCGACGGGGGTAATGTCAGAGTCGGCAGCTTCAAGCTTCCACATTGCTTCAACCAGATCAGGCCGCCTTTGAGCGATCTCATCGGCGAGAGACCGAATGAACAGTTCGGGCCGTTCGGAAGCTGTTTTACTCATGTTCTGTGCTCATTTTTTCAACGCGAAGGAAAAAGTCGCCAGCGGTCATCTGCGCCTCTGAGCCTGCGCTGTCCTGCGAGCGGTTGTAGGCCTGCAGCGCGCCTGAAATGCAGCCGAACTGCTGAAGCCAACGAAATGCGGTCAAACCCGAGTATCGTGGGCCGAAGCGTAGCGACTGCCGAACGAAGCTCATCTCCTACAGGAGTGATGTCGGAATCTGTGGTCTCGAGCCGCCGCATTTCCGCAACCAACTCGGGTCTCCTCACGGCGATCTCGTTTGCTAGCAATCGAACAAAAGGTTCGGGCCAATCAGACGATAACTTGCTCATATCGTGAACTCCGGCTCCCTCGAGGCGAATGCGCAATGTGCTACGGAAAAAGATCGTCCCGTGACCTCGACTAACATTCTTCAAGCAGCGCTGAGCACGCAGCCGGCCTGTACGCGTGAAAAAAATACGGCTCGCCGTTGATGGCGGCGGGATAGACTTTCGGGATGATGTTGGTCGGCCTCTTGCGCTCCCTTGCGCGGGGCCAGTCGCTTTGTAGCGGCATCTCGCATCGAGTCGCAATGACGATAATTTAGCGATCCACTGCTGCGGAATGTTGAATAAACGCAATGCGTGTAGCGAGGCAACCTTCAACGCTTGTGGTCCGCATCGCCACATCCTCCAACACAACCAAGGCTTTTGCCTCCGGCCTCACAAACCCCAACCCCTACGGCAGCTTCAACGTCTTCCGCAGCGTGTCCGGCTCTTCGCCGCCCCAGAGGATATCGCGGATGCGCCAGCCGTTGCCGATGCGCACGAGATCGTAGCCGATCGTCACCGGCTGGCCGAAATTGACGATCTTGGCATCCACCCTCGCGCGGTCGCCCGCCTGCGAGACCACGACATACTCCGCCGACTTGATCTCGAAATCCTGCCCGTTGACAAACGGGTCGGCGCCGAGCGCGGACTCCTCGTCGTTCTCGCCGTCCTTCAGGATCGCTGCCGCGAGGTCCGGCTCGAACAGCTTGTCGACCAGCGGCTTATCCATCCAGTTGAACTGGACATTGTCCTCGCCCGCCTTGCCGACATAGTGGCTGTAGACGAAGCGCAGCAGCGCCTCGGGCGTCTGGTCGACCGCGCCTTGCGCTTGCGCTAGAGCCTGGCCGACGCCGGCGAACACCATGAAAGCAAGAAGGAAAAGTGTGCGCATAATTGGCACCTCGAGAACCTGACATTGCGGCAGCGGCGGCGCGAGCGCACACTGCGAATCGTTGCACAACACGCGCAACCTACGTCGGAAGGGGCCGTGACGGAACATTCGGGAATGGAGGCGGCGGCGAAACGTCTGTCGGCAGCGCTCGACGGGCTCGAGGCCGCGCTTGAGCGCCGCCAGGAAGTCGACGGGCGAGAGCATGCGCTGGCCGACCAGGTCGCGGCGCTCGGCGTCGACCGATCGCGTCTTGCCTCACAGCTCGACGAGCAGACGGCCCGCGCGACCCAGCTTGGCGCCGCGACGCGCGAAGTCTCGCGGCGGCTCGATATGGCGATGGACGCTGTGCGCGCCGTCGTGTCCGGCAAAACGGGGTAGGGGCCATGGCTTCGGTCCAAGTCACCATCGGTGGACGCGCTTATCGGATGGCCTGCGAGGACGGGCAGGAAGACCACCTGCGCGAACTTGCCGAGCAGTTCGACAAGCGGATCGAGGATTTGCGTGGGCAACTCGGCGAGATCGGGGATTCGCGGCTGACGGTGGTCGCCGCCCTCATGTTGTCGGACGAACTATCCGAGGCGCAGCGGCGCATCGCAAAGCTCGAACAGGACCACGGCGAGCGAATCATCGCGCTGCATGGCGAGATTTCGGAGGCCCGCGAGGCCAGCGCCGGCGCGAGCCTGAGGGCGCAGGCAACCAACACGGCGATCATCGCGGCACTGAATTCTGCCGCCGAGCGGGTCGAGAAGGTAACGAAATCCCTCAATGGCACGCTGACGACGAGCGTGCCGATGGGATAACGGGATCGTTGGGTGTGCCGGGGCGGCCTAAATGCAACGGTCGCGCAAACTTGTTCAAGGCCCCTAGGAATCGAACAAAAATCCGTGTGGGTGTGCTTGATTGTCGCAGGGGGCGTGCGGCAATGCAGAAGCATTGCGTGAGGCTGGACGTAGAGGCGTGACGGGAGCGCGTTGGATCGGGAGGCGTAGGTTGGGGCGCGCGTGGACAGCGCGCGCCGGTGGCCTCCTCGTGTCCGTTTCGCTGCTCGGCGCCTGCACGTTGGGCCCCGATTTCAAGCAACCCGACGCGCCGGAAACCGCCCGCTATCTGCCCCCAAGCGCGGGCGCGGAGCGGGTCGGCGGCCAGCGCCTCGCGCGCGGCGCCGAGGTGCCGTCCCGCTGGTGGGAGCGGTTCGGCTCGGGCGAACTGACGAGCCTCATCGACGAGGGCATCGCGCACAATTCCGATCTCCACGCCGCCGAAGCCGCCGTGCGGATCGCCGAGGCGAATGCCCGCGTTGTCGCGGCCAGCCTATTCCCTGTGGTCACGGGCAGCTTCGCGCCGACCCGCCAGCGCGATCCGGTCTCGACATTGCAATCGAACGCGGCGTCGGGCGCCGCGGTGTACAGCGTCAACACCGCGCAGCTCAGCGTATCCTTCGTGCCCGACGTTTTCGGCGGGACGCGCCGAAATATCGAATCCGCGCAGGCGCAGGTCGAGGTCGCGGATTTCCAGCGCGAGGCCGTTTACCAGACGCTCGCCGCCAACATCGCACTCGCGGCGATCCAGGAAGCCTCGCTGCGCGGGCAGGTGATGGTGACGCAGCGGCTCATCACGCTGCAGACGCAACTGCTCGGACTTCTACGGAAGCAATCCGACGCCGGTCAGATCGCGCTCCCCGATGTCCTTGCGCAGGAGACCGCGCTAGCGCAGACAAAGCTCTTGCTGCCGCCGCTACAGCGGCAACTCGACCAGCAGCGCAATCTGCTTGCAACGCTCACCGGCAAAATGCCGAGCGGCTATGACGGGCGGGGCTTCATCCTTTCGCACTTCCGCCTGCCGCGCGATCTTCCACTGAGCTTGCCGGCCGAACTCGTGCGCCAGCGCCCGGATGTGCGCGCCGCCGAGGCCACGCTGCATTCCGCGAATGCGCAGATCGGCGTCGCGATCGTCAATCGCCTGCCGCAGCTGACGCTGACGGCAAATGCGGGCTCGAGTGCCGCGACGGTCGCGAAACTGTTCACCGCCGGCACCGGCTTCTGGTTCCTCGGCGCCAACGCCGCGCAGGTGTTGTTCGATGCCGGTCAGCTCAAAGCAAAGCAGACGGTCGCCGAAGAAACTTTCATGCAGGCAGCCGCACAGTATCGCAGCACGGTCATTCAAGGCGTGCGCAATGTCGCCGATACGCTTGCGGCCCTCAAAAGCGACGCTGACGCCGTGAACGCGTCGATCGCGGCCGAGCGCGCGGCATCGCGCAACATCGAGCTGCTGCGCCAGCAAGTCGATCGTGGCCAAATCAGTTTGCCGAGTTTGATCACCGCACAACAAGCCTATCTGCAGACGTCGCTGGCGCGCGTGCAGGCGGAGGCCGCGCGCCTCGCCGACACGGTCGCGCTATTCCAAGCGCTCGGCGGCGGCTGGTGGAATCGTCCGATTGCGGTGGTCGTGGAAGAACGCGTGACGCGATGAGTGAAGAGCATAGCCCCCCGCCGCCACAGACTTTGCCCGCGTCTCCGCAGCCGAAGAGCCGCGTGAGGCCGCTCGGCATTCTGCTCTTGCTCGCGATAGTCGCGGGCGGTGGTTATGCGTGGTGGAAGTATCAGGAAAAGCCTCCCGAACCCGCCGCCAAACCGGAAGCGGCGCGCGGCGCCGGCAAGCCGTTCTATCCGACGCAGCAGCAATGGGCTTCGCTGACCGTCGAGCCGATCCAGCGCCGCGTCTTCCGCCCGGAGATCACCACAGAAGGCAAGATCACGATCGACGAAGACACGTCGACGCCGGTGTTCTCGCCGTATGCGGGCCGCGTGATCCGCCTGATGGTGCGGCCCGGCGACAAGATCATGCGCGGCCAGCCGCTGTTCACGATCGAGGCGACTGACGCCGTTCAGGCGCAGAACGATTACATCGCAGCGCTGTCGGCACTCAACAAATCGCGTTCGCAGCTGAACCTGGCGCAGAGCGTCGAGCGCCGCCTACGCGACCTTTCCGAAGCGAAGGCGATCTCGCAGCGCGAGTATCAGGCCGCGCAAGCCGATCTCGTCAGCGCACAGAACGATGTCCGGTCGGCCGAGACCGCACGCGAAGCGGTGCGCAATCGTTTGCGTATCCTCGGCCGCACGGACCAGGAAATCGACGAGTTCGAGAAGTCCGGCAAGATGACGAGCGAGACGACGATCACGTCGCCGCTTGAAGGCACTGTCGTGCAGCGCAAGGTCGGTCCGGGGCAGTACATATCGGCGGGCTCGTCCGATCCGCTGTTCGTCGTCGGCGATCTGTCGCGCGTCTGGGTGCTGGCTTACGTGCGCGAGAGCGAAGCCGCGAACGTCAAGGTCGGCCAAGCGATGTACTTCAAGGTGCTCGGCTCCAATGAGCTACCGCGCGGTGCGAACATCGCCTACATCGCGGCTTCGCTCGATCCGGCGACGCGGCGTCTCACCGCGCGTGCCGTCGTCAGCAATCCGGAGGGCCGGCTGCGGCCCGAGATGTTCGTCTCGACGACAATCCTCACCGGCGAAGGCGATTACTACCCAGCCGTGCCGCGCGATGCCGTGCTGTACGAAGGCGAGACCGCCCGCGTCTGGGTCGTCACTCCGGACAACGGCGTCGAACTGCGCTTTATCAAGCCCGGTCTCCTCAATGATCGCTTCCTGCAGGTGCTCGATGGCGTGCGCGTCGGCGAACGCGTGATCGTCAAGGGCAGCGTCTTCATCGACCGTGAAGGGCAGGGAGGATGAACTCCGTAGTCTCCTTCGCCCTCCACCATCGTGCGATGGTGGTGCTCGCTTTCATCTTGATGATGATCGGCGGGCTGTTCGCCTTCTCGCGCCTCAACATCGAAGCCTATCCGGACCCGACGCCCCCGATGGTCGACATCGTGACGCAAGTCGGCGGTCTCTCGGCCGAAGAGGTCGAACGCTACATCACGATCCCGATCGAGGCGCAGACGTCCGGCCTGCCGAACCTGCGCACCGTCCGCACGATTTCGCTCTACGGCCTTTCGGACGTGAAGCTGCAATTCTCGTTCGACTACACTTACGACCAGGCATTGCAGCAGGTGCTCAACCGCCTCGCTCAACTGCCGTCGCTGCCGAATAACGCGCAGCCGACGATTTCGCCTGTGTCGCCGATCGGCGAAGTGTTCCGCTATCAGCTGATCGGTCCGCCCGGCTACAGCGTGCTCGATCTCAAGACGCTGCAGGATTGGGTGTTGCAACGCCGCTTCCGCACCGTGCCGGGCGTCATTGACGTGACCGGCTGGGGCGGCAAGACGAAGCAGTACGAACTACAGATCGACATCAACAAACTTATCGCCGCGAACCTCACGCTCGCCGGCGTCATCCAGACGCTGCAGAACAGTAACGTCAACGTCGGCGGCAACACGATCAACATCGGCCAGCAGGTCGCGGTCGTGCGCGGCGTCGGTCTCATTCGTTCGGCGGAAGATCTCGCCAACACGATGCTGACGCAGGCGAACGGAAATCCGATCCTCGTCAGCGACATCGCCAACGTCAATATCAGCAACAAGCCGCGCCTCGGCGTCGCCGGCAAGGACGACCAAGACGATATCGTCCAGGGCATCGTGTTGATGCGGCGCGGCGAAAAGAGCATGCCGACCATCATGGCGGTGACTGCCGAGGTCGAGCGCATCAACACGTCGAATGTCTTGCCGCCAGGCGTGCGCATCGAGCGCATCTACGACCGCAAAGACCTGATCGAGCTGACGACGCACACGGTGCTGCACAACATGGTGGTCGGCATCGCGCTGATCTTCCTCCTGCAGTGGGTCTTCCTCGGCAATCTGCGCAGCGCGTTGATCGTCGGCGCCACAATTCCGTTCGCGCTCTTCTTCGCCATCGCGATCCTCGTGCTGCGCGGCGAGTCCGCGAATTTGCTCTCCGTCGGCGCCATCGACTTCGGCCTCATCGTCGACGCCACCGTCGTCATGATGGAGAGTATTTTTAGACGGCTCGGCCATTCGGCGAGCCATGGCCCGACCGGCGCTGATCGCGTCGGCGCGGCCGAGCTTGGCTTCACGGACAAGCTTTACGGCATCTTTCTTGCGGCACGCGACGTCAACCGCTCGATCTTTTTTGCGGCCGCGATCATCATCGCGGCGTTCATTCCGCTGTTCACGCTGAGCGGCGTCGAGGGGCACATCTTCGGTCCGATGGCGAAGACCTACGCTTACGCGTTGCTCGGCGGCCTCATCGCGACCTTCACGGTGACGCCGGCGCTCAGCGCTTACTTACTGCCCGAGAAAGTCGCGCACACCGAAACGCTGTTGGTTCGCGCGCTCCAGCGCGTCTACATGCCGGTGCTGCGCGCCGCGCTGTCGCAAAAGCTCATCACGCTGATCATCGCCGGCGTCATGCTCGCGCTCACGGTCATCGGCGTCCGCATGCTCGGCCTCGAATTCCTGCCGAAGCTCGAGGAAGGCAACCTCTGGGTCCGCGCCACGATGCCGTCGACGATCTCGCTCGAAGAGGGCAACGGCTACGTCAACCGGATGCGGACGCTCATCAAGAGCTTCCCGGAAGTCGAGTCAGTCGTCTCGCAGCATGGCCGCCCGGACGACGGCACCGACGCCGCCGGCTTCTTCAACGCCGAATTCTTCACGCCGCTGAAACCCGCCGACCAATGGCGCAAAGGCGTCGACAAGGACGCGCTCACCGATCAGATGCTGGCGAAACTCAAAGCGGACTTCCCCGGCGTCGAGTTCAACTTCTCGCAATATCTGCAGGACAACGTCGCCGAAGCGGTGTCGGGCGTGAAGGGAGAGAACTCGATCAAGGTCTACGGCAACGATCTGCGCGTGCTCACCGAGACCGCGAACAAGATCAAGGCCGTGCTGGCGACCATTCCGGGCGTTGCCGATCTCGCGGTGTTCAACTCGCTCGGGCAGCCGACCGTGCAGGTCGACGTCGACCGCTTGCGCGCCGCGCGCTACGGGCTGACGCCGGGCGACATCAACACCATCGTGCGTGTCGCCATCGGCGGCGACGCTGCCGGTGACGTTTACGAAGCGGGCAGCGATCGCCGCTTCCCGATCGTCGTGCGTCTAGCGCCCGAATATCGAAAGAGTCTCGAGGCGATTGAGAATCTGAGCATCGGTGTGCAGACCGCGAACGGCATGTCGCAAATTCCGATCGGCGAGGTCGCCGACGTGCGTCTCGTCTCCGGCGCGTCATACATCTACCGCGAACAACAGCAGCGTTATCTGCCGGTGAAGTTCTCCGTGCGTGACCGCGACTTGGGCAGCGCGATTGCCGAAGCGCAGGAGCGCGTCGCCAAGGAAGTGCCGTTGCCGCCGGGCTCGCGGCTCGAATGGGTCGGCGAATTCGGCAATCTGCAGGACGCCATCGCGCGGCTTCGCGTCGTCGTTCCGATCAGCCTGCTGATGATGGGGCTTTTGCTCTGGCTGAACTTCAACTCGGTCACGGACATGCTGCTCGGCCTCAGCGTGATCCCGATGGCTATCGTCGGCGGCATTCTCGGCCTCGCGCTCACCGGCACCGCGTTCAGCGTCTCTGCCGCGATCGGTTTCATCGCGCTGTTCGGCATCGCCGTGATGGACGGCATCATCATCCTCACGCAGTACAATCAGCTCATCGCGGCGGGGCGCGACCGCGACTCCGCGATCCTGCGCACCGGGGAACTGCAGATGACGCCCGTGTTGATGACCTGCATCATCGCCGGTGTCGGCCTTGTGCCGGCCGCGCTCTCGACCGGCATTGGTTCGCAAGTGCAGAAGCCGCTCGCGATTGTCGTCGTCGGAGGCATGATGCTCGCGCCGTTGATCATCCTGACGGTGCTGCCGGTGCTGATCTCGCTGTTCTCGCGCCGCCGCATGGAAGCGGGGACGATCCAGTAGGAACGGGCACAGCTCGTAGCTCGGATGAGCGAGGCGTGGCCGAGCGATATCCGGAGCTGAGTTTGCGTTAACCTCACACCCCGGATGTCGCGCGGCGCAGACGCGCCGCCGCTCATCCGGGCTACAGTCGGCAGACGCTCAGTACTTCATCACGCTGCGGATCGTGAAGATCGACGCGTTCTTCAGCGGACCGATGCTCGGCTCATAGTTGTTGGTCGGAATGCCCGACGGCCGGATCACATATTGGAAGTCCGGCTGCAGCGTCCACCACGGCTTCATCTGGATCATGTAGGCAAGCTCGAACGACAACTCGCTCGAATGCACCGGTACGATCTGCCCCGTGTAGAATCCAAAGTCCCGGTCATACGCCGCGGCTTGACCCGAGAACTTCGAATACAGAAACGATGCGCCGAACTTGTCGTTCGGACGGCCCGGAATGAATCCGGAAAATACGATACCGCCGTCGAGATAGGCCGCAATCAGGTTGCGATCGGACGGGTTCACCGAAGCGCGCAGGAATGTGTTGATGCCGCTGTCGGCATCGCCGCCCTGCGGGCGATAGAGCTGCTGCTCGACGACCGTGTAAATGCCCTGGTTGCCGCGCAGACGTTTCGCAACGCCGGTGCTCGTAGGGTCGGCGAGCAGACGTCCGTCGCTCGCGAAGCGCTGGCTGTCGAACTGCCCGGAGTGATACCAGGCGCCGAGCTTGATATTGCCAGAGAGGCCCTTGTCGTCCTTGCCCTGGTTGTAGCGGTAGATCAGCTCGCTGATGACGACCGGTGCGTCGTTCATCCGGAAGTTGATGCCGTGGCTATTCTTGATCTCGGGGTCGAGCGGGCCGGGGCCGGCCGGGTCGCCGTTGAACACAGCGGTGAGCCACGACAGGTTGGGGTTCGGATCGATTTTGATGCGCACGCCCGGCGTCGAAAGCGGGTAGGCGGGGCCGCCGCTCGGCCAGTTGACGGCCGTGATCGCTGGCCAGTCGGAGGTCGGGAAGAATTCGCTGACCTTCGAGTAAAAGAACTCAGTGTCCGACACGAGCTGGCCGGCGCGGATCGTCATCGTATCGTTGAAAAATTTCTGCTCGAACCACATCTCGGAAAGGCGCGTGGTCGATAGCGCCTCGATGTTGCTGATCGTCTGAATGTTGCCGACGAGATTTCGGCTGATGCCGCCGGTTCCGTTGATCTGGAAGGCGTTGGCAAAGAACGATAGCCCGCGCCAATTCGTGAATTTATCGAAGTCGAGGCCGATAAAGCCTTCGCCTTTTCCTTGATACACCGTGCCGCGCTTCAACCCGCCGGCAAGGTTCGACATCGTCTCGCCCGTATAGATGCCGCCGTAGGTAAAGCCGCGCTCGGCCAGCCATTTTCTCGTCGGGTCGAGGCCCGTGTAGGGCAGGTCGACGATGTCGGATGACGGGATCAGTCCGGCTTGCGCGCGCGCGTCCGCCACCGGCCAGGCGAGGACAAGGGCGGCCAATGCGGTAACCCGCGTAACACGCTTACAAAATTCCATTCCGCGACGCCCCCGCACCGCTAACGCATTCCAATGCCGGTATTCCCGACTTCTCCGCCCGTTCATCGCAGTCTGTTGCGACAGCTGCGTGAATGCCAGCGACTCCCGCGCGCATCGGCAAATTAAACCCGACTGTGTCCCGGCGTCAGCCCGCTATCGCGCAGGGTTAGCGGTAACTCGGCTGCTGGCCGGGCGGGACGTAAGCGGGCGGCGGCGCGCCCTGTGGGTTTCCGCGCTGCGGGTTACCGCTCTGCTGATACGGCGGCGGCGGTGCGCCGGGATACTGCTGTGGCGGATAACTGGCCGGGGGCGGACCGGCTTGCGGCGGATAATTGCGTGGTGGCGCGCCCTGCGGCGGATAGCTTGGCGGCGGCGCGCTCCGCTGCGGCTGCGGGTTCGGCTGAGCCGCCGGGCGGCGCGGCTCACGCTGAGAGTTCGGTTCCGATGACGGCACCAGCGCATTGATCCGGCGCAGGATGTCCTGGCCTATGTCCTGACGCGAGCAGCCGTTGCCGCAGAGCTTGGCATACTGCGCCAAGCGCTCGCGCGTATGCGCCGCGACGATGCAGCGCGTCACCTGCGCGTCGCGCGGCCCGGATTGGGCGATCGGCGCGGAGGGCTCGATCGGCGCTGTCGTCTTCGGGTCGTTCACCGGATTCTCGGCGTTCGACAATCGCATCGCCCCGTCCGGCACGCCGACCGACATGATCGTCTCCGCGCCGGCACGAGCGCGCCGCGCCGGCCGGCAAGTACCGCGGAAATGGTCTTCAAGATAACGCGGCATCGGCAGCAGATAAGCCGCGAGCGTCCGTTGCGTGGCCGTCGAAAGATAGGCGGACACCGCGGACTCGCCCGTATCCATTCTTCGGTAATACGCGACGATGCGGGCCTCCGTCTCCATGAGGCCGTCCGCCATTTCGGAGATGGATCTCGGTTCCTGCGGCTCATTCGGATCGGTCGGCGCACTGCGTCGTGCGCGATGGAAGAACGCGCGCCCGCTGCGCTCGACACCGGCCGCGTGGATGAAGGTGCAGGCCGAAACGCAGCGGCGCGGCTTGCCGCCTTCGCGCGCGATGTCGACGCGCGACGTCGGGCCCATAGCCGCAACGTAGGCGCGCCAGCCGGGCAGCAGATCGGACGGAACGTCCGCCTCCGTCATCGGGCGACCCGGCACCGCGAAGAAGTCCGGCACGTAGTCGAATGTGGTGCCCTCTACGGTCGTCGTCGTCAGCCAGAAGAGCCGCGTCGTCTGTCCGAGGAAGAGCCCGGTCCGTACATTGCCGCCGGGCGAGCCGAGATAAAGCGTCGACAGCCAGCCGTTGCTGGACCGGACCATATTGAGAAGCATGTCGAAGTCGTCGCCGCCTTCGCGCTTCATCTTCTCGACACCTTCGATCAGCAGCGCGGCGCGGCAAGTCTCGGGATTTGGAAGCTGCGACGCGTTGACGCCGAAGAACGCCGCCATCCGGTTCTGATCGCCGAAGATGCGGTAGAGGTGCTTGTAACGCGATGCCTCGATGCAGCGCAGCTCGATCGCCTGCGCGGCACTCGATGCGGCGTAGAGCGAGACGAAGATGAGAGCGAGGAGCCTCACGCAGCCGCCACGGCGGCCGATGCCGGCAATCCGGCCTAACCAAGTCATGGGAATCCTGACAAACGCGAGACAGCGCCGCGAAGTCTAGAATGCCTCAGCGCAGGGGGGAAGGGGCCGTCAAGCGATGCCTAGCGCGGGTTCCCAGTGTCAGTCGCAGCATCTGGCGTTGTAGAGGGGGCCTTGTTCTTGCGTCGACGCTCGCTCGGTGGAACGAAAAGTTCCGGCGGCAGGACCGTTTCTCTCGACGCAGGTGGATCAGGATGATCGAGATAACTTCTGATCATCAGGTACGCGAAATAGCGATTGCAGGTGTCTTTGGGACAAAGTCTTTCATATTGGGCAAGCCGCTCGCGCGTATTTGTTGCGGCTGAGCATCGGTTGGTGTCTGGTCTCATTGCATCGCCCCGCTGGGCTGCGGGGAAGCCTGGGCTCCGATGTCTTTTTCCCGAAGGTTGCGCGCCAGGAGCTTTGTCTGCTGCTGCCTTCGGGATGCACAGCGCGGTGAGGTGATCCTCGAGATAACGGGGCGATCGAGGCAGTCGCAGGGGTTGTGCCTGTCGATTGGCAGTTAGCTGATGCGCCTGCACCGCCGCTTCGCCGGCGTCCATACGCTGAAAAAACCGTGCGATCTTTGCATCGGCGCGCGTCATCGAGTCCGAAAGAAAAGTGAGCGATTGCCACCGTTGCGCATCAACCCGCGGCTCGTCAGGAGATCCTCGCGGTCGATGGAAAAATGAACGGCCGGGAGCGCTCGATGCCTGCTGCATGAACATAAGTGCATGCTGACGCGCACGCCGAGTGTTTGGTTTGCCCATGTGCAAGATCGACGCCCCGAACTTCACGCGTTGACGTTACAAACTCGCGCCATCCGGCACGCAGCGATGAAGGCACATCGCGCTCGCGAACTAAACGTTCCGGCACGGCGATAAAATCGGGAACATAATCGAACGTTTTGCTTTCGATCGCGTGAGTGGCCAGCCAAAAAATTCGCGTCATTTCTCCGAGATAAAGGCCGACGTTGACGTGACCGCCGGGTGAGGCGAGGTAAAGAGTCGCCAGCCAACCTTTGCCAGCTTGGATTTCGCCAAGCAGCTTGTCGACATCGTCGCCGCCATTGGTTTTCAGCGGCTCGATCTGCTGTGTGACACGGCAGCGCGGCAGGCCTCCGGTGACGCCAACTGTTCCGGTGTGACGCCGAAAAACGCTGCGGCTTTCGCGCGATCATCGTCGAATATCTTGTAGAGATATTTATAGCGCGAAGCCTCGATGCATTTGATTTCGATCGCGTGCGCGACGCTGGTGAATGCACAAATAGCGATGACGGAAAGCGCAGCGGCGCGCTTCGCGATGCCGATCAACCGGCGGAAACCAGACATGGAAAAATCCGACGCACTGCAAATGAACTGAGCAATGCGATCAGCTTAATCTGCAGTTATCGGAACGAGAAGATGCGCGACGCAGCGTCGCGACAAAAAAGTGCCCACCCGGACGGGCAATCCGGGTGGGCGGCGATCGGCGCCAGGGGGGCGGACGGGGGGCTAAAAGCGCCGACCGAAACTCTAGAGGTTAGTAGGCAACCGTGCGGCACACGCGGCGCTCGCCGCGATATTCGCCGTACGCGTTGTAGCGGGAGACCCAGCCGCACTCGCGGGTGTAGCGCGGGCCGGTTGCGCCAGCGATGATCGCGCCAGCCGTCACAATGCCGAGGCCGATGCCGACGCCACGACCCCAACGGCGGGCTTCCGCGTCCTTGGTCGAAACAGCAACGGTCGAGAGAACGGTGAGGGCGGCGAGAGCAACAAGCGCGATCTTCTTCATGACAGTCTCCGAAGTTTTTTCAGGGGGCCACGATGGCCTCATACGCATCAGTCGCGAGCGCATGGACGCCGGTTCAAACGAATGCGCAAAAATCTGAAAAATGTGCCGACGGTATTTTGGTAGGCAGGGCTGGCGCATCGCGCCGAGGGTGGCATAGTTGATGCACCGCAATATTCGCTCGATCGCTATTTGCCTCTTGAGGCCGCATGAACATTGTCGAACCGATTGATAAAGACCTGCCGCTTCGCGAGGACATCCGGCTCCTCGGCCGCATTCTCGGCGACACGGTGCGCGAGCAGGAGGGGACGCCGGTCTTCGCGATCCTCGAAAATATCCGTCAAACCTCGATCCGTTTCCGTCGCGAAGAGGATCAGGCCGCCAAAGCCGAGCTTGAAAACCTGCTCGACGGACTTTCGCCCGATTATTCGCTGCTGATCGTCCGCGCCTTCTCTTACTTCTCGCACCTCTCGAACATCGCCGAGGACCAGCACCACGTCCGCCGCACGCGCGAACATGCGCTCGCTGCGTCGGCGCCGCGCGAGGGATCGATGGCGTACGCGCTCGCCCGCGCGAAGGACGCCCGCATCGGACCGCGGCAGCTCCGCCAATTTTTTGATCACGCGCTGGTCGTTCCGGTGCTGACCGCGCACCCGACCGAGATCCGCCGCAAGAGCAGTATCGATCGTGAGCGCGAACTCGCCGACCTCCTGGATGCGCGTGCGCGCCTTGAAATGACGCCCGAGGAGGCGGAGCTGAGCGACGAGGCGTTGCGCCGCGCCGTGCTGGCGCTGTGGCAGACCAGCGTGCTCCGCCGCACCAAGCTCACGGTGCTGGACGAAGTGCGCAACGGCCTCTCGCATTACGACACGACATTCCTGCGCCAGCTCCCGCGCTTCTACGCGCTGCTTGAGGATCACCTCGCGACGCTCGAGCCGGGGCAGAACGCGCACAAGCTGCCGTCCTTCCTACGCATGGGCACGTGGATCGGTGGGGACCGCGATGGCAACCCCTTCGTTACCGCGCCGGTGCTGCGCGACACCGTCGCGCTGCAGAGCCGCCGGGCTTTCGACTTCCACTTTGCCGAATTGCGCGAGCTCGGCGCCGAACTCGCGCTCGACATCCGCCAGGTGACGGTGTCGTCGAAACTCTCGGCGCTCGCCGAGACCTGCACGGACGAGAAAGTCCGCGAGGACGAACCGTATCGCCGCGCCGTCGGCGCGATCCGCGCGCGCGTTGCCGCGACGGCATCGCGTCTGCATCCGGGCCGCTATCCGGGCTCGGCCGCGGAGCCTTACGCCGATGCGGCGGCGTATCGTGCGGACCTCGACATCATCGTCGACTCGCTCAATCAGAACGGATCGGCGCTTCTCGCGCGTGGGCGCCTGCGTCATATGCGCCGCGCCGCCGACGTGTTCGGCTTCCACCTCACCAGCGTCGACATGCGGCAGAACTCCGACGTGCACGAGCGCACGCTGCACGATCTCTTCAAGGCCGCGGTGCCGGGCCTCGACTATCTCAAGCTCCCGGAAGAAAAACGCGTCGAACTTCTGCTCGCCGAACTCGAAACCGCGCGTCCGCTGCGTTCGCCGTTCGTCACGTATTCGGAAGAAGCCGAAGGCGAGCTCGACATCGCGCGCACCGCCGCCGAGATGCGCCGCAATTTCGGGGCGGCCGCCGTGCCGAATTACGTGATCTCGAAAGCGAACTCCGTTTCCGACGTTCTCGAAGTCGCCGTGCACCTGAAAGAAGCCGGACTGCTGCGCCCGATCGAAAAAGCGCTAGACGTCAATATCGTCCCGTTGTTCGAGACGATCGACGATCTGCAGCGCAGCGGCGCGATCATGGACGAACTCTTGTCGCTCCCGCTCTACGCCGAATTCGTCAAATCGCGCGGCGGCACCCAAGAAGTGATGCTCGGCTATTCGGACAGCAACAAGGACGGCGGCTTTCTGACCTCCGGTTGGGAACTCTACAAGGCCGAAATCCAGCTCGCCGAAGTCTTCAAGAAACACGGCGTGCGCCTCCAGCTTTTCCACGGCCGCGGTGGTTCGGTCGGCCGCGGCGGCGGGCCGAGCTATCAAGCGATCCTCGCGCAGCCGGGCGGCGCCGTGCAGGGCGGCATCCGCATCACGGAGCAGGGCGAAGTCATCGCCGGCAAATACGGCAACCCGGAACTCGGCCGCCGCAATCTCGAAACGCTCGCGGCCGCGACGCTCGAAGCAACGCTGCTGCAGACCGAAGGCGCGGCCCCGCGCGACGACTTCATCACGACGATGGAGGAACTCTCCGCGCACGCCTTCAAGGCCTATCGCGGGCTCGTCTACGAAACCGAGGGCTTCGAGAAGTACTTCTGGGAATCCACCGTCATCGGCGAGATCGCAAACTTGCGCATCGGCTCGCGGCCGGCGTCGCGAAAGAAATCGACCGCGATCGAAGACTTGCGCGCGATCCCCTGGGTGTTCGGCTGGGCGCAGTGCCGTCTGATGCTGCCGGGCTGGCTCGGTTTCGGCGCGGCCGTAAAGGCTTATCTCGCCGAACATCCAGACGGCATGACGCAGCTCCGCGCGATGTATCAGGAGTGGCCGTTCTTCAAGATGCTGCTGTCCAACATGGACATGGTGCTGGCGAAGAGCGACATCGCGATCGCGTCACGCTATGCCGAACTCGTCGCCGACGAAGCATTGCGCGCGAAAATCTTCGGGCTTCTGCGCAACGAACTCGCGACGACGATCCAGGCCGTTCTCGACATCATGCAGCAGCAGACGTTGTTGGAGAAAAACCCGCTGCTGCTGCGCTCGATCCGCAATCGCTTCCCGTATATCGACCCGCTCAATCACGTGCAGGTCGAACTCTTGAAGCGCCATCGTGCCGGCGATCCGGACGAGAGCGTCACGCGCGGCATTCACCTGACAATCAACGGCATCGCGGCCGGCCTACGCAACACGGGTTAATCCGGCCGCGCCATCACGCGGCGGATCAGCGGCTGGATCATCAGCGGGAAGAGATAAATCGGAAACTGCGCGAGCCCCATGTAGAGCCACGTGGTATCGGGCAGCGATGTGCCCATCGCGGCGATCATGATGCCCATATTGCGGTTTGCCGCCGACCAACCGAGCGCCCAGCTTTTTTCTTTCCCGGCGAAGCGAAACACCAGCAGCGTCGATAGCATCGACGAAAACGCGAACGCGAAGGCGAGCGCGAGAAAACCGAGGACAAGCAGCGGCTGCTTGATCGCCGCGGCCGTGACGCCATCCATGATCGCGATCGCGAACACCGTCAGCGTGATGACATTGATGCCGTCGATCCGCTGACCTTGCGCCGCGACCCACTCGGTCGTCATCACGCGCCGGATAATAGCGGCGAGCCCGGCTGAGCCCGCGAGCAGCAAGAACAGCTTCAGCGCCAGCCAGCCCGGATGGATCGCCAGCGCCGCGTCCGCGAAAAGATAGAGATAAAGCGGCGGCAGCAGCGGGGTGAGCACGATGCAGGCGATCATTGCGGCGAGCGACAGCGCGGCATCGAGCCCCAGCAGCGCCGCAAACGCCGGCGCCGACATGATCGGCGCCGCCGAGGCCTGGAACATCAGTGCGAGAAAGAGTGCGGGCATCGCGTCTTTCACGCCGATGCCGATCAAGAAGAAGCCGTAGAGTGCCGGCGCGATCACCATGATCCATACCGCCGCCGCGATGACGAGCGCGGGACGCGTCAGATAATCGCGTAGCGCCGATGGATTGACGCGCAGAAACGCAAGCACGAGCAGAACGAAGATCGACGACGGCAGCAGCGGTTTCATCAACGCGGCAAGCTGCGGCAGCGCGAGCCCAAGAAACACCGACGCCGCGATCGCGCGCGTGCCTTGCCGGCCGAGCCAAGCGAGGGCAGCCGCAGGCGCGGCGAATGGGCTGGTCAAAATCGAACTCCGGCGAACGTTCGGCTTGAAGTAACACGATTCAGCCATGCGTCATCGCGCTGCGCTGGCGTGGCGTCGCATAGGAGCTATACGGTGCCGCTACGGTCCGAAGTCTGGCAGACTGCCGCATCGGAAAAGCCGTGGGGACGGGGAATTATGGCCAGAGTGGACGCGCTGGTTCTTGGCGCAGGAATTGTCGGTGTCTCGACCGCACTCCAACTCGTCAAACGCGGACTGTCGGTCGCGATCGTCGATCGTCAGCGGCCCGGCGAGGGAACGTCCTACGGGAATGCGGGCGTGCTCGGCGGTGCCGGCGTTTACCCAACCGGCTTTCCGCGCGATCTCGGGACCATCCTCCGCGTCGGCCTGAAGCTCGCGCCGTTCGCCAACTATTACGCCGCCGATTTGCCGCGCCTCGCGCCGTGGCTTTGGTCTTACTACCGCGCATCGCGTGAACCGCTACTGCAGGAGGGCGCGCGCTTCCAGCGTCCCTTGATGGCGAATGCGGTCGCCGAGCACGAAGCGCTGATGACGGAAGCCAATGCGCTGCGCTACTTACGCAAGGATGGCTGGCTCACCCTTTACTACGATGACGCCGCTCTGAAGGGCATGCAGGGTCAGCTCGCGCTCGGCACGGAGCTTGGCGTTGCCGCGAACGTGCTCGACACCGCCGGTGCCCGCGCGCTCGAACCGTCGCTTGCTCCGGTCTTCGCACACGCGATCCATTGGCCCGACATTGCGAGCGTGTCGAACCCGCTCGGCGTCACGCAGGCTTACGCAAAGCTGTTCACCAAGCTCGGCGGTCTCATCATTAAAGGCGACGCGCGCTCGCTGCATCGCTCCGGCGATCGCTGGCGTGTCGACACGGACGAAGGTGCGCTCGATAGCCCGAATGCGATCATCTGCCTTGGCCCCTGGGCGCCCGATGTGCTGGAGCCGCTCGGCATCCGCCTGCCGTTCGCCGTCAAGCGCGGCTACCACTGGCATTTCTCGAGCCAAGGCAACGCAGCGCTCAAGCGTCCCGTCGTCGATACGCTCAACGGATATGTGCTGGCGCCGATGGAGCAGGGCATGCGCGTGACGACCGGCGCCGAATTCGCCCGCCGCGACGCCGCGCCTACGCCGGTGCAGATTGATCGTGTGCTGCCGCACGCGAAGAAACTCTATCCGCTCGATAAGCCGGTCGAGCCGAAGCCATGGATGGGCGCGCGCCCGTGCGTCTACGACATGCGCCCGGTCATCGGCCGCGCACCGGGGCATCCGGGCTTGTGGTTCAACACGGCGCACAATCACTACGGCCTGACGCTCGGCCCCGTCACCGGAAAGCTGCTCGCCGACATCATGACCGGCGCGACGCCGGTATGCGATCCGGCCCCGTTCTCGATCGAACGCTTCGCGCGGTAGTCAATCTCTGCGCTCGCCTCCGTCATCCTGAGGTGCGAGGTTGGCCGCGAAGCGGCTGCCGAGCCTCGAAGGACGACGGCCCCATTGCCGCAGCACTAAGGCCGTCGTGGTTCGAGACGCCGCTCTCGGCTTCGCCGATGACCGGCTCCTCACCATGACGGGTCAGATCAACTCACGCGGATGCGGCGGCGGAAGTAGAGATTGGGCCGAAAACCGTCCAGCACATAGCCGCAAACGCCGGCCGCGATGGCGAGGTGAAATAACGCATTCGGCAGATGCGGAAGGTAAGCGGCCGGGTCGGTGCCGCCCGTGATCGCATATGCATTCACGAACTGCGCGCCGATGGCCGTGAGCGCCCACAGCCCGGTAAGTCCGGCGATCGCAATCGGTCCATGGCTTGCGCGCGTCAGGATCGAGACGAAGCAGCCGAGGCCCCACAGAAACGTCGACAGCACGACAGCTAGCCCGGTCAGCGTGATCACCTGCTGCGGCGTCATCGGTCCGCTGAGCACGATCGGCAGTCGCTGTTGCAGCAACAGATAGGCGAGGAACGCGCCGATGATCGTCAGCACGCCGGCTGCCGCGAACATGATCGAAAGCGGTCCGACAGGACGATGTCCGCCCGCAGCGCGCCATTCGGTTTCAGAAAGTTCGCGCCACGTTTCGGGTTTGGTCATCGGGTTCCTCCGAAACGATCTTTCCAACTCGGCAACGCGCCGGCGAGCGGCAACGCGGTCGCCTCAAAAACACCACGCGCGACCGCACGCGAGAGAACATTGGCGGCGAGCGCGCCGATCTCGCTCAGCGCATAGACCGGATCGCGCAGCGGCTTCGTTCCGGTCGAAACCGCGAACACCGTGTCGCCGTCGAGCGGCGTATGGATCGGATAGATCGCGCGCGAAAGTCCGTTCTGCGCCATCACGGCGACGCGCTTCGCCTGCGCGGTGGTGAGCGCCGCGTCGGTCGCGACGACCGCAATCGTGGTGTTGGCGCGCGGCGATCCCTTCATCACGGGCACCAGCGCTTCCGGCGGGACCGACGGCGGCATACCGCGCGCCCCGTACTCGCCGCTCTGTTCGAATGCGGCCGCCCAGAAATGTTCGGAGTTACCGACCGTGACGCTGCCGCATGCATTCACCGCGACGATCGCTCCGATGGTGACGCCGTCCGCCGTCTGCATCGATGCCGAGCCAAGTCCGCCTTTGAGGTTCACAGTGGTCGCGCCGTATCCCGCGCCCGCAGTGCCGAGTTTGAAATCGTCGCTCGCATTCTGCGCGGCCTGAAAGCCGAGATCGCGGTAGGGCGGGAAGCGGCCCCAATCCTTGTCGCCGCCATTGACAAGATCGAAGATGATCGCGCCCGGTACGATCGGCACCACGACCGGCCCGATGGCAAACCCGCGGCCATGCTCGCGCAGCCATGCCTGCACGCCGGACCCGGCATCGAGCCCATAAGCCGAGCCGCCGGACAATGTGATCGCATCGATGCGCTCGACGGTCATCTCGGGCGCGAGCAGCTCGGTATCGCGCGTGCCGGGACCGCCGCCGCGCACGTCGACCGCCGCAACGGCCTGTTGATCGAAGATCAGCGCCGTCGTTCCGGAGGCGAGTCGCTCGTCTTCGGCGTGGCCGACTTTGATACCCGCAACGTCCGTAATCAGGTTCCGCACCGATTCTCTCCCTAACCCAGCGCGTGTCATCCCGGCCAAGTGAGGCTCGCGCGCTGAGCGCGCCCAAGCCGAACGCGAGCCGGGATCCACGTATCGCTGCATATACCGGGATTCATGGATCCCGGCTCGGCTTCGTGGCGCGTTTGCGCGCTTTTGCGCGCCGCACCACTCGCCGTCCGGGATGACAGCCCGTCATGTGGCGTCCGCTGGTAGCCGAACCGGCGGTCTCACGCCACCGTGTGCATTCTCGGCCTTGCGTCACGCCGCCGCACGCGGCATGAAACGCCGCATGGGTTCCGAGGTTACCATCGCGGCCGCGCTGATCGCGGGCGCGCTCAGCTTCTTGTCGCCATGCGTCCTGCCGCTGGTGCCGCCGTATCTCGTCTACCTCACGGGCGCCTCCCTCGACCGCATGGCCGCTGCCGACGGCGCGACCGTCCGCCGGAGCGGCACCGTCTTCGCGTCGCTGCTGTTCGTCGCCGGTTTTGCCACAGTGTTCATCGCGCTCGGCGCCAGCGCGAGCGTGATCGGCTCGCTGCTGCGCGAATACTCCTACGGTCTATCGATGATCGCCGGTGTGCTGATCATCATCATGGGTCTGCACTTCCTCGGCATCACGCCGATCGCTTTGCTCTCGCGTCAGCAGCGGATGGAAGTCGATAAGCCCGTCAGCCTGATGGGCGCCTACGTGATGGGTCTCGCTTTCGCGTTCGGCTGGACGCCGTGCATTGGCCCGATACTGGCGGCGATCCTCGCGGTCGCGGCGTCCGAGTCGACGGTGACAAAAGGAGCAGGGCTGCTCGCGGTCTATTCGCTCGGCCTCGGCATTCCGTTCGTCATCGCGGCTTTCGCGGTCGAGCCGTTCGCGCGCTTCCTCGCGCGCTTCCGCCGCCACATCCCGAAAGTCGAGAAGGCGATGGGCGCGTTGCTCGTCGTCACCGGCATCGCGTTCCTCTCCGGTTGGATCACCACGATGAGTTTCTGGTTGCTCGAGGCCTTCCCCTCGCTGGGCTCGATCGGATGAGCGAAGCGTTCCGCTTTCCGCGTCAAGTGCGCGGCGTCGTCTTCGATATGGACGGACTGCTCGTCGACACTGAGCGTGTCTACTTCGACGCGCTGCTCGCCGCCGCGATCTTTGTCGGCAACGAGATGCCGGCCGCTTTCGCGCATGCGATGATCGGCGTGCCGGGCCCGGACTGCGTGAAGATGATCGAGGATCACTACGGCGCCGGTTTCCCGATGCAGGCCTTCAGCGATGAATACGATCGCCTCGTCGCGGTGCGCCTCGCACAGGACATTCCGCTCCGCGCCGGCGCGCGCGAGATCGTCAAGTATCTGGAGGCGCGCGGCATCCCGGCCGCGATCGCTACGTCGGCGGGCCGCAACGCCGTGAGCCGTTATATGGGCGGGCTGAGCATGCTCGAACATTTCAAGGCCGTGGTGACGCGCGAGGATGTCGCGCAGTGCAAGCCTGCGCCGGACCCGTATCTTGCCGCTGCGAAAGCGCTCGGCCTCGCGCCGGAAGATTGCCTCGCGCTCGAGGATTCCTATCACGGCATCACGTCGGCGCATGCCGCCGGGCTGATGCCGATCATGGTGCCCGACATGCTCACCGTCACCGACGAAGTGCGCGGCAAATGCATCGCAGTCGTCGACAGCCTCGTCGATGTTCAGAAGATGCTGGAAGCGTCCTGATCAGGGCGCCGTCGGCCACGTAATCGGGCCGCGCCACGCTTCGTAAGCGTGGGTGAGCTGCAGCACGCCGAGATCGTCGAAGCGGCGGCCGATGATCTGCAGGCCGATCGGCAAACCGGCTTTCGTGAAGCCGCAGTTGATCGACGACGCCGGCTGCTCCGTCATGTTCCACGGCACCGTGAAACCAATATGCTCGAACGGCTTTTGCGCATCGTCGATCGGCGACGACAGCTCGGCCGGGAAAGCGGGCACCGGCGCAGTCGGCGACAGCACATAGTCGACGGTCGAGAATAGTTTCGCGGCGGCCGCGCGCATCGCCATCGTCTGGTTGAAACCGCGCACGGCCTGCGCGCCGGTGATTTTCGCGCCGCCTTCGGCCCATTGCTGGATGTAGGGCAGGGCCTTCTTCCGCGTCGCTTCCGACAGCGCTTCGAAATCGCCCCACATTCGCGCGCGCCAGAAATCGTTCAGTCCATCGATCATTGCCTGCGTCATGATGGGCTGCACCGGCTCGATGATCGCGCCCGCATCTGCGAACTGCTTCGCGGCGGCCTCGACGGCGGCTTTGACCTCCGGATCGACCGGCAACCCGTAACCCGCGCCGAGCAGCAGCCCGATGCGGAGACCCTTCACCTCGCGCGCGAGGTCGTGCCAGACAATATCGTGCGGCGGCAGGCTCATGCTGTCGCGCCAATCCGGCTGCGAGAGATACTTCATCATCAGCGCCGTATCGCCGACCGTGCGCGTCATCGGACCGATCACGCGGCCGACATACGGCGGATCGACCGGGATACGGCCGAGGCTCGGCTTCAGCGTCGCGAGCCCGCACCAGCCGGCCGGCAGACGCACCGAGCCGCCGATATCGGTGCCGACATGCAGCGGCCCGTAACCCGCCGCCGCGGCAGCGCCCGCACCCGCGCTCGAGCCGCCCGGCGTCTTGCTCGTGTCCCACGGATTGCGCGCGGTCTTGTGGAAGCTCGAAAGCCCCGACGACGTCATGCCGAAATCAGGCATCGTCGTCTTCGCAAAAATGATCGCGCCTTGCTCGCGCAAACGCGCTGCGGCCGGCGCATCGTCGGCGGCCGGCGTCAACGTCGTCACCGCAGTGCCGAGCGGCACCGGCACGCCCTTGGTCGGGATGTTCTCCTTGATCGAGACCGGCACGCCGTCGAGCTCGCCGTTCGGTTTGCCGTTCGCCCAGCGTTCGGTCGCGGCTTTCGCCTCGGCACGCGCGCGTTCCGGCTCGTAGGCATAAAGCGCGTCGAGATGTGGCTCCCACAGCGCGATCTGCTTCTCCACCGCATCCCACACTTCGCTCGGCGAAAGCGATCGGTCGCGGTAGCGCTTGAGGATTTCGATAGCGGTCAGATCGTGGATGGCAGTCATTCTTGGGGCACCTTGTTTCACTGAGCGCTACCGCCTTTCTTTCCCCCCCGCAAATGCAAAAGGGGCGGCTCAAGGCCGCCCCTCACGCAACGCTATGCGAGCCGAAGATCACATCTCTTCGTAAGTGATCTTGCCCTGTGCGTTCTTCTTCCAGATGTACATCACGTAATCGAGGCGGGTGACGTCACCCTTCTTATCGTACGAGATGTCGCCGATGACGGTCTTGAACGTCTGACCGGACTTCATCTGCTCCGCGACCTTCTTCGGATCGAGCGACTTCGCAGCTTCGGCTGCCTGCTTGATGATTTGCACGGCCGCGTAGCTGTAGAGCGTGTAGGCCTCCGGCTCGAAGTTCTTCTTGCGGAAGCGCTCGACGACGTCCTTCGCTTCCGGGCGCTTGCGCGGATCCGGACCGTAGGTCATCAGTGTGCCTTCGGTGCCCGGGCCGCCGACCTGTGCGAACTCGTCGGACGTGATGCCGTCGCCGCCCATCAGCGGAGCCTTGACGCCTTGGTCGCGCATCTGGCGAACGATCAAGCCGCCTTCAGTGTGCAGGCCGCCCCAATAAACGAGGTCGGCGCCGGCCGCCTTGATCTTCGAGATCAGCGCCGAGAAATCCTTCTCGCCGGTGTTCACGCCTTCGTACAGCACTTCCTTCATGCCGCCCTTGGCCATCGCTTTACGCGTCTCGTCGGCAAGACCCTGACCATAGGTCGTCTTGTCGTGGATGATCGCGATCTTCTTGTCCTTCATGTTCTTGACGATGTAAGCGCCGGCGACGGCGCCTTGCTGATCGTCACGGCCGCAGGTGCGGAAGATGTTCCACATGCCGCGCTCGGTGACGGTCGGGTTGGTCGCGGCCGGTGTGATCTGCAGGATGCCGTTTTCCTGGAACACTTCGGAGCCCGGGATCGTCACACCGGAGTTGAACGGCCCGATGACGAACTTCACGCCGCTGCCTGCGAAGTTGTTCGCAGCCGAGACGCCTTGCTTTGGATCCGACGCATCGTCGCCGATCGGCAGCGGCGTCGCGATCTTCTGACCCAGAATGCCGCCGCTCGCGTTGATGTCTTCGACAGCCTGTTCGACGCCGTTCTTGATCTGCGCGCCGAAGGCGGCGTTCGGGCCCGTGATCGGTCCCGCGATGCCGAATTTGACCTGGGCCTGCGCGCTGCCCGCAAACAAGACGGCGGCGGCGCCGAGGGCCAACAGTGTCGTAACTCTCTTCATCAAAGCTCTCCCTTGCTTAAAGTCCGAAGGCGCGCGGTGACTGCCGCCGCGCGCGAAACACTTGGCGGCGATTGAAGCCGCAAATACCGCAAAAGTCACCTGGATTGCGGAGATTTAACCTGTTCGTTGGCAGAGCGAATGCGCCACCCAAAAGGCCCGGATTTCTCATTGATCCAAGCGTATTGCGCTGCCATCTGCCCGGCGCGCGTCAGGCGGTAGGCCGTGAGCGCGAGGGTGAGACAAACCAGCGCATCCACCGCGTAATAGTGTTTGGAATCGAAGCTGCCTTGAAAAAGGGCATAGTGGAAGAAGCGCACCGCGACCGCGAGAACCAGCGCGTAAAGCGCCGCTTGCCACCACGGCCGCCAGGTTCCCGCAATGGCGCGTCCCGTCGCCCATGCGGCGGACCCGCCGAGCACGACCGTGAGCAGCAGAAACACCCAGACGCTGTCTTCGTAGAGGAGGCGAGGGATGTTCATTAGTGGCGTCCCCCTTCGAGATAGGCTGCGCGCACTTCCGGCCGGTCGAGCAGTTCGCGGCCAGTCCCCTGCATCGTGATTCTTCCGTTGACCATAACGTAGCCGCGATGCGCGAGCTTGAGCGCGTGAAACGCATTCTGCTCGACGAGAAACACCGTAAGTTTTTCTTGCTCGTTGAGATGCCGGATCGCGTCGAAGATTTGCTTCACGATCAGCGGTGCGAGGCCCAGCGACGGCTCGTCGAGCATCAGCAGGCGCGGGCGGCTCATCAGCGCACGCGCGATCGCGAGCATCTGCTGCTCGCCGCCCGATAGCGTACCGCCGCGTTGTTTCGCGCGCTCCTTGAGGCGTGGGAACAGCGTGAACATGCGATCGAGATCGTCGTCGAAGCGCGCGGGCTCGGCGACGATCGCGCCCATCTGCAGATTTTCCAGCACGGTCATGCGCGGGAAAATGCGACGTCCTTCCGGTGATTGCGCGATGCGCAGCCACGCGATTTCGTGCGGCGTCATCTCGGTGATGTCTTGGCCATCGAAGATGATCCGGCCTTCGCGCGCGCGCGGATTACCGAACACGGTCATCATCAGCGTCGACTTGCCGGCACCATTGGCGCCGATCAGCGAGACGATTTCTCCCTCGTTGACCTCGACGTCTACGCCTTTCAGCGCGGCGATCTTGCCGTAGTAGGTGTGCACGCCTTTGACTTGAAGGAGGCTCATGATGGCGAGCTCTCGGAGCCAAGTCGAAGCATCTCTCCATCCTCATCCTGAGGAGGTCCCGCCAGGGACCGTCTCGAAGGACGAGGATGGCCAGAGCTAAGAAAGAGTGGCCTCGATCCTTCGAGACGCGCTTGTCGGCTTGTCGCCGACCAGCGCTCCTCAGGATGAGGGTTTGATGAAGGGGCAGGCGGAAAATGCAGCGAGGTCATAGCCCGACCTCCGCTTCGACTTTCTCGACTTCCTGTTCTTCGACGCCGAGATAAGCCGCGATGACGCGCTGATCGTTACGCACGTGATCGGGCGTGCCGTCCGAAATCTTCACGCCGTAGTCGAGCACGACGATGTGGTCGGAAATCTCCATCACGACCGACATATCGTGTTCGATGAGCAGGATCGCCGTGCCGGTGTCGGCGCGGATCGCGAGCAGCATCTCGTTAAGCTCGGCGCTCTCACGCGGATTGAGGCCGGCCGCCGGTTCGTCGAGACAAAGCAGCGTCGGTTCGGTGCACATCGCGCGCGCGATTTCGAGCCGCCGCTGCGCGCCGTAGGGCAGGTCGCCCGCCGGATCGTCGGCGCGATCCGTGAGCCCCATTCGCTCGAGCCAATGCTTGGCGCGCTCGATCGCAGCGCGCTCGGCGGTGCCGTAAGTCGGAAAGCCGATCAGCCCGAGCACCGTCATGCCGGAGGCGCGCATCAGTGGCGTATGTTGTGCGACCAGCAAGTTCTCCAGGACAGTCATGCCGGAGAACAAGCGGATATTCTGGAATGTGCGCGCGACACGAGCGCGGCGATTGACCAGATAATCCGGCATGCGTTCGAGCAGGAACAGCGCGCCGTCGCCCGAGCGCGTGTAACGCTTGCCGGTGCCGGTCAGCGCATCGACGCCCTCCCACACGGACGGCGCGCCGTGCCGCAGCGCGATCCGGCCTTCAGTCGGCTTGTAGAAGCCCGTGATGCAATTAAAGACAGTGGTTTTGCCAGCCCCGTTCGGGCCGATCAGCGCGGTGATCTCGCGCTCGCGTGCTTCGAACGAAAGCGCGCGCACCGCGACCAACCCACCGAACCGCATCGAGAGATGCTCGACACGCAGCACTGCATCGCCGGCGCTCATCCGTGTCCCTCGCGGACGAGCGAGCCCGAGATGGACCGGCGTTCTTTCAGGAACGCCGTCGGCTCGCGCACGGAGACGAAGCCGCGCGGCTTCCAGATCATGATCAGCACCATCGCGGCGCCGAACAACAGCATGCGGTACTGCGCCGGATCGAACTCGTTGCCGAACATGGCTTTCAGGAACGTCAGCTCGCGCAACAGCTCGGTGCCGCCGATGATCGCGACCGCCGCAATCGCAACGCCGATTTGGCTGCCCATGCCGCCGAGCACCACGATCGCGAGGATCAGCGCGGATTCGTTGAAGGTCACCGACTCGGGGCTGATGAAGCCTTGCCGCGCCGTGAAGAACGCGCCCGCGAAGCCGCCGATCATCGCGCCGATCGCGAAGGCCGTGAGCTTCGAGTTCGTCGTGTTGATGCCGAGCGAACGGCACGCGATCTCGTCTTCGCGCAAGGCTTCCCAGGCACGGCCGATCGGCAGCTTGCGCAAGCGCGCGACGGCGATGCCGGTGAGCAGCACCGCCATGACGAGGATGTAGTAGAGAAAAAGCACGCGATGCTGCGGCGTGAATTCGAGTCCGTAGTATTTTGCAAAGCCTGCGTCGCTCGCGTTGAACGGCAGGCCGAAGAAAGTCGGACGCGGAATGCCGGAGACGCCGGCGCCGCCGCCGGTCACGGGCTTCCAGTTGATCAACACGAGGCGGATGATTTCGCCGAACGCCAGTGTAACGACCGCGAGATAGTCGCCGCGCAGACGCAGCACCGGGAAGCCGAGCATCATGCCCCACACGGCCGCGAACAACCCGGAGAGCAAGAAAACTTCCCAGAAGGTGAGGCCGAAATTCTTGCCGACCAGCGCAATCGTATACGCGCCTATCGCATAGAAGACGACGAAGCCGAGATCGAGCAGACCCGCGAGCCCGACCACGATGTTGAGGCCCCAGCCGAGCATCACGTAGATCAGGATCTGGACGCCGAAGTTGTCGATCCACTTTGCGGTGCCTTCACCGCCTGTGATCCACGTCGCGATCAGCGGATAGGCGATCAAGAAGCCGACGAGCAGCGGCAGCATATAGGGCTTGGCGGCTGCAAAGCCTCCACGACCGATTTGGGCCAGCAGCAAGCCGACGCCCATCCAGAACACCGCAAAGACGATTTGGCCTGCGATCTGAAAGCGGTTCTCGTCCGCATAGCCGCGCAGAAACATCCCGAGCTTGAAGATCGCATAAGCGAAGATGCAGGCTCCCGCGACAATCGCGATCAAGCGCCCGAGCTGGATCAGTCCCGGCGATAGCGGTTTGACCTCGACGCGGCGCGATCGCGCCGTCAGCCAGGGATAGACGAGCTGCGTGTAGAGAAGGCGTCCGCCCGCGACGATCGCGACCATGATCACGAATAGCGGCCATCGCGTCACCACGATGACTTCGTTGCGCATGTTGGTGACGGTCTGCAGCGCGATCAGCGGGAGGAACAATGCCGCCGCGAGAAACGCTGCCAGTGCCGCATCCTTGACGGCATCGAGGCCGCGGAGAGCCTTGGCCTCCGCCATCAGACCTTCTCCACGTCCGGGCGGCCGAGCAGACCTTGCGGCAGGAAGATCAGCATGATCGCCAGCACCGCGAAGGATGCGACGTCCTTATAGTCGGTCGAGAAGTATTCGGCCCACATCACTTCGATGAGCCCGATCAGAAGGCCGCCGATCACCGCCCCGGGGAGAGACCCGATGCCGCCGAGCACCGCGGCCGTGAAAGCCTTCACGCCCGGAATGAAGCCGTCGGCGAAATTCACCGAGTTGTAGCGGATGAGATAGAGCGTGCCGGCAACGGCCGCGAGCGCTGCACCGAGCATGAAGGTGATCGAGATCGTGCGGTTGACATTGATGCCGAGCAGGGCGGCCATCTTCGGGTCCTGCTCGCATGCACGCTGCGCGCGGCCAAGCGCCGTGCGCGAGACGAGATACCAGAACAGCCCGAGCAGAATCGCGGTGACGATCCAGATGATCAGCTGCTTGTAGGAGATCGTCACCGGGTAGGTCGGCGAGTTGATGAGAACGATCTGGCCCTGCACCAGATCCGGGATCGCCTTGTTGCGCGGTCCTTGCGCGACCTGAACGAAATTCATCAGGAAGATCGACATGCCGATCGCCGAGATCAGCGGCGCGAGACGGAACGAGCCGCGCAGCGGCCGGTACGCGAAGCGCTCGATCGACCAGCTGACCAGCGCCGTGAAGCCCATCGCGAGCACGAGGACGACGAACAGCGCGATGACGATCGAGCCTAGGCCGACGACAGACGTGAGCAAGAGAAATGCGATCAGCGCGATGAAGGTCGACACCATGAAGACGTCGCCATGCGCGAAGTTGACCATGCCGATGATGCCGAACACCATCGTGTAGCCGATGGCGATGAGCCCATAGATCGAGCCGAGCGTGATCCCATAGATCAGCTGCTGCAAAAACACTTCCACGCGCGCGCAACCCCCGCTGCTGACCGCTATCGATTCCCTCGAACGGCGATTGTACGCAGACCGTTACGTACGCGGCAACCTGCGACCCGTTGCCTCACATTTGCGCTCTACAACCGGGCGTGGAAGGCTTCGCGAAACACTGCGAGGAAGCGTTCATGACTGTTCAGCGCCCCGAGTCGCTCATTTCCGGCAAGCAGCGCCCGTTCACCAGCGCCGAATACCTTGAGAGCCTGCGCGATGGCCGCGAGATCTGGATTTACGGCGAGCGCGTCAACGACGTGACGACGCATCCGGCCTTCCGTAACGCGGCGCGGTCCGTCGGCCGGCTCTACGATGCCCTGCACGACCCCGCGAGCCGCGACGTGATGACAGGCCCGACCGACACGGGCTCGGGCGGCTACACGCACAAGTTCTTCAAGGTCGCGCGCACGCAGGACGATCTCAAAGGTCAGCGCCAGGCGATCGCGCATTGGGCGCGGCAATCCTACGGCTGGATGGGACGCTCGCCGGATTACAAAGCCGCGCTGATGAATACGCTCGGCGCCAATCACGAATTCTACGGCAAGTTTTCCGACAACGCGAAGGCTTGGTATCGGCGCAGCCAGGAGGCCGTGCTGTTCATGAACCACGCGATCGTCAATCCACCGGTCGATCGCTTCAAGGCCGATCAGGTGCGCGACGTCTTCGTCACCATCCAAAAGGAGACCGACGCCGGCATCGTCGTCTCGGGCGCCAAGGTCGTCGCGACCGCGTCCGCGCTGACGCACTACAACTTCCTCGGCCAGAACGCCGCGATGCCGTCGACCGACCCGGACCTCGCCGTGATGTTCATCGTGCCGATGAATGCGCCCGGCGTGAAACTGATCTGCCGCACGTCCTACGAGATGCAGGCGAGCGTGATGGGCTCGCCCTACGACTATCCGCTCTCGTCGCGCTTCGACGAGAATGACGCGATCTTCGTGCTCGACAACGTCCTCATCCCCTGGGAGGACGTGCTGATCCATCGCGACACCGAGAAGATCAAGACCTTCTATCCGCGCTCCGGCTTCACCAATAACTTCCAGATGCAGGCCTGCACGCGCCTCGCCGTAAAGCTCGACTTCATCGCGGGCATCACCGCCAAGGCGCTGCGCGCGGCGGGCTCCGACGAATTCCGCGGTAACCAGGCGATGCTCGGCGAGATCATCGCGTGGCGCAATCTCTTCTGGGCAGTGTCGGACGCGATGACGCTCAATCCGGTGCCGTGGGTCGGCGATACGATCCTGCCGAACCCGCAAGCCGGGCAGAGCTACCGCGTCTTCGCCGGCGACGCTTACTCGCGCTGCAAGGAGATCGTGCAGAAGATCATCGCATCGTCGCTGATCTATCTGCCGTCTTCGGTCCGCGACTTCTCCAATCCGGACATCGACAAATACCTCGCGAAGTACGTCCGTGGTTCGTACGGCATCGACTACAAGGAGCGCATCAAGACGATGAAGCTCCTGTGGGACGCAATCGGCACCGAGTTCGGCGGCCGCCACGAACTCTACGAACTCAATTACGCGGGCAACCACGAAGACATCCGCATTCAATGTCTGTGGAATGCGCGCTCGGCCGGCACGCTCGACGGCATGATCGGCCTTGCCGAGCAGTGCATGGCCGATTACGACGAGAACGGCTGGACGGACGAAACCTGGATCAACCCGGACGACGTTTCGGCTCTCGGCCGCCGTACCTAGCGACGGCCCGAAACCTAATTCTCCGCCGACGCAATAAGCCTGAAACAATCCCGCCCTAGAAGCGCCGCACTCCAACAGGCCGCTCTCAACAATAACGGAAATGCCATGAAATCAGCTCTTCTCGGCTTCGCTGCTCTGCTCGCCATGACGGTCTCGGCCAGTGCTCAAGACGTCGGCGGCCGCTACGCGGTGCAAGGCAAGAACCCGAACGGCTCGAACTACGGCGGCACCGCCGAGATCACCGTCACCAGCCAGAACACCTGCCGCATCGTCTGGAAGACGGGAAGCTCCTCCTCGCGCGGCATCTGCATGCGCAACGGCAACTCCTTCGCGGCGAGCTACGTGCTCGGCAAGGACGTCGGCCTCGTGATTTACGAAATTCAGCCGGACCGTTCGATGCGCGGCATCTGGACCATCGCCGATCAGACCGGCGTCGGCGGCGAAATCCTCACGCCGCAGTAACAACGCGGTCTCACCTGGTTAACGATGCGCCCGGCACAAGCCTTGTGCCGGGCGCAGGCGTTTGAGAAGGTGCCGCATGATTTCTCGAATATTCGCAATCGCATGAGCTGGATCGACCAGCGGCCCGACGACGCCATGGCGGGCGCCTTCGATGCGGTTGCCCCCGAAAGTGCTCAGACAGTCGATCCGGTGATTTTCCGCGAGGCGATGTCTCGCCTCGGTGCTGCGGTTCACGTCGTCACGACGGGCGGAACAGCGGGCAGGGCGGGCGTCACCGTGACGGCAGTCGCGTCAGTGTCCGATCAGCCGCCGACGATCCTCGTCTGCCTCAACCGCCGCAGTGGGTCGAACACGATCTTCCGCACCAACGGCGTCTTCTGCGTCAATACGCTCGGCGCCGCCGACGAGCAGCTCGCCGATCTGTTCGCGGGCCGTACCGGCGTTGCGGGCGAGGAGCGTTTTGCGCCCGATGATTGGTCGAAACTGACGACCGGCGCACCGGTTTTCAATCGCGCCGTGATCGCTTTCGACTGCCGTGTCATAGACGTGAAAGCCGTCGCGACCCACAACGTTTACTTCGCGACCGTGGAGGCGATCCGCACCGGCCCATCAGGCCCGGTGCTCGTCTATCACGAGCGCGCTTACAAGAGCGTTTGACCGTAGCCCGGATGAAGCGTCGGCGCTAAAGCGCCGCACGCGCAATCCGGGAAGACACGCAGCGCCGCTCCCGCCTATCCAGGCCGACGGCCGGCGATCGCATTGGCGTGCGCCTCGATCGAGACGCGCCCACTCGCCTCGATAGGGACTTGCTCACGAACCCGAGACTTGAGCTGCGTCACGTCGGCTGTCGCCATCGCTTTAAGCGTCGGAGCCAGATTGGGCGCCGCGATCGTGGTGGACCAATAGTCCTCGAAATCGTCGAACATCCGCCGCGCGCGAAGGACGCGCGGTTCGATATCGGTGAAACCCGCCCGTGCCCACAGCTCATACAGTCCTTCCGGCGTCGAGACTTCTGCTTTCGGAGCCCGCAGTGGCGTGAGCCCCATGCCTTTCATTTCAGTCATGATGACCTCCGATGGGGCGCCGCCGCTGACGACGTCCCAACTATAAGCGGCCGCGAGACCTCCCGGCCGTAAGACGCGGGCCATTTCAGCAACCCCCCTAGCAGGGTCCGGAACGAAAAACACAACGAGCGCCATGACGGCCGCATCGAAGGCGCCGTCAGCAAATGGCAATGCCATTGCATCGCCTTGCCGAAACGTCGCAAGAGGTCTCGCCAAACGCTCTCGCGCAAAGGCCAGTTGACCTTCCGAGGGATCCACGCCTTCGACGGCCAACGGGGCGCAGTGCTCGACCAGCAACTGTGTAAACGCGCCATTGCCGCAACCGATGTCGACCCATCGCAAATTGGGCGAGGGTGAAAGCCAGTCGATAAATGCGCGTCCGGCCAGCCCACTCCACTTGCCCATCATCCGTTCATAGTCGGCGCCGTCATCGAACTTGATTGTCGGAGGGTTCATTGAGCGGCACTCTTCAGCACCGGCGTCCAACGGGCGACTTCACGAACGACCAACGCTTGTAGCGCATCAGGCGTGCGAGCTGCTCGATCAGGGATTTCGCTGCCGAGATTGAGTAGCCGCGCGCGTATTCCTTCGTCATCAAGGGCTTTCACGAGCGCGTCGTTCAGTTTGCCGACTACGTGCTTTGGCGTGCTTTTAGGCGCAAACAGCGCAATCCAGGCGGAGACCTCGAATTCCGGCAGGCCGCTCTCGCTGGTCGTTGGGACATCCTTTATAACCGCTGACCGTTCGGCCGTCGCAACACCGAACGCCTTGAGCGTGCCTGCTTGAATATGCGGGGCCACGTTTACAATCTGGTCGCAGCCAAAATCGACGTGTCCCGCAATCAGGTCGTTCATCGACGGCCCTGTGCCGCGGTAAGCCACTCGAGCAGTCTTCGTCCCGATGATCGATTGGAGAAGAGTGCATGTCGTATGAGAAACCGAGCCGACGCCAGCATGCGCTTCGACGATCTTGTCTTGGTTCTTTCTCACGTGGTCGACGAACTCGCGGAGATTGTTGGCTGGAAAATTCGCCCTAGCGACAATCACGATCGGCGTGTTGACCATCAGTCCGATCGGAGCAAAGTCCTTGGCTGGATCATATTGCAGGTCGGGATACTGGGCCGGCGCTGCACCATGTGTTCCCATGTTGCCCAACACGATCGTGTACCCATCTGCGCTCGCCTGCGCGGCACGGTTGATTGCGCTCGTGCCGCCCGCTCCGGCAGCATTCTCTACGACGATCGGTTGGCCCAGTGTCCTCGCCATATGGCCCCCGACGAGGCGCACGACCGTATCGCCAGGGCCGCCGGCGGCAAACGGAACGATCAGGGTAATCGGCCGTTCGGGGAAAGCGGCCGCCGCAGGAAGAGCTATGGCAGCAAACGCCAACGCGGCTATCCCTGATCTAGCGATACTGATCGCCATCATCGTCATCTCCTTGTCCTGCAAAGTCCGAGACAGGATGTCTGAGCCCGCCGACCCTGGATCTGCGACAACGGACGCACAATGCGGAATGTGCTAAGAGTGCGTTAGGCACAGCCGAAGGCACGTCCCCGACAATGCCCATAAGGTTCGATCTGACCGACCTGCGATTGTTCGTGCACGTCGCCGAAGCCGGCAGCATTACGCATGGGGCCGCGCGCGCGAACATGACGCTGGCGTCGGCGAGTGAACGTATCAGCGCTATGGAAGGTGCCCTCGGCGCTCCGCTCCTGGAAAGGAATCGCCGTGGCATTCGGCTGACTTCAGCAGGAACAGTGCTCCTGCATCATGCGTGGATTGTCTCGCAGCAGCTGGAGCACATGCGCGGTGACCTGGACAGTTTCGGGAAGGGGCTGACGGGGCATGTACGCCTGCTGTCGAATATCGGCGCGATGGAATTTCTGCCCGTACCCCTGGCGGCCTTTCTCTCGGCCCATCCGAATATCCACATCGACCTTGAGCATTATGGAAGCGGCGAAATTATGCGGGCAATTGCCGCGGGCCGCGGCGATATCGGCATTGTCGGCGAGACGGTTGATCCAAGCGCGGAGCTGGAAAGTTTTCCGTTCGCGGAGATACGCCTGGTTCTGGTGACGCCGTTGCGGCATCCGCTCAGCCGGCATCGTAAACTCGCGTTCCGCGAAGCTCTAGATCATGAATTCATCGGCTTTGGCGTTGGCAGCCCGATGCAGGATTTGTTGAACTATCATGCCTTCCGCGCCGGTCGCCGGTTCAAGCTGCGCATCCGCCTCAACGAGTCGAACCTGATGTGTCAGATGGTCGAGAAGGGCATTGGTCTCGCTATCCTGCCCGAAACAGCAGCGCGGCGTTCCCAGCGTTCAATGGCTATCCGCGTCATCCCTCTTACGGACACTTGGGCTCTTCGCCAGCTGCGGATCTGCATGCGAAGTTTTGGCTCGCTGCCCGCGCATGCTCAAAGGCTGGCCGAGTTTTTGAGGGCCCCCACGCCGGTGGCTTGATGGCTCTTCCTGGCGGTCGCGCATTTCACGGTCGAGTATCGACGGATTTGTTGGCACCTGCTCATGTATACGCCGCTACTGAAACTAGAGCGGACGTCAATTCACGAGTACATGGCATAACTTTACGCGCATTTTGCGCGGCGGTTACTGCAGTTTTAGTTCGCTCAAAAGTATCAGCGCGGAACTGCTTTGCCGAAGCGACAAATTTTACTGTAAGTCCAATTTGGGAAAGCTGGAGGATCGCGGTGCGTGTCTCCTCCCAACCCAATATGGGGCCGAAATAGATATCTTCAAGAATTGCCGCGCTTCCGAATGTGCGTAATTTCCGCGCCCTCATTCACAACGAGGGAAACACTGCATGATGCAGAATGCGGATGTCGTGATCGCGGGCGCCGGCCCGACTGGCTTGATGCTTGCCGGTGAATTGGCTCTCGCCGGAATTGATGTCGCGATCGTCGAGAGGCGTGAGACGCAAGGCGTGGCCGGCTCGCGCGCCGGCGGACTCCATTCGCGGAGCATCGAAGTTCTCGATCAGCGCGGCATCGCGGATCGCTTTCTGTCGGCGGGCACGATCGGACAGGTCGCCGGCTTCGCCTGGATCCATCTCGACATCTCCGACTTCCCGACGCGGCACCCTTACGGTCTTGCACTATGGCAGAACGAAATCGAACGCATTCTCGCCGAATGGGTGAGCGAGCTCGGCGTTCCGGTCTATCGCGGACGCGAGGTCGCGGGCTTTGCTGAGAGCGCTGACGGCGTCGACATCGCACTTTCAGACGGCGGCTCAGTGGCGGCGCGTTATCTCGTTGGCTGCGATGGCGGACGCAGCATCGTGCGCAAGACGGCTGGCATTGCCTTCGCGGGCTCCGACCCGACGATTAGTCACCTGATTGCGGAAGTCGAATTGGGCGAAGAGCCCGCATGGGGTCTGCGCCACGATGCGATGGGCATCCACGGCCTCAGCAAGATCGGCGATGGCGACATCGTGCGCGTCATGGTCACCGAGCAGCAACTCGGCAATACACGCGATCCGGATTTGGCCGATCTCAGCGCCGCGCTGACGGCGGTCTATGGCACGGATTACGGCATTCACAGCCCGCGCTCGATCTCGCGCTTCACTGACATGACGCGGCAAGCCGAGGCTTATCGCAAAGGCCGTGTGCTGCTCGCAGGCGATGCTGCGCACGTTCACTATCCGGCCGGCGGGCAGGGGTTGAACACGGGGCTGCAGGACGCGGTCAATCTCGGATGGAAGCTTGCGCAAGTGGTGGAAGGCATATCGCCCGATACGCTCCTCGATAGTTACCACGCGGAGCGTCATCCAGTCGCGGCGCGCGTGCTGCACAACACGATGGCGCAGGTCGCGTTGCTCCGCCGCTCCGAGGATCGGCTCAACGCGTTGCGGCAGATCGTCGGCGATTTGCTCGACATGGACGAGCCGCGCAAACGCGTCGCCGCGATGACGACAGGCCTCGACGTTCACTACGACCTCGGAGACGGACATCCGCTGCTCGGCCGCCGGATGCCGGACCTCGCGCTCAAGACCGACGACGGCCGCGTGCAACTCTCCTCGCTGCTGCATTCTGCCAAGCCGTTGCTGCTCAATCTCGGCGACCGCAGTGCCTACGACGTCGGAAAATGGTCGGATCGCGTCAGCCTTGTTGACGCGGCATATGATGGCGTGTGGGAGCTTCCGGTAATCGGGGAGGTGCCCGCGCCGGCCGCGGTCCTCATTCGGCCGGACGGCCACGTCGCTTGGGTCGCGGGCGCCAACGCCACAGAGCTCTCCGAAGCACTGCAGGCGTGGTTCGGCGCGGCTTAGCTGCGGTGCGAAAGCACACGTTTTACGTGTTGGCCAAGCCTTAACCAGCCAGTGCACAGCTTGGCCGGGTGGCTATCCGGGCGGCAACCGCCCGGATATGCTTCCCGCATGTCCGCTCAAGCGCTGCCGCTGTTTCATCTCTACGGCGATCCGCCGGACGATCACGCGTTCGACTTCATCCATGTCGAAACGCTGTTCTCCCGCTCGGCCGTCAACGACTGGGTGATCCTCGCGCACCGGCATCGCAATCTGTTCCAGGTGATGGTGATCGAGCAGGGCGGCGGCGAGATGACTTACGAGTCCGCGACGTTGCCGCTCGAAGGGCCGAGCATCAACCTCGTGCCGCCGACCATCGTGCACGGCTATCGCTTCCGCCCGGAGACGACGTCCGGCTACGTCGTATCCTTCACCGAAGACGTGGTGCAGAGCCAGGGCGAGCGGCAGAACGATGTGCTCGGCGCGCTGCGACGTCTCGCACAAGACCCGGTCCTGCTGCTCGACGACAACGCGCGCGAAAAGCTCTCCGGATTGTGCCGCGCGATGCTCGACGAGCATCTCCTCGCGCGCCCCGGCTATCGCCTTGCGATGCGCGCTCATCTGGCGCTCTTCGCCGTCGAGATCGTGCGCTCCGCGCAAAGCCGCCAACGCTCCGGCATGGTGACGTTGCGCCCGACCGACGCCACCGTCGACACCTTGCGCGCTCTGATCGAAGAAAATTTCCGCAGCGAGCGCCTCGTCGCATTCTATGCCGACAAGCTCGCGATGACGCCGGACCGCCTCAACGATCACGTCAAGCGCACCGCTGGCGTCACCGCCGGGCATCTCATTCGCCAGCGCGTACTCACCGAGGCGAAACGCCAGCTCGTCTTCACGACGCTCGCGATCCACGACATCGCGTATCAGCTCGCCTTCTCGGACCCGTCGCACTTCACGCGCTTCTTCCGCAAGCAGACCGGCACGACGCCGCAGGCGTTTCGCGAAAGCCGTGGCGGCTAAGCCGGGACGACGAGATACAGGATCACGAAGATCGCCAGCGCGCCGGTTGCCGCGACGACGAGCTTCTGCCCGAGATTCAAGTCAACCTTCAGCATCCCGGTGATCTCGGTCGCGACCGCGCCGCCGCCGAGCGCCAGCACCGCGAGAATAATGCGCGTCTGCAGCGCGGAGGGGTCTTTGAAGAAGAACGCCAGCACGACCGACAACACGACCAGCGCGAGCCCAATAAACAACGCCAAATGCTTTTCCATAAATGAGGGCGCCTCCAGCGCAACATGCGCAAAACGAAATTCGAAAGTGTCTTGGTTCTGGCCGAGCTTTTCCGATTGGCTCTCGCCCGCGTAAGTCACCGTCACGCTGACGACATCGGTTCTGTTGTCGAGCTGGATATGCGCGCGGCCGTCCGAGCCGGTGACGCCGCCCGCGGCTTGGCCATTGATGAAAAACTGAATGTCCGCACCAACCAGCGCCCGCCCATTGCTGTCGACCGCGAAGACGTTCACCACGCGGTCGAGCATCAGCCGCACACCCGAATGACGGAATCGCCGAAGCGGCATTCGACGCAGGGCTGTCCGGCCGTGCCGTCCGGGCATCGCGCGATGCGCGGGGCATCGGGCTTGAACAAATTGGAAGTGACATTCAGTTGCAATGCCACAACCAGATCGTTCTCCTCGACGCCGACCCGCAAGCTCAAGCCCGCATATTCGGCTTCGACCGCCAGCCGCCCCAGATAGCTTGGAAAATTGATCGCCGCGAAACCGTGCGACGAAGCCACGGCACCGACAGGCACCGAATTGAGATAGAAGATGATGTTGGCGCCGTGCAGCGGGCGCTTCTCGCGATCGAAAACATTCACGCGCACAATCCGCGCGTCGCTCGTCTCTAATTCGAGGCTCATCGATCCCCTCCAGGGGGAGCAACAGTTTGAGAAATCGCTCAGTTAAAAAACAAAACAATAATCGTTTATTATGATCAGACGCGCGCGGAAGTCTACTTCAATTCCGCGATGATCGCGGCAGCCTCCTTGAACGCGTGGTTCGCCGCCGGCACGCCGACATAAATCGCTTGCTGCAGAATGATCTCTTTGATGTCGTCGGCCGTGAAGCCGCCTTCGGTCAGCGCCGCGCGAACGTGCAGCTGGAATTCGTCCCACGAGCCGAGCGCGATCAGCGTCCCGATCACGAGCACGCGGCGTGTGCGCTCGTCGTAATGCGGCCGCGTCCAGATCTCACCCCACGCGTAGCGCGTGATCAGCTCCTGGAATTCGGCCGTGAGCGGGTTCTTGTTCTTGAGCGAGCGGTCGACCCACGCGTCGCCGAGCACCTTGCGGCGCTTCGTCATGCCCTGTTCGTAGCGCGCTTTCTCGTCGGTCATGGCTTAGCCGTGCAGATGCTTGAGCACGGTCGCCGTGTAGGCCTCCGACTGCTCGACATTCGAAATATGCGCGGCGTCGAGCATCTTCAGCTCAGAACCTTTGATGCGTGCCTGAATATACTCGGCATCCCTTGGCGTCGTCGCGGCGTCCTGCGAGCCGGCGATGATCAGCGTCGGCGCCGTGATGCCGCGAATGCTTTCGCTCTGATCCATGTCGCGGATCGCCTGACAGCACGCGACATAGCCGCCCGCATTCGTCTTCAGGAACTGCTTGTGGAAAGGCTTCACCTTATCGGGCGCGCGCTCGCGGTAGCCTTGCGTGAACCAGCGCTCCATCGAGCCGTTGACGATCGCGGCGGTGCCTTTTTCCGACACGGTGCGAATGCGGTCGTTCCAGAGGTCACCGTTCGGATAGCGGCATGCGGTGTTCGACAGCACGATGCGATCGACGCGGCCGGGCGCGTTGGCGGCGAGCCACATGCCGACCATGCCGCCCATCGAGAGCCCGCACCAGTTCGTCTTTTTGATCTTCAGTGCATCCAAAATCGCGATCACGTCGCGGCCGAGCCGCTGCATCGAATAGGGGCCTTTCGGCGCATCGGACTTGCCGTGACCACGCCGGTCGTAGCGCACGAGGCGAAAGTGCCGGGAGAACTCGGGCGCCTGCACGTCCCACATCGCAAGGTCGGTGCCGAGCGAGTTCGATAGCATCAGCACCGGCGCGTTGTCCGGGCCTTCGACTTTGACATTGAGACGCGCGCCATCGTCGGCAGTGATCATCGGCATTGGTTCGCCTTTCGTTTCGTCACGCGTTGTTTTCGTGCGCGAATAGGGCAGAGACCCGCTTCATGTTCAAGATGGCGGCCATACATTGCGGCGAGCCTCCATTGCGGCGGGGCGACCGACTGCCTAAGATTGGAACAACTGAAGTCTAGGAGAGAAGAACCATGGCGATGGTCATGAACGGTGAAGTCCAACTCGCGGCACCCCGCGACGAGGTCTGGAAGAAACTCAACGACCCCGCCGTGCTCAAGGCCTGCATTCCGGGCTGTGAGTCGCTCGATGTCACGGGTGAGAACCAATTCTCGGCTGTCGCCGTGAACAAGATCGGCCCCGTGAAGGCGAAGTTCAAAGGCACCGTGAACCTCACCGATCTTGATCCGCCGAACGGCTACAAGATTTCGGGGCAGGGCGATGGCGGCATTGCGGGCTTCGCGAAAGGCGGCGCATCCGTGAATCTGAAAGACGCCGATGGCGGCGGCACGATCCTCGTTTACAACGTCGATGCGCAGATCGGCGGCAAGCTTGCGCAGCTCGGTCAGCGGCTCGTCAACGGCGCCGCAAAAAAGCTCGCGGATCAATTCTTCGAGAAATTTGCCGCAGCCGTAAAGGGCGGCGCGTAACCCCGCGGTTACGCGCAAAAAGGCAAAAAAGCGCGTCAGACCTTCTTCTTACGCGCGTCCGCGCCCTTGACCACGCGTATAACGGCAGTCCAGACTTAGAGTAGTTCGAATTTACGCACGCCCGGCACAGCGACTGATGAGTCGTATCGCGCCCAGCCAAGCGTGGTTATTTGCCTGAGGAGGAAACATGACCACCGTGTCGATGACGGTGAACGGCAAAGCCGTTTCCGGAAATGTCGATTCACGTACGTTGCTCGTTCAATATCTGCGCGAGCATCTGCGTCTCACCGGCACCCACGTCGGCTGCGACACGTCACAATGCGGCGCTTGCGTCGTTCACGTTGACGGTCTTGCGATGAAGTCTTGCACGACATTCGCCTGGCAGGTCGAAGGCGCCGACATCACCACGATCGAAGGTCTCGCAAAAGACGGCAAGCTGCATCCGATGCAGGAAGCCTTCCGCGAGCATCATGGTCTGCAGTGCGGCTTCTGCACGCCCGGCATGATCATGGCGGCTGTCGAGATGGTCTACCGCAAGGGCAACGAGCTCGACGAAGAGACGATTCGCGAGGAACTCGACGGCAACCTCTGCCGCTGCACCGGTTATCACAACATCGTCAAAGCGATTCACGCCGGCGCGCGCGCGATGCCGAAGGTGGAAGCCACGCAACCCGTCGCGCAGAATCGGTAAACGATCGCGATCGTCCTTAACGCTGTTATTCCTGGGGAGGGAAGATGAGCGGAACCGGCATTGGCGCCCCTGTGCGGCGTAAGGAAGATCTCAGGTTCATCACCGGGAAAGGCAACTACACGGACGACATCGCGCGTCCGGGCCAGACGCACGCCTACTTCCTCCGTTCGCCGCACGCGCATGCGAAGATCAAGAAGATCGACGCCGCTGCCGCGGAGAAGATGGACGGCGTGCTCGCGGTGCTCACCGGCGAGCAACTGCAGAACGACAAGATCGGCAATTTGATCTGCGGGTGGATGATCCACTCGAAGGACGGTTCGCCGATGAAGATGGCGCCGCATCCGGCCATCGCGGTCGGCAAGGCGTGCTATGTCGGCGACCCGGTCGTCGTCGTGATCGGCGAAACGCTCGCGCAGGCGAAAGACGCCGCCGAAGCTGTCGTCGTCGACTACGAAGTGCTGCCGGCAGTTGTCGATCTTGCGACATCGCAAAAGGGCGCGCAGATCCACGAGATCGCGCCCAACAACACGATCTACGAATGGCACCTCGGCGAGAAAGCTCCGACCGAAGCGGCGTTCAAAGCCGCTAAGCACGTCACCACGCTGAACATCGTCAACAATCGGCTGGTGCCGAACGCGATGGAGCCGCGCGTTGCCATCGGCGAATACGACGCCGGCAACGAGCACTTCACGCTGTGGAACACGAGCCAAAACCCGCACGTCGCGCGGTTGGTGATTGCGGCTTTCGTCGGCATGGCGCCGGAGCACAAACTGCGCGTCATCGCGCCGGATGTCGGCGGCGGCTTTGGTTCGAAGATCTTCATCTACAACGAAGAGGTCGTTGCGCTGTGGGCGTCGAAGCGCGTCGGACGCCCGGTCAAGTGGACGTCGGATCGCTCGGAAGCTTTCATCTCGGATGCGCACGGCCGCGACCACGTAACGAAGGCCGAACTCGCATTCGACGCGAACAACAAGATCACGGCTCTCCGCGTCCACACGATCGCGAATATCGGCGCTTACATGTCGACCTTCTCGTCGTCGGTGCCGACATATCTCTACGCGACGCTGTTATCGGGTCAGTACGCGATTCCGAACATCTATGCGGAAGTCGACGCGGTCTACACCAACACGGTGCCGGTCGATGCGTATCGCGGGGCAGGGCGTCCCGAAGCGACATTCGTCGTCGAGCGCCTGATGGAAGTCTCGGCGCGCCAGCTCAAAGTCGATCCGGCCGAACTCCGCCGCAAGAACTTCGTCACCAAATTCCCGCACCAAACGCCGGTCATCATGGCGTATGACGCAGGCGACTACGAAGCGTCGATGAAGAAAGCGATGGACCTCGCCGACTACAAGAACTTCGGCAAACGTCGCCGCGAGTCGGAAAAGAACGGCAAGCTGCGCGGCATCGGCTTCTCGAATTACATCGAGGCGTGCGGCATTGCGCCGTCGCAGGCTGTCGGCTCGCTCGGTGCCGGCGTCGGCTTGTGGGAGTCGGCCGAAGTCCGCGTCAATCCGACCGGCTCGATCGAGGTCCTGACCGGCTCGCACAGTCACGGGCAGGGCCACGAGACGACCTTCGCGCAACTGGTGTCGGAGCGGCTCGGCGTGCCGATCGACACGGTGAGCATCGTGCACGGCGACACCGACAAGGTGCAGTTCGGCATGGGCACATATGGTTCGCGCTCCGGCGCGGTCGGCATGTCGGCGATCGTCAAGGCGCTCGACAAGATCGAGGCGAAGGCGAAGAAGGTCGCGTCGCATCTGCTGGAAGCCGCCGAAGCCGACATCGACTTCAAGGACGGCAAATTCACCGTCAAAGGCACCGACAAGTCGGCCGCCTGGGGTGACGTGACGCTCAACGCGTACATCGCGCACAAGTTCGCCGGCCAGGAACTCGAGCCGGGTCTGAAAGAAGGCGCCTTCTACGATCCGACCAACTTCACGTTCCCCGCCGGCTGCCACATCTGCGAAGTGGAGATCGATCCGGACACCGGCGAAGTGAAGATCGAGAAGTTCGTCGCCGTCGACGACTTCGGCACCATCATCAATCCGATGATCGTCGAAGGCCAAGTCCACGGCGGCATTGCGCAGGGCGTCGGCCAAGCGCTGCATGAGGGCGCGGTCTATAATAAAGAAGGCCAGCTGCTCTCCGGCTCGTTCATGGACTACGCGATGCCGCGCGCGCATCACCTCCCGTCATTCGATGTCGGCGTGACGACGACGAAGTGTCCGTCGAACCCGCTGGGCATGAAGGGCTGCGGCGAGGCGGGTGCTATCGGCTCGCCGCCTGCCGTCATCAACGCAATTACTGACGCGGTCGGGCACGAAGACGTGCCGATGCCCGCGACATCTCATACGGTTTGGAAAGCCGCGCAGAAGGCCGTGCGCAAACAAGCCGCCGAATAGGAATAAGCTGCGGGGCTCCGGTGGAGCGCCGCGAAGAGGAAGGTTGGAGAACCATGTATCCATTCAAAGTCCAGCGCCCGACGACGGTTCGTCAAGCCGCCGGTGCGCTCGCCAAGGTCGAGGACGCTAAGCTGCTCGCCGGGGGACACTCGCTGATCCCGGTGCTGAAGCTTCGGCTCAACTCGCCGTCCGTGCTCGTCGATCTTTCGCAGATCCCGGACCTCGCCGGCATCGAGCTTAAGGGCCGCAACATCGTCATCGGCGCGATGACGCGCCATAAGGACGTCGCGAACTCGAAGCTCGTGCTGGAGAACCTCCCGGCGCTCGCTTTTGTCCCGGGCGCGATCGGTGACCCCCATGTGCGCAACCGCGGCACGATCGGCGGCTCGGTCGCCAACAACGACCCGAACGCCGACTATCCTGCGGCCTGCCTCGGCCTTGGCGCGACGATCATCACCAACAAGCGCAAGATCAAAGCCGACGAGTTCTTCACCGGCATGTTCGAGACGGCGCTCGAGCCGGGTGAGATCATCACCAAAATCTCGTTCCCGATCGCCAAGAAGGCCGGCTACGAGAAGTTCAAGCACCCGGCCTCGGGCTTCGCCCTGGTCGGCGTGTTCGTTGCCAAGATGCCGTCCGAGGTCCGGGTCGCCGTTACCGGAGCGGGCGCCAACGGCGTCTTCCGCGTGCCGGAGTTTGAGGCTGCATTGAAGTCGCGGTTCAACCCGAAGGCGCTGGAAGGCCTGGCCGTCTCGCCCGACGGCATGTCGAGCGACATCCACGCCGGCGCCGAATATCGCGCCCACCTGGTTGGCGTGATGGCCCGCCGCGCGACCCAAAAGGCACTCGGCAAGTAGGCCAATCGCCGGTCAATCCCCGGCCAATCACTGAATCAATGGCCGCTCCAATGGGGCGGCCATTTTATTGCGTTGCGGAAACAGTCTTGGTCGAAAAAAGGCGAAAATTCGCAAAACTGCCTGAACCTAGCGACGGATCGTCGCGACTACCGAGTATCCAAACCTTAAAACCTCGGGAGTTCAGGCCAATGTTCAAGAAAATGATGTTCGCAGTCGTCGCCGCCGTCACGGTCGCCACGGCTTCTTTCGCCACCATGGACGATGCTTCGGCACGTCGCGGCGGCGGCTTCCACGGCGGTGGCATGCGCCACGGCGGCGGAATGCGTCACTTCGGTGGCGGTCATCGTCACGCCTTCCATCGTGGTCATCACCACGGTCATCGTCATCATCATCACCACGGTCATCGCCATCACCACCACGGTCACCGTCACCACCACTGGGGTCACCGCCATCACTGGCACCGTCACGCCCACTGGGGTCACCGCCACTACTGGTACGGCCGCCACTATCGCCCGTACTACCGGACCTACGCTGCTCCGACCTACTACCAGGCGCCGTCCTACCAGGCTCCTTCGTATCCGGTCGCTGCTCCGGCTTGCCCGACCCCGGCTGCTTACACGCCGCCGTGCACGACCTGCGCTCCGGCTGCTGAACCGCCGCCGCCGCCGGCTCCGGCACCGGCTGCCTACCAGCCGCCGCCGTGCCCGACTTGCGCTCCGCCGGCCTACCAGGCTCCGGCTCCGGCTTACCAGCCGCCGGCCCCGGCCTATCAGCCGCCGGCCAGCTACCAGCAGCCGCAGGCTTACTATCAGCCTCGCTAAGCTGAACGACCAAAGCGAAACCCGGTCACTTGAAGTGGCCGGGTTTTTCGCATTTTGAGCTGCTTCCCATTGAGCATGCAGTCAAATTCGCAGGTCTGCCGTCGAGTTGTGCCCCTCGTAGGATGCAGCCGAATGCACTATGTTGGCGGTACATGAAGAAACCCGCCAAAACTTCCGCTGCTTCAAGCGCCAAAACGCCTGGCTCGATAGACGCGACGCTGGAACTCCTGTCCGGCGCCGACTATCTGGCCGACCGCTCGCTCGCGACCGTGCTCTTCCTCGCGCTCCGTATGGGGCGTCCACTTTTTCTTGAAGGCGAGGCAGGCGTCGGCAAAACCGAGATCGCCAAGGTGCTGAGCGAGACGCTCGGCCGCAAGTTGATCCGCCTTCAGTGTTACGAGGGGCTCGACGTCTCCGCCGCGGTCTATGAGTGGAACTATGCCGCGCAGATGATCGCCATCCGCCTCGCCGAGGCGAATGACGTGGCGGACCGCGAGAAGTTATCGAGCGATATTTTTGACGACCGCTATCTGATCAAGCGGCCACTGCTGCAGGCGCTCGAGCCGAATCCAGGCGGCGCGCCGGTGCTACTGATCGACGAACTCGACCGCACAGACGAAGCGTTCGAGGCGTTCCTTCTCGAAGTGCTCGCGGACTTTCAAGTCACGATTCCGGAAATGGGGACGATCAAGGCGGCCGAGCCGCCGATTGTCATCATCACGTCGAACCGGACGCGTGAGGTGCACGACGCATTGAAGAGACGCTGTCTGTATCACTGGGTCGGCTATCCGAGCGCCGAGCGCGAACTCGCGATCGTCCGGGCCAAAATTCCAGGCATCGGCAAAACTCTTTCGATGCAGATCGTGCACTTCGTGCAGGCGCTGCGTCGCGAAGATTTGTTCAAGGCGCCGGGCGTCGCCGAGACGCTGGATTGGGCAACCGCTTTGTCAGAACTCGACACCGTGGCTCTCGACCCTGAAACGGTCGCGGACACGCTCGGCGTGCTGTTGAAGTATCAGGACGACATCGCGCGTCTCGACGGGACAAAGGCGAAGGCCTTGCTCGACGAGGTGCGCGCGGAACTTAGGGCGGCGGAGTAACGGAGACCGTAAATGACGATCGATCCGAACCTCGCAATGCAGGCCGAGGTGCAGGCCAAGGCTCAAGAAGAACAGCAGAAGCAGGGCACCAGCGGCTTCGATGGCGCGGACGGCGTGCTCAATGGCATTGACGCTTTTGCCCGTTCCGGACGCAGCGGCAGTGCGCCTCCGCCTGCAAACCCGACTGCCGAGACAACTAGCGCCGCAACGGCAGCCGACGCGGGGCAAGCCGGTGAGGCAGCTACGAGTGCCGTAGAAACGACGACGACCGCGGCCGACGCAAGCGGCGGCGTGATGGATGCAATCAGCAGCGTCGGCGAAGCCGTCGGTGGCGTAGTCGAAGGCATTGGGAGCGCGTTGAGTTTCCTTGATGGACTCTGACGACCAGGACTTCGAAGTCAAAGAAGGTGCCGGCCGCCTGGCCGAGAACATCGTGCATTTCGCGCGCGCTTTGCGTGTCGCGGGATTGCCGGTGGGGCCGGGCGCCGTTCTCGATGCGTTGAGTGCCGTAGAGACGGCGCGCGTCGGTACCAAGGATGACTTTTACTGGACGCTGCATGCCGTGTTCGTGAAGCGCCACGAGCACACGATGATCTACGATCAGGCGTTCCGGCTCTACTTCCGCAAGCGCGGCTATCTCGAACAACTGATGGCGATGATGATGCCGCAAGTCGTCACGCCGCCGTCGGAGGAGAAGCCGAAAGCCGCTTCGCAGCGCGTGCAGGATGCGCTCTTCCAGGGCATGGAGAAGAAGGTCGAGGAAAAGCGCGAGACCGAACTCGACATGCGTTTGACGGTATCGGACCGCGAAGTGCTGCAGCGGAAAGACTTCGCGCAGATGAGCGCGGCCGAAATCGCCGAAGCGCGCGCCGCGATTGCCCGTATGACGCTGCCGCTCAACGAAGTGAAAACGCGCCGCCTGATGCCGCATCGTCACGGTCACATCATGGATGTGCGTGCCACGCTGCGCGCGAGCATGAAGTCCGGCGGCAGCTTGATCGATCTCAAATATCGCGGGCCGCGCACCAAGCTTCCGCCGATCGTCGCGCTGCTCGATATTTCGGGGTCGATGAGCCAGTACACGCGACTGTTCCTGCATTTCCTTCATGCCGTGACGGACAACCGCAAGCGCGTACATACCTTCCTGTTCGGCACGCGCCTGACGAACGTCTCGCGTCAGCTGCGCGAGCGCGACCCGGACGATGCGCTGGCGGCCTGTTCTGCCGGTGTACAGGACTGGTCCGGCGGAACGCGCATCGCGACCTCATTGCATGAGTTCAACAAGCGCTGGGCGCGCCGCGTGCTCGGGCAGGGCGCCATCGTGCTGCTGTTCACCGACGGCCTTGAGCGCGACGCCGACGATACACTCGGCTTCGAGATGGACCGGCTGCACCGCTCGTGCCGGCGGCTTGTCTGGCTCAATCCACTTTTGCGTTTCGACGGGTTCGAGGCGCGTGCGCGCGGCATCCAATCTATGCTGCCCCACGTTGATGATTTCAGATCGATCCATAACTTAGAGTCGGTGGCTTCGCTCTGCCGTGTCCTCTCAGAGGACGGTAGCAGGGCGGGCGATCCGAAAGCATGGCTGCGCAAGGCCGCGGCCTAACGACAAGAGGTGTCCCATGCTCGCGCGTGACGAAGATATCCTGAAGGCCGCCGAGGACTGGCGGCGCGACGGCAAGGGTGTTGCTCTCGCGACCGTCGTCGAGACCTGGGGCTCGGCGCCGCGTCCGGTCGGCTCCAACCTGGTCATCGACGAGGAGGGCAATTTCCTCGGCTCGGTGTCGGGCGGCTGCGTCGAAGGCGCGGTCGTGACCGAAGCGATCGACGTCATCGAGAGCGGAAAATCGAAGATGCTCGAATTCGGTGTTGCGGACGAAACGGCCTGGAAAGTTGGCCTCTCGTGCGGCGGTACCATTCGCGTGCTCGTCGAGAAAGTAGACTGACGTGGATCTGAAGATACTTTCGACGCTGAATGCCGAACGCGCGTCTCGCCGCGCCGCGATCGTTGTCACCAATCCGGATACGAGCGCGCAGCGTCTCGTTAAAGGCGAAGACGTCGGCCGCGATCCGATTGCGGATGTTCTGCGCGCGCGTCTCCGCTCCGGCAAAAGCGGCATGGAGGAGACACCGGAAGGCCGCGTGTTCCTCACCGTCTACGTTCCGCCGCCGCGCCTTGTTGCCATTGGCGCCGTGCACATCAGCCAAGCGCTGGCGCCCATGGCCAAGATGCTGGGTTATGACGTTACCGTCGTTGACCCGCGCACCGCGTTCGCGACCTCCGAGCGTTTTCCCGATGTCCCCGTGATCGCCGAATGGCCGGACGTCGCACTGCCACCGCTCGGCATCGATCGTTACACCGCTTTCGTCGCGCTGACGCACGACCCGAAGATCGACGATCCGGCGCTGCTGCACGCCTTCGCGAAGGAGTGCTTCTACATCGGCGCACTCGGCTCGCGGAAGACGCATGGGCGGCGTCTCGAGAGGCTGAAGGGGCAGGGCGCGAGCGACGATGATCTCGCGCGCATTCATGCGCCGATCGGGCTTAACATCGGCGCGATCTCGCCGCCGGAAATTGCCGTGTCGATCATGGCGGAAATTACAGGTGCACTGCGTCAGGAACGCGTTGCCGCCCGCCAGGAGAAAGTCGCGTGAAGTTTGGTCCCGTTGCGTTAAAGGATGCGCTCGGCGCGATGGCGGTGCACACCATCCGCGCGCCTGGGATCGTACTGAAGAAAGGCACCATCATCGGACCTGACGAGATCGCGGCGCTCGGCATCGCGGGCATCGGCGAAGTCGTTGTCGCACGCATGGAAGACACTGACATCGGCGAGGATGTCGCCGCGGCCGAAGTCGCATCCGCGGTTGCGGGCGATCACGTCCGCGTCGAACGCGCGTTCACGGGTCGCAGCAATCTGTACGCAGAAGCACCTGGTGTTCTGGTCGTCGACGAAGCCGCGATCACCGCGCTCAATCGAATCGACGAGTCGATCACGCTCGCGACCCTGCAGGCGAACAAGCCCGTCGTACCGGGCGAAATGATCGCGACCGTTAAAATCATTCCGTTCGCGGTGCCCGCGGCATCGCGCGATGCCGCCATCGCGGCCGCACAGACGGCAGCACCACTGCTGCGCGTCGCGCCGTATCGCGTCCGCAAGGTCGGCGTGATTTCGACGTTGCTGCCCGGTCTCGCGCCGAAGGTGATCGAAAAGACGCTGCACGTGACCGCGGAGCGTCTCGCGCCAGCCGACGCTCATATTGTCGCTGAGAAGCGGGTGCCGCACGAAGAGAGGGCGTTGCGGACGGCGATTGATGAAGTGATCGCCAAGGGTGCCGAGTTGGTCCTGATCTTCGGCGCCTCCGCCATCGCCGACCGCCGCGACGTCATCCCATCCGCTATCGAAGCCGCGGGCGGCGAAATCGAATATTTCGGCATGCCGGTCGACCCTGGCAATCTGCTGCTGATTGGGTCGCACGGCGATTTGCCGATCCTCGGTGCGCCGGGCTGTGCGCGTTCGCCGAAGGAGAATGGGTTCGATTGGGTGCTGTCGCGTCTGCTCGCCAAGCTCCCGGTATCACGCCGCGACATCTCGGGCATGGGCGTTGGAGGATTGCTGATGGAGATCGTCACGCGGCCGCAACCGCGCGCCGACGATACCGTCGCTACCGGCAAGAAGGCCGCCATCGTGCTCGCCGCCGGGCGCTCCAGCCGTATGCTGGGGCCGAACAAACTCCTCGCCGAAATCAACGGTGTGCCGTTGGTCCGTCGCACGGTCGAGGCTGCGCTGCAGTCGGAAGTCTCGGACGTTGTTGTCGTCACGGGGCACATGCAAAAGGAGGTCAAGGCTGCACTCAAAGGCCTCAAAGTAACCTTCGCGCACAACCCGGATTTTGCCGACGGGCTTTCGACCTCGCTCCGCACCGGCATTGCGGCGCTGCCTGCCGATGCCGATGCGACTGTGATCTGCCTCGCCGACATGCCGCAAATCGATGGCGCACTCATCGATAAACTCTTTGATGCCTTCAATCCTGCAGTGGGCGCCTTGATCGTCGTGCCGACTGTCGATGGCCGGCGCGGCAATCCCGTCGTCTGGGCGCGGCGCTTCTTCGGCGAGCTCGGTGCCCTGCAGGGCGATGTCGGGGCGCGGCACCTCATCGGCACTTACGCCGATGTCGTTGCGGAAGTGCCGATGGACGGCGACGCTGTATTCGAGGATGTCGACACTCCGGACGCGTTCAATATCGCGAAGGCTCGGCTTGAGCGCGCGTAGTCAAATCCGGCCGATCAAACTGAACCGGCCATACGCGCCGTGCCGATTGTCGCTGTCGGCGACATAACCGGCGCCGAACGAAAACTCGAAATGGCGGATCTCGAATGCGGTGGCATGCGCTCCGACGCGCCACTGCATGTATGATGGACTGCCGTAAGTCGGATTGCCGAAGTTCTGCAATTCGGGGCCTAGCCAGACGGAGTTAAAGCTCCACCAGCCGGCAGCTATACGCGCGGAATAACTTGGTCCGATCGATGACCAGGAGACGTTGGCCTGAATCATTTCGCCAGGCCGGGTCTGATGCCAGACATCGAGCCCGAATCTTGCACCGTATCGCGAGCCCACGAGGAAGTTGCCGGGATCGAACTGACTGAGCGTGTTCACTTGCGCATCCGCGCCGGCGAATACGGTTGCTTCGAATCCGCCTTTCTTGAACCGCCATCCCAACAAAATCGATGTCAACTGTTGGACGCCGAAGACTTCGGCACCCTCCAACGCTCCGGAGTTATATCGATAGGCACCGTGTCCATTCATTAGCTTGAGTGTAATGCCTTCGGCATTGAGGCCGCCGGGTGACCACAAGAACGCTCCGTAAGCAAATGCCCCGTTTCGCCAACCGTCGATGCCGCCCGCATACATCACCGTCTTGGGAAACGGCGAGATGTCGGCTGTGCCATCAAGCCGCCAGGTCTTCGACGGCTGCGGGAGCAGCCAGCCGACAGGCCAGTTGTCGAACATCCGCACCCAGAAGGGCCGTCGTTTCGGCGAAAGGTTGATTCTCCCATCGCTTCGCAACGTCGTCCGCGCGCGCTGGAAGAAGATCGTGTTCCAAATCCGATCCAAGATATCGAAAGGATCTTCTTCGTCCGGCGTGAGGTTGATCCAGCCATCGGAACGCAGTGCGGTCGGTGCCGTGCAGCCGACGAAGCAGGTCCAATAATGCTTCGGCACGGTCCACGATGGCGGCGGCGTGATGTCGATGAACGGCATCATCTGCGCGCGTGCAGATGCGCACGATGCCAAAGCAATAAGCACAGCAATTAATATCCGTCGCATCAGGCCCCCGACCTCTGCAACGCTTGCAATGCTTTCAGCTAAGCGAATCGATTCGCGCCTGTCGATACGAACTTTTGCGGGTTGTGGGTCGCCAACTTCTCGCGCGATCAGGGACACCAATCGATTGTGATATCCGCAATGCAACTTATCCGGTACTCAAGTGTTATCGGCTCGGATGGCGCGCTCTTCGGCGTGCGACAGGGGACGATCAATATGGAAAACGCACAGCTTGGTTGGATCGCCGCGATTTTCGTTGGCGCGATTGCGGGTTGGCTCGCCGAGAAGGTGACGGCGAGCAACATGGGCATCATCACCAACATTATCCTCGGCATGATCGGCGCCGGCATCGGCGCTTGGCTCTTTGGTTTGCTGGGCGTGCGCCTCGGGTTGTCACCGTGGCTGAACTACCTCGTGTCCGGCTTCGTGGGCGCGTGTCTGCTGATTTTCGCAACGCGCCTCATCGCACCAGGACGTTGGCGCGCTTAATGCATCACTTTCCTTGAGACATTGGAGAACTCGAAATGAAAAAAGCATCTGCCAAGAAGGCTTCGACCAAGAAGGCTTCTACAAAGAAAGCTTCAACAACGAAGCTGCCGACCGTTGCGTCGGTGAAGAAGAAGCTGCCGTCGGTCGCTAAAGTGAAAGCGAGCCTTCCGACAGCGGCTCAGATGAAAGCGAAGTTGCCTGCGATGCCGAAAGTGAAAGCATCGACAAAAGCAAAACTGAAGAAAGCCGCGACCTCGACGCCTGCGGTCGCGCTTGGCGTTGCCGCTCTCGCGGCTGGAGCGATCGCAACCGCGACTGCCGTCGCGCGTAGTTCGTCGAAGAGCAAGCCGAAGGCACTTGCCAAGCCGGCGAAGAAAAAAGCTGCTGCAAAAAAATAAGCATTTCGCTGCGCGCGGCGGCGGGTTTGTATCTCAGCTCAACCGCTCGCAGCATTTGCTCCTTCGATTTGTGACGGCCTCTTGACATATTTTGCGAACACCCAGAGGCTGTTCCTTACGCAATACCCAAATATTTCATTTCGTATTTTGCTCGCGCTTCGAGCTTCATGCTTAATTCTTCTCCCAATATGTGGAAACGATGCAGCTTGCGGTTTCGCGGATTGCCCGCGGTGAGGTTGAACGGCCCAATCTTCGTTTTGGTGTTCTTCTAGGTCCAGATTATTTTGGTAAGTCGTGGATGCTGCGTGAGCTTCAAAAGAACGCTGCGGCGCATTGCTTTTCTTACGATCACAACTTGTCAGAAAAAGAGTCGGACATCGTCCGCTCGATGCGTGAGGCGTTTAGACCGTCTGAGTTGTTAGCAGGGGGGCACTCGCCGGAATTGCTGCTCAGTGTCTTCAGCGTCTATTTGATCCATCTACGCGACCGTATTCTGGCAAGCGGTGTCGACAAGCCCGTCATCGTCGACTCCTATTATTACAAGCTCCTGGCGAAGTGCATTTTGCACGGCTTCATCAACGATCAGATCTTTCGACTTTGGCGTTCGCTTCCCGCCCCGGAGTTTGTGATTTATCTCGATATTGATCCTGAGACCGCGTGGGAACGGAGCGACGAAGGCCGGAAGCTCAATCGATTAGAATATTACGGCCGCGAGCCGAACCGCGCCGGTTTTGAACGTTTTCAAGCCGATATGCGTGCCTTGATGCTCCGCAAAACCAACGACATTAGAACTGAGTGTATTCGAGTCCAGCGCGGTTGCGAGCCGACCGTCAACGCTATCCGAACGTTGATGGCGGAGCCTGCTTTCGCCTAACAGGCAGCGCCGACACAAAGGCCTTCGGCCTTGCGTGATGCAACTTTTGGGTGTCCTATTTCTCTATAGGCAGATCAATATTGTTGCAGGAGCTCGCCGATGCTCTTCTTCAAACGCACGCAAAGCCGTTTCTTCGCCGAACCCATCGATCTTAACCTGAGCCGCCGGGCACTGCTGCATGTCGGCTGCGCCTGCGCTGCCTTCAGTCTCATGCGCCCTGTCGCTGCGCTCGCGCAAAGCATACCGACGCCGGCAGCGGCGCCCGCGCGACCGATCCACGCTAAGCTCGATCAAGCCGCGAAAGCGATCGAAGCCAAAATGCTGGAATGGCGACGCGACATTCATCAGCATCCCGAGCTCGGCAATCAGGAAAAGCGCACGGCCGGGATCGTCGCGGAGCACCTTAAGTCGCTTGGGTACGAGGTCCGCGAAGGCGTTGCGACGACGGGCGTTGTTGGCGTTCTGAAAGGCGAGGGCGGACCTGGTCCCGTCATCGCGGTGCGTGCCGACATGGATGCGCTGCCGGTTGCCGAACAGGTCGACCTGCCGTTTGCCTCTAAGGTGAAGACGCGGTGGAACGGCGAAGAAGTCGGTGTGATGCACGCCTGCGGTCATGACTGCCACGTCGCGATCCAAATGGCTGTCGCCGAAATTGTTGCCGGCATGCGCAAGGAATTGCGCGGGACCGTGAAGCTCATCTTCCAGCCGGCCGAGGAGGGATTGCCGATCGGCGAGACCGGCGGCGCGCGCGTCATGGTCGAGCAAGGCGTCATGGCCGATCCTAAGCCCGATGCTGTATTCGGCCTGCACGTATCGTCCGCGGCGCCCGTGGGTGTCGTGTCGTATCGGCCGGGGCCGACGATGGCAGGCTCGGACACGTTCAAGATCGTCGTCAAAGGCCGACAGACGCACGGCGCCGTGCCGTGGGGCGGCGTCGATCCGATCACGATCGGCGCGACCATCGTCACGACGCTGCAGACCATCATCAGCCGAGAGACGGACATTCAGCGCAATCCCGCCGTTGTGACGATCGGCATTTTCAAAGGCGGCCAACGCCAGAACATCATCTCGGACAGCGCCGAACTCGTCGGCACGTTGCGGACCTACAGCGAGCCGCATCGCGCGCAGGTGAAAAAGCGGATCGGTGAGATAGCTGAAAATATCGCGCGCGGCATGAACGGCAGCGCCGAAGTTGCCTGGAATGAGTTCGCGTATCCGCCGCTCGTCAATGACGTAGCGTTGGTTGAGAAGATGGCGCCGACGCTGGCTCGCACATCGCCGAAACTCTTCCGGCTCGATCACCCAGCGAGCCCCAGCGAAGACTTTTCGTTCTTCGCGAACGTTGTGCCGGGCTTGTTCTTCTTCGTCGGCATCGCAGCGCCGGACGACAAGAATGCTGCGCCGAACCACTCGCCGCGCTTCCGCGTCGAAGAGGCCGGATTGATGCACGGTCTGCGCGGCATGCTGCATCTCGTCGCCGACTATACGGGCAGCGGAACGGACTAGCCCGCGACGCGAAGGCCGCCCGTTTCAATCTTTAGGACGTTGCACAACCCCCTTTTCGGGTGTCCAATTTGTCATTCCTTTTTCTGTTGTCCGAGCTTTTCGATGTCCATTTCCAAGCCCGCGCAGGGGCAGTTCATTGCCGAGGCCGTTGAGCCCATATCGACGGCGGCAGCTTTGCCAGGTTGCGTTTGTGCGGCCTGCGGACTGGTCGTCCCGCCAACAGGGCCGACGGTCGCGCCAACCAGCGTTGCTCGCCCGATCCACGCACAGCTCGACGCCGCAGCTGCCGCGATCGAAGCAAGGATGATTGCGTGGCGCCGCGATTTCCATGCGCATCCCGAGCTTGGCAATCAGGAGACGCGCACGGCCGGCATCGTCGCAGACCACCTCAAGCGTCTTGGCTACCAAGTGCACGAACGCATCGCGACCACCGGCGTCGTTGGCTTGCTGAAGGGCGAGGGTGGAGAAGGTCCGGTCGTCGCTCTCCGCGCCGACATGGATGCTTTGCCGGTCGCCGAAGAAGTCGATCTTCCATTCGCCTCAAAGGTCACAACGCAGTGGGGCGGCGAGACTGTCGGCGTGATGCACGCCTGCGGACACGATTGTCACGTTGCGGTATTGATGGCCGTCGCCGAAGTATTGGCCGAGCTGCGCGGCGAGTGGCGCGGCACCGTGAAGCTGATCTTCCAGCCTGCCGAGGAAGGGCTTCCGATTGGAGAGTCAGGCGGGGCGCGCGTGATGGTCGAGCAGGGCGCTATGATAGATCCCAAGCCCGATGTTGTGTTTGGTCTCCACGTCACCTCGGCGATGCCGGTTGGTGTGATCTCCTACAAGGCAGGCGTCACGATGGCTGCGTCGGATACATTCCGTATCACCGTCAAAGGAAGCCAGACGCACGGCGCTATGCCGTGGAAGGGCGTCGACCCGGTCACTATCGGCTCGACAATCGTCACCACGCTGCAAACGATCGTCAGTCGCGAGTCCGATATCAATCGCAATCCCGCTGTCGTCACCGTCGGTCAGTTCAAAGGCGGTCAGCGGCAGAATATCATTTCCGACAAGGCCGAACTTCTCGGCACCGCGCGCACGTATAGCGACGATCATCGGGGTTCGTGATGACGCGCATCGGCGAGATCGCCGAGAGTGTCGCAGTGGGCATGAGAGGACGCGTCCAAGTTGAATGGGGCGAATTCCCATATCCGGCCGTTTACAACGACGCGGCCTTGGTCGAGCGAATGGCGCCGAGCCTTGCGCGTGCCGCGCCAAAGGCCGTTCGCATGGATTATCCCGCTAGCGGCAGCGAGGACTTTTCGTTCTTCTCGAATATCGTGCCGGGGTTGTTCTTCTTCGTCGGCATCGCAGCGCCGGACGACAAGGAGCCGGCACCCAATCATTCGCCGCGCTTCCGTGTTGAGGAAGCAGGGCTCATCCACGGCCTGCGCGGCATGTTGCATCTCGTCGCCGACTATACGGGCAGCGGAACGGCCTGATCAGCGGAAGCGTAGGTTCGCGCGCGATAGCTCGCTTGTCGAGCGGACGCCCATCAGCTTCATGTCGCGCACGATCTCGGTGCGTAGCTGGCCGAGCGCGCGCTCGACGCCGGCCTGGCCCGCCGCCGCGAGCGGATAGAGATAGTAGCGGCCGACGCCGACGGCCTTAGCGCCGAGCGACAGCGCTTTCAGCACATGCGTGCCGCGCTGCACGCCGCCGTCCATAATGACGTCGATGCGGTCACCCACCGCATCCGCGATTTCGGCGAGCTGATCGAATGCCGCGCGCGAACCGTCGAGCTGGCGTCCACCGTGGTTCGAGAGGATGATCCCGGTGCAGCCGATGTCGACGGCGCGCTTCGCATCCTCGACTGACATGACGCCTTTGAGGCAAAACTGGCCGTTCCATTCGCGCACCATCAGCGCGACGTCGTCCCACGTCATCGCCGGATCGAGCATCTCGGTGAAATAGCGGCTGATCGACATGACGCCGCCGCCCATATCGACGTGGGTGTCGAGTTGCGGCAACTTGAAGCTCTCGTGCGTGAGGTAGTTGAGCGCCCATGCCGGTTTCACGGCGAATTGCAGCATTCCCGCGAGGTTGAGGCGGAAAGGAATCGAAAAGCCGGTGCGCAGGTCGCGCTCGCGATTGCCGCCCGTGATGCTGTCGACCGTCAGCATCATGACTTCGACGCCCGCATCCTTCGCGCGCTGCATCATCGCGCGGTTCAAACCGCGATCCTTGTGGAAGTAGAACTGATAGGCCTGCGGCGTCGCGCGGCTGATGTGCCGCGCCTCTTCTAGGCTCACGGTCCCGAGCGACGAGACACCGAACATCGTGCCGAACTTGCCGGCGGCGGCTGCCACCGCGCGCTCGCCGTCATGGTGGAAGAGCCGTTGCAGCGCCGTCGGCGAGCAATAGAAAGGGACAGCAAGCTTCTGCCCCATCACGGTGACGGACGTGTCGACCTCCGACACACCGCGCAAAATGTTCGGCACGAGGTCGCACTGCTCGAAGCTTGTCGTGTTCCGCCGCAGCGTCGTTTCGTCGTCCGCCGCGCCGTCGATGTAGTTGAAGATCGGGCCGGGCAGGCGCCGCTTCGCCATCGCGCGGAAGTCATGGAAGTTGTGGCAGTCGGTGAGACGAAACACGAGCAATATCCAAGCTAGCAACTTGAAGGCGAAGACGTAGCCGATCTCTACCGCATACGGTAGCGTACGGGCACAGAAACTCAGGCATCGCTGTCGGGGTCCGGCCGCTCAGCGAATACGCTGGCGGATCCACTTGATCATCGCCTGAGCGATGTCGCGGTTGTTCTTCTCGAGCATCATCATGTGACCATTGCCGCGAATGCTGATCTCGCCGAGAGCGATCCGGTCCGTCTTCACCCCGGCCTGCGTGAGAAACGCGGTGGTGCAGTCGTCGTAGGTGGCCCGGAACGAGGCTTCGCCCGTTACGACGACGGTGGGCACTTTGGCGATGTTCGGCAATTTGCGGACGGGCTCGGCCTGCAGCCAGCAGCGGATGTGACCATCGCTACGCGCCTTGTCTTCCTGAACGACCTGGAGGTCCTCGGGAGCCTTGACCGCGGGTTCGAATGCGAGCGGCAACCGCGTCACGCCATGCGCGCGGGCGCGTTCCTTCCCGGAGGTCTCCCACCAGGTGTCTCCACCCTTGAAGACGACGTCGAAAAACGGAGGACCGTTGGGCTCGACCGCAATATGCGCTTTGACGAGGTCTGGCTTTTGATCCGACATCGCGAAGCCGAACACACTCGCCTGCGAATGCGTGAGCAGGATCGACGGGCCGACTTTCTGCAGCAGTGCGATCATCGCGGGCGTCATAACTTCTTCGGTCTTGCCCGCGCTTGCGATGTAGGCGACCTGCGATGCGTAGAATTGATCGAACGCCGCGTTGCCGCGAATGCCAGGACCGCCCGGCCATTGCGTGTGCAGCTTCGCTTGCGGCCACAGCTTGAAATTCTCCGTGCCGGTGAAACGCTCTTCCAGCGCCGTCGCCGGGAAGCGCGTGTAAGCGCCGTACGCGTCAGGATTGTCACCGGAGCGCCCGCGGCCGACCTGATCGACGATGTAGACCGCGAAGCCTTGGTCGACGAAATGCTGCGCCCATCCGGCGCGCCCGTCCGGCGTGCCTGTGAAGTTTGAGCCGGTCTGCGCGGTCCCGTGCACCATCACGACAGGGTAGCGATGCTTGATCTTCTTCGGTGCGCGATACTCGACATACATCTGGCCGGTCATCAGCACGCGGTTGTTGATCGTCTCGAACTTCCCGCCGACGAAGAAGTAACCCTCGGGCTGCGTCGGTTTGAATGTCTGCGCATGCGCGACGGAAGTCGCCAGCAGGGAGGCCAAAGCGATGGCTGCAAGTTTGCGCGTCACGTCGTTTCCTCGTTCTTTTTCTTTTGGACGAGACCTCGGTAGCAAGTCACGGCGCGAAGCGAAACGTCGCGTGCCGGCGCTCGCAAACAAAAACCCCGGCATCGCTGCCGGGGTTTTCGCGTCGTAGAACTAAGCGGAGCTTAGAAATCCATCCCGCCGCCGGGGGGCATTGCCGGACCGGCCGAACCCTTCTTCGGCAGCTCGGCGATCATGGCTTCCGTCGTAATCAGGAGGCCTGCGACCGAAGCCGCGTTCTGGATCGCTGCACGAACGACCTTAGTCGGATCGATGATGCCCTTCTTGACGAGATCGCCGTACTCGGCGTTCTGCGCGTCGAAGCCGAACTGATAGGTCTCCTTCTCGAGCACCTTGCCGACGATGACCGAACCGTCTTCGCCTGCGTTGAGTGCGATCTGACGAGCCGGAGCCGAAAGTGCCTTGCGGACGATCTCGACGCCGGTCTTCTGGTCGTCGTTCTGCGTCTTGATGCCGGCCAGAGCCTTGATCGAACGGAGGAGGGCAACGCCACCACCCGGCAGGATGCCTTCTTCGACCGCAGCGCGGGTCGCATGAAGAGCGTCATCAACGCGATCCTTGCGCTCCTTCACTTCGACCTCGGTCGCGCCGCCGACGCGGAGAACCGCGACGCCGCCTGCGAGCTTGGCGAGACGCTCCTGGAGCTTCTCACGGTCGTAGTCCGAAGTGGTCTCTTCGATCTGCGCCTTGATCTGGCCGATGCGTGCTTCGATGTCGGCCTTCTTGCCGGCGCCGTTCACGATCGTGGTGTTTTCCTTCTCGATCATCACCTTCTTGGCGCGGCCGAGCATGTTGAGCTGGACGTTCTCGAGCTTGATGCCGAGATCTTCCGAGATCGCCTGACCGCCGGTCAGGATCGCGATGTCCTGCAGCATGGCCTTGCGGCGATCGCCGAAGCCCGGAGCCTTGACGGCTGCTACCTTGAGGCCACCACGCAGCTTGTTGACGACGAGCGTTGCGAGAGCTTCGCCTTCGACTTCCTCGGCGATGATGAGGAGCGGCTTGCCGCTCTGCACGACCGCTTCGAGGACCGGCAGGAGTTCTTGCAGGTTTGAAAGCTTCTTCTCGTTGATGAGGATGTACGGGTCTTCCATCTCAACGCGCATCTTATCGGCGTTGGTGACGAAGTACGGCGAGATGTAGCCGCGGTCGAACTGCATGCCTTCGACGACGTCGAGTTCGGTCTCAAGCGACTTGGCTTCTTCAACCGTGATGACGCCCTCGTTGCCGACCTTCTTCATCGCGTGAGCGAGGAATTCGCCGACTTCCTTGTCGCCGTTCGCCGAGATCGTGCCGACCTGAGCGATTTCGTCGTTCGAGGTGACCTTCTTCGAGTTCTTCTTGAGGTCTTCGACGACGCGCGCGACAGCAAGGTCGATACCGCGCTTGAGGTCCATCGGGTTCATGCCGGCTGCGACGGCCTTTGCGCCTTCGCGAACGATCGCCTGAGCGAGAACCGTTGCGGTCGTCGTGCCGTCACCGGCCGTGTCCGACGACTTCGAAGCGACTTCGCGCACCATCTGTGCGCCCATGTTTTCGAACTTGTCTTCGAGTTCGATTTCCTTTGCGACCGTCACACCGTCCTTGGTGATGCGCGGAGCGCCGAACGACTTGTCGAGGACGACGTTGCGGCCTTTCGGGCCGAGCGTCACCTTGACGGCGTTGGCGAGAATGTCGACGCCGCGCAGCATGCGATCGCGCGCGTCGACGGAGAATTTAACGTCTTTGGCTGCCATTTCGGATTTTCCGTTTCGGGTTCTGAATCAAACAAAAACACCGCCCATGCGGGCGGTGGACGCCGCGTTACGCGGCCTTCTTCTTCGTTGCGACGGTGCCTTCGATAACACCCATCACGTCGGACTCCTTCATGATGAGGAGATCCTGGCCGTCGATCTTCACTTCCGTGCCCGACCATTTGCCGAACAGGACGACGTCGCCGACCTTGAGGTCGATCGGAATGAGCTTGCCGGCTTCGTCACGGCCACCCGGGCCGACGGCGATGATCTCGCCCTGCGACGGCTTCTCTTGTGCGGTGTCCGGAATGATGATGCCGCCGGCGGACTTCTGCTCGGCATCGATGCGCTTGACGACGACGCGGTCGTGAAGCGGGCGGAACTTCATGGTATCCTCCAAGTCATTGGATTTGCTTCGAATTCTGGGGTCGAACTTCGCGCTTCGGGAGCCTCTGCCGCAAGTTCACGCGGGAGATAGGGCAGACCCTACAGGCCTTCAAGAGGCCGTGAGCAGTTTTTAGCACTCATCAGTGTGGATTGCTAACGGAAGTTCTTGGCATCGCTAACGTCCGCTGGCGCGCGCAATCGTGTCTTGTTTCGGTAACAGAATATGCGCAGGGTGCCCTCGCGAGGAATCACCAACGGAGAGAAACGATGATCAAGACATGGATCGCGGCCGGGGCCGCGTTGCTACTTGCTGGCGCATTCGCGCCGCAGCGCGCCGAAGCGCTTCCTGTCAGCCCGCTACCGGCAGTCTCTGACGTAGAGAACGTAGCGCTCTGCTTCTACGTCGACGGCTGGAACGGCCCGGGCCTTTACCAGTGCGGTTATCGCTTCCGCCGCGGCTCCGGCTGGCACGGTCATCGCGGTGGTCATCGTCATCACCATCACGGTGGTCGTCATCATCACGGCGGCGGCCGTCACATGCATGGCGGCGGTCGCCACATGGGCGGCGGTCGTCACGGTGGCGGTCATCGCCACGGCGGCGGTCGCGGACGCCGCTAATCTGCGTTCCAACTCGAACGCATTCGAGATTGAAAACGTTGGGGCTCGATCGCAAGATCGGGCCCTTCGTCTTTTTCAACGGAGCTTTACTCATGCGCATATTTAAAGTCGTTCTGACGTCGCTCGCAATCGCCGCCATTTCACCTGCCGACGCGAGCGCCTTTCCACGTGCTGTCGGTTCTGTCGCGTCGCTGATCGACGCTAGGGTTTGCTTCTATCCGGATGGATGGAAAGGGCCGGGCCTCTACGAGTGCGGCTATCAATTCAATCGTGGTTTCGGCTGGCTCGGCAAAGGCAACGTGAAGCCACGCAAGCACGCGCGGAAACTCAGCCGGCGTGCACGCTAACCGCCGGCTGTTAGCGCTCGTGAAGCGATGCTGCTAGCCTATTGATCGTACACACTTTATTCAGAAAATGCGCTTGTACTGGTGGAACTGGGTGGCGACACTTTCGCGTTGTCTGCGTGATTCATTTCCGCGCGTGGTGACGAACGTCGCGTGGAAGCGGATCGAAGGGGACGTTGGTCCCGGCCGTCCCGCCTGGGCCAGGGTCCCGCACTAGAAGCGAGGACCGCAATGAACGACGACTTCCGGCGTCAGCTCGATGGCTACGCGCTGACCACTGCGCGCATTCTCTATCATCGCCCCGATCATCCCTGGCTGCTGCAGACTTACGTCTGGCAGGAATACGACCTGTGCCCGAAATTCCCTGGGCTGCAGAAGTTTCTCGACTTCTGGACGCGCTCGCTCGAAGGCGTGCTGCATTCGGTCGAGGTCGCGCATTCGGGGTTGATCAAGCCTGCGGAAGTCCGCGCGATCGGCACGGAGTTGCGACTGCACTAAAGCTCTGCCGCGCCGTCACGACGCGACAGAGCAACTTCTCGCTATCAGCGCCCGCCGGGTGCCACCGTTGCCCATTTCACGGATCGTGCGTTCGAGCCGGTGACCGTGAACGAGTAAGTGGACGTCCTGTCGGCGCTGCGATTGCAGGGCGGAAGGAACGCGTACTTGACGACTGTCACACCGGACGGATCGGCGCTGACCGAGGTGCTGCCGTGGTCGATGACGCGGCCATTGCTCAAATCATCCCGCATCGAAATCGCGATGCTGCCGGCCGCTTTCGAGTGCCGGATCGTGATGGTGGGAGGAACTGAGCTTCCTCCGAGAGCCGAACATTTGTTGGCATTCGAGAAGCCGGAAACTTTAACGCTGTTGATTTGCTGTGCATCGGCGTGCGTGGACAGAAACAGCAAAGAAGCAGCCATTATGACAATGCGTTGCATAAAAATATCCGTTCGCAAAATAAGAAGAGCAATGCGTGAAGGTTACCGCTGCGGTTCGTCCCGTCAACGGAAATTCGAGACGCCGCGAACCTAAGTCAGCACGCCGACGATCGCGCCGATGACGCATGTCGACAGGGTTCCGGCGATGATCGATTTAAGACCGAGACCGACGATCTCTTGGCGCCGTTCTGGCGCCATCGTTGTCAGTCCCGCGACCATGATGCCGAGGCTGCCGAAGTTCGCGAAGCCGCAGAGCGCGTACAGCATGATGAGCCGTGAGCGCGGCGAGAGCGCTTCAGGCGATAGCGCGGCGAAGTCAAGATATGCGACGAACTCGTTGAGCACCGTCTTCGTGCCCATCAGCGCGCCGGCTGCCGGTGCTTCGCTCCACGGCAGGCCCATCAGCCAACACACCGGCGCCATCACGGTGCCGAGCATGCGTTGCAGCGTAATTGGTGCGCCGCCGACGGACGGCAGAATGCCGAGCATCGCGTTGACGAGATAAACCAACGCGACGAACACGATCAGCATCGCGACAATGTTGAGCAGGAGTTCGAGGCCGGCGCTCGTGCCTTTGACGATCGCGTCCATCGTGCTCGCGGCGACAGGCTCCGGCTCTTCGAGCGAGCCTTCTGTCGCGGCGTTCTCGATCTCAGGCACCATCACGCGCGCGATGAGGATCGCGGCGGGCGCGCCGAGAACCGACGCGATGACGAAATGACCGGCCGCGTCAGGTACGCTTGCGGTGAGAAGCGTGGCGTAGAGAACGAGCACAGTGCCGGCGATGCCTGCCATGCCGCCCGTCATGACGACGAACAATTCACTACGCGAGAGCTTGGCGAGATACGGCCGGATGAACAGCGGCGCTTCGACCATACCGACGAAGATATTTGCCGCCGTCGACAACCCGACCGCGCCGCCGACGCCAAGCGTGCGCGCGAGCACATAGGCGAACCCGCGCACGATGGGCGGCAGGATTTTCCAGTAGAAGAGCAATGTTGTCAACGCGCTGATCATCAACACGATCGGAAGCGCTTGAAACGCGAGAATGAAACCGCCACCCGGCATTTTCGGATCGAAGGGCAGGGGCCCGCCGCCGAGATAGCCGAACACGACGGTGGTTCCTGCGCGCGTCGCCGCCGCAAGTGCTTCGACCGGCGCGTTGGCGGCCGCGAAAAATGCGCGCACCGGCGGCACCTTCAGCATTACAAATGTCAGCGCGATCGTGAGCGCAAGCGCCGCTGCGGCTTGCCGCCACGCGACGGCGCGGCGTTGCTCGCTGAACGCCCACGCGACCGCGATCAACGCCAGGATGCCAAACGCCGACTGCAGGTTCTGCATGAAATCCCCCGGCGGAACTGTGTATGATCGTGCGAGAAACGACAACAGGGAGAACGCGATGGCGCGCATCCGCTTCGAATTCGATGGCCAAACGCTCGAAGCCGACATGCTCGACACGGCGTCGGCGAAAGCGATTGCGGCGAAGCTTCCATATGAAGCGCGCGTGATGACATGGGGCGATGAAGTCTACTTCGACGTTCCGGTCGAAACGCCGCGCGAGGCGGATGCTCGCGAAATCATGCAACCGGGCGATATCGCGTATTGGCTCGGCGGTCCGTGCATCGCGATCGGCTTCGGCCGCACACCGGTCAGTCGCGGCGATGAGATACGCCTCGCGAGCCCGGCCAACGTGTTCGCGAAGGCGACGTCGGATGTGAAAGCGCTGAAGTCCGTGAAGTCCGGATCGCGCGTGAAAGTATCGCTGGTGAAATGAAAATGCCCCGGCGCGAGGGCCGGGGCCTTTCTCACAGTCGGAAAAATCAATCAGCCGCGACCGACGAACGGCATCTTGTTCGCCATCACGGTCATGAACAACACGTTGGAGTCGAGCGGCAGGTTCGCGATGTAGGCGACGGCCTTGCCGACGTTGTCCGCATCCATACGCGCTTCTTGCGCCATGCTGCCGTCCGGCTGCAAAACGCCTTCGCCCTTCACCATGCGGTCGGTCATCGGCGTTGCGGCGTTGCCGATATCGATCTGGCTGCACGTGATGTCGAACTCGCGGTTGTCGAGCGAGATCGACTTCGTCAGGCCTGTGATCGCGTGCTTGGTCGACGTGTAGGCCGCAGAGCGCGGGCGAGGCGTGTGCGCCGAGATCGAACCGTTATTGATAATGCGGCCGCCCTGCGGCTTCTGCGCTTTCATCATGCGAATGGCTTCCTGCGCGCACAGGAACGATGCCGTGAGATTGAGATCGACCACGGCTTTCCAAGTCTCGACCGGGAGATCTTCGAACGGCACCGGCGGCGCGCCCATGCCGGCGTTGTTGAACAGCAAGTCGAGACGGCCGTAAGTCTCTTTGACCTTGGCGAAGACCTTCTTGATCTCTTCCGGCTTCGAGATATCGGCCGAGACCGCAAGAGCTTTCGCGCCTGCGCCGGCTTCCTTGATCGCGGCGTCGAGGACATCCTGGCGGCGGCCGACGAACACGACCGCGTAGCCTTCCTTCACCAGCGCAAGTGCTGCGGCCTTGCCGACACCCGTTCCCGCACCCGTGACGACCGCAACCTTCCCAGACATGTTTCAGCTCCCAAAATATTTCGTATGCGCGTCGAGGCGCCTCGGCGAGGAGTAGTCCGTTTCATGACCCATGCGCAAGCGCGCAGGGCGAATGTTTGGATTGCGGACTAGGACGCCGCGCGTGTCGTCTGAGCGGGCGCCGGCTCGATCTCGGCGGCAGGCATCGGCCGTCCAAATAGATAGCCTTGCATCGCGTGTACGCCCGCGGCGCGGAGGAAGAGCTGCTGGTCCGGCGTCTCGACGCCTTCGGCCGTCACCTTCATGCCGAGGCCGCGGCCGAGGCTGACAATCGCGTGGACGATGGAAGCCGCTTCCGCGCCACTCTCGATACTCGCCGTGAAGGATTGATCGATCTTGATACGGTCGAACGGAAGCCTGCGCAGATACGCGAGCGATGAATAGCCCGTGCCGAAATCGTCGAGCGCAAACTGAACGCCAAGCTTGCGCAGATCATTGATGGCCGCGATAGCGTCCTCGATGTTGCCGATGACGGCGGTTTCCGTGATCTCAAGCTCAAGCCGCTGCGGCGGCAGACCGGTCTCTTGCAGGATCGATTTGACGATCTGCGCAAATTCGGGGCGGCGGAATTGCATTGCGGATACGTTGGCCGCGACCGTCAAGGTCGGCCAAGCAAGCGCGTCATTGCAGGCTTGGCGGATCACCCAATCGCCGAGTTGGACAATCGATCCGCTTTGCTCGGCGGCTGCGATGAAGCGCGGCGGCGACACCATGCCGAGCGTTGGATGTTTCCAACGGCTGAGCGCCTCGACACCAATAATCTTTCCATTGGCAGCCACGACCGGCTGATAAACTAGCGTCAGGTCATTGTTCTCAATCGCAACGCGAAGGTCTTCCTCAAGCTGTTTGGTTGCGACGTAAGCATCGCTCATGTCGACGTCGTAGACGCAGTAAAATCCGCGCCCCTCGTGTTTCGCCCGGTAGAGCGCCATGTCGGCAAAGCGCAAAAGGTCTGTGCTCGTCGCTGCCGTCTGATCAAGCGAAACGATCCCGACGCTGGCGCCGCGTCGTATCTGCTGATTGCGGACTGTGAACGGCAGAGCGAATACGTCAAGCACCCGTTCGCCGATGAGGCGAATAGCGTCTTCGCCCTCCACATTGCGTGCGATGATCGCGAACTCGTCGCCACCGACACGAGCGACCATAGTCTCGCGCTCGAAGGTTTGCAGGAGCCGCTTGCCGACTTCGGTGATCAGTTGATCGCCGACATCGTGGCCGAGCAAATCGTTGACGTCCTTGAAGAGATCCAGATCGATCGTGATGAAAACGCCGCGCATCCGATCGGTTTTCGCCAACTCCATGGCGCTGTCCAACGCTTGCATCAGCGAGAAGCGATTGGGCAATCCGGTCAGCGCATCGTGGGCCGCGAGATACTGGAGGCGATCTTGGTTGCGCTCGAGAACAGCGGTCGTCCGGCCGACATAGTGAGCGACCACCAAGAGCAGCGCCAAGAGCCCGAGTGCGGCGAGCACCACGATAGGGATGATCGTATTCGACATCTGATCACCCGGGCGCTCGGGCGTCCAAGCAAGCTGCGCGACCCATCCATTCCCGTGATCGCGAAGCTCCAAAGTGTTCGAGCCTTTCGGAATCTCGTTGTATCGGCTCACCAGGCGCAGATCCGGCAGGCTAAATCGCGTGGCCGTCTCGCTCAGTAGCTGTTGCGATATGAATCGCGCCATAACGACGAGCGGCACGGGATTGTATCTTGCGGTGGCCGGCGGCTCCCCGCCGAGATAAGCGGCTGCGACTATCGCTGGGCGACCGAGCAGTGTTTGAATCTGAACGGTCGCGTGAGTACCCATTCGCGGGTCGTCGCCCGCCAGGCTCGATGCTGTGCGCAGGGCGGATACTTCGTCGAGTACCGGGCGTAGGTCTTCGAAAATGTCGCGTGGGGCGCGGAAAAACCCGTCCGGCAGCACGACGTTCTGCAGCGCTCGGCCATTCGGCTCGACGACTATGAACAGGCTATCGGCGAGCGGCTCTGCGAGCCACGACTTCGTGTTTTGGCGGATCGTCTCGCCGTCGAAGCGGTACCAGAAGCGTTCGATCGCCCTCGAAGAGCGGGCGACTTGCTCGACATCGCGGACAAGCTGTTGTGCCCGAGCATCGAAGGCGTCGCGGACGAGTTGTTGCTCGCGCAGGTGCGCCGCTTCGTTGGCGCTGTTGCTCAACCAGAAGACGGAAACGCAGACGCCCACGATTGCGGCGGCAACCGCAATCGCTGCAATAATGATGCTGCGGCGGCCGAAGCTACGGCGCGCAGTTACTAGGCCCTGGTTCTTATCTGCCAATTGGCACCGACTTTCGGTGTTATTGCATCGACAGTGCCGTGTTCAGGTTGGCGAAACCTTTCAGCGATCAGGGATTCTTGGCTTGGTATAATTTACAGTTGAAAAACAGTTAAATTACCCGCGTTTCCCAGCGTAGGGCGGCCGCGGGATAGCGATATGTGCGGCGCGAAGGGCTGCCGACCAGCGGTCGCGAAGGTCGCTGAAATAGGGCTCGCCCGGCTCGATGCGATACGTCAGCTCATCGATGCAAGCATCTCGGCGCACAACGACAAAATCGATCGGCAGGCCGACTGCAAGATTCGACCGCATCGTCGAATCCATCGAGATCAGCGCGATCTTCAGGGCGTCGTAGAGGTCGATATTATGGTGCACTGCACGATCGAGGATCGGCTTTCCGTACTTGTGCTCGCCGATCTGGAGGTAGGGGGTGTCAGTCGTGCACTCGATGAAATTTCCGGCCGGATAGACCATGAACATCCGCATCGGGCCGCCCTTGATCTGACCGCCGAACAGGAATGAGACCTCGTAGCTGATATCGGCGGCCTGAAGGCCGGGCGCGTCCGACTCATAGACGCGCCGGATCGCGCGGCCGATCCGCTGGGCCGCCTGGAACATCGTCGGCGCATTGACCAGCGTTTCGAGTTCGCCGGTCTCCGGGTTCTCGACGCCCTCGTTGAGGACACTAACGACCGATTGGCTGATCGAGAGGTTGCCGGAGGTCGAGAGGGTAAGGAGCCGGTCCGGCTTGCGGAAGATGTGAAGTTTGCGGAACGTCGAGACGTTATCGAGCCCTGCGTTGGTGCGCGTGTCGGCGACCATCACGAGGCCGTCACGGACCAGAATGCCGCAGCAGTAAGTCATTTCTTTTCTTAGTCTCCGAGTCGCACGCCGCGGCACCGCTTATAGCGACTCTAAGCCGCCGCCCGCAACGCGCTGGAGCTATGTTTGCTGCTGTGATTGAGCTTGTGCGACCTTAACATTGACCACGAGGCGCTCGTGGCTGCCACCTTGGCGCGAGCCGCGTACCGGTGCCGCGCCCAGGTAGTCGAGGCCGACCGCGATCCGGACGTGAGCATCGGTCGCGCAAATGCCGTTGGTCGGGTCGAAAGCAACCCAGCCGAGATCATTCAAGTAGACCTCAACCCAAGCGTGTCCGGCGACAAGATCCGTGACGCCGTCGACGCGATACATGTGTCCGCTGACATAGCGTGCCGGAATCCCGATTGTTCGCGCTGCCGCAATGAAGATATGCGACAGGTCCTGGCAGACGCCCGCCTTCAACGCGTAAGCCTGCGCGGCGGTCGTGTGGACATGCGTTGGGTCTGGATCGAACGACATATCGGTGTTGAGCTTGCCGAGTAGGCGGTGCATTTGGTCAAGCTGCGTGCTCGCACCGGAAATCTCGCCGGCGAGCGCGCGGATCGCGTCGTCCGGCTCGGTCAGCGGCGTTTCGCGCAGGAAGAAGTTCGGCGGAAACCGCTCCACCGCTCCACGCACCACTCCCGCAGAATCCTGTGTCTCGACTTCACCCTCGACATCGATGCCGATGCGTTCGACCGGACCCGCCAACGTGAAGGCGTGCAGCAAATTGCCGAACGCATCCTCACGCTGATCGAGACGGCCGTCGTGCGACAGCGCGATGCGCCAGCGGACGATGTATTGGCTCTCGTGATGACGCGGAGTCAGCCGCAGCGTCTGAATGACGTTCTTTGGAGGATCGTCATATTCGTAGGTCGTTTCATGCCGAATGAATATGCGCATCAGCTCAAATACTGCTTGGTGATGGCGAAACCCATCTGATTGTTGTTGCCGAGGAAGTCCGTGATAAACTCGTGCAGACCGCCTTGGAAGATTTGCTCGATGTTGAGGTTCGTAAGCCGCGCGCGCATCGAGCGCGAGTGGCGTTGCGCCGGACCTTGCTGCGCATAGGCCCGGCCGAGATCATCAAGATAGCGCCCAAGATTGTCGTAGCAACTCGCGAGCGAACGCGGCAGTTGATCGTTGAGGATGAGAAGGTCCGCGATACGCCATGGGCGAATGTTGTCGCGATAGACCCAGTGATATGCCGTCAGTGCCGACACCGAACGCAGGATCGCCGACCACTGCAGATAGTCGAGCGGTCCACCGACCGGCTCGTGCTCCGGCAACAGCAAATGGTATTTCACGTCGAGCAAGCGAGACGTGTTGTCGGCACGTTCGATATTCACGCCGATGCGCGAGAACAGATACGCATCGTTGCGCAGCATCGTGCGGTAGCTGTTGCCGTCGAAGCGCAGCGAAAACTCCTGCGTCCAACGCAGAAACGGTGTAATGTCGTTGCGCGACATGCGCTTCTCATCGACGCTTTGTAGTTCGTTCCAGGCACCGTTGATCGTGTCCCACATCTCAGTGGTGAGCGCCGTACGCACCGCGCGACCGTTGTGGCGGGCATTCTCGATGCAGTTGCGGATCGACGAAGGGTTGCTGCGCGAGAACGCCAGATAGTTGATGACAGTCTGTTCGGTCGCGTCCTCGTGCTCGTTGTAGAACGCGTCTTCGCAGCCGGCGGTCGCGATTGCCGACTCCCATTCGTTCGTCGTGTCTTCGGCATTCACGGGCGTCGCGGTTAGGCGCAGCGTCGTGTCGAGGATGCGCGAAAGAGACTCGGCGCGCTCGACGAGGCGCGCCATCCAGTACAAATTGTCAGCCGTACGTGAGAGCATAATCAGAACCCAACCAAAATCATCACGACACCACCCACGTGTCTTTCGTGCCGCCACCCTGACTCGAGTTGACGACGAGCGAGCCTTCTTTAAGCGCGACGCGCGTCAGGCCGCCGGGCACGATGGAAACTTTCTTCGCTCCACAGAGCACGAACGGCCGCAGATCGACGTGACGCGGCGCGATGCCGGATTCAACGCAGGTCGGGCACGTGGAGAGCGAAAGTGTCGGCTGCGCGATGAAATTCGCCGGCGCGGCTTTCAGCTTGTCGGCAAAGGCAGCAATCTGCGCTTTGGTCGACGTCGGGCCGACCAGCATGCCGTAGCCGCCTGAGCCGTGCACCTCCTTGACGACGAGCTCCGGCAGATGCTCGAGCACATACTTAAGCGCGTCCGGCTCGCGGCAGCGCCATGTCGGCACGTTGGCGAGCAGCGGCTCTTCGCCGAGATAGAATTTCACGATGTCTGGCATGTAAGTGTAGACGGCCTTGTCGTCGACCGCGCCGGTGCCGACCGCATTCGCCAGCACGACATTGCCGGCGCGATAGGCGACCATCAGCCCGGGTACGCCGAGCGCTGAATCCGGCCGAAAGGCGAGGGGATCGAGGAAGTCGTCGTCGATCCGGCGATAGATGACGTCGACACGTTTCGGTCCGCGCGTCGTGCGCATGTAAACGACATCGTCGGACACGAAGAGGTCGCCGCCCTCGACGAGCTCGATACCGAGTTTATCGGCCAAGAAAGAGTGCTCATAGTAGGCCGAGTTGTAGACACCGGGCGTAAGCAACACGACGGTAGGGTCGGCGGACGCGCTGAGCGGCGACACCGACTTCAATGTCGCCAGCAACTCGTCCGCGTAGTTCTCGACCGGCTCGACGCGATGGCGCGCGAACAGCTCTGGGAAAAGCCGCATCATGACTTCGCGGTTCTCCAGCATGTAGGAAACGCCGGACGGCGTGCGCGCATTGTCTTCCAGCACGTAGAACTGGTCAGGACCTGTGCGGACCACATCTATGCCGGCGATCTGCACGTAGCTGTCGTGCGCGAGCTTTTGCCCATTCATCTCGGGCCGGAATGCCGGATTCTGGAAAACGAGCGCCTCAGGCACAATCCCGGCGCGCAGGATGTCGCGCTTGCCGTAGATGTCCTTGAGGTAGGCATTGATGGCGCGGACACGCTGCTCGAGGCCGCGCTTGAGAACGTCCCACTCCTGCGCCATCAGGATGCGGGGCAGTACGTCGAACGGGATAAGGCGCTCTTTGGCGTTGTCCTCGCCGTAAACCGCGAAGGTGATGCCGATGCGGCGGAAGAGGAGTTCGGCTTCCTTACGACGTGTCTCGAGGACGCTTTGCTCGATCGTCTTGAGCCAGCGATCGAGTTCTTGATACGCCGGTCTTATCGAGCCGGTATTTTCTGTCATTTCGTCGTAACGGACCAAACAAACCCCCTGAAAACAACGCAATACGAGCAAAGACAGGCAAAGCTTGCGCCAAGCCAGGTGGACAATCCCGCCACCCCGATTAAGCTCCCGGCCTCAATCGAGGAAGCGCGGAAAACATGATGCAACAAGAATCCCCGAAGGGCCAAGCTATTATCACGGCGGCACTTTTGGTGATCGGTGACGAAATTCTGTCAGGCCGGACCAAAGACAAAAACATCGGCTATACGGCCGAATACCTGACGAATATCGGCGTAGATCTTCGCGAAGTGCGGGTTGTGGCCGATATCGAGGAGGAGATCGTCGCCGCCGTGAACGCGCTCCGGTCGAAATACAACTACCTCTTCACGACCGGCGGCATCGGTCCGACCCATGACGACATCACGGCCGATTGCGTCGCCAAAGCCTTCGGCGTCGCGCTGCCGTATCATCCGGAAGCGGTCGACATCCTGAAAAAGCGCTTCAACGGGGCGGACCTCAACGAGGCCCGTATGCGCATGACCCGCATCCCGGAGGGCGGCACGCTCGTTTATAATAAGGTCTCTGGGGCGCCCGGCTTCCGTATCGGCAACGTCTTCGTCATGGCCGGCATTCCGGTCGTCATGCAGGCGATGCTCGACGAGATCGCCCCGACGCTACAGACCGGCAAAAAGATGCTGTCCGAAAGCGTCCGCGCGGACGCACGCGAAGGAGACATCGGCGGCCCGCTCGGCGAGGTCGCGAAAGCGTTTCCAGACGTCACCATCGGCAGCTACCCGTTCATCGACGACAAGGGGCCGAACACGTCGATCGTCGTCCGCGCGCGCGAGGAGGAGCGGCTGTCCGCTGCTGTCGCGGCTGTGCGCGAGATGCTGGCGGGCGTGCAGGTTTCGCTGCAGAAATGAGTTGAATCACTTTCGCAGCCGGTTGTCGCAAATCGTTTTGAAGACTCAGAATTGGCAATGACCTCACCAACCCATCAGCCGCTGCCGCCCAAGGCCTTCCCGGTCTCGTGGGACCAATTCCACCGCGACGCCAGGGCGCTGGCATGGCGGCTACACGAGGCTGGGCCGTTCCGCGCGATGGTGTGCATCACGCGTGGCGGTCTGGTCGCGGCCGCGATCGTTGCGAGAGAGCTTGAGATACGCCTCGTCGAGACCGTCTGCATCTCGAGCTACGAACATCAGCAGCAAGGCGATTTCGACGTGCTCAAGCGTGTCGCAAAGGATGTCGTCGGCACCGACGAAGGGCAGGGCGTTTTGATCGTCGACGACCTCGTCGATACGGGAAAAACCGCGAAGCTCGTCCGCGAAATGCTGCCGAAGGCTCATTTCGCGACCGTCTATGCCAAGCCGATGGGCCGGCCTTTGGTCGACACGTTCATCACCGAAGTCTCCCAGGATACTTGGATCTTCTTCCCGTGGGACACCGGGCTTGCCTTTCAGCCGCCGATCAGCGGCGCCGGCTGATTCAACTATCGCCGTTTCGCGACGCGCGCTAACCTCTCCGGCAAAACAACCGGAGGAAAGTCATGGCCGCCATCTCGCCCGGAAATCCGCAGCACGAAAGCCTGACTGAAAAAGCCTCGCGTCACGTCAAGACCGCGGACTTGCCTTGGGAGAAGACCCGCTTTCCCGGCTGCGAGGTGAAGACGCTGCTGGTCGATCCCGCGACCGGGCTGGCGACCGTGCTGGTCAAGATGGCGCCCGGCGCCGAACTCCCCGACCACGAGCACGCGATGATCGAACAAACTTATGTTCTGGAAGGCGTGTTGGTCGACAAGGACGGTCCCGACGCCGGTTTATCCGTCGGGCCGGGCGAGTACGTCTGGCGTCCGCCGGGCAGCCGTCACGCCGCTTGGGCGCCGAACGGATGCGTCTGCATCGGCATGTTCCAGGCGCCCAACAAATTCTACGAAAAGAACGGCGAAGTCACCGACATGATGGGCCGCAACTGGCAGCTCAACTGGTCACACACCGTGGTGATAGCGGTGCTTGAGTAAGGCAAGGCGTGCAAAGCCTTAAAAGCTTTATTTCGAGTATGTCTTGCACGCAATGGTTGTGTATTTGGAATCGTGTTTCCCTGGAGCCGGGATGGACTGAGGAACACCGAAATGAAAAAGATTCTGACGGCCGCGCTATTCGCCGGCACTTTCTTGTCTCCGGCTCTGGCTGCCGATTTGGGCCGCCCGGTTTACAAAGCTCCGATCGCCGTTGTCGAACCGGTGACGAATTGGAACGGATTCTACATCGGTGCTCACGGTGGTGGCGCCTGGGGCGATAGCGACTGGCTGTTCCCGCTCGCTGCAATCACGACCAATCACCGTATTCGTGGCGGCTTCGGCGGCGGCCAGATCGGTTACAATTGGCAGTTCAGCCCGATGTGGCTCGTCGGTATCGAAGGCGAAGGTTCTTGGGGCAGCTTGACGGGCAGCAGCGTCTGCCCGAATCCGGCCGCTAACTGCACGTCGAAGACCGATTGGATGGCCTCGATCACTGGTCGCCTTGGCTATGTCGCCGGCAACGCGCTGTTCTACTTCAAGGGCGGCTATTCTTGGGCCAACGAAATTCACCACGTGCGCTTCCCGGCAACTCCGGCTGACGACGAGACGAGCGGCAATCTTCGTCGCAGCGGCTATACGATCGGTGGCGGTCTCGAATACGCCTTTGCTCCGCAATGGTCAGCGAAGATCGAGTACATGTATACGGACTACGGCCGCCGCACGTTCGACTTCACCCGTATCAACACTGGTGCTTTCGTCGAGACGGCGCGCGTCGATACGTCGATCCACACAGTCAAGGCTGGTATCAACTACCGCTTCAATTGGGGTGCCCCAGTCGTCGCATCGTACTAATCGTTCGCTCTCCAGAGCTTCAGAGCCCGTCGCGATTTTCGCGGCGGGCTTTTTCTTTGAATGGTCCTAGGGTTGACCGCTCGGCGAAAAACCACGAGACATCGACCCCGCGCGGGCGTGGCGAAATTGGTAGACGCATCGGACTTAAAATCCGTAGGGCCGCAAGGCCCGTGCCGGTTCGAGTCCGGCCGCCCGCACCAAGCTTGTTCTATTTATTAAAGCGATTGTTTTGGGACTTCGATTTGATGCGCAGGATTGTGGCCGGCAAGCTGCACGGCATTTATGTCACCGACGCCAACCTCAATTATCATGGCTCGATTACCCTTGACCCGGATCATTGCGAGCAGGCTGGAATTCTGCCGCTGGAGTTCGTCGAGATCTGGAACAAGAACTCGGGAAATCGCATCTCGACATACGTCATCTTTGGTGACCGCGGTTCGCGCTGTTGCGTTCTCAATGGTGCGGCCGCTCGGACGTGTCAGCCTGGCGACCAGATCATCGTTTGCAACTCGCTTTACCTTGATGAGCAAAATCTCACAGATATTCAGCCGAGGATCCTGACGTTTGATCGCGAGAACAACGTACTTGATCGAATGAGATACGTCGTCACGAAGGATTCGTCAGGGCAGTACGCCTTCGCAATTGACGGTGCGGTCGGTGGATGAGCTGCATCATCGCGCGCAACTAGCCGATTGAGTTCATCGTCTCTGCGGATATAGAATTCGCTATGCCACCGCTCCACGTCGCATTTTGTGCCGCCGCTTCCGGGGCGTGGCGCATAGACAGTATCGATAGTGTCGTCGGCGAAGCGCTGCCGCGCGCCGCCCGTCTCGACGTCGTCGAAGGCGCCGAACTGGTACATGGCGAATGGGTGCTGCGCGGCGTCACCAGCAACGCACGCTATACGCGGCGGGACGAACTCGAAGCGCTCGCTGCGCGTCAGGAAGGGTTAGGGCGCCCCGCAGCAACGCGCGCAGCCTTGATTCCGATTCGGAAATCTGAAAGTTGGTGGGCACTCGCGCAAGACGAGCGTCGCGCGATCATGGAAGAGCAGTCGCGGGACATCGCGATCGGCCTCGAGTATTTGCCCGGAGTTGCGCGACGACTGCATCACGCGCGCGAACTCGGTGAGCCATTCGATTTCCTCACGTGGTTCGAATTCGCGCCAGAACACGCAAGCGATTTTGAGACGCTGGTGACGCGGCTCCGCGCAACGCCGGAATGGCGTTACGTCGAGCGCGAAGTCGATATTCGCCTGAGCCGCGAATAGCTATACGGGCGCCAGTCCCAAAGCATTCGCGGCATCCATCCAGATCGGCAATTCCTGCTGGTAGAGCGCGTTGGTTTCCTTGAAGCCGAGCGCGGGTTCCAGCACGAAAGTGGTGAGAATCTCCTTCACCTTGGGATCGCTGTTCGCCGCGACGCAAAGCTGCGCGAGGCGATCGACGATCGGCTGCGGCGTTGCCTTTGGCAGTGCCCAACCGGTGAAGCCGCTGACGGTGAAGAACTTCGACGTCGCGCCTTGCTGCGGCAATGTCTTGATGTCCGGGATCGCGTCGACCTTTTTCGAGTGCACCGCGAAAGTGACCCCGCGATTGCTCTGCAGCACCGATTGCGCGGCCGTGTAACTTCCCATCGCGACATCGAGCGATCCTTCGGCGAGACCCGTCCACATCGGCGCTTCGCCGCGATAGTGGATCGGCTCGATCTTCAAACCGTACTGCCGGTTGAGTTCGTTGATCGTCATGTGCGGCGCAGAGCCCGCGCTGTAGGTGCCGAAATTGACCTTGCCGGATTTCTTCGCGAAGGCGACGAAGTCGTCGAGCGACTTGATACCGGTGCTCGGGTTGGCGATCAGCAACAAACCGGCGCCCGGAATGACGCTGACCAAGGTCAAATCTTTATCCATGTCGTAGCCGGGATTTTTCATCATCGCCCGGTTCATGACGTAAGTCGTCGAGATCGAGCAGAGGATCGTGTGGCCATCCGGTGCCGCCCGCGCGACTTCAGCGGCGCCCATCGATCCGGCCGCGCCGGCTTTGTTTTCGACGATGACGGTCTGGCCGACTTGCTTCGAAATGTAGTCGCCGAAAGCACGGCCGAGCAGGTCGGTCTGTCCACCGGCCGGGTAGCTCACGATCATGCGGATTTGTTTTGTCGGTTGCCACGTCTGTGCTGATGCGCGACGCGCAAAGAACGGAAGCGCGACGGCGGCGCTGCCCGTCGCCAGTATCGTACGGCGGTTGATATTCATGGTGTCTCCTCCCCAGGGACGTTTTGCCGGAGACTAACCGATCGTGACCCGTGCGCCATGCGACAAACCGGCATGAGCGCAACAAAAAGCCCGGCGCGGTGGCCGGGCTTTCGCAGAGCGAACGATGGCAACGTCTACTCGAGATCGGTGTCGAGGATCGCCATGTTGAAGTTGAAAGAGCGATCGCCGTCTTCGTCGTCGAGCGAGAGCACGCCAAGGAACTCCTCACCGAGATAGACCTCAACCGAGTCGGTCTTTTTCGGGCGCGGCACGACGCGCATTTTTTGGTTGTCGAACAGCTTCTTGAGATATGCGTCGAGCTTCTTGATCTCGCCGACTTCAATTCCTGCCAAAATCGCCTCCATGCCGCCGGGATCCGGCGCGTTGAATCTGTCGCCGGAAGCTCTAGCGCCGATAGCCGCCGGGATCAAATCGGGCTTTAGATGGCCGGGTCGGGGAGTTCCGTCAGCTCTTGCAGGAGCTGGTTCATGGTCCGCGACGGTTCCGTGCAGCCGGCCGTACCGACGACGCGCGCAGGAATGCCCGCAACGGTCGTATTCGGCGGAACCGGCTTGAGCACGACCGAACCGGCCGCAACGCGCGCGCAATGACCGATCTCGATATTGCCGAGAATCTTTGCTCCAGCGCCGAGCATCACGCCGCGACGGATTTTCGGGTGACGATCTTCGTTGTCCTTGCCGGTGCCGCCGAGCGTTACGCCATGCAGGATTGAAACGTCGTCATCGATGACGGCCGTCTCGCCGACGACGAAGCCGGTCGCATGATCGAGGAAGATGCCGCGGCCGATCGGCGCGTTCGGATTGATGTCGGTCTGGAAGACAGAGGACGAGCGGCTCTGCAGATAGAGCGCGAAATCCTTGCGGCCGTTCTTCCAAAGCCAATGCGCGAGGCGATGCGCTTGGATGGCGTGGAAGCCCTTAAAGTAGAGCACCGGATCGAGGTAGCGGCTCGCGGCCGGATCGCGATCAACCGTCGCGACGATGTCGGCGCGGAATGCGATGCCGATCGAACGGTCCGACTGCAGTGCATCGCTGTACGCTTGGCGGATGAGTTCCCCAGAAACGTCGGGATGCTGCAGGCGTTCGGACACGCGATGCACGACAGCGGCTTCGAGCGTGTCGTGGTGGAGGATGGTTGAATAGATGAACGTCGAGAGTTCCGGCTCGCGTCGGACAATGTCCTCGGCCTCATGACGCAGGCGCGTCCAAACCGGATCGACCTTGTCGAGAGCATTCTTCAGTTTGGTCTGCTGATGCGCCATGGCCGATTCCTAAAGCCGGAAATACCGAGAAAGTAATTTGGTCGTTCTAACACAGATTGGAGGCCATTTTATCCGTGACAAGGCCTTACGGAGGATGAAAGTAAACGGTGGTATCGATGAGATTTGCTCATGTCTCGGTCTCGGCGGCGGCGCACCGCGCTGCATAGCATTCAAATTCGGCTGATGAAACAGACCGTTGCGTGAGGCTTACGGCCGCCGGCTGAGGAATTCGACGACGGCCTGCTTGTAGACCTTATCGCCGACCGCGAGCATGTGGTCGCGCTCCGGGATGTCGACGACCTCGGCTCCGGGGATCAGCACAGCGAGCGGTGCGGCAGCTCCAGACACCGTGTCCTTCGTCCCGATCGCGATCAGAACGGGGCATGTGATCTGACCGACTTGCTCGGCTGTCAGCGTCTGCCGCGAGCCGCGAATACAAGCCGCCAAGGCTTTCAGGTCCGAGCGCGTCTGTTCGGCGAAGAGACGGAACGTACGGCCTTGAGCGGTCTGCGCATCATCGACGCTCGGCGCTTCGAGCGCTTGCGCGACCTCCTGCGGCAGGCCGACACCTTCAACGAGGTGGATGCCGAGACCGCCGAGAACCACCGAGCGCACGCGCTCCGGGCTTTCGACTGCGAGCCACGCCGAAATTCGCGCACCCATGGAGTATCCCATCACGTCGGCGCGCTCGATGCCGAGATGATCGAGCAGGGCGCGCGCGTCGCTCGCCATGCGCGCCGTGTCGTAATCGTCCGGCGAATAGAGCTTCGTCGATTGCCCATGTCCGCGATTATCGAGCGCGATCACGCGGCGTCCCGCGCGCATGAGCGTCGTTACCCAGTTCGGGAACGACCAGTTCATGTCCTTGTTCGACGCGAAGCCATGAATGAGCAGGATCGGCTCGCCTTCGCCTTGATCCAAATAGGCGATCTCGACCGGGCCGTTGTGAAAGGTAGGCATAGCAACTCCGAAAGTTGCCGGGACCCTATGCGGCGACGGCGAACGGTTCAACCCGTGGCAAACGCGGCGCGGCCGGGCGGAACTTCGCGGCACGCAGGCGAGTAGCGCGTCGCCGGCGGAGATAGGAGAGGGCAAGGCGCTCGGCCGTCCGCTTCAGCCCCGCGACGAAACCGACGATCAAGAACAGCGCCCAGAAGCTCCACGAAGCGAGCGACCACAGCGTTGCCGCAAGCACGATGGCGCCGCGGCCGAGGACTTTGAGGACCGCGCGAGTCTTGCCGCCCTTCGTCGCGGCAAGTCGCGAAAGCTTGGCAATGTCCTTCGGGCTTTCGGCGAGCTTGAGGCCATCGAGAGCTGCGCGCGTCCCGGCTTTCGCCTGCACCTGACCGAGATCACCGAACGCTTTCATCGCGCCTTGCATGCGCTCGGTCTTGATCGCGGCACGTCCGGCACGTACCGCGGTGACAGGTTGCAGGATCGCGGTCGGCCCGAATGCCGCCTTGAGCGCCGGCATATCGATTGCGGTGCGCAACGGACGCGCGAGCTGTTCGACGAGCTTCGCCGACATGCGCCCGGTCTTCGCCGCAGCTTTGGTGACGGATACGCCGACACGCGCGGCAGAGCCCGCACCAAGAGTTGCGTAGGTCCCGGCTGTGACCGCGAGGCCCGCCGCCGCAAGGCCGAGCACCAACTCGTCCGTTTTCTCGCCGCGCGCGTAGTTACCAGTCTCGCGCACGATGTCGCGAATATCGCCGTAGATGAGCAGATCGCCGGTCACCGTTCCGGCAAGCCCCGCGAGATCGTCCGGCTGCCCGGCGACAAACCCTTCGACGAATTTCGTGCTGGCGCGCAGAGCCTGCGCGCTCGTTGTATTCGCATCCTCGACACGGCGTCGCAGCGCAGCGGTTACAACGACGTGTTGATCGTCGGCGAGGTCGAGGAAGCTCTGCGCAAGCTCCGCGTCGTCCGCTTTGAGCGCGTCTTCGATCTCGCGCTGCGCAACGCCGGCATCGAACGCCTTCGCCAGCGCAATGTCGGTGATCGTCTCCGGTTCATCCTGCGCCGCGATCAGGCGGATCGCCTCTACTCCGCGCGGTGTCGCTGTGACGGCAAAGCCGCCAAGCAGCAGCGTCGCCGCAAGCGTCATGCGCAGCGTGAGCGTTTCGCGTCCGAGTCGAGAGAGCCACATCGTGCCGCCCGGGATAGCGGCAAATTGCGGCGCGACAAGGCCCGAAACGTTAACGCGCGCAGCGCCCGCTGCGGTGTCAGAGCACTTTTTCGGCGCGCAGGCTGGCTTCCTCGTCCGGCGAAATGCCGATCTCGCGCAGCAATGCCGACGTGTATTCGCCGAGCAACGGACCCGCTTTCGACGGCGCGGCCGCGCCTTTGCCGCGGATCGGATTGCTGAGCATTTTGATCTCCGCGCCGCCATCCGCCGTTACGCTCTCGATCGAGCCGCGCCCGGTGACAAACGGGTTCGCCAGCGCGTCCGCCACGTTGTAGATCGGCGAGCATGGAATGCGCCCGGCGAAAGCCTCGAGCCACTCCTGCGTCGTCTTCGCCTGCAGCGCGTCGTCGAGGACTTCGGTCACGAGCGCGCGATGCTTCAAGCGATCCGGGAAGCTGCGGAAGCGCTCGTCGTCAATGTATTGCGGGCGGTCGACAAGATTGCAGAGGATCGGCCAGAACTTCTCCTTGTTGCACATGAGGAAGATCCAGCCGTCCTTGGTTTTGTAGGTCTGGCACGGCGTAATCGACGGGTGCGACGAGCGCCGCAGCCGCGTCGTGGACACGCCGGTGTTGAGCTGCCACGTCGCGACATAGTTGAGATTGTAGAGCGCGAGATCGAACAGGCTGATATCGAGATCGCGGCCCTTACCCGTCTTGCGTGCATCCATCACGCCGGAGACGAGCATCAGCGCCAACACCGTGCCGGTCATCAGATCGACAAGCGATAATCCGGCGCGTGACGGCGGCCCATCCGGATCGCCGGTGAGGTCGAAATATCCGGTTTCCGCCTGCATCAGATAGTCGTAGCCGGGCCACTTTTCGCGCTCGTTTTCGCGGCCGTATCCGGTCAAATGCGCGCAGACGATCTTCGGATTCACATCAGCGAGCGCGTCAAACGTGATGCCGATCCGCGCCGGCACGTCCCCGCGCAGGTTGCTCGCGACCGCGTCGGCTGTCGCCGCGAGTTTGAGGAAAATCGCCTTGCCGCGCGGGTCGGCGAGGTTGAGCGTCAGCGATCGCTTGTTGCGGTTGAGCCCGTGGTAGAAGAGGCTCTCCACGGTTGCAGGCAGATCCTTGTTGAAGTGCGGTCCGACGGTGCGCGAGACATCGCCGCCATCCGCCGGATTCTCGATCTTGATCACCTCGGCGCCGAGATCGGACAGCCACTGAGTTCCGAACGGACCGGCGCCGTATTGTTCGACCGCGAGCACGCGCAAGCCCGTGAGCAGAGCAGGGGGCATCTTTCCTCCAGTTTCTTATTTTCTGCCGCGAGCTTAGCACCGAGAATCGGCGACCCGTAAATCGCTTGTCGCATAGCCGGATTGATCGCGCTGGGGCCTTTCAATTGAGCCATCGGGCCGGTATGTTGCGGCGCATTCTGAACGAGAGAGTTTCGCAATGGCCGGCCACGCGACCCCGCATTTCCAGAACGACGCCGGAGTTCCGGTGATCGAGATCGGTGCGCGCGAGTTCATGTGCGTCGGCGCGTCGCCGCCCTACGACCATCCGCATATTTTCTGCGATATGGGCGAGGACGACGAGATCATCTGCTCGTATTGCTCGACGCTCTACCGCTTCAATCCGAAGCTCGACGCGCACACGACGGTTCCGGCAGGCTGCGAACTCGCCGAGCACGCCTGATTCTTTCCGGCCAAGTTCTTTTCGGGCAAGTTCTTGCCGGCCAAGCCGGGCGCGCCGCGCTGACGTGGAGCAGCCGATGTCGAACAATCATCCTATAGTCGTCGCCGGTGCCGGCATCGGCGGACTGATGACCGCGATCTCGCTCGCGCTGCGCGGCTTTCGCGTCACGGTGCTCGAAGCCGCGAACGAACTGGAGCCGATCGGCGCCGGCATTCAGCTTTCGCCAAATGCGAGCCGCATTCTGATCGAGCACGGCCTTGGCGAAGCGCTACGGCCCTATGCGACCGAGACGCAGGCACTGCGCGTCGTCAATGCGCGGAGCGGGAAGGAGATAGTTTCGGGGCCGCTCGCCGACGCCGTGCAAAAGCATGGCGCTCCGTTTTGGGTGGTGCATCGCGGCGACTTGCAGGCGATCCTCTTGGAGGCGGTAGGGCAGCTCGAAGGCATCGATCTGCATCGCGGTGCTGCGCTCGACCGTTTCGGGATGCGCGATGGCCAGCTCGTCGTCGGTGCGAAGACACGCCACGCCACCGTGCAAATGGACGCGGCCGCGTTGATCGGCGCAGATGGCGTATGGTCTGCCGTTCGCGATAAGCTCGGCGACACCGAGAAGCCGAAGCCGACAGGGCATACGGCCTGGCGTGCGCTGATTCCAGCGCATGCGGTGCCCGAAGCCCTGCGCCAACCCGTGACGACGCTGTGGCTCGGCTCGCCGGTGACGATCATCCACTACGTCGTGCAGGGGGGAGAGGCCGTCAATCTCGTCGCCATCGTGCGCGAAGATTGGAACGAACCCGGTTGGGCGGCGGCAGGCGACGGGGATTTTCTCACCCAGCAAGTCTCCCGCTATGCGTTGCCGATCCGCACGCTGGTGAGCGCCGCGAGCGGCTGGCAGAAATGGCCGATCGTCGAGCGCTCCGTGATGCAGCAATGGGGCGTTGGTCCCGTCACATTGCTGGGTGACGCCGCCCACGCGATGCGGCCACACCTGGCGCAGGGCGCTGCGATGGCGCTAGAGGACGCGGTGGTGTTGGCGACCGAAATGGCAGCCAGGCCGGACGATCTCGCGCTAGCGATGCGTGCTTACGAGAACAAGCGTCGCGAACGCGTCAAGCGTGTGCAGAAAGAGGCCGCGCGCAATGGTGGCCGTTACGCCTGGTCCGGCGTATTCGCCGCGGCGCGTAATTTCGGCCTAGCCCGTATGGGCGGCGACGCGCTGCTGCGCCGGTATGATTGGATCTACGGCTGGCGGGCCAATCAGCCTTAGGCTATCCCTGCCAGGCCTGATTGCCGGGAAGGATTTGAGAATGTTCGAGTGCACGGTCGCGGGTAGCCTGCCGAAGCCGGGTTGGCTGTCGGAAACCAACAAGCTTTGGCCGGAGTGGAAGTCGTCCGGCGCCGAGCTCGAACAGGCCAAGGCCGACGCGACTGTGCTCGCGATCAAGGAGCAGGAAGACGCCGGCATCGACATCGTCTCGGACGGCGAACAGGCGCGCCAGCATTTCGTGCACGGCTTCCTCGAAAAAGTCTCCGGCATCGACCGCGAACATAAGGTCGAGATGGGCATTCGCGCCGATCGTTACAAAGCGATGGTGCCGCAAGTCGTCGACGCTATCGCACTGACAGGTCGCGTCCACGCGAACGAAGCGCGGGTTGCGCGTGCGCATCGCCGCGGCAAGTTGAAGTTCACGCTGCCGGGCCCGATGACGATCGTCGACACGATCGCGGACAATTACTACGGCGACAAAGCGCGCCTCGCCATGGCCTTCGCGGACCTTCTCAATCAAGAAGCGCGCGCGCTGCAGGCCGACGGCGTCGACACGATCCAGTTCGATGAGCCGGCGTTCAATGTCTACATGAGCGAAGTGAAGGATTGGGGCATCGAAGCGCTGCATCGCGCGTCCAAAGGGCTGACTTGCACGACGGCGGTTCACATCTGCTACGGCTACGGCATCAAGGCGAACCTCGACTGGAAGGAAACGCTCGGTTCCGAGTGGCGTCAATACGAAGAGATTTTCCCGGCGCTCGCCGCGAGCCGCATCAAGCAGGTTTCGGTCGAGAGCCGCAACGCGAAGGTGCCGGTCGATCTGCTCGCGCTGTTGTCGGGTAAAGACATTCTGCTCGGCTGTATCGATGTCGCGAGCGACGACGTCGAAACGCCGGAGGATGTGATCGATACCATCCGCCGCGCGTCGAAATTCGTGCCTAAGGAGCGCATCTTCCCGTGCACGAATTGCGGCATGGCGCCGATGCGCCGCGACATCGCGTTCGGCAAGTTGAAGGCGCTCGGTGCCGGCGCAAAGCTTGCCCGCGAGCAGTTGGCGTAAGCGTTCAAGGAGAACAAGAAAATGTCCGTCCAGCCCGTCGTTCCCGAAGCCCCGTCAGCGCGCTCGCCGTATTTCAGCGAAGAGCACGAGATGTTGCGCGCGCAGGTGCGTCGCTTCGTCGAGACGGAGGTCAAGCCGCACGGGGAGAAGTGGGAAAAGGACGGGTTCGTGCCGCGCGATGTGCTGCGGCGCATGGGCGAACTCGGCTTCTTTGGCATTCGCTATCCGGCCGAATACGGTGGCAGCGAGATGGACGAACTCGCAACCGTCGTGCTGTCGGAGGAGCTGGGCCGCTCGACCTTCGGCGGCTTCGCGATCACCGCGCTGGTTCACACCGACATGGCCTCTGTCCACATCGCCAACGCCGGCACGCCGGCGCAGAAGGCGGCGCATATGGAAGACATCGTCGCGGGCCGCAAGATCTGCGCCGTTGCGGTGACCGAGCCGGACGCCGGCTCCGACGTGAAAGGCATTCGCACGACCGCGCGGCGCGACGGCGATCATTTCGTGCTCAACGGCGCGAAGATGTTCATCACCAACGGCGTCCACGCCGACCTTTACTGCGTCGCCGCGAAAACCGCGCCGGATGCGCGGCCGTCGCAGTCCGTTACGATGTTCCTCGTCGAGAAGGGCACGCCCGGTTTCACCGTATCGCGCGCGCTCGACAAACATGGTTGGCGCTGCTCGGACACGGCGGAGCTGTCGTTCCAGGACTGTCGCGTCCCGGCCGAAAACATCCTCGGCCAAGAGGGCCGAGGCTTCTATGCGATCATGAGCAACTTCCAGAACGAGCGGCTCACCATCGGCGCGATGGCGATGGGCGAGTCCCAAGCCGCCCTCGATCTCACACTCGACTACGTCACCACGCGCAAGGCGTTCGGCGCGCCGCTATTCGACAAGCAGGCGATCCGTCAGCGCCTCGCGATGTTGTCCTCCAAAGTCGAGGCCGGGCGTCAGCTCGTCTATCACGCGGGCTGGCTCGCCGCGCAGAAAGTCGATTGCGTACGCGAAGTTTCAATGGTGAAGGCTTATTGCGGCGAGCTCGTCAACGAAGTCATGTATTCGTGTCTGCAGTTTCACGGCGGCATGGGCTACATGCGCGAAAGCGCGATCGAGCGCATGACGCGCGACGCCCGCGTTCAGGCGATCGGCGGCGGTGCGACCGAAGTTATGCTTGAGGAAGTCGCCAAGCGTTTGGCGCGTTAGTCGTAAGGCGTGCCGTCTTTGTGGACGAAGCGGCCGTCTGCATTGGCGCTCTTCATGTCGATGTCCGAGCACGTGGTCATGTCGTCCCAGTCGCGCGAACCGATTTCGAGATAAACCGCGACGGACGACGACCGGTTGATCATGTGATGGCCATTGCCGGTGTTCTTCGGAAACGTCGCGCAATCGCCGGTACGCAGGATCGTGTCGCCGTTGTCCTCCACCAGCACCAATTCACCTTCGAGAATGTAGACGAGCTCGTCCTCGTGGCTATGCCAGTGCCGCTGGCTCGACCAGCCGCCGGGCGGCAGCGTCATGAAGTTCACGCCGAAATCCTGCAGCCTGCCCGCATCGCCGAGGCGCCGCCGTGTGCGGCCGGCGCACGGCTCATCGAACGGCTTGGGGTAGGGGCAACCGGTGACGACCGGAATCGTACTGATGTCGATCTTCGGCATGGGAGTGTCCTTCGCGAGAAGGCTACTCTGCCAACAATTCCATCAGTACGTCCACGTGGCTTCTCTCGATCTCCTTCGCGGCCGTCAGCAATGTCGCCGTTTGCCGTTGATCAGCATGCGCAGTTCACCGAGCTTTTCCCCCTGTAGCGCAAGCTGAGCGCGATAGCGGTTGCGAAACTCCGGAAACTGTTCGAGATCGCGGTGATACCACTTACGGAGTTCGTTCGAGGGCGCGATCTCCTTGGCCCACACAGCGAGTTTCATCGCGTCTTTGCTGATACCGCGCGGCCACAGGCGATCAACCAAGATACGCAGACCATCGTCCTTGTGCGGCGGATCGTAAGCGCGCTTCGCAAGGAGCTTGCCGCGCGCCATCACACGGCCGGCCGGAATGTTCGCGCCGAGCGGTAGGTCAGATAAGCGAATACTGCGAGCACGGCAATTTGCGCGATCGCAAAGGGCGGTTCCGATTGTGTCGGCGCCAATGCGCGCAGCGCGGTGACCTTCTGGAAAAGCTGCACGACGAAAACGAAGACGTTGAAGTAAAACGCCAGGACGATGGCCGCCGCATAGATGCCGCGCCAACCGCCGCGGAGGTGAAACACGTAACGCGCGATCAACGCGAGTGCGATGACGCCAAGCGTGATGATGCCGGTGTAGTGGGACGGCAAAAGTTTATCGAACGGAAAGCCGAAGCCAGTGAGGCAGGTGAGGATCGACGTTATGAGAAAGACGCCGGTCCACAACGGCGGCATCTGGGATGCGAGCAGACGGCGCAAGACAGGAAATCCGGCGACGAGCGCGACAAGGCTGAGGATCGTGTGAAACCACGTGAAGGGCGTGAAATCGAGGCTCATGGCTGCGCACCCTTGTTATTCTGACGGTGCGTCAGCCTAGCATGGTACCGGCCGAGTCGTTAGCTGCGCAGGCCGAGCGCCGTCATGACTTCTCCGATTTCGCGGTTGTCCTTCGCCATAAAGGCCGCGAAGCCATCGCCATCGGCCCACACGGGTGTGAACCCGCGCGCCGCCATGAAATCTTGAAAATCCTTGTGCTCGTAGACGCGCTTGAGCGCCTCGCGATATTTCGTAACAGCCTCGGCCGGCATGCCTTTCGGCCCGACCATTCCGCGCCACAGCGCCATCGTCCAATCGGAGCCGGCAGCTTCCTTCAGCGTCGGCACATCCGGAATTGCCGGATTGCGCTTCTCCGACATAACAGCAAGGCTGCGCACACGCCCAGCCGAGACGAGCGCCGTTGCTTCCGGGATCGAGGAGGGGACGATGTCGAGCCCGCCGGCCGCGAGATCGAGCAAGGCGGCTGCCGCGCCTGTCGCGGGCACCCACGGCACCGTCTTCGGGTCGATGTTGAACGAACGCAGCATGCCGGCAAGCGCAAGGTGCCAGCCGCCGCCGACGCCGGTTCCGGAAGCTTTGAGCTTGCCCGGATTGGCGCGGATCGCCTCGATCAACTCCGGAACCGATTTATACGGCGCATTGGCGCGGATCTGAATCCCGGCCGGGTCGGCGTTCATCAATGCGAGCGGCACGTAGGATTGATGATTGACCTCGGTCAATTTCATCCAGTGCATCATATTGATCTCGATCGTGATCATGCCGAACGTGTAGCCGTCGGCCGGCGCGGTCGCGAGCGCGGTGTGCCCGATCACGCCGTTGCCGCCGATGCGGTTGACGACATTCACCGGCACCTTGAAATCGGCCTCGAGCAATTGCGCGATCTTGCGCGCGACTTGGTCGGTGCCGCCGCCTGCGGCCCACGGCACGATCAGCGTGATCGGGCGATCCGGAAACGCGGCATGCGCGGGAAGCGAAACCAGAGACGCGACGGCAAACAGCAAGGCAACGCAAAGCGCGCGCAGCGAACGGGTCATTGTTTCCTCCGTGCCGGCTTGTGCTGCCGGCTTGGAACGCAGCGTAGGCAGATTTCGCCGCGACACTCAACGTGGCGCATCAGCCATGCGACGCCCCTCTGGCCAAGCGCGGCCGATCTTGCATAATGCGGCTCCCGCCTTTCGAACCATCGGAAACATCGATGAATTTCAGCGAACTCCCGTTCGATGCCGAAACCATGCTGCAAGGCCTGCGCGCGTGGGTCGAGTGCGAAAGCCCGACATGGGATGCGGCTGCGGTCGATCGCATGCTTGATCTCGCGGCACGCGAATGTGCGCTCGCTGGCGCGACCGTCGAGCGGATCGCTGGCCGCATGGGCTTCGGTGGCTGCGTTCGCCTGCGCTTCCCGCACAAGGATTTCGGCAAACCCGGCATTCTCGTCGCCGGTCACATGGACACTGTGCATCCGGTCGGCACGCTCGCGAAGCTCCCGTTTCGCCGCGACGGCAAGCTTTGCTATGGCCCCGGCATTTTCGACATGAAGGGCGGCAACTATCTCGCGCTCGAGGCCGTGCGCCAGCTCGCACGCGCCGGCATCGAGACGCCGCTTCCGGTGACGTTCCTCTTCACGCCGGACGAAGAGGTTGGCACACCGTCGACACGCGATCTCATCGAGGCCGAAGCCGCGCGCAACAAATACGTTCTCGTGCCTGAGCCCGGTGATCCGAATAACGGCGTCACGACCGGCCGCTACGCGATCGCGCGTTTTAATCTGGAAGCCGTCGGTCGTCCGAGCCATGCGGGTTCGACGCTGTCGCGCGGACGTTCCGCCATCCGTGCGATGGCGAAGAAGACGCTCGAAATCGACGCCATGACGGACGCGGATTGCACGTTCTCGGTCGGCATTTTCCACGGTGGTCAATGGGTCAACTGCGTCGCGACGCATTGCTACGGTGAAGCGCTGTCGATGGCCAAGCGTCAGCACGATCTCGACCGCGGCGTCGAGCGCATGCTCGCGCTTAACGGTGAAGAGGACGACGTGAAATTCATCGTGACGCGCGGCGTGACGCGTCCGGTTTGGGAGCCGGACACGAACACGATGAAAATGCATGCGCTGGCGGCCGGTCTCGCCAAGCAACTCGGCAAGGATTTGCCGCATGGCAGCCGCGGCGGCGGCTCCGATGGAAACTTCACTGGCGCTATGGGCATCCCGACGCTCGATGGTCTCGGAGTGCGTGGTGCCAACGCGCACACGCTCGAAGAATACATCGAGGTGGAAAGCCTCGCGGATCGCGGCAAGCTCTTCGCCGGCCTTCTGGCCGAGCTGAAGTAGGAGAGTTCGATGAAGGTCTTCATCGTCGGCGCGACCGGCTACATCGGTGGTTCGATTGCGGCGAAACTGATTGATCGCGGCGACAGTGTGATCGGCCTGACGCGCAACGCGGCCGGCGCAGAGAAGCTGAAAGAACGCGGTATTGAGTCCGTGATCGGGTCGTTCAACGACACGGCCGTGCTGGTTGCGGCCGCGAAACGCGCCGACTCGGTGATCAACGCGGCTAACTCCGACGATCCGTATTCGGTCGACGCGATCCTTCCGGTCCTCTACGGCACCGGCAAAGCGTTCCTGCACACGTCCGGCTCCAGCATCATCGGTGATCGCGCGGCGGGCGAGCCGAGCGAGCTGTCGTACAACGAGGACTCCGTGTTCGAGCCGCTGCCGGAACGCGCCGGCCGTCTCGCGATCGAGCGCCAGGTCGTCGCGGCTGCGCACAAAGGCGTGCGCTCTGTCGTTATCCGCCCGACGTTGATTTACGGGCTTGGCCACGGTGCACATCGCGATAGCGTGCAGGTGCCGAAGATGATCGCGCTCGCGCGTGAGTTCGGCGTGCCGCGTCATGTTGGGCGCGGCCTCAACGTGTGGGGCAACGTGCACATCGACGATGTCGTCGCGGCTTATCTGCTCGCACTCGACAAAGCACCGGCTGGAACTGTGTTCTTCCTCGAGAACGGCGAATGCTCGATGCGCTCGCTCGCGGAGTCCATCGGCCGCGTAATGGGGAAAGGACCGCCGACCGAATGGCCGATCGCCGAAGCTTATGCGGCGTGGGGAGCGGGGGCCTATACGACGTTCGGTTCGAACAGCCGCGTCAGTGCCGCGAAGGCGCGCGGCATGCTCGGCTGGAGGCCAAAGGGGGCGACGCTGTTCGACGAGATCGAAAACGGCTGTTACCGCTCGGACATCCTCGCCAACAGCTGATCGGGCGGTGTTAACCAAGTATTAAGCATAAGCTGGCGGGCCATCGCCGCATCGGAGATCATGCGCCCGGGTCATTGGGGCGTAGAGGTCAGGATCATGCTGGACGAGTCATTCGCGATCGCGATGTCGCTCGCCATCGGGTTTGCGGTCGCGGGGTTTATCGCAACCGGCTACCAAGCATACACGGAGCGACCGCTGTCGTTCCGCCTGATGACAGAAGCCGAGACCGGCGAAGCGCTCGCAGCAGTGCCGCTGCTCGTCTTCGCGGCGCCGTTCATCATCATGCGCAATGCGATCCGCCGTCTGCGTGCGCAGCCGAGCCTTTCGCTCATTCTCGTCAGCTTCGGGATCGCCGGTTTCTGGAGCCTGATGTCCGGCACTGTCGTCGCGTCCAGCTGGCTCGGCGTCATGCGTCTGTTCGTCTAGCCTCCCGTTCGCAGCCGTGGCAGAAGGCCGGTAGGCCGACAAAACGATCGGCGCGACGAGGATACCGATGCCAGTTTACGAACTCGACGGCCAAGCGCCGGAACTTCCGGCCGACGGCGACTACTTCATTGCCGACACTGCGGTCATCATCGGCCGCGTCCGCCTGAAAAAAGGCGCGAGCGTTTGGTTCGGCAGCGTGCTGCGCGGCGATAACGAGTGGATCGAAGTTGGCGAGGGCGCCAACATTCAGGAAGGCTGCACGCTGCATACCGACATGGGTTTCCCGATGACCATCGGCAAGAATGCCACCATCGGCCACAACGTCATCCTTCACGGCTGCACGATCGCCGACAACGCGCTGATCGGCATGGGGGCGATCGTACTCAACGGCGCGAAGATCGCCACAAACTCTATCGTCGGCGCTGGCGCGATGGTGACCGAGGGCAAAGAATTTCCGGAGAACTCGCTGATCGTCGGCGCGCCGGCGAAAGCAGTGCGTACGCTCGAAGAGAAGCACGTGAAGATGATCCAGAGCGGCGCGGCCTTCTACGTGAAGAAGTCGGCGATGTTCAAAGGCAAGCTCAAGCGGATCGGCTAGAGCATTCTCAAGTGAAGTGGACACCGGTTCACGTCAAGAAAATGCGACCAAATGGGATTGAGTGCCCTGAAAAAGGGTGCGGCCGGCTTTGGGGGAAGCCGGCCGCGACGGCCTAGTCGGGGGGACGTTGGGGGCAGGGACAGGACCAGGCCGAATTCTGTCTCTTCGAAACTGTTACGGCGTTCGCCGTTAGTTGGACGTCGCGGTGAGAGGCGCCGGACGCGGGTCGCCGAGCGAGACCCACACGTTGGCATTGGTTTGCGACTGGCGCTTGACGAACTGGTACGGGGTTTCCGACCAGAGCAGAACGTCAGCTTCCTGATTGTCGAGAACGAAGTCGCCGCGGTCGGTGCGCACCATAAGCACGGCATGGCCGTCGCCCTTCTGGTCGCGAACCACGGTGATCAGCAGCGACGAACGCGGCCAGCCTGCCGTCATCAGCAACTTGCGCTTGAGCAGGACGTAATCCTCGCAGTCGCCGTAGCCATCGGTCGGGTACGACCATTTTTCGAGTACGCCGTGATGCTCCTGGTCGGTCAGCGGCTTGACCTGCTTGTTGACCAGCGTGTTGATGCGGACGAGTTCTTTCCACGACTTCGTGTTGAGCGTGGCGTTGAGCGGCAGCGTCGAAACGTCGGCGCACTCACCCTTGTTCTCGGCGCAGAATTCGATCCAGCCGATCGGCGCTTTGGCGTGTGCGCCGGTGCTGATGAAACGCTCCGGCTCGCTTTGCGCGAACGCGGTCGAGAGGGAGATGATCCCCAAAGCAAGAGCGCATATCGCGCTCTTCATCCCCTGTTTGACGGTCTTCATTTTTGTGACCCCAGCCTTATCCCTGGGTCACGTTTTGACACAAATAATTTGCGGTCCGGTCAAATTGGACCGTGCAATCCTTTGCAATTGCAGAAGGATTTGGAAACCAATCGTTTTAGCGACTGGCTAAGGCTGTTGCGGAGGGAGACGAGCCGCGCCGGCAACCAGCGCGCGAAATCTAGGGCGTGATGTTGTCCATCAGCGAATCCGGGTGCTGCAATCGTGTGAATTCGATTGCGATGCCGTCATCGCGGTGGCGTACGACGCGCGACTGGATCTTGCCGAGCGTGATGAGCGAGCCGATAGGCGGCCGCGCCGTGGTGCCGATGGCGGCACCTGAAAACGAAACGTCAATGATATCGCAACGAACCCGCAAGCCGTTCGGCATGACGATTTCGCTTTGGCTCTTGCCCGGAGCCTGCCGGTCGTGACGGCGATCTTCGGGTGAATCCAACAAATGGCGGTTGGCGAGCCAGGTCAGCTGAGCGGCAAGTTTGTCGCGTTTGCGCGACGTGGCCTGGATCGTCATGGCAAAGCCGGTCGGCTGGATGCGCATGATCGAGCCTTCGACGCGGCCGACATGATCGATGTAAGCGACGACGCGCTCACCGGCGCGACCCGCGACCGGGCAAACCAGCGCCATGCCGCCTGGCGACATATCGACCACCTGGCAGGGATATTCCTGCCGGTTGGCGAGCATGTAGCGGCCGAGCAAATTGACCCGTACGCGCGCAAAGCGACGCCTTTCCTCGGGCGAGGGCGTTGCGCTGACCGTGTTGGTCCCGATTGTCATCGATAAGGAGCTCGCTAAACGCGTCGATTCGGACGTGTTTACGATAACGACTCGGGGGTTAATGGGAGTTTAAAAGGGAACCCGAAGTGTTGGACGTCTCAATCGAATTTCGCGCCTACGAACGTCCGCCGTCGTACACGGCCAAGCCGTGCTTCACACGGTCCGGCGGCTGGATGCTCGGGGCCACCTGAAGCCGAGGCGGCATCACGACGTGGCCGATGTAACGGTAGTCGCCGAGCGCGAGACTGCGCACCGGCTGAACGCCCAGCCAATGCGGGACGACGAGCGGCGCCATCGATCCGATCAGACGCAAATGAGTCTTGCCGCCGTGCTTTAGCGGCAGGAGCAGAAGTTCTAGATCAACATCCGGATAGCCGTCAGTTGACGCCGTGACGGCAGCGACGACGCCGATCGAGTCGTCGACAGCAGTCGTGATGAGTTTGTCGAGAGCTGCGCGGTCGGCGGGTCGCCAGAGCGAGACGAGCGACGTGTCCTTGAGCTCGTGCCCGAAAAGGGCGCATAGCCGGGTACCGGCCAGGCGGAATTGATGGCCGCCCTTGGGCTCGAACGATAAAATAAAACTATCGGCGAGCGCCCCGCGTATCTGTGCCGGGTCCACGTCGGCCCGTTCGGGCACCGCGCGTTGATCGCGGAGCTCGTTCCAGTGCCGGAAAATGATCTGGCTGGAGCTGTGCTTCATCCAGTAAAAGCCTATGTCGGATCGTATTCGTCCCACCGCGGGACAAACTTGCGCTTCCCCACCTGACAGAGCACACGGCGTGCCGACTGTTATTTCGCTGTCACAAGAAGGATTTTCGCGAATGAAAGCCCCTTTTTGGCTCGCCTCCTTAGCGATTGGCGGTGTGCTCGCGACAACTTCGGCGCAAGCATCAGACGCCATCTCAACTGCTCCGGGAAATTTTCGCCTGGTAATGGAAAACCACAAGGTTCGCGTGCTGGAAGCGACCCTGAAGCCGAAGGACAAAGTCGGCACGCACGAGCAGGGGGAGCACATGTTTTATGTGCTCACGGATGGCACACTTGTGATCGAGGCGGCTGGACGTACCGGCTACGAGATGGCCTTCAAGGCCGGCGAGTCGTTTTGGCTGCCGGCGCAGACCCGCGCGCTGCAGAACGACGGCGATAAGCCGATCAAGGCGCTGATCGTCGAGGTAAAGGGCGGCGGCAGCCGCGCTACGCCGGTCCCCACGGCCGGCGGCAAGACGTCGAAGAGCCGTTCCGGCCGCGTCGTCTTCCAGCAACGCAAGCGGCGCTGATCACGACGGCGTTTTCCATCGAACCTTTTCTCCGTCCGAGCGACTTATCTCACAAGAGATCACGCTCAGAACTGGAGAGAACCATGAATTTGCGATTGAAATCGGCGCTGGCCATAGGCGCGCTCGCCCTTTCGGCTGCTTTGATGCCCACGGGCCAAGCGCAAGCCGGCGAAGCCAAGTGGTGTGCGGAGAGTGGTGGACGCTCGGCTTACACCAACTGCGGCTACTACACGTTCAACCAGTGCCTCGCGGCCGTGAGCGGCGTCGGTGGCAGCTGCCGCTTGAACCCGCGCTATTTCGCAGCGAATGACGACGAGTATCGTCCGCGCCGCTACTATCGCTAACCCGATTGACCCGGCCAATGACGCAGTCATTGACCGGCGATTGGTCGACGATTGGCCGGCACACCGGCCGATCGGACGCGTAACGCAAGCGGTGCCGGCGGTGAGCTCGGGTGAGCTTCTGCACATGCACAACCTTGAGAGAGCGACCCTGCTTCCACGGCAGCCGGCCCGCTTGCGATAACGCCACGATTTGACGCTGAAGCGATTTTCGCTCACACCGCGCCTCGGAATAACACGCGGCATCGGCCGCGGTGACGTGAGGCCTTCTTGCAGCGATCGCGCGAGCCGATCTTCAACATCCCCGCCGTTGTGCTTCTCACCATCGCCGCGATGGTGCTCGTGCACGTCGTTCGGCAGTATGGACTGACCTCACAGCAGGACCGGACCTTCCTGCTCGAGTTCGCCTTCTTCCCCGCGCGTTACGATCCGTCAGTGCTCAAAGAAGTCGGCGGTATCTGGCCAGGCGGCGTCGGCGCGCAGGTCTGGTCTTTCGTCACCTATGCATTCATCCACGGCGACTGGACGCATCTCGGTCTCAACGCGATCTGGTTCCTCGCCTTCGGCAGCGCAGTCGCACGCCGCTTCGGAGCTATTCGATTCATCGCCTTCTTCACCGTGACGGCAGCCGCGGGCGCAGCGCTGCATCTTGCGACCAATGCCGGAGATTTCTGGCCGATGGTCGGCGCGTCGGCTTCGGTGTCCGGTTGCATGGCCGCGGCAGTGCGATTCGTTTTCCAAGCCGGTGGGCCGCTCGCGATGATGCGGGCGGCGAACGACAACGACTACCGGATGCCGGCGAAGCGTCTGCTCGAAGTGCTGCGCGAGCCGCGCGTGCTGATGTTCCTTGCCGTGTGGTTCGGCCTCAATCTCATCTTCGGCATCTCGTCATTCTCGATGGTCGGCGAGGGACAAAGCATTGCGTGGCAGGCACACATCGGCGGCTTCCTCGCCGGTTTGCTGTTGTTCTCGCTGTTCGATCCTGTGCCGCGCCGCAACATAATCCAAGCCAAAGAGCACTAAGTGCCGCAGGCGTAGCGTCTTGCGGCAATCGCGATCTCGGCGGATGATGACGCACGGCCGCTTTTGGCCGTCGCGCGCCGGAAGCCCGGTGGGCTATCGCGGTTTACTCCGGCGTGCAGCGCAATGGAGGATATGCCCGATGACGGTAAAAGCTATTTTGGCGACCAAAGGTTCGAAGGTTGCAACGATTGAGCCTTCGGCAACATTGGCCGAGGCCGCCAAACTCTTAAGTGAACTGCGCATCGGCGCGATCATCGTGACGAGTGTCGGCGATCGCGTCGCCGGTCTTCTCTCCGAACGCGACATCGTGCGCACACTCGCAGCCGAAGGAGCGAGCGCGCTCGACAAACGCGTCGATCAGACGATGACGCGCAAGGTCGTGACCTGCGGCGAGAACGATACGCTCAACATGATCATGGAGCGGATGACGGCAGGCCGCTTCCGCCACATGCCGGTGGTCGAGTCGGAACGGCTCATCGGCGTGATCTCGATCGGCGACGTCGTGAAGATGCGTCTCGAAGAGATGGAGAACGAGCACAACGCGATGCGCGAGTACATCGCTACGGCGTAGCGTTCTGCTCCCACAAGGCACAGCCGTCCGCGTGACTGCGGGGTCGGACGTTGTATGCTTACAGCATGGGACTTCTGATCTTCAGCACCAACGTCACCTTGGACGGCTGTGTCGACCACCAAGTCGGAATCGCCGACGACGAGACACACGCATTCTTCACCCGCCTCATGAACGAGAGCGGGGCGATGCTGTGGGGCCGCGTCACTTACGAGATGATGGAGAGCTACTGGCCGGCGGTCGCCCGCGGCGAGGGTGAGGCACCGCCGCGGCTGCGCGAATGGGCGGTCAAGCTGGATGCCAAGCCGAAATATGTGGTGTCGTCGCAGCGGAGCGACTTTCCGTGGAACAACAGCCACCACATCGCCGGTGATCTGCGAACGGGCGTGCAGAAGCTTAAAGACGCTACTCCCGCAGGAGTGCTGCTCGGCAGCGTCACGCTCGCGGCTGAACTCGATCGGCTGGGTTTGATCGACGAATACAAGTTCCTCGTTCACCCGAGGATCGCGGGCCACGGCCCGACACTGTACGAGAGCGGCTTGCCGAGCACGCGAAAGCTGGAATTGGTTTCGGCAAAGCCACTCAGCAACGGCGTCATTGCCGTGCACTATCGACGCTCAACGGTGAAAAGCGGAAGTCAGGATTAGCCTGGCTTTCTGCGAACTCGCCTGTGCTGCCCAGCGTCTACCTTGATTATGGACGGTCGTGTGATCGGAAAGACCTCAGAAACATGCTCGGCGAACATCTCGCAAAAGGCCGTGGCATATCGTGGCAGCGGACGGCGCTTATCCCAAAAGATGACGAGCGGTTGGCGTAGCGGTTTGCTCTGATGAGTAATGCCGACAATTCGCACCTTGTATCGATGCGTTCGCAAGGCAGATGGAATAACCGCCACGCCTTGGCCGGCTTCCGCCATAGCCAGCAAAGTGTGAGGTGCTCGGCTCTCGAACATAATGTTCGGCTGCAAGCTGGCGAGCCGACAGGCCGCATCGAAAAGCCGCCGAATAACGAATGCAGGATCCTCTAAGAGTAACGGATAGGGTGCCAAGCGCTTAATGTCGATCGCGTCACTCTTGGCAATGGGCATCGAAGGATGGCAGGCGGCGAGGAGTTCAACCGGTTCCAGCGGATGGCTTGCGAAACGCCGATCGCCCGGCTGTACGGCGTGAGCCATATGCTGACCAAGGTGAACCTCACCACGTTCGAGCATCGCAAGCGTGTCGGCTCCAATTGCCTCGATCAACTTGACCTGAACGTCGGGGTACCGCTTGGCGTAGCGCGGCAGAAAATTTGAGAATGCGCTCTCGATCATTTGCGGTGAGCCCGCCACCTTCAAAACGCCAGTGTGCCCCCGGCGAAGCAGCTGCGCTCGCTCGTTTACGGCGCTGGCGTAATTCAATAAGCCGCGACAATCGTTGAGGAGTTGCTCGCCTTCGCCGGTCAACAATAGGCGGCGTCCAACGCGGTCGAAAAGTTTGAAACCAAGCTCTTGCTCGAGGTCGCCGATTTGCCGGGATAGCGCAGGTTGGGCAACGCGAAGGTGCACGGCTGCCTTGGAGACAGTCCCGAGTTCAGCCACGGTGACGAATGTGCGCACACGTCGGAAGTCCATGACTTTGTTTATGCCGAAACGGCATAGTTGAACAGAGCATCTATGTATTGGACGTGCGCCGACAGCTGTCCCACAAATGTCCCGCGTGAAAAGCAACGCGGCGCCGGCCTGTAAATTGCGGGGACGACATGAAGCATCGTTGGATGATCTTGCCGTTCGTTCTAGGCCTGGCAACTTTCGACGCGAACGCTCAACCGTGGCCGGCGAAACCCATAAAGGCGATCGTTCCAGTCGCGGCCGGGAGCCTTTTAGACATCGTTCCGCGGATCGTGTTCGAGCAGCTCGCAACGCAGCTCGGTCAAAGCATTGTCGTTGAAAACCGTCCTGGGGCAGGGGCGACGATCGGGACCACACTTGTCGCTAAGTCAGATCCCGATGGTTACACCATTCTGGTGACCTCATCCGCGCACGCTATCGCGCCTTCGCTCTATCCCAACTTGAGCTACGATCCATCGCGGGATTTCGCGGCTGTCGCGCCGCTCGGCACTACGCCGTTCGTCTTGGTGGTGCCCCCCGACCGTGGGTTCAAAACGGCCCGCGATTTTGTCGCCGCAGCCCATGCGAGGCCGGGCTCGTTCAACTTCGCTTCGATCGGCGCCGGGACTGGTTCGCATCTCAGCGCGGAGCGGTTCCGGCTCAGCGCCAAAGTGCAGGCCGTGCATATCCCGTTCAAGGGCGGTCCTGAAGCGATGACCGAGGTGGTCACGGGACGGGTCGACTTTTACTTCGTGGCTATCGGGGCTGCTCTTCCTCAGATCCGAGACGGCAAGCTCACTGCGCTTGCCGTGAACAGCTTCAGGCGTTCCGAAGCGCTTGCCGAGGTGCCGACCACTGAGGAATCCGGCTTCAAGAGCGCCGAGTATCCAACATGGTTTGGACTTTTCGTGCCGCTCAAGACGCCGAGCGAGATCGTCGAAAAGCTCCACCGCGAGACGATGAGGGCTTTGCAGGAGCCCAAAGTGCGGGACAAGCTGGCTGCCCTGGGCTTCGATCCGATGGTGATGACGCCGAAAGAATTTGATGAACTCGTCGCAAGGGACATCTCCGTCAATGCAGAATTGGTCAAGGCAATCGGACTGAAACCGCAATGAGCAGCAAGCCTACTCGAAACGAGAGAGCCGCCCAATGACGCCGTCACCAAATCTCCGTGGCGTTGACTTTTGGAACAGCACGATGGGTCACGCCTGGGTTTCGCAGCAGGCCATCATCAGTGACGTCTTCGCCTCCGTCACTCGCGTCAGTTTAGATGCCGCCGCATTGAAGACGGGCGAGCGTGCGATCGATATCGGATGCGGCACTGGCGATACGCTTTTCGAAATTGCAAAAACCGTTGGGCCATCAGGCGCTGTGTTGGGCGTTGATGTCTCGGTGCCGATGCTCGACCTTGCAAGGCATCGCGCCGCAGAGGCGAAACTTACAAACACATCGTGCGCCCTGGCCGATGCGACGAGTTACGCTTTCGAACCGCGGTGGGCTGACCTCGTCTATTCGCGGTTCGGCGTGATGTTTTTCGAAGACCCTATCAAAGCGTTCACGAATATCCGCAGCAGCATGAAGCCAAGCGGGAGACTCGTGTTCGTCTGTTTTCGCAGCATGCAGGAGTCTCCGTGGTTTCGTGTGCCGATCGAGGCCGCGCGGCCGCATGTGCCGCCGCAGCCGCCGGCGGATCCGACAGCGCCGGGCATGTTTTCGTTTGCGCGCGAAGATCGCTTACGCGGCATCCTCTCCGAGTCCGGCTTCCGCGACATTGTGCTTCAAGCCACCGATGTGCCAATCCACGGCAAAGACATTGATCAAAGCATGGCGTTCATCACGCAAGCAGGGCCGCTTCCGGCGCTTCTCGATAAGGCCTCAGGCGAGCAACGAGCGCGTGCCATCGAGGCAGTGCGCAGCGCGCTCGCCGAAAAGATCGGCGCGGACGGCAACGGCCTGCATGTCGGCTTGTGGCTTGTCTCGGCGGCAACCTCTTAGGCAAATCAAGCGTCACCCGTCGCCGCAGTGCTTGGGGTTAGCTTGACAGCGCGGCGAGCGCTTCTTCGATCGGCGCGAGCGCGCGCTCGGCGGCTTCCGCACCGGCATCGATCGCCGCGGCGGCGCTTTGAAAATCCAGCAATCCGACGTTGGCGAGACGCGGGTTGATCGAGACATCCGGCGGATCGCCCGCAAGCCGCGCCCGCGTGATGCGGTCCTGCATGATGTTGAACGCTTCCAGCATCACGGCCGAAAATCCCGGACGCTGCGCGGTGCCGATCGCCTGGCGCTTCGCGACATCCTCCGGCGAGCGCGGCACGCCGTGACGGCTGCGCAGCTTCACCATCCAGTCTTCGTCGGTGTCTGCCGGATTGAAGTTCGAGATCGTCGTGCCGCGTCCGAACAGATCGCTGTTGAGATTGACCGCAACGACGAGGCGTGCGCCGAGCGCGCGTGCGGCGGATACCGGAACCGGATTGACGAGCGCGCCGTCGACCAACCAGCGCTGTCCGATCAACACCGGCATGAAGATGCCGGGCAGCGCGTAAGAAGCGCGCAGATTGTCGACCAGCGGTCCGCGCGTCAGCCAGATCTCGTGACCGGTGCCGACCTCGGTTGCGATCGCCGCGAAACGGACCGGAAGATCTTCGCTCGCCAGATCGCCGATCTGTGTGGTGATGCGCTGCGCGAGCCGATCGCCGCGCAGCAATCCGGAACTGAAAAACGCAAAATCGAGATAGCCGAAAACCGTGCGGCGCGTGAGGCCGCGCGCCCATTCCTCGAAGGCGTCGAGATGTCCGGCCGCATACATTGCGCCGACGACGGCGCCGATCGAAGTGCCCGTGATGACGTCGGGCACAAAACCTTTCGCCATCAGTGTGCGGATGACGCCGATATGCGCGAAGCCGCGCGCGGCGCCGCCACCGAGCGCCAACGCGATGGTCGGCCGCAGAGGTGCACGCGCACTTTCGTCGGTCGGGACAACCGAGTCCGGTGTCTCGCCAACCTCGGTCGTCTTGTTGTTGTTCTTGCCGAGAAAGAAATCGAACACGCGAGAACTGCTCCTAGCGCGGACGCTTCAGCGAGAACACCTCGTTGACGACCGCGTAGTCATGATACCCGCAGCGCGCTAACGGCTGCATGGCTGCCGTATCAACAAGTCCGTTTTTGATGAAGCTGTCGTTAATGTGCACGCCGACCACCTGTCCGAGCACCAGATAGGTGTCGAGTTGCTTGCCGTCTTTGTCGGTAAGCTGAACGGTTTGCAAATAAACGCATTCGAGCGCGCACGGGCTCGCCGCGACGCGCGGTGGCTTGATGAGATTGCAGGCGGCGGGCTCAATGCCGGCCGTTTCCATTTCGGAAACCCCGCGCGGCATCGTCGCGGCCGTCGCGTTCATCAGATCGCGCAGCGGGTATGTTGAGAGATTGCAGACGAACTCCTTCGTTTCCTCGGCGAATTCGAGCGAGTCCTTGCGGCCTTCGCTGGAGAAGCCGACGATCGGCGGGAACGACGCAAAGCCGTTGAAGAACGAGTAGGGCGCGAGATTGATCGCGCCGCTCTTGCCCATCGTCGTGACCCAGCCGATCGGTCGCGGTGCGATGATCGCCTTGAACGGATCGTGCGGCAGGCCGTGGTTGCGCTTCAGCGGTTCGTAAAACATCTCAAGCCTTGAAGTGAGTGACGATGTCGGCAAGCGCCGGGCGCGGACGATCTTCCGGCGGACGCGCGGCGGTGCCGATATGCACGAAGCCCGCGATGCGTTCGCCCGGCTTCAGGCCGAAGCGCTTGAGCACCTCTTCGTCGTAGCCGTACCACTCCGTGATCCAATTCGCCGCGAAGCCGAGCGCATGCGCAGCGGTGACGAGGTTCATCGTCGCGGCACCGGCCGAGAGCACTTGCTCCCACTCTGGGATCTTCACGTGCGGAGCGGCGGCGCTCACCACCGCGATGACCAGCGGCGCGCGTGAGAATCGCGTGCGCTCGATTTCGAGCCGTGCGTCGTCCGCGTCCTCGTTCTTCGACTTGAAGACATCGCGCACGATCGTGCCGGCCGCATCGCGCGCCGCGCCATCGATGATGATGAAGCGCCAAGGCGTCAGTTTGCCGTGGTCCGGCACTCTGGAGGCAATCGTCAGCAGCGTCTCAATCTGCTCCGGTGTCGGGGCAGGGGCGACCAGCTCGGCGGGCTTCACCGAACGGCGTTTTTGTAGGAGTTCCAAAGCGGTGGTCATAAGGATCCTTGGCTGGGTGATCGCCGGTAGCACGGGGCATCCGGCCTGACAAATAGGGTCTGGTCCCCGGAAAGTGCAGGTCCGGCCGAAGCGGAGGGTTGGCCGGAAGGCTTGAATTCGCCGTGATTTCAGACGATGGAATCCGGATGAAGAACAAGACGGGGATGGTCGCCCCGGCCGCAGCCCTGATTTTGCTCGCACTCAGCCCCTCGGCAGAGGCGCAATCGCTGCGTTCGTTATTCTCCTCCGGCGCGTCCGCGCAGGAGCCGTCAGCCGATCCACGCCCGCCGGGCGAAATCCCGGGCGTCACGCCTCCGGCACCGGCAGCACCGCCTGCCGCGGCACCGAGTGCGCCGCCGCTGCCCCCGCCGGGCGCGCCGCAAGCACCGCCGCCCGCTGCCGCAATTCCGGCAGCTCCGCCGCCGCCGCAGCAACAACAGGCAGCGCCGTCCGTCATCCCGCCGCAGCTCGGCGGCATTCAAGTCGCCGCGCGCTTCGGGCGCGACGGTGGCCCGATCGGTGGCGGCCTGCAGTGGCGCGTCTATCCGGATAAGCCGGACGCGACCGGTCAATTCCGCATGCTGCGCGAGGACAAGGGCGCCAACCCGAATTTCACGCTGCCGCCCGGCGGCTACATCGTCCATGTTGCGATCGGGCTCGCGAGTGCTGCGAAGCGCGTGCAGGTGCAGACCAACACGGTGCGCGAAGTGTTCGAATTGTCGGTCGGTGGCCTGCAGGTGCAGGGCAAGGTCGGCGAGAGCAAGATCGCGAGCGGCGTGACCTTCGATCTCTTCAAAGGCAGTCAGTTCGACGGCAACTCGCAGCGCGCCATTGCGTCCGATATCGCGGCCGGCGAGCTGCTCGTTCTGCCGGAGGGTGAGTACTACATCGTCTCCAACTACGGCGACGGCAACGCCGTGCTCCGCGCCGACGTGCGCGTGCAAGCCGGCAAGCTGACCGAAGCGTCCGTGCAGCATCGCGCCGCCGCCGTGACGCTGAAGCTCGTCTCGGAGGCGGGCGGCGAAGCGCTCGCCAACACGGCGTGGTCGGTGCTGACGCCCGGCGGCGACGTGATCAAGGAATCGATCGGCGCGTTCCCGCGCGTCGTGCTGGCGGAAGGCGATTACGTCGCGATCGCGCGCGCCGAGGGCAAGGTCTACAATCGCGAATTCAAGGTCCAAGCCGGCTCGGACCAGGAAATCGAAATGGTTGCCCGCTGACGCGCGCGCTGCGTATTACTTCACGGCAATCGCCGAGATCTCGATCTTCACGTCGCGCGGCAGACGCGCGACTTCGACCGTTGCACGGGCCGGGGGCGCGCTCTTGAAGAACGTCGCGTAGACCGTGTTCATCTTCGGAAATTCATTGAGGTCTTTCATGAAGACCGAGGTCGAGACGATGTTGTCCATCGTCATGCCGTCGGCTTCGAGGACGGCTTTGAGATTGTTGAGCACGAGCGTCGTCTGGTCTTCGATGCTCGCGGTGGCGAGCACCTGCTTGGTCGCCGGATCGATTGCGATCTGTCCCGCGAGATAGACCGTATTGCCGACCTTGATGGCTTGGGAGTAGGGACCGATCGCCTCTGGCGCTTTCGGCGTCGAGATCACATCTTTCTTCAGAGCCTGCGCCATCGCGCTGCCGCCGACCGCAATGGCCAAAACCGTGGCCAACGCGAGGATCGTCTTCTGATTGTTCTTCACGACCGTGCCCTCTCAAACGAAAACTCAAGAAAAACCGCGACTTGCGGCGATCTGGAGCGTAGGATTGGCACGGATTATGCGTCAATGCGGCGTCATGTAGCGGTGATTCAGTAGCGAACGATCTGCCGCGCGGGACGTTATACTAATGACTATCGAATCTCACTGGGAACAAACCGCGCACTTTTCGAAGCACGCGGTGAAGTAGGTTATGCATCAAATACTGACTCTGCCGGAAAAAGAGCTTCAAGTCGTCACGATGGAAGAGCCGCCCGGATCGTTGAAAAAGTCGCGCCGGCCCATGAGCGCCGACGACTTCGATCATGCGGCGAATGCGATCCTTCTCGACGTCGATGGAACGCTCATCGAATTTGGCCCGACGCCGCTCGACGTGCATGTTCCGCCAAGTCTCAAACACACATTGTCGAAGCTGCGCGACAAGCTGGGCGGCGCGCTGTGCCTCGTCAGCGGACGTCCGCTCGAACATCTCGACATCCTGTTTTCGCCGCTCAACGTCGCCTGCATCGGCGGTCATGGTGCGGAAAACCGTCTCGCTCCCGGGCAGGTACTGAGCGCGACGGCCGCGCCGATCGATCCGGAGCTGCGCAATCGTTTGCTCGGCATTGCGACGAACACGCCGGGCGTTCTCGCCGAGGGCAAGAAGTATTCGCTCGCGCTCCATTATCGTTTGGCACCGGAGCAGGAGGAGTACATCCGCAGCGAGATCGAACGCATCTGCGCTGACTTCCCCGCTGACGCTGTCGAGGTGCTGCCCGGCAAAGCCGTGTTCGAGATCAAGCCACGCGCATTCAATAAAGGCGTCGCGGTGCGCGCACTGATGGAAGTGCCGCCGTTCAAAGGCCGCAAGCCGATCTTCCTCGGAGATGACGTCACCGACGAGAGCGTCTTCTCGATGCTCGGCGAGTTCAACGGGATCGGTTACTCGGTCGGCCGCGATCTCAACTTCACGGAAGGCACATTCGCGACGCCGCGCGAAGTTCGTCACTGGCTGTACGAACTCCAGCGCGGCAACGCGATCTCGGTGTCCTAGTTGGCGCTGGATGGCTTGAACGTCTGCAGATCCTTCAGGAGGTTCGAGTAGATCGCGGCGGAGCGGCGCAGGTGGCTCATCGACGTGTCGCCGAGAAACACCGACCACGTGAAAAACAGATTGCCGTTGTTGAGATAAAGGCGGCTGTAGAGCTTCTCGTTGTGCCACGCGTTCATGTATGCGGCATCGACCGAGTCCTGCTTGCCAAAATTCACGAAGAAGACGACGACCGCGCAGGATCCCTCGTTACAGTTCTGGTGGATCGCCGACACCAGAATGCCCTGGGTTTTTCCGGAGGCGTGCTTGGTGCCGCTCTGCGCCGTGTAGACCTCGACGTCCGAATACCCAGCGGCCTTCAAGACTTCGGCAGTCTGTTCGGGCGTGACGTTGTTGATGAGCGCACCGCCGCCCGCAGCGGGCTGTTGCGCCGGCTGCCCGGGAGAACTCGGCTGCTGGATTTGCGGCTGAGCCACGAGCGGCGAAGCGAACAGGCAAAGACCCAGCACGGCGGCAAGCGACGCATACGAGCGCATTTCTCTATCTCCCTCAATTTCCGCGCGCATGATACCGCGACGGCACGCCCGGACAAGGGTGGCTTCCGCGCGGCGCGGCGTGTAGGGAAGGGCCTATGTCCGAGTCACCCCGCATTGTTTCTTTGCTGCCGAGCGCGACCGAGATCGTCGTTGCGCTCGGTTTTCAAGACAACCTCGTCGGCCGCTCGCACGAGTGCGATTTTCCGCCCGAGATCGAGCGCCTGCCACCCGTCAGCTCGACCAAACTCAAGCAGGGTCTGGCATCCGGCGAGATCGACAAACGCGTCAAGGAAATCGTCGAGTCCGGGCTCTCGGTTTACGACGTTGACGCCGGACTGCTGCGCGACCTCAAGCCCGACTTCATCGTCACGCAGACGCAATGCGCAGTCTGCGCCGTGACGCCGCGCGATCTGGACGACGCTGTCTGTGAATGGACCGGCCTTGCGCCGCGCATTCTCTCCGTCGAGCCGAACGATCTCGGCGATGTCTGGGGCGACATCCGCCGCGTCGGCGATGCGCTCGGCGTCCGCGATCGTGCCGAGGCCGTCGTTGCCGACTTGCAGGCGAGGCTCGTGGCTCTTAATCGACGCGTTGCCGGCGCCGAGCGCCCACGCGTTGCCGCGATCGAGTGGATCGATCCATTGATGGCGGGCGGCAATTGGATGCCGGAGCTCATCCAAATCGCGGGTGGCGAAAGCCTCTTCGCGCATGCGGGCCAGCATTCCCCCTACATGGCGTGGGACGCTCTCGTCGCGTCCGATCCGGAAGTCATCCTGGTCCTGCCGTGCGGCTTCCGCATCGATCAGGCGCTGCGCGATCTTCCCGCGCTGACGAACCGTCCCGAGTGGTCGTCACTCCGCGCCGTGCGCGACGGCCGCGTCGCGATCATCGACGGTCATCATTACTTTAATCGGCCGGGACCGCGTCTCGTCGAGTCGGCCGAAATCATCGCCGAGGTTTTCCATCCGGACCGCGTCGACTTCGGTCACCGCGGCACAGGCTGGATTTCGCTGCAGACGGCGCTCGCCGCTTAGGTCTACGAGGCCGGATTGAGACCCGTAGCCCGGATGAGCAACGCGAAGCGTTCGCGATATCCGGGAGCGGCACTTGCGGCTTCCCGGATGTCGTTCGGCGACCACGCTGCGCGCGCCGCCTCACTCATCCGGGCTACAAAATTAGAGTCCGAGCATCGGCGCGAGTTGCTTGAGCTGCTTGATGTTCATCTTCGGCAGCCCCTGCATCTGAATGTCACCCGGCACCATGCCGCCACCGCACGTCGCGGCGACCCAACGGCCGGCTTGCGTCATCTGCATCGGTTGCGGGCCAGACGGCATGCCGGGCGCGCTCATCGTGGTCGTACCGTCGATCTTCACATTGTAGGCGGATTGAAAATCACCCGAGATGATGGTGCGGGTCGTGCTCGCGACCGGACCCACCTTGCACGTTGCGTCGATGACGATGTTGCCGGCCTCGCGCTTCATTTCGAAACGCTGGCATTTGTCCTTGCCCATGCGAAGGCCGAACTCCATCAACTCCTTGTCGGTCGCCGCGTCGATGCAAGCCTGCATCGCCATCGCGGGAGCGCCCGCAGGCTTCTGCGACTCGATCTTGACCTCCCACTGGCCGGGCTTACGCGGCGGCAGATCGAGCGCCTGCGCCGATGCGAACGATACGGTGCCGGCAAGCGCAAAGGCCATCGTGAGAGCGGTGCGGATCATGAGAACTCCGATTCGATTTCAGCGGCAGTCTAGCCCGCAAGATGGCCGCAATACGCCTTATTCAACCGTGATCTTGGCGTCGCGGGCGACCTTGCCGAACTTCTCGTATTCGGACTGGGTCAGCGCCTCCAGCTCCGCTGCGGACGAACTTTTCGGATTGAACCCGGCCTGCGAGAGTTTGTCCTTCACTTCAGCCAGGCCCAGCGCCTCGACGAAAGCGGCATTGAGCGCTGCCGTAACGGCGGGCGGCATCTTCGCCGGACCGTAGACGCCGAACCACGGCTCGACCGCGTAACCCGGCAGGCCGGCCTCCGCGACGGTCGGAACGTCGGGCAGGGCGGGCGAGCGCGCCGAGCTGGCGACCGCGAGCGCCGTTAGTTTGCCGGCTTTGATATGCGGCAGCGACGCCGGCAGGTTGTCGAACATCGCGCCGAGGTGACCGCCCAGCATGTCGTTGATGCCGGGCGCGCTGCCGCGATACGCGACATGCGTCATCTGCGTTCCGGTCATCTGCGCGAACAGTACTCCGGCGAGATGCATCGACGTGCCGTTGCCGGCGGTGCCGTATTGCAAGCCCGGATTGGCTTTCGCGTGGGCGATGAACTCCGCGACGTTTTTCACCGGAACGCTCGGCCCGACTTCGAGCACGATCGTCGAGGTGCCGAGCAGGCTCACGGCGGTGAAGTCCTTGCGCGGATCGAACGGCACGGCCTTGTAGATGTGCGGGTTGAGCGCATTGGTCGAGATCGCGCCGAAGCCGATCGTGTGCCCGTCCGGCTCAGCCTTCGCGACGGCATCCATGCCGATATTGCCGCCGGCGCCCGGCCGGTTCTCGACGACGACCGGCTGGCCGAGCTTCGCGCCGACTTTCTCGCCGACGACTCGCGCGACGAGGTCCGTCGTTCCGCCCGCGAGATACGGCACGACGAAGCGGATCGGCTTCGTCGGGTAACTCTGAGCGAAACTTTTCGTCGCGATGAAGGGCGAGAGCGAAAGCGCAGCAACGACTGTGCGGCGCGAGAGGCGAGAAGACATGGCAAAACCCCGGCTTGTTCTTATTCCGCCGAACTTGCCGATTTATCGGCGCGGCGCAACCGGCGGCTTGCCGCATGGCGCATCCGCCATGCATTGCGGCGCATTGTATCTCGCCACGAACGCGTCCTATCATCGCCCAACAACAAGAACCGGGAGGCGAACAGCGTTGCCGAGTCCAGCGATCAATCCGGACACCAAAGCCGCATTCACGGCGGGGTGGCCCGACAAACTGCATGCCCTCCTCAAGAGCTACGACGTCAAGCAAGTCGCTTACGTGCCGGACGCCGGACACACGCAGCTCATCCGTCATTGTCTCGCCGACAAGGAGATGAAAACCGTCCGCCTTACGACGGAAGAAGAAGGCATCGGGCAACTGATGGGCGCGTGGCTCGGCGGCGAGCGCGGCGTTCTGCTGATGCAATCGAGCGGCGTCGGCAACTGCATCAACATGCTGTCGCTCTCGACCGTGTGCCACATCCCGTTGCTGATGATCGTCACGATGCGCGGCGAGTTCGGCGAGTTCAATCCGTGGCAAATCCCGATGGGGCAAGGCACGCGCGCCGCGCTCGAAGCCGTCGGCACGATCGTGCTGCGCGCCGACACGGCGGAGAGCCTGCCTGACGTGGTTCAGGCCGCCGCGAAGCTTGCATTCAATTCGAGCCGTCCAGTCGCGGCGCTGATCGGCCAGAACGTGCTCGGCGCGAAGGACTTCAAGGAGCTGACCAAGGGATGACAAAAGGATCGAACCTGCTCCGCCGCCGGGCGGTGGTCGGCGAATTGCTGCGCGATCGCGGCGATCTGCTGTGCATCGCGGGGCTTGGCGCCTCTGCTTGGGACGTCACCGCCGCGGGCGATCATCCGCGCACGATGCCGCTTTGGGGCGGCATGGGCGGCGCCGCCATGATTGGGCTCGGGCTCGCTCTGGCGCAGCCGAAGGAGCGCGTCACCGTGATTACGGGCGACGGCGAGATGCTGATGGGGATCGGCTCGCTTGCCACCATCGCGGTGCAGAAGCCGAAGAACCTCTCCGTCATCGTGCTCGACAACGAGCACTACGGAGAAACCGGCATGCAGGAGACCCACACGCGCTTTGGGGTGGACCTGGTCGGCATGGCCAAGGCGGCCGGGTTCCCGGACACGCGGCTGGTCCAGACCACCGACGAGGTTAAGAAACTCCGCGATGCGGTGCACAACGGCGAGGGACCTTTATTCGCGGTCGTTAAGATCGATCCTGAGAAATTGCCGCTGGTTTTGCCGCCAAGTGAAGGAGCGCACTTGAAAAATCGGATGCGTGAGGCGATCCTGGGCGCGGAGGCGCACCTGGCTTGAAGGCGGCCGTCACAAAGCTGCCGTCTACGAGTGGAACTGTTGCGTTATTGTCCCGTTCGGGACAGGGGCGCGGCATAAAAAAGAACTGAGGAACAGGACTATGCATAGACGATCTTTTCTCTCTGCACTCGTAGCACTGCCGGCCGTCGCGGCCTTCGCAGCTGCCGCGTCCAAGGCAGAAGCACTCGGGCTGACCGAGCAGGCACTCACGCCGACCCCGCACGAGCCGAAGACCGAAGCCGCTGCCGAACAGCAGCCGCAGGAAGTCGCCGCTGCCGAGCAGCCGATGGATGAAGTCTCGAGCCAGTACTACTACTATCGCCGCCGCCGCTATCGCCGTTACTACGTGCGCCGCCGCTACTACGTCGTGCGCCGCCGCTACTGGCGCCGTCGTCGTTACTACTGGTAATCGGGCCGCGGTCTGATCAGAGAATTCCCTCGCGGGCGAAAACGTCCGCGAGGCTTTCCCCCCGCCGAAGCGCTTCTTCGGTGCGGTTCTCTCCTTGAAGTTTCTCCGCAGCCGCCGCGAACACTTCGCGCTCTATCGCTTGCGGAATGATCACCACACCATCCGCATCGCCGAAGACAAGATCGTTCGTCCGCACATCGACGCCGGCGATCTGCACCGGCACGTCGATCGCGACGACTTCGCCGCGACCTTTCGAATCGAGCGGCGAGATGCCGCCGTGAAACACCGGAAAGCCCGCGACGCGAATGGCGCGGATATCGCGCACCTGTCCGTCGGTGAGACAACCCGCTGCACCGCGCGCGAGCGACGCGGTCGTTAGCAAACCTCCCCACGGCGCAATGCGACCCGAGCTTCCGCAGGCGAGCACGCAGACATCGCCGGACTTGAGATCGTCGACGAGTTTGATCTCGAGCTCGTAGGGATTGCGATCCGTCGGCACGTCGTAGACGTCGCGATAGATGCCGGTGCGCGCGCGGCCGAACAGCACCGTCTCTTCGTCGAGCGGACGAATGCGCGACGGCAGCGCCTGATTGCGATGCCCGAGACTGTCGAGCACATCCGAGATCAGTGCGACGAACATGTTCTCGCGGACGAAAGCCGTGAGGGCGGGGAGGTCTTTGGTGTCCGGCACCATCAGATAGTCTCCGTGCCACACCACTCGGCGACGAACAACGCCATCGCCTTGGTCGTATCCTTGACGGACTTGAGGCTGACGCGCTCGTCGTAGCCGTGCACGTTTTCGCCCTTGCAGCCGTAATTCAGCGTCGGAATTTTGTCGTAGAGCGCATAGACCCGCGCATCGAGATACGCGGTCGACACGCCGCGGCCGAGCGGCCGGCCGAACACGGCCTCATGCGCACGCCCGAGGGTCGCCTCGGCTTCGCTTCCGGGCTTCAGGCGATAGCCTTCGGCGAAGAAGCCGTTGAACGTGATCTTCGGCGGCGTGTTGGCGAAGGCTTTGTCGCTGCGCGCGAAGGCCGCGATGCGCTGCTCGATCTCGCGCGCCGCATCGGCCGCGTGCGTGCCGGGCAGGATCGAGATGCGGCAATCGACATGCGTCCAGCACGGCACGGACGATGCCCAATCGCCGCCGACAATTTTGCCGATGTTGAGATTGATCGGATGCGGATGATCCTTGAAATCCGGATCGTCGCTCTTCTTCGCGTTCCACTCTTCCTCGAGTTTGCGCAGCTCCGCGATGACACGGAACGCCTTGTCGATCGCGTTGACGCCGGTGCCCATGTCGCGCACGTGGACCGGATGGCCTTCGACATCGAGCGTGAACCACAGCACGCCTATATTCGCGCTGGTGACTTCCTCCGCCATCGGCTCCGGGATGAGCGCAGCGTCGGCCTTGTAGCCGCGCAGGTGAGTCATCAACGCGCCGTTACCGGTCGACTCTTCCTCGACCACGGACTGAACGTAGACGGTGCCGGCCGGGCGCACGCCGGCCCGGCGCAGCGCGTCGAGTGCGAAGATGTTGCCGGCGCAGCCCGCCTTCATGTCGCAGGCGCCGCGGCCATTCATCCAGTCGCCGTCGATCACCGGATCGAAGGGTCCATGCGTCCACATCGCGGTCGGCCCGGTAGGCACGACGTCGACGTGGCCTTGCATGATCAGCGAGCGGCCAACGTCGTTCTTCGGCCGGTTGATGCCGACGACGATCGGCGCGTCCGAATGCGTGTCGGAAAATTTCGACCCGCCCGGATGCGCCGAGATCGCATCGCGATCCATCGCGAAGCGATCCATCGCCATACCGCGATCGCGCATCGCGCGGAACATGAAATCCTGCATCGTGTGCTCATTCCCGCGCGTCGACGGGTGGCGCACCATCTCCTGCGTAAAAGCAACTTGTTCGGAGAAGCCGTCTTCGACCGCTTGGATGATTTTGTCACGAAGGGCAGGCGAGAGTGTCATGCGGAATTGGTCCTGGCTCGTTTGCCAGGACTGTGCCGGGTGGTGCCGCCGGGGTCAAATCGTCGAGTCCCCGCATCTCGCTTGAGCGCTATCGGATTTTCCAGAAGCGTTTTGCTTGCGCCACAAGAACGCTTGAGGCCTTGGGCGCGACGACGAGCGATCCCAGAAGCGGTCCGGGTTCTTGCTCGAGAGTTTCGGGCTTGCTCCAGGTACGCCCGCGATCCGGCGTCGACCACCGATAGATGCGCTTCACCTCGGCGCCGTTTCGCTCGAATGTGGCGCGCCCGATGAGGGCGCCTTTGCCGACCGCATCCACGTTGAAATCCGAAAAGTCGACGTATTCCCCGGCATACACCGGGTCGTTGAGTTCGTCCGGAAACCGAATATCGGCGCACGCGATGCTGGTTAGGTCATCTTGCGCCGTCAGCACCGTGAAGCTTTGGCCCGGACCTTCGCGCGACAGCATCGAGAATACGATGACGGTGCCGGATTTCCGGTCGTAGCGCACAGCTTGAAGCCCTCCGCCGCTTTGGACACCGTACGCGCGCCAGTCATTCCCGCGTTTGACTAGCAGCGACACGCCGCCCGCATCGACCGACGTTTGCAGCACCATGAAGGCGTTCTTGCCGACGGTGTCGCCCTCGTAGGATGCATCCTTCATCAGCGCGCGAGCCGATTTTTTCGTGAGCGTGATCTGCTTGCCGCATGTCCAATCGGCCGGACCGCTCGGCAAGTCGGAAGCGACGGCCGGGCTTGCGGCAGACGCAATCGCGACTGCAATGGTAACGGCCCAGATGGATCGGATGCGCATCGTTCAAGCCGTCGTATACGAGATCGCGGCGTAAAAGCGTTTTGCGTGACCCTCGATGATCGTTGCCTTGTCAAGCCGGTTCACGATCCGCCGTGCATTGTACCAATCGTCGGCGGTCGTATTGAAGTAATCGGCGAGCTTCTTACCCGTGAAGGTGCCGAGAACCATTCCGTCGAAAATGATCTTCGTGGCGACATCGAGCTGGAGCGCGAGATCGGGACTGCCGACGAGGTCGACGTTGAGGCGCGCTTTCCAATCCGTGTAGTTGGCCCGGCCGGTGAGCTGGACAAAGCCGCGACCCGGAAACTTCTTGCCGTCGCCGACTTCGGTATTGCCAAGCGCCGCCGCAAGTTGCGGGTTGTTGCCCGACTTGTCGTAGCGCTTCATGAAGTAAGCGTCGCTGCCGTATTCTTTGATCGGCTGCATCTTCTTGTCGACTTCGTGAAAGGCTGTGCCGAGCACGTAGGCGAGCCACCGATCGTCCTTCTTCGGATATTTCGTTTCCCAATAGTCGAGGAGGGCGCTCAATCCCTCGACCTGTTTGGCTTTCAGGGTGCCGCCGTAAAGATCGTTGCGGACTTGATCGAAGAAAAACTTCCGATTGATCGATGCCATGAAATGTCCGTGCAAAAATATGCGATCGAAATGGGAGCGAGCCATATTCATTTGGGTTGTGAGATGCGGGGCTCCGGCAAATTGCGGGGCCGCTTCGTCGCCCATCAGTGCGGGCTCACTCCAATGCAATGACGAATAAAAAGTAATATAATATCGCGACAGTATGGGACGGTGTTTTAGCGCGCAACAAAAAAGCGCCGCAGCGGGCGCTTCCTTGCCGCGTACAAATTGTCGCGTCTTATAGGGCGTGCCGCAGATCCGGCGGTGTTGCTTCCGCAACCAGCGCGTCGAGCGCTTCCGCGTAGCTCACAGTCTGTGACGCTTGGCTGCCGAGACGCCGCACCGAAACGGTGCCGTCCGCGGCTTCCTTCTTGCCGACGACGAGCAGGGCCGGGACCTTCACGAGCGAGTGTTCGCGGACCTTGTAGTTGATCTTCTCGTTGCGCAGATCGAGATCGACGCGCAGGCCGCGCTTCTTGGCTTCCGCAACGAGCGTCTGCGCATAGTCGTCCGCATCCGACGTAATCGTCGCGATCACGGCTTGCGTCGGCGCCAGCCAGAGCGGGAAGTGCCCGGCGTGATGCTCGATCAGAATGCCGATGAAACGCTCCATCGATCCGCAGATCGCGCGATGCACCATCACGGGCGTCTTCTTGCTGCCGTCCGCGTCGATGTAGAACGCGCCGAAACGCTCCGGAAGATTGAAGTCGACCTGCGTCGTGCCGCATTGCCAATCGCGCCCGATCGCATCGCGCAGCACGTATTCGAACTTCGGCCCGTAGAACGCGCCTTCGCCCGGATTGATCTCGGTCTTGATGCGATTGTTGTCGCGCGCGATCCGCCCGAGCACGTCCGTCATAACCGACTCGGCGTGATCCCACGCTTCGTCGGAACCGACGCGCTTCTCCGGCCGCGTCGACAGCTTCACGACGAGATCACCCTCGAAGCCGAAGTCGTCATAGACCGAGAGGATGAGGTCGTTGATCTTGAGGCACTCGGCCTCGAGTTGATCCTCCGTGCAGAAGATATGCGCGTCGTCCTGCGTGAAGCCGCGCACGCGCATCAGCCCGTGCATCGCGCCGGACGGCTCGTAACGATGCACGATGCCGAACTCGGCGAGGCGGATCGGCAATTCGCGGTAGCTCTTGAGGCCATGCTTGAAGATCTGCACGTGACCCGGGCAGTTCATCGGCTTGATGGCGAACCAGCGCTTGTCCTCGGCTTCGTCGCCGGCGGACTGAGCCGCGAACATATTCTCGCGGTACCAGCCCCAGTGGCCCGACGTCTCCCACAGCGACTTGTCGAGCATCTGCGGCGCGTTGACTTCGTGGTAGTCGCCCGCGAGGCGGCGGCGCATATAGGCGATGACCGACTGAAAGATGCTCCAACCTTTCGCATGCCAGAACACGACACCCGGGCCTTCCTCCTGAAAGTGGAAGAGGTCGAGCTCGCGGCCGAGCCGCCGGTGGTCGCGCTTCTCGGCTTCCTCGAGTTGGTTGAGGTAAGCGTCGAGCTCCTCTTGCTTTGCAAAGGCGGTGCCGTAGATGCGCGTCAGCATCGGATTGTTGGAATCGCCGCGCCAGTAGGCGCCCGCGACCTTCATCAGCTTGAACGCATTGCCGACCTTGCCGGTCGACGTCATGTGCGGACCGCGGCAAAGGTCGAACCATTCGCCCTGATTGTAGATCTTGATCGGCTCGGTGCCCGGGATCGCGTCGACCAGCTCGACCTTGAAGGCCTCGCCCTTATCGCGAAAAACCTGCTTCGTCTTCTCGCGCGACCAGACATCTTTGGTGAACGGCGCATCGCGCGCGATGATCTCGCGCATCTTCTTTTCGATCGCGGCGAAGTCGTCCGGCGTGAACGGCTCGTTGCGGAAGAAGTCGTAATAGAAGCCGTTCTCGATCACCGGGCCGATGGTGACCTGAGTGCCCGGCCAGAGGGCCTGGACGGCTTCGGCGAGCACGTGCGCGGCGTCGTGCCGGATCAGCTCCAGCGCACGCGGGTCCTCGCGGTTGATGAATTCGATCTTGGCGTCTTGATCGATCGGGTCCGAGAGATCGGCAACGACCCCATCCAGCGCCATCGCAACCGTGCGCTTGGCGAGCGAGGGGGAAATGCCCTTCGCGATATCCAGACCGGAAATGCCGTCGGGAAATTCACGGCGTGCGCCGTCCGGGAAGCTCACAGCGACCATCGTCAGCTCCTGTTTGCTCACTCCCGCGAACGAGCGCGGGTAAGCGGATGAAGCGTCCGAGTAGCCGACCTGACGCATCATTTCAACTCCACAAAATGGAGGACGGCGTCCGTCCGGGCGCGTGATAAAGTCGAGCCATTGCTTCCAAGCGCTTATTTAATCGGGTGGCCCATGGTGGCGCGTGTCGCAGGCGTGATTTCGGCCCTCTATGAGTTCGTCATCTGGCTCCAGAATCCGGGCTGGTGGCTGCAGACACTATGGCGCTGGGGACGGGTTTTTTGGGTGTGCCGCGTGCCGGCCGCGAGTGCGTTCTGCGGTGGCTACCTTCTCGCAGCGACGCCGCAGGCGCGCGATCTCTTCGCCGACCTCGGAATGCGATGGTGGCAGTGGCTGGCATTCTTCGGTTTCGTGTTCGGCTGGGCATGGCTCGTCCACGCGTCGGCGCGTCGCGCGCTGCAGCAGGACTATTGGGTGCCCGAAGCGCACACGGAAGCAGGGCTCTCCGACACGACGCGCTTGCGGTTGCAGATTTTGTTCTTCGTGCCCGCAGTCCTCGTCCCGCGCATCCTCGGCCTCGCGGTCTTCGTGTTCATCGCGAGCGCGATGGCGCGCACCGCGGCCAACCTCAATACTGCGCTTTATCTGCCGGAAGCCGCCGCCGCTGTTGCGTTGATGAAATGGTTGATCGGCGGACTCGTTGTCGTCGCCTTCGTCTATATAGGCGCGATGTGGCGGCCGCGAACGGAGTGCGACTGGCTTCCGCCGGGCCCCGGCAATCCTGAGCCGCCATTGCTGGCGCACGCCAAGCCACTGGTCAGCGAAGCGGTCGACACGTTGCGGCATGTGACGCGGGGCGAGAACGGGTCACGCTCGTCATATCTGCTGGGTGCGCTTCGCAGCGTCGTCACCCTCCTGCTGATCTTTGCGCTCGTTCAGCCGCACATCGTCGCGAGCTGGATGCCACGCTTGTTCTTCGCGCCGCTTTTGTTCGGCAGCATCGTGCTGCTGGTCGGCGAGCTCGCGCTCTGGGCGCATCGTTGGAGAACGCCGCTGTTGCTGCTGCTCGTGCTGCTCTCCGCCGGGCTGCTGTGGTTCTTCGATCGCTTCCACGATGTCCGCTGGATCGACGCATCGGCTCTGAACACGCCGGTCACGGGGCCGGAGCGCCAGATCGGAACGCGCGCCGCGGTCGAACGCTGGATGGTGGCAAACAACTGTTCGGGCGCCGACTGTCCGCGCCCCATCATCATCGCGGGAGCGGGCGGCGCGAGCCGCGCCGCATTTCTCACCGCGAGCGTGGTCGGCGCGCTGATGGATCTCGGCCGCAATCCGGCGACGAAGGCCGAGTACGGAAATATCCGCAATCGGATCTTCGCGATCTCGTCCGTTTCCGGCGGCTCCGTTGGCGCTCTTACGGTGCGCGCGGCACTTGCCGATGCGGCGCAGCGCGGCGACCCCGATAAACCCCCATGCACGGCATCGGGAACAGGCTCGTGGTTCGGCTTTGACGGCCGTCGGCCGCGCGAAGCCGGCTACGATGCGACGCGCTCCTGGCGTGACTGTTTCCAAGTGCTTCTCGCCGGCGATTATCTGACGCCGGTGCTCCTCGGCCTCGCAGTGCGCGATCCTTTTCCGCTCGGCTCGCCGCTCAGCGGAATGCCGTTTTGGGACGATCGCGCCGCGTTGCTGGAGCAGGGGTTCGAGCGCCGTTACCATCGTCTGACGTCGGCCGACAATGAACCGCGCAGCTGCGGCAATGTGAACGGCGGTAAAGCCGAGCCGGCTGACAAAACGGGACTGTGCCGGCCCTTCGGCTGGCATCCCGATCCGAAGCAAATCCAAGGCGCTTGGCTGCCGCTGCTCTTCATCAACGGCACGTCCGTCGCGGCGGGCCGGCGGATCATCGTCAGCGACATTCGCGTCGGCGACAAATTCTTCAATCCGAAGAAACCGGAGCAACTCGTCCCGTTGTTTCCGCTGGCGCACGACTTGAACGAGATCCGCGCGTGGGCTCCGCCGGTCACCAGCATGTCTAAAGGCGGCATCGCGCAGAAACAGGACGACCCGCGCGACACGACGCGGGACATCCGCCTCTCGACCGCCGCGACGATGAGCGCGCGTTTCCCGTTGATCTCGCCGCACGGCAACCTTCGCGATCGCACCGGCGATGTCGTCGACCGCATCGTCGACGGCGGCTATTTCGAGAACGATGGCCTCGCGACGGCCGCCGACCTAGTCCAGGCACTGCGCATGTTCGGTCTATTTCCGGTCGTTATCCGCGTGGTCAACGAGCCCGTCGCGCGCCGGGCCGAAGATCGGCAGTTGGGACCGGACCGCCCGGACATCCCGAACGACGGCGAAGGCTCGGTTTTCGACGGCGTGACCTCGATTTTCCGCGCGCTGACGGCTGTGCGCTCCGGCCACGAGGAAGGCCATGCGGCCTACCTGCGCTCGGTGATCGACAATCACGACTTCGTCCACGAATTCAATGTGCTGTCGTTGATCGCTTCAACGACGGTTGCGGTGGGCCGCAAGCGGGCATTCCGGCGGAACGAGAATCCGCTCTGCCGCCACGACATCAAAGAGGAGGCGACGCTGGAGCATGTTTCTATGAGCTGGTGGATGTCGCAGCCGGTTCAGGCCTATCTCGACGCCCAACTGTGCGTGCAGGCGAACACGGCTCGGCTGCTGTGCGAATTGAGGAACGGCAAGAAGAGCGACGGACTAACCTGTCCGATCACGCCGGATTAGACGGAGTCGTTCTCGTCCCGCGCCAGCGGCCGTAACGCCAGGGCAGGTACCAGCGCGAGCGTTCGGGCAGGGCGGCCGGCGGAAAATCGAGGCCCGACGTACCCCACGGTTGGCAACGGCAGAGCCGCGCCAGCGTCATCCAGCCGCCGGCCCAGAAGCCGAAGCGCGCGAAGACCTGCTCGCTGTAGTCCGAGCAGGTCGGCATATGCCGGCAGTGGAAGCCGATCAACGGCGACAGGGTAAGGCGGTAGGCGCGCACGAGCCCGCGCGCCAGAAATTCTGGCCCGCGCAGGATCGCCGGTCGTCGCGTTTCGCATGATCCGCACATCGGCGATCAGGTATCACAAGTCGGGAGTGAGAGTGCAGTCGCGGGTCGTGCACTGCGGCGGAAGAGGCGTCGTCGGTACGCCGTCGCACGATTGTCATCCACTGTTGCATTCCGGTAGCAGGCGTGACGAAGCCGCCACAGCGATTTCCGCGCGCGATGCTCGCGACGAGAATGCTTTTGCTATCAACGCAATCGTAACGATGATGGAGCAGCGGCGCTGACCTAACGGCGGCGCAGGGACACCAATTCCTGATACTTAAGTTGGTTCCCGCCTCACGACATTTTTCTTTGCTGTGCAGCATCGACACGAGATAATCGTCGCAACAAGAGTCGTGCTTCGGAGGTCGATCGGTATGCGCTACCGCCTGATACTGGCGGCGCTGTTGATGTGTGTTCCGTCGCTCGCGCGCCCTCAGGCCGAGGTGCCCGCGGCTTCCGAACCGACTTCTATGCGCTTTGAATGGATGCGGGAAGGCCCGGCGCGGGCCTGCGGCAGCACATGCCGCGAGTGGATTTCCGCTTCCGGCCCGATCACGGCCGATACCGCGAAAGACTTCGAAACGTTTCTGGAAGGCCGCGACGCCAAGGGCGCGACGGTGGTGCTCGACTCGGGCGGCGGCGCCGTCAACGCAAGCCTCGAACTCGGCCGCAAGTTCCGCGAACTCGAAATCCGCACCACGGTGGGCCGCTCGGTCCGCCTGAGCGGGGCGAACAGCAAGCGCGCCAAGATCGCCAACGACGGCGAATGCGCCTCGATGTGCGTCTTCGTGATGCTGGGCGGCGTTCACCGCACGGTGCCGGCCGAGGCCCGCATGTCGGTCCACCAGATTTGGCCGGGGAACAAGCGCGGCGATTCCAGCGCCGAGAGCTATACGGCCGAGGAACTCGTCCGCATTCAGCGCGACGTCGGCCGCATCGCGTCCTACACGGTCGAGATGGGCGGCGACATCGGCCTATTCGAACTCGCCATGAAGATCCCGCCGTGGGAGCGCCTCCGTTCGCTCTCGCAGGCCGAGATGCGCCGCCTGCGGCTGCAGATGCTCGACACGGTCGCCGAGTCGGCAAGCTCCGGCGCGACCGCGCCGGTGCGCCCGGCGCCGGTTACCGAGCGCAGCGTCGGCACGGACCGTGGCTGGACTTTCGCCGACGGCCGCCTGTCGCGCCGCCACGCGATCACGTGGGAAGGCGATGAGATCGGCCAGTTTGAAGTGACGCTGGCCTGCGAGACGCCGGGCAAGCTCCGTGTCGCCTATACGGACAACCGCACGATCGCGAGCGATGCGCCGCTGCGCTTGCAGGACGTGACGCTGTGGTTCGGCCGCGACCGCGTCGCCATGAAGGTGCAATCGTCCGAGACCGGCGACGCGCAGGATCTCCGCACCAGCGCCTCCGGAATCGTGACTGTCACGGCGCTCGAGCGGATGCGCGACGAGCCCGCGAATGCGCTGACGATCGGAACGCGAACGAGCGATAACCTGCGCACCAGTATCCGCGTCGGCAGCGTCGGTCTGGCGAAGGCGTATGAGGGCCTTGCGGCTGATTGCCGGAAGTAGTCGATATGCCGGGCAGGTGTTCGGCCTCATCCTGAGGAGCATGGCGGAGCCATGCGTCTCGAAGGATCGAGGCCGCCCATCCTTCGAGACGGATCGCTGCGCGATCCTCCTCAGGATGAGGGCAGAGGTTGCGTCGAAGATATCGGTCAAGCCCGGCAATGACGGCGCAGGGGACAGCTCCGCCGCTATACTTCAAGCCATTCCTTGCGGACTTCGTCGTTGGCTTTCAGCTCGGCCGGCGTGCCCTCGAACACGATGCGGCCGTGACCCATCACGTAGACGCGGTGCGAAATATCGAGCGCGATCGACAGCTTCTGCTCGACCAGCAGAATGGCGACGCCGCGCCGCGCGATCTCCGAAATCAACTCGCCGACCTGTTTCACGATCAGCGGCGCCAAGCCTTCGGTCGGCTCGTCGATCATCACGAGCTCGGGCTCGCCCATCATCGTGCGGCACATGGTAAGCATCTGCTTCTCGCCGCCCGACAGCACGCCGGCGGGCGAGTCCGCGCGCCGCGCGAGGTTCGGGAACATGTCGAGCGAGCCCTGGATGGTCCAGTTGCCCTCGTGCCCGGCTTTCTTCATGCCGAGCATAAGGTTCTGCCGCACCGTCAGGTCCGGGAAGATGTCGCGATGCTCCGGCACGTAGCCGATGCCGAGCCGCGCGATCTTGTGGTTCGGCAGACCCGCGATGTCCTGGCCCTTGAACTTGATCGTCCCGTGCGGGCGCACTTCGCCCATGATCGCTTTGACGGTGGTCGAGCGGCCGACGCCGTTGCGCCCGATCAGGCTGACGACTTCGCCGCTGTTGATGTGGATGTTCACACCCTGAAGGATGTGGCTCTTGCCGTAATATGCGTGCAGGCCGGAGACTTCGAGCATCAGGCGGCCTCCTCGCCGAGATAGGCTTCCTTGACGCGCTTGTCGGCGCGGATTTCGGCCGGCGTGCCTGACGCGATGATCTGTCCGTAGACCAGCACCGAGATGCGATCCGCGAGCCCGAACACGACGCTCATATCATGCTCGACGATCAACAGCGTGCGGCCTTCCGTGACCTTGCGGATCAGTGCGACGGCGCGCGCGGTCTCGTGGTTGCTCATGCCGGCGGTCGGTTCGTCGAGCAGGATGACCTTGGCGCCGCCCGCGACGGTGACGCCGATTTCGAGCGCGCGTTGGTCCGCATAAGCAAGAAGGCCGGCCGGCGTATCGCGTACCGAGCTCAAGCCGATGAGATCGAGAATCTCTTCGGTGCGCTGTTCGACATCCTTCATGCCGCCGATGAAACGCCAGAACACGTAGCGATGCCCGAGCGCCCACAGCGTCGCGCAGCGAATGTTCTCGTACACGCTCATGTTGTGGAAGATGTTGGTGACCTGGAACGACCGCGACAGGCCCGAGCGATTGATGACGAACGGCTTCTCGCCGCTCGCTTTCACGCCGTTGACGATGATCTCGCCCTTGGTCGGCGCGAACGCACCGGAGATGAGATTGAACAGCGTCGACTTGCCGGCGCCGTTCGGCCCGATGATCGCGTGGCGCTCGCCGGGCTTCACCTCGAGCGAGACGTCGCGGATGATTTCCGCCGGGCCGAAGCTTTTGAAGACGTTGCGAAGGGAAAGGGCGCTGTCGCTCATGGCGTCACCTCCCGCAGGCGCATCGCGGCGCCGAGCGAACCGCGCCGCCGCCAGCGTACTGCGATTGTTATGAGCGCGATGCCGCCCGCCATGATGACGAAGGCCGCGAGCCAGTTCATCGGGTTGGTGTGGACGAAGTCGACGCCGAGCGCGCGGAACGGTTTCCCGGCCTCGCGCACGCGATACGCCATCTCGATCGACATCACGGCGCCGAAGAACGCGATCAACCCGCCGACGGTGCCGAGCAGCCAGGCCGGCAGCTTCTCGCCGATCTCACCTTTCGCGCCTGCGTGGATGATGCGCGCGATGATGCCGCCGATGCCGAACGGCGCGAACAGCACCATCACGACGAAGAGGAGGCCGAGATAGAGCTGCCAGACTTGCGTGTAGTCGGAGAGCATCGACTGCATGAAGGTGATGATCGCAGCGCCAAGGATCGGCCCGAAGAACACGCCCGCGCCACCGATGAACGTCATCAGCAACACGAGGCCGGAGCCGTGCGCGCCGAGCGTTTCCGGATTGATGATCTCGAAGTTCACTGCCGAGAGCGCGCCGGCGAGGCCCGCGAAGCCGCCCGAGATGAGGAACACGAGATAGCGCACGCGCTGCGGATCGTAGCCGATGAATGCGACGCGATCCGGATTGTCGCGCACCGCATTGGCGAGCCGGCCGAGCGGCGTGCGCGTGAAGGCCCACATCGCGAGCGTCGAGATGAACATCCAGAATGCGATGAAGTAGAAGACGTTGATCTGCGGTCCGAGCGAGAAGCCGAAGACTTTGAGGCCCGACGAGCGGTCGCCCGAAATGCCTTCTTCGCCGCCGAACAGCGAGACGAACATGAAGCCGGCGGCCGCGACGAGCTCGCCGACACCGAGCGAGATCATCGCGAAAGGCGTGCCGGAGCGCCGGCACGAGAACCAGCCGATGACGGCGCCGGCGACCATGCCGGCCATGAAGCCGACGATCGGCACCGCGAAGACCGGGATGCCGAGCTTTTGTGCTTTGATCGCGACGATGAGGTGGATCGCCGCGTAGCCGCCGAGCCCGAAGTAGACCGCATGCCCGAACGAGAGCATGCCGGCTTGACCGAGCAGCATGTTGTAGGCGAGGGCGAACACCACCCAGATGCCCATCACGTTCATCACGGTGATCGAGGTGCGCGATGTGAAGAACATCGGCAGGACGATCAGGAAGACCGCGAAGGCGATCCAGACAAGGAGCGTGCGAAGGGTTTGGCTCATGACTCGCGCGCTCCCATCAGGCCGCGTGGTCTGAAGATCAGCACCAGCACGAGCAGCAGGAACGGCAGCATCGGCGCGACTTGCGCGAGCGTGATGCGGCCGAGATCTGAGCGGTTCGACACCGCGATGCCGAAGCGCGCCAGCAGATCGGCGAGCGAAGCATCGACCGCGACCGCAAAGGTTTGCACGAGGCCGATCAGCATCGCTGCGACGAAGGCGCCGCCGAGCGATCCCATGCCGCCGACGACCACGACGACGAAGACAATGGGCCCGAGCGTCAACGCCATCGCGGGTTCGGTGACCAGCAGCGCGCCGCCGATGACACCGGCGAGGCCCGCCATCGCGCAGCCGACCGCGAAGACGCCCATGAAGACGAGCGGCACGTTATGGCCGAGATGACCGACCATGTGCGGGAAGGTGAGCGCGGCCTGCACGATGAGGCCGACGCGCGTGCGCTTGAGAAGCAGGAACAGCGCGATGAACATCAGCACCGCGACCACCATCATGAAGACGCGGAAGGCCGGATACTGCGTGCCCCACAATGTGAAGAGCGGTTGCTGTAGGATTGCTGGCGGCGAGTAGGGCACCGGGTTGCGGCCCCAGATCAGCTTCACGATCTCTTCGATCAGGAAGGCGATGCCGAAGGTGAAAAGCAATTCGGCGACGTGTCCGTGCTTGTGCACGTTGCGCAGGCCGAAGCGTTCGACCAGCGCGCCGATCGCGCCGACCAGAATGGGCGCGAGGAACATCGCGCCCCAGAAGCCCGTGCGTGCGCCGATCGCATACGCGAAGTAGGCGCCCAGCATGTAGAAGCTCGCATGCGCGAAGTTCAGCACGCCCATCATCGAGAAGATGAGGGTCAGGCCGCTCGACAACATGAAAAGGAGAAGGCCGTAGAGCGTCCCATTGAGGGTCGAAAAGACAAATGTCTCCATGCGCGGAGGCTCCGAAATCGCAACGGCTTCAGGAAAAATAAAGGCGGCCGGTTATTCTCCGGCCGCCGCCTGTCGCTTTAGCTTGCCGGCCGCTGCATCTTGCAGGTGGTCGGCGTTTCGGTCGCCTTGGCATCGATCTTCGCGTCTGTCTTGAAGCCGAAGCCGGTGTTTTCCAGATCGAACTTCACACCCTCGGCAAACGTCGAGATGAAGAGCGGCTGGATGAGCTGGTGGTTATCCTTGCGCATCCAAGCCTTACCGGTCGGCGTATCGATCTCGAGGCCTTCGAGCGCCATCGCGATCGCCTTCGGGTCGGTCGCGTTCGCCTTCTTGGCCGCAGCGGCCAACATGTCGAACATCACTTTGACGCGGAAGTAGTAGTAATCGAGGTTGTACTGCTTCTTGAAGTCGGTGACGACGTTGTCCATCCCGATGTCCGGGATGTTCGAGTGCCACTCGGTGATCTGCTTGACGAGACCGACGGCGGACTTGCCCATCGCGGTCGGCGCGCCGAGGCCGCCGCCGTAGTAGGTGAAGAACGGCACGTTGAAGCCGGTGTCCGACGCTGCCTTGATCAGCAGCGTCATGTCGGTGCCCCAGTTGCCCGTGATCACGGCCTGAGCGCCGGCGGCGCGCATCTTGGTGATGTAGGGGACGAAGTCGCGGACGCGGCCGAGCGGATGCAGTTCGTTGCCGACGACTTCGATATCCGGGCGCTTCTGCTTGAGCATCGCGACCGACGATTCCGACACCGACTTACCGAACGAATAGTCCTGACCGATGACGTAGACCTTTTTGATGTCCGGAAGCGTTTTGATGTAGTCGGTCATCGCCCCCATTTTCATGTCGGCGTCGGCATCGAAGCGGAAGTGCCAGAACGTGCACTTGTCGTTGGTGAAGGACGGATCGACCGCGGCGTAATTCAGGAAAAGCACGGCCTGCGCCGGATTGCGCTCGTTGTGCTTCTCGACCGCCTCGATGATCGCGGCCGCGACCGACGAGCCGTTGCCCTGCGTGATGAAGCGGAGGCCCTGGTCGATCGCCTTTTCGAGCTGGATGATCGCTTCTTTCGGATTTGTCTTCGAATCGAAGCCGACGACTTCCATCTTGGCGCCGTTGAAACCGCCTGCCTTGTTGATGCGGTCGGCTTCGTATTGGAACTGCTTGAGACCACCGTCTCCGACGTTGGCGAACGGACCCGAAAGCGGATCGATGTAGCCCATCTTGATGGTGGCACCCTGCGCAAATGCAGGCGCGCTGCTCAGCGCGGTGGCGGCAAGACCCGAAGCAACAAATTGACGGCGATTAAGGCGCATTCCATATCCCTCCCAAGGATATTTCGCACGTGCGTTCGTGCGAATTGATTGTCCATGACGGCTTGTAACCCTCGCCGTCGTTGGAGGCATACTGACTACGCGCTTCGCGATAAGTCAACGCGCGGCGGCGCACACCAAAGGTGTTGTGATCGGGAGGGTGTATGCCGCGACGTGCGGCGTCTCGCGCCGCGAGCTACGGCGTCTCGCGCCGCGAAATCGTCAACCGGCTTTGCGCTTGGCTTCGATCTGATCGATCGCCGAGACGACGGCGTCGAAAGTGAGCAGCGTGGACGCGTGGCGTGCCTTGTAGTCACGTACCGGCTCCAGGACGCGGATATCCTCCCAGCGGCCGCCATCCGGCGGGCTGCCGTTCTCCTTGAGCATCTTGCGCACGGTCTCGCGCAGCGCACGCAGTTCATCGGCTTTCGCCCCGACAACATGCCGGGCCATGATGGAGGATGACGCCTGGCCGAGCGCGCAAGCCTTCACGTCATGCGCGAAGTCGGTGACCTCGTCGCCGTTCATCTTGAGATCGATGGTGACCGTCGAGCCGCACAACTTGGAATGGGCTGTCGCGCTCGCATCCGGCGATTCGAGCCGCCCGATCCGGGGGATGTTGCCGGCGAGTTCGAGGATTTTGGCGTTATAGATGTCGTTGAGCATGCGAAATCGCCGAAATGGCCGGGTCGAGGCGGATTGAAGGGCACCCGGATGCTCTTATATAGTTGAGGTCCGGCCAAGTTGAAGCGGCCGGATCGGGGTTCACAGCCCCGCCAAAACCAGAATGCGGCGTCGGCCCGAAGCCATGACCGCCCGGTGACACATCCGGCCTCCCGATTTTGGGCAGGCCGGTCGAACGGAGACGCCGTCTATGGACGCGATCATCAAGCCTTTCTCTCGGACTCCGTCCGAGTCTTCCCGCACGCAACGTCCGACCCGTGACGAGGCCGAAGCCGCCGTCCGCACGCTCATCGCCTATGCGGGCGATGACCCGGCGCGCGAGGGCCTGCTCGACACCCCGAAGCGCGTCGTCCGCGCTTACGATGAGCTGTTCGGCGGCTATCGCCTCGACCCGGCCGACGTGCTGCAGCGGACCTTCTCCGAGATCGACACCTATGACGACCTCGTGCTGGTCCGCGACATCCCGTTCGCGTCGCACTGCGAGCATCACATGATCCCGTTCACCGGCAAGGCGCACATCGCCTATGTGCCGGTCGGCGAGGTCGTTGGTCTGTCGAAGCTCGCGCGCTTGATCGACATTTTTGCCAAGCGCCTGCAGACGCAGGAGCACCTGACGGCGCAGATCGCGGGCGCGATCGAAGAGGGCCTGAAACCGCGCGGCATCGCTGTGATGATCGAAGCCGAGCACATGTGCATGTCACTGCGGGGCGTGCAGAAGCATGGCTCGTCCACCGTCACGACCAAGTTCACGGGTTCGTTCCGCGACGATCCGGCCGAGCAGGTCCGCTTCATGACGCTGATCCGTCAGCGCTGATGTCGTCTTCGCGCGAGATCGAAGAGGGGACCGGGCTTGCGCTCAAGTTCGACGCGAATGGCCTCATCACCTGCGTGACCACCGACGCGACCTCGGGCGAGGTGCTGATGGTCGCGCATATGAACGACGAAGCTTTCCGCCGCACGGTCGAGACCGGCGATGCCTGGTACTACAGCCGTTCGCGCCAACAGCTGTGGCGCAAGGGCGAAACGTCCGGGCATACGCAGCGCGTTCGTGAGGTCCGCATCGATTGCGATCAGGATGCGATCGTCATCAAGGTCGAGCAGGTTGGCCCGGCCTGTCACACCAACCGCCGCTCATGCTTCTATCGCGCGATCCCGCTCGGACAGACCGGCACGATCACGTTGAAGATGGATTGATTTGTTGGGGAGGGGTGAGGCTGCTGGTGACGCCGTGTGGCAACGTCACCAGCTGGGCTCAGAAGCGTCGCCGGAAGGAGAACAACCGGGACGCCGAAAACGTTCACGAGGCGAGTGTGCCCGGGATCAAACCCTAACGCTACGATAACCTAAAAATGTGATTAACACCGGCGGGCCCCGTTACCGCCGGACCGTTTTGGCGCGTGCCAGCAGGCGTTCTGCGCGTACCAGATGGGGGCGATCGAACATCACGCCGCCCATCGCAACGACGCCGGCGCCCGGCTGTGCCGCGAACGCATCGACGACACCTTGAGCTTCAGCGATCGACTTCTCGCTCGGCGTGAAGACGTCGTTGATCACCGCGACTTGGCCCGGATGGATAGCCATCTTCGACGTGAAGCCGTCGCGCCGGGCTTCTTCGCATTCGCGGCGTAGGCCCGCCTCGTTGCGGAAGTCCGCGTAGACCGTGTCGATCGGCGCGACGCCGCATGCAGCGGCCGCAGCTAAGCTCAGCGTGCGCGCAAAACGAAACGGCTCGGTGAGATTGCCGTCTTTGTCGCGATTGGTCTCGGAGCCGAGCGAGGCCGAGAGATCCTCCGCGCCCCAGGTGAGGCCGGTGAGCCGCTTGCTCGAACCTTTGTAGGTGCCGCAGAGGAAGAGGGCGCTCGCCGTCTCGGTCGTCAAGGCGAGAATTTCGATGCTGCCTTCCGGCAACCCGTGCAGCGCTTCCTGCACGGTGAGCTTGGCGTCGAGATGCGTGACAGACGCGCCGCCTTCCGCCTTCGGCAGCAGGATCGCATCCGGCTTGCCCGCGACGATGACGGCGAGATCATCGTCGGTCAGACCCGTATCGAGTGCGTTGACGCGTACGACCAGCTGCGGGCGATCCTTCTGCGGTCCGATTTCGCGCAGGAAGCCGAGGCCGATGTCGCGCGCCTTCGGTTTGTTGTCGAAGCCGACGGAATCCTCGAGATCGACGATGAGGGAGTCGGAGCCGGACGTAAGCGACTTCTCGAGCTTCTTGGTGCTGTCGCCTGGAACGAAGAGATACGAGCGCATTACTTCACCGGCCGGCGGCGCATGAAGCCCTGGCGTTTGCATTCGCCGACAAGCTTGTTGTTCTGATTGTAGGCGCGGTGGTGGAAGTCGACGATGCCGGCATCTGGCCGCGATTTCGACTCGCGCTTCGAAATGATCTCGGTGGTGACGTGGATGGTGTCGCCGTCGAACACCGGATGCGGGAAGATCACATCTGTCATCCCGAGATTGCCGATCGTGGTGCCGACCGTCGTGTCGTTGACCGAAATGCCGATCATCAGGCCGAGCGTGAACAGCGAGTTCATTAGCGGCTGCTTCCACTCTGTCTCGGTCTCGCAGAAGTGCCGATCGATGTGCAGCGGCTGCGGATTGAGCGTCATGTTGGAGAACAGCATGTTGTCCATCTGGGTGACCGTGCGGGTCAGCCGATGCTCGAAGACATGGCCGACGATGAAGTCCTCGAAGTAGAGGCCGCCGCGCGGATGCCGGATGGGTTCACTCATGACACTCCCCGTAAAACTGTTTGTGGATCAATCGATTGTCGGCATTTCCGGATTCGAAATCGGAGCCGCCGCAGTGATCCTTCGGGGTCAGCTTTAGCACAGCTCGGGGCGGTGGGAAGGCCTCGCGGCACTGCCGCCGTTATGGTGAACGCTTTATTAAGTCACCGCCGCGCATAGTCGTTTCGGTTGAAGAAACCGAGTCGGTCATCCGGCGGGAAAAACAACATGATCGTGCGGCATTTTCTGCAGTGGATACAGACGGCACCGGCGCAAGCCCGGGCCGAAGCGACCAGCGCACTCGCGCGGTCTTTTCTCTACTCGGACTTGACGCTCGACGACCGCGCCGCCGCTCAAGGCGCGATGGTGATGCTGCTCGACGATCCGTCGCCGCTGGTGCGCCGCGCCTTGGCTGAAGCGCTGGCGTCGAGCGACAAGGCCCCGCTCGCCGTCATCCTCGGTCTGGCGCAGGATCAGGCTGAAATCGCTCACATCGTGGTCGCTAACTCGCCGCTGATCGCGGACGCCGATCTTGTCGACTGCATCGGTAGTCAGAACGAAGGAACGCAGATCGCCATCGCGCGCCGCATCGACCTTTCCTGCGCGGTGTCCGCCGCGATAGCCGAAGTCGGCAGCGCGGATGCGTGCCTTGCCCTCATTCAGAATGACACGGCGTTGATTGCGGTCGGCTCGCTCGACCGCCTGGTCGAACGCTTCGGCCATGTTGCGGCGATCCGCGAAGCTTTGTTGCCACGCCCGAACCTGCCGGCATCGACCCGGCAGATGCTGGTGTCGCAGCTGTCCGAGACGCTGTCGCGCTTCTGCGCGCTGCAGAATTGGCTGCGTGAAGATCGCGCCGAGAAGATCACACGCGACGCCTGCGAGAAGGCGACGGTTGCGCTTGCCGCGACTGCACCGCGCGACGATGTGCGCCCGCTGGTCACGCATCTGCGCGACAGCGGCCAGCTCACCGGCGCGCTCGTGCTGCGCTCACTGCTCTCCGGCAACATCACGTTGTTCGAGGAGACGCTGGCCGAACTCAGCGGCATGCCGCTCGCGCGCGTGTCCGGCCTCGTCCACGATCGCAGCCGCCGGGGGCTCAACGCTTTGTTCGAACGCGCGCAGCTTCCCTTCGTGCTCTATCCGGCGATCGTCGCCGCCATCGAGGCGTTGAACGAAGCGAGCCTGGAGCCGGGTGGGGCGGTTCGCCTCAAGCGCCGGATGACCGAGCGCGTGCTGACCGCCTGCGCGCCGCTCGCCGGCAATGCCGAAATGGAGCCGTTGCTCGCAATGCTGCGCCGCTTCGCGACCGAAGCCGCGCGCGATGAAGCCCGCATGTTCTGCCAGGATTTGGTGGCGGCTTAATTTTGTAGCCCGGATGAGCGGCGCGCATTCGCGCGCAAGCGACATCCGGGGACTGCGTCGGCGCCCATCCCGGATATCGCGGCTCGCTCTGCGCGCTTTGCGCGCCGCGAGACCGCTCATCCGGGCTACGACGCCTTAAAACCCGAACTGTTCGCCCAAAATGCGTTCGTCGAGGCTATGCCCCGGATCAAACAGCAGCGTCACTTCGACAGTCGGATCGAGCGACACGGTCACGTTCTTCACGTGCCGGACTTCATCGTGATCCGCGACCGCGGCGACCGGACGCTTCTCCGACTCCAACACCTCGATCATTACCGTCGCGGTGTTGGGCAAGAGCGCGCCGCGCCAGCGCCGCGGGCGGAACGGGCTGATCGGCGTTAGCGCGAGGAGCGGGGAGTTGATCGGGATGATCGGACCCTGCGCCGAGAGGTTATAGGCAGTCGAGCCGGCCGGCGTTGCGACCAGCAGGCCGTCGGCCGCGAGTTCCGCCATGCGCTCTTTGCCGTCGATCGAAATCTTCATCCGCGCGACCTGGTGCCGCTGACGGAACAGGGACACCTCGTTGAACGCGCGGTGCTCGTGAGTCTTGCCGTTGTCGGTCTCGGCGCGCATCAAGAGCGGACGGATGCGCGTGCGCGTCGCGCTGCTGATCCGCTCGCGGAGATCGTCGTCGCCGTAGGGGTTCATCAGGAAGCCGACCGTGCCGCGATGCATGCCGTAGATCGGCTTGCCGAGCCCGTGCAGGCGATGCAGCGTGTGCAGCATCAATCCGTCGCCGCCCAGCGTGACGATGACGTCCGCCTCCGGCGGGGCGACGTCGCCATAGCGGAGCGCCAAGCGAACGCGCGCTTCCTGCGCCTCGGGCGCGGCGCTCGCCACAAAGGCGATCTTTTCGGCAACGTTCTCGCGGCTCATGGATCTTTTCTCTGGCCGAAACTACGGCGCGCACCTTGTAGCGGTTCACTCGGAATTGCTCAAATCGCAGGTCTTAACTGCGTTATCGGCGTATTTACGCGCGGGCGAATTGCTATAGATGGCGTTCGCCCTTCCAAAAGCTATCAATCACCAAGAAGTCGAGGAAATGACCAAACTGTCCTGGGCCAATTTGCCCGAAATCGCCGCGCGCGCCAGCATCCCGCAGTATCGAGCGTCCGACATCACGCCTGGCATCGTCCATTTCGGCGTCGGCAACTTCCACCGCGCTCACCAGGCGATCTACCTCGACACATTGTTCAACCTTGGCCTCGACCGCGACTGGGGCGTGATCGGCACTGGCGTGCGCAGCGACGATGCCGCGATGCAGGCCGCGCTCGCGCCGCAGGATTTCCTCACCAGCGTCGTCGAGCAGGAGGCCGACCACAGCGGCGTCCGCATCTCGGGCGCGCTGGTCGGTTTCATCGCGCCGGACGATCGCGCCGGCATCGTCGCGACACTGTCGGACCCCGCGATCCGCATCGTCGCCATGACAATCACGGTCGGCGGTTATTACATCGGCGCCGGCGGCTTCGATCCGGCGGCGGCCGACATCGTGCGCGATGCGAAGAACCCGGACGATCCGCACACGATCTTCGGGCTCATCCTCAAGGCGCTGAAGGCGCGGCGTGAGAAGGGCATAGCGCCGTTCACCGTGATGTCGTGCGATAACGTGCCGGGCAACGGGCATGCGGCGCAGAACGCCGTCGTCGGTCTCGCCAAATTGATAGACGCCGAATTCGCGACGTGGGTTGAAGCGAATGTCGCGTTCCCGAATTCGATGGTCGACCGTATCACGCCGGCAACGTCGGATCGCGAACGCGAACTGCTCAAGAAGGACTACGGCATCGAGGACAACTGGCCGGTCTTCTGCGAGAAATTCACACAGTGGGTGATGGAAGATCATTTCCCGGCCGGCCGCCCGGCGCTGGAGAAAGTCGGCGTGCAGTTCGTCGATGATGTCGCGCCGTACGAATACATGAAGACGCGCATCCTCAACGGCGGCCACGCGTCGATCTGCTATCCGGCCGTGCTGCTCGACTATCACTTCGTACATGACGCGATGGCGGATGCGGACATCCGTGCTTTCCTCGACAAACTCGAAAGCGAAGAGATCATCCCGGTGGTGCCGCCGGTGCCGGACACGGACCTCAACGAGTATTACGCGCTGATCGCGCGCCGGTTCTCCAACCCGAAGATCGGCGACACCGTGATGCGTCTCGCCTTCGATGGCTCGAACCGGCACCCGAAATTCATCTTCGCCTGCGCGAAGGATCAGCTCGCCGCAAAACGCTCGGTCACCGGTCTCTCGCTCGTGACCGCGATGTGGTGCCGTTATTGCTACGGCGAGACCGAGAGCGGGAAGACGCTGTCGCCGCACGATCCGCGCTGGGATCGGCTTAACGTCGCAGCGAAGAAAGCGAAGGACGACCCGTCGGCGTGGCTCGCGATGGATGATATTTTGGGGCCGGTCGCGCGCGATCCGGTCTATGCGGCTGCGTTTGCGAAAGCGCTGCGGCACATCTGGCAGCACGGCGCGCGGGCTACGTTGCGCGCGTATGCGGATGGACAATTGTAGGAGCTGGTCATTCCGGGGCGCGTCGCTTGCGCAGCAAGCCACGCGAGCCCGGAATCCATAACCACAGAAAGTGCGGATCGATAGACAGGGAGTATGGATCCCGGACAGCCGTCGGCTCGCTTCGCGAGCGAGCGGCTTCCGGGATGACCACCGTGTGGCTTAATAAACGACGGTGCCTTCCATCGCGCCTTTGAGATCAGTGAATTCCTTGCACGTCTCGCCGCAGATCGAGCGGATATGCGCGAGGTGATCTTTGGCCTTGAGCATGTTGCCTTGCTCGACATGCCACATGCCGTAGTACTGCCACGTGCGGGCATGTTTCGGATCGGCCGCGAGCGCGCGCTCGTACCACGCTTGCGCATCGCCGTAGCGTCCGAGCTTGCGTGACGCGTAACCAATATAGTTCGCGACGTCCGGATGGTCATCCTGCTTCAGCGCGCGGAAAGCAGTGATCGCCTCTTCGTATTTCTCGGCTTGGATCAAATTAAAGCCGACGCGATAGCCGTCGAGAAACTGTTGATCCGTGCGCTTCTCTTTTTTCGTCTTCTTCGCGGGCTTTGCTTGTTTGGCTTTTGGCTCGGGCTTGCTTGCCGGCTGCTGGACGGGCGGCGGTGGATCGTTGGTGCCGACTGCGGCGACAGGACCGAGCGCAAGGCTAAACGATACCGCGGCGACACCCGCCATCAGCGCAACACGGGACATTTTCATCCGTCATCCTCCATTTGGGGGGCGCGCGCCCATCACGCGGATGATACCCGCTCTTCTCGTGGCGGACCAGAGCAAGTCCCGTTGAACCTCATTTGTCTCTGGAGCGACCAATGGGGGACAGCGCGGATGCATCTCCAGAGCATTCGTGAGACCTGCACTGCGATCCGGTACGAATGACAGCGCGGATCGGGTCGTAGCTGCTCAGGTGGGGAGGTTGGCCTTCGGGCCGGCCTCCCTGCTTGTACTATTCGCGCACGCGCAGCGCTAAAAATCCCGCACATCACCGACGAGTTCTCTCCGTACGCCAGCGCACGAATTCCTTGCGTTGGAACAAAGTCCTTTGGCGGTTGTTGTTCAGACCACGAGGGAGCAAACGGAGTGAAACAATGAAAAAGCTTATGATTGGCGCCGCTGCGTTGGCGCTCTCTGCCGGTATTGCAGTTGCTCAAACGCCGTCCGCAGGCGGCAGCACGCCGGCTGAAGGCGGTTCGCCGAGCTCGACGAATCCGAATGCACCGCCGACACCGCCGGCTGGCAGCGGCACCCGCGCCGACCAGCCTGGCTCGCGCGCTCCGGTGACCGCACCTAACACGGGCGTTGCACCGGGCTCCGGATCGCCGACGCCGCCGGCAGCAAGCCCGCAGCCGAACTCGCCGAACCCGGGCCGCGGCGGCTAAGTAAAGAAAAGAGATAGGGTTGGCCTCGTTCGCGAGGTCTTCTCCGGCCCCGGTGTCAGCTTCGGTTGGCGCCGGGGTGCTCTTGTGAGCTACAGAGTAGGCAACCATTGCACCGGCACGTATTCGTAGCCGGTGTTTGTTTTTGCGATATGGCCGGTCGCCGGGAACGGGAAGTGATAGCCCTGCACCAGCATTTTGTCGGCGCTCGCGCGGTCGAGCAGTTCGCGCCGGAATGTAACCGCTTGCGGCCCGTCCATGTCGAAGATCGGTTGCCAATCCGGATTGCGCACGAACAGCCACGGATGGTTTGTCGTGTCGCACAGCACCAGCATCGAATGATTGCCCGAAGCGAGCACGTAAGCGACGTGACCCGGTGTGTGTCCGAATGCCGGGATCGAGATCACGCCGGTGACAATCTCGACGCCGGGTGAGAAGCGCGTCACGCGCTTGTCGAGATCCTTGAACACGCGGTTGGCGTTGAGGAAGACGCCCTTGGCGCTTTCCGGCACGCTCGTCGCGCTATTGTCCTCCATCCAGTATTTCCACTCAGGCTTGGAGACGAAGATTTCAGCATTCGTGAAAACGAGTTTGCCGTCCTTCGTGCGCAAGCCGTTGATGTGATCGGGATGGAAATGCGAGATCGCGATCGCGTCGATCTGGCTCGGCTTGATGCCGGCGGCCGCGAGATTGTCGACGAGAGAGCCGGCTGTTGGTGACATCTGCCCGCCGGTGCCGGTGTCGATCAGCACGAGCTTCTTGCCGGTGTTCACCAGTATTGCGGTGAAGGGCAGGGAGAGTTTATCGGTCGGCAGGAAGTTGTCGGTGAGTGCCTTCTGTACATCCGGGAAGGGAACGTTGCGCACGAACTTCTCGTCGAGCGGCCGATTCCAAATGCCGTCGTAGAGCGCGGTGACTTCGAACTCACCGAGCCTGAAGCGATAGAAGGCCGGGCCGGGTTTCTTGGCGAATGGCGCGGCGGCGCGGCCGGGCAATGCTGTGCTTGCGAGCGTTGCTCCAACGATCAAGCTACGTCTAGTCAGCATTGGTTCTCCTCTACCCGTCATCCTGAGGAGCACGGGTTGGCTTGCCAACGCGTGCGTCTCGAAGGATGCGGCCCGTAGGCCGTGGCCGTCGTCCTTCGAGGCTCGCGCAAGCGCGCTCGCACCTCAGGATGACGGATAACTAGTCGAACGCCTTCGCGATCGCTTCGGTTTGCCGTGCCATCACGGCGGCATCGCCCGACACTGCGATGAACGACACGCCGTCGGCGAAGTATTTCTTCGCGTCGTCCTGGCGGAAGTTGAGCAAGCCAGAAGCCTTGCCGCCCTTGTCGATCAATTTGAGCGCCTTCTTCACTTCCGCGACGACAGGCTCGGCGAACATGTTGGCGAGATGCCCCATGTTGGCGGCGAGATCGTTCGGTCCGATGAAGATGCCGTCGACGCCGTCGACCTTGGCAATCTCCGGGATCGCTGCGACGGCCTCCGGTGACTCGATCTGCACGATCACGCACTGCTCTTTGTGGCTGAGCTTCGCGTAGTCCGCGATGCGTCCGTAGTTCGAGCCGCGCGCGCCGCCCGCGAAGCCGCGCTGGCCGTGCGGCGGATAGCGCGTTGCGGCGACTGCTTTGCGCGCTTCCTCGGCATTCTGCACATACGGGAACATCAGCGAGCGCACGCCGATGTCGAGCATGCGCTTGACGATAACGGGATCGTTCCACGGGATACGGACGACCGGCTCGGCGGTGCCGCCGACCGCGGCGCGCAGGTGATCCTGCACGTCCGGCAACTCGTTGAACGAATGCTCCATGTCGATCAGCAGCCAGTCGAAGCCTGCGCCGGCCGCGATCTCGGTGACCGTCGTGCTGCCGAGCGTCAGCCAGAAGCCGACTTGCTTTTCCTTCTTCGCCAGCGCGCGCTTGAATTTGTTCGGCGCCATTTTGGTGATCATGCGTTTTCTCCCCGCGTCACGTCATCGCATACGAAATGGCCCGGACAAGCCGGGCCATGACGTCGAATTTGGTCTAGCGAACCTTACAGGCTCGCCTGCGTCACGAACTTGAAGTTCAGGTAGGCTTCGAGCGCGTTGTAACCGCCCTCCGAACCCATGCCGGAATCCTTCACGCCGCCGAACGGAACTTCCGGCAGCGCGATGCCATGGTGGTTGATAGAGACCATGCCGCTCTCGATCTTCGCACCGAGCGCTTCGGCGGTCTTCGCCGAGCTCGTGTAGGCATAGGCCGCGAGGCCGTAGTCGAGACGATTGGCTTCCGACACGACTTCATCGAACGTCGCGAACGGGCGCATCGCGGCAATCGGACCGAACGGCTCCTCGTTCATGATGCGGGCTTCGAGCGGAACGTCGGTGAGAACGGTCGGCTCGTAGAAGAAGCCTTTGTTGCCGATGCGCTTGCCGCCGGTCTGCAGCTTCGAGCCCTTGTCGATGGCGTCGTTGACAAAGCCTTCGACCGCGTCGACGCGGCGCGCATGGGCGAGGGCGCCCATCGTGTTGCCCTTATCGAGGCCGTCACCGACCTTGATCGCCTTCGTCGTGTTGGTGAACTTCTCGACGAACTGATCGTAGACCTTCTCCTGGATGAGGAAGCGGGTCGGTGCGACGCAGACTTGGCCGGCGTTACGGAATTTGTTGGCCGCGAGGATCTTCACGGCCGTGTCGATGTCCGCATCGTCGAACACGATAGCCGGCGCATGGCCGCCAAGCTCCATCGTGATGCGCTTCATGTGCTTGCCGGCGAGGCCTGCGAGCAGCTTGCCGACAGCGGTCGAACCCGTGAACGTCACCTTGCGGATGATCGGGTGCGGGATGAGATATTCCGAAACTTCCGACGGCACGCCGTAAACGAGGTTCACGACGCCTTCCGGCACGCCGGCTTCGGCGAAGGCCTTCACGAGCTCAGCGCAGGACGCCGGTGTCTCTTCCGGGCCCTTGAGGATGATCGAGCAACCCGTCGCGACCGCGCAGGAAATCTTGCGCACCGCCTGGTTGATCGGGAAGTTCCACGGCGTGAACGCCGCAACCGGGCCGACCGGCTCTTTGAAGACGAGTTGCTGCACGCCATCGACGCGCGCCGGGATCGTCACGCCGTAGGTGCGGCGGCCTTCCTCGGCGAACCAATCGATGAGATCGCCTGCCGCCAACGTCTCCATCTTGGACTCGGCGACCGGCTTGCCTTGCTCGATCGTCATGATCTGCGCGATGCGGTCCGCGTTGGCGCGCATGTAATCGGCGGCCTTACGCATGATCTTGTAGCGTTCGAAAGCCGGCACCTTGCTCCACACCTGGAAGCCCTTCTGGGCGGCCTTCAACGCGCGATCGAGATCCTTCGTATCGGCATGCGCGACCTTACCGACCTCTTCGCCGGTCGCCGGATTGAGCACGGCCAGCGTGCGGCCGCTCTGGCTCGCGCCCCAGGCGCCATCGATGAATAGGTCTGTATTCGGATACATAAATTCCTCCGGTTTTTGTTCGGATTGGCACCGCCGTAGCGGATGCAGGCAGGGCAGGAGGCTCACTTACCACTTTTCCGCGCGACTGCCAGCCTCGCGGGGGCATGGCGGCTCAGCTTCAAGGCGTTGTGAGTTAGGGCCCAATGAAAAGAGCGGCCGGTGAGGCCGCTCTTCGTCGCGCCAACGCTAAGCGATCACGCCAGTTGGTTACCGATCGGAAGGCTCCGGATGCGTTTGCCGGTCGCCGCGAAGATCGCGTTGCAGAGCGCCGGTGCAAACGGAGGCACACCCGGCTCGCCGACACCGCTCGGTGGCGTATCGATGCCGTGCGGCACGATATGCACGTTGGTGAGCTGCGGCGAATCCTCCATCCGCACGATCGGGAAGTCGTTGTAGTTCGTCTGCTCGACGCGGCCCTTGGCGAACGTGACCTCGCTGTATTTGGCGATCGTCATGCCCATCACGGACGCGCCCTCGATCTGCGACTTGATGCGCTCCGGATTGACGGCGAAGCCGCAGTCGATCGCGGTGTCGACGCGCGGCACCGTGATGTTGCCCTTGTCGTCGATCTTCACCTCGACCACGGTCGCAATGTAGGAGACGAAGGAGCGATGCGCCGCAATGCCGAGCGCGGAACCCTTCGGCATCTGACGACCCCAGCCGGCTTTCTCGGCGACGAGCTGCACGACATTCTTGAGCCGCGCGGTGTCGACCGGGAAGGTCTCGAACGGCTCGCCGTAGTTCCACCATTCGGTGGTGACCGACTTCGAGACGTCGACCTTGCGGTCCGGCCCGATCAGCTCGAGCAGCATGTCCTTCGGATCGCGCTTGAGCTCATGGGCAAGCTCCGCGACGAACGACTGCACCGCGAAGGCGTGCGGCACGTTGTTGACCGCACGGAACCAGCCAATGCGCGTATGCGCGGCAGCTTCGCCGCTCTCGAGCCGGATATTCGGCACCGCGAACGGCATGTCGACGAAGCCGAGCCCCAACTCGATCGCGAAGGGATGCTTCGGATCCGGCGCGAAGGTCGAGAGGATCGACGGCGAGGCGGAGCGTTGCCGCCAGCCGACGACCTTGTTGTTGGCGTCGAGCGCGGCTTCGATCCGGTCGACGTTCACGGTGTGATAGAACGAATGCTGGATGTCGTCCTCGCGCGTCCACACGACCTTCACGGGCGTGCCGCCGAGCTCCTTCGACAAGAACGCGGCTTCCATCGCGAAATCGCATTTCGACTTGCGGCCGAAGCCGCCGCCGAGCAGCGTCGTGTGCATCAACACGTCCTCGGGTTTGACGCCGAGGAATTTCGCCGTGTCGTCGCGCGCGCCGCCGGGGCTCTGCACCGGCGCCCATATTTCGAATTTGCCGCCGCCCATACGGGCGAGAGCAGCCGGCGGCTCCATCGGCGCATGCGCCCAATGCGGCACATAGTATTCCTGCGCGAAGGTCTTCGCGGCGCCCGCGAAGGCTTTGTCGATATCGCCTTCGTTGCGCTCGACCTTGCCGGGCTTGCGCACGTTGGCTTCGAGCGACGCTTTGTAGGCTTTGGAATCGTAAGACCCGTTCGGGCCGTCGTCCCAGGTGATCTTGAGCGCTTCGCGGCCCTTCATCGCGGCCCACGTATTGGTCGCGATGACGGCGACGCCGCCGAGCGGGTTAAATTTCGCAGGTAGCGGCGTCGCGGGGATCTGCACGACCTTCTCGACGCCCGGAATTTTAAGCGCCGCGCTCGCATCGACCGACGCGACCTTACCGCCGACAACCGGCGGACGCGCGACGACTGCGAACTTCATGCCGGGCAACATCGCGTCCTGACCGTAGATCGCATGGCCCGTCGTGATATCGACGAGATCGACCACCGGCGTGTTGCCTTTGCCGATGTAGCGGAAGGCGGCCGCATCCTTCAGCTTGAAGTCGGTCGGGGTCGGTAGCGCGGCGGCGTCTGTCGCAAGTTCGCCGTAGCCGAGCTTACGGCCCGACGCTTTGTGCACCACCTCGTGGTTCACCGCTTCGACGTCTGCTACGGCAACGTTCCAGCGTTTCGCCGCGGCTTGTTCGAGCATGCGCCGCGCCGTCGCGCCGCATTCGCGCATCGGCTGGATCCAGTGGCGCACGCTGCGCGAACCGTCGGTGTCCTGGTTGCCCCACTTGGTCTCGTCGCCATTGGCCTGCACGATCTTCACGCGCGACCAGTCGGCCTCGAGTTCGTCGGCGAGGATCATCGGCAGCGACGTGCGCGCAGCACCCGTCCCCATCTCGGCGCGAGCCGCCATGATGGTCACGGTGCCGTCCTTGTCGATCGCGACGAAGAGTTTCGGATCGGTCTTCACGCCGTTCGGCATCTTCTCGGCGCCGGTCGGGTAGGCGAAGCCTCGCCGTGCGAGCGGGAACTGTGCCGCGAGCACGAAGGCGCTCGTTCCGAACAGGCCCTTGAGGATGCTGCGGCGGCTGATGTTGCGGATGGATGTCTTTGCGGAGGGATCGAATTGAATGTTCATGTCATCCTCCCTCATGCGCCCTTGGCGGCGGCACGAACCGCAGCCTGAATGCGCTGATAGCAACCGCAGCGGCAGAGGTTGCCGGACATCGCCTCGACGATCTGCTCGTCGTTCGGCGATTTATTTGTCTTGAGGAAAGCCGCGGCTTGCATGATCTGGCCGGCCTGGCAGTAGCCGCATTGCGGCACGCCGAGTTGGCGCCACGCGACTTGCACGGGATGCTCGCCCTTGGCGTCGAGACCTTCGATTGTCGTCACTTGCTTGCCGGCAATGTCCGACATCACGATGCCGCAGGAGCGCACGGCTTCGCCGTTCACATGCACCGTGCAGGCACCGCAGGCCGCGATGCCGCAGCCGAATTTCGTGCCGGTCAAACCGAGTTCGTCGCGGATAAACCAGAGCAGCGGCATCGACGGATCGCCGTCGAACTTGCGCGCCTGACCGTTGATGGTGACATCAACCATGCGTCGCCTCCATTGCACGACCTGCTTTCTTCAAGAGCGGTCGTCAGGGTTGGAATTGCTCGCGGCAATTCAGGAGGCGGATGATACGCTGGCTTTTCATTTTTCCAATGACAAAGCACATGCGTGGCGCGCATTGCTCGTCATGCGCAGTTTTCGCGTGCGACGATCGGAATCATTTGTCCGCAAATGCTAACGGCCGGTCTCACGACCGGCCGTTGTGATTGTTGCTGCTGCAGAAAACGCTACGCGGCTTTCGCTTTCTTCGCGTCCTGGATCGCCTGCCAAACCTTGGCGGGCGTCGCCGGCATGTCGAGGTGACGAATGCCGAGCTCTGCGACCGCGTCATTGATCGCGTTCATCATTGCGGTGAGCGCGCCGGCGCAACCGGCTTCGCCGCAGCCTTTGATGCCGAGCGGATTCGACTTCGCGGGCACCGGACGATTGATCACCGTGAAGCTCGGCACTTGCGAGGCGCGGGGCAGTCCGTAGTCCATATACGAGCCGGTGAGGAGCTGGCCCTCGGCGTCGTACTCGACCATCTCCTGCACGCACTGGCCGATGCCCTGCACGACACCGCCGTGCAACTGGCCTTCGACCAGCATCGGATTGATCTGCGTGCCGAAGTCGTTGACCGTGATGTAGCTCACGGTGCGCACGATGCCGGTATCTTCGTCGATCTCGATTTCCGCGATGTGGCAGCCGTTCGGGAAGGTCGATGGGACACCATCGCTGACGTGACTGACGTCCAGCGACTTCGGCGCATCCGGCGGCAGGTTCACGCCCTGACGCAGTTTCTGCGCGATCTCCATGATGCCGATCGAACGGTCGGTGCCCGCGATGGTGAACTGGCCGCCCTTGAACTCGATGTCCTGCACGGAAGCCTCGAGCAGGTGGCTCGCGACCTGCTTGCCCTTCTCGATGACCTGTTCACCGGCCTGCAGCGCAGCCGTCGCGCTGTTCTGACCCGAACGCGAACCGCCGGTGCCGCCGCCCGCGAGCATCTCGCGGCTATCGCCCTGGAGCAGGCGGATCTTGTCGAACGGAACGCCGAGCTGCTGGTGCACGACCTGCGCGAAGGACGCGGCGTGGCCCTGACCGTAGTCGAGGGTGCCGGTGATGAAGGTGAGGGTGCCGTCGGCTTCGAAGCGGAGGCCGCCCATCTCCTTCACGGCCGGCGCCGTGACTTCCAGGAACGGGCCAATGCCGATGCCGCGCAGCTTGCCGCGCTTCTTGGCTTCCTTCTTGCGCGCCTTGAAGCCCTTCCAGTCGGCGGCTTCGAGCGCGCGCTCGATGAGGCCCGGGAAGTCGCCGCTGTCCAGCTCGTTGCCGGAGGGTGACTTATACGGAAACTCGGTCGGCTGGATAAGATTGCGGCGGCGCATCTCGATGCGATCGATGCCCATCTCGTCCGCCGCAACGTCGATCATGCGCTCCGTGAAGTAATTGCCTTCCGGGCGGCCGGCGCCGCGATAGGCCGACACGAAGGTCGTGTTGGTGAACACGGCTTTCGACGCGACCTCGATCGCCGGCGCGCGATAGATCGAGTTGACGTTCTTGGCGATATTCATCGTGCCCATCAGCGGCGCGACGTGGCCGAGGTAAGCGCCGATATTGGTCCAGCCCGTGTAGCGCCAGGCGAGGAATCGGCCGCGCTTGTCGAGCGCGAGCTCGCAATCGAACTCCATGTCGCGGCCGTGGCAGTCGGAGAGGAAACTCTCGCCGCGGTCCGCCGTCCACTTCACGGGACGCTTCAGCTCACGCGACGCGTGGAGACACGGAATGTATTCGGGATAAAGCGCCGCCTTCATGCCGAACGACCCACCGACATGGCCGGTGAACACCGTGACCTTGTCGGCCGGCAGGCTGAGCATATCCATCAGCTGATTGCGCAGGTTGAATACGCCTTGGCAGCCGGTGCGCAGCGTGACGGCGCCGTCCTTGCTCCATTCGGCGAGACACGCGCGTGGCTCCATCGCGCTGACGATGACGCGGCTGTTGAGCATCTTGAGCTTGGTGACGTGCGCGGCTTTCGAAAAAGCCTCCTCGACCTTCTTGGCGTCGCCGAAGTGGAAATCGAGCGGCAGATTGTTCGGAACGCCTTCGTAAAGCTCTGGCGCGTCCGGCTCGGCGGCCGCCTGCATACCGGTGACGGCCTCCAGCGGCTCGATGTCGAGCACGACGGCCTCAGCCGCATCCTTGCCCTGCAGAACCGTCTCGGCGATCACGGCCGCGACGACTTCACCGGCGAAGCGGACTTTGTCGACCGGCAGCATCGGGCGGACCGGCTTGATCATCGGCGTTCCGTCGCGGCTCTTGAGCGGCAGGCCGTTCTTGACGATGCCGTAATGCTCCATGTCCTTCGACGTGTAGACGGCGAGCACGCCCGGCATTTTGCGGGCCTCTTCGACATCGATGCCCTTGATGATTCCGTGCGCGTGAGGCGAGCGCACCATCACGGCGTAGACCTGGCGCGGTAGCGAGATGTCGTCCGTGTAGTTGCCTTGACCTTGGACGAGCACCGGATCTTCGGTGCGCAGTACCGACTGCCCGACGCCGAATTTGTCCGGCGCAGCTTCATTGAATTCGTTGCGAGGAGCGATGTTCATTCCTGATTCCGCTGGAAAATGAATGTGAAAGCCGCGCTGGCACTGCGAGTCTTAAGTCCGCGCTGACGATAACGGTAGGCTGGGGTTCGGGCGCGCGAGTGTCAAGGTCGGTGCGCGCGGGTCTGTTCCGCGCCGGGCCCTCAAAATAGGGTTTTATTGTGTTTATGCCGTTACCACGATAGCCTGTGCGACGAAGCGTAACACGAGTGCCGCGCTGTCGAGTCTCTCGCTGAGGCTCTGGCGCGAGCGGAAGGACATTGATGGACGACGAGGCCCGTCCGAAGGGCGGCCTCGACCCCTCGCGAACTCGGGGACCTCGACGGTCGCCCTGGGGTCGTCGCCACGCCTTTGGGCAAGAGTCCCACGGGCACCAGAGCGGTGGGCATCACAACGGCAATGCCGTGAGTGATCGCTCGACTCCGACCTATGCGGCGCTCGATCTCGGGACCAATAATTGCCGTCTGCTTGTTGCGCGTCCGACCTCGGACAGCTTCCGCGTCATCGACGCGTTCTCCCGCATCATCCGCCTCGGCGAAGGTATTTCGTCCACCGGACGCATCAGCGAAGCCGCGATCGATCGTGCGGTCGGAGCCTTAACGGTATGCCGCGACAAGATCGTGACGCGCGGCGTGACGCGGGCACGGCTGATCGCCACCGAAGCCTGCCGTTCCGCCGAGAACGGCGACGCTTTCGTCCAGCGCGTCCGCGACGCCGTCGGCATCGACCTCGAAATCATCGACCGCAAGACCGAAGCGCGCCTCGCCGCCACCGGCTGCACGCCGCTGGTCGACCCGGCCGCATCGAGTGTCGTGCTGTTCGATATCGGCGGCGGCTCGTCCGAAATCGTCAACATGGGCTCGGTGAACGGGCAGGCCGGCCCGCCGAAACCGATCATTCGCGATTGGGCATCGCTCCCGGTCGGCGTCGTCACACTGGCGGAGAAGCATGGCGGCATCGAAGTCAGCCGCGATGTTTTCGAGCGGATGATCCAGGAGGTCGAGGGCTATCTCGCGCCGTTCGCGGAGAAGAATGCCGAACTGAAGAATTCGACGTCGCTGCACTTGCTCGGCACCTCCGGCACCGTGACCACGGTTGCGGGCATCCATCTAGGGCTCCGCCGCTACGATCGCCGCCAGGTCGACGGTTGCTGGATGACGAGCGGCCAGATCGATACGGCGCTCGAACAATTGCTCGCGATGCGCTACGAAGACCGCGTTGCCAATGCGTGCATCGGCGCGGAGCGCGCTGACCTCGTGCTTGCGGGGTGCGCGATCCTCGAAGCGATCCGCCGCGCGTTCCCGAGCGAGCGGCTGCGCGTCGCCGACCGGGGCCTGCGCGAAGGCATGCTGGTCGAGATGATGCGTGACGACGAAGTGTGGTGGAGAAAGAACGCGTGAACGATCGCGGCGCCCGTGACCTGAAAGTCCGCGTTCGTGCGCAAGGCCGCACGGCGTCGCAACGCGCGTGGCTCGAGCGTCAGCTCAACGATCCGTACGTCGCGAAAGCGAGGCGCGACGGCTATCGCTCGCGCGCGGCCTACAAACTGACCGAAATCGACGACAAGGCGAAGTTCCTCAAGCCCGGCAAGATCGTCGTCGATCTTGGCGCGGCGCCCGGCGGCTGGAGCCAGATCGCCGTCAAACGCGTCAAATCCGAGGAGGGGAACGGCAAAGTCGTCGGCATCGACATTCTCGAAGTGCCGCCGATCCCGGGCGCGACGATCATCCACCTCGATTTCCTCGATGAGGCGGCCCCTGCGCGCCTCGAGGAATTGCTCGGCGGCAAGGCCGACGTCGTGCTCTCCGACATGGCCGCGAACACGACCGGTCACAAACGCACAGACCATTTGCGCACGATGGCGCTGGTCGAGGCCGCTGCGGCTTTCGCTTACGAAGTGCTCGCGCCGGGCGGCGTGTTCCTCGCGAAAGTGCTGCAAGGCGGCACCGAGGCGCAGCTGCTCTCCGAGCTGAAGCGCAACTTCACCAACGTGAAACACATCAAGCCGCAGGCGAGCCGCGCGGATTCCTCCGAACTGTATCTGCTCGCGACGGGCTTTCGCGGCGCGCGATAAGCCGCGCCAAATTCCGTCGTCATCCCGGAAGCTAAGGTCCCGCGAAGCGGGCCGAAGCTGTCCGGGATCCATAATCACAGAGCTATCGTGTAGGCAGGGGCTATGGATCCCGGCCCTGGCGTATGCGCCGCGCTTCGCGCGTTGCACACGCTCGACCGGGATGACCAGCTACTGTGGCGGTGTCTTGCGCGAGAGTTGCTCGCCCGCGTCTTTCGGCAGCAGCCAGAAGAAGATGAAGGACGACGCGGTCGCCAATCCGACGATGAGGAATGCGAGCGGGAAATCCTCAGCCGAAATCGCTCCACCGCCGCCGCGCTTCACAGTCGTCTCAACAATAAAAGCGCCAACCGCGATACCGGCCGACAGTGAGACTTGCTGCGCCACCGCTGCGAGAGTCGTTGCGCGACCCATCTGGCGCTGCTCCACCTCCGCATACGCGAGAACGTTGATCGACGTGAACTGCAGCGATCGGAAAAAGCCGCCGATCACCAGCACCGCGATGATGAAAGCGAACGACATGCCGGGCTGGAACAGCCCACATATCGCGACGAAGAACCCGCCGATGAGCGCGTTGATGGTGAGCAGTTTTCGAAAGCCGAAGCGGCGAAGGAAATAAGCAGCGGCGACCTTCATTAGGATTGCGCCAATCGCGGCTGAGAACGTCACTAGCCCTGACTGAAACGGCGACAACCCGAAGCCGAGCTGCATCAGCAGCGGCAACAAGAATGGCAGCGCGCCGATACCGATACGGAACAGGCTGCCGCCGATGATGCTGGCGCGGAAGGTCGGCAGCCGCAGCAGCGAGAAATCGAGCGCCGGCGCTTCGATCTTGCGCGAGTGGACGGCAAACAACACAGCCGAGATCGCGCCGCCCGCGACGAGCGTGGCGATCAACGGCACCGGCAGAATGTCGAAGCCTGCGACCGAGAGCCCGAACGCGAGCCCGGCAACCGCGAAGCCGGACAGGATCAAGCCCGGCAAGTCGAGCGGATCGCGCTTCTCGGCCTCGATGACCGGGACATAGCGCGTCACCATGAAGATGCCGAACACACCGACGGGCACGTTGATGAGGAAGATCCAGTGCCAGGTCGCGTAGGTCGTGATGAAGCCGCCGAGCGGCGGCCCGAGAACCGGGCCGAGCAGGGCCGGGATCGACACCCACGCCATCGCATCGACCAGCGATTGCTTGTCGATGGAACGCACCAGAAGCAATCGCGCAACGGGAGACATCAATGCTCCCGCAGCGCCTTGCACAACGCGGCCGAAAACGAAATGCGGCAGCGACGTTGCGCTCGCGCAGATCAACGAGCCGACGACGAAAACGCCGATCGCGATGCGGAAGACGTTCTTCGGGCCGAAGCGGTCCGCGATCCAGCCGCTCGCCGGAAGGAAAATCGCCAGCGCCAACAGATACGACGTAACGCCGATCTTCAGGATGATCGGGCTGGTGCCGAGATCGAGAGCGATGGCGGGCAGGGACGTCGAGATGACGTTGGAGTCGATATTCTCCATGAACAGCGCGACTGCGACGATCAACGGCAGCAGGCGTTCGCGCGGCAAACTTGAGATAGACACCGTCAGCGCTTTCCGTTGTCGAACGAGATGCCGCGCACGACAGCGTCTTGCCCAAATTTTTCACGCAGGCGATCGATGGCCTTCTCGCGCGCGCCGGTGCGCACCACGGCCGTCTCGATCAAGTCGCGCACCGCATTCTCGGCCTCGACGAAATTCGAGACGCCGATGCCGAGCAGGCGAAAGCGAGCGCTGCCGATCTCGCGGCCGAGCAGTTGTCGTCCGGTCTCGAAGATCTCGTTCGCGAGCTGGGTCGGATAAGACAGCGTCGCGGCGCGCGTGCGCAGCTTGAAGTCGTGCGTTTTCAGCTTGAGCGTTACGGTCGAGCCCGCGATGGCGGCAGCCTTGAGCCGCCCCGAAACCTTCTCGCACAGAGGCCAGAGAATGCGCTCCAGGGCGTGATGATCGCCTGTGTCGGTCTCGAATGTGGTTTCGGCCGACACGGTCTTCGCATCGCGGTCCGGGCTGACGCGCCGCACATCGATGCCGCGGGAAAGTCGAGATAGACGCAACCCTTCTGGACCATATCGACGCATCAAATCCGTCTCGTCTGCACGCTGCAGATCAGCAATCGTGACATAGCCGTCGCGGGCGAGCTTCGCTTCGCTGGCTTTGCCGATACCCCAAATAAATCCGACCGGCTTCGGCGCCAGAAATGCAGGCGCCTCTTCGGGAGCCAATACCGAAAAACCGCGCGGCTTGTCGAGGTCCGACGCGATCTTTGCCAGGAATTTGTTGCCGGAGAGGCCGACCGAGATCGAGATGCCAATATCCTTCTCGATTGCCTTCGCGAGTCGCGCGAGCGAGCGCGCCGGGCTCATGCCGTGCAGAAGCTCCGTGCCGGAGAGATCGAGAAACGCTTCATCGATCGAGAGGGGCTCGACCATCGGCGTCAGCTCGTGCATGCGCCGCCGCACTTCGCGCCCGACCTCGACATACTTGCTCATGCGCGGCCGAACGATTGTGGCATGCGGGCAAAGTGCTAGCGCCTTGAACATCGGCATGGCGGACTTCACACCGTAGGTGCGCGCGATGTAGCAAGCCGTGGAGACGACTCCTCTTTTGCCGCCGCCGATGATGACAGGTTTGTCCGCGATGCTCGGATCGTCGCGTTTCTCGATCGCCGCATAGAAAGCATCGCAGTCGATATGCGCGATGCTCAGCGTATCGATTTTCGGATGACCGACGACGCGCGGCGAGCCGCAAGCGCGACACCGCCCGCCGGCGGAGGCGCTATCGCTGAGGCAGTCGCGGCAGAAAGCTGGCATCGTGGTTATTTGAGTTTTTAAGCGGTCTCCCGCTCCCAATTCCCGCCACCCAACGTGTGGCGTGCCGAATCGACTTCTCCGGGTTGTATCCCGGCGTGAGACGCAAAAGCAGTGAGAGTCGGCTCATGCGCGGCCACAAAATCGAGAACTGCTGACAAAAATCCGGGATCGGCAGCGGCGGTGCGCAATGTTTGCGGTGTCATGCCTGTAAGCGACAAGAATCGCTGGCACAATTCGTCATCACCCGCGACATATATAAGTGCGGAAATCGCAATCTTTTCCGCACCTTCGACGGTCAATACCGTCGTCTTTCCGCGCATCCGTTTGCCTTTCCGTAAGATATCCCGGAGTAGGGTATCTGCATTCAACCAGAGCGCAAACGGCTCGGCCTTACGGGGAGAGTTGTCGGCGTTTGAGAGCGATGCGGTCCGTGGCCCCTTGCGGGTCTACCGGCGAAGCCACATCGTCCGCCCCCTCGCAGGGGCAGGGCAACGGACAACCGGACGGATTGATGAGCAAGGTCGTACTGATCGTCGAAGACAACGAGCTCAATATGAAGCTCTTCCAAGACCTGCTGCAGGCTCATGGATATCCGACGATCGGAACGCGCAACGGCATCGAGACGCTCGATCTCGCGCGCCAGCATCGTCCCTCGCTCATCCTCATGGACATCCAGTTGCCGGAAGTCTCCGGTCTCGAAGTCACGAAGTGGCTGAAAGACGATCCGGAGCTGCGTTCGATTCCCGTCATCGCCGTCACGGCCTTTGCGATGAAGGGTGACGAGGAGCGCATCCGCGAAGGCGGCTGCGAAGCTTATCTCTCGAAGCCGATATCGGTCGGCAAGTTCATCGAAACCGTGCGCGGCTTCCTCGGCCCGGCTGAAGGTGTTGCTCGATGAGCGCCCGGATTCTCATCGTCGACGACATCGCGACGAACATCAAACTTCTCGAAGCGCGTTTGAGCGCGGAATACTTCGACGTCGTTTCGGCGATGAATGGACGTGAAGCACTTTCGATCTGCCGCAACGCGCAGTGCGATCTCGTGCTGCTCGACGTGATGATGCCCGAGATGGACGGCTTCGAAGTCTGTCGCCAGCTCAAGGCAAATCCGGAAACGCATCACATCCCGGTCGTGATGGTGACGGCGCTCGATCAGCCGGCCGATCGCGTGCGCGGCCTCGAAGCGGGCGCCGACGATTTCCTCACCAAGCCGGTCTCCGAAGTCGCACTGCTCGCGCGCGTGCGCTCGCTGGTTCGCCTGAAACTCGTCAGCGACGAATTGCGCATGCGGGCCGCAACGTCCCGTCAAATCGGCATTTCCGACCCCGTCGCGGCTGCAATCGCTGACACTGGCAAGAACGGCCGCATCCTCATCGTCGACGATCGCCCGAGCTCGTACGAGCGCACCGCGAGCGTTCTCGCCGCCGAGCATGGCGTCGATGTCGAGCCGGATCCGCAGGAAGCGTTGTTCCACGCCGCCGACGGCGAATACGATCTGCTGCTGATCTCGCTCGCGCCGGAAAACTTCGATCCGCTCCGTTTGTGCAGCCAAGTGCGCACGCTCGAACGCACGCGCAATCTGCCGATCCTGCTGCTCGCCAATCCGGGCGAAGAATCTCGGTTGATGCGCGGTCTCGACATCGGCGTGAACGATTATCTTGTGCGTCCGATCGACAAGAACGAACTGCTCGCGCGTGTGCGCACGCAAGTGCGCCGCAAGCGTTTCAGCGCGCGCCTTCGCGACAACGTGCAGATGTCGATCGAGATGGCTGTCACCGACAGTCTCACGGGTCTGCACAATCGCCGATACATGGAGACGCATCTCGCGGCGCTCGTCGAGAATGCGGCGACGCGTGGCAAGCCGCTGTCGATGCTCGTCCTCGACATCGATCACTTCAAGCGCGTCAACGACACGTATGGCCATGATGTCGGCGATGATGTGCTGCGCGAATTCGCAACGCGCGTGCGCAAGGCGATCCGCGGTATCGATCTCGCATGCCGCATGGGCGGCGAGGAATTCGTCGTCGTGATGCCGGAGACCGATATGGCGGTGGCGTCGATGGTGGCAGAGCGTTTACGCCGCCGCGTGGCGTCCGAACTGTTCCCGATTCCGTCGGGCGGCTCGCCGCTGGAGATCACGATCTCGATCGGTATTGCGACACTCCGCGCGCCGGATGATAGCGCAACCGCGCTGCTGAAGCGGGCCGACCAGGCGCTGTATCGGGCGAAGAGGGACGGCCGTAACCGCGTGGTCGCTGACGCGGCCTAATCGGTAATATGAGACCGTAAAACGGTAACCTGTAGCCGCGATAAACCCTAAACGTTTAGGTTGACGGCAGGTTGCGTGCCAACTTCGGCTAGATCAGTTGCTTTTCCGGGGTCCTGCCCCTAGCCTTATTCATGCCGAGTGGAACTCATTCGGCAACCGATAGCCCTACGGAGTGCTCAGGTCCGCCGCATCTCCTGGGTCCGTGGGGTTCGGCCGGTTCGAGTTCGGTGCGAGTGGCCTCCTCATGACATCGCGCTCGGCCGGCCACCTTCTTCTACGCAGTCGAGGCGAGCGTTACCAAACGCTCGCCTCCTGCATTTTAGGCACCCACAACTAGAGCGACGAGCTCCACATCACCGGGATGACGCGATAACCGTTGCCGTCTTTCTCGACGTGACCGACGGCCGGGAACGGATAGTGGAAGCCTTGAACCGTCACCTTCTCGGCCGCGAGCATGTCGTAGAATTTGCGGCGCGTCTCTTCCGCCATCTTCCCATCTTGATCAAACGCTGCATGCCATCCGGGATTCTTCGCGAAGAGGAACGGCACGTTGGTCACGTCCGCTTGCGCGACGACGCGCTTGTTGCCTGACGCGATGATGTGCGACGTGTGACCCGGCGTGTGTCCGGGCGTCGCAACTGCGGTGATGCCCGACACGACTTCCTTGCCGGCGTCGTATGTCTTTACGCGCTTCGCAACTTCGCCGGAGAACAGCGAGCGGTTGTTCTTGAACAATCCCTGCATGCGTCCCGGGGTCGCGCGGCTCATCTCGCCATCGTCCATCCAGAATTTGTGCTCGGTCGCCGGCACGAGAATTTCCGCATTCGGGAATGCGAGCGTGCCGTCCGCTTTCAAGAGGCCGTTCACGTGGTCGCCGTGATAATGCGAGATGATCACCGTATCGACGTTCTTCGCGTCGATGCCGGCGGCGGCGAGATTACGCTGGAATTGTCCAGCCGCTCCTTTGCTCGTTGCGAAGTTTGCTTCGCCCGTGCCGGTGTCGATGACGATGAGTTTCGACCCCGTGTTGACGACGATCGGCGAGTAGGGGACGGAAAATTCGTCAGCCGACATAAAGCTCTGCGCGATCTCGGCTTTGACGTCGTCGAATTTCACGTTGGTGATGAAATTCTCGGGCACTTTGAAGCGGTTGACGCCGTCGGTGACGACCGTGATTTCGAAGTCGCCGACCTTATAGCGGTAGAAACCCGCGTTCTGCTGGCCTGTCGGCGGCGAGGCGGCATTTGCTGTCGTGGAGGGAAGTTGGCTTGCCAGCGCAGCAGCGCCGGCCGCCGTCAAAACCGTGCGACGATCGATCGTCATGGGGGATGCTCCCGCAGTGTTCTTGTTGTGAGATGTGCGACAAAAAAAGAAGCCGCCCTGATGGACGGCTTCTTGGAAAACGTTAGAGCGCCGGATTCCACATCGACGGAATGACGCGATAGCCGGTGGCGGTTTTCTCGACATTGCCGACCGCCGGGAACGGATAGTGATAGCCAGCGACGCGGAGTTTTTCCGCTGCCGCCATGTCGAAGAATTTGCGACGCGTCGCTTCGGCTTTCACCGGATCCATGTCGAACACGAGATGCCAACCCGGATTTGCGGCGAACAATCCCGGATGGTTCGTGATGTCGGACTGGATCAGCATCTTGGTGCTGCCCGAGTTGACGACGAAGGATGCGTGACCTGGCGTGTGGCCGTTGGTCTCGATTGCCGTGATGCCCGGTGCAACTTCCTTGTCGTAGTCGTACTTGGTCACCTTGTCGGCGAGATCTTTGAAGACGCGGCGCGCGTTCTGATACATGCCCTTCGCGGCGTCCGGCGCCTTGTTCATGTTCTCGTCGTTCATGAAGAACGCCCATTCGCGCTCCGGCACTTTGATCTCGGCATTCGGGAAGGCGAGGGCGCCGTCCGCGGTGCGCAGACCGTTGATGTGATCCGGATGGAAATGCGAGATGACGACGATATCGACATTCTTCGCATCGATGCCGGCGGCCGTAAGATTGCTCGCGAACAAGCCGACGGGTGCGTTCGCCTGTTGCTGCGGGCCGTTGCCGGTGTCGATCACCGTAAGCTTCGAGCCGCTGTTGACGACGACGGGGCTGAACGTGATCGTCACCTGATCGCGCGGCAGGAAGAGGCCTTCGAGCGCTTTGTTGATGTCGTCTTTGCTGGCGTTACGCACGAAGCCGTCTGGCAGCGGGAACGTCCGCGCGCCGTCGTGCACCTGCGTGAGTTCGAGATCGCCGACTTTGTAGCGATAGAAACCGGGCGCTTGTTTGCCGGTCGGGGGCGCGGCGGCGAATGCGGCTTGTTCGGAGGATGCCAAGGCGGCGGCCGAAGCGGCAGCGCCGGCCAGCACGGTGCGGCGAGAAATCGACATGTGAGGAAGCTCCCTAGTTGCGGGGACGTCTTACTTTATTCTGATGACGCGACGCTTACCACATTTTGGGGATGTCAGCCCCAGAAGTAGCCAATCACTTTGCCGGCAACATCGCCGAGAAGCAGAATGACGGCGGCCCACAGGAAGGCCGAAGACCAGTTCGCGATCTGAAATCGCGTTTGATCCATTTGGAAAATTCCGGCGACGAGCGGTACCGCAGCGCGAAGCGGGCCGAAAAAGCGCCCGATCACAATGCCGAGCATGCCCCACTTCTTCATGAAGGCTTCGCCGCGCGGCAACAAATCCGGATGCTTGTTGAGCGGCCATTTGTTAGCGACCGCATGCTCGAATTTGTAACCGATCCAGTAGGAGAGCCAATCGCCGAGGGCCGCACCGACGGCGGCCGCTACCCAGATCGGCCAGAACGAGAGGCCAGACGATTGGATGAGCGCGCCGGTCGCCAGCAGGATGCCCCACGCCGGCACCAGCAGCGAAATGAACGCGAGCGATTCCGCGAATGCGAGGAGAAAGATGATCGGCGCCGCCCAGGCCTGATTGGCTTGGATGAATGCGATGACCTGATTGGCGTAATATTCGAGGCCCATTCCGGCTTTCTTTATCGTGGGTGCGAAGGTTTAGCCGCGCTTCAACCAAAACACCAGGAGGCGCGAATGCGGCATATTTCCATGCGGCTGATGTTTCCATAAGCCTCGCATTCCGTGCTAACGGAGCCGCATGCCCGTCTTCCATCATCCTCTCAATCAACAAGAAGTCGCCGAACGCCAAGCCTTCTCGGCGTCCATGACGCGCGCCGGCTACGAACGCTTTGTCATGGAAGCTCAGGGCGCAAAATTCCTCGTCGGCGAGACCGACCTCATCGATCGCAGCATCGCGCATTTCGGCATGTGGGAAGGCTCGCAGCTCGATGCCTTAGCCGAAATCTGTCAGCAGCGTCCGGTCGATCTCTTTCTCGATGTCGGCGCGAATTCCGGTTTCTACACCGTGATGCTGGTGACGAAGGATCTCGTGAAGCAGGCGATCGCGTTCGAGCCCGATCCCGGCAACCACGCGCATCTGATGGCGAACCTCTTCCTCAACGATCTCGCAACGCGCGTCGCCGTACACAAAGTTGCGGTCGGCGATCGCGAAGGCGAGGTGACGCTTTCGGAAGCCGGCGAGCACAATCGCGGGGAGTCCTGGGTGATCCACGCCGACAAGCCGCCCGAAGAGGCGCCGACGGTCGCGACCCACGCGGTGCGCCAGATCAAGTTCGACGACGAATTCGCGATCGCCGGGAAGACGATCGTGATGAAGATGGACGTCGAGGGCTCGGAGTTCCATGCCCTCGAAGGCATGCGCGGACTGTTGCAGAACAACGAGGTTTACGCGCAGGTCGAGCTTTACTCGGACCGCATCGACGACCTGAAATCGTTCTTTGCCTCATGCCGTTATCGCTATTTGCGCACAGACTACATAGATCACTTTTTCACCAACCGGGCCGATATCGGGTAGGTTGGCGCCTGAATCGAATCATTTGCTCCGTCATGGCCCGCATGAAGCGGGGCGTCGGCTGAGTCTGGAAGGCCTTTAGGAACACGATGGCAAAAGCAGCCAAGAAGCCCACGTCGGGTGACGACGATCTCTTTGCGAAGGCGCCGAAAGTGGCGGCCGCCGCTCCCGCGCCGAAAGCGCGCGGCGCGTCGACGCCCGGGGAATCCGGCTACACGGCGCAAGACATCGAAGTCCTCGAAGGTCTCGAGCCCGTTCGCCGCCGCCCCGGCATGTATATCGGCGGCACCGACGAGAAGGCGCTGCACCATCTCTTCGCCGAAGTCATCGACAACTCGATGGACGAGGCGCTCGCCGGTCACGCCGACTGGATCGATGTCGAGGTGCACGCCGACGGCTCGATCTCGGTGACGGATAACGGCCGCGGCATCCCGGTCGATCCGCATCCGAAATTTCCGAAGAAGTCCGCGCTCGAAGTCATTATGTGCACGCTGCACGCGGGCGGCAAATTCGACGGCAAAGCCTACGAGACGTCCGGCGGCTTGCACGGCGTCGGCGTGTCCGTCGTCAACGCGCTGTCCGAAAAGCTCATCGTCGAGGTCGCGCGCGGCCAGCAGCTTTACAGCCAAGAATTCGCGCGCGGCATTCCGCAAGGCAAACTGAAGGAACTCGGGCGTGTCGCCAACCGGCGCGGCACGATGGTCCACTTCTGGGCCGACCCGCAAATCTTCGGCGGCAAGGCGACCTTCAAGCCGGCGCGTCTTTACAAGATGGCGCGCTCGAAAGCGTATCTCTTCGGCGGCGTCGAAATTCGCTGGACTTGCGCGAAGGAATTGCTCGCCGGCGTCGACGATGTGCCGGAGAAGGACGTCTTCCACTTCGAAGGCGGCTTGAAGGATTACCTCGCCTCCGCGACGCACGGCCAGACTTACGTGCACCCGGACATCTTCCAAGGCCGCTCCGGCAAGGTCGGCGGTCACGGCGGCGTAGAATGGGCGGTCGCTTGGGTGGCGGACGCGGACGGCTTCGTCTCGTCCTACTGCAACACGATCCCGACGCATGAAGGCGGCACCCACGAAAGCGGCTTCCGCACCGCGCTGCTGCGCGGCTTGAAGGAACACGCCGAACGCGTGGGGCAGGGCAAGCGCGCCGCGCCGGTGACGAGCGAAGACCTGATGGTCGGCGCCGCCTGCATGCTCTCGGTGTTCGTCCGCGAACCGGAATTTCAGGGTCAAACGAAAGATCGTCTCGCGACAGTCGAGGCTCAGCGCATCGTCGAGCAGGCGATCCGCGATCCGTTCGATCACTGGCTCGCCGGCAATCCGACGCAAGCGAACAAGCTTCTGGACTGGGTCGTCGAGCGCGCCGAAGAGCGCCTGCGCCGCCGGCAGGAAAAGGAAATCTCGCGCAAGTCCGCCGTCAAGAAACTGCGGCTTCCGGGCAAACTCGCGGACTGCACCAACACGGCGGCCGAAGGCTCCGAACTCTTCATCGTCGAAGGTGACTCGGCCGGTGGTTCGGCCAAGCAGGCGCGCGATCGCGCCAGCCAAGCCGTGCTGCCGCTGCGCGGAAAAATCCTCAACGTCGCGAGCGCGGGCCGCGACAAGCTGAACGCCAACCAGCAACTTGCCGACCTGATGCAGGCGCTTGGCGTCTCGACGCGCGCGAATTATCGCAGCGAGGATTTGCGCTACGGCCGCGTCGTCATCATGACGGACGCCGACGTCGACGGCGCGCATATCGCGTCGCTGCTGATCACCTTCTTCTATCGCGAAATGCCAAAGCTGATCGAAGAGGGGCACCTTTTCCTTGCGGTACCGCCGCTGTTCAAGCTCGCGCATGGCGGCAAGATTTTCTACGCGCGCAACGAAAAGCACCGCGACGACATCTTGAAGAAAGAGTTCAACGCCAACGCCAAGGTCGAGATCAGCCGCTTCAAAGGCCTCGGCGAGATGATGGCCGCGCAGCTCAAAGAGACCACGATGGACCCGCGAAAGCGCACGCTTCTGAAGGTTACGCTGATCACCGACGATCGCGAAGGCACCGCGGATTCGGTCGAGCGGCTGATGGGCACAAAGGCGGAGTCGCGCTTCCAGTTCATTCAGGAACACGCCGAATTCGCAGACGACGAGATGCTCGACGTTTAACCTCCGTCGTCAAGCCCGGCAATGACGAACTCTAGCTCTTCAAATTCCGCCGATCCATCAGCGCCATCAGCGCGCCGATCCCGTAAGCGCATGCCGCGAACAGCGGCGCGGCTGCGGTGCCGAACGCATCCGCGAGCGCGCCCGCCGCGACCGGGCCGATCAGCTGCCCGGTCCCCATCGCGGCGCTCGCATACGCAAAGGCCTTCGGATAGTCGTCCGCGCTGCAGCGATCGCGCGCGTAGCCGGAAACGATTGTTGGTGTGGCCGCGAGCCCAAGCCCGACAAGCAGCGCCGCCAGCAGCGCCGTGAACGACGGCGTCGCGACGGCAAGCAGTGAGCCGACTGCCGCGCAGCCGAGCGATGCGACAAGCGCGAACATTTTCGCGCGCGGTGAATTCACCAGCGGCACGGTCAGCGCGGCGCCGATCATGCAGGTGAGGCCGTAGAGCGTCCATACGCCGCTGACGACGCCAAGCGGCGCATTGAGAGCCGCGAGCCGCGCACCCGCAAATGTCGCGTAGGCAATATAGCCGGTGCCGAACATCAGATACGCGACGAAGAGATAACCCCAGCGCGGCGTCGCGATATCGCGTGCCGTGAACGCGGCCGGCGCAGTCGCGGGTGGCGGATTGGCCGGAAATGCACGTGACGCCGCGAAACACGCCAGTAACGCCGCGAGCACGGCGGCAGCCCAGAAGGCCGTGCGCCAGCCGATCTGCGGCACCAACAGCCAGCCGACGAACAACCCGCTGACGACGACCGACGCGCCCATGCCGGCCCAGACGATCGCGCTCACGGTCGGCCGCTGCGTCGCTTCGACGGCCGCGAAGACGTTGACCAAAATAGCGACGATCGCCGAGCCCGCGCCGACGCCGGTCGTGATACGGCCGAGCGCGAGCAACGCCGTGCCGCTCGCTGTTTCGGACGGCGCCAGCGCGCAGATCACCGCGCCCGCGATAACAACGAGATGCGCCTGCAGCGCCAGCCCGCGCATGCCGGCACGCTTCACCCAATACGGCACCGCGAGCGTGCCGATGAGATAGCCCGCCATGTGGATCGCGTTGAGCGCGCCGCCGGTGAAATAGGAGATGCCGAGATCGCTGCGCAGCGTCGGCAGCGTCACGCCGTAGGTAAAACGCGCGAGCCCGATATGCAGCGCCATGCCGAAAAAGCCCCACGCGACCAGCGCAACCGGGAATTTCTTTACGGCAGGGCTGTGCATCGCGTCAGGCGCCCAGCGCGCGCGCGAGCGAGACGAAGCTGTTCGTGTAAATATCGAACCAGTCTTCGCACGATGTATCCGGCTCAGCCGCGGGACCGAACTCCAGCGGACGCGCAACGAAGGCCGTCCGCATGCCGAACGCGCGCGCGGCTACGAGATCGTATTTGTGACACGCCACCATCAGGATCTCTTCGGGCGGGTAGCCGAGATAGTCGACCGCCAGCCGGTACACATTCGGCGAGGGTTTGTAGCTTTGCGCAAGCTCCGCCGTGAGGATGGCATCGAATGGCAGACCTGCGTGTTTGACGACCGAGATCACCGCCGTCATTCCGGCGTTGGAGAGCGTCGCGGTCACGAACTTTTTGCGCAGGCGCGTGAGACCCTCGACGCTGTCCGGCCAAGCATCGAGCCGGGTCCAGATCGTGTTGATGTCGTCCCGCTCGGTGGATGAAAACGCGTCGGCGAGACCGCGCCGCTCGAGTAGGCTGTCCAACGCTTCGCGATAGATGCGATCGACGCGCAGCCACGGCCGCTTGCCTGCGATGACCTGGTCAAGCGCTTGGCGATAAAGCTCGCGCCATTCGGCCGATAACGCGGCCCAGTCGATGCCGAGCTCTTTCTCGCGGTTCAAGGCTTCGCCCATGCGCAGGATGGGCTGATAAAAGTCGACGCACGTGCCCTGAACATCGAAGGCAATGGCGCGGATGGTGTCGAGCGGAGACGGTGGCATGCGGAAAGGCCTTCAAATCAATGAGTAACAGGCGCGGCAATAGGACGGAATTTGTAATGGCTCTGGAGAGAGCGGCATAGGACTCCCTCCACCTGAAAGGGGGAGGGATGGGGAGGGGGTCACGTGACGCTCCGACGCAGACCCCCTCCCGACGCACTGCGTGCGTCGACCTCCCCCTTTTCAGGTGGAGGTGGGCGCAAGATCGCTGATTCAGAATATGTGAGGTGCGTTACTCCGCCTTGATATTCGCGTCCTTCGCGACTTTCGTCCACTTCTCGATCTGGCTCTTGATGTGGTCGCTGAAGGCTTGCGGGGTGCCGCCGATCGGATCGACGCCTTGCTCGGCGAAACGCTGTTTGATCGCCGGCAGCGTCAGCATGCGGTTGAGTTCGGCCGAGAGCTTGTCGCGGATCGGGGCGGGGAGGTTGGCGGGACCGACGATGCCGAACCACACGCCGACCTCGTAGCCGGGAACGCCCGCGCTATCGACCGTCGGCACCTCCGGCGCGAATTGCGACGCTTTCATTGACGAGACGCCGATCGCGCGGAGCTTGCCGGCCTTCACCTGCGGCAGCACATTCGGCGTATTGTCGAACGCGAGCTGAACGTGGTTGCCGAGGAGGTCGCTGACCATCGGCGCCGAGCCCTTATAGGGCACGTGGACGATGTTGACGCCCGCCATGCTCTTGAACAGCTCCATCGAGAGATGGTTGGACGAGCCGATGCCGGTCGAACCGTACGAGAGCTTTCCGGGCTCTTTTTTGACCATGTCGAGCAGCTCCTTGACGGAGCTGACCGGCAGCGACGGGTTGACGACGAGCAGGTTCGACGTCTGTCCGGCGAGCATCAGCGGCGTGAAGTCTTTCACAGTGTCATAAGGCAGCTTCGGATAGATGCCCGGATTGGCGCCGAACGGGAACGCGACGATCAGCAGCGTCGCGCCGTCCGGCGGCGCCTTGGCGACGCTGTCGGAGCCGATGAGGGTGCCGCCGCCCGGACGGTTTTCGACGACCGCCGGCTGGCCCCAAGTTTCCTGCAGGTGCTGCGCGATGATGCGGCCGAGCGTGTCGTTGAAGCCGCCCGGCGTGTAGGGGACGACAATCTTGATCGGCTTGTCCGGATAGCTTTGCGCGCGTGCGCCGGTGGCGCCGGCGAGCGCGGCGCCGCCGATGACGCCGAGCGTGGTGCGGCGTGTGATGGTCATGGTTCCCTCCCTTTTTGTTTTTGTTCTTAGTTCTGACCGCCGGGACTAAACGTAACTCGGGCCCTCGATCGCCGGATATTTCGTGAAGAACCGCTCATCCACCTCGACGCCGATGCCGGGTTTCTCGAGCGGCAGCACGGTGCCGTCTTTGTTGAGCGTGTACGGCTTTGTCGTCAGCTCATCGCGGAAGAAGTTGTTCTTCGAGATGTCGCCTTCGAAATAGCCGGCGTTGTCGACCGCGGCGAGGAAATGGATGCAGCATGCCATGTTCAGCCCGGTCATCGATGTGTGCGGATTGACCGAGAGCTTGTAGGCCGACGCCATCGCGGCGATGCGCAGCGCTTCCGTGATGCCGCCGGTCTTCGACAAGTCCGGTTGGATGATCGTGATCGTGCCGTCTTCCAGCGTCCGGTTGAATTCGTAGCGCGTGTAGTGGTTTTCGCCGGCCGCTAGCGGCACGTTGCCGAAGCTGCGGGCGAGGGCGTAGGAGCGATAGTCGTGCGGCGGGAACGGTTCTTCGAGCCAGCGCACGTTGAGCTCCTGCATGCCCGGGATCGCTTGGCGCGCATCCTCGACCGTGTAGCCGATATTAGCGTCGGTCATGATGGTCAGCTCGTCGCCGAACGCCTTACGCACCGCTTCGATGCGCTGCAGGTCGCGCTTCGGCGTATCGCCGATGCGCAGCTTCACGGCTTTGTAGCCGGCCTCGATATGCGGGATCGCCTCGTCGACCAGCGCGGACGGTTCCTGATAGCCGAGCGAAAGGCCGCCAGCATAAGCCGCGATCGGCTTCGAAACGCCGCCGAGCAGGCGATAGAGCGGCCAGCCGGTCGCTTTACCGCGAATATCCCACAGCGCCATGTCGATGCCGCTCATGGCGAGGCAGGTACCGGCGCCCATGCCGTGGCTGGCGAGCTGCTTGTCGTAGATGCGCTTCCAGACGCCGACGACATCCGCGGCATTCATCCCCAGGATCAGTCCGCGTAACGCGGTGTTGATGAGGTTCGCAACGGTGGTATGCGCGCGGCCGTGATGTGCTTCACCGTACCCAACGAGGCCATCCTCGGTGACCGCTTTCACGATGACGGCGTCGCGTTTGACCATGCGGCCGACGCCCATGCTCACGCTGTTCTCCGGCGCCACCGGGAAAGACACTGGAAACGCTGTAACTTCCTTGATGCGGAGGGCCGTGACGGCGCTCGCGACTGGCGTGTGTGAATTCATCCCTGACCTTGCAGTTGTTCTTTTCGACGTGACTTCCCGCGTAACGCGAACCGGCGCGATTGTCATTGTGGAATTAAGTGCATAGACCCATCTCGGACCAGCCCGGTTAGGCTTGCACCGTATGTTGCGCTGCGCTAAGCCAGCCTCGGTCCTTTGGAATGAGTCCGAACTGAGAAAGCGTCGAGAGCGACACTGTCGCTCCGTAGCCATTTCGGGGCGTTGGGGCGGCGGGTATAGCGAATGAGCGAATTTCTGGCAGATTATCTGCCGCTGGTGGTGTTCATCGCCATCTCGCTGGTGATCTCTGGCGCCCTGATGGTGGCGCCGTTCATCGTCGCCTACAAATCGCCTGATCCCGAAAAATTGTCCGCTTACGAGTGCGGTTTCAATGCGTTCGATGACGCACGCATGAAGTTCGACGTCCGGTTCTACCTGGTCGCTATCCTTTTCATCATCTTCGACCTCGAAGTCGCGTTTCTGTTTCCTTGGGCCATCGTGTTCGGCGAACTCGGGGCCTACGGCTTCTGGTCCATGATGGTGTTCCTGGCCGTGCTGACCATCGGATTTGCGTATGAGTGGCGCAAAGGAGCGCTCGAATGGGATTGAACGAGCAGGGCACGCTGGTCGCGCCAGCCCCGCGCGGCGTTATCGACCCGCGCACGGGTAAGCCCGTGGGCACGGACGATCCGTTCTATCAGGGTCTCTCCAACGAACTGGCCGACAAGGGCTTCATCGTCACCGCGACGGACGATCTCATCACCTGGGCCCGCACCGGCTCGTTGATGTGGATGACGTTCGGCCTTGCCTGTTGCGCCGTCGAGATGATGCAGGCCTCGATGCCGCGATACGACGTCGAGCGGTTCGGCTTCGCGCCGCGTGCCTCACCGCGCCAGTCCGACGTAATGATCGTCGCCGGTACGCTGACGAACAAAATGGCCCCCGCGCTCCGCAAGGTCTACGACCAGATGCCGGAGCCGCGTTACGTGATTTCGATGGGCTCGTGCGCCAACGGCGGTGGCTACTATCACTACAGCTACTCGGTGGTGCGTGGCTGCGATCGCATCGTCCCGGTCGACGTCTATGTTCCGGGCTGCCCGCCGACCGCCGAGGCGCTGCTCTACGGCATTCTCTTGCTGCAGAAGAAGATCCGCCGCGTCGGAACGATCGAGCGCTGACATGCGGATGAGCGACATTCCGTTCGGAACCACCGACTGGTCGGACGTGCCGGCCACCGAGCATGCCGGCGACGCCGGCACCGCGACGTGGCGCACCCGCGAATTCGGCGGCATCCGCGTGCGGATGGTCGAGTATTCGGCGGGCTATGTTGCGGACCATTGGTGCGAGAAGGGGCACATCCTCCTCTGCCTCGATGGCGAGCTCGAGACCGAACTGAAAGACGGCCGCGCTTTCAAGCTGGCGGCCGGCATGAGCTACCAAGTGGCCGACGGTGCGGAACCGCATCGTTCGCGTGCGCCGAAGGGCGCGAGATTGTTCGTGGTGGATTGATGAGCGAGCAAACCGAGAAGCTGACCGTGCTGGGAGAGGCGATCGTCGCCGCATTGCCGCGCGCCGTCACCGGCTCCAAGGTCGCATTCGGCGAACTGACGATCTTCGGCGAACTCGACAAGATCGTCGATATCGTCACCTTCCTGCGCGACGACGAGCGCTGCCAGTTCTGGAGCATCATCGATGTCACTGCGGTGGACTGGCCGCAGCGCGAGAAGCGCTTCGACGTCGTCTATCATCTGCTTTCGCCGAAGCAGAACATCCGCATCCGCGTGAAGCTGGAGACGGACGAGGACGCGCCGGTCCCGTCGATCATCTCGGTGTTCCCGGGCGCCGACTGGTTCGAGCGCGAAACCTACGATCTCTACGGCGTTCTGTTCTCGGGTCACCCGGACATGCGGCGGCTGCTGACGGATTACGGCTTCGAGGGCCATCCGCTGCGCAAGGATTTCCCGCTCACGGGTTTCGTCGAGGTCCGTTACGACGACGAAGCGAAGCGCGTGCTCTACGAGCCCGTTCGCCTCAACCAAGAATTCCGCAATTTCGATTTCCTCTCGCCGTGGGAAGGGGACATTCCTCTGCCGGGCGACGAGAAAGCCGAAGCCAAGCAGGGCAAGGTTTGATCCATGGCCGAAGCCGACGTTCGCAATTTCACGATCAACTTCGGGCCGCAGCATCCGGCTGCGCACGGCGTGCTGCGTCTGGTGCTCGAACTCGACGGCGAAATCGTCGAGCGCGTCGACCCACATATCGGCCTGCTTCATCGCGGCACCGAGAAGCTGATCGAGCAGAAGACCTATCTGCAGGCGCTCCCGTATTTCGACCGGCTCGATTACGTCGCGCCGATGAATCAGGAGCACGCCTTCTGCCTCGCCGCCGAGAAACTGCTCGGCCTGCAGGTGCCGAAGCGCGCGCAGCTCATCCGCGTTCTCTATTCGGAAATCGGCCGTCTCCTCTCGCATCTCCTCAACGTCACCACGCAGGCGATGGACGTCGGCGCGCTGACGCCGCCGCTGTGGGGCTTCGAAGAGCGCGAGAAGCTGATGGTGTTTTATGAGCGCGCCTCGGGCTCGCGCATGCACGCCGCTTACTTCCGCGTCGGTGGTGTGCATCAGGACCTGCCGTCCGCGCTGATCGACGACATCTACAATTTCTGCGATCCGTTTCTGAAGGTCTGCGACGATCTCGACGCGCTCTTCATCGGCAACCGCATCTTCAAGCAGCGCAACGTCGACATCGGGTACGTCAGCATCGAGGACGCCTGGAAGTGGGGCTTCTCCGGCGTGATGATCCGTGGCTCCGGCGTGCCGTGGGATCTGCGCAAGTCGCAGCCTTACGAGTGTTACTCGGAACTCGAATTCGACATTCCGATTGGCAAGAACGGCGACAACTACGACCGCCAGGTCATCCGCATGCTGGAGATGCGCGAGTCGGTGCGCATCATGAAGCAGTGCCTGGAGAAGCTGCGTTCGCCTGAGGGGCAGGGCCCCGTGATGGTCGAGGACAACAAGATCTCGCCGCCGCGCCGCAGCACGATGAAGAAGTCGATGGAAGGTCTCATCCATCACTTCAAGCTTTACACCGAGGGCTTCCACGTTCCGGCCGGCGAAGTCTACGCGGCCGTCGAAGCGCCGAAGGGCGAATTCGGCGTCTACCTCGTCGCCGACGGCACCAACAAACCCTACAAGTGCAAAATCCGCGCGCCCGGTTTCGCTCACCTCCAGGCGATGGATTTCCTCTGCAAGGGCCACATGCTCGCCGACGTCTCGGCCGTGCTCGGCTCGCTCGATATCGTGTTCGGTGAGGTGGATCGGTGATGAGCCCGATGCATCGCCACGAACTCGGCGCCACCTCCACCGAAAAGGGGGAGGTCGCTCGCGCAGCGAGCGGGAGGGGGTCTGCGCCCTCACGTTTTGCACGGACGCGCGAGATGACGGCGCATGGCCGCGTCCTGCGTCGCGCTCCGAGCGAGGCTGAGAAGCGCGTCTGGAAGCTCGTGCGCCGTCAACAGCTCGATGGGCTCGGTTTCCGTCGGCAACACGCGGTCGGGCCGTACGTGCTCGACTTCTATTGTCCTTCGCTCCAGATCGCCCTGGAGATTGATGGCGGACAGCATGCAGCGCCGCATTGTGTTGAATACGACTCGCGCCGAACGGCTTGGCTCGGCGCGCGCGGGATCGAAGTGATCCGCTTCTGGAACAACGATGTGTTGAGCAATATCGAAGGTGTTTGGACGGTCTTGATGCAGGCAATCGATGCACGGCGTTCGACCCCCTCCCTAACCCTCCCCCTTGCCGGGGGAGGGAACGCGCCAGAGCCGCGCGCCCAGCAGCTGGGGGGAGACCAGTAATGTCCGTTCGTCGCCTCGCAGAACAAAGCCTTCAGCCGCGTGATGCCTTCGCCTTCACGGCGGAGAATCTGGCTTGGGCGCAGAACACCATCGCGAAATATCCGGAAGGCCGCCAGGCCTCTGCGGTGATCCCGCTGCTGTGGAAGGCGCAGGAGCAACAGCCCGGCTGGGTCACCGAGCGCGCGATCGAGTACATCGCCGGCATGCTCGACATGCCGAAGATCCGCGTGCTCGAAGTCGCGACCTTCTACACGATGTTCAATCTTGCGCCGGTCGGCCGCTATCACGTCCAGCTCTGCGGCACGACGCCGTGCGCACTGCGCGGCGCCAACGACCTCATCAAGATCTGCCACGAGCGGATCGGCGAGCAGTTCGACATCACGGCCGACGGCGCTTTGTCGTGGGTCGAGGTCGAGTGCCTCGGCGCCTGCGTGAACGCGCCGATGGCGCAGATCAACTACGACTTCTACGAGGATCTGACGCCGGATAGCTTCCGCAAGATCCTCGACGATCTCGCGGCCGGCAAGGACGTCAAGCCGGGTCCGCAGATCGATCGCCAGTTGTCCGCGCCGGTCGGTGGCCCGACGACGCTGACCGACACCAAGATCTACGAATACACCGCGACGCATGGCGGCCCGGCCTTGACCGACGCCAGCGCCAAGAAGCCGAGCCAAGGCGCGGCCGACCGCGAGTCGCCGGCACCGAAGGCGCCGCACGCGGATTCGTCGCAAGACCAAACGTCGACCAGGCGGGAATAGAGATGCTCGAGGACAAAGATCGCATCTTCCGAAACCTTTACGGCATCCATGACTGGCGGCTGAAGGGCGCGATTTCGCGCGGCTCTTGGGACGGCACCAAGTCGCTCCTGGAGCGTGGCCGCGACAAGATCATCGAAGAGATGAAGGCGTCCGGCCTGCGCGGCCGTGGCGGCGCCGGCTTCCCGACTGGCCTCAAGTGGTCCTTCATGCCGAAGGAGTCGAAGGACGGCCGCCCGAGCTACCTCGTCATCAACGCCGACGAATCCGAGCCCGGCACCTGCAAGGACCGCGAGATACTGCGCAACGATCCGCACCTCCTCGTCGAGGGTGCATTGATCGCCGGCTTCGCCATGGGCGCGGTCGCCGCCTACATCTACGTCCGCGGCGAATTCATTCGCGAGCGCGAGCACTTACAGGCAGCCGTTGATGAAGCTTATGAGAATAAGCTGATCGGCAAGGGCAACCTTCACGGCTACGACTTCGACATCGTCGTGCATCACGGCGCCGGCGCCTACATCTGCGGCGAAGAAACCGCGATGCTCGAGAGCCTCGAAGGCAAGAAGGGCATGCCGCGCCTCAAGCCGCCGTTCCCGGCGAACGTCGGCCTCTACGGCTGCCCGACCACGGTCAACAACGTCGAAAGCATCGCGGTCGCGCCGGATATTCTGCGCCGTGGCGCGGCGTGGTTCTCGTCGATCGGCCGTCCGAACAACGTCGGCACCAAACTCTTCTGCATCTCGGGGCACGTGAACCGGCCCTGCAACGTCGAAGAGGCGATGGGCATCCCGTTCCGTGAGCTGATCGACAAGCATTGCGGCGGCGTACGCGGCGGCTGGGATAATCTCAAAGCGGTCATTCCGGGCGGCTCGTCGGTGCGCATGGTACCGGCCGAACAGATCATCGACACGCCGATGGATTTCGACAGTCTCGGCAAACTGCGCTCCGGCCTCGGCACCGCGGCCGTGATCGTGATGGACAAATCGACCGACCTCATCCGCGCCATCGCGCGCCTCTCGTATTTCTACAAACACGAGAGCTGCGGCCAGTGCACGCCGTGCCGCGAAGGCACCGGCTGGATGTGGCGCGTGATGACGCGCATGGCCGAAGGCCGCGCGCAGAAGCGCGAGATCGACATGCTGCTCGACGTCACCAAGCAGGTGGAAGGCCATACGATCTGCGCGCTCGGCGACGCGGCGGCGTGGCCGATCCAAGGTTTGATTGCGCATTTCCGTCACGAGATCGAAGAGCGGATCGATCAGTATGCGGCAAACCCGCATTCTGAGCCGGTCGCCGTGGCGGCGGAGTAGTTCGATGACCAAAATCATCGTCGACGGCAAAGAGCTGGACGTCCCACCGGAGTATACGTTGCTCCAGGCGTGCGAAGCTGCAGGCGCGGAAGTGCCGCGCTTCTGCTTCCACGAGCGGCTGTCGATCGCCGGCAATTGCCGCATGTGCCTGATCGAAGTGAAGGGCGGGCCGCCGAAGCCGGTCGCCTCCTGCGCGCAGAACGTTCGCGACTTGCGTCCCGGCCCGAATGGCGAGCCGCCGCAGATGTTCACGAAGTCGCCGATGGCCCGGAAGGCACGTCAAGGCGTCATGGAATTCTTGCTGATCAACCATCCGCTCGATTGCCCGATCTGCGATCAGGGCGGCGAGTGCGATCTTCAAGATCAGGCGATGGCCTTCGGCGTCGACCACACGCGCTATCACGAGAACAAGCGCGCGGTCGAAGACAAGTATATCGGCGCGCTCGTAAAGACCTCGATGAACCGCTGCATTCACTGCACGCGCTGCGTCCGCTTCACGACCGAAGTCGCCGGCGTCTCCGATCTCGGCGCGACCGGTCGCGGCGAGGATATGGAGATCACGACGTATCTCGAACGCGCGATGACGTCGGAGCTGCAGGGCAACGTCGTCGATCTTTGCCCGGTCGGCGCGCTGACGTCGAAGCCGTATGCTTTCGCGGCGCGTCCGTGGGAGCTCGGCAAGACGGAATCGATCGACGTGATGGATGCGGTCGGCTCGGCCATCCGCGTCGACACGCGCGGCCGTGAGGTCATGCGCATTCTGCCGCGCCTCAACGAAGCCGTGAACGAAGAGTGGATTTCCGACAAGACGCGCCACGTCGTCGACGGCTTGCGCACGCAGCGCCTCGACGTGCCGTATGTGCGCGAAGAGGGTCGTCTGCGCGAAGCGACCTGGGCGGAAGCTTTCGCCGCCATCGCGCGGAAGGTGAAGGGCGTAAAACCGGAGCGCATCGGCGCTCTCGTCGGCGATCTTGCGGCCTGCGAAGAAATCTTCGCGCTCAAGCAGCTGATGGACGGCCTCGGCGTCAAGAATATCGATTGCCGCCAGGACGGCTCGACGCTCGATCCGAAAAACGGCCGCGCGTCCTACATCTTCAATCCGACCATCGCGGGCATCGAAGAGGCGGACGGCCTCGTCATCGTCGGTTCTAATCCGCGCAAGGAAGCGTCGTTGCTCAATGCGCGCATCCGCAAGCGTTGGCGCACCGGCAAGCTGAAAGTCGCGCTGGTCGGCGAGAAGGCCGACCTGACATACGACTACAACTATCTCGGCGCCGGCGCGGACACGCTCGCCAACATGCCGGAGCAGCCGAAGTTCGAACGCCCGATTTACCTGGTCGGCGCCGGCGCGCTCGCGCGTCCCGATGGCGCTGCGATTCTCGCTTCGGTGGCAAAGGCCGCAGGCGCGGCCGGTGCGATCAAGGATGGCTGGAACGGTTTTGGCGTCGTCCATACGGCGGCCTCGCGCGTCGGCGCGCTCGATCTCGGCTTCGTGCCGGGTGAGGGCGGCAAGACGGCTGCAGAGATCGCCCGCAATGGCGGTGCGGATGTCGTCTTCGCGCTCGGCGCGGACGAGATCGACATCGCGCCCGGCGCCTTCGTCGTCTACATCGGCACGCATGGTGACCGTGGCGCGCACCGCGCCGACGTCATCCTGCCGGGCTCGGCTTATACCGAGAAGTCCGGCATTTTCGTCAACACGGAAGGCCGCGTGCAGATGGCGGCGCGCGCCGCGTTCCCGCCGGGCGATGCCCGCGAGGACTGGGCGATCCTGCGCGCACTGTCGGACGTGCTCGGCCACAAGCTCGGCTATGACTCGCTCGGCGCGCTGCGCAAGGCGATGTTCGCGGCGCATCCGCATCTGCAGAAGATCGACGAGATCGCCGCCGGCGATGCCGCCGATGTGCAGAAGCTCGGCAACGCGGGCGGCACGGCTGACAAGAAAGCCTTCGTCTCGCCGGTGAGCGATTTCTATCTGACGAACCCGATCGCGCGTGCGTCGGCCGTTATGGCCGAGTGTTCGGCTCTGGCCGAAGACAGCGCCGAACTGACGGCGGCGGAGTAGGGCGATGGACTTCTTCTGGACCTACATCTGGCCGCTGCTGATCATCGTCGGGCAGAGCCTGCTGCTGCTCGTCGCGCTGCTGTTGCTGACCGCTTACGTCCTGCTCGCCGACCGTAAGATCTGGGCTGCCGTGCAGCTTCGCCGTGGGCCCAACGTCGTCGGACCGTTCGGTCTCTTCCAGTCCTTCGCCGATCTCTTGAAATTCGTGCTCAAGGAGCCGGTGATCCCGGCCGGCTCGAACAAGGGCGTGTTCCTGCTGGCGCCGTTCGTTGCCGGCACGCTCTCGCTGGCGGCTTGGGCGGTCATCCCAGTCAATGCCGGTTGGGTCGTGTCGGACCTCAATGTCGGCGTGCTGTTCCTGTTCGCGATCTCGTCGCTGAGCGTTTACGGCATCATCATGGGCGGCTGGGCTTCGAACTCGAAGTACCCGTTTCTCGCCGCGCTCCGCTCCGCCGCGCAGATGGTCTCCTACGAAGTCTCGATCGGCTTCGTCATCGTCACGGTGCTGCTCTGCGCCGGCTCGCTGAACCTGACGCAGATCGTCGAGGCGCAGAACGGCCGCTTCGGTATGTTCGGCTGGTACTGGCTGCCGCTGCTGCCGATGTTCGTGATCTTCATCATCTCGGCGTTGGCCGAAACGAACCGTCCGCCCTTCGATCTCGTCGAGGCCGAGTCCGAACTCGTCGCCGGTCACATGGTGGAGTACGGCTCGTCGCCGTACATGCTGTTCATGCTCGGCGAATACGTCGCGATGCTGACGATGTCGGCCCTCGGCACGATCCTGTTTCTCGGCGGCTGGCTGCCGCCGTTCCAGGTGATCCCGTTCACCTGGGTTCCGGGCGTCGTCTGGTTCCTGCTCAAAGTCTTCTTCATCTTCTTCATCTTCTCGCTCGCGAAGGCGATCGTGCCGCGCTACCGCTACGATCAGCTGATGCGTCTCGGCTGGAAGGTGTTTCTCCCGATCTCGCTGGCGATGGTCGTCATCGTCGCGGCCGTTCTGCAATTTGGCGGGCTCGCGCCGAAATGAAAACGCGTCGAGCCGAAAGGATAATGTCATGAGGTTGGATCAAGCCGCGCGCTCGGTCTTCCTGATCGAGTTCCTGCAGGCGTCTTTGCTGGCGATGAAGTATTTCTTCAAGCCGAAGGCGACGCTGAACTATCCGTTCGAGAAAGGCCCGATCTCGCCGCGCTTCCGTGGCGAGCATGCGCTGCGCCGCTATCCGAACGGCGAAGAGCGCTGCATCGCGTGCAAGCTCTGCGAGGCGATCTGCCCCGCGCAGGCGATCACGATCGAAGCCGGCCCGCGCCGCAACGACGGCACGCGCCGAACGACGCGTTACGACATCGACATGGTGAAGTGCATCTACTGCGGCTTCTGTCAGGAAGCCTGCCCGGTGGACGCCATCGTCGAGGGTCCGAATTTCGAGTTCTCGACCGAGACGCGCGAAGAACTCTACTACGACAAGGCCCGGTTGCTGGCGAACGGCGACCGTTGGGAGCGTGAGATCGCGAAGAACCTCGCGCTCGACGCGCCGTATCGGTAAGGGCGGGGTATGACGATCGCGGCCGCATTCTTCTATCTGTTCGCGACTATCACGGTCGCGTCCGCCTTCATGGTGATTGCGGCGCGCAATCCCGTGCACTCGGTGCTGTTCCTCATCCTGACTTTCGTCAATGCGGCCGGTTTGTTTGTGCTGCTCGGCGCCGAATTCCTCGCGATGCTGCTCGTCGTCGTTTACGTCGGCGCGGTCGCGGTGCTGTTCCTGTTCGTCGTCATGATGCTCGACGTCGACTTCGTCGAGCTGCGTCAGGGCTTCCTGCAGTATCTGCCGGTCGGCGCGCTGGTCGGTGCCGTCTTCCTGGTCGAGCTGCTGTTGGTCGTCGGTTCGTGGGTGATCGGCGCGGGTCTGCCGAAAACCGTCGCGATGCCGATCCCGCCGATGGCGGAGGTCACCAACACGGAGGCGCTCGGCCTCGTGCTCTACACGAAATACATCTACTTCTTCCAAGCGTCCGGCGTCGTGCTGCTGATCGCCATGATCGGCGCCATCGTGCTGACGTTGCATCACCGCCGCGACATCAAGCGGCAGGACATCGGTGCTCAAGTCGCGCGCGATCCGAAAGAGTCGGTCGTGCTGCGCAAGGTCGAGCCGGGGCAGGGGATCTGAACATGGCCGTCGCACTCGGACATTACCTCGCCGTCGCCGCCATCCTCTTCACGCTCGGCACGCTCGGCATCTTCCTCAACCGGAAGAACGTGATCGTCATCCTGATGTCGATCGAGCTGATCCTGCTCGCCGTCAACATCAACCTCGTCGCGTTCTCGGCCTATCTCGGCGATCTCGTCGGCCAGATCTTTGCGCTGCTGGTGCTGACGGTCGCGGCGGCCGAAGCCGCCATCGGGCTCGCCATTCTGGTCGTCTATTATCGCAACCGCGGTTCGATCGCGGTTGAAGACATCAATATGATGAAGGGCTGATCCCACAATGTATCAGGCGATCGTCTTTCTTCCTTTGCTCGGCGCGATCCTCGCGGGCGCCATCGCGCTGTTCGGCGCGCACCAGCGTCATCCCGGCGGCCCGCCGTCGGCAAGCGAACACCACGGTGATCATGGGCATGGTGACCACGGTCACGGTGCCACGCATGCGTCGCATGCTCACGACGATCACGCGCACGACGACCATCATGGCCCGGCCGAGCCGGCCGCCGTCGGCTCGCGCGCGGCCGAAGTCATCACCTCGGCGTTGCTCGTCACCTCGGCGGTCCTCTCCTGGATCACCCTCGTTCAAGTCGGCTACGGCCACCAGGAAGCCCGCATCGTGCTCTTTCCGTGGATGGTCTCGGGCGATCTCAACGTCTCCTGGGCGCTGCGCATCGACACGCTGACCGCCGTGATGCTGGTCGTCGTGACGACGGTGTCGTCACTCGTCCACATCTACTCGATCGGCTACATGCACGAGGACCCGCATCGTCCGCGTTTCATGGCCTATCTGTCGCTGTTCACCTTCGCGATGTTGATGCTGGTGACCTCCGACAACCTCGCGCAGCTGTTCTTCGGCTGGGAGGGCGTCGGCCTCGCGAGCTATCTGCTGATCGGCTTCTGGTTCAAGAAGCCGACCGCGAACGCGGCCGCCATCAAGGCCTTCGTCGTCAACCGTGTCGGCGACTTCGGCTTCGCGCTCGGCATCTTTGCGCTGTTCGCCGTGACCGGTTCGATCAATTTCGACCAGATCTTCGCCGAAGGGCCGAACCTCGCGAACAAGACGATCCACTTCCTGTCGTGGGACGTGAATGCGCTGACCGTCATCTGCTTGCTGCTCTTCATGGGCGCGATGGGCAAGTCCGCGCAGTTCCTGCTGCACACCTGGTTGCCGGACGCGATGGAAGGCCCGACGCCGGTCTCCGCGCTCATTCACGCCGCCACGATGGTGACCGCCGGCGTCTTCATGGTCGCGCGCCTCTCGCCGCTGTTTGAATATTCGCCGACGGCTCTGACGGTGGTGACCTTCTTCGGCGCGACGACCGCGTTCTTCGCCGCCACGATCGGCCTCGTGCAGAACGACATCAAACGCGTCATCGCGTATTCGACCTGTTCGCAGCTCGGCTACATGTTCGTCGCGATGGGCGTCGGCGCTTACTCGGTCGGCATGTTCCATCTCTTCACGCACGCCTTCTTCAAGGCGCTGCTGTTCTTAGGCTCCGGCTCGGTCATCATGGCAATGCACCACGAGCAGGACATCCGGAACATGGGCGGCCTGCGCAAGAAGATCCCGTTCACCTATTGGATGATGGTGATCGGCACGCTCGCACTCACCGGTTTCCCGTTCACGGCCGGCTACTTCTCGAAGGACGCGATCATCGAAGCCGCCTATGCGGGCAAGAACCCGATGGCGATCTACGGCTTCATGATGACGGTCATCGCCGCATTGCTGACCTCGTTCTACTCGTGGCGTCTGATCTTCAAAACCTTCCACGGCAAGCCGCACGATCAGCATCACTACGATGAAGCGAAGGAGAGCCCGCTCGTCGTGCTCGTGCCGCTCGGGATTCTGGCTGTCGGTTCGATCGCAGCCGGCTTCGTCTTCAAAGAAGTCTTCATCGGCCACCACGTCGCGGAGTTCTTCCGCGAGTCGATCAAGATCATTCCGGAAAACCACATCCTGCACGACATGCACGAAGTGCCGAAGTGGGTCGTCGCGTCGCCCTTCGTGATGATGGTGATCGGCTTCCTGGTCGCGTATCAGTTCTACATCCGCCGCCCGGATCTGCCGGTCGGTCTCGCGAAGCAACAGCCGCTGCTGTACAATTTCCTCCTCAACAAGTGGTACTTCGACGAGCTGTACAACTACATCTTCGTCAAGCCGGCGCTTTGGCTCGGCCGCCTGTTCTGGAAGCGCGGTGACGGCACCATCATCGATGGCTTCGGGCCTGACGGCGTCTCGGCCCGTGTTGCGGACGTGACGCGCGGCGTCGTCCGCCTGCAGACTGGTTACCTCTACCACTACGCATTTGCGATGCTCATCGGCGTTGCGGCGTTCATCACCTGGTTCCTCTTCAGCGGGACGACCGGGGGAGCACACTGATGAGCTGGCCCATTCTCTCCGTCGTCACCTTCCTGCCGGTGGTCGGTGCGCTGCTGATCGCGGTGCTCGGGCAGGGCGACTCCGAAGCCGCCAAGCGCAACGCGCGCTGGATCGCGCTGTGGACGACCGTCGTCGTCTTCGCGATCTCGCTGCTGCTGCTCACACGCTTCGATCCGTCCTCGGCCGAATTCCAGTTCGTCGAGAAGAAGCCGTGGCTCGGCGGCGCCATCAACTATCACATGGGCGTCGACGGCATTTCGCTGCCGTTCATCATCCTGACGACCGGCCTGATGCCGCTCTGCATCCTAGCGTCTTGGGAAGCGATCCAGCACCGCGTCAAGGAATACATGATCGCGTTCCTGGCGCTCGAGACGCTGATGATCGGCACCTTCTCGGCGCTCGATCTGTTGCTTTTCTACGTCTTCTTCGAAGGCGGCCTGATCCCGATGTTCCTCATCATCGGCGTCTGGGGCGGCCCGCGCCGCGTCTACGCGAGCTTCAAGTTCTTCCTCTACACGCTGCTCGGCTCCGTGCTGATGCTGCTCGCCATCATGGCGATGTACTGGGACGCCGGCACGACCGATATCCCGACGCTGATGAAGCACTCGTTCGCGGGCGGCATGCAGAAATGGCTCTGGTTCGCCTTCTTCGCGTCCTTCGCCGTCAAGATGCCGATGTGGCCGGTGCATACGTGGCTGCCGGACGCACACGTCGAGGCGCCGACGGCGGGCTCCGTCGTCCTCGCCGCGATCTTGCTGAAGATGGGCGGCTACGGCTTCCTGCGCTTCTCGTTGCCGATGTTCCCGCTGGCGTCGCATGACTTTGCGCCGATCGTCTTCACGCTCTCGGTGGTCGCGATCGTCTATACGTCGCTCGTTGCCATCGTGCAGGAGGATATGAAGAAGCTGATCGCTTACTCGTCCGTCGCCCACATGGGCTACGTGACGATGGGCATCTTCACGATGACCCAGCAGGGCATCGCGGGCGGCATCTTCCAGATGATCTCGCACGGCCTTGTGTCGGGCGCGCTCTTCCTCTGCGTCGGCGTCGTCTACGACCGCATGCACACGCGCGAGATCAAAGCTTATGGCGGTCTCGTCAACCGCATGCCGGTTTACGCCGTGATCTTCCTCTTGTTCACGATGGCCAATGTCGGCTTGCCGGGAACGTCCGGCTTCGTCGGCGAATTCCTCGCGCTGATGGGCGCTTACAAGGCGAACACCTGGGTCGCCTTCGTCGCCACCAGCGGCGTCATCCTTTCGGCCGGCTACGCGCTTTGGCTCTATCGCCAGGTCGTCTACGGGACACTCGATAAACCGAGCCTGATGGGCATGACCGATATGGGCGGCCGCGAGTTCTTCATCTTCGTCCCGCTCATCGTTCTGACGATCCTGTTCGGCTTCTATCCGAAGCCGGTGCTCGACATGTCCTCGGCCTCGGTCACGTCGCTCCTTGAAATCTACCAAAACGGCCTGAAGGCGGCGCAGGTGCGTCCATGAACCCGTCTACGCTTCCGACCCTGGTGCCGATCGTGCCCGAGCTGACGATGCTCGTCGGCGCGTTGGTGCTGCTGATGCTCGGCGCTTATCGCGTGCTGCGCGCCGACTACATCTTCGCCATCGCCATCGCGCTCCTGCTGATCAATGCCGGGCAGGTGATCTACCTGCCGCCCGGCGAGCTGACGACCTTCGGCGGTTCCTTCATCGTCGACGACTTCGCGCGCTTTCTGAAGGTACTGGTGATCATCGGTTCGTCCGGCGCCATCGCGCTCTCGACCGACTATTTCGTCGCCGAGAAGCAGATCCGCTTCGAATACCCGATCCTCATCATGCTCTCGACGGTCGGCATGATGATGCTGATCTCGGCCAACGATCTCATCGCGCTTTATCTCGGCCTCGAGACGATGAGCCTTGCGCTTTACGTTGTCGCCGCGATCCATCGCGACAGCGTCAAGGCGACCGAAGCTGGCCTGAAATACTTCGTCCTCGGCGCGCTCTCGTCCGGCATGCTGCTTTACGGCTCGTCGCTCATCTACGGCTTCACCGGCTCGGTCTCGTTCGAGACGATCGCGAAGGTCACGATGGACAAGCCGGAGACCGGTTTGCTGTTCGGCCTCGTGTTCCTCTTCGCGGGCTTCTGCTTCAAGGTCTCGGCCGTGCCGTTCCATATGTGGACGCCGGACGTATACGAAGGCGCGCCGACGCCGGTCACCGCGTTCTTCGCCTCCGCCCCGAAGGTCGCCGCCATGGCGATGTTCATGCGCGGCGCCGTCGAAGCTTTCCCGTCGATCGTCCCGCAGTGGCAGCAGATCGTGGTCTTCGTCTCGATCGGTTCGATGGTGCTCGGCGCCTTCGCGGCCATCGGCCAGACGAACTTGAAGCGACTGCTGGCATACTCGTCGATCGGCCACATGGGCTTCGCGCTCGTCGGCCTCGCGGCCGGCACGGAGGAGGGCATCCGCGGTGTCCTCGTCTATCTCGCGATCTACATGGTGATGACGCTCGGCACCTTCGCGGTCGTGCTCTCGATGCGCCGCCAGGGCAAATACGTCGAGAACATCTCGGACCTCGCGGGCCTCTCGCGCACATCGCCCGTGATGGCGTTCCTGTTCGCGATGTTCATGTTCTCTCTCGCCGGCATTCCGCCGCTCGCCGGCTTCTTTGCCAAGTGGTACGTCTTCATGGCGGCGATCAAGACCGGTCTGACCGGTTTCTATGTGCTGGCCGTGATCGGCGTGCTCGCGAGCGTCGTCGGCGCCTACTACTACCTGACCATCGTCAAGACGATGTATTTCGACGAGCCGCAGGGCGAGGCTTTCGAGCCGATGCACAACGAGCTCAAAGTCGTGCTCGGCGTCACCGGCGTGCTCAACATCGTGCTCGGCCTCTACCCTGGCCCTCTCGTCGTCTACGCGACAGCCGCCGCGAAGTCGCTATTTTGATAACCGATGCGTCTTGATCCCAGCGTAGCGGCCCAAGGCACGCGGCTGATCGCGCTGGAGAGCGTCGGTTCGACGAATGTGGAAGCCCTCGGCGCGGCGCGCGCGGGAGCGGCTGCTCCGCTGTGGATCACGGCCGAGGAGCAAGTCGCCGGCCGTGGCCGCCGCGGCCGCACTTGGACGTCGCCGCGCGGCAACCTTTACGCAACGCTGCTGCTGATCGCGCCGGCGCCGCCGGCCAAAGCCGCGCAGCTCTCTTTCGTCGCCGGCCTTGCCGTACACGACGCGATCGTCGCGGTCGCGCCGCAGCTCAAAGAACGCCTCCGTCTCAAATGGCCGAACGACGTGCTGCTGGGGGACGCGAAGATCGTCGGCATTCTCATCGAGGGCGAGGAAATTCCGGGACGCGGCCAGGCCGTCGTCATCGGCATCGGCATCAACTGCCAAACTGCGCCGACCGACACGCCATATCGCGCCGACAGCCTTGCTGCCGCGAAGGTGACGCGCGAGAGCGTATTCGAAGCCCTGAGCCGCACGGTGGCGGCCCGCATCGCCGAGTGGGCGGCCGGCGCGAACTTCGCGGCGACGCGGTCCGCGTGGCTCGATCGCGCGGCCGGTGTCGGGATGCCGATCCTTGTGCGAACGGGCGAACGCGAGCTTGAAGGTACCTTCGGGGCCATTGATCATGATGGCGGGCTGATCTTGCAGCTCGCCGACGGAGGAACGGACATCGTAAGCGCAGGTGAAATCATGCGGCTCGGCGCCGCGAGGTCGTCATGAGCAGGCCGGGCGAAGAACTCGTCTTTGCGCCGCTCGGCGGCGTCGGCGAGATCGGCATGAACTTGTCGCTCTACGGCATCGGCACGGAGCGGTCGAAGAAATGGCTCGCGGTCGATCTCGGCGTGTCCTTCGCGCAGGAAGAACATTTGCCGGGTGTGGACCTCATCCTGCCGGACATCCGCTATCTCGAAGGCGAGCGGAAGAACCTTCTCGGCATCGTCATCACGCACGGCCATGAGGATCACATCGGCGCGCTGCTCGATCTGTGGCCGCGCCTGAAGGCGCCGGTCTACGCGACGCCGTTCGCGGCGGCTTTGATCGAGACGAAGCGCGCGCGCGATGCCGCCGGGCTCGAGATGAAGATCAACGTCGTGCCGGTCGGCGGACGCTTCACGCTCGGCGACTTCGACATCGAGATGATCCCGGTCGCGCATTCGATCCCGGAAAGTCACGCGATCGCGCTGCGCACGCGGCTCGGCAATGTGCTGCATACGGGCGATTGGAAGATCGATCCGACGCCGGTCGTCGGTTTGCCGACCGACGAAGCCCGCATGCGTGCCTTCGGCGCCGAAGGTGTTCGCGCGATCGTCGGCGACTCCACGAACGCCGTGCGGGAAGGGCGCTCGCCGTCCGAAGCGCAGGTTGCCGAAACGCTGACGCAACTCGTCAGCGAGGCGAAGGGCCGTGTCGCCGTGACGACGTTCGCGAGCCAGGTCGCGCGCATTCGGTCGGTCGCGCTCGCGGCGCAAGCCTGCGGCCGTGAGGTCGTGCTGGTCGGCCGCGCGATGGAGCGTGTCGCACAGATCGCGCGCGAACTCGGCTATCTCGAAGGCGTACCGGATTTCCGCAGCCAGGACGCTTACGGCTATCTGCCGCCCGACAAGGTCGTTGCGCTCTGTACCGGCAGTCAGGGCGAAACGCGCGCCGCCATTGCGCGCATCGCGAAGGACGAACACCCCGCCGTCACGCTCAACAAGGGCGACTGCGTCATCTTCTCGTCGCGAACCATTCCGGGCAACGAGAAGGAGGTCGGCGCCGTCATCAACGGGCTGATCGAGCAGGGCATCGAGGTCATCACGGACCGCACGCACCTGGTCCATGTCTCCGGCCATCCGCGCCTCGCCGAGATGGAAGACCTCTATGGCTGGATCAAGCCGGAAGTCTCGGTGCCGGTGCACGGCGAGCCTTTGCATCTCCACGAGCATGCGCGTCTCGCGCGCCGCCTCGGCGTCAAGGAGATTGTCACGTGCCGCAACGGCGAGGTCGTTCGCCTCGCGCCTGGGCCGTCGTCGGTCGTCGACGAACTTCCGGCCGGCCGCCTCTACAAGGACGGCAACCTCATCATCGAGGCGGCCGCGCGCACCGTGCAGGAGCGCCGCCGCATGATGTTCGCGGGCCTCATTGCGATCTCGCTGGCGATCACCGAGAAGGGCGAGATGGCCGCCGACCCCGAGGTCGAGTTCCGCGGTATCCCGGAAGTCGACGCCAGCGGCCGCGCGATGCTCGACATCGCGATGGATGCGATGATGGACACGTTCGACAACCTTCCGCGCGCCCGCCGCCGCGACCCAGATGCCGTCGAGGAGTCGATCTCCCGCGCCGTGCGCGCAATGGTTGCGCAGGCCTGGGGCAAAAAGCCCAACATGCTGGTGCATGTGCTGGTGGTGTAGTCGCTTTAATTTTGAGCTATGCCATTTGCGCCGAAACCCTCTCCCGTTCACGGGAGAGGGTGGCGAGCATAGCGAGCCGGGTGAGGGGGTCTTTCGGTCGCTGCTTGCCCTCACCCTGTCCCTCTCCCGCAAGCGGGAGAGGGGACGCTAGAACCGGGACGCGGAACGTCAAATGGCGAACGTTGGAGAACAAAAATGATCGGCCGCCTCAACCATGTCGCTATCGCGGTCCGCGATCTGGACGCGGCATCGGCGACGTATCGCGGCGCGCTCGGCGCGCAGGTGTCGGAGCCGCAGCCGCTGCCCGAACATGGCGTCACCGTCGTTTTCATCAATCTGCCGAACACGAAGATCGAGCTGCTCGAACCTCTCGGCGCCGACTCGCCGATTGCGAAATTTCTCGAGCGTAACGCCGACGGCGGCATGCATCACATCTGCTACGAGGTCGACGACCTCATTGCGGCACGCGACAAGCTCAAGGCGGGCGGCGCGCGCGTGCTCGGCGACGGCACGCCGAAGATCGGTGCGCACGGCAAGCCGGTGCTGTTCCTTCACCCGAAAGATTTCAACGGCACGCTGGTCGAACTGGAGCAAACGTAAGTGTCTGTCACGACCGGGATCGCGATCTACTTCGTCTTGTGGTGGGTGGTGCTGTTTCTCACCCTGCCGTTCGGCGTGCGCTCGCAGCACGAGGACGGCACGTTCGCCGAAGGCACAGATCCGGGCGCGCCCGTGCTCGCGAAGCTGTGGTGGAAGCTGCTCGCGACCACGGTGCTATCCGCGATCCTCTTTACGCTCTTCACGTGGCTCTTCCTCACGCGCCGCCTGACGCTCGACGACCTCGCGTCGCTGTGGGGATTGTTGAAGTAGCTACCGCTTCGGCAGCACCATCTGCGTCTGCGTCACCACGGCCGCGAGTTTTCCGTCGGCGCGCGTGATGCGCGTTTGCCAGACCATCGTGGTGCGGCCACGATGCAGCGCGGTGCATTCGGCGCGCGCGACTTCGCCGGCCGGAATGCCGGCGATGAAATTCGTTTTGCTCTCGAGCGTCGTTGTCGTCGCGCCGTCAGGAAGGTTCGTCACTGTCGCGACAGCGCCGATCGTGTCCGCGAACGCCATCACGGCGCCGCCATGCAAAATCGCGGGCAGGGTGCAGAGATCATCGCGCACCAGCATCTCGGCTTCGACTCTCTCAGGCGAGACATGCGTAACTTTGATTCCGAGCAGCTTGGCGAAGGGCAGGCGATCGCTAATCGACATGATGCTCTCCAAAGTTCCGCGTTTCACCCTTAGGTTGGTGGCGCTGCGGGCTGATTTCGGACAAAAAAAAGCAGGGCCGAGCCCTGCTGTTATTCCGTGGTGCCCTCAAACTATCGGCACGGATCTGTGTCCGCTATTGATTGCCGAAGTGGCGGCGAATTATTCGCGCCGGAGCTTCTCCCTCCCGAGACTTGGACCGCGAGCAGGGTAGAACCTCACTCGCGGATGACACATTAATCGGCGAGTTGTCACAATTCAAGCCATTTCGTGAACAAATAGCGGGCAGAATTAATGATGCGAATGCCCGCCGCCCGCTGGTGCGCGCGCACCAATGGCTTCGACGTCAAAAGTTACATCCAGCGAACCAGCCTTCTCGAAAACCAGCGTCGCTTTGAACTTTTGGCCCTGTTTCAAAGGCGCGCCGAGATCAACGAACATCAGGTGAAATCCGCCTGGCGCAAGTTTCACGGTTTGGCCGGGCGCGATCTCGAGTCCGTTTGGTAGCGCACGCATGTTCATGACGCCGTCGCGCATCGCCATTTCGTGAATTTCGGCTTTGCCGGACGCCGGCGTCGAGAGCGAGACCAAGCGGTCCGGCGCAGTTCCACGATTCGTGACTTCGAGATATCCGGCGCCGACTTTGGCGCCCGCTGGCGTCGCGCGGCTCCACGGCTTGGTCACCTCGATGGAACCCACTTTGAACTGAGCCCACGCGGCGGCGGTGGTCAGCGAAAGGGTGACGGCAAGGACAATGGCAGAAAAAGTCTTCATTGGGTTCGGTCTCCAGATCACCACTCAGATCACCACTTGGCGCGCATGCCGGCGTAGATCGCGCGGCCGTTGCCGGGTTCGAACAGCGGCGAATTCGGGTTCGCCTTGTCGATGATACTCGCACTCGAGATATAGGCCTTGTTCGCAAGATTGCGCCCCTCGACGTAGAAGGTGAGGTGCTTGGTCTCGACGCCCATTTTGGCCCCGACGAGTGCATACGGGTCGGTCTTCAGCGTGTTGGCGCTGTCGACGAAATAAGCCTCCGGCACCCACTCGATATTCGGCCCGATGAAGAAGCCGTTCGGGTGCCGGTAAAGCAACTCCGCGCGGACGAAGTGATGCGGCGCGCCCGGCAGGACGTTGTTGCCGAACGTCGCGTCTCGATCGAAGTAGAAGTCGTTGTAAGTGTAAGCGAGGTTGAGCCACACCCGGTCCGGCTGTGCGCCATGCGCGAAGATCGATTTCAGGATCGCGGCGCCGCCCGCGATCTCGACGCCCTGATGCACGGTCCGGTTCGCGTTCGTCACGTTGCAGTTTCCGAAAGACGAAAAGAGGCACAACAGCTCGTCGCGAATTTCCGCGCGATAGAGCGCAACGTCCCAGCGATAATCTTCAAGCCGTCCGCGCGTGCCGATTTCATACGTCGTCGCGCGCTGCGGGCGAATGCTGGTGAACGGGATCGCCTGCGCATTGGCGCCTTCACCGAAGCTCGGCGCTTCCGCGCTGCGCGAGATATTCGCGAAGGCTTGAACGCCGGGCGCTGCCTCCCACAGCACGCCGATCTTCGGGCTCCAGAGGTCGAACTCCTGGCGGCCGGGGATCGTGCCGGGCTGCGCGACGATCACTTGGCGTTCGCGCACCGCATGCAGGAACTGCGTGCCCGCAACGATCGCCACCGTCGGCAGCACGTAAAACGCATTCTCGGCATAGAACGACGTGTTGCCGGCGAAATCCTTCGTGCGCGAGAGCAGGGCGCCTTTCTGCGCGCCCGGCAAGTTCGCGTATTGATCTGCATCAATATCGCCGTTGTGCACGTTGGCGCCGACCGTCAGACGATTGCGGAAACCGCCGATCAAGCGATCGTCGACGACGCGCGCGAACCCGCCGTAGTCGATGTATTTGTAATCGAGCCACTGGAAGATCGGATGCATCAGGTGCCGGTCAACACCGAAGAGGCCGAATTCCAGCGTCGTCGCTTCGCCGATGCGCCACGTCGTCTTGTTGGCGATACGCACCGAGTCGATGTTGCGCTGCTGATCGTTGATGACGTTGGCCGGCACGGCGACTTCCGGATTGGTCAGCGCCGCAGTGCGCGTCACCGAGCCCGGAATACGCTGCCGGATGTGGTTGGCGTTGAAGTAGAAGCGCGTCTCGACGTCTTCGTTGATCTGGTAGCCGATATTGGCGCTGCCACGCTCCGACTGGCCGGACGAATGCTGCCGGAAACCTTCTTGCTGCTGGTAGGTGCCGGAGACGAACGCATCGAGCGGGCCTTGCGCGCCGCCGGCCGTCGCGTTGAAGCGGAAGAAGCCGAAGCTTCCCGCATCGACGCTGGCGCTATTTACATTCGCCTCGCGGCCGGTCGGGGTGACGAAGTTGATCGCACCGCCAAGCGAGTTCGCGCCGAAGCGCAGCGCATTCGCGCCTTTGTAGACTTCGATAAAGCGATACGAGCCCGGGTCGATTTCCTGGAAATCGCCGTAGCCGTCGGCCGTGTTGAACGGGACGCCGTCGAGATAAAGCTGCGTGCCGCGCAGATGGAAATTGCGCGAGAGGCCCGAGCCACGGATCGAGAGGCGCGTGTCCTCGCCCCATTTCGGCTGCGCGAAGACGCCCGCGACGTATTCGAGCGCGTCCTTGATCGTCGAGACGCGGCCGGTGTCGCGATAGCTCTCGGCCGCAACGACCTGCGTCGCGCCCGGCGCGCTTTCGACGACCCGCCGAGCGGCTGCGACGGGAGCGGCCTCCTGCAGCGGGCTCGTGCCCGATCGCACGGGGGCCGCAGGTGTCGCGCGCGGAACGGGCCGCACCGTGACGCGGTCACGCTCGCTGCGTTGTGTGCGCGGCGCGCGCACGGGCTTCGGCTGACGCTGCGCCTCGACCGTCACGGTCGGAAGCGACTGCTGCGCGCGCGCTTCCGGCGCTGCGATCAACGCGGCGAGCATCGCGATCGGTGTCGCGTGCCGCCAATAGGGGGAAAACATTGTCCTTCATCCTTGTCTGAAATGCACGATGACGGCCGGAGGCCGTCGCGAGATCAGACGAAGGGAGGTGCTCGGGGTTGGCCCGGCCGATACGGCGCGGCTGCATACTGCCGCTCCGCGACGACGGCGCTGACCGCATGCGAATGCGCGATGCGCTCGATATGCGCGATGATCGGGGGCGGCGGAGGCGCTCCGCCGATCGCCGCGGTGCAATCCGGGCAGTGGACGTCATGCGACTGCGGTGCGGATTTATCGCCGCCGTTGTCGGTCGAAAGGCAGAGAATTTGGAGCTCGCCGGACGCGCCGGCATGCACCATCGGCAACGCGAAGCTGAGCAGGATCGTGTGGAGCGCGAGCGCATACGCCGCGACCCAGCCAATCACACGCAAAGTTCTGTGCGCCCCGATCCTCATCCCGGAGGAGTTCTAGCGCACCCCGTGCCCGCGATGCAAACGGGCTAAAGCGTGACGACGATCTTTCCGAATTGCGCGTTGGATTCGAGATAGCGATGCGCCGAAACGATGTCCTCGAAGGCAAACGTCTTCGCGATGGTCGGCTTTAGTGTTCCGGCGTTCAGGCCATCGATGACGAAAGCCTTGGCGGCGGCGAGGCGCTCGTGATCGCGCACGATCTCGTGGATCAGATAACCGCGCAACGTCAGCGTCTTGCCGAGAACCAACGGGAGCGGGAAGGGCGTCGGCTCGCGGCTGAGGCCCCCGTATTCGAGGAGGATGCCGCCCGGCTGCATCGCAGCGGTGAGCGCCTCGAAGATCGGGCCGCCGATTGGATCTAACACGACGCGGACGCCATCTTTCCCGGCGACCGCTTCGATGCCGGCGAGAAGATCCTCTTCCGCCGAGGCGATCACATGGCGAGCGCCCGCCGCCTTTAGCGCATCCTGCTTGGCGCGCGTTCGAGTCACCGCGATCGGAACGGCGCCGACCGCATTGGCGATCTGGATCGCCGCGAGGCCGACACTGCTCGACGCCGCCGTGACAACGACGAAATCGCCTCTCGTGAGCTTCGCGATATCGATCAGCGCGCCATAGGCGGTGACGAACGGCATCCAGACGGCGGCGGCCTCCGCGAAACTCAGCCACGGCGGATGCTTCACAACGAGCCGCGCCGGGAAGGACGCGAGCTCGCCGTATGCCGGGTGGCGCACCATCGAGATCGGCGGCACCACGCTGACGACGTCGCCCGGAACAAAATCATAGACACCATCGCCGACAGCTTCGACGATCCCGGCCGCCTCGAGGCCGAGGCTGGACGGCAGCGGCGCACTCTCGATGTAGGTGCCGGCACGGAGGAGGGCGTCGGCACGATTGAGGCCGATCGCCTTGACGCGGATTTGCACCTCATCGGCGGCCGGGGGCCTCGCTTCGATGTTATCGATGCGCAGCACTTCGGGGCCGCCGAGCTTGTGAAAGCGAACGACGCGGGTCATCGCGGTGTCTCCGGGTTTAAGCGGCGCGATAGCGCTCGAGCCAATGCGCGTAGGGCGCCGGCAGCGTCCAGGCGGCTTTCTCGACGCCCAGCGCACGCGCGGCTTCGTAAGGCCAATGCGGGTTTTCGAGCAGCCGGCGACCCAGCATGACGACATCGACATCGCCGTCGCGGATCACCTTATCGGCCAGCTCCGGCGTCGAGATGTTCCAGGTTGAGGCGGTCGCGATACCGACCTCGCGGCGGACGCGGCCGGCGAACGGCGCAACCAACGCAGGCCCCCACGGGATCTTCGTCTTCGGGATCGTGAAGCCGATCGACACGTCGATGAGGTCGAGCCCGCGCTCTTTCAACCGGTCGATGAGATCGAGCGACTCCGCGAAAGTCTCGTCGCGACCGTCGAACTCCGTGACGCCGAAGCGCGCGGTGAGCGGCAGATGCTCCGGCCACACGGCGCGGACGGCCTCAAACGTCTCGATCAGAAACCGCATGCGGTTTTCGTGGCTGCCGCCGTAGCGGTCGTCGCGCTGGTTCGAGTGGTGTGAGAAGAAGCTCTGCGCCAGATAACCGTGCGCGAAATGGAGTTCGAGCCACTTGAAGCCGATATCCCGCGCGCGGATCGCAGCGGCGACGAAATCGGCCTTCACGCGCTCGATGTCGTCGATCGTCATCGCGCGCGGCACCCGCGGCAGGTTCGCGCCGAACGCGACCGCCGAAGCGCCGATCGTCTGCCAACCGCGCGCATCGCCTTCCGGAATATGATCGTCGCCTTCCCACGGGCGATTGGCGCTCGCCTTGCGACCCGCATGGGCGATCTGAATGCCCGGCACGGCGCCGTGCGCCTCGATCGCCTTCACGGCGCGCGCAAAGGCTTCGGCCTGAGTGTCGTTCCAAAGACCTGTGCAGCCCGGCGTGATGCGGCCTTCCGGGGACACTGCGGTTGCCTCCGCGATGACGAGGCTGGAGCCGCCGCGAGCGAGCGCGCCGAGATGCTCGACGTGCCAGTCGTTGATGATGCCGTCGGTCGCCGAATACTGACACATCGGCGAAACCGCGATGCGATTGCGCAGTTTCACGTCTTTGAGGGAGAAGGGCTCGAACAACATGGATAACATCCTGGCGGTCAGCATTGCGGGAGCGCGGACTCCGCCGTTGCGGGGCGAGGCTTCAGCGCTTATAATTCTATAGTTCGATAATTATCGAACAAGCGAAACATAGCGCGCCCGACCGCTGCGTCAATCCGGCCGCGTTAACGAGACGGTGATCGCATGCGTGCGCTAAAACATCCGGGGACGAAAGAGATCGAGCTGACGCGTGTGCTCTATGCGCTCAGCGATCCGGTCCGTCTCGACGTAGTCCGCCAGCTCGACCGGGGCGGGGAGGCGACCTGCGCGGCGCTCGATGGCGGCCGCCCGAAGTCGACGATGTCGCATCACTTCCGTGTCTTGCGTGAGGCGGGGGTTGTGCGCACCCGCACGGACGGCCCATCGCACGTTAACGAGCTGCGGCGGGGCGAGCTGGAGAAGCTGTTTCCGGGTTTGTTGAAGGCTGTGCTGAAAGGCTAATGCGCCAGAACCGTCATCCTGAGGTGCGCGGCGAAGCCGAGCCTCGACGGACGACGGCCCACATGCGGCGATACCTCGGCCGTCGTGGTTCGAGACGCGGCCGGGTCGGCTGTGCCGACCAAGCCGCTCCTCACCATGACGGATGAGCGTAGACCCTTGCGAATAGCGCCACAGCCCTAAATTCCTACGCCCTTGCGCGACACCGCTTGTCTTTTCAGCCTCAATCCGCTTTCTGTCGCGGCGAACAAACCAACGAGTCACCCGCAATGCGTCTGTCCAAGTATTTCCTGCCGATCCTGCGCGAAGCGCCGCGCGAAGCCGAGATTGCCTCGCATAAGCTGATGCTGCGCGCCGGCATGATCCGCCAGGAGTCGGCCGGCATTTACGCGTTTCTTCCGCTCGGCCTGCGCGTGCTCAACAAAGTCAACGCGATCGTCCGCGAAGAGCAGAACCGCGCCGGCGCGATTGAGGTCTTGATGCCGACCATCCAGTCGGCGGACCTTTGGCGCGAGAGCGGGCGTTACGATGCGTACGGCAAGGAGATGCTGCGCATCAAGGACCGTCACGAGCGCGAGATGCTTTACGGCCCGACCAACGAAGAGATGATCACGGAAATCTTCCGGGCCTACGTCAAGTCCTACAAGGACCTTCCGCTCAATCTCTACCACATCCAGTGGAAGTTCCGTGACGAGGTGCGTCCGCGTTTCGGCCTGATGCGCGGCCGCGAATTCCTGATGAAGGACGCGTACTCGTTCGACGTCGACTACGAGAGCGCGGTGCATTCCTACAATCGCATGTTCGTCGCGTATCTGCGCACGTTCGCGCGCATGGGCTTGAAAGCGATCCCGATGGTCGCCGACACCGGTCCGATCGGCGGCAACCTCAGCCACGAATTCATCATCCTGGCGTCGACCGGCGAAAGCGAAGTCTTCTGCCATAAGGACTATCTCGACTTCGAAATGCCGGAAGAGGGCATCGACTTCGACGATCGCGCCAAGCTGCAAGGTGTCGTCGATCGTTGGACCTCACTCTATGCGGCGACCTCGGAAAAGCACGACGCCGACGCATTCGGCAAAGTGGCGGGCGATCGCCAGGTCTCGGCGCGCGGCATCGAGGTCGGCCACATCTTCTATTTCGGCACGAAGTATTCGGAGCCGATGAAGGCCGACGTCACGCATCCGGACGGCTCCGTGAAGCCGGTCCACATGGGCTCTTACGGCATCGGCCCTTCGCGCCTCGTCGCGGCGAGCATCGAGGCGTTCCACGACGACGCCGGCATCAAATGGCCGGAAGAGATCGCGCCGTTCAACACCGCGATCCTCAACCTCAAGCAGGGCGACGGGATGACCGGCGAGGTCTGCGAGCAGATCTATCGGGCGCTGAACGCGAAGGGCGTCGACACGCTCTATCACGACCTCGACGAACGGCCCGGTGCGAAGTTCGCGACCACGGACCTGATCGGCATCCCGCACCAAGTCATCGTCGGCCCGAAGGGGCTCGCCAACGGCAAGGTCGAGATCAAACACCGTGCCGACGGCTCGCGCGAAGAGCTCGGCGTCGACCAGGCAATCGCCAAGCTTTCGGGCGTTAAGTCTTCGTAGCCCGGATGAGCGCGGCGCCGCGCAACGCGCGCCGCCAAGCGAGATCCGGGAAGCGGCAGAACGAGCATCGATCCCGGATATCGCGCGGCGCTGAGCGCCGACGCTCATCCGGGCTACGGCTCACCCACCATCAATGTGCGCGACGCGAGCCCCACGATTTCGCTGGGAGCGCATGCGGCATGAGCCGAGGCGAGCACGCGCTCGGGCGCTTTGGCGACCTCCGCGATGATCGGGATGTTCCACAGCAGTAGTGTCGCCAACGCGAGGATAAGCGTCGTGAATGTCGCGATCTGATAGCGGACATATTCGCCCGACCGGATCGAGCGCCGATGCGCTGGGAAGGTCAGGAAGCCGCCTTCGGTTCTTACCCGGCGATAAAACTGCTCACGCAATATGGGCACGACCAGCACAGCCATGACGGCTGTCGCGATGGAAAAACCCCAGACAACCAAATCACTCGTGTTGGCAATCATTGTTCGCTCCGCACAAATTGATGAAATCAGAACGTGCGCTAAGTAAGTGATTCAACCGCAATAAATGAATCTTTGCGCTCCGATTCGGAACTAGGCAAGCGTCTAGTTGAGCTTGACGATTGGAAGCAGCACGAAAGCGCCGAAATCTGGTGGCATCGGGTGGTATGCTTGCTTCGATTCGGGAGCAAGACCACGGGGGCGTGGTCCGCGAGCGCAAGCTCGCCGAGTGGGGAAACAACTTTCGGCATGTCAGAACCGACCGCGACCAAAGCGTTCGCGCCGTTCGAGTGGATGCTCTCGCTCCGCTACCTCCGGGCGCGGCGCAAAGAAGGATTCATTTCGGTCATCGCTGGCTTCTCCTTTCTCGGCATCATGCTCGGCGTCGCGACGCTGATCATCGTGATGGCGGTGATGAACGGCTTCCGCAGCGAACTTCTCGGCAAAATCCTCGGCCTCAACGGCCATCTCCTGGTTCAGCCGATCGAACAGCCGCTGACCGACTGGCAGCAGGTCGCCGAACGTTTGGCGAAGGTCGATGGCGTGACGCTCGCGGCGCCGATGGTCGAGGGCCAGGCGCTCGCATCGTCGCCGTTCCAGTCGAGCGGCGTGCTCGTCCGCGGCGTCCGCGTCGCCGATCTCAAGCGGCTCCCGTCGATCGCCAACACGATCAAGGCCGGCACGCTCGACGGGTTCGACGAGGGGCAGGGCATCGTCATAGGCAAGCGCCTCGGCGACAATCTGCAGCTGCGCGCCGGCGATACGATCACGCTGGTCGCGCCGCGCGGTTCGGTCACGGCCTTCGGCACAGTGCCGCGCATCAAGGCTTACAAAGTCGCGGCGATCTTCGAAGTCGGCATGTCGGAATACGACGCCGGCATCGTCTTCATGCCGCTGGCCGAGTCGCAGGCGTATTTCAACCGCTCCGGCGACGTGACGGCGATCGAGGTCTACACGCAGGATCCCGATAAGATCGACCGCGTGCGCCAAGCCGTGACGAGCGCGGCCGGCCGGCCCGTCTTCATCCTCGACTGGCGTCAGCGCAATTCGACCTTCTTCGGCGCGCTCCAAGTCGAGCGCAACGTGATGTTCATCATCCTGACGCTCATCGTCATCGTCGCGGCCTTCAACATCATTTCCGGCATGACGATGCTCGTGAAGGACAAGTCGCACGACATTGCTATCCTGCGCACGATGGGAGCGACGCAAGGCTCGATGCTGCGCGTTTTCCTCATCACGGGCGCGTCGATCGGCGTCACCGGCACAATCGTCGGCTTCATCGTCGGTTTGGTCTTCGCCTGGAATATCGAGTCGCTGCGCCAGTTCGTGTCCTGGCTGACCTCGACCGAACTGTTCTCGCCCGAGCTTTACTTCCTCTCGCGTCTGCCGGCGCGTATCGATAGCGGGGAGACGATCGCGGTTCTCGCGATGGCGCTGGTGCTTTCGCTGCTCGCGCCGCTCTATCCGGCGTGGCGCGCCGCGCGGCTCGATCCAGTCGAGGCTCTGCGTTATGAGTGACGCTGAAACCATGACCGAGACGGCTCCCGAAACGGCCCCGCGCGCCGAAACCGCCGCGCTGTCGCTGCGCGCGATCGAGCGCCAATACGTGCAAGGCGACTCGACGCTGGAAATCCTGCGCGGCGTGAATTTCGACGTGTTCCCGGGCCAGTCGGTTGCGCTGATGGCGCCGTCCGGCACCGGCAAGTCGACGTTGCTGCACGTCGCCGGTTTGCTCGAACATCCGGACTCCGGCGAGGTGTTCGTGCGCGGCACGGCGACCGCCGAATTGCCGGACCAGGAACGCACCCGCATTCGCCGCACGCAGATCGGCTTTGTCTACCAGTTTCACCATCTGCTGCCGGAATTCTCCGCGCTCGAAAACGTCATGATGCCGCAGATGATCCGCGGCCTCGGTAAGGGCGAAGCCGCCAAGCGCGCCGGTGAGTTGCTCGGCTATCTCGGCCTCGGCGAGCGTCTGACGCATCGCCCGTCGGAACTCTCCGGCGGCGAGCAGCAGCGCGTTGCGATTGCGCGCGCGGTCGCCAACGCTCCGGCCGTGCTTCTCGCCGACGAACCGACCGGCAATCTCGATCCGAAAACGTCGGATCACGTGTTCGAAACGCTGACGCAACTCGTCCGCGCATCCGGTTTCGCGGCTGTCGTCGCGACCCACAACATGGACCTCGCCGCGCGCATGGATCGCCGCGTGACCCTGCGCGACGGGCAGGTCGTCGAACTCGACTAGCCGAACCACCTCCCTGTCAGAATTGCCAATTCCGCGATTGCACGCGGGTGCCGCCTATTTGCGAAGACGTTTTCGAACTGGAGTTTTGCTCATGCGATTGATGATCGCCGCCGTTGCGGCCGTGTCTCTGCTGACCGCTGTTTCGCCGGCCTCCGCGCTCACGATGAAGGAGTGCAGCGCGAAGTACAAAGAGGCTGAGAAGAACGGCACGCTCGGCGGCAAAAAGTGGAACGAGTTCCGCAAAAGCGAATGCGGCGCTGAAGCAGCGCCGGCACCGGCGACCACGCAGGCAGCCCCGACGACAACAACGACTGAGGCTAAAGAGCCGGCACCGCGCGCGTCAACACCAGCGCCTGCGGCAAGCGGCGACGTCATTTATCCGGCGGCAGTCGCCGAAAAATACGTGAGCGAGAAGGCCAGCAAGGCCCGCATGCACACCTGCCTCGACCAATACAAAGCGAACAAGGCGAGCAGTCGCAACGGCGGGCTGAATTGGATTCAGAAGGGCGGCGGCTACTACAGCGAGTGCAACAAGCGCCTCAAAGGCAGCGCTTAATCCGGAGACGCCGAGGCCAGGCGGTCGAGTGCGCCTTGCAGGATGAACAACGCGGCGTGCTGATCGATAACGGCAGCGCGCCGCGCACGGCTCATATCCTGAGCGATCAGTTCGCGTTCGGCCGCGACGGTGGATAGCCGCTCGTCCCACAGCATGACGGGTAGCTCGGTGAGCCGCGCGAGATTGCGCGCAAACGCGCGCGACGATTGCGCACGCGGGCCGGAGCTGCCGTCCATGTTGAGCGGCAGGCCGATCACGAAACCGACCGCGTTGCGCTCGGCCGCGAGTGCGAGCACGCGAGTGGCGTCGGCCCTGAAGGCCTTGCGTTTGATCGTCTCGACCGCGGTCGCGAGCTTGCGGTCTGGGTCGCTGGTTGCGACGCCGACCGTCTTGGTGCCGACGTCGAGGCCGATCAACGCGCCACGCGCCGGCAGTTGAGCTTCCGTCACGGTGTGGATGCTGGCCATGCGGCGGCTTAGCACGGCGGCGTGCACAAAGAAAAACCCTCCCGCGAGGTTCGCGGGAGGGTTTTGGCTTTAGCGCTTAGCGGCGCGGCTGTTGGTAGCCCGGGGGCGGGCCGCCTTGCGGCGGATAGCCCTGCTGCGGCTGTTGGTAGCCCGGCGGCGGGCCACCCGGCGGCGGACCACCCTGCGGCGGCGGCTGGTAGCCGGCCGGCGAGGGGGCCGGTCCCGGACCGGGCTCCGTGCACATGAACGACGAGATCTGGAACGTCCAGGCGTCGCCGAGCTGACGGTATTCGCCCGGCGACAGGCGGATCGACTCGCCGCCGAAGTTATCGTCGGCAAAGAACTCCCAGGTGCCCGCCGTCACTGCGATCGAGCCGATCTGATCGTTCCATTCCTGCATTTGCGGGTAGTTGTCGCTGGTCGTGAAGCTCTCGCCTTGCAGGTTCTGCTCGGAGAAGCCTTTCAACTCGCAAGCGCCATCGTTGCCGACCGGCTGCGGCGCGACTTGCGCCGAAGAGATCGCCACCGCTTGCGGTTGGATGCCTTGCGGGCAGAACTGCACGCACTGCGCAACAGCACCGCCGTCCTCGGTCGGCACATCGCGCCACACGAGGTTACAGCCGTCAGGCGTCTGACCGCCGCAGTAGGGACGCGCCATCGCGACGTAACCCTGCGGATAGTAGGCCTGCGTGCCGTAGTACACGGCCGGGATCGCAGAGAAGAGCACTAGGCGACGCAGGATGCCGCCGACCCAAATGCTGCGCGGGCCGCGCCAGTAACCCCAATGGCGACCGCCGTAGAAGTACGACATCGCGGCCGGACCACGCGGACGCAGAGCGACCGGCGGACGCTGGCGCATGATGCGGCCGAGGTTCGCACCACGCGGCGCGATAATCGGACGCGCAACCTGCGTGCGCATCGGGCGCGGGCCTAAGCCACCGCCAGGACCGCGGCCACCCGGGAAGCCGGCATTGCCGCGCTGCGGAAAGCCAGCGTTACCACGCTGCGGGAAGCCGCCTGCGTTGCCACGCTGGGGGAAGCCGCCCGGCGTTGCGCGCCGGGACGGACCCGGGAAGCCGGTGTTACGGACGCGGCCGCCGCCACGCGGAGCGACAACGCGCGCGCGGTTGACGCCGCTCGGAATGCGAGCCGAGCGAGACGGACGCGAGGCGCGGCTCGGCATCGACTGGCGGCGAGGAGCGAACGATGGGCGAGCGCTGCGCGTCATCGGTCTCGCAGCTGGTCGAGACATCGGCCGCGCCATGGGGCGAGCCATCGGCCGCGATGGTGCACGGAAGCTAGCGCGCGGTGCCGAGAAGCCACCGCCGCGGCGCGGAGCTGCCGATACTTCGTCGATGTCGAGATGCGACGCTTTGAGGCGCGACGCTTGAACGTGTGATGGTAACCCGAGCCAGGCGGCGAGCCCGGCCACGAGAAGAACTCGCAGACAACGATGCATAGGCACTCCCAGATAGCTGTATGGCTTGGCGGCCGCCGCCCCGGAGGGTGCGGTAAAGTTTCTTTGATTGCGACAGCTTGTCTCATCTGAGCGCGAATTTGCGAAACTGGCAAGCGGAAGCTTTTGCAGTTTCTACAATGAGTGGAGGAGGTTGATCACCGTCGTTTGACGGGTATGGTCGGCCCCATCCCCTCGAACGAACAAACCGTCAGGACATCGCTCATGCAAATCACTTGGTATGGCCACTCGGCATTTCGTCTCGATTTCGGCAAGCACGCGGTGCTGATCGATCCGTTCTTCACCGGCAATCCGGCCTTCGAATCCGACAAAGCGGAAGCCATCAAAGGCGTGACGCATATCGTGCTCACGCACGGTCACAGTGATCACGTCGGCGACACGCTCGACATCGCGGCATCGACCGGCGCGACAGTCGTCACGACATTCGATCTCTGCATGTGGCTCGCCGGCAAGGGACTCAAGAAATTCGACCCGATGAACATGGGCGGCACGACCGACCAGGGCGGCTTCACGGTGACGATGGTGCGCGCCGATCATTCGTCGAGCGACATCGTCGACGGCACGCCGATCTATCTCGGCAATCCGTGCGGCGTGATCATCAAGGCGAAAGGCGAGCCGACCGTTTATCACCTCGGCGACACCGACATCTTTTCCGACATGGGGCTGATCGCCGAACTGCACGAGCCGAAAATCGGGATCGTCCCGATCGGCGATCGCTTCACGATGGATGCGAAGACGGCAGCGTTCGCGACGAAGCGCTTCTTCAAATTCGACACCGTGATTCCGTGTCACTACGGCTCGTTTCCGATCATCGCGAAGAATGCCGACGGCTTCGTCGAAGCGATGAAAGGCCATGCGACGAAGGTGCTGGTGCCTCAAAAAGGGAAAGCCACGAGCGTTTGACGGTAGGCGACAGCCGTCAGCCCAAAACCGTCCACAGGCGAGCCGGCGATTTAAGGTTAATGAAGGATTGACGTCGCGGCTAAGCGTTTAAGCAGCGATAATGGCGGCGAACAGGGACGCTGCCATGAATGCCGCTATGACCTCAGCCGCGACACTGCGCGGACAAGCCGACGATTTCGAGTGGTTCAATGCGTGGTGGGATCAAGCACGCAGCGTTGCGCCGCGTGTCGTCGTGCCCGCAGTCGCATTGTCGCCAAGCATCGCCAAGCTGCAATCGGCAGGTCAGAAGCTCGCGGCGTCGACACGCGCCGCGTTGATTGCGCGCGACGTCGCGGATATCGAGATCGTGCGTGACAGGCTCTTCGCAGGAATGGGCGGCACTTACATGCGCGTTAAAGGCTCGGACGCGCCGCGCATCGCCAAGAGCACGGGGCCGATCCTGATCGCCACTGTGCTCGGCGGTTTCATCGTCGCGATCTCGTCGGCTGCGGCCGCTTTCATGAAGTTTGCACGCTAATTTATTGAATCCGCTGCTTCGCAGTCGCTGCGTGTTAAAAGCAAGCGCATGAACGAATCGAACTTCGCTGCGACCAATAGCGCGCCACGCGAGCCCTGGTTGTTTTGGGGCACGATCGGGTGGGGCCTTCTCGCCATCGTGTTCTGGCAAGTCCTCATCATTCCGGTGATCGCTTACATGATCGGCGGAATGGATCAGGCCGAATTCGAAAAATACGCGCGCGGCGCCGATGGCATCGCGGTGACATTGTGGCTCGCGGTGCCGGCGCATCTCGCCGTGCTTGCCTGGGCGATCCGCATCAAGCGCTGGGGTTTTGCGGATTATCTCGCGCTCTACATGCCGTCGCGCTTTTACTTGTTCGTCGGCCTCGCGATCCTCGCGATCCTACTGCCGCTCGGCGATCTGACGTCGTGGCTCGCCGGTCGTCCGATCATCCCAGACTTCATGATCAACATCTATCGTTCGGGGCGCGAGACCGGCACGTTCTGGATCGCCGCGACGGCGATCGTCATAGCGGCGCCGATCTTCGAGGAAGTGCTCTTCCGCGGCTTCATGTTCCGCGGGCTTTCGGTCTCGCGGCTCGGCATTACCGGCGCGATCGTCGTGCCGTCGCTGATTTGGGCCGCGATGCATATTCAGTACGAACTGTTCAACATCGTGCAGATTTTCGTCATCGGCTGCGTGTTTGCGTGGGTGCGCTGGGTCTCCGGCACCACGCTTCTGACCGTGTTCATGCATATGGGCGTGAACGCTGCCGCCGTGATTCAGGCCGTATGGTGGGTCGAATCCTCGGTTGCCGGGTAATCCGGCGCTCTGCTATAGCGTCCGCGACAACGCTCGGAGCTTTTAATGTCGGTCGACGCCGCCACCATCAGGCGCATTGCTCACTTGGCGCGCATCGCGGTCGCCGAGAATGAGGTCGACCATCTGCGCGGCGAAGTGAACGCAATCCTCGCCTTCGTCGAGCAACTGCAGGAAGTGAATGTCGACGGCGTCGAGCCGATGACTTCGGTCACGCCGATGACGATGCGGATGCGCGACGACATCGTCACCGACGGCGACCGCGCCGCCGAGATCGTGCGCAACGCGCCCGTGACCGAAGACAATTACTTCGTCGTCCCGAAAGTCATCGAGTGATGTGCCAGCTCTGCGAGCAGGAACAGCTCTACGCATTGTATCAGGCGCGCCAGCGCGCCGCGCAGCGCGACGACGTCATCAAGTCGCCGCCCGTCATCGCGCGCAAGCCGCGCAGCGAGACGAAGCCGGCAACCACAGAATCCAACGATAAGCCATGACCGATCTCACCGCTCTCACATTGGCGGAGGCCCGCGCCGGCCTCGCCAAGAAGCAATTCAGCGCCGCCGAGCTGACCGACGCGCATATCGTTGCGGTCGAGCAGGCGCGCGCGCTCAACGCCTTCGTTCTCGAAACGCCGGATCATGCGCGCCAAGCGGCAGCGAAAGCCGACGCGCGGATCGCGGCCGGTGACGCACGTCCGCTCGAAGGCATTCCGCTCGCCATCAAGGATCTGTTCTGCACGAACGGTTTCCGCACTACGGCGTGCTCGCGCATCCTCGGCGACTTCACGCCGACCTATGAGTCGACCGTGACGTCGCAGCTCTGGCGCGACGGCGCCGTGATGCTCGGCAAGGTCAACAACGACGAATTCGCGATGGGCTCGTCGAACGAAACGTCCTGCTTCGGCCCAGTCGCCAACCCATGGCATCGCCCGGGTTCTAACGTTGGCGTTGGGGCTGACGGCAAGATCACCGGAACCGCGCTGGTGCCGGGCGGCTCGTCCGGCGGTTCGGCTTCGGCCGTCGCTGCGAGCCTTTGTCTCGGCGCGACGGCGACGGACACCGGCGGTTCGATCCGCCAGCCCGCGGCTTTCACTGGCACCGTCGGCATCAAGCCGACATACGGGCGCTGCTCGCGCTGGGGCATCGTCGCTTTCGCGTCCTCTCTCGATCAGGCAGGGCCGATCGCGAAGACGGTGCGCGATACCGCGATCCTGATGCGCGCGATGGCGGGCTTCGATCCGAAAGACACAACATCGGTCGATCGCGAAGTGCCGGACTATGAAGCGTCCGTCGGAAAATCCGTCAAAGGCATGCGCATCGGCATTCCGAAGGAATACGCGATCGAAGGAATGCCGGCCGAAATCGCCGCGTTGTGGGAGCGCGGCAAAGCGTGGCTGAAAGACGCCGGCGCCGAGATGGTCGACATCTCGTTGCCGCACACGCGCTACGCATTGCCGGCTTATTATATCGTCGCGCCCGCCGAAGCCTCGTCGAACCTCGCGCGCTACGACGGTGTCCGCTACGGCCTCCGCGTTCCGGGCCGCGACATCATCGATACCTATGAGCAGACGCGCGCCGAAGGTTTCGGCGCCGAAGTCCGCCGCCGCATCATGATCGGCACCTATGTTCTTTCGGCCGGCTACTACGACGCTTATTATGTGCGCGCGCAGAAGGTGCGCACGCTGATCAAGCGCGACTTCGAAGACTGCTTCGCGGCCGGTGTCGATGCGATCCTCACGCCTGCAACGCCGTCCGCGGCTTTCGCAATCGGCGAGAAGAGCGGCGCCGATCCGATCGAGATGTATCTCAACGACATTTTCACCGTGACGGTGAACATGGCGGGGCTTCCCGGCATCGCGGTGCCGGCCGGCGTCGACGGGCAGGGGCTTCCGCTCGGCCTGCAGCTTATCGGCCGCCCGTTCGACGAAGAGACGCTCTTCACGGTCGGCCAGGTCATCGAGGATGCGGCGGGCCGCTTCACGCCGCCCGCGCGGTGGTGGGCGTGACCTTCGCGGAGTTCAAAGCGTCGCTCGACCAGAACTCGCCGGTCAAAGATTTGCCTGCAGCCTTGCGCGCGTTGTGGTGGGCCGGGAAGGGCGATTGGGACGCCGCGCACAAGCTCGCACAGGATGATGACTCGCAGGACGGCGCGTGGGTGCACGCGTATCTCCATCGCGTCGAAGGCGACATTTCGAACGCACGTTATTGGTATGGGCACGCCGGCAAACCGCCGCGCAGCGATGAACTCGCTGCGGAGTGGCAGGCGATCAGCGAAGCGCTCATTTCGGCGCGCTGACTTCTTCGCTTCCTTAGCGCGCGCGTCCGTGTCTTAATCTCCCCGACAGCCAGCCATCCAAAAAGGCGGCAGACAAAAACGGGAGGTTCTGATGGCGGTGACGCGTAGAACATTTGCGGGCGTTGGTGTCGCGGGAGCGGCTGTTGCCATCGCATCTCCAGCCGTCGCGCAGTCCGCGCCGCAGGTGAAGTGGCGCCTCGCGTCAAGCTTCCCGAAAAGCCTCGACACGATTTGGGGCGCATCGCCGAGCCTCGCGAAAATCGTCAACGAAATGAGCGAAGGCCGCTTCAACATCGAGACGTTTTCGGCGGGCGAGATCGTGCCGGGATTGCAGGTGCTCGATGCCGTCACGGCCGGCACCGTCGAATGCGGATCGAGCTACGCCGGTTACTACGTCGGCAAAAATCCATCGATCATCTTCGACGGTTCGCTGCCGTTCGGCCTCACGCCGCGCCAGCAATATGCGTGGCACTACTTCGGCAACGGCAAGAAGTTTATCGACGAGGTGTATGACGGATTCAACGTCATCAATATTCCGATGGGTAACACAGGCGGCCAGATGTTCGGCTGGTTCCGCAAGGAGCTGAAAACCGTCCAGGACATTCAAGGTCTGAAGATGCGCGTCGCCGGTTTCGGCGGCCGCCTGATGGCGAAGCTTGGCGCGATCCCGCAGCAGATCGCCGGCGGCGATGTGTACGCGGCGCTCGAAAAGGGCACCATCGACGCGACCGAGTGGGTCGGTCCTTACGACGACGAGAAGCTCGGCTTCCAGAAGGTCGCGAAGTATTACTACATCCCGGGTGTGCTCGAACTTGAAGCCAACGTCGGGCTCTACATCAACAAGAGTGCCTGGGCGGCGCTGCCGCCGAACTATCAAGCGATGCTGCGCGCGGCGGCGTCTTACACGCTGGTCGAGATGCAGGCGTCCTACGATCAGAAGAACGCGAAGGCGATTGCCCGCCTCGTCGCGAACGGCGCGCAGCTCTCGGTGCTTTCGCCCGAGATCGTGAAATCGCTGCGTGTCGCGCTTGAAGCGGTGCTCGACGAAGAAGCTGCCAAGAGCGAGCAATTCAAACGCATTCTGGAAGATTGGCGCGCGTTCAGAGCCGAGCAGCACCGCTGGTTTGCGCTCGCGGACACGCGAGCCGAACAGGCGACATATACGACTGGAAATTAGCCGGACGCGGGCGCGCTAACGCGTGCCCGTATTGTCCGCATCCTTCGGCGTCGTCGGCGATACGATCTTGGGCAGATCTGCGTCGCTCTCGACTTTCTTGACGCCGCCAAGATCGCCGCCCGTGGTCAGAAAGACCAGCAAAGCGACTGCGACAATGCCGCCAAGAATGGCGGCCAGATGAGAATTGGCTGGTTGCTGTTCAGCCATCGGCACCTCCGGTAACCGTTAGGGGATTCCGGAGGTAAACGCGGAAAATCCGGTGGTGTTCCAACCATGCCGGAACAGAACCAAAACAGCGTTTCGAATTGACTTTCTGGGCCGTGGCTCGCAGTAACTCGGTAGCGATTGGCGAAATTCCGCTCCGAGACACGAGATATGAGTAACAAGTTGATCAGAGGTGAGACCGGCGACTGGGAAGTCGTCGTTGGCATGGAAATCCACGCGCAGGTCGCCTCGAACGCGAAGCTTTTTTCCGGTGCCGCGACGGCCTTCGGCGCCGCGCCGAATGCGCATGTGTCGCTCGTCGATGCCGCAATGCCCGGCATGCTGCCGGTGATCAATGCCGAATGCGTGCGCCAAGCCGTGCGCAGCGGCCTCGGCCTCAACGCGAAGATCAATCTAAAATCGGTGTTCGATCGGAAGAACTATTTCTATCCGGATCTGCCGCAGGGCTATCAGATCAGCCAATATAAATCGCCGATCGTCGGCGAGGGCGAAGTCGCGGTCGAGATGGAAGGCGGCGAGCCGATCACCGTCGGCATCGAGCGTCTGCATCTCGAACAGGACGCCGGGAAATCGTTGCACGATCAGCACCCGGATTCCTCCTACGTCGATCTCAATCGCTCCGGCGTCGCGCTGATGGAGATCGTCTCGAAGCCGGACATCCGTTCTTCCGAAGAGGCGAAAGCTTTCGTCGCCAAGGTGCGTTCGATCCTGCGCTATCTCGGCACGTGCGATGGCGATATGGAGAAGGGCAATCTCCGCGCCGACGTGAACGTCTCGGTGCGCAAGCCAGGCGCTCCGTACGGCACGCGCTGCGAGATCAAGAACGTCAACTCGATCCGTTTCATCGGCCAGGCAATCGAAGTCGAGGCGCGGCGTCAGATCGAAATCTTGGAAGAAGGCGGCGCGATCGATCAGGAGACGCGACTCTTCGATCCGGATCGCGGCGAGACGCGCTCGATGCGTAGCAAGGAAGAGGCGCACGACTATCGCTATTTCCCGGATCCCGACCTTCTGCCGCTTGAGCTGAAGCAGGAAGACGTCGATGCATTGCGCGCGGCGTTGCCGGAACTGCCGGATCAAAAGCGCACGCGGTTCGTTTCGTCGCTCGGCCTCTCGCCCTACGACGCGAGCGTGCTGACCGCCGAGCGCGAGACCGCCGACTTCTTCGAGCGCGCCGCTCAAGGCCGCGATGCGAAACTCGCCGCCAACTGGGTGATCAACGAACTGTTCGGCCGCCTCAACCGCGAGGGCAAGGACATCGCATCCTCGCCGGTCTCCGCCGAACAGATCGGCGCGATACTGGATCTCATCGGCAAGGGCACGATCTCGAGCAAGATCGCGAAGGACGTCTTCGAAATCGTCTGGACCGAGGGCGGCGATCCCGCCGCGATTGTCGAGACGCGCGGCTTGAAGCAGGTCACCGACCTCGGCGCCATCGAGAAGGCGATCGACGATGTCATCGCGGCGAACCCCGAGAAGGTCGCGCAGGCGCGCGAGAAGCCGCAGCTCGCCGGCTGGTTCGTCGGTCAGGTGATGAAGGCGTCCGGCGGCAAGGCGAACCCGCAAGCCGTCAACGACCTTCTCAAGACCAAACTCGGTCTCTGATCCGCTCCACTTTCGCCGCACGTCGGGCGGCGCGCGCGCCGCTTTCGGTGACGGGAATCGTCTCTCGATGGACACCGAAAGCGTCGCGCGACGAATCGAGCGCGCACACGATTCGCGTGAGTGCGATGACGCGAGATGCGTCGAGCGGCAAAAAAATCGCTCCCGCGGCAAAAAATTTTTCGCTTGTCCACACCATTCGCAAAGCCGGTTGCTTGACCTCAACCGGCACGATTGCAAGCCGCTCGATCGCTTTCTGCTCGCTCATCGCGCGCAAAAATAAAATTAAAAAAGTGCCTGTGGAATGGGCACAACTTGTGCACTGCGAATTCTGCGATGCGCTGTTTTTGCGTCTTGAAATGAGCTCGCGAAGCCTGCCCGACGCGAGTGCCGGAAGCCGCCAACGCCTGCGCCCCAGGGGTTTCCGGCATGCACCAGTTGTTAAGGAGAGTCGCGGTTTTTGGTGTTGTGCGGTACGACTCTGGTGACAGCGATCGCGATTCGCGCGGACGAGGTCACGAGGTCGCCAATCTACATCCCAGGAGGATCACATGGCGAAGAAGGCAGCAACGAAGGCTAAAGCAAAGCCGAAGACCAAAGCCGCTAAGAAGCCGGCTGCTAAGAAGACGACGGCTAAGAAGCCGGCCGCCAAGAAGAAGGTGGCGAAGAAGAAGTAAGCTCGCATCTGACCGGCGCTCTTTCAGAGCGTCATCAGTTACGCGCTACGTCGTTTTTGTCGCGGATCATTCGACCCGCGACCACACGACGACGGAGGGCGTCGGTGAAGCAGAGTCTCTGTTTCGCTGTTGGTCGATGATCTGCTCTCGAGTGGATCACGTGCTGAGCACGCTTCTTGCGGCAAGCATACGGCGTGATCGCCGGCCGACACGGAACACAAGACGATCGCAAGGGCGAAAGTCCGAACGACGTTTTGGTTTGCTTACCGACGCCCCCGGTGTCTTCAGCGGTTTGCGTTTAAAGTCTTCGCGTTCGCGTCGAGCTGCTCGCAGCGAGAAACCAAAAAGGCCCGGGACATCCCGGGCCTTTTGTTTTTCGTCTGAGCGTTTCCGCGATTGCAGCGAGCGTCAGCCAGCAAGGCAGGTCTTGCTGAACGCGTTGTAGGCTTTACGGCCTTTCTCGCCGGTCGCCTTCTTGTGGTCTTTCCACTTGGCGGCGCAGTCCTTCATTTTCTGACGCTGCGCCATCTGAGCTTCTGACGCCTTCTTCTTCTCGGCTTTCTTTTCGCTGGCCGGCTTAGCGGCCGGTTTCGCTGCCGGGGCCTGCGTCGTCTGGGCGAAGCCCGGCGCGACCGAGGCGCTGGTCAGGAACATGGCCGCGATGGCGGCCGCTGCGATGCGCTTTATCATTCCGTAGTCTCCCGATCGGCGTGCGGCTGAAGATCGATATGGTCTCGCCGGGCCGACTGCCGCAGACGCTAGGACTCGTTTCGTGAACCGCACATGAATTGCGGCGGCCGGACACACGACCGTGACGTGTGGTTTCCGAATGCGGAATCGGAACGGTTTCCCAATCCTTGCGATTTTCAGCAACTGCTACGGACTCAGCGATTTCTGCAGTTAACGTTGTATTGCAAGGGCTTTTGGCCTTCGAGACGTTCAGTTTTGATTCAGCCAACTGCTTAAGATGAGATTCAAATCTCCGAGCCATGATTGCATTCAAGGGCGGACATAACCGCTGGGGCGTCAAACACGGTGGACCAAGGTCGAAAAGACCAGGTCAAAGAAACAAGGCGACGGGGATACGTTATGGCACGTTTGGAAATGAGCGATCTGAGCGGTGGGGCTGCTAGCTCGGCACCGCTGTCTGGCGAAATGCTGGTGGATTTGGGCCTGATGCACTCGACGGGTGCGGGCCTGCCGGCGGACCTCGTCACGGCTCACATGTGGTTCAACATCGCGGCTGTCCGCGGTCACCGCGAGGCGATCCGCCTCCGCCAGGAGATCGCCTGCGATATGTCGGCCGTAGAAATCGCGAAAGCGCAGCGCGCCGCCCGCGACTGGCTCTCGACTCACTGATTTTCGATCGATTTGCCTGGGATAATGACGGTTCGGCGAGCCCAAAAGGCCGCAACCGAAACGCAACGGGCAGAATAGAACGGCTCGCACCCCGGTGCGGGCCGTTTCTCGTTTTGGCATTGCTCAAATATTTCAGCGCGTTACGCGCCGATCCGGACTCGAAATGCGAGCGTCGGGCAGGGCGCGTTTGGCCCACTTATTTGGTTGCGCTGCTAAAACCGGGCGGTTATACACCGCGCCATCTCACACGCGGACATATGGCTCGTATGCCATCCGGTGAGGCTTTCCAGCCTAATACGCTCGTTTGCCTCAATGGTCCGCGGAGGAACAACCGGAGAATTGATAATGGCGCTTCCTGACTTCTCGATGCGCCAGCTGCTTGAAGCTGGCGCCCACTTCGGCCATCAGGCCCACCGTTGGAACCCCAAGATGGCTGAGTTCATCTTTGGCGTTCGCTCGAACATCCACATCATCGACCTCGCGCAGACCGTGCCGATGCTGCATCGCGCGCTTCAGCAGGTCAGCGACACCGTCGCCAAGGGCGGCCGTATCCTCTTCGTCGGCACCAAGCGCCAGGCGCAGGATCCGGTGGCCGAGGCTGCCAAGCGCTGCGCGCAGTATTACGTCAACTCGCGTTGGCTCGGCGGCACGCTGACCAACTGGAAGACGGTCTCGAACTCGATCAAGCGTCTGCGTCAGCTCGACGAGATCCTGAGCGCAGGCGAGGGTGCCAAGTACACCAAGAAGGAGCGCCTGACGCTCCAGCGCGAGCGCGACAAGCTCGACCGCGCGCTCGGCGGCATCAAGGACATGGGCGGCTTGCCGGACCTGATCTTCGTCGTCGACACGAACAAGGAAGACATCGCGATCAAGGAGGCCCAGCGCCTCAACGTTCCGGTTGTCGCCGTGCTCGACACGAACTGCGATCCGAAGGGCATCAGCTTCCCGTTCCCGGGCAACGACGATGCGGCACGCGCGATCTCGCTGTATTGCGACCTCGTTGCACGCGCTGCGATCGACGGCATCTCGCGCGGCCAGGGCGATATCGGCATCGATCTCGGCGCTGCCGAGAAGCCGATTGCCGAAGAGCTCCCGGCTGAAGTTCCGGCCGGCGGCTTCGAGGTACTCTCGGGTCCGCGCGGACAAGCCGACGACTTGAAGAAGCTGCCGCACGTGTCGCCGGACGTTGAGAAGAAGCTCAACGACCTCGGCATCTTCCACTACTGGCAGCTCGCCGCCCTCGGGCCGAAGGATGCGACCCGCATCGGCGAAGAAGTCGGTCTCCCGGGCCGCGTGAAGTCGTGGATCGAAAAGTCGCAGAAGCTGACGGCAGACGCCGAAGCCGCTGAGTAATCGCTGCGGGAGTATCCCGCAGCACTTTTCGTCATTCTGACATGCGCGGCGGCTACGCCGCGCCTTTATCCTTTGAAAGAACAGGACTGATCCAATGGCGAACATCTCCGCCGCAATGGTCAAAGAACTCCGCGAGAAGACGGGCGCGGGCATGATGGATTGCAAGCAGGCGCTCAACGAGGCGAACGGCGACATGGAAGCCGCCGTCGATTGGCTGCGCAAGAAGGGGCTCTCGAAGGCCGCCAAGAAGGCCGGCCGCGTTGCGGCCGAAGGCCTCGTTGCGGTCGAGTCGGCCGGTCACCACGCCGCGATCCTCGAAGTGAATTCGGAGACGGACTTCGTTGCCCGCAACGACCAGTTCCAGGCTTTCGCACGCGAAGCCGCCAAGGTCGCGCTGATGGGCGACGGCAGCATCCCGAGCCTCGAAGCCGCTCACTTCCCGGGCGAGAAGACGACCGTGAAGGATCGTCTGCAGGAGCTCATCGCGACGATCGGCGAGAACATGACTCTCCGCCGCGTCGACAAGATCGAGCTGAAGCAAGGCGTGATCGCGTCCTACATCCATTCGCCGATCCGCGAAGGTCTCGGCAAGATCGGCGTGCTCGTCGCGCTCGAGTCGAAGGGCGACGTCGACCTGTTGTCGACGCTCGGCCGCCAGATTGCGATGCACGTCTCGGCGATGAACCCGGTTGCGGTCGACGGCGAGAGCATCCCGGCCGACGTGATCGAGCGCGAGAAGCAGATTCTCCGCGAGAAGAACGCCGGCAAGCCGGCCAACGTTCTCGAGAAGATCGTCGAGAGCGGCCTCAAGAGCTACTACAAGGAAGTCACGCTGCTCGAGCAGCCGTCGGTGCATCCGGATCACGCCGGCAAGTCGATTGCCCAGGTGCTCAAGGAAGCCGAAGGCAAGGCCGGCGGTCCGATCAAGCTGACGCGCTTCGTTCGCTACGGTCTTGGCGACGGCATCGAAAAGGGCGAAGGCCCGGACTTCGCCACCGAAGTCGCCTCGATGGCGCGCTAGCGGCGAGCGCCCGGTTTCAATCGGGCGCGAGTCGGTTAAGCTATGTGAAAAGGCCGAGCGCGTTCCGGACACGGGGCGCGCTTCGCCATAACAGGAGTAGCGCATGCCGAAGCCGAAATATGCCCGCGTGATCGTGAAGGTCTCGGGCGAGGCTTTGTTGAAGGGCGCTTCCACGATCGACCAGAAGACGCTGGAACAGGTTGCGGACGATCTCGTCGCTTCGCAAAAGGCAGGCACCTCGATCGGCGTGGTGGTCGGCGGCGGCAATATCTTCCGCGGCGTGACGGTATCGAAGCAGGGACTCCCAAGGCCGACCGGCGACACGATGGGTATGCTGGCGACGGTGATGAATTCGCTCGCGCTCGAAGTCGCGATCAACCGTGCCGGCGGCGAAGCGCGTGCGATGTCCGCGATCGCGATGCCGCAAGTCTGCGAGACTTACGATCGTTCGCGCGCCGAGCGTCACATGGAGCAGGGGCGTATCGTGCTGCTCGGCGGCGGAACCGCCAACCCGTTCTTCACCACCGACACCACCGCAGTGCTTCGCGCCTGCGAACTGTCATGCGAAGCGGTGCTCAAAGCGACCAATGTCGACGGCGTCTACAGCGCGGACCCGAAGAAAGATCCAAAGGCGAAGCGCTACGATCGCTTGACGCACGCCGACGCAATTGCGAACGATCTCAAAGTGATGGACGCGACGGCCTTCGCGCTTGCCCGCGAGAACCGGATGCCTATCATTGTGTTCTCGATGGCCGAGCCGGGATCGATCGGCGCCGCTCTCAGCGGCAAGGGCCGTTCCACGCTCGTCGCGGCTGAGTAAACAGTTTTTGCCGAGAGGTTGACCATGGCTACCCCAACGTATGACGCAGACGATCTGCAGCGCCGCATGACAGGCGCGATCGCAAACCTTCGCCAGGAGCTCGGTGGTCTGCGCACCGGCCGCGCGTCGGCAAGCCTCGTCGAGCCCGTGCAGGTCGAAGCTTACGGAAGCATGATGCCGCTCAATCAAGTCGCGAGCGTCAGCGTTCCGGAGCCGCGCATGCTGTCGATTCAGGTGTGGGACAAGTCGATGGTCCACGCCGTCGAGAAGGCGATCGTGAATTCGAATCTCGGCCTCTCGCCCGCGACCGAAGGTCAGGTCATTCGCCTGCGCTTGCCGGAACTCACGCAGGATCGCCGCAAGGACCTCGTGAAGGTTGCGCACAAATACACGGAGGCCGCAAAGGTTGCCGTGCGCCACGTGCGCCGCGACGGCCTCGACATCTTGAAGAAGATGGAAAAGGACGCCGGGCTTAGCAAGGACGATCACGAACGCATGGCCGATCAGGTGCAAAAGACGACCGATCAGAACATTGCCGAGATTGATCAATTGCTCGCCGTGAAGGAAAAAGAGATCCTCACGGTCTGATTGGAGGAGGGCGTACGCCCTGTCATGAGTGAGGCCGCTGCGGTACCGGCCGCTGCTACTCCGGGTCTAAAAGCTCCCCGTCATGTTGCAATCATCATGGATGGCAACGGACGCTGGGCAGCCGCGCGCGGATTTCCGCGTGCCGAAGGACATCGGCGCGGCGTCGAAGCGCTACGCAAGACGGTGCGCGCCGCCGGCGAACTCGGCGTAAAATTTCTCACCATCTTCTCGTTCAGCTCGGAGAACTGGTCGCGTCCCGCGTCCGAAGTTTTCGAGCTGATGGGACTGCTACGCCGCTTCATCCGTAACGACCTCGCTGACCTGCATCGCAGCGGCGTCAAGGTGCGCATCATCGGCGAGCGCAACGGTTTGGCACCGGATATTGCGAGCCTGCTCGATGAAGCCGAGCAGCTCACCCGCAACAACGATGGCCTCGTGCTCGTCGTCGCATTCAACTACGGTGCGCGCCAGGAAATCGCGCGCGCAATGGCGCGGATCGCTCAAGAGGTTGCGGCGGGGCGTCTCGCTGCCGACAAGGTGACGGACCAGACGATATCGCTGCATCTTGACGCGCCGGATGTGCCTGACCCGGATCTCATCATCCGCACCAGCGGCGAGCAGCGGCTATCGAACTTCCTGCTGTGGCAGGCCGCTTACAGCGAACTCGTCTTCGTACCCGTGCTGTGGCCCGACTTCGATCGCGCCGCGCTCGAAAAGGCGATCGAGGAATTCCATGGCCGCGAGCGGCGCTTCGGCGGGCTCGCCGCGCAAGCCACCCCATGATGGCCGATCAAGGCGCAACGGCGAAACCGCGCAGCGAACTCGCGCTGCGTGTCGTCTCGTCGCTGGTTCTTGCGCCTCTCGTGCTCGGCGCTACTTGGTACGGCGGCTGGCCCTTCGGTCTTCTCTGGCTCGTCGCTGCCGTCGCGGTCTGGTGGGAGTGGTGCGGCCTTGTCGATCAGCCGTCGCGCTGGACCGTCTTCGCGCTCGGCACGGTCGGCATCGTCATCGCGGCGCTTGCGCTTGAATTCCGCCAGTCGCTGATCGCCATCGGCGTGCTGCTCGCAACCACCGTCCTCGCCACCGCGCTGGCTGCCGCGCGTCGCGAATGGAGTGGAGCAGGGGTTATCTATTCCGGCGCGGTCGCGCTCAGCCCCGTGATGCTCCGCCAGGATTCCGAGTGGGGGCTCGTCGCGATTGTGCTGCTCTTCGCGGTCGTCTGGGGCACCGACATCGCGGGCTATTTCGGCGGCCGCGCGATCGGCGGTCCTAAGCTGTGGCCGGCGGTCAGCCCGAAGAAGACGTGGTCGGGCGCGCTCAGCGGTCTTGCGCTAACCCTCGTCCTCAGCGTCCTGCTCGGTTGGATCGCTGGCGTACGCTCGGTCGTCGTCTTGGCTTTGGTCGGGATCGTCTTGTCGGCGGTCTCGCAGGCCGGTGATCTTTTCGAGTCCTCGATGAAGCGGCATTTCGGCGCCAAGGATTCCGGCAACCTGATTCCCGGCCATGGCGGCGTCATGGACCGGCTCGACGGTTTCATTTTTGCCGCAGCCGCCGCACTTCTCATCGGACTTGCGCACACGGGCCTGGAATCGCCTTCCCGTGGGCTGCTGATCTGGTAAGAAGGGCGATGCTTCAGACCGAAACCGCGCCGATGCGGATCAGCATTCTTGGCGCTACCGGCTCGATCGGCACGAGCACCATCGACCTCGTCCGCCGTGCCCCGAAGCGCTATGCCGTGCAGGCGATCTCCGCCAACAGCAATGCCAGCGGATTGGCGCAGATCGCGCGCGAACTGCGCGCCGGTTTTGCGGCCGTCGCCGACCCGAAAGCCTATCGCGCGCTGAAGGCCGAACTCTCGGGCTCCGGCATCGAAGCTGCTGCCGGCCCCGAGGCCGTCTCGGAGGCCGGCGCGCGCGATGCCGATTGGGTGATGGCCGCGATCAGCGGCGCCAGCGGCCTCGAGCCGACGCTTGCCGCCGTAAAGCGCGGCCGCAAAGTGGCGCTCGCCAATAAGGAATGCCTCGTCTGCGCCGGCACGCTTTTCATGCGCACCGCCGCCGAACACGGCGCAACGATCCTACCGGCCGACTCCGAACACAACGCCATCGCGCAGGCGATGGGTGCGGGCAGCCGCGAGGATGTTCGCAAAATCACCGTCACGGCGTCCGGCGGCCCGTTCCGCACGTTCACGAAAGAGCAGCTTAAGGCCGTCACCCGAGAGCAGGCGCTCAAACATCCGAACTACGCGATGGGTGCGAAGATCACGGTCGACTCGTCGACCATGATGAACAAAGGCCTCGAACTCATTGAGGCGCATCATTTGTTCGATGCGCCACCCGAGATGCTCGATGCCGTCGTCCACCCGCAGCAGGCAATCCACGGCATGGTCGAATTTCGCGACGGCTCGCTGGTCGCCGCGATGGCGACGCCGGACATGCGGCTGCCGATCGCGCACTGCCTCGCTTGGCCGGATCGCATCACGGATGCGGCCGAGCCGCTCGACCTTGCGCGCATCGGTACGCTGACGTTCGAGACGCCCGACACCGACCGCTTCCCGTGCCTCAAATTGGCACGTCAGGCGATGGAAGCCGGGAAGGGCGCACCGACCGTGCTCAACGCGGCGAATGAGATCGCGGTGGCGGCGTTCCTCGCCGGCGGTCTGAGTTATCTCGGCATCCCGCTCTTGGTCGCGGCCGCGCTTGATGCAGCGGCGCAGCGCGGACTGATGCACGAGCCGTCGAGTGTTTCCGATGCGCTGGAAATTGATCGCGCGGCCCGTAGCCTTGCGGCCGAGCTTCTGCCAGAAATTGCCGCAAAGTCGTCCTAAGACACTAACCATCCGCAACCGCGCGGCAGCGATCCGCGCCGGCGCGGCGATTTGGAGACGAGGGTGCTAGAGAACTTCTCCATCTGGGGTACTGGCCCGATCGGCTGGCTGATCCCGTTCTTGTTCGTCCTCTCGGTCATCGTTTTCTTCCATGAGCTGGGTCACTTCTGGGTCGCGCGCCGTTGCGGCGTGCGCGTTTTGACCTTCTCGGTCGGCTTCGGCCCCGAAATCTTTGGTTTCAACGACAAACACGGCACGCGCTGGAAGATTTCCGCGATTCCGCTCGGCGGCTACGTGAAGTTCTTCGGCGACGAAAATGCCGCGAGCGTGCCGGATCACGAGACGGCCGCGCAGATGAACGCCGAGGAGCGCAAGGTCAGCTTCTTCCACAAGCCGGTCGCGCAGCGCGCTGCGGTGGTCGCGGCGGGCCCGATCGCCAACTTCATCCTCGCGATTGCGATCTTCGCCGGCATTTTCCTCGTCTATGGTAAACAGATAACCTCGGCCCGGATCAGCGACGTTCAATCCGGCAGCGTTGCCGCCCAGGCGGGCTTCCAGGCAGGCGATCTCGTCGTCGCTATCAACGACAAGCCGATAGAGAGCTTCAGCGATATGCAGCGAATTGTCAGCGTGAACGCTGGCAATCAGCTCAAATTCGAGGTCGAGCGTACCGGAACGCGCCAGGTCATTATGGCGACCCCGGCGATCCGCGAGGTCAAGGACAAGTTCGGCAACGTCAGCCGCGTCGGCATGCTGGGGCTCACCCGAACCATGGCGCCGGGCGATGTGCGCACCGAGAGCGTCGGACCCGTTAAGGCGATCACAATGGGTTTCGAACAGACCTGGTTCGTGATCGATCAGACCATGACCTATTTGGGCCGGGTCGTGATGGGTCGCGAGTCGGCTGATCAGCTCGGCGGGCCGATCAAGATCGCGCAGGTTTCGGGGCAGATGGCCTCGTTGGGGCTCCTGCCGATTCTTCACCTCGCCGCCGTACTGTCGGTTTCGATTGGGCTTTTGAACCTGTTCCCGATTCCGTTGCTGGATGGTGGTCACCTTTTGTTCTACGCGATAGAGGCCATTCGCGGGAAGCCGTTGTCCGAGCGGGCGCAGGAATATGGCTTCCGGGTGGGGCTGGCTTTGGTTGTGATGCTGATGGTTTTCGCAACCTACAATGACGTTTCTGGCCTAATTGCCAGGTTGGGGTCGTGACGAGGGCGTGGCCATAGGGCAACGCTTTGAATCGAAAGTGGGATCGGGGGGATTCCGGGCGTTTCCCGGCATTCCGAAACTGGGTAGAACCAACGAGTCGGTTGAAGCGGGATTTGCGGCCCGGTTTGACCACCCGTTTGAGGAATGAGGCGTGTTGCCGATGAGGCTTTGGGTTCGAGTAATTCGTCGCGTTGCGCTGGCAGCGTTGTTGGCCGGCAGCGCCGTTGCTTTGCAGGAAAGCGGGGTTGTCGAGTTCACGACATCCGCACACGCACAATCGATTGTCGTTCAAGGCAATCGCCGAATCGAGAGCGATACGGTTCGCTCCTATTTCCGCGTCGGCCCAGGCGAGCGTCTTGATGCGATCCGCATCGACGAGGCCTACAAGGCGCTGGTCGCGACCGGCCTCTTTGAAGACGTTCGTATCTCTCAGGCCGGTGGCCGCATCGTCGTCACCGTCGTTGAATCGGCGCAGATTGGCCGCGTCGCCTTCGAAGGCAACCGCGCCGTCAAGGACGAGCAGATCACTGCAGAAATTCAGTCGCGTCCGCGCGGCCCGCTTTCCCGCACGGCCGTGCGCAGCGACGTCCAGCGCATTCTCGACATGTATCGCGCGAACGGCCGCTATGACGTTCGCGTCGAGCCGAAGATCATCGATCAGTCGAATGGCCGCGTCGATCTCGTCTTCGAAATCACCGAAGGCAAGAAGACGGGCGTTCGCTCGATTAACTTCTCGGGCAACCGCGCGTATTCGTCGGGCCGGCTGAAGGACGTCATCAAGACGGGTGAGACGGGCATTCTGAGCTTCTTCCGCTCGAATGACGTCTACGACCAGGACCGTATCGAGCAGGACCGCGAGCTGCTGCGCCGCCACTATCTCAAGAACGGTTATGCGGACGTCCGCATCACGGCGGCTGTCGCTGAATACGATCCGGTGTCGCGCGGCTTCAACGTGACCTTCCAGATCGAAGAGGGCGAATACTATCGCATCGGCGCGATCGACGTTCAGTCGAACGTGCGCGAGGTCGACCCGACCCGTCTGCGCAGCTACGTCAAGGCCCGTCAGGGTGGTGGCTACAACGCCGAAGAGGTCGAGAAGACTGTCGAGCAGATGACGCTCGAGCTTGCACGCGGCGGTTATCCCTTCGCTGTCGTGCGTCCGCGCGGCGACCGCAATTACGACGCTCGCACCGTCGATCTCGGCTTCGTCGTTGATCAGGGACAGCGCAGCTACATCGAGCGCATCAATGTCCGCGGCAACACCCGTACGCGTGACCACGTCATTCGCCGTGAGTTCGATATCGGCGAGGGTGACGCTTACAACCACGCAATGGTCGAGCGCGCTGAGCGCCGCCTCAAGAACCTCGGCTTCTTCAAGAGCGTGAAGATCACCAGCGAGCCCGGTTCGGCGCCGGACCGCGTGATCGTCAACGTCGACGTCGAAGAAATGTCGACCGGCGAGTTCTCGATCTCGGGCGGCTACTCGACGGCTGACGGCTTCATCGCCGAAGTCAGCGTCGCGGAGCGCAACCTGCTCGGTAACGGCCAGTTCGCGAAGGCGGCGGTCCAATACGGCCAGCGCGTCCGCGGTTTCGAACTATCCTTCGTCGAGCCGTATCTGCTTGGCTATCGTCTCGCCTTCGGCGTCGACGTGTTCTCGAAGCAGATTCTCGCTTCGACCTACCAGTCCTACGACTCGAAGACTGTCGGTGGCGGCTTCCGCTTCGGCATTCCGATCATGGACGACGTGACGCTGCAGCTGCGCTACTCGGCGTACCAGCAGGAGATCACGCTCTCGGCGCTGAACAACTGCTTCCCGTTCAACGCCGGGTTCTGTATTCCGGCGGCACCGGCATTGCGTCAGGCCGCGAATTACGGCGAAGTGCTGACGTCGCTGGTCGGCTATACGCTGAACTACAACACGCTCGACAACTCGCGTAACCCCACCAAGGGCATGGTCCTCGACTTCAAGCAGGACTTCGCAGGCGTCGGCGGCGATGTGCAGTTCATTCGCTCGACCTTCGATGGCCGCATGTATTTCGACATCGGCTGGGACCTCATCGGCCTCTTGCGTGGCCAAGCCGGTCACATCGCCGGCTGGGGCAGCCGGGATCCGAACCTGGTGGGCAACGGCGATCTGCGCATGCTCGATCAGTTCTTCATGGGCCCGAACCTCGTGCGCGGCTTCCAGACTGCCGGTATCGGTCCGCGTGACGTGACGAGCAATTCGACGCATGATGCGCTCGGCGGCACGATGTACTGGGGTGTTTCGGCTGAGGTGCAGTACCCGCTGTTCTTCGCTCCAAAGGACTTCGGTATGAAGATGGCTGTCTTCGCCGACGCCGGTTCGGTTTGGAACTACAAGGGCCTGACGTCGTACCAGGGGCCGGGCCAAGGTCTGCAGACGATGACCGTTCGCGACGAAAACATCATCCGCTCGTCAGTCGGCGTCGGCTTGGTCTGGGATTCGCCGTTCGGTCCGCTGCGCTTCGATTACGCAGTTGCGCTCACCAAGGATAAGGGCGTCTGGGATCCGGTCGAGGGCCGCAACGTCGGCGGTGACATTACGCAAGCCTTCCGCTTCAGCGGCGGCACGAAGTTCTGATCTGCAGCCGCGGATACACATTGCGGTAGAGCTGTCTGCGGCCCTATACGGGGCCGCAGCCACGTTTGGACCAGCATGACCGAGCCGCAGTTTCATCCCCCCGCAAAACGCCTCACCGTCGCCGATATCGCGGCGCTTGCAGGCGTCGAAGCGCCTTCGGACGCGCGCGCGGTGACTGGCATTGCGGCGCTCGATCACGCGGGGCCGAACGATCTCGCTTTCCTCGATAACCCGAATTACGCGGACCAGCTGGCAACGACTCACGCCGGCATCTGCCTCGTGCCGTTGCGATTCGCCGACAAAACGCCAGCCGGCACGATCGCTATCGCGACCGCGCAGCCGTATCGCGTCTTCGTTGCCGCCGTCTCTCGGATGTATCCAGGCGCGCTGAAGCCCAGCACGATCGACGGCAGCGACGGCGTCGCCCAGAACGCGCGCGTTCACCCGACCGTACGCCTTGAGAAGGGCGTCCGGGTCGAAGCCGGCGCCGTCATCGGCCCACATTGCGAGATCGGCAGCGGCACGCAGATCGCCGCCGGCGCGACCATTGGCCCGCATGTCCGGATCGGCCGCGACTGCTCGATCGGCGCGGCCGCGACGCTCACGCACGCGCTCATAGGCGACCGCGTCATCATCCATCCGGGTGTTCGCATCGGCCAGGACGGCTTCGGCTACCTTATGGGCCCGAAGAAACACGAGAAAGTGCCACAGGTCGGCCGCGTCATCGTCCAGGACAATGTCGAGATCGGCGCCAACACGACGATCGATCGCGGCGCCAGCCGCGACACCATGATCGGCGAAGGCACCAAGATCGATAACTTGGTCCAAATTGGCCACAACTGCATCATCGGCCGTCACTGCGTGATCGTCGCGCAAACCGGGATTTCGGGCAGCTCGACACTGGAAGACCATGTCGTCCTCGGCGCGCGCGTCGGGGTGAACAATCACGTCACCATCGGCGAGGGCGCGCAGATCGCGGCCGTTAGTGTCGTCCACGGCGATGTGCCGCCCGGCGCGCGCTGGGGAGGTACTCCGGCGAAGCCCGTTCGGCTCTGGTTCCGCGAGATGAAGCTGCTAGAGCAATTGGCGCGGAAGGGCAGCCAGGATAAAAGCGATCCCGGAACAGAAGATAGTTGAGCGAAGAGAACGGATTATGAGCGAAGGCATCATCGACGTCGTCGACATTCAGAAAATCATGCAGGCGCTGCCGCATCGATATCCGTTTCTGCTCGTCGACCGCATCGAGAAGGTCGATGGCGACGACTCCTGCATCGGCATCAAGAACGTGACGATCAACGAGCCGTTCTTCCAAGGCCATTTCCCGGGCAATCCCGTGATGCCGGGCGTGCTGCTGCTCGAAGCCATGGCGCAGACCGCGGGCGTCATCTGCGCGATGAAAAAGGGCATCACGGACGAGCCGCTCAAGGTGTTTTTCCTCACCATCGACAAGGCGAAGTTCCGCCGGCCCGTCGTACCGGGCGACCGCATCGAATTTCATATGAAGAAGCTCAACCAGCGCCGGACCATGTGGTGGTACCGCGGCGAGGCGCGCGTCGACGGCGAACTCGTGTGCGAAGCCGAAGTCGGCGCGATGATCGCGAACTGACGATAGAATGCCCAAGGTTCACCCCACCGCGCTCGTCGAAGCCGGCGCAAAACTCGCCGACGATGTCGAGGTCGGACCGTTCTGCATCGTCGGCCCCGATGTCACGATCGGCGCCGGCTCTCGCCTCATCTCGCACGTGAATGTCGCGGGTCGGACCACGCTCGGCGACCGCACCGTGGTTTATCCGTTCGCCTCGCTCGGCACCGCGCCGCAATGGATCGGCCTCGCCGATGAGCCGACCGAGCTCATCCTCGGCACCGACAATGTGATCCGCGAGAGCGTGTCGATGAACAAAGGGTCGGTTCCGGGCGGCGGCGTCACCCGCGTCGGCAACAACAATTACTTCATGGTCTACGCGCACGTCGCGCACGATTGCATCGTCGGCAACAACAACGTCTTCGCCAACAGCGCCACGCTCGGCGGCCACGTCGAAGTCGGCGACAATGTCTTTCTCGGCGGGCTTGCCGCGATCCAGCAGAAGACTCGCATCGGCTCTTTCGCGATGCTCGGCGGTTGCAGCGCGATCACCAGCGACGTCATTCCGTTCGGTATGGCGAGCGGCGAGCGCGCGCATATGATCGGCATCAACATGGTCGGCATGAAGCGCAAGAACTTTTCGCCGGACTCGATCCGCGCCGTGCGCTCGACTTATCGCAGCCTGTTCTTCACCGGCACGCTCGAAGGCGGCATCGAGAAGGCGACCGAGGACTACGGCGATGATCCGGCCGCGCGTTTGATTCTCGATTTCGTGAATTCGCGCGGCGCGCGCCACCTGTGTCAGCCCGGCGACTGATGGCGGAAACATCGCCCATCGCGATCATCTGCGGCGGCGGGCCGTTTCCATTCTCGGTGGCCGACGCGGCGCTTCGCACGGGCCGCAAAGTCCATCTCATGCCGATCGAAGGCTGGGCGGACCGCGATCGCGTCGCTGCTTATCCGCACGATTGGGTTCCGGTCGGGCAGTACGGCCGCATGGTGCGCGTTGCGCGCAATGCCGGCGCGCGCGACATCGTCTTCATCGGCACTCTCGTCAGGCCGTCACTCAAAGACATTCGCCTCGATTGGAAAACGATCAAGATACTTCCGCGCATATACCGCGCCTTCCGCGGCGGCGATGATCACCTCCTGCGCAACATCGGCAAGATCTTCGAAGACGACGGTTTTCGCATGCTGGGCGCGCACGAAGTCGCGCCGGAAATCCTCGCGCCGGCCGGTGACGCGGGCCGCGTGCGTCCATCGGCGCAAGACATCGTGGACGCGAAGCTAGGCCTCGCGGTTCTCGACGCGATGGGACCGTTCGACGTCGGCCAAGCCGTTGTCGTCACCGACAATGTCGTGCTCGCCGTCGAAGCGGCGGAGGGCACGGACCGCATGCTCCAGCGTATCGCAGCTCTCCGGCGCGACGGTCGCATCAAGGTGTCGGCTGGCCGTGGCGTGCTCGTCAAAGCCGCCAAGCCGACGCAGGATCGCCGCTTCGATCTTCCGTCGATCGGGCCGACGACGATCGCGAATGTGAAAGAAGCCGGGCTTGCCGGCATCGCGGTGCGCGCCGGCGAAGTCATCGTCGCGGAATTCACCGCCGTGACCGAGGCTGCAGATACGGCCAATCTCTTCGTGACGGGGCTCGCGCCGTCGTCTCCGCCATGAGCGAGCTTCGCGTCTTCGTCATTGCGGGCGAAGAGTCGGGCGATCAGCTCGGCGCGAGGTTGATCCGGTCACTCCGTCAACGCGTCGGTAGCGATCTCAAACTCGCCGGTGTCGGCGGCGAAGCGATGGCGCATGAAGGCGTTGCGAGCTTGTTTCCGCAAAGCGACATTTCACTGATGGGCTTCATCGCGGTCGCGAAAAGCCTGACGCGCGTCCTTGCACGTCTTCGTCAAGCAACCGCCGCGGTCGTTGCGTTTCGCCCGCATGTGCTGGTGATCATCGACAGTCCGGATTTCACGCAGCGCGTTGCCAAGAAGGTCCGCGCCATCGCGCCGAATATTCGCATCGTGAATTACGTCTCGCCGAGCGTCTGGGCGTGGCGGCCGGGCAGGGCGCGCAAGATGCGCGACTATGTCGATCACGTTTTGGCGCTGCTGCCGTTCGAGCCCGACGTGCACGAGCGTCTCGGCGGCCCGCCGTGCACCTTCGTCGGCCATCCGCTCGCGGCGCGCGTCGATGAATTGCGCCCGAACGCGACTGAACAACAGCGTCGCGAATCCAAGCCACCGCTGTTGCTGGTCCTTCCCGGTAGCCGCCGCAGTGAAGTCAGCCGCTTGCTGCCGATCTTCGGTGCAACGATCGAAAAACTCGTCGCGAGTATCGGTGACGTCGAGCTTGTGTTGCCGACCGTTGCGCATGTCGAACCACTCGTGCGGGAGGGCACCCGCGGTTGGAAACACCCGCCGCGAATCATCATCGCTCACGACGAGAAGCGCGCGGCCTTCCGCTGCGCGCGTGCCGCAATTGCGGCCTCGGGCACCGTCACGCTCGAGCTTGCGCTCGCGTCCGTCCCAACTGTCGCCGCATATAAGGTCGCGCCGATCGAGGCGGCAATCATCCGTCGCCTGATTCAGGTACCGACTGTCATTCTCGCGAACCTCGTGCTCGACCAGAATGTCATTCCAGAATTTCTGCAGGAAGACTGCACGCCCGAAAAGTTAGCGCTCGCATTGCGCGATGTCGTGGCGGACACGGCCGTGCGGACACAACAGCTAGACGCCTTCGCGCGTCTCGATTCCGTGATGAAGATCGGCGAAGCCGCACCGAGCGATCGCGCCGCCGAGATCGTGTTGTCACTCGTCGGCAGAGCCTAACAATCGCGCGAGTTTAGAACCGCCCGAGTTGGTCACGATAAGACCGCGCTCGCGTCAAACAACCTTCGCATGCCCTGCGTACAAGCTGCCGCATGAAGTGGGCGCGACTGACGAGGGAAGATCAGATGGGTATCGTGATGATCGAGTGTCCGCGTACGGGCTTTTCGATTCCGACCGGTGTTCGCGCGGATGCAGCGACTTTCGCACGCACGCCGGTCTTCATCTCACGCACATACTGCACGCTGTGTGCCGGCGAACACGAGTGGTTCGCGAAAGACGCATGGGTGGACGAGACGCCGGCGCGCGAGAAGAAACCCGCGATCAAGTGTGAGGCTGCCTAAGCCATCGAACAATAAGAACAACAAAAAGAAAACGGCCGCCTCATGGGCGGCCGTTTTGTTTTGAGTCTGATGCGCAATCTTACTTGCGCTTGCCTTCCGCGACATAGTCGCGGCGCGTTGCGCCCGAATAGAGCTGACGCGGACGGCCGATCTTCTGTGCCGGATCTTCGATCATCTCTTTCCACTGTGCGATCCAGCCGACCGTGCGGGCAACTGCGAACAGCACCGTGAACATGTCGGTCGGGAAGCCCATCGCGCGCAGCGTGATGCCCGAATAGAAGTCGACGTTCGGATACAGCTTCTTCTCAATGAAGTAATCGTCGCTGAGCGCGATACGCTCGAGCTCCATCGCGACGTCGAGCAGCGGATCGTTGATGCCGACTTCCTTGAGCACTTCGTGGCAGGTCTGCTGCATGATCTTCGCGCGCGGATCGTAGTGCTTGTACACGCGGTGACCAAAGCCCATCAGGCGGAAGGAGTCGTTCTTATCCTTCGAGCGCTTGATGTATTCCGGAATGCGATCGACCGAGCCGATCTCGGCCAGCATCTTGAGCGCCGCTTCGTTGGCGCCGCCATGAGCGGGTCCCCAGAGCGACGCAATGCCGGCCGCGATGCAGGCGAACGGGTTGGCGCCCGAAGAGCCGGCGAGACGAACCGTCGAGGTCGACGCGTTCTGCTCGTGATCGGCGTGGAGGATGAAGATCCGGTCCATCGCTTTCGACAGGATCGGATTGGCTTTGTACGGCTCGCACGGAACCGCGAAGCACATCTGCAGAAAGTTGGTCGCGTAATCGAGATCGTTCTGCGGATACATGAACGGCTGACCGATCGAGTACTTGAACGCCATCGCGGCCAAGGTCGGCATCTTCGCGATCATGCGGATCGACGCGATCATGCGCTGCGTCGGGTCCGAGATGTCGGTCGAGTCGTGGTAGAAGGCCGACAGAGCGCCGACGCTGCCGACCATGATCGCCATCGGATGCGCGTCGCGGCGGAAGCCTTGGAAGAAGCGGCTCATCTGCTCGTGAACCATCGTGTGGTTCGTCACGCGCTTCACGAAGTCGAGCTTCTGCTCGGAGGTCGGAAGCTCGCCGTACAGGAGCAGGTAGCAGGTATCGAGGAAGTCTCCGCCCTCGGCGATCTGTTCGATCGGGTAGCCGCGATAGAGCAGCACGCCCTCGTCGCCGTCGATGTAGGTGATCTTCGACTCGCAGCTGCCGGTCGACGTGAAGCCCGGATCGTAAGTGAACATCCCGGTCTGCGCGTAGAGCTTCGAGATATCGATCACGTCGGGACCGACGGTCCCCTGATAAATCGGAAATGACCAGTTCTGGTCGCCGACTGTTAAAGTGCCGGTCTTGGTGTTGGATCCTGTCTTAGCATCCATAGGCGAAGTCCTTTTGAAACAACGGGCGAGTGCCCGAACTAGGAAATCAGAGCCGCCCGCGCGGACGTGACGGCTGAGGTCCGGCAGAATTCCCGTATCGCATAAGATAGGGTGCTGCAAGCTCCCAGGGCAGGGCTCTTTTTTGTGCAACATTCGCGTGACGTTAGGACGAAAAAAGCGCAGCCGCGCGCAGCAAATTTGCCAACCTGGAATGCAAAGCCCGCCCGATCACTTTACCGTGCAGACGCATCCTGGAGACGGCCTAAACTTTCCTCACGGCCGAGCACGGTCAGCACATCGAAAATGCCCGGCGACGTCGCGCGCCCGGTCAGCGCGGCACGCAGCGGCTGAGCGACTGCGCCGAGCTTGATCCCGCGCGTTTCCGCCACCGCGCGGACGGCGGCTTCCAGCGGCGCCGTCTGCCAATCCGGCGTCGCCGAGAGCGCGGCGGTTGCCGCAACGAGGACGTCGCGCGCGTCCGGCGTGAGCAGGCTCGCGGCTTTTTCGTCCAGCGGAATCGGGCGGTCCGCGAACAGGAAATGCGCGCTGGTCAGAAGATCGACGAGCGTCTTGGCGCGCTCCTTGAGGCCCGGCATCGCGGCGATCAGCTGAGCGCGCCGCTCCGGCGTCAGTTTCGCGGCCATCTCGGGACCGCCCTGCAGGAACGGCAGCGAGTCTTCGAGGATCTTCGTCAGCTCCACGTCACCGGTCTGGCGGATGTAGTGGCCGTTGAGGCTTTCGAGCTTCGCAAAGTCGAAGCGCGATGCGCCGCGCCCGATTTGCGCGAGATCGAACGCCTTCACCATTTCCTCGGTCGAGAAGATTTCCTGATCGCCATGCGACCAGCCGAGCCGCACCAAATAGTTGCGCAGAGCGATCGGCAGATAGCCGAGCGCGCGGTAGGCGTCGACGCCGAGTGCGCCGTGCCGCTTCGACAGCTTCGCGCCGTCCGCGCCGTGGATCAGCGGGATATGCGCCATCGACGGCACCGCCCAATCGAGCGCCTGGTAGATCTGCGTTTGCCGCGCCGCGTTGGTCAGATGGTCGTCGCCGCGGATGACATGCGTGACGCCCATGTCGTGATCGTCGACGACGACCGCGAGCATGTAGGTCGGCGTGCCGTCGGAGCGAAGCAGCACGAGATCGTCGAGGTTTTCGTTCTGCCAGACGACGCGGCCTTGGACTTCGTCATTGACCACCGTCTCGCCCGTCAGCGGCGCGCGCAGGCGGATGACCGGCGCCACGCCTTCAGGTGCCTCGGACGCGGCGCGGTCGCGCCAGCGGCCGTCGTAGAGCTTTGTGCGGCCTTCGCGGCGCGCTTCCTCGCGCATCGCGGCGAGCTCTTCCTGCGAGGCGTAGCAGCGATAGGCGCGGCCGGCGGCGAGCAACTGCTCGGCGACCTCGCGATGACGCGCCGCGCGGGCGAATTGGAACACGGTGTCGCCGTCCCAATCGAGGCCGAGCCACGTCAGGCCATCGATGATGGCCGCGATCGCCGGTTCGGTCGAGCGCTCACGGTCGGTGTCCTCGATCCGCAGCAGCATCTTGCCGCCGCGGCCGCGCGCGTAGAGCCAATTGAACAGCGCCGTGCGGGCGCCTCCGATATGGAGGAAGCCGGTCGGCGAGGGGGCAAAGCGGGTAACCACGGACATGAAATTTCAGCACACATGTTGAAGCGGCGCCCCCTTTAGCACACACGGCCGAAATGGGTAGCCTTAGCCCTAGCGAGAGGTCGGAACGGGCGGCGGATCGCCGGTACGGGGTGGCCCAAGATCCCGGCCCTGCGGGATCGGCGGCGGGCCGGAACCGGGCGCGCTGCGTGACGGCGCGGGCGGTGTTGGGGCCGGCGCAGGCTGCGGCACTCCGGTTTCGGTGCGCGGCGGCGCCGGAGCCCGGGTGGTGCCGAGCGACCATATTCCGAGCCACCAGGCCAGCCCGGCCAGGATCAGGGCGCCGATAACGATCAGCCAGCCGCGCATCTCGAGCCTCCGATTTGGACCCTCGGGCCAATGTTGGTATTGGCCTTGTCCGACGAATTTGGCACATAAGCGGCCGTTGCGCGCCAGCGATCGTGTTCGGGCGCCGCCGAAGGATCAGAATGAGCATTGCAGAGACCACGGAAGCCGGCCGCGATTTCATCCGCGACATCGTCCAGGCCGACCTCGATTCCGGCAAACATGCGAAAGTCGCCACGCGCTTCCCGCCCGAGCCGAACGGCTATCTGCATATCGGCCACGCCAAATCGATCTGCCTCAACTTCGGCATCGCGCAGGAGTTCGGTGGCACCTGCAATCTGCGCTTCGACGACACCAACCCGACGAAGGAAGAGCAGGAATATATCGACGCCATCGAGGCGGATGTCCGCTGGCTCGGCTTCGAATGGAGCAACCTCCACTTCGCGTCCGATTACTTCGAGACGCTCTACGGTTGGGCCGAGCAACTGATCAAAGCCGGCAAAGCTTACATCGACGACCAGAACCAGGAGGAGATGCGCGTCAATCGCGGCACCCTCACCGAGCCCGGCAAGAACAGCCCGTTCCGCGAGCGCAGTGTCGACGAGAATCTCGATCTCTTCCGCCGCATGCGGGCCGGCGAGTTCCCGAACGGCGCGCGCGTGCTGCGCGCGAAGATCGACATGTCGTCCGGCAATATCAATCTGCGTGACCCGGTGCTCTACCGCATCCTGCATGCGCATCACCCGCGCACCGGCACGGAGTGGAAAATCTACCCGAGCTACGACTACGCGCACGGCCAGTCCGACGCGATCGAAGGCATCACGCATTCGATCTGCACGCTCGAATTCGAAGACCATCGCCCGCTCTACGATTGGTTCCTCGAGAATCTTCCCGTGCCGTCGCGTCCGCGCCAATACGAATTCGCGCGCCTCAACATGACCTACACGCTGCTTTCGAAGCGCGTGCTCAACGGTCTCGTCAAACAAGGCTTCGTCAGCGGCTGGGACGACCCGCGCATGCCGACGATTTCGGGCCTGCGTCGTCGCGGCGTGCCGCCGGAAGCGTTGCGTGAATTCATCCGCCGCATCGGCGTTGCGAAGGCGAACAGCGTCGTCGACTACGGCATGTTCGAGTTCGCCGTGCGCGAGGCGCTGAACCGCACCGCGCAGCGCCGCATGGCGGTGCTCAAACCGCTGAAGATCGTCATCGAGAATTATCCGGAAGGGCAGAGCGAACAGCTCGAAGCCGTCAATCATCCGGACGACGAGGCCGCAGGCACCCGCAAGATCACCTTCGGCCGCGAGCTCTATGTCGAGCAAGACGACTTCATGGAGAACCCGCCGAAGAAGTTCTTCCGCCTGACACCGGGCGCCGAAGTGCGCTTGCGTTACGCGTACTTCGTCACCTGCCGCGAAGTCGTGAAGAATGCGGCCGGCGAAGTCGTCGAACTACGCTGCACCTACGATCCGGCGACCAAGGGCGGCAACGCGCCCGACGGTCGCAAGGTGAAAGCGACGCTGCATTGGGTGTCGGCGGCGGATTCTGTCGAAGCGGAAGTGCGCGTCTACAATCAGCTCTTCTCGGCTGTGGCGCCCGATGCGACCGACTTTGCGGCCGGCATCAATCCGCAGTCGCTGGAAGTGATCGCTGACGCGCGCGTCGAGCCGTCGCTCGCCGAAATGAACACCGGCGAGGCGATCCAGTTCGAGCGCCAGGGCTACTTCTGCCGGGACAAGGATTCGCAGCCCGGCAAGCCGGTGTTCAACCGCACAGTCGGCCTGCGCGACACCTGGGCGAAGGTCGCCGGCACTTAGTAGTAGCGCAAGCGCAGCCTCAATCTCCGCTCATACCCGCGAAAGCGGGTATCCAATTTTTCGCGCGCGGACGCGCGCGGGCTGGACTCCCGCTTTCGCGGGAGTGAGCGGAAAAGAGGTTTTTCCCGCGCAAGTAGCGGCGGTTCGCCGAACGTTCAGGCTGTCTGCAACCAAAGTCTCTCGGGCACGATGCGCGTCGCGGCGATGAGGCGCGGGGCACGCGCGTGGTGGGCGAAGGCAGGCGAGGGCGCGCGATCGCGTGGCCGGACGGGGTTGCGGGCCGGCCGTCGCGTCTACGCGAATGGTCGTACGCCGCGCGTTTGCCGCGTTGGGCCTTGCGCGTCGGCGATTGGGCCGAAGCCGAAACCGGCCCCGGCCGCGCGATCCTCTGGACGCCCATCGCATTCGGTCTCGGCATCGCGATCTACTTCACGGCAAGCCACGAGCCGGTTGTCTGGGCGCCGGCTAGCGCCTTCGCGCTTGCGGCGCTTTTCGTCTGGCTCCTTCGCGCAAGACCGGTCGGCTTTACGCTCGCAATTCTTGTCGCAGCGCTCCTTGCGGGGTTTCTGACGGCGACGCTCAGAACGCTCCGAGCCGAACATCCCGTGCTCGCGCGTCCGCTGTTCGGAGCATCGCTCTCGGGGTGGATCGAAACCCGCGAGGAACGCGAACGCACCGACCGCATCATCATCGCACTGGCGAGTTTCGAGCCCGGCCGCGGTTCCGACGCAAAACTCGAACGCGTCCGCATCTCTGTGCGCAAGGGCACCGCGCCGCCACCCGGCAGTTTTGTCAGCCTCAAGGCGCGACTGTCGCCGCCGCTGGCGCCGCTGCGTCCAGGCGGCTACGACTTCGCGCGCGATCTGTACTTCCAGAAAATCGGCGCGACCGGTTTCGCGCTCGGCAAGATCGAGCGCTTAGAAGCAAAAGACGCTGCACCATTCCGGGTGAGATTTCTGAGCGGCGTCGCCGGACTGCGCGCCGTCATCGACACGCGCATCCGCTCGGCGTTGCCGGGCGATGCCGGTGCCATTGCGTCGGCGCTCATCACCGGCTCGCGCGATGCGATATCGGCGCCCGTCAACGACGCGATGTATGTGTCGAGCCTCGCGCACGTGCTCTCGATTTCCGGCTATCACATGGCCGTGGTCGCGGGCGTCGTCTTCTTCGTCGTCCGCGCGCTGCTCGCTCTGTCGGCAACGATCGCGCTTGGGTTTCCGATCAAGAAATGGGCTGCCGGCTTGGCGCTCATCGCCGCGACCGGATATCTCGTGCTCTCGGGCGCCGAGATTGCCACGCAACGCGCCTACCTCATGACCGCCGTCGTCCTGCTCGGCATCATGGTCGACCGCGCCGCGTTGACGTTACGCACGCTCGCGATCGCGGCGTTGGCCGTTTTGGTTATCGCGCCGGAAGCCGTCGTACATCCGAGCTTCCAAATGTCGTTCGCTGCGACGCTCGCGCTGATCGCGTCCTACGAGCGCGGAATGCCGTGGGCGACCGCTGCGGCTGACACGTCGATCGGAGCCCGCATCGCGCTGTGGGGCGGGCGCGAGATCGCCTCGCTCTTCTTGGCTTCGGTGGTCGCCGGAGCCGCCACGACATTGTTCGCGGCGTATCACTTCAACCGCCTCGCGCCTTACGGCACTTTCGCCAATCTGCTCGCGATGCCCGTCGTGTCCGTCATCGTCATGCCGGCCGGATTGCTCGCGCTCATCGCGGCACCCTTCGGCCTCGACGATTGGCTCTGGCGGCTCATGGGGCAGGGCATCGAGTGGATGATGTACGTCGCGCAATGGGTCGCAAGCTGGCCGGGCGCGGTCGGTCGCATCGCGGCGTTCGGCGTTACGCCGCTGCTCATGGGCACCGCCGCGCTGGTGATCGTTTGCCTGCTGCGCACGCCGCTGCGTTTCGTCGTTAGCCTCCCGCTGGCGGTTATCGCGCTGACGCTCGCGATCCGCACGCCGCAACCGGACGTGCTGATCGCCGCGAATTCCGAAGCTGTCGCGGTGCGCGGTCCGGACGGCCAGTTCTCGGTCATGCGGCTCGGCAGCGACACCTTCGCGATCAAACAGTGGCTCGCCGCCGACGGCGATGCGCGCACGCCCGGCGAGAAAGACCTGAGCGCCGGCTTCGATTGCGATGCTGTCGGCTGTGTTGCGGTGCTGTCTGACGGCAGGCTCGTCGCCGTCGCGCTCCACGCCGAAGCCTTTGCGGACGACTGTAAGCGTGCCGCGATTGTCGTAAGCCGGAGAACAGCTCCGTCAGGCTGCGCTGCGAAACTCTACGACCGCGGGCGGGCTGACAGCGCGCTTGCACTCACGATCAATCGGGATGGATTTGCCGAAACGCGCGCCCGTGCAGCGGACAGCGATCGGCCTTGGGCGCCAAGCGCGGTTACGAAGCTGCAAGCGCCCGATGCGACGCCGGCCGAGCCTGACCTACGTGAGGACGACTAAACGGTCAGGGCACAAGTTGCCGGAAGGCTGGCGTAGCCCGGCCACTGTAAGTCTCAAGAATGAAGCCGGTCTCAATACTTCCGCATCAAGCCGACGAGGCGGCCCTGAATACGCACGCGGTTCGGCGGCAGGATGCGCACCTCATGCGCCTGGTTCGCCGGCTCCAGCGCGATGGCTGCACCGCGCCGGCGGAAACGCTTGAGCGTCGCCTCTTCTTCGTCGATCAGCGCAACCACGATGTCGCCCGTGTCGGCCGTGTCGCCGCGCCGGATCAGCACCGTGTCGCCATCGTGGATGCCGGCGTCGATCATCGAGTCGCCGCGCACTTCGAGTGCGTAATGTTCGCCGCTGGCAAGCAGATCCGGCGGAACCTGGATCGTCGCGCTGCGCTGCTGGATCGCCTCGATCGGCGTGCCGGCCGCGATGCGGCCCATCATCGGCACGGTGACCGGACGGCCGCCGTCATCCTCCGACGTTGTATTGCGGACGCGGCCGAGATGGCCCTCGATCACGCTCGGCGTGAAGCCGCGCTGACGCTGCGTGCCTGCGGCAGGTGCCACATCAGGCATGCGGACGACTTCGATGGCGCGTGCGCGATTGGCGAGGCGGCGAATGAAGCCGCGCTCCTCAAGTGCCGTGATGAGGCGGTGGATGCCCGATTTAGAGCGAAGATCGAGCGCGTCCTTCATTTCGTCGAAGGAGGGCGGAACGCCGGCTTCCTTGACGCGGTCATTGATGAAGCGCAGCAGCTCGAGTTGCTTACGGGTCAGCATCTTAGGCGGTTCTCCGTGTGTCGGCGTTGAGGCTTGAACGCGCCACGACTGGTAGAAAACAAATCATGAACAGACACTATATGTTCGCACTGTGTTCCGCAACCACTTAATTTGGCGTGAAGAAAACAAAGGCCGCGCGAATGAGTTGGCGCTGCAATCCGCCACCAAATTCCGCCCGTCTTACGAAACGCGATTCGGAAACCGTCGCTACTCCAGCAGCAGGATCTCGCAGGCAGCGCCGGCCTCAAGCGGCGGCGCATGCGGTGCGCGCACCAGCAGGCACTCCGACATCGCGAGCGCGGACATCATCGAAGAATCCTGCGTCTCGACCGGTACGACGACGCGCCGCCCGTCGCCGTCGATCGTCATGCGCGCGCGCATGTAATCTTGCCGCTCGTCGTTCGCCGCGATGTTGCGTCCCGCAACGGCAGAGACGAGTGTCGGATGCACGTTTGGAAATCCACCGAGCGCGCGCAGCAGCGGTACCAGGAACAGCTCCGAACAAACGACAGCCGAAACCGGATTTCCGGGCAGGCCGATGACGCGCATCCCGGCAATCTTTCCGGACATCAGCGGCTTGCCGGGCCGAACCGCGATCTTCCAGAAGGCGAGTTCCATGCCTTCGGCGGACAGCGCTTTCTGCACCAGATCGTAGTCGCCGACCGATGCGCCGCCGGTCGTCACCAGCACGTCGGCGCCCCAAGCGCGCGCGCGCCTGATCGCCGCAATGGTGGCCTCGACGGCATCCGGCACGATGCCGAGATCGAGCGCGAGCGCTCCCTCGCGGCGCGCGATGGCCGCGATCGCGAAGCCGTTCGAGAGGATGATCTGTCCCGGGCCGGTCTCGCTGCCCGGCATGACGAGTTCATCGCCGGTCGAGAACATGGCGACGCACGGGCGCCGCACGACCGGCACCGCGGCGTAGTTCATTGCGGCCGCGAGTGCGAGATGGCGCGCGCCGATGATTTGGCCGCTCTTGAGCCGCACATCGCCTTCGCTAAAATCGAGGCCTTGTTTGCGGATGTGACGGCCCGGCTTCTCCGATTGCAGCACCTCGACGACATCGCCATCGCGCCGCGTGTTCTCCTGGATCGAAATCGTGTCGCTACCGGGCGGCACGACGCCGCCCGTAAAGATGCGTACGGCTTCCCCGGCCGCTAGCGGGCGAGGAAATACTCGGCCGGCCGCTGCTTCGCCGGCAATCTTCAGTTTCACCGGAACGGTCGCGATATCGGCCGCGCGGACCGCGTAGCCGTCCATCGCCGACATCGCGGCAGGCGGCTGCGTGCGCCGCGCCGCAAGATCCTCGGCAAGCACACGTCCGTACGTATCGGCGACCGGGACTTGTTCGACGCCGAGCGGGACCGCGCCCTCAAGAATGCGAGCGAGCGCCTCTTCCGGCGGCATCAGTTTCGACTTCGCCATTCCGTCCTCCGTTGAGGCCTTCCGAAAGGAAAGCCCGCCGGATCTCAGGGCTCGTCAGCCCGGTAGACGCCGGATTTTCCGCCGCGTTTCTCGACGAGACGGATGCCTTCGATACGCATGCCGCGTTCGACGGCTTTGACCATGTCATAGATCGTCAGGCACGCGACGGAAACCGCCGTCAGTGCTTCCATCTCGACGCCGGTCTGCCCCGTGACTTTCACGCTCGCGCGGACGCGCACACCCGGCAGCTTCTTATCGGGCGTAACCTCGACTTCGACTTTCGAGATGAGGAGAGGGTGGCAGAGCGGGATCAACTCGTGCGCTTTCTTCGCCGCCATGATGCCGGCAAGGCGCGCGGTGCCGAGCACGTCGCCTTTCTTCGCATCGCCTTGCTCGACGATACGCAGCGTCTTCGCCGACATGATGACGCGGCCTTCGGCGACCGCGATGCGCTCCGTCGCAGCTTTCTGCGACACGTCGACCATATGCGCCTCGCCGCGCTTGCCGATATGCGTCAGCGTTTTCGGCGCGCGGGCCATGTCAGCTCACCGTCTCGTGCGCGATCAAAGCTCGCGTCGCGGCTTCGACATCGGCCTGACGCATCAGGCTTTCGCCGACCAGGAATGTTTTGATGTCGCAAGCGGCGAGCCGCGCGACGTCGGCCGGCGTGAAGATGCCGCTCTCGCCGACCAGCACGCGATCCTTCGGCACACGCTTCGACAAGCGCTCGGATGTCGCCAGCGTTGTCTCGAAGGTGCGCAGATTGCGATTGTTGATGCCGACCAGCCGCGATTTCAGTTTCAGCGCGCGATCGAGCTCCGCGTCGTCGTGCACTTCGAGCAGCACGTCCATGCCGAACGCGAACGCAGCGTCTTCGAGGTCGCGTGCCGTCGCGTCATCGACGGCGTCGAGAATGATCAGGATGCAGTCTGCGCCCCAGGCGCGTGCTTCCGCCACCTGATAGGTGTCGTACATGAAGTCCTTGCGCAGCGCCGGGAGGCCCGTCGCATCGCGCGCCGCCGTCAGGAATTCCGGCGCGCCTTGGAACGACGGTGTGTCGGTCAGCACCGAGAGGCACGTCGCGCCGCCGCGTTCGTAGGCCTTCGCGAGCGACGGCGGGTCGAAGTCAGCGCGGATCAGGCCCTTCGACGGGCTTGCCTTCTTCACCTCGGCGATCAGTGCATAGCCGCCGGCGGCGGTGCGCGCCTCGATGTTCTTGAGGAAGCCACGCACCGGCGCGGCGGCGCGGGCCGCGGCTTCGACCTCGGCGTAGGGGCGCGCAGCTTTCGCCGCCGCGATCTCCTCGCGCTTGTAGGCCTCGATCTTGGTGAGAATATCGCTCATGCGTTAGACACCTGAACGAGGCGCGCAAGACGATCCGCTGCGGCTCCGCTGTCGAGCGACTTCGCGGCTTGCTCGATGCCCTGCTTCAAGTCTTTCGCGTGTTCGGCAACGACCAGCGCTGCCGCCGCGTTCAACACCGCTACATCGCGATACGCGCTCGGCTGACCGGCGAGAACGCCGCGCAGCGCTTCGGCGTTATGGACGCCATCGCCGCCGCGCAGATCCTCCGGCTTGGCTTTCTTCAGGCCCAACGTCTCCGGCGCGATCTCGAATGTCGTGACTTTGCCGCCGTTGAGTTCGGCAACGTAAGTCGAGCCCGTCGTGGTGATCTCGTCGAGCCCGTCCGAACCGTGCACCACGTAGGCGCGCGTCGAGCCGAGATTCTTCAGCACATGCGCGACCGGTTCGATCCATTGTTTGGAGAAGACGCCGACCATCTGCCGCTTCACGCCGGCCGGGTTGGAGAGTGGACCAAGCAGATTGAAGATCGTGCGCGTGCCAAGCTCGACACGCGTCGGCCCGACATTCTTCATCGCGGGATGATGCGTCGGCGCGAACATGAAGCCGATCCCGGCCTCTTTAATGCAGCGGCCGACACCATCAGGATCTTGTTCGATCTTGACTCCGAGCGCCGCGAGAACGTCGGCGGCGCCGGACTTAGACGACAACGCTCGGTTACCGTGTTTGGCGACCGGCACGCCGCAGCCTGCAACGATGAACGACGCGCAGGTCGAGACGTTGTATGAGCCCGAACCATCGCCGCCCGTTCCGACGACATCGACGGCATCATCTGGCGCATCGACGGTGAGCATCTTCGCGCGCATCGTCGCGACCGCGCCGGTGATCTCGTCGACGGTCTCGCCGCGCACGCGCATGGCCATCAGCAAGCCGCCCATCTGCGACGGCGTCGCTTCGCCCGACATCATCTGATCGAAGGCGCTCGCGGCTTCATCGCGCGTCAGCGAGGCGCCGGTCGCGCATTTCGCGATCAGCGTTTTGAGATCGCTCATGCGGCGCTCCGCGGCGACTGTGGGCGGCGGCTCTTCGCGACGTTCCACTCTTGAGCAAGGTCGAGGAAGTTGCGCAGGATGAGATGCCCGTGTTCCGACGCGATGCTTTCGGGATGAAACTGCACGCCGTGCACCGGAAGCGTCGCGTGGCTGAGCCCCATGATCAGATCGTCGGTCTCGGCGGTCACCTGAAGCGTCGTCGGCAGCGACGAGCGTTCGACGATCAGCGAGTGATAACGCGTCGCGCGGAACGGGCCATTGATGCCGCGGAACAGCGTCTTGCCGCCATGTGCGACTTCCGACGTTTTGCCGTGCACCAGGTTCGGCGCGCGAATGACGTTGCCGCCGAACGCTTCGCCGATCGCCTGGTGGCCGAGGCAAACGCCCATGATCGGGATCGTCGGCGCCGCTTTGTGGATGAGATCGATGCAGATGCCTGCATCCTTCGGTGTGCACGGGCCGGGCGACAGCAGGATCGCGTCCGGGTCGCCCGCGATCACGTCGTCGACCGAAATCTTGTCGTTCCGGTGCACCGCGACCTTGGCGCCGAGGCCGCCGAGATAGTGGTACAGGTTGAACGTGAAGCTGTCGTAATTGTCGATGAGGACGATCATGACTACTGCCCCCGTGCCGCGCCGCTGGCAAAGCGCTGCGCTTCCTCAGCGGCGCGGAACAGCGCCTTCGCCTTGTTGACGCATTCCTGCTGCTCGGAGGCCGGGTTGGAATCGGCGACGATGCCGGCGCCGGCCTGCACGTAGATCTTGCCGTCCTTCACGAGCGCGGTGCGCAGCACGATACAGGTGTCCATCTCGCCGTCGGCCGAGAAATAGCCGACACAGCCAGCGTAGAGGCCGCGCTTTTCCTTCTCAAGCTCGTCGATGATCTGCATCGCGCGCACCTTCGGCGCTCCCGAGACCGTGCCGGCCGGGAAGCCGCCCGCCAGAGCGTCGATCACGTCGTGCTTGGCGTCGAGTTTTCCCTCGACGTTGGAGACGATGTGCATCACGTGGCTGTAGCGCTCGACGAAGAACTGGTCCGTCACCGTCACGGTGCCGATCTCGGCAACGCGGCCGACGTCGTTGCGGCCGAGGTCGAGCAGCATCAGATGCTCGGCGCGCTCCTTCGGATCTGCGAGGAGTTCGTCCTCCAGCGCCTTATCCTCGTGCGGTGTCGCGCCGCGCGGCCGTGTTCCGGCGATCGGCCGGATCGTGACGACGCCCTGCCGCGCGCGCACGAGAATTTCCGGGCTCGAGCCGACGACCGAGAATTGCCCGTAGTCGAGATAGAAGAGGAACGGCGCCGGGTTGGTCCGCCGCAGCGCGCGATAGAGCGAGAACGGCGGCAGGTTGAACGGCGCTTCGAAGCGTTGCGCCAACACGACCTGGAAGATATCGCCCGCCGCGATGTATTCCTTCGCCTGCGCCACCATGCCGAAATATTCGTCCGGCGTCGTGTTGGACTGCGGTGCCACGTCGAGCGGACCTTCGTGTCCGTCCGCCGACTTGAGCAGCATCGTGTCGAGCCGGTCGACGATCTCGCCGAGCCGGTCGACCGCGCGATTGTACGCCTGCGCTGCTGTCACGCCGCTCTCGGGACGCACCGGCGTGACGACCGTGAGCGTGTCCTTCACGTTGTCGAACACGACGACGACAGTCGGGCGGATCAGGATCGCGTCCGGAATGCCGATCGGATCGGGCAGGGCGGATGGAAGCTCTTCCATCAGCCGCACCATGTCGTAGGAGAGATAGCCGAACACACCGGCCGCCATCGGCGGCAGGCCTTCCGGCACGTCGATGCGGCTTTCCGCCAGCAGCGCGCGCAGCGCGGTCAGCGGCTGATCGTCGAGTGGTGTGAACGCATCGGCGTCCGTGCGGGCGCGGCGGTTGATCTCCGCCTTGTCGCCCTGAGCGCGCCAGATGAGATCGGGCTCGAGGCCGATGATCGAGTAGCGGCCGCGGTTCGCGCCGCCTTCGACCGACTCGAGCAGGAAGCTCATCGGCTTGTCGCGCGAGATTTTGAGAAAAGCCGAAACCGGGGTCTCGAGATCGGCGACGAGCGTCGTCCAGATCAGCTGCGGTTTGCCGGAGTCATAGCCGGGGCGAAAAGTGTCGAGCGTCGGATCGATCTGCATAGTCAGGCGGCCTTGAAGGAGAGGGGAGTTGCGCCATGGTCAGCCCACGGCGAGGCAAACGCTTCACCAGCGTCGCCACATCCCGCTTTCGTTCGTCCCACCGAGACCGATCACTGTTCCACTCCACCGCCTGAGACACGCCGCAACGCCTCGACGTTCACGGTCGCCTTCAGTTCCTTCTCGATATACGCGATGTACTGGCGCAGCAAGTCCTCGGTGATCGAGGTGCGGATCAAATTCTCAACCTGCTTGCCCTGGTCCGAGTTGGCGTCGAACGGCGGGGTCTTGATGTCGGTGACCTTGAAGACAATCCGCTCAGCCGGAAGCTGTCCCTGTGTCGAGGCGGCCGCGCCCTTCGGCGTCTGGAAAGCCGTGATGACGGCGCCCGGCGGCAGGCCCTCGGGCCGCGCACTACGGCGTAAGTCGGCCGCGGTCGCGACGTTGAGTTTGTCGGCGGCCGCCAGCTCGGCGAAGGTGCCGTTCGCCTTTAGCTTCTCGACCATCTCGTTTGCTTTGGCACGCAAACGCTCGCCGATCTGATCGTCCTTCCAACGGGCGACAACGCGATCCTTGACCTCGTCGAGCGTGCGCTCCTTTGATGGTGTGATCTCAGTCACCTCGAACCAGACGTAGCCGCCGGCTTGCGGACGGAGCGCCTCGGTCTCGGTGTTCGGTTGCGCGGCGAACGCGGGCGTCAAGATATCGACGTCCTGCGGAATGCCGGTGACGAGAGCGCCGGTCGCATCGCGGCCCGAGCGATCGACGCCGTCCAACATGGTGACCTGCAAGCCGGCGCGCTGCGCCGACTCGGTGAGGTTGGCGCCGCCGGCGCGCTCGTCTTCGAGCTTGTCGTGCTTGGTCGTGACTTCGTTGCGCGTACGCTCGCGTGCGAGCTCCTGCTTGAGTTCGTCCGCGACTTGCTCGTATGGCCGCACCGAATCCGGCTCGATCTTGGCGACTCGAACGAGCGCATAGCCGAGGCGCGCCTGCACGGGATTCGAAACGCCGCCTTCCGGCAGCTTGAATGCTTCTTCCATCGCCTTCGTGAACCGCGACCCTTGCGCGGTTTCGCGCGAGATCATCCCGAGATCGATGTCGGTCTCCGAGAGACCGCGCTCTTTCGCGAGATCCGCGAAGGAGAGGCCTTCGTCGAGACGCTTCTTCGCCGCGCGCGCTTCCTCTTCGGACGGGAAGACGATCTGCTGCACCTGGCGTTGACCGGCTTGCGTGAAGCGGGCGCGGCGCTCGTCATAGGCCTTGCGCGCGTCCTCGTCCGCAATCGTCGTCCACTTCGCGAGTTCTTCCGGCGAGAGACGGACAATGACGATGCGGCGATACTCCGGCGCGCGGAACAGTTGCTTGCGGCTGTCGAAATAAGTCGTGAGTTGCTCCGGCGTCGGATCGGCGATCTCGCCGGCTTGCGCCGCCGTCAGCGTCACGTATTCGAGCGAGCGCTGCTCGTTCTGATACGCGTTCATCACGTCCGCGTAGGTCTTCGGCACGATCGTCGTGCCGCCGACCGACTCGGTCAGATGCTGGCGGATCATCAGCTTGCGCTGCTCGGTGACGAAGCGCGCTTCGGTGTATCCGGCCGAACGCAGGCGCTGCAGGAAGATCTGATTGTCGAACTGTCCGTCCGGTCCCTGGAAGGCCGGGAAGGAGCGGATCAGCCGCGCGACTTCGGCGTCGGTGATGCCAAGGCCGATGCGCTTTGCCCATTCGTCGAGCGCCGTTTCGGACACGATCTGGCCGAGGATCTGGCGATCGATGCCGAGGTCACGCGCCTGATTGAACGGAATCGGACGGCCCATCTGCTGGCCGATCTGCTGCAGCCGCTCGGTGTAGAGCTGCCGGAACTGCTCGGAGGAAATCTCAGTCCCACCCACCGACGCGACCGCCGAACGGCCGCCGCCACGGAAAATGTCGCCGATGCCCCAAATCGCGAAGCTGATAGCGAGGACGCCGACAACGACGCCCATGACCAATTTGCCGAGCCATCCGCTCGAAGCCGTTCGAATACCGCGAAGCATGTTCCGTCAAATTGTAAGGGGATGAGCCGGTATGGCTTTCAGCCCAGCCGGGTGATTTGCACTCAATAAGACATGGGTAGGCACACCGCAACACGGCACCAATGCGGCAGCGACATGCTTTTGCGGCGAATAGCCGCTTCCGTGTGTCTGCTGCGTCTGCTAACCCGCCCGGAACAGGGACTGAGGGTAGTTGGATTATGGATCGCACGCGTCGCCCGGTTGTAGCGGGTAACTGGAAGATGAACGGGCTTGCGGCTTCGGTCTCGGAGCTAAAAGGCATCATGGCCGGGGCGAAAGCCGTTTCCGGCAAGGCCGAATTGCTCGTTTGCCCGCCCGCGACGCTGGTTGCGAGCTTCGCCAAGACCGCGAAGGGTTCGACCGTCCATATCGGCGGCCAGACGTGCTATTCGGAAGCCTCCGGTGCCTTCACGGGCGAAATCTCGGCCGAAATGCTGGCCGACGCGGGTGCGACGCACGTTATTGTCGGGCATTCCGAGCGCCGGACGATTTTCAAGGAGAAGGACGCCGACGTTCAGAAGAAGGCACTGGCCGCGCGCCGCGCCGGCCTGATCTCGATCGTGTGCGTCGGCGAGACCAAGGAGCAGCGCGAGGCGGACCGGGCCACCATTATCGTCGGCCAGCAGCTGACCGGCTCGTTGCCGGAAGGCGCGAAAGCCGCGAATCTCATCGTGGCTTACGAACCGGTCTGGGCGATCGGGACGGGCCTCACCCCGACACCGGCAGACATCGCCGAGATGCACAATTTCATCCGCGAGCGTCTCGCGGCGCGCTTCAAAGCCGAGGGCGAAGAGGTTCGCATCCTCTACGGCGGTTCCGTGAAAGCTTCCAACGCTGCCGAGCTGATGGCCGTCCGCAACGTCGACGGCGCGCTGGTCGGCGGAGCCAGTCTCAAAGCCGATGATTTCCTCGGAATCGCAAACGTTTACGCTTAGATGTTGCGACGTATCTCATAAAGTATTACTTTGTGAGATCGGAGGTGCGGCGTGGCAACCAGCTACACGATCGGCAAACACTACGAGGACTTCATCAAGTCGCTCGTCGACAGCGGACGCTATTCGACCGCCAGCGAAGTCATGCGCGACGGCCTACGCCTCGTCGAAGAGCGCGAGGAGGTTCGCCGCGCCAAGCTGGAGTGGCTGCGAACCGAGATCCAGAAGGGCATCGACAGCGGAATCGTTGAAGGCGAGTTTGACGTCGAGGATGTGATCCGTCGCGGGCGAGAGCGCCTGAAGCTGAAGAATGCCGGATAGGAGCCGCCAAACTCCTCAGGCGCTCGTCGATATCGACACCATCTACGACTACATCGCGGACAACAACCCAGAGGCGGCCGACCGGGTCGTCCGTCGTCTCAGGGATGTGATGCGAATGCTGGGCGACAATCCGTTGGCCGGCCGCTCGCGTCCTGAATTTGGTTCGGGCGTTCGCTCGTTTCCGTCAGGCAATTACCTCATATTTTATCGATCCGCCGCCAATGGCGTGGACATCATCCGCGTTCTCCACGGCGCGAGAGAGATCGGAGAAGGCGAGTTTCCATAGGCACTTAGATCTCTATGATGACTCGGTTTGGCAACATCGCCGCGGCATTTTCCGCCATTGGCAAATCGCCGGTCCTTCGTGTAGAAGCCGTGACGAATTCCTCGGAAGCTCTTGAGCAAACACGCTGCGCCGCTTAAGTCGAGCGCGCGAAGGATAGAAGATGCAAACGGTTTTGATCGTGATCCACCTAATGGTGGTGTTGTCCCTGACCGGCCTCGTGCTGCTGCAGAAGTCGGAAGGCGGCGGCCTCGGCATGGGCGGCGGCGGTGGCGGCGGAGCAGGCGGCTTCCTCTCCTCGCGCGGCACGGCGAACGTCCTGACCCGCTCGACCGCGATCCTCGCCGCAGTGTTTTTCGCGACCAGCATGCTGCTCTCGATCGTCGCCGGTTGGGACCGTAAGCCTAAGTCGATCATGAATTCGCCGGCCGGCCAGTCTCAGCCCGCCGCTCCGGTCGCCCCTGTTGCGCCACGCAGCGGCCCGCAGGTGCCGTCTTCGGCGCCGCAGGCACCGGCTCAGCCGCAATAACCCGGAAAGCCTGTTCGAGGTTTTCCACCGGTGCATAGAACCTGCGCCGATTTAGACCTCGCAGAATCGAAACCAGGGCGATAAACACCAAGTCCCATGGCCCGGTACGTATTCATCACTGGCGGCGTGGTTTCCTCCCTCGGTAAAGGTCTTGGCTCAGCGGCTCTCGGGGCGCTGTTGCAGGCTCGCGGGTACAAAGTCCGTCTGCGCAAACTCGACCCCTATCTCAACGTCGATCCCGGAACGATGTCGCCGTATCAGCACGGCGAAGTCTTCGTGACGGACGATGGCGCCGAGACCGACCTGGATCTAGGTCACTACGAGCGCTTCACGGGGAATTCGGCGGTCCGTCAGGACAACATCACGACCGGCCGCATCTATCAGGACATTCTCGCCAAGGAACGGCGCGGCGACTATCTCGGCGCGACCATCCAGGTCATCCCGCACGTCACCAACGCGATCAAGGATTTCGTCCGCGAGGGCAACGAAGATTACGACTTCGTCCTCGTCGAAGTCGGCGGCACGGTCGGCGACATCGAGAGCCTGCCGTTCCTCGAAGCAATCCGTCAGATCAAGAACGAACTGCCGCGCGGCCACGCGATTTATATTCATCTGACGCTGCTGCCGTACATTCCGTCGGCCGGCGAACTGAAAACGAAGCCGACACAGCACTCCGTCAAAGAGTTGCTCTCGATCGGCATTCAGCCCGACATTCTGCTCTGCCGCACGGATCGTCCGATCCCGAAGGAAGAGCGTCGCAAGCTCTCGCTCTTCTGCAACGTTCGAGAGACCGCGGTGATCGAGGCGCGCGATGTCGACAACATCTATGCGGTGCCGGAATCGTACCACGCCGAAGGTCTCGACATCGAAGTGCTGCACGCCTTCGGAATCGAGCAAACTGGCGAGCCGGATATCTCGCTCTGGTCCAACATCAACAATCGCATCCGCAATCCGGAAGGCGAAGTGACGATTGCGATCGTCGGCAAATATACGGGCCTCAAGGACGCCTACAAATCGCTGATTGAGAGCCTCAGCCACGGTGGCATCGCCAACAAAGTGAAGGTCAATCTCGATTGGATCGAGTCGGAAGTGTTCGAACACGAAGACGCCGCGCCGTTCCTCGAACACGTCCACGGCATCCTCGTGCCGGGCGGCTTTGGCCACCGCGGCGCCGAAGGAAAAATCCGCGCCGCGCAGTTCGCGCGCGAGCGCCGCGTTCCGTATTTCGGCATTTGCTTCGGCATGCAGATGGCCGTCGTCGAAGCGGCGCGCAATCTCTGCGGCATCGCGGACGCGAACTCGACCGAGTTCGGTCCGACGCCGCAGCCGGTCGTCGGCCTGATGACCGAATGGCTGAAGGGCAACGAGCTCGAGAAGCGCGGTAGGAACGGTGATCTCGGCGGCACGATGCGCCTCGGTGCTTACGACGCGACGTTGACGCGCGGCAGCCGCATCGCCGGCATCTACGGCGCGACGGAAATCTCCGAACGCCACCGCCATCGCTACGAGGTGAACACCGAGTACAAAGGCCGGCTCGAACAGCACGGCCTGCGCTTCGCCGGAATGTCGCCGGACGGTCTGTTGCCCGAGACGGTGGAATACGAGAACCATCCCTGGTTCATCGGCGTGCAGTATCATCCGGAACTAAAGTCGCGCCCGTTTGCGCCGCACCCGCTCTTCGCCTCGTTCGTCGAGGCCGCGAAGGTGCAGTCGCGTCTCGTCTAGTTCGCGTCCGGCTGAGCAATCAATCCGAACAACGGACGCACGTCGGCGACCAGCCGGTCCGCGACGCCGTGATCGCCGCCGACGTAAGCGAGCAGGGCGCGCTGGAACATGCCGTCGAGCAGCGCGTACAGCACATGCGACGGCGCAGCTGGGCTCTTGCGGCAAAGCTCCGCGTAGCGTGACGCGATGCGCCACACCATCGCTTCGAGCAGCGTGTCGATCTCGGTGACGTCCTTGCGATACGCTGCATCGTAGAGCGCTTGCGAGCGCAGGTCGTACCAGAGGCGATGCATATGCGCTTCGCTGCAGAGTGACTCGCGCATCTTCACCAAAAAATTCTCGACGAGTTCGGTCGGCGATTGCGCCGCCGCGACGAGCGCGTCGTAGCGCGTCGCGCAGTTTGTCTTGTAGTGCCGCACCGCGCAGCAGATGAGATCGGTCTTGTCCGTGAAGTAGTAGTGCAGCACGCCGTGCGAGAAATCCGACTTCTGCGCGATCTCGCGAAGCGACGTCCGCGCGTAACCAAGCTCGCTCAAAGTCTCGAGCGCCGCTTCGGCAAGCTCGATGCGCCGGGCGTTGCTCTTGTCGCCACGGACCTTGTCGTCGTTCTGTGCAGTCCAGCGGCGCGGCGCAATCATCGCTTCAGACATAAAAGCCCCCTTCGAGGACCGTAGCGGCAATGAATTAGAACGATCGCAGTGTGATTGTGCAAATGCACAAATGCAATCTCTTGACGAGCGAACGAAGGAAAAAGACGATTGCGCTTATTAGCGTTGCGTAAAGCGCACATTTTTTACAACCCCTAGTTATTGTGAGGCTATATCTATGATTGCAAAGCTCGAAGGGCGTTCCGCCCTCGTCACGGGATCGGCCCGTGGAATAGGCAAGGGAATCGCCGAGGCGCTCGCTGCTACAGGCGCCGCCGTCCTCATCAGCGACGTTCTTGAGGATGCCGGCGAGGCCACCGCCGCCGCGCTGCGTGACGGCGGAGCGGACGCCTATTTCGTCAAACTCGACGTAACCCAAGACGCGGACTGGCAGCGCGCCGCTGCCGCCACCGTCGAACGTTTCGGCGGTTTCGATATCCTGATCAACAACGCCGGCATCGAGGTGACGTCGCTCGTTGCGGACATCGACGCGGCCGATGCCTTGCGCATGTGCAACGTCAATATCGTCGGCACGGCGTTGGGCATGAAACACGCCTTCCGCGCGATGCGGCCGGGCGGCGCGGCCGGGAAGGGCGGCGCGATCGTCAATATCGCGTCGGTCGCTGCTACAATCGCGTTCCCGGCCATTGCGGTCTATTCGGCGACCAAATCGGCGGTCGACCGCATGACCCGCATTGCGGCCATGGAAGCCGGCAAGCTCGGCTACGGCATCCGCGTCAACGCGATCTACCCTGGCCTGATCCCGACCGACATGGGCCTGCAGCTCGCGAGCGACATCGTCGCGGTTGGCCTCGCCGCCGACGTCAACGCGGCGGTCGCCGATGTCGTCGGGCAAACACCGCTCGGGCGGCTGGCCGAAGTGTCCGATATCGCGAAAGCCGCCGCCTTTCTCTGCTCGGCGGATGCAGCCTTCATCACCGGTGCCGGCCTGCCGGTCGACGGCGGCATGGGCATGTGAGCCGCGAAGCGCCCGCGACCTTTTCGGCGCGGGCGTTGTCGTCTATGCGTTCGTCATCGCGATCAGAACAACAATCAGGAAACGTCCGATGATCTACGAAATGCGCAACTATCGCTGCGTGCCCATGCGTCTGCCGGCGCTGCTCGCCCGCTTTCAGAACGTCACGCTCGCGCTGTGGGAAAAGCACGGCATCCGTCAGGCCGGCTTCTTCACCACCGTCATCGGCGAATCCAACAACGAGTTGATCTATTTCCTCGCCTGGGAGTCGATGGCCGAGCGCGAGCAGAAGTGGACGAAGTTCATGAACGATCCGGAATGGGTCGCCAAGCGCGCCGAGAGCGAAAAGGACGGGCCGATCCTCGCCAACGTGACGAGCCAGCTGCTCGCACCGACGGCCTTCTCGTCGGTCAAGTAATCGCGTCGTAGGTCGCGCGCTCGATCGTTCCGAGGAGATCGAGCACGATCGGGTCCGCGAATGGGCGCAGCTGCGTGAACAACACGCCGCCGACGCCTGACGCAGGATCGATCCAATAATACGTGTTCGCGAGCCCGGCCCAGAACAGACTGCCGGGCTTGCGGCCATGCTTGGTCTCCTTCGTGTTGACGAGGAAACTCAAGCCCCATTTCTTGTCCTGCTCGGGATGCAGGTCGACGTCGTTCGATAAACGCGGCGCCGCCGTCGTCATCTTGCCCATCGTCAGTTCGCCGATGTGGTTCTGTGCCATCAGCGCAATCGTCTCGGGTTTCAGGATTTGCCGCCCGTTGGCGCGCCCGCCGTTGAGGATCATCCGCACGAACGCGATGTAATCGCGCGCGGTGCCGTAGAGCCCGCCGCCGCCGAGTTCGTTGTTGTCGGTGCGATGCACCTCAGTCGGCTGCGGATGCAGCGATCCGTCCTCATGGCGCAGATACAGCGTGACGATGCGCGCATGCTGCTCGGGCGAAAGGTTGTAGCTGGTGTCGCTCATACCGAGCGGATCGAAGAATTCGTCCTTCATGTATGTGCCGAGTGATTTCCCGCTGACGGCTTCGACCGCCTTGCCGACCCAATCGATGTTGATGCCGTATTCCCAGCGCGTGCCCGGATCGCTCATCAGCGGCACTTCGAGCGAGCGCGGCTGGCGGGTGAGGGGGCTCGGCAAGCCGACGGCCTCGATGTAGCGCTTCTGGTCAGCGTTCCAAACCTCATAGGCAAAACCGGCCGTATGCGTGAGCAGATGCCGCAGCGTGATTGCGCGTTTGGCATCGCGCAGGCGCGGCGTGCCGTCGCTCTCGAATCCGTCGAGCACCTTGGGCTTGGCGAGCTGCGGCAGCACGTTGCCGATCGGCGCGTCGAGATCGAGCTTGCCTTGCTCGACGAGCTTCATCGCGGCAGCACCCGCGATCGCCTTGGTCATCGAGGCGATGCGGAAGATGCTGTCCTGCCGCAGCGCTTCGCCGCTCGCGATATCGCGCACGCCGTAGACGGCCTCGAACAGCGTCTTGTCGCGGTCCGTGACGATCGCGATGGCGCCGGCAATTGCTCGAGATTTGGCGGCAGCGGCAAGGGCGGCATCCGCGCGATCGAACGGGCTCATTCGTGGCTCTCGTTGGCGTTTCCTGCCCCGAGGCCTAGCACAGGTTGACCCGCCGCGCGCGCCGAAGCATGGTCCGCCGCCATGACCGATACGCTCAAAGCCGCCGCCACCGTCGCGGCGCGAAACGTCACATTCTCCAACGCGCTTCCGCTCGCGCTGATCGCCGGGCCGTGCCAGATGGAAAGCCGCGCGCACGCGCTCGAAATGGCGATGGCGCTGAAAGAGATCGCCGCGAAGCGAAGCATTGGCCTCGTCTACAAATCGTCCTTCGACAAGGCGAACCGCACCAGCGTATTGGGCAAGCGCGGCATCGGGCTCGACGGCGCGCTTCCGATCTTCGCCGAGATCCGCGAGACGCTTGGGCTTCCGGTGCTCACCGACGTCCACGAGATCGAGCACTGTGCGGCGGTCGCCGATGTCGTCGACATCCTGCAGATCCCGGCTTTCCTCTGCCGCCAGACCGACCTCCTGGTCGCCGCCGCAAAGACCGGCCGCATCGTCAACGTGAAGAAGGGCCAATTCCTCGCGCCGTGGGACATGACCAACGTCGTTGCCAAGATAACGCAGAGCGGCAACGCGAATGTGCTGGTCACCGAGCGCGGCGCGTCCTTCGGCTACAACACGCTCGTCTCCGACATGCGCGCCTTGCCGATCATGGCACGCACGACCGGCGCGCCGGTGATTTTCGATGCGACGCATTCGGTTCAGCAGCCGGGCGGCAAGGGTTCGTCGTCGGGCGGCGAGCGTGAATTCGTGCCGGTGCTGGCGCGCGCTGCGGTGGCGGTTGGCGTTGCTGGCGTCTTCATCGAGACGCATCAAGACCCCGACAATGCCCCGTCCGACGGGCCGAATATGGTGCCGCTGAAAGAGATGGACGCGCTGATCGGCGACCTGATGGCCTTCGATAAACTAGCGAAAAAGTCGCGATAGCGCCCTAGAAAAGGCCGAGACACGCCGGTAGGCTCCCACCGCCGCGCGGAATCGGAGAACAAGAATGGCGTCGCTCGAAGGCTTGCCCGCATTCATCCTGTATCTTTGCGTCGCGTCGATATCCTGCATGGCCTACGTCTACTGCTACACGCGGCTCACGAAACATGACGAATTCGCGCTGATCGCCGAGAACAATATCGGCGCCGCCATCGCGCTGGGCTTGAGCCTTCTCGGCTTCGCGCTTCCGGTCGTCAGCGCCATCTCGCATTCGTCGGACGTTGCCGACTGCATCGTCTGGAGCGCCATCGCGCTGCTGGTGCAGATCGCCGTCTATTACATCGCCCGCATTCCGGTGCCGGACATTTCCGAGCGCATCGAGAAGGGCGAGATCGCCCCGGCAGTCTGGCTCGGCCTCGCGTCCGTCACAGCCGGCATGATCAATTCCGCCTCAATGTCGTACTAACGAGCTTCGGGCAATGAAACGCTCGAGCCACGTCGCACTTCTGGTCGGCGGCCTCTCGGTCGCAGGCGTCAGCGCCTACGCGATGATGCCGGTGCGGCAGGAGTGCAAGCCGGTCAATCCGCCGGCCGCCGCCGCGACCCCGACGCCCGGCGCAGCAGTCGTGATCCAAGACGGAAAGCCCGTCGGCGCGGCTCCGGCCGCAGCACCGCAACAGCAGAATTGCCGCCGCACCCGCTGGTTCAATCACACGTCGACATCGTCGTCCGGCCGCTCAGGCGGCATGTACGTGCCCGGTTGGTCATCGCGCGGCGACAACCGGTCGTCGTCGAACAGCGTCGGCCTTGCGCCGTCACGCCAAGCCAATCGCTCCAGCACCAGCTCGCGCTCGACGACATCGTCATCGTCACGGTCGACAACGACATCGCGCGGCGGCTTCGGTTCGACTTCGAGTTCGGTCTCGCGCGGCTCGTCCTCCTGAAATGCAACGGATCGCGATAGACGAGCGTGCCGACTGGATCGCGAAAGCCGAAGCGATCGGCTTCATCTTCCACACGCTCGACGGCGAGCGTTATTGGGACGAACGCGCCTACTACGCCTTCACGCTCAAGCAGATTGAGCAAGACCTCGAAGGTCCGACGAACGAACTCGCCGCCATGTGCCGAGAACTCGTCACGCGCGCGATCGCCGACGACGAGATCATGCGCAAGCTCGCGATCCCGCAGAAATTCTGGAACTACATCTCGGCGAGCTGGAAGAAGCAGGAGCCGAGCCTCTACGGCCGCTTCGATCTCCGCTACAACGGCCGTGCCCCCGCGAAGCTGCTCGAATTCAACGCCGACACGCCGACCTCGCTGTTCGAGACCGGCGTCTTCCAGTGGCAATGGCTCGAAGACGCGATCGAGCGCGCCATCGTCCCGAAGGACGCCGACCAGTTCAATTCCGTGCACGAGCGGCTGATCGCGGGCTGGCAAGAGATCGGGGCAGGGCGTGCCTTGAATCTCGCCGGCGTCATCGACGATCCGGAGGATGGCGGAACGGTCGCCTACCTCAACGACACCGCGCAGCAGGCAGGGCTAAAAACCACCGTGCTGCCGATGGATAAGATCGGGCGCAACCCGAAGGGTTTGTTCGTCGATCAGAAAGACGTGCCGATCGAGTTGATGTTCAAGCTTTATCCCTGGGAATGGATGATGCGCGAAGAGTTCGGCGCGTCGCTCCCAGGCTCTGGCACCCAGTTCATCGAGCCGCCCTGGAAAGCGATCCTCTCCAACAAGGGCATCCTCCCGCTGCTGTGGTCGATGTATCCGCGTCATCCGAACTTGCTCCCGGCCGCCTTCGAGAACGACGCCGAAGGAGTGAAGGCGCTCGGCGAGAGCTATGTGCGCAAGCCGCTTTTCTCGCGCGAGGGTGCGAATATCGAGATCGTCGTGTCGGGCGCTGTAATCGACCGCGACGACGGGCCGTACGGCCAGGAAGGCTTCATCCGCCAAGGCCTCGCAACGCTCCCGCGCTTCGAGGAGAATTACACGGTGCTCGGCTCTTGGCTGGTCCGCGACCAAGCCTGCGGCCTTTCGGTGCGCGAAGCGCTCGACCCGATCACCAAGAACACCTCACGCTTCCTGCCGCACGCAATCGTTGGGTGACGTTGAATTCTGTCGAAATATGACTACAGTAGCCACGGTTCTCACATTGCGAGACGGCTATGAAACAACTTCAATTGAGGGATGCAAAATCCGCGCTATCGGCGGTCGTCGAAGACGCGGAGAATGGCAAACCGACGACGATTACCAAGCACGGCCGCAAAGCGGCGGTTGTGATTTCCTATGACGAGTGGGTTAAGTTGAAAAAGAAGCTTCCAACCTTCGCCGAGCTGCTGATTGCGATGCCCGAGCTCAATCCGGAGGATCTGCCGAAGCGTAAGCCTGCGCGTGTGCTCAGATCGCCGCCGTTCAAGTGATGACGCGCTATCTTCTCGATACGAACGCGCTGTCGATATTAGCGCCCGCCGCGCGCGAGCCCGATCAGCGATCGAAGGCGTTTCAGCAATGGGCGCTGGATCGTCACGAAAACCTCTTTCTCTCGGCGGTGACGCTGACAGAGGTGCAATCCGGTATCAGCCGCCTCCATCGCAAGCGGGCTCACAAGCGTGCGCAGGTTCTCGAAGATTGGCTCGACTCGGTCATTCAAATCTACGACGCCCGAATATACGCGTTGACCACCGAGATCGCGCTTGAAACTGGCCGCCTGGTTGACCGGGCGGCCGGCGCCGGTGCCGATCCGGGCTTCGAGGACGCCGCTATCGCGGCAACAGCGGCGACCGAAGGCATGACGGTCGTCACGTCGAACACACGCCACTTCAAGCATTTCGGTGTGCCTTTCATCACGCCGCCGGACTGAGCATGCCCGCCTTCATCTACATCGTGGCCGCCGTAGCGTTCACCGCGACGCTGTTCGTGCGCATGACCGACCCGATCGTGCCGCAGATCGCGCTCGACCTGCGCGTCGACGTGCAAAGCGCGGCACTGCTCGGTACCGCCTTCGCGCTCCCGTGGGCGCTGCTGCAGCCGCTGCTCGGCCCGGTCGGCGATCTCGTCGGCAAGGCGCGGGTGATCACGGTGTGCCTCGCGATCCTGTCCGTCGCGGGCCTCGCGGGCGCCTTCGCGCCGACCTTTCCGCTGCTGCTGACGACGCGCATCATCTCCGGTATGGCGGCGGGCGGCGTGTTCCCGGTCGCCATCGCGCTGATCTCGGATCGTGTCGCGATGCAGACGCGGCAGATTGCGATCAGCCGCCTGATACTCGGCAGCGTCACCGGCATGCTTGCCGGATCGCTGTTCGCCGGCATTCTCGCCGACTTCGTCAGCTGGCGCGGCATCTTCTTTCTTGTTGCGGCCTGCAATGCGATTGCGGCTTTCGCGGCCTGGTACTGGCTCGACGATGGCCCCGATTTCACGCCGCACTTCAACATTGCGGAAGCGCTCGCGAATTACGGGAAAGTCTTCTCGAACCCGCTGTCGAAATTCTGCTTCGGCGCGGTCTTTGTCGAAGGCCTCGTGATCTACGGCATTTTTCCGTACATCGCGCTGCTGCTGACGCGCATCGGCGAGACGCGCGCGTCGATCGCCGGCGTCGTCGTCGCGAGCTTCGGCATCGGCGGAATTCTCTACGCCTTGATGGTGTCGCGCGTCATCGGCCGCGCCGGTCCGCGCGGGTTGATGATCGGCGGTGGTTTGCTGGCGGGCGCCGCGCTGATCACGCTCGCGGCGCTGCCGCCGTGGCAGGTGCAGGCTGTCGCGCTGATGAGCCTAGGCCTCGGCTTCTTCGCGCTTCACGCCTCGATCCAGACGCAGATGACGGAGCTCGCGCCGGAAGCGCGCGGCACCACGGTCGCGATGCACTCGTTCTTCTATTTTCTCGGCCAAGCGCTCGGCCCGATCGTCTATCTCGCGGGCTTCCGCCTGATCGACGCGCCGCTCGCGCTTTTGGCCGGTGGCGTCGCGATTATCGCGGTCGGCCTCATCACGCCGCGCCTGATCTTGCCGGCGCGCGCCTAGCGCTCCGGCATCTCCATATCGAGCAGGGCGGAACTCAGCGCCTTCCCATGTGCATCGAGCGCGAGCGAACGCGTGACGCCGCCCCGCAGCGTGCCTTTGAGCACGAAATTCAGCGCGCCGATGTTCGGTAGTTCGTAGCGCGTGACGTCGCCCTGAACGATGTCGCCGAAATGCGCGCGGACGCGCTCGACTGTCACGTGTTCGCGCAGATGCTCATAGTCCTGCGGATCGTAAGCGATCACCGAGATGTTGGACGTGTCGCCCTTGTCGCCGGTGCGCGAGTGGGCCAAATCGCGAAGCTTCATCACGCCTCCAGCATCGTCGTCTGCGGCTGGAAGGCAGCCTCGGGAACGAAAGTCGACGCGACCGCGACGATCTCGCGTGCGTTCTTCCACGCGCCGCCGCCGCCCGCCGGGCCGTTGGTGTAGAGCGTCTCGACCTCGTTGCCGACGCGGATCGCTTCCTCCATCGACTCCGTACGGCCGATGACGCGCACGCGCACCTCGTAAGGTTCGCTGCCCGCGCCGAGCCTTGCTCCATGCAGCGAGTCGACACCGATGAGATCGAAGCGCAGTTCCGTCGTCTTGACGCTGGTCAGCTCAAGTCGCTCACGCACGATATCGAGCGCGAGCCGTCCGCGCTCGACCGCGCCGGGACCCGCATATGAGATCTGGCCTTCGCCGACGAAGCTGTCGACATAACCGACCGAGGTTTTCAGCATCTTGGTCTTCGCGGCGCCATTGCCGCCGGTGACGCGCACGCGATCCGGTCCAATTTCCTCAACGGAGACATCAGAGAAATCCGCCACGACATCGGGCTGGAAATACTGCTTCGGGTCCTGCACCTCGTAGAGCAGTTGCTCCTTCACGGTGCGGCTCGTAACTGCTCCGCCGGAGCCCGGGACTTTAGTTATGACCACAGTCCCGTCCTCGCTCACTTCGCCGATCGGGAAACCGAGCCGCGCCAGTCCAGGAATGTCCTTGAGGCCCGGATCGGCGAAATAGCCGCCCGTGATTTGGCCGGCGCATTCGAGCAGATGCCCGACGACCGTGCCGCGCCCGAGCATCGGCCAGTCATCCATCGCCCAGCCGAATTCATGCACGCAGCAGCCGAGGAACATCGCGGGGTCCGCCGCGCGCCCGGTGATGACGACGTCCGCGCCCGCAGCCAAAGCCGCCGCGATCGGCGCCGCACCCGTATAAGCATTCGCCGAGACGACCTTGTTGCCGAGCGAATGCACGGTGCCGCCGATGTCGAGTGCTTCGCCGTGCGCGGCATCGAGCACATCGTCGCCCGTGATCGCCGCGATCTTGAGACCCTTGAGCCCGAGAGCCTGGGCCACCGCGCGGGCCTTCTCGGCAGCCGCGATGGGGTTCGCCGCGCCCATGTTGGTGACGACCCGCACTTGGTTGGCGCGGCAGAGCGGCAGCACGGCGCGGAATCGCGCCTCCAGCAGCGGGTCATAGCCTTGTTTCGGGTCTTTCAGTTTGGCCTGCTGCGCCAGCGCGATGGTGCGTTCGGCGAGGCACTCGAACACCAGGTAGTCGAGTTGGCCCTTTTCGGCGAGTTCCACGGCCGGTTCGATACGGTCACCCGCATACCCTGCGCCGGCCCCTATACGGATTGTTTTCATTGTTCTCTTGCGTCTCCGTCCCGGCCGCTAGTCTAACCCTTGAGAGTCGCGGATAAAAACCCCATGATAGAGGTCTGCCTGGGGTGTCGCGGCGGTTCGCGACTGAGAGCATACCCAAAGAACCTGTCGGGGTTATGCCCGCGTAGGGAGTAGCAGATGCAAGGGACTTCCAAAGCCGGGACGAAGCACGTCGCCATCATTGGCGCCGGCGTATCCGGGCTTGGCATCGGCTGGCGGCTCGCGCAGCGCGGGTTCGCGGTTACCGTTTTCGACAAGGGCGTGGCCGGAAGCGGCGCGACTTATGCGGCGGCCGGCATGCTGGCGGCCTGTTCCGAAGCCGAGCCCGGCGAGGAAGCGCTCATCGCGCTCGGCCGCGAGAGCCAGAAACGCTGGCCGGATTTCGCCGCCGAAGTTGAAGCAGCCTCCGGTCTATCGGTGGACCTCCGCCGAGAAGGCACGCTGCTCGTCGCGCTCACCGCCGACGATCAGGCGCGCCTGACCCACGATCTCGGCTTCCAGAAAGGCCTAGGCCTGCCGCTCGAGTGGATTTCCGCGGGAGCCGCCCGCAAGCGCGAGCCGCATCTGGGTTCCCGTCTCGCCGGCGCGCTGTGGTCGCCCGAGGACACGCAGGTCGACAACCGCAAACTCGGCGCTGCGCTACGCGTCGCGGCCGAACGCGCGGGCGTCGTGCTGCGCGAGAACACGGCGGTCAAAAGCATCACCAGCGAGCGCGGCCGCGTCACCGGCATCGAACTTGCCGACGGCGAGAAGATCGCGGCCGATCACGTGGTGCTCGCGGCCGGTGCATGGTCGCGGCAGATCGAAGGCATTCCGGCCGAAGCGCGTCCGCCCGTGCGCCCGATTAAAGGCCAGATGATCGCGCTGCAGATGGACCCGCGTGCGCCATTGATGACCCACGTCGTCTGGGCGCCCGGCGTCTACATGGTGCCGCGCCGCGATGGCCGCTTGCTGCTTGGCGCGACCGTCGAGGAGAAGGGCTTCGATACGACAATGACGGCGGGCGGCATGCTGACGTTGCTTGAAGCCGCATGGCGCGCCGTGCCGGCGATCGAGGAGTTGCCGATCGCCGAGACGTGGGTCGGTCACCGGCCGGGCAGTCGTGACGACGCGCCGATCCTCGGCGCCGGTCCGCTCGACGGACTGACCTACGCGACCGGCCATCACCGCAACGGCATCCTGCTGACGCCGGTGACCGCCGACCTCGTCGCGCAGCTTGTCGTTGATGGCAAGGCCGATCCGCTGCTGCAGCCGTTCGGGATGGGACGATTTGAACCGCGCTCTCAAGCCGCGGAGTAGGGATGATGACGACGATCAACGTGAATGGCGAAGCGCAGAATCTGTCGGCCGAAACGCTGGCCGCGCTGCTCGCCGAGAAAGGCATCGAAGGCAGTCGCGGGCTCGCGGTCGCGCTCAACGGCGCCGTGGTGCCGCGCGCGAATTGGCCGTCGACCAAACTCAACGCCGGTGACGATGTCGAAATCGTCCACGCCAAGCAGGGCGGCTAAGGTTGAAGAACCGGAATCATTTTCTTGTGCGAGTCGTGTAACCGACTCTGAGGATTCGAAGAATGTCCGACAAACTCGTCATCGCTGGACGCGAGTTCACTTCAAGGCTGTTTCTCGGCACCGCCGGCTATCCGAACCGGCAGGTGATGCTCGACGCGCTCGCCGCCAGCGGCTCCGAAATGGTGACTGCCTCGATCCGCCGCATCAGCCTCGCGGGAGACGATGAGAGCCTGTTCGATCTTGTCGGCAAACGCGCGCATTTCTTGCCGAACACCGCCGGCTGCCAGACCGCGAAGGACGCGATCCTCACGGCCGAACTCGCGCGTGAAGCGCTCGAAACGAATTGGGTGAAGATCGAGGTCATTGGCGACCGCGAGCTTCTCTATCCGGACGTCGAGGAGACCATCGTCGCCACCGAGGAACTGGTGAAGCGCGGCTTCGTCGTGCTGCCGTATTGCAACGACGACCCGATCACCTGCCGCAAGCTCGCGGATGTCGGCGCCGCCGCCGTGATGCCGCTCGGCTCGCTGATCGGCTCCGGCCTCGGCGTCGCCAACCCGCACCACATCGAACTTATCTGCGCGCGCTCGCCCGTGCCGGTGGTCTGCGATGCCGGTATCGGCACGGCGTCGGACGCCGCACTCGCGATGGAACTCGGATGCTCGGCCGTGCTGCTCAACACCGCGGTGTCGAAAGCGCGCGATCCCGTGAAAATGGCCGCCGCGATGAAGGCCGGCGTCGAGGCCGGGCGCTTGGCGTATGTGGCAGGCCGCATCCCGAAGCGGCGCAACGCCGAGCCGTCGAGCCCACAATTCGGCCTGGTCGGCACGTGAGGCTTCCCTCACCACCGCTCCTTATCGTCACCGATCGCAGTCAGGCCCGCGCACCGCTGGCCGATGTTCTGCGTGCCGCGTTTGCAGCGGGTGCACGCTGGGCCAGCGTGAGAGAGAAGGACCTTTGGGATGCCGAGCAAGTAGCGCTCGCGCAATCGCTGCTGCCCGTCGGCCGCGAATTCGGCGCGACACTGACGCTGCACGGCTCCCCGGTGTTGGCGAAGCAAGCCGGCCTCGACGGCGTCCACCTTTCAGCCGGCGGCGACATCGCGGCCGCTCGCCGGATTATGGGCAAGGACGCGCTGATCGGCATTTCGATCCACACACTCGCCGAAGCGCTGGCGACCGAAGGCGCCGATTACGCCATCGCAGGTCCTGCGTTCCCGACACAAAGCAAACCCGGCTACGGCCCGTTCTTGGAAACGCAGGGCATCGCCGCGATGGCGAAGGCCACCAAAACGCCGATCGTGCCGATAGGCGGCATCGAAACAGAAAACGCGCCGGACGTCTTGGACGCCGGCGCGCTTGGTTTCGCCGTGATGGGCGGCGTCATGCGCGCCGCCGATCCGGGTCTAGAGGTGAAACGGCTCCTGGCCGCTCTCACTTCGCCTTCAGGAACTCGCTGACTTCGAGCAAGACGAACTCGTTGTCATCAGCCTTATTCGGCTCGCGGCTCGATGAGAACGGCAGGTTGTTGTCGTTGCCGACGATGATATGGCGCTCGTCGATGACATCGACATTCTCGATCGTGAAGAACGGGAAGGTCAGCACGCCGCCGTTGAGCGGCTTGCGGGCGCGCTCCTGCGGGTCCTTGATCTGCATGAGATCGATGTAACCGATCTTGCGCACCGGGCCGTTGGCATTCGCGTCCGTCATCTCGACTTTGTAGACGCGCTTGAACTTCGCGAGATTGTGGAAGCAATCCGGGCGTTGCTGGCCCTGCGGGCAAGCCTTGTCGGCGGTGCCTTCGCCATCGTCGCGTTCGATGATCAGCGCGGTCGTCGCGTCGATCATGTTGAAATCGCCGATCGCATTGCCGTCGGCTTCGAGCACGTACTTCCAGTGCCGGCCGGTCCACTTCTCGGCTTTGACGTCAAACTCTAGGATGCGGAGATAGGCCTTGCCGTCCTGCTTTTCCCAGTCCTTTTTGTCGGCGTCCCACATCGGGCCTTCGAGCAGCGGGTAGAGGAAGCGGCCGTCCGGCGACGCCGCCATACCCTCGTAGCCTTTCGAACGGCGAACGTTGAACGCCACCGGAGCGCTCGGCACCGCCGGCGTCGTTACGGCGAAATGATCGGGCGAGCGCGCCGGCTTGCCGTCGACTTGCGTTTCGAACACGGCTTCGACCTTTCCGGTCGCGTCGATGCGAATGAGGTACGGACCGAATTCTTCGCCGATCCAAAATTTGTCGCCGATCGGCTGGAAGCTTTCCGGGTCGAAGTCCGAACCCGTCAGGTAGCGCTTGTCGGTGCCTTCGTTGGCAATGCGAAACGGAATTTTCTTGTCCGGATCGGACAGGAAGATCGTCGCGAGTTTCTCTAGCGTGCCGGTCTTCCAGTCGATTCGATAGCGGTTGAGATACAGCATCGAGTCGGGCGAGTTCGCCTTCGCGCCCATGCCGTTGTCGGTCAGAACCCAGAAGGTGCCGTCCGCCATCTTCTTGATACCGGAGTGGCCCTGCGCGGGCTGACCCGGCATCGGCACTTTCACGCCGGTCGGACGGCCATACGACAGCCCTTCGACGGAGCCGACAGCGTCGACACGCTTGCCGGTCGTGAACTTGCCGGGATTCTTGAGATCGGCCGGAGCATCGGCGGGCGCCTGAATATATGTCTCGGCCGGCAGCACCGCGTGGCCCGCGAGCGTTGCGTTGAATTGCTGTGCGTTAGCGGCACCGGCCAAAAGCGCCGTCAGCGAGACGGCGGTGAGTAGACGCGCGATCGACATGGAAGCTCCCCTTTGAGTTCCCGCGATCTACATCCCCGGTTGTGTAGCCTAGATGACAGTGGTTGTGGATAAATCGCCGCAGGGAGAGCCGCAGCGTCAGCCGCGCCCGCGATACGGCGCGACGCCTTGATCGGGCACCCACACCCCGGCCGGAAGCCGGCCGGCTTGCCAGAACACATCGATCGGGATGCCGCCGCGCGGATACCAATAGCCGCCGATGCGGAGCCAGCGTGGCTTGAGCAGCTTCTGCAGCTCTTTGCCGATGCCCACGGTGCAATCCTCATGGAAGCCGCCGTGGTTGCGGAAGCTCGCGAGATAAAGCTTCAGCGACTTCGACTCGACCAGCCATTTGCCCGGCACGTAATCGATCACAAGGTGCGCGAAATCCGGCTGTCCGGTGATCGGGCAGAGCGTCGTGAATTCCGGCGCCGTGAAGCGCGCAACGTAGTTCGTGTCCGGGTGCGGGTTCGGCACGCGGTCGAGTTGCGCCTGATCCGGCGAGGCGGGCAGGGCCGTCGGCTTGCCGAGCTGTAGTGGTCTCTTGCTCAAGTTGTTCTCCTAACGCGCAGATTTAGCGCATTTTAAAGCTTCGCGTCAGCCCTTTCCGCGGCGCGCGCGATCTTGTAGAAGCCGGGCAACATCATCCCGCCCAATATCCGGAGACCGCCATGACCGCCATCGTCGACATCGTCGGCCGTCAAATTCTCGACAGCCGCGGCAATCCCACCGTCGAAGTCGATGTCTGGCTGGAGGATGGCTCGCACGGCCGCGCGGCGGTGCCGTCCGGCGCCTCGACGGGCGCGCACGAAGCGGTCGAACTCCGCGACGGCAACAAGAAGAAATACGGCGGCAAGGGCGTGCAGAAGGCCGTCGATGCGGTCAACGGCGAGATCTTCGACGCGATCGGCGGCTTCGATGCCGAGCAGCAGGTGCAGATCGACGAGACGATGATCGCGCTCGACGGCACCAAGAACAAATCGCGCCTCGGCGCCAATGCGATCCTCGGCGTCTCGCTCGCGGTCGCCAAGGCTGCGGCCGACGCGAATGCCACGCCGCTCTATCGCTACGTCGGCGGCGTCTCAGCCCGCGTTCTCCCGGTGCCGATGATGAACATCGTCAACGGCGGCGCACACGCCGATAACCCGATCGACTTCCAGGAATTCATGATCATGCCGGTCGGCGCGAAGACCTTCGCGGACGCGCTGCGCATGGGCGCTGAAGTCTTCCACACGCTGAAGGCCGAGCTGAAGGCCAAGGGTCACAACACCAACGTCGGCGACGAGGGCGGCTTCGCGCCGAACCTGAAATCGGCCGACGATGCGCTCGGCTTCGTCATGAAGTCGATCGAGAAGGCCGGCTACAAGCCCGGCAAGGACATGGTGCTGGCGCTCGATTGCGCCGCGACCGAGTTCTTCAAGAAGGGCGTCTACGATTACGAAGGCGAGGGCAAGAAGCGTAAGCCCGAGCAGCAGGCGAAGTACCTTGCCGAGCTCGTCGGCCGCTATCCCATTGTCTCGATCGAAGACGGCATGTCGGAAGACGATTTCGAAGGCTGGAAGGCCGTCACCGATTTGATCGGCGACAAGTGCCAGCTCGTCGGCGACGACCTCTTCGTCACCAACGTCGAGCGTCTGTCGGACGGCATCAAGCGCGGCCTCGGCAACTCGATCCTGGTCAAGGTCAACCAGATCGGTTCGCTGACCGAGACGCTCGCCGCCGTCGATATGGCGCACCGCGCCGGTTACACCGCCGTTATGTCGCATCGTTCCGGCGAGACCGAGGACGCAACGATCGCCGACCTCGCGGTCGCCACCAACTGCGGACAGATCAAAACCGGCTCGCTCGCGCGTTCTGACCGGACCGCGAAATACAACCAGCTGTTGCGCATTGAAGAGCAGCTCGGCGAGCAGGCGCAATATGCGGGCCGCGCGGCGCTCAAAGCGCTTCGCTAAGCGCGCATCAATCTTGCGTTTTCGCGTGCACTGCCGCAAAACGATGGTCTAGGAATTCGGAACTCGCCATGACCACCTTGGACGCCGCTCGCCGCATGATGGTCGACGGGCAAATCCGCCCGAACGACGTGACGGACCGCCGTATCCTCGGCGCGTTCGAGCGCGTGCCGCGCGAGCGTTTCGTTCCGGCCGACCAGGCTGCGATCGCCTATCTCGATCGCAGCGTTCGCGTCGGGCAGGGCCGGTTCCTGCTGCAAGCCATGACGCTCGCAAAGATGCTCCAGGCCGTTGACATCGCTGAGGGTCAGAAGGTCCTCGATGTCGGCTGCGCGACCGGTTACTCGACCGCGATTCTCGCCGCGATGGGCGCAGACGTCTTCGGCCTCGAGGAAGACGAAGCGAGCGCCGCGGTTGCGACCCGGACGCTCCTCGATCTCGGCTCGGCCGCGACGGTGCGCCGCGGTCCGCTCGCCGAAGGCGCGCAGGCCGACGGTCCGTTCGACGTGATCGTCCTCAACGGTTCGGTCGAATTCGAGCCGAAGTCGTTGCTCGCGCAGCTGAAAGAGGGCGGTCGCCTGGTTTGCGTCGAACGCCGCGGCGGCTTATCGCGGGCGATGCTCTACGTGATGGCCGACGGCGATGCCGGTGCGCGTCCGCTGTTTGACGCGTCGGCGCCCGTGCTTCCGGGATTCGCTGCCGTTCCGCAGTTCGCGCTTTAGCGAAATCGATTCGAACCGACTGCTTTTGAGAGGCGCGGCATCATCCGCCGTGCCTCATTTTTGCTGCTGTGACGCGTCCGTTTGCCGCAAAACGAATCAATTTCGTTCGCCTGACCCGATCAATTCGCCGCGAGTGTTGCCGAAGGGAACCAGTGCCGAACGAACTGTGGCCAACGGGCACCCTAGGGGTTCTCTTGGTTGTCCCGCCCTGTATTCTGCAACGCAGTAATGGGGATGGCAGGATACGGGGCGCAGGCAGGGCGTGTTTCCGTTCCTTTGCATCGGAGTAGACGATGCCAAAGTTGAGTTGGAATGCACGCCGTGCTGCGGTCACGGCGCTGTGTTCTACAGTACTGATAGCGGCGCCTGTTTCGGCGAACGCTGAAACGTTGCCTTCTGCCTTGGCAGCGGCCTATCGCAACAACCCGCAATTGAATGCCCAGCGCTCGCAGGTCCGCATCACGGACGAGGCGGTGCCGCAGGCGCTGTCCGGCTATCGGCCGCAGGTCAGTGCGACGGCCGATATCGGTATCAGCCGATCGGAAGGCCGTGCCTACACGGGCGGCGGCGGTGACGGGCCGACCGCGCCATTCGGCGGCACGACGACACCGCGCGGTGTCGGTGTGACTTTGAACCAGAACGTTTTCAACGGTTTCCGGACTGGAAACCGCGTTCGCGCCGCCGAAGGACAAGTGTCGGCGGCCCGCGAAGGTCTGCGCGTGATGGAGCAGCAAATCCTGCTCGACGGCGCGACCGCCTACATGAACGTGTTGCGTGACACTGCGATTCTCGACCTGCAGCGCCGCAACGTCGAAGTGCTCGAAGAGCAACTGCGTCAGACGCGCGATCGATTCAACGTCGGCGAAGTCACGCGTACGGACGTTGCGCAGGCCGAGTCGCGCCTCGCCGCTGCGCGCTCGCAAGCCCTCGGCGCCGAGTCAAACTTGGCGACGTCGCGCGCTTCTTATCGCCGAGTCATCGGCGTTGAGCCGGCTAAGCTCGCGCCCGGTATGCCGGTTGATCGTCTCTCGCCGCGCACTCTCGCGGGTGCTGTCGCGCGCGGCACGTCTGAAAACCCGCTCGTCACGTCGGCGATGTACGGCATCGACGTCGCTTTGCTGCAGGTGAAGATCAACGAGGGCGCGCTCTATCCGACGCTAGGTGTGCAGGTCTCGGCGCAGCAGCGCTACGACGTTCAGCTGCAGTCGGAGCGGGCCTTCTCGGCAAGCGCCGTCGCTCAGTTGACCATCCCGATCTACCAGGGCGGCACTGAGTATTCGCTGATCCGTCAGTCGAAGGAGCAGGTCGGCCAACAGCGTCTGACGCTTGAACAGCAGCGCGATCAAGTCCGCGCGACTGTCGTCCAAGCGTGGGGCGCGCATGAAGCCGCGAAAGCGCAGATCCAAGCCGCGCAAGCGCAAGTGACGGCGGCGGAAGTCGCGCTCAACGGCGTACGCGAGGAAGCGCGCGTCGGCCAGCGTACGACGCTCGACGTGCTCAACGCGCAGCAAGAACTCGTCAACGCGCGTGTGTCTCTCGTCACCGCGCAGCGCGATCGCGTCGTGCAGTCCTACACGCTGCTGTCGTCGACCGGCAAACTCTCGCCGGAAGGTCTCGGTCTCAAGATCGAACTCTACGACTCACGTGTTCACTACCACCAAGTGCGTGACGCTTGGATCGGTGTGCGGACACCCGACGGCCGTTAACGACATTTCGCATTGCTGTGGGCGGCCGCTGTCTTTTGACGGCGGCCGCTTAACTGTGTGGCTTTGACATGCGACAATGGCTTCATAAGGTGGCGGACGGAAAGGTGCACGGCTGATTCGCATCCCGCGTGGATTGCGCTGCAGACGTTCCCTTTGAGTGAGGTGCGGCAAATGAGTCAGGCATTGAAGGCGCAAGAACCTTCGATGGAGGAAATACTCGCCTCCATTCGACGGATCATCGCGGACGACGAGGCGAAGCCCGCGGCGCCGGCAGTCGCGAAGAGCGAAACGCCGTTGCGACCGGTGGCACCGCTCGCGCAAGAAGCGACTCCATCGCGGGCCGCTCCGACGACACACGACTTGATGGAAGCGTTGGATCCGCCGCGCGCAGCGCCGGCGCCGATGTTCCGCGACGAGTTTCGCGCTGCGCCCGAGTTGCGTTCCGCTCCGGAAGTGCAGGCCGAGCCGGAAAAGCCGGCGATCGATCCGCTCGACGCTCTCGAAGCCGAGATCGCCGCGACCGCGATGGCGCGTCCGGTCGATGAGCCGGTCGTAATCGAACCGGAAGAAGAGCCCGAATACCACGCGCCCGCCGCCGTTCAGGCGCGCGAGGAGCCGCGTTGGACCGAGCCGGTGACCGAGACTGCACTGGTCTCGCCGCAGACCAGCGATGCCGTGAACAGCGCGTTCAACGCGCTGGCGCACAGCGTTATGGCGCAGAACTCCGAACGGCTCGATGAGATGTCGCGCCAGATGCTGCGCCCGATGCTGAAGGCTTGGCTCGACGACAATCTGCCGAGCATCGTCGAGCGCCTCGTGCGCGCCGAGATCGAGCGCGTGGCTCGCGGCCGCTGAAAGACTAGCCCAGAACTTCGCTCATTCCCGTGAAAGCGGGAATCCAGCCCGTAGCCCGGATGAGTGAGGTCGCGCGCATCGGCGCGCGTGCCGAACGACATCCGGGTTGTCTTGCTCGGAGCTCGAAGGCCCCGGATGTCGCTCGGCGCTCCGCGCTTTCGCTCATCCAGGCTACGCGAGTTTCTAAGAAATCGACGCAGAACTCCGCTCATTCCCGCGAAAGCGGGAATTCAGCCCGTAGCCGGATGAGTGAGGCCGCGCGCTTCGGCGCGCGTGCCGAACGACATCCGGGATTGCGTTTGAACGTCGGACGAGCAGGTCCCGGATGTCGCTCCGCGCTCCGCGCTTTCGCTCATCCGCGCTACATCAGCGCTTGAGCTAACCTGCTACTGCCCGCCCCAGGGGCGGCGCTCCCAAAGCTTCCGATACTCGGCTTCCTGTTTGGTTAGCCGCGCGTTCCATTCGTCGCCGCGCAGGTAGTAGATCTCCAAAAACTGCTGGCGCAGCTTCTCGGAAAATTGCGGGTCCATCGCGACCTTGTGGATCGCCTCTTCGAGCTTCTTCGCGACCGCCGGCGGCAAGCCCTTTGGTGCGAGCAGCCCGCGCTCGGAGCCCATCTCGACATTGAAACCGGCCTCGACCAGCGTCGGCGTATTCGGCACGAACGGAGACCGCTTCGGGCCCGCCTGCGCGATGATGCGCAGCCCGGTGGAATGCGGCATCGCTTCGCCGACGTTGAGTCCCGCGACATCGATCTGCTTGCCGAGCAACGCGATGCCGAGCGGACCGCCGCCGCGGAACGGAATGTGATTGAGCTTCACGCCGGCGACTTCCTCGAACATGACGAGCGCCATGTGATCGTCTGTTCCGGCGCCGGTCGAGCCGTAGCTGATCGAACCCGGCTTCTCCTTCGCGACTTTTACGAGTCCGGCGAGGTCTTTGATCGGGCTATTCGCTTCGACGCTAAAGGCCGACGGATCGTTGACGATATTCGCCAGCAGCTGGAAGTCGGAGAGCTTGAACTGCGTCTTGCGTTCGATCGGCAGCGACAACAGCCCCGGAATATTCGACGTGCCGATGACGTGACCATCGGGCTGCGCATTCGCCACGTAGGCGAGGGCGATCTCGCCCGACGCGCCCGGCTTGTTGTTGACGACGACCGAGCCGCCGAGCTCCTTCTCGAGGAACAGCGCGATCACGCGCGCCATCACGTCGGTGCCGCCACCGGCCGCGAAACCGACGACGAGTTCGATCGGACGGTTCGGAAACGTCTGCGCGCGAAGCACCGACGGCATCGCGACGAGCGAAGCGGCGCCCGCGGATACTGCGAACAGGTTGCGACGATTGATTTTGTGGGTCACGGATTCCTCCAAGTTTTTTGTTGTTACGCGGTTGTCATCCCGGCCGAGCTAGTTGCGCGAAGCGCAACCGCGAGAGCCGGGATCCACGTATCCCTGCATACGCTTGGGGTACGTGGGTCCCGGATCGGCTCACTTCGTTCGCCGTCCGGGATGACAGCTGAGTGGCAGTCTATTCTCCATCACGCGCCGGTTTCGTCGCGCCACTCGATCAAGCGGCGAATGCCTTCGCGCATGTCGACTTCAGGCTTCCAACCGATCGCTTTGCCGGCGGCCGTGTGGTCGATCTTGAACGCACCGCCTGAGGTCAGGCGAACCTTGCCGGCCGGCGGCTCGACATGCTCGGGCTTAAGGTCGCTTCCCGTCGCCTCGCACACCATCTGCACGAGTTCGAGCGTCGTCGTCGGGGCAGGGCCAGAGACGTTGACTTGCACGTCCGTCGCCTTCGCTTCGAAGGCCGCAGCGTTGGCGCGCGCGACATCGCCGACATAAACGAAGTGCTTGGACTCCGAGCCGTCGCCGATCACCCGCGGCCGCTCGCCCGCCTTGATGCGATCGTGAGTCTCGATGATGTAGAGCGCATTGGCGGCGCGATAGTGTTGCCGCTCGCCGTAGACGGTCGAATAGCGCAGCACGACATAGTCGAGCCCGTAGCGCCGATACGCATCGCGGCAGAGCTGTTCGCCGACGATCTTCGACGCGCCATAGAGAATGGCGGCGGGCGGGGCGCCGACGGAGTTGAACGGCGTCGACTCGACGAGATCACCCGCAACTCCTGGTCCGTAGCCGTAGACCGCGTTGGAGGAGGCGAAGACGAGCTTCTTCACGCCGTTCGTGCGTGCCGCCTCGATCACGTTCTGAGCGCCGCGAATGTTGACGTCGAGGCCGGCCCATGGGTCGCGGTCCATCGAGATCGTCATCATCGCAGCGAGGTGCAGCACGCCGTCGACGCCTTCGAAGGCCTTCAAGAGTTCGTGCAGCCGCATGACGTCGCCTTGGACGACGCGGACGCGCGGATTACCTTCCAGATGCTTGATCGCGTCTTTCGAGCCGAACGAGAAATTGTCCAGCAGCACGACTTCTTTGGCGCCGCGGCGCAGAAACTCGTCCGCTGTGGTCGAACCGACCAAACTCGCGCCACCAACGATGAGAAATCGATGATCTTTGATCGGAAGGGCTGGATTTTTACCTGACATCAAGTATCTGGCCTATCTCGTCACCTGGATTTGCCCGCATATCGCCTTTCCGAGCGATGATAAAGCAGTCTATATCGCGGGTTCTGCGGGACGTTACTTCCCTCCGTAATGATCGCCGCAAGCCGTATCGAGACCGAGTATGATCGAGAAAAACTACAAGCCCGCCGACGTCGAAGGCCGCATCTACGAGAATTGGGAAAGCTCCGGCGCATTCAAATGCAGCCAGCCGGACCGCAAGGACGCGGACCCGTTCTGCATCGTCATTCCGCCGCCGAACGTTACCGGCTCGCTGCATATGGGCCACGCGCTCAACAACACGCTGCAGGACATTCTCGTGCGCTTCGAGCGCATGCGCGGCAAGGACGTACTTTGGCAAGTCGGCACCGACCATGCAGGCATCGCGACGCAAATGGTCGTCGAGCGCCAGTTGATGGAGCGCCAGCAGCCGAGCCGCCGCGACATGGGTCGCGAAGCGTTCGTCAAGCGCGTGTGGGAGTGGAAGGAAGAGTCCGGCGGCACCATCATCAATCAGCTCAAGCGCCTCGGCGCTTCGTGCGATTGGTCGCGCGAACGCTTCACGATGGACGAAGGTCTGTCGAAGGCCGTGCTGAAAGTCTTCGTCGAACTCTATCGCGCCGGGCTCATCTACAAGGACAAGCGCCTCGTCAATTGGGACACGCAGTTTCTCTCGGCGATCTCCGATCTCGAAGTCATTCAGACCGAGACGAAGGGCAACCTCTGGCACTTCAAGTATCCGCTCGAGGACGATCCCGAGACTTTCATCACGGTCGCGACGACGCGCCCCGAGACGATGCTCGGTGACACCGCGGTCGCGGTGCATCCGGAGGACGAGCGCTACCGCGATCTCGTCGGCAAGCATGTGATCCTGCCGCTGGTCGGTCGCCGCATTCCGATCGTCGCCGATGAATATTCCGATCCCGAGAAGGGGACCGGCGCCGTGAAGATCACGCCGGCGCACGACTTCAACGACTTCGAAGTCGGCCGCCGTCATCATCTGCCGCTGATCAACATTCTCGACGCGAACGGCGCGATGGCGCTGCGCGACAACGCCGAGTTCAAGGACGGCGTTGAAGCCTCGCGCGAACTCGCCGAGACGCTGCAGCTGCACGGCGTCGACCGCTTCAAAGCGCGCAAGGCGATCGTCGAGCGCATGGAAGCGCTTGGCTTGCTCGAGAAGATCGAGCCGCACGTCAACATGGTGCCGCACGGCGATCGGTCGAACACCGTGATCGAGCCGTTCCTCACCGACCAGTGGTACGTCAACGCCAAGGAGATGTCGTACGTCCCGATCGCGGCGGTGCAGACCGGTCGCACCGAATTCGTGCCGAAGCAGTGGGAGAACACGTTCTATCACTGGATGGAAAACATCCAGCCGTGGTGCATCTCGCGTCAGCTCTGGTGGGGCCATCAGATCCCGGCGTGGTACGGTCCGGACGACAAGGTTTTCGTCGCCGAGAGCGAGGACGAAGCCGTCGCCGAGGCGCTCGCTTACTACGTCGTCAACAGCGTGCTGACGAAGGAAGAAGCCGACGCTATCGCGGAGGACGAGGACAAGCGCGCGAATTTCCTCACCCGCGATCCCGACGTTCTCGACACCTGGTTTTCCTCGGCGCTGTGGCCGTTCTCGACCCTCGGCTGGCCGGACGAGACGCGCGAACTCAAGCGCTTCTATCCGACCAACGTGCTCGTCACCGGCTTCGACATCATCTTCTTCTGGGTCGCCCGAATGATGATGATGGGCCACCAGTTCATGGACGAAGTGCCGTTCAAGACGGTCTACATCCACGCGCTCGTCCGTGACGAGAAGGGCGCCAAGATGTCGAAGTCCAAGGGCAACGTGATGGACCCCTTGGAGCTCATCGACGAATACGGCGCGGACGCGCTGCGCTTCACGCTGGCCGCGATGGCGGCGCAGGGGCGCGACATCAAGCTCGCGGTCTCGCGCGTCGAAGGCTATCGCAACTTCGCGACCAAGCTGTGGAACTCTGCGCGTTTCGCCGAGATGAACGGCGCCGCGACGGTCGCGAACTTCGATCCGAAGTCCGCGAAGGTGACGCTCAACAAGTGGATCGCGCACGAGACCGCCAAGGCTTTCGCGGAGGTTGCCGAAGCCATCGAGGCGCTGCGCTTCAACGATGCGGCGAATGCGGCCTATCGCTTCGTCTGGAACATCTATTGCGACTGGTACATCGAGCTGACGAAGCCGATCCTCACCGGTCCGGATGGCGCCGCGAAGGACGAAACGCGCGCGATGACTGCTTGGGTGCGCGACGAAATCTGCAAGCTGTTGCACCCGTTCATGCCGTTCATCACGGAAGAACTCTGGGCCGTGACGGCGACGCAGCCGCGCGCCGGCGCGCTGATCACCACGGCTTGGCCGAAATACGAAGGCCTCGCCGATGAAGCCGCCGAAGCCGAGATCGGCTGGGTGATCGATCTCATCACCGAGATCCGCTCCGTTCGCGCCGAGATGAACGTCGCGCCTGCGACGCTCGCTCCGCTGGCCCTCGTCAGCGTCAGCGAAGCGACGCAGGAACGCGTCGGCCGCTGGGGCGATCTCATCAAGCGCCTCGCGCGTCTGTCGGGGATCGACTTCGTCGACGCCGCGCCGCAAAGCGCCGTGCAGATCGTTATCCGCGGCGAAGTCGCCGCGCTGCCGCTCGCCGGAATTATCGACATCGCCGCCGAACGCTTGCGCCTCGAAAAGGAGCTCGCGAAAATCGCCGGCGAGGTCGAGCGCGTCGAGAAGAAACTCGGCAATGCGGACTTCGTGAAGCGCGCGCCCGAGGAAGTCATCGAGGGCGAACGCGAGAAATTGGCGGACGCCGAGGCGAAGCGCGCCAAGTTCCGCGAGGCGCTGGAGCGCTTGAAGAGCGCCGCGTGAGGGCTGAGGCAGACGAGCCAGAACTCCGCTCACCCCCGCGAAAGCGGGGGTCCAGCCGGCGCGCGTTAGCGCGCTGCAAGAGTCCTCGTTACGCCCTTACGGGCACTGACTGGATACCCGCTTTCGCGGGTATGAGCGGAGTCTGCGGTTCCTACCGGGTTAGCTCGCAATGAGCGGTTTTAGCGATTGGGACGACCGCCTCACACTGTGGCTCGTCAAGCCGCCATACCGCGACGAGACAGGCGACAAAGGTTGGGTCGCGCCGTTCGCGCACGCGCAGCCGCACGCCATTCGCGAACTCGACTTCAGCATACCGGGTTGGCCGCGTTTTACGCGCCCGCTGCGCATCGCGTTCCTATCGGATTTCCATACCGGATCGCACACGAACGACATCGCGCGGCTCGATCGCATCGTTGCGGAAGCGGCTGCGTACGAGCCTGATCTCGTGCTCTACGGCGGCGATTTCGTCAACATGATCGCGTTCGGAGGAGGGCGCATTCCGCCGCACGTGATCGCGCGCGCGCTTGGCAAGCTCACCGCGCCGCTCGGCACCTTCGGCATCATCGGAAATCACGATCGCAGCTACGGACCGGATGAGGTCACCCAAGCGCTAACCGACGCCAATGTGCGCATGCTTTACGACGAAATCGTCACGGTCGACTACGAGGGACACTCACTCGCGATTGTCGGAATTCCGGATGCGCGCGTCGACCGCGCGGCGCCCGCGAAACTTCTCGGCACGCTCAAGGGGGATCAGCCCTCGATCGTTCTCACGCACGATCCGGTTTGGTTTCGCGATGTGCCACAAGGCCCGCATCTGACGCTCGCCGGACATACGCATGGCGGCCAGATCGTATTCCCGCTGATCGGCCCCATCCGCAACGCGAGCAAAGCCCCGTGGTCGTGGACCTACGGCCTCGTCGAAGAACCCGGCAAGCGCATGTATGTGACGAGCGGGCTCGGCTGTAGCGGCATCCCGTTGCGCATCGGCCGCCCGCCCGAATTCGTCATCGCGGAAGCGACTGGATAGCTCGAAGCCATCGTCCGGGCACCGATCCCTCTCCCGCTTGCGGGAGAGGGTGGTTTGCGGCGCGCATAAACGCGCTACGCAAACCGGGTGAGGGGAGTTTTCAACCGCCGCGCAGTTGCCGCTTGCCCTCACCCTGACCCTCTCCCGCAAGCGGGAGAGGGGACGCTAGAGCCGCGACACCTGCGACGATTCGATCGACGGGAGCGTAATTCTACAGCTTCACTTCGCTGATTTGCACGACGGGTGTAGCGTCTGTGTAATTCGGGATGTCGCCCATGATCTCGGCGGCATGCGCGCCCATCGCTTTCTGAAACGCTTCGACGGAATCGAACGAGAGCGTGCATATCGCGGCGTAAGTTGCCGGAGCGCCGGGCGCGCCGCCCGCAACGCCTTTGCTGACTTCGGCTTTCTTCAACGCCGCACCGAGACGGTCGGAAACGAGAGGCATGTGTTTGGCGAGGTAATAATCCCAATCAAATTTGTCGCTCGGCGGATAGAGCACGCTCACCTTGATCATCACGACCTCTCGGTTTTCTTGTTTGACGAACGATAACAGGGCTTCTGCGCGATACCTAATCAAGCTGCGCCACGAAACGGTTTGCTCAAAAACCGCGAGCCGGCGAGCCCGTAACGCCATGGCAGATCGGCCGCTTTCGTGATCCCGATGCGTACGCCCGTAACGATATCGACGTCGCGGTTGCGCGGCAGAAGACGATAGGGCGCGCGATCAAGCCGCAGCCCATTGTGCGCGTTCGTGATGCCGAGAGCTGCGCACACCTTGCCGGGACCCGAACACAAGGCGCGCACGTCGTCGGTGCCGCGCCGGTCGATCATCGCGTCGATCCCCTCGCTCGGCGCGATCGCACGCAGCAGCACGGCCGACGCGCTGCCTTCCGCCTCGCAGACGAAATTCACGCACCAGTGGATGCCGTAGGAGCGATAGACATAGGCGTAGCCGGGCGGCCCGAACATCACGGCGTTGCGCGGCGTGAGGCCGTTGAAGGAATGCGCGGCCGGGTCCGTGTGGTGATACGCCTCGACCTCGACGATCACGCCGCCGGCGCCGCCGAATAAAAAGGTCGCGCCGATCAGATCGGGCGCGACCTCGTGAACGCTGCGGGCGAAGAAGTCTCGCCCGAGAACCTTCTGCGGCATCAGGAGCGCGGCTCGTCCCACGTATATTCGAGCAGCGTGTAGTTCACGTCGTTGTCCGGGCTGACGATGTAGACCTCGACCTTCATGTCCTTGTCCGGCTTTGCGGAGAGGAACGGGAACCAGATGCGCCGGTCGTCCTGTTTGGCGATCTTGCCGTCGACGACAAGATACATTTGGATCAGCTGCCGCTCCTGCGCGTAACCGATCAATGTCGTCAGCTGATTGGCCTTGAGATTCACCGTGTGAATCTTCTGCCGGCGCGTCGTGTCCTTGCCGTCCTTATCCTTCGCGGTGAACTTCTCCGTCGCCGTCAGCGTGTGCTTCGCCGACGCGACTTGCACCGAGGTCGCCTTGTCGCTCGGCTTCTCGCGCGCGAGGATTTCCGGGATCAGGTAGTCGAAGCCGCGCTTGAAGGCCTGCGTCTGTTTCGCCCAATAGGCGCGGTCGACTTCCAGGGCTTGCTCGGCACGGCCAGCGACGAGATCGGCCAGCATGTCGGCGCGCTGGCCGAAGCGCACCATCGCGGCGTTCGGCACGCGGCCGACATTCGGCACGTCGACGTAGCTGCCGGCGTTATGCAACGCGATGATCTTGCCGTTCGGCGTGATCATCGGGCTGCCGCTGTTGCCGCCCGTGCCCGGCAGATTGTGCTGGATCAGCTTGCGCTGCGAGACGTCCGACGGAAGGCTGAAAAGGTCCGTGTTCGCGCTGACCATGCCGAGCGACAGCGTCGGCGTAGCGGCGACCGACTGGACCGTCTGGTTGCTGATCCGCTCGAGCGGATAGCCCGACATCGCGACCGGCGTGCCCGGGCCGATCGTCGAGAGATCCTTCTCGTTCGCGATTTCGAGCACCGGTGAGAGGTTCGAGCCCTCCGCGACGCGCAGGATGGCGACGTCGTAGCCCGGCGCGCTGCCTGACAGGATCGGCGACAAGCAGTCTTTGCAGTTTGCCGTCGAGACGACGAACAGCGGATCGCTTTCGAGATACTTCTCGAACTCGGCGTAGCCGGGATGGATCTTGAAGTCGACGACCTCGTAGGCCTTGCCCTGCGGGCCGGGCGCTTTAACGTACAGCTTCTGCCCATCCTTCAGGTCGCGCGAGAGCGCCGCAACGTGCGCGTTGGTCGCCAGCATGTTCGGCCCGATCGGCGAGGCGCTGCCGGCCGGCTGCTCCTGACCGCCCGGCTGGCGGACATAGACGAGATACGATGCTGCGAGCAGGCGGTCGCGCACCGGCTGAGAGATGGTGTCTGACGCAGCCTTCTGCTGATCCTCGGAAAGCTTCGCCATAGCCTGATCGAGGCGGGCGCCTTGCCCGGTCGAGAGATAATAAACAGCGCCGGTGCCGGCGAGCGCGATGAGCAGCGCCAGCGCCGACGTCACGAGAGCGACCCGTTTCGCGCCTTGAACGGCCGCGCGCGGGTTCGTCACCTTTTGCTGCACTTGCGTTTCCGCCATGCGCTTGGCCGCGCCGGTCTCGTCGATGCGCTCGACCGAGAAACTCGGGCCGCCGCGTTTGCCGAGTTCGACGACGTCGCCTTTGTGCAGTGCCTGGCCGTTTTCAGCCGGCTGTCCGTTCACGGCGACGAAGGGGTCGCCGAAGAGATCGAAGGTCCACAGCCCGGAGAGCTTACGTTCGAGGGCAAAGTGCCGGCGCGAGACGAGCGTCTCATCCGCCGGGAAAATCACGTCGCAGACGTCGCCGTCGCGGCCGAAAACGAGGGTGTCCTTGTTATCGTCGATGCTCTGCTCGACGCCCTTCAGGACGCCGGAGCGGTGCCGAATGATCAGCATGGAGGCATTCTCTTGTTGTGGACCCGGTACTCATACACTGCCGCGTCGCGAGAGACCCCGCAAGCATTTGCACGCAACCATTCTGTGTCGGCTCCGCAACACGTGTCACCCATAAGTGATCCAGGGCAGGGCGTATGCGGCCCGCGCCGCTTTTCCGCCACAACATTCCACAAGATCGAACCTGTCTAAAAAGCCTTTGCGGGCCTTCCGTTTTCGCGCGCTTCGCGGCCTCGGGACTTCGACAGGACTTGAAGACGCGAGCGGTACGAAAAGCCGCGCCAGTGGGGCGTTATGGACGCGAAGACGGACCTTAAAAACAGGCTGCCGAGCCGTCATGTGACGGAAGGTCCGGCACGTGCGCCGCATCGCTCGTATTATTACGCGATGGGCCTGACCAGCGCCCAGATCCACCAGCCTTTCGTCGGTGTGGCGACCTGTTGGAACGAAGCCGCGCCCTGCAACATCTCGCTGATGCGCCAAGCCCAGGCGGTGAAGAAGGGCGTCGCGGCCGCCGGTGGCACACCGCGCGAGTTCTGCACCATCACGGTGACGGACGGCATCGCCATGGGGCACGCGGGCATGCGCGCCTCGCTGCCGTCGCGCGAATGCATCGCGGATAGCGTCGAATTGACGATGCGCGGCCACGCCTACGACGCGCTCGTCGGCATGGCGGGCTGCGATAAATCGTTGCCCGGCATGATGATGGCGATGTGCCGCCTCAACATCCCGTCCATCTTCATCTACGGCGGCTCGATCCTTCCGGGCACCTTCCGCGGCCAGCAGGTCACCGTTCAGGACGTGTTCGAGGCGGTCGGCAAGCATTCGGTTGGCGACATGTCGGACGCCGATCTCGACGAGTTGGAGCAGGTGGCGTGCCCGTCTGCCGGCGCCTGCGGCGCTCAGTTCACCGCCAACACGATGGCGACCGTTTCCGAGGCGATCGGCCTCGCGTTGCCATACTCGGCCGGCGCTCCGGCGCCTTACGAATTCCGCGACAGGTTCTGCGCCACCGCCGGCGAGATGGTCGTCGAGCTCATCAAGTCGAATATTCGCCCACGCGATATCGTGACCCGTAAAGCTTTAGAGAATGCAGCCACCGTTGTGGCAGCATCTGGCGGCTCGACCAATGCTGGCCTGCATCTTCCGGCCATTGCGCACGAATGCGGTATCGAATTTACCCTGTTTGATGTCGCCGAAGTCTTCAAACGGACACCTTATGTCGCAGATTTGAAACCCGGTGGCCGTTATGTCGCCAAGGACTTATTCGAAGCTGGCGGCGTGCCACTTTTGATGAAGACGCTGCTCGATCATGGCTATCTCCACGGCGACTGCATGACGGTCACCGGCCGGACGATTGCGCAGAATCTCGAGTCCGTGAAGTGGAATGCGCAGCAGGACGTGGTGCGCTCGGCGGATAAGCCGATCACGCCGACCGGCGGCGTCGTCGGCCTGAAAGGCAATCTCGCTCCCGAAGGCGCCATCGTGAAGGTCGCCGGGATGTCGAACTTGAAGTTCACCGGCCCGGCCCGCTGCTTCGACGGCGAGGAAGCTTGCTTCGAAGCCGTCACCAAAAAAACCTATCGCGAAGGCGAAGTTCTGGTCATCCGCTATGAGGGCCCCAAGGGCGGCCCCGGCATGCGCGAAATGCTCTCGACCACGGCCGCGCTGACCGGGCAGGGCATGGGCGGCAAAGTCGCGCTCATCACGGACGGTCGCTTCTCCGGCGCGACGCGCGGCTTCTGCATTGGCCATGTCGGTCCGGAAGCTGCGGTCGGCGGCCCGATCGGCCTTCTGCGCGACGGCGACATGATCACGATCGATGCCGACAACGGCACGATCGACGTCGCGCTGTCGGACGCCGAACTTGAAGAGCGCCGCAAGGCTTGGAAGCCGCGCGCCAACGACACCACGTCCGGTTACATCTGGAAATACGCTCAGCAGGTCGGACCCGCCGTCTATGGCGCGGTGACGCATCCGGGCGGAGCCGCCGAGAAGCAGTGCTATGCGGATATTTAGTCCCATAGCGCTCGCCGCCGTTATCGGCGCGGCGCTCGTCGCGCCCGCGATGGCGCTCGATCCTGCGCGCCCGCAGTCGCCTGCGCTCGCAATGCCGAGCCCGACGGAAGCCTTTCGCAAGGGTGCCCAAGCACTTCGTGCCGGCGACATGCGCACCGGCGTCACCGCGCTCGAATACGCGGCGGAGCAGGGCCAGATCGGCGCTCAGTGGAAGCTGGGCCGCATGTATCAGGACGGCGACCAGATCCCGAAGGACGACATTCGCGCGTTCAATTACTTCAGCCGCATCGCCAATAGCCATGCGGAAGACAGCCCGGACTCGCCGCAGTCGCGCTTCGTCGCCAACGCGTTCGTGGCGCTCGGCAACTACTATCTCGAAGGCATCCCGAATTCGCCCGTGAAGGCGGATTCGTCGCGCGCGCGCGAGATGTTCTGGTACGCGGCGTCCTACTTCCGCGACCGCGACGCGCAGTACAATCTTGGCCGCATCTATCTTGAAGGCAACGGCGCCCAGCGCGATCCGCGTCAGGCCATCCGTTGGCTCAACGCCGCCGCCGAGAAAGGCCAGAACCAGGCGCAAGCCACGCTCGGCCATTTGCTGTTCAAGGGCGAGCAGGTGCCGCGCCAGGCCGCCCGCGGCCTGATGTGGCTGATCCTCGCGAAAGACGGTGCCAACGCCGACCGCTGGGTCACCGACCTGTACGAGGCCGCCGTGCGTCAGGCGAGCGACGACGAGCGCCAGCTCGCCCGCGTCTACCTCGAGCGTTACATGAAAGACCGTCGCGAGTAGCGGGTGGCGTTGCGGCCGCCGGTCACCAGATCTCAAACGGACAATCCGTCATCCTGAGGAGCGCAGGCCGGCGAAGCCGGCACGAGCGTCTCGAAGGACGACCGCCCGCTTACATCGCGGCTGCACCTCGGCCATCGTGGTTCGAGACAAGGTTAGGCCGGCTGCGCAGACCTGTCGCTCCTCGCTATGACGGATTTTTCTCAGCGCGCTTTTCCTCGCGCTTTCTGTCAATCAGCCGCTGGACCTCTTCCATCACGATGTGATGCGGAATAGGGGGCCTATCGTCCGCAAGCGCTTCCGCAACTTTGGCGGCAAACCATATATCGTAGTCGCTCTTCGTCATGTCTCTACCTCGCCGCGATCGCCAGTTCCGCCCACACCGGCACGTGATCCGACGGCTTCTCGCGGCCGCGCATGTGCTTATCGATGCCAGTCGCGGTTAGACGATCGGCGGCCTGCGGCGAGAGCAGCAGGTGGTCGATGCGGATGCCCTTGTTCTTCTGCCAGGCGCCGGCCTGATAATCCCAGAAGCTGTAGAGCCCGGCCTCGTCGGTCGTCGCACGCACGGCCTCCGTGAGCCCGAGGTCGATCAACGCCCGGAAACGCTCGCGCGTGTCCGGTAGGAACAGCGCGTCATCGACCCAAGCCTCGGGATTGGCCGCATCCCGCGCATCAGGGATCACGTTGTAGTCACCCGCGAGCACGAGCGGCTCCTCGAGCGTCAGCCGCTCCGCCGCGTATGACGCGAGTCGTTCCATCCAGCGCAACTTGTACGGATACTTTTCGGTCCCGGCCGGATTGCCATTCGGCAGATAAATCGACGCGACTCGGATGACGCCTTCGCTGGTCGAGACCACCGCTTCGAGGAAGCGCGCGTGATCGTCCGTGTCGTCGCCCGGTAAACCCATTGTGACCTGGTCGAACGGGTAGCGGGACAGCACCGCCACGCCATTGAACGTCTTCTGTCCGTGGAAGGCGACATTGTAGCCCGCCGCCTCGATTTCCAGGCGTGGAAAGGCCTCGTCCTGGCACTTCGTCTCCTGCAAGCAGACGATGTCCGGCTGGGTCTCCCGCAACCATGTGACGAGATGATCAAGCCGCTGCTTGATCGAGTTAACGTTCCAGGTCGCGATCCGCATCGAAAGGTCCGGTTTTTGCTTGGGGATTCGGGCTGACTTTAAGGGCCGGGGCCGTTGCCGCAAGCCCGCTAAGCATTAACGTCGTTTAACATGCAAACTGCTTTGAATTCTGCTAGGAGTAATTTGACTGTGCTAGGTCAGACGGCGGATGGGAACCCCGCGCATTACCCCTCAGGAGAACTCCAAGGGGATAAGAAGGAGCCGAGAACCGGCACTCAATGGCTAGACTGAAATGGATCATAGGTGGCGTAGCCGTGCTCGCCGCCGTAACGGTCGGCGTGCAGAAGCGAGAGCTCTGGTGGCCGGGCAACGCGGTTGCGCAGGCGCCGCAGGCACCTCAACAACGAGTCGTCCCCGTCGAAACCGCTGTCGCTCTGAAAGAGCAGGTTCCGGTGCAGTATGACGCGCTCGGCACCGTGATGCCGTTTGCCAGCGTCGCGATCAAACCGCGTGTCGATACCGAAATCGTCGGCGTCCACTTCACGGACGGCTCCTCGGTGAAAGAGGGCGATCTCCTCTTCACGCTCGATAGCCGCGCTATCGATGCGCAGATCGCTCAAGCCGAAGGCGTGCTGACGCGCGATAAGGCATCGCTCGAACAAGCCGAGCGCGACATCAAGCGCTACACACAACTTCTGGCGAGTAACGCGGGCACCAAGGTGAGCCTCGAAAACGCGCAGACGCAAGCCGGCGTGCTGCGCGGGACGATCAAGTCCGACGAGGCAACGATCGAAAATCTCCGCGTGCAAAAGAGCTATACGGAGATCCGCGCGACCATCAACGGCCGCATGAGCGCCGCCAACGTGAAGGTCGGCAACTTCGTGCGTCAGGCGGACCTGACGCCGCTCGCCACCATCAACCAGATCAAGCCGGTCTACGTCGTCTTCGGCGTGCCGCAGCGCGCGCTGCCGGACGTGCGCCAGGCGATGATCGCGAAGGCCGGCACGATCGAAGCCGCGATCCCGGGCGAGCGTGAGCCGGTGATCGGCCAGCTCGCGATGATCGACAACACGGTCGATCCGACCACCGGCATGATCAACATCCGCGCCCGCATGAACAACGAGTCCGAGTCGCTATGGCCCGGCACCCTCGTCAACGTGACGCTCTCGGTGCGCGACGAGCCCGGCGTGACCGTGCCGTCGCAGGCGGTGCAAGTCAGCCAAGCCGGGTCGTTCGTCTTCGTCGTGAAGGATGGCGCGTCGGTGTCTCAGCCCGTCAAGGTTGGGCGCACGGTCGACGGCAAGTCGGTCATCTATGAAGGCCTGAATGGTGGCGAGACCGTCGTGATCGACGGGCAGCTCCAGCTCGCCAACGGAACCAAGGTACAGCCGCGTCAACGCCGCGCAGGGACTTAGACCAGCATGAACTTATCGGAGATGTGCATCCGACGTCCCGTGATGACGACGCTCATCACGGCTTCGCTGATTGTCTTCGGTATTTTCGGTTACAGACTGCTCGCCGTTGCGGCGCTGCCCCGCGTTGACTTCCCAACCATCGAAATCACCGCGACGCTGCCGGGCGCCAGTCCGGAAACGATGGCGGCGTCCGTGGCGTCGCCGATCGAGCGGCAACTGTCGGTCATCGCCGGCATTTCGTCGATGACGTCGTCGTCCTCACTCGGCATCGCGCGCATCACGATCCAGTTCGATCTCGGCCGCGACATCGACGGCGCGGCGCTCGACGTACAGAGCGCGCTATCCGTCGCGCAACGGCGACTACCGATCGAAATGACGATCCCGCCGAGCTTCCGGAAAGTGAATCCGGGTGACGCGCCTGTTTTGTTCATTTCGCTCGCCTCCGACACGCTCCCGTTATCGAAGGTCAACGAATACGCCGACATCACGCTTGGCCAGCAGATTTCGCAGATTAGCGGCGTCGCGCAGGTGTTGATTTACGGCGCGCAGAAATTCGCGGTCCGTATTCAGGTCGACTCCGAAGCCGCGGCTGCCCGCAACCTGACACTCGACGACATTCGAACCGCTGTGTCCCGCGCCAACTCAAGTGCGCCCGTCGGCACCATTCAGGGGCCACGGCAGAACACGACGATTACTGCGACAGGCCAGCTCGAAAAGGCCGCGGACTACCGAAATGTCGTTGTCGCCTGGCGCAACGGTGTGCCGATCAAACTCGCCGAAGTCGCCAACGTCTACGACAGCGTCGAAGAGAACAAGATCGCGACCTGGTTCAATGACAAGCGCGCCATCATGCTGGCGATCCAACGCCAGCCGGACGCCAATACGGTCGAAGTCGTCGATCTGATCAAAAAGCGGCTACCGGCGTTCCGCGCACAGCTTCCGCCGTCCATCCAGATGGACGTCATGATGGATCGCTCTCAGTCGATCCGCGACGCCGTGTGGGACGTGCAGGAGACGCTCCTCATCGCCATAGCGCTCGTCGTGATGGTCATCTTCCTCTTCCTGCGTAAATTCACCGCGACGCTGATACCGACACTGGCAGTGCCGATCTCGCTCGTTGCGACTTGCGCGGCGATGTATGCGTTCGGTTTCTCGATCAACAACATGACGCTGCTTGCGCTGACGCTGTCGGTCGGCTTCGTCGTCGACGACGCCATCGTCATGCTCGAAAACATCGTGCGTCACGTCGAAGGCGGCATGCGTCCGTTCGAAGCGGCGCTCAAGGGCGCCAAGGAAATCGGCTTTACGATCGTCTCCATTACCTTCTCGCTGATCGCCGTGTTCATTCCGGTGCTGCTGATGGGCGGCATCGTCGGCCGCATCTTCCGCGAATTCGCCGTCACAATTTCGATGGCGATCATTATCTCGGGCTTCGTCTCGCTGACGTTGACGCCAATGCTCTGCGCGCGTCTTCTCAAGGCGCACGACGAGGACGATCACAAGAAGCCGAACGTCATCCTGCGCGCTTTCGAGGCCGGCTTCGCCGGCATGCTCAAAGCCTACGAATGGACGCTGGACGTTGCGTTGCGCTTCAAGATCGTGACGCTGCTGATCACCTTCGTGACGCTCGGTCTCACCGTCTATCTCTACATGGTGATCCCAAAGGGATTCTTCCCGCGCGAAGACATCGGCTTCATTATCGCTTCAACCGAAGCTGCGACCGATACGTCTTTCGACGCAATGACGGTGCGCCAGAAGCAGGTCGCCGACATCGTCGGAGCCGATCCTGCTGTCGCTTATTTCAACTCGACGGTCGGCGCCGGCGGACCGAACAACACCGGCAATCTCGGCCGTATGTTCATTGCGCTGAAGCCGAAGAAAGAACGCGAGGACATCACGACGGTGATCCGGCGGCTCAACCGCAACGTTGCTGCCGTCACGGGTATCGGCACGGTGTTCCGCCCGGTCCAGAACATCAACGTCGGCGGCCGCATCTCGAAGGGCGAGTATCAATACACGCTGCAGTCCAGCGACTCCGAGGCGCTGTATGCCCTTGCGCCGAAGCTGCGCGAGGAGATCGCGAAGCTGCCGTCGGTACGCGACGTCGATATCGATCTCTACATCAAGAACCCGCAAATGACGGTCGACGTCGATCGTGAGAAGGCGGGTGTCTACGGCATCACCATCGATGCAGTGCGCCAGGCGCTGTTCAACGCCTACGGCACGCGCCAGATCGGTACGATCTACACGCCGACCAACGACTACCGCATCATCATGGAAACGGATCCGAAGTATCAGTCGGATCCCTCGTCGCTCTCGCGTCTCTTCCTGAAGACGCAGGATGGTCGTTCGATCCCGCTCGACACCATCGCGACGTTGCGTCCGTCGGTTGGTCCGCTCTCGGTCAATCATCAAGGCCAGCAGCCGTCGGTGACGATCTCGTACAACCTCGCGCCCGGTTTCTCGCTCGGCGAGGCGAACGACGCGATCGAGCAGATCGCGCGCAATGCGAATTTGCCGCTTACCATCGTGGCAGGTTTCCAAGGCACCGCGCAGGTGTTCGACGACGCGAAGAAGGGGCAGATCGTGCTCGTCCTCGCGGCGATCTTTGCCGCTTACGTGATCCTTGGCATTCTGTACGAGAGCTTCATCCACCCGATCACGATTTTGTCGGGCTTGCCCTCGGCCGGTATCGGTGCCGTGCTCACGCTGATGCTGTTCAAGATGGATCTCTCGGTCATCGCGATGATCGGCATCGTGATGCTCGTCGGCATCGTGAAGAAAAACGCGATCATGATGGTCGACTTCGCGATCGAACGAAGAAGTGTCGGCATTGGACCTGAGCCCGCGATCCGCGAAGCGTGTCTGCTGCGCTTCCGCCCGATCATGATGACGACATTTGCCGCTATCTTCGGCGCGCTGCCTATCGCACTCGGTGCCGGCGCTGGCGCTGAATTGCGTCAACCGCTTGGTATCGCGGTTGTCGGCGGCCTGTTGGTGTCGCAATTGCTGACGCTCTACATCACGCCGGTGGTCTATCTGTACCTCGACCGCGTCGATCGGATGCTCAAGCGTCATCTCGAGCCGCAGCACGAAGAAGCCGAAACCGCGGAAGCGCCGCGCGCCGTCGCAGCCGAGTAGAGCTTTCTGCACGGCCGCCGATGTGGCGCGACGCTTGCTTATGAGCGATGGATGGGTTTGGCTGCTTGCTGCCGAATCCGAAGCCCCCGCAAGAGGTGTGCGATGCGACGTCAGCTTCTTCTCGGTCTTGCCGCGCTCGCTTTCGCTGCAACGACGGCAAATGCCCAGAACTATCCGGACAAGCCGATCCGCGTGATCATTCCGTTCGGCGCCGGAAGCGCGACGGATCTCATTCCGCGCATCGTGCTCGAACAAGTATCGAAGCAGATCGGCCAGCCTATCGTCGTCGAAAATCGCGGCGGGGCAGGCGGCACCATCGGCGCGACGCAGGTCGCGCGCGCGGATCCGGACGGCTACACGCTGCTCGCAACGTCATCCGCGCACACGATCGCGCCGGCGCTGCACAGCTTGCTCTACGATGCGGCGGGTGATTTCGCTGGCGTCGGACTGATGGGTTCGTCGCCGAGCGTGATGATCATTTCACCCGACAAGGGCTTCAAGAAGGTGCAGGACTTCGTCGCCGCGGCGAAAGCGAAGCCTGAGGCATTCAGCTTCGCGACCGTCGGCGTCGGCTCCGCCGTGCACTTGAGCGCCGAGCGCTTCCGCTACAGTGCGGGTTACAAAGCGCTGCACATCCCGTTCAAAGGCGGCTCCGAAGCGATCACCGAAGTGATCGCAGGCCGCGTCGATTATTACTTCTGCCCGATCTCGACCGCGCTGCCGTTCATTCGCGAAGGCAAACTGCTCGGCCTCGTTGTGTCGAGCCCGAAGCGTTCGTCGGTCTTGCCGGACGTACCGACGACGCTCGAACTCGGCTATGCGGATTCCGACTACACGTCTTGGATCGGCTTGCTTGCCCCGGCGAAAACGCCGCGTCCGATCATCGACCGTCTTGCCAAGGAAATTGCCGAAGCGGTGAAATCGCCGGCCGTGCAGGAGCGCTTCAAGCAACTCGGCGTCGAACCGCTCCCGATGTCGCCGCAGGAGATCGACGCGCGGCTCAAGGATGAAGTCGTGCGCTTCACCGAGTTCGCCAAAAAAACTGGGATGAAAACGAACTAAACCGGGATGAAAACGAACTAACCTTCGCGCACTTCGAACGAATGCTCCATCTTCGCGACTTGCGCGAACATGATCGACGCCGAGCAGTACTTGTCGCGCGAAAGATCGACGGCGCGCTTCACGGCGTCGTCCGACAGCCCGCGTCCCGACACGGTGAAATGCAGCTTGATATGCGTGAAGACCTTCGGTTCCGTCGGCGCGCGCTCCGCATCGATCGCGACTTCGCAGCCCGTCACGTCGTGACGCCCGCGCTTCAGAATATGCACGACGTCGAATGCCGTGCAGCCGCCGAGCCCGACGAGCAGCATTTCTATCGGCCGTCCGCCGAGATTGCGGCCGCCCATCTCGGGCGCGCCATCCATGGTGACGCGATGACCTGAGCCGGTCTCGGCCTCGAAGCTGACGCCGTCGGTCCAGCGAACTGTCGTTTTCATCGGAGAAACTTAAAGCGAGAAGCTCGTTCCGCAGCCGCACGAAGCGGTCGCGTTCGGATTGATGATCTTGAACGACGAGCCGATCAGATCGTCGACGAAATCGATCTCGGAATTGGCGAGATACTGCGACGACACCGAGTCGATCAGCACGACCGCGCCGTTGCGCTCGATGACGATGTCGTCCTCGGCTTTCTCGCGCTCCATGTCGAACTTGTACTGGAAGCCCGAGCAGCCGCCGCCTTCGACGCTGACGCGCAGCATCGTGCCGTCTGGCTCGCCCTTGAGGATTTGCCCGATCCGGGTGGCAGCGCGTTCAGAGACTTGTATTGAAGTCATCGTAAACATCTCCCGCGCCGCAGATTCGCGAGTTGCGAGGGCGCGTGCCTGATAGTTAGGTGCGGCGCGGCATCGGGTCAACGGAGCGGATAGCAGCTATGGCGGTGGATTCGGGGCGGGAGAGGGCGCCGTACGCACTGCACCCCCGCGAAAGCCGCGGTCGACGGTATCCGGAAACCGAAAGCCCGGCGCGCAACGTCTTCCGACGCGATTGTGACCGCATTATCCATTCGGCTGCTTTCCGCCGCCTGAAGCACAAGACGCAGGTTTTCGTCGTCCACGAGGGCGACCACTACCGGACCCGTCTCACGCACACGCTCGAAGTCACCCAGATCGCACGGTCGCTCTCGCGCGCGCTTGGCCTCGACGAAGATCTCGCCGAAGCGCTCGCGCTCGCGCACGATCTCGGCCATCCGCCGTTCGGCCACGCCGGCGAGCGCGCCCTTGACGAGCAGCTTCGGCCCTTCGGCGGCTTCGATCACAATGCGCAGTCGCTGCGCGTCGTCACCGAGCTCGAGCGTCGCTATGCGGCCTTCGACGGCCTCAACCTCACTTACGAGACGATCGAGGGGCTGCTCAAGCACAACGGCCCGCTGACGTCGCCGGATGGCGCGCCGGTCGAGCGCTATGCGCACGGCATCCCGGCGCCGATGGCGACGATTGCGGATCAATACGCAATTCCGCTCGGCACCTATGGCTCCGCCGAAGCACAAGCCGCTGCGGTAGCGGACGATATCGCTTACGACGCGCACGACATCGACGACGGCTTGCGCGCCGAACTCTTCACTATCGACGACCTGAAAACAGTGCCGTTGCTTGGCGACATCCTCGCCGAGATCGCGCAGCGTCACGGCAATCTCGATCCGCCGCGCCAGGCACACGAGCTCGTGCGCCGCCTCATCACGCGCATGGTCGAAGACGTTGTCAGCGCATCCAACGCGCGCCTGATCGAGACCGCACCGGCGACACCTCATGCTGTACGCGATGTCGGGAAGCTTCTCGTCGGCTTCTCGCCCGCGATGCAGGAGGCCGACCGCGAGATCAAAGGTTTTCTGTTTCCACGCATGTATCGCCACGAGCGCGTCATGCAGGTAATGCTCGAAGCCACGCAGGTCGTCAGCGATCTGTTCGTTTTGCTCTCGCGAGAGCCTAGCCGAATGCCTGAAGAGTGGCGCGAAGGCCTCGAGACCGAGGCTAAAACGGCGCGCCGCGTCGGCGATTTTATCGCCGGAATGACGGACAATTTCGCATTAACCGAGCACGCGCGCTTTTTTGACTCGACACCTGATTTGCGTTAGCGGCCAGCATTCCAGCACCGAGTTTGATGAATGACAGCGCCTGCCGCCCATCTGTTTGCCCGCGTTCTAGCCTCCGTTCAGACCGTTTTGCGCGGCCTGAGCGATAGCGGGCGTCTGCCGGCCGGTCTTGATCTGTCGCGCGTTCTTGTCGAACCGCCGCGCGATGCGACCCATGGCGACATGGCGACCAACGCCGCGATGGTGCTTGCGAAGGAAGCCAAGCAGAAGCCGCGCGATCTCGCCGAAGCAATCGCCGAAGGTCTGCGCGCCGATCCGATGATCGAGAAGGTCGAGATCGCCGGGCCTGGCTTCATCAACCTCACGCTGCATCGTGCGTTGTGGCTCGACGAATTGAAGGCCGCGCTCGACGCCGGCGAAAGCTACGGCCGCAGCGGTCTCGGAGCAGGGCGCAAGGTCAACGTCGAATACGTCTCGGCAAACCCGACCGGCCCGATGCATGTCGGTCACTGCCGCGGCGCCGTGTTCGGCGATGCGCTTGCGACCTTGCTCGACGTCACCGGTCACGACGTGACACGCGAATACTACATCAACGATGCCGGCGCGCAGGTCGACGTGCTCGCGCGTTCCGCGTTCCTGCGCTACCGCGAAGCGCTCGGTGAGACCATCGGCGACATTCCGGAAGGGCTTTACCCCGGCGATTATCTCAAGCCGGTCGGCGAAGCGCTGAAGGCCGAATACGGCGACAAGCTCCGCAACCAGCCGGAAGCCGAATGGCTGCCGATCGTCCGCGCGAAATCCATCGCCATGATGATGGACATGATCCGCGACGATCTCGCGGCGCTGGGCGTGAAGCACGACGTCTTCTTCTCGGAGCGCACGCTCGCGGAAGGTAACGGCGGCCAGATCGCCGCGACGATCGACGAGCTGCGCCGCGACGACAAAGTCTACATGGGCCGCCTGCCGCCGCCGAAGGGGGCGCCGGTCGACGACTACGAGGATCGCGAGCAGCTCCTGTTCCGCTCGACCCAGCATGGCGACGACGTCGACCGTCCTCTCGCGAAGTCGGACGGCACCCACACTTATTTCGCCGCCGACATCGCCTACCATCGCTCGAAGTTCGAGCGCGGCTTCTCCGAGATTATCGACGTCTGGGGCGCCGACCACTTCGGTTACATCAAGCGCATGCAGGCCGCCGTCGCCGCCATCACGGGTGGTAAGGCGACACTGGACGTCAAGATCGTCCAACTGGTCCGGCTGCTACGCAACGGCGAGCTCGTTCGCATGTCGAAGCGCTCCGGCGACATCGTGACGCTGCGCGAAGTGCTCGACGAAGTCGGCCGCGACGCCGTCCGCTTCATGATGCTGTACCGGAAAAACGATGCGGTTCTCGACTTCGACCTCGCCAAGGTGATCGAGCAGTCGCGCGACAACCCGGTCTTTTACGTTCAGTACGGCCACGCGCGTTGTCAGTCGATTTTCCGCAACGCCGCCTCCGAAGGCGCGAAAGACCTGCCGTCCGACGCTGAAGCGCGGCGGAAGTTTCTTGCCGGCGCCGCCTTCGATCGCCTTGAGGATGAGGGAGAAATCGGCCTCATCAAGCTGCTCGGCCAATACCCGCGCGTGCTCGAATCGGCGGCCTTGGCGCATGAGCCGCACCGCGTCGCCTTCTACCTTTACGAATTGGCGACGGCGTTCAACGCCCAATATACACGTGGAAATGCTGCGCCTCATTTACGCTTCATTATCCTAGATGATCCAATAATAACGATAGCGAGACTTGCACTCGTGCAGGGGGTCGCTACCGTGCTGGCATCTGGGCTTTCATTGCTCGGGGTTGCGGCACCGGTGGAGATGCGGTGATCGATCGGTTCCGTCCACGCTGCGTATCGCGTGTGTCGGGTAGGCTAGCCGGGAGATCCTTAAACCGAAGGCAGTGTGTGTTATGGCCACCCAGGGCAATCAACGTTTGCAGCAGGATTTCGCGGCAGACCAGGCTTCCGGTAACAAGGACCCGCTCGCAGAGCTGGCGCGCTTGATCGGACAAAACAACGGTTACACGAACGTGCGGCAGGCATCTCAGCCCGCCGCCCAGCAGGCCGCTCCCGAGCCGGCCGCTTATGCGCCGCCTCCGGCGCAAACCCGTTACCAGCAACCGACGCATGATTTGCGCGGCAGCTACGACGCCGGAGCTCAATCGTCGGCCGTCCAGAAATCGGTCGCACCGCGCTACGCGACGCCAGTCGCCGCGACGCCGGTCGCAGCCGCTCCGGCTACCGCTCAAGCTCAGCCCGTGCAGCCGCAGCAGTATGCGGATCAGCATTACGCCGACGAGCACTATGCCGAACAGCATTACGATCCGGCCTACGACACCGGCTACGACCAGGAATACATCCCGGAAGAGCCGAAGAAGAAGCGCGGCCTGCAACTCGTCGCTGCCGCCGTCGGTCTCTGCGTGATCGGCGCCGCCGGCGCTTACGCTTATCGCTCGATGGGTCCGACGATCTCGGGTCCGCCGCCGGTCATCAAGGCCAGCGATCAGCCGAACAAGGTCGCCGGCACGCCGCAGCAGCGCGAGCCGGTTTCGACAACGACTTACAATCGCGCGGGCAACGGCAATCAGCCGGAGCGCATGATGACGCGCGAAGAAACCCCGATGGACATCAAGGCCGGCACGCAAGCCGCGCCGCGCACCGTCGGCAGCATTCCGGCAGCTCCCGCCGCACAGTCGACCGGCATGACGCCGCCGCCGCCGGCCGCCGAGCCGAAGAAGGTCAAGACCGAGCGTATCCTGCCGAACGGCCCCGTGACGGGTCCGTCGACCGGCCCGCGTTCGGACACGACGAAGCCGGCTCCGGTCCGAACCGCTTCGATCGCTCCGGTCGTCGCCGCAACGCCGCCGTCCTCGGCAGCGGTTGCTGCTCCGTCGCCGACCGGCGGTCACGTCGTCCAGATCTCGTCGCAGAAGTCGGAAGGCGATGCCAAGTCGTCGTATAAATCGCTGCAGGCGAAGTATCCGTCGGTTCTCGCCGGCAAGTCGCCGCTGATTCGCAAGGCGGACCTTGGCGAGAAGGGCACCGTCTACCGCGTTCAGTTGGGCCCGTTCGCTTCGGCCACTCAGGCCACAGAACTGTGCACAAACCTGAAGGCTGCCGGTGGGCAGTGCATTGTCCAGAAGAATTAAGTAACAGCGCCTTGACCCGCGCATGATGCGCGGGCAATCCGGCAGGTATGCCGCGCGCTTTCATCACCGGTTGCATCAGTCACGCTCTGACCCCGTCAGAGCGTGACTTTTTGCGTGATACGGACCCGTGGGGTCTGATCCTGTTCAAGCGCAACGTCGAGACTCCCGACCAAGTCCGTGCGCTGGTTGACTCTTTTCGCCAAATCGTCGGCCGCGACGACGCTCCGGTCCTGATCGACCAGGAAGGCGGCCGCGTGCAGCGCCTGGGCCCGCCGCATTGGCCGGCCTATCCGGCCGGCGGGCTCTTCGGCAAACTCCATGCCCTCGACGCGAACGCCGGGCTGACTGCCGCACGTCTCGGTGCGCGCCTCATCGCGGAAGACTTGGCGGCGCTGGGGATCACGGTCGACTGCCTGCCGGTCGCCGACGTTCCGCAGGCCGGGTCCACGCAGGCGATCGGCAATCGCGCTTACGGCGAGGATGCCGCGACCGTTGCGGCGATCGCGGGCGCCGTCGCCGAGGGCTTGATGGAGGGCGGTGTGTTGCCGGTCGTGAAGCATATGCCGGGTCACGGTCGCGCCGTCGTCGATAGTCATGAGAAACTTCCGGTCGTCGAAGCGGACCGCGCGACGCTGTCGGCAACCGATTTCGCTGCGTTCAAGCCCCTCAACAATCTGCCGCTCGGCATGACGGGCCATATCGTCTTCACGGACATCGATCCGGACGCTCCGGCGACGCAGTCGAAGACTGTCATCGACGATGTCATCCGGCGCGAGATCGGCTTCACCGGTGCTCTGATGACGGACGATCTCTCGATGAAGGCGCTGGCGGGCGATTTCGCCGAGCGCACGCGCGCATCGCTGGCGGCCGGCTGCGACCTCGCGCTCCACTGCAATGGCGACATGGCCGAGATGATCGCTGTCGCGAGTGCGGCGCCGATCCTCGCCGGCGAGGCGCTGCGCCGTACCGAACTAGCGCTAGACGCGCGCAAAGGCCCGGGGACAATCGATGTGGCGGAAGCGCGAGCGCGCTTTTCCGCTATGATCGGTTAGGGCGAATCAGTCAGGTGAACATGACTGCTGAAAATGCCTTAACGGCAGAAGAATTTGAGCAGGCGCAGCCTGCTGCGGTAGCCGAGCCCTCTTTGATTGTCGATGTCGAAGGGTTCGAGGGACCGCTCGACGTGTTGCTCGCGCTGGCGCGGCAGCAGAAGGTCGACCTCGCCAAGATTTCCGTTCTGGCGCTTGCCGAGCAGTATCTGAAATTCGTCGAGGAAGCCCGCAAGGCGCATCTCGAACTCGCCGCCGATTATCTCGTGATGGCCGCCTGGCTGGCCTATCTCAAATCGCGACTGCTGATCCCGCAGATGGATACGCCCGGCGACGAACCGAGCGCCGCCGAATTGGCCGCTGCGTTGGCGATCCGCCTGCAACGCTTGGAAGCGATCCGTGCCGCCGCCGTCGCGCTCATGGGCCGCCCGCAGCTTGGCCGCGACACCTTCGAGCGTGGCGACCCGGAACCCGTCAACGCCATCAAGCGGCCGGAATATTCGGCGACGCTCTACGATCTGCTGACCGCGTATTCTGTGCAGCGGCGTAAGACCGCGCTCTCGCGGGTGCGTTTTAAGCCGCGCGACGTGTGGTCGCTGACCGACGCGCGTGAGGCGCTGAAGCGTCTCGCCGGCATGAAGTCTTACGATTGGCAGCGGCTCGACGATTACCTAATCCAATACGTCGTCGAGCCCGGAATGCGCGCGAGCGTGCTCGCATCGAGCTTCGCGGCAAGCCTTGAGCTGGTCCGCGAAGGCGTTCTCGAACTGCACCAGTCGGGATCGTTTCAACCGATCTACCTGCGCGCACCGCGCGTCGGCCCAAGACCTGTGGAAGACGCGCTGCCAGGCGAACAAGAAAGACCGGGAGAGGAGGGGAATGGCGGCCCCGACACGTCCGGCAATCCAGTACAATAGTGAGGAGGCCTTTATGACCCCAGTCGCAGAACGTCGTTTGCGGATCGCGGTAAGCGAAGGCAATCCGGTGGAAGATTTCGAAGACACACGTGAGCCCGAGACGGTGGAAGAGCCGGTACAGCGCCCCGAAGAACTGCGCTTGATCGAAGCGTTGCTGTTCGCCGCGAGCGAGCCGCTCGACGAGAAGACGCTCGGCGAGCGTCTCCCCGACGACACCGACGTCAAGGCAACGCTTCGCGCGCTGCAGACCGAATACGCGCCGCGCGGCGTCAACCTCGTCAGCATCGGCGGCAAGTGGACCTTCCGCACCGCCAACGATCTCGCGTGGCTGCTGTCGAAGAACATCGTCGAGCCGAAGAAACTGTCGCGCGCTGCGCTCGAGACGCTGGCGATCGTCGCCTATCACCAGCCGGTGACCCGCGCCGAGATCGAAGAGATCCGCGGCGTCAACACGTCCAAGGGCACGCTCGACGTGCTGCTGGAGACCGGTTGGGTGCGCCTGCGTGGCCGCCGCAAGGCGCCGGGGCGTCCGGTCACTTACGGCACGACCGAGAATTTCCTCAGCCAATTCGGCCTCGAGGCGCTCAACGACCTGCCGGGCCTCGAAGAGCTGAAGGGCGCGGGCCTGCTGGAGGGCGGCCTGCCGGCCGGCTTCTCGGTACCGTCGCCGTCCGACGATCCGGCTTTGCGCGACGACGAGGACCCGCTAGAAGACACCCCGGAGCTCGACCTCACCCTCGCGGTGCCGTCGGAGCGTACCGACGAAGAGTAGTTCTGCGGGGAATTCGGCGCATGATCAGGAAAAGTGGTCACCGGTTTTCCGTCCGATCATGCGCGTGAAAAAATGAGTGCTGCGCCTGAGCGGCGGGGGTTCATCGATCGCTTGGTGTCGCGTCCGCGCACCCCGGCGTCGATTCCGGCGCGTCTCGTCTACGAGGGGGTCTCGCATCGCTACGGCGACGTCGAGGCCGTGCGAGGCATCGATCTCGACATCGCGCCCGGCGAAGTGATCTGTCTCCTCGGCCCGTCCGGCTGCGGCAAGACGACGTTGCTGCGCCTCGCCGCCGGCGTCGAGACGCCGCTGTCGGGGCGCATCCTCATCAACGGCCAGGACGTCAGCACGGGCCGCAACGCCGTTCCGCCCGAGAAGCGCGGCGTCGGCCTGATGTTCCAGGATTTCGCGCTCTTCCCGCATCTCACCAATCTCGCCAACGTGATGTTTGGTTTGCGCGATATGTCGCGCGCCGATGCGGAACGCGAAGCGCGCCTCGCGCTCGAGCGTGTCGGCGTCGCCCGTTATGCGGACGGCTATCCGCACATGTTGTCGGGCGGCGAGCAGCAGCGCGTTGCGCTTGCCCGCGCCGTCGCGCCACGACCGAATGTGCTGCTGATGGACGAGCCATTCTCCGGCCTCGACAAGCGCCTGCGCGACGAAGTCCGCGAGGAAACGCTCAACGTCATGCGCGAGAGCCGCGTGACCTGCATCGTCGTCACGCACGATCCCGAGGAGGCGCTCCGCATCGGCGACCGCATCGTGCTGATGCGGGCAGGGCGCATCGTCCAGGCCGACACGCCGGAGAGGATCTACAGCAAGCCACGCGATCTCGCCGCCGCGCGCTACTTCACGGATCTCAACGAATTTTACGGCGAAGTTCAGGGCGGTAAAGTCGAAACGCCCGTCGGCAGCTTCAAAGCACCCGGCTTATCCGAAGGGACGCAAGCGGTCGTCGCCGTGCGGCCGGACGCCATCTCGGTCGGCTTCCCGAGCAGCGGAATCGGCGGCCGGTTGCGCAGCATCCGTTTCCTCGGCGAGGTCGATCTCCTGGAGATCGTCGTCCAGGGTAGCGAGCGGCCGATCAAGGCCCGGCTGCGGGGTGCGCGCGGCATGGCCGTCAACACTCCCGTAGCTGTGACGATCGATCCGGCTGAAGTCCTTGTCTTTCCGGCCGACGAGGCCTAGGTTCAGTTGGGAACAAGGGGCCGATACGGCAAAAGCCGGTTGCGCCCGCGCGGAGGATTATCCCTATGGGATCGTTAAGCATTTGGCATTGGCTCGTGGTTGTCGTCGTGGTCCTGCTGCTGTTCGGCCGCGGCAAGATTTCCGAGCTCATGGGCGACATGGCGCAGGGCATCAAGGCGTTCAAGAAGGGCATGTCCGACGAGGACGTGGCCAAGAATGAGCCCGCCAAGAGCGACCAGCTGAAGACCATCAACCAAGAGCCTGGTCTCGCAAATCGCGCCCAGACAGAGCGCAAGGCTGAGGGTTCGACCCTCTAAGCCCATCTGGGAATAGGCGGCGCAGCGTATAGCGCCGCCGCGCGGAGAAACTCATGTTCGACATCAGTTGGGGCGAGCTGATCCTGATCGGCATGGTCGCGCTGATTGTCATTGGCCCGAAGGAACTGCCGACAGTCCTGCGCACGATGGGTCAGTACATGACCAAGATCAGGCGCATGGCGTCCGAATTCCAAGGTCAGTTCAACGAAGCCATGCGTGAAGCTGAGATGTCGGACCTCAAAGACAAGGTCGACGGTCTCCGCGACACCGCCAAGGGCTTCAACCCGATGCAGACCATTCGGGACGAATTCCAAAACGCCAAATCCCAGTTCGACGCTGCGACGAAAGACGTCGGCGTATCGAGCGCGGACCTGACGCCGTCGACGGGCGGAACACCGTCGGCACCGGCCGCCGACATCAGCACGCCGATGCCCGAGATGCCGCCGCCCGTGAACCCGCACGAATTCGCCGCACCGCCGGCCGAGACGGCGGCTCCCGCGACCGCAGCGCCTGACGCGCATCCGGAGCGCGCCGCACTCGATGGCGCGCCTGCGCCCGCAGAGCCTCCGAAAGCTGATGCTCCTAAGTCCGGGAGCGCGGCATGAGCCAAGACGACATCGACGCCTCCAAGGCGCCGTTGATGGACCACCTGATCGAGCTGCGCTCGCGCCTCATCAAGGCGCTGCTCGCCATCTTCCTGATGTTCATCATCTGCTTCTATTTCTCCGAGCAGATCTTCAACATCCTGGTCTGGCCGTATTCGCTCGTCGTCGGCTCCAGCGCGAAATTCATCTACACGCAGCTGCTCGAATACTTCCTCACGCGCTTGAAGCTCGCGCTGTTCGGCGCGTGTTTCCTGGCGTTTCCCGTGATAGCGGGACAGCTCTACATGTTCGTCGCGCCCGGCCTCTACAAACACGAGCGCCAAGCCTTCCTGCCGTATCTCATCGCGACGCCGATCTTCTTCGCGCTCGGCTCGATGATGGTTTACTTCGTCGCCATGCCGATGCTGGTGAAGTTCTCGGTGTCGATGCAGCAGGCGCCGGGCGACGGCAACGCCGCGATCGAACTGTTGCCGAAGGTCGCTGAATATCTCTCGCTGATCATGTCGCTGATCTTCGCGTTCGGCATCGCGTTCCAGCTTCCCGTGATCCTCACGCTGCTCGCGCGCGTCGGCATTCTGACCTCCGAGAGCCTGCGCGCGAAACGCCGCTACTTCATCGTCGGCGCCTTCGTCATCGCGGCGGTGCTCACCCCACCGGACGTGATCAGCCAGCTCGCGCTCGCGCTGCCGCTGATGATCCTTTACGAGGGGTCGATCTGGGCCGCCAAGTGGGTCGAGCCGAAGCAGAAACCGGCGACCGATCCGTCCACGGACGTCACCCCGGCCGAGTAGTTGATTTACCGCGCCTAACCCTTTAGCCGTTTGGCCGCCATGCTTCGGCGCCCAATTGAGCCGTCATGGCCCGCTTCTTGCGGGCCATCCACGTCTTCAACAGCGCCGCCAAGACGTGGATGGCCCGGACAAGCCGGGCCATGACGGAATTGTTGGCCGAGATTGCACCATGCACGACATCCGCTGGATCAGAGAGAACGCCGCCGCCTTCGACAAGGCGCTCGGCCGCCGTGGCGAACAGCCGGTGGCATTCTCGTCGTCCGAGCTTCTTAAGATCGACGAAGCGCGGCGCTCCGCCATCGCGGCGTCCGAGCAGGCGCAGGCGCGCCGCAACGCCGCCTCGAAGGAAATCGGCGAGGCGAAGAAGGCCAAGGACAACGCGCGCGCCGACGCGCTGATGGCCGAAGTCGTCGAACTCAAAACCACGCTGCCGCAGCTCGAGCAGACCGCGAAAGCCGAGGAGGAAAAGCTCTCCGGTCCGAACGGCGTCCTCGCGACGATTCCGAACCTGCCGCTGCCCGAAGTGCCGGAAGGTGCCGACGAGCACGGCAATGTCGAGCATCACAAATATTGGCCGAAGCGCGCCGCCGCGTATCTGCCGGATCGCAAGGGCGACAACCGTCCGCTCAAGCAGCATTTCGAGCTGGGCGAAGCGCTCGGCCAGATGGATTTCGAACTCGCCGCCAAACTCTCCGGCTCGCGTTTCGTCGTGCTGCAGAAGGGCCTCGCGCGCCTCGAACGCGCGCTCGGTCAATTCATGCTCGACGTTCATACGGGTGAACACGGCTACACCGAGGTGAGCCCGCCGCTGCTGGTGCGCGACGACGCGATGTTCGGTACGGCGCAACTGCCGAAGTTTCGCGACGATCAGTTCTTGGCGGCCAATGATGCGCAGATCCGGGAACTCGCAATTGATCTTCAGATTGCTGAGTCTGTATTGCCGGGAGAAGGAACGTCGTCCGATGAGGCTTTGAAGTCAAAGGCAGCTCAGTTTCAGGGCCGCTGGCTCATCCCCACCGCCGAAGTCTCGCTGACAAACCTCGTCCGCGAATCTATCGTCGGCGAGGACGAACTGCCGCTGCGGCTCACCGCCTGCACGCCGTGCTTCCGCGCCGAAGCGGGCGCGGCCGGCAAGGACACACGCGGCATGATCCGCCAGCACCAATTCACCAAGGTCGAACTCGTCTCCATCACGACGCCGGAGCAATCGCTCGACGAGCACGAGCGCATGACCGCGTGCGCCGAGGAAATCCTCAAGCGCCTCGATCTGCACTACCGCGTGATGACGCTGTGCACCGGCGACATGGGCTTCGCCTCGCAGAAGACTTACGACATCGAAGTCTGGCTGCCGGGCCAAAACGCCTACCGCGAAATCTCGTCGTGCTCGGTGTGCGGCGACTTCCAGGCGCGCCGCATGAACGCGCGCTTCCGCGATAAAGCCAACAAGGTCCGCCACGTCCACACGCTCAACGGCTCCGGCGTCGCGGTCGGTCGTGCGCTTGTCGCGGTGCTGGAGAATTATCAGAACGAAGACGGCTCGATCACCGTACCGGACGTGCTCGTGCCTTACATGGGCGGCATGAAGAAGATCGAGAAGGCTTGAGCATCGGCCAAACAGTAAAGCTGTCATCCCGGACGTGAGCGGCTGCGCGCAGCGCAGCGGCGAGCAGATCCGGGAACCATGTACCCCAAGCGGTAGCAGGGATACGTGGATCCCGGCTCTCACTGCTTGCTGCGCAAGCAGGCTCGGCCGGGATGACAGCAGAATTCAATCGATAGGCGGACAATCGAATGCGCATTCTTGTGACCAACGACGACGGCATCAACGCGCCGGGCCTGAAAATCTGCGCCGACATCGCGCGCGCGATTTCCGACGACGTGTGGATCGTCGCGCCGGAATTCGATCAATCCGGCGTGTCGCACTCGCTGTCGCTCAACGACCCGCTGCGTCTGCGCGAACTCGGCGACAAGCATTTTGCCGTCAAAGGCACGCCGACCGACTGCGTGATCATGGGCGTTCGGCACGTGCTGGACAAACGTCCAGACCTCGTCCTCTCGGGTGTCAATCGCGGCCAGAACGTCGCCGAAGACGTGCTCTATTCGGGCACCGTGGCGGCCGCGAAAGAGGGCACCGTGCTCGGTATTCCGTCGATCGCGCTCAGCCAGGCCTACGGCCTCGAAACGCGCCACAACCCGTTGTGGGAGACCGGCGCGAAGCATGGTCCGGATATCGTGCGGCGCATTCTCGACCTTGGAATACCGGCTGACACGCTGGTCAACGTCAACTTCCCGGATTGCGCGCCCGACGCCATCGAGGGCATCTCGGTGACGCAGCAGGGCAAGCGCGATCAGGACATCCTGCGCATCGACGCGCGGCACGACGGCCGCGGCAATCCGTATTACTGGATTGCCTTCGCGCGAAAGGAACGTCCGGCCCCGCGCGTCGGCACCGATCTATCGGCGCTCGCGCATCGTCATATTTCTGTGACTCCGCTGCGGCTCGATTTGACCGACGAGCCTTTGATGACCAAGCTCGCCGAGAAGTTTCCGCGACCGAAAAAGTAACTTGTAGCCCGGATGAGCGAAGCGACATCCGGGGTCTTATTCGAAGCCTTTTGCTATCCCGGATTGCGCACGGCTGTGCCGCGCTCCATCCGGGCTACACGAGAGAGTGGATTGCAGCAGGGCGACGGCAGCATCAACCGCATGGAATTCCTTCTCGCGCTGCGTAAGCGCGGGATCGGGGATCCCAACGTGCTGCGCGCGATGGACGAAGTACCGCGCGAGCATTTCGTCACCGCGGAATTTGCCGACAACGCGTACGCGAACCAGGCGTTGCCGATCGCCTGCGGTCAGACCATCAGCCAGCCGTATCTCGTCGCCTATATGACGGCCGCGCTCGACGTGCGTCCGCACCACCGCGTGCTCGAAGTCGGCACCGGCTCCGGCTACCAGGCCGCGATCCTCTCGCGCATGTCCGGCGACGTCGTCACGATCGAGCGCTTCCACACGTTGGCACTCGCCGCCAGCGTCCGCTTCGAAACGCTCCGGCTCAACAATCTCCACGTTGTCGTCGGCGACGGCATGGTGCCGCTGCCGGGCGAGCGCCGCTTCGATCGCATCATGGTGACGGCCGCCGCCGAGGAGATGCCGCAGGCGCTGGTCACGCAGCTCGCCCTCGATGGCGTGATGATCATCCCGGTCGGCGAACACGACGGCATCCAAAAGCTCAAGCGCATGCGCAAGGATAAGGACGGCAACGTCACCACCGAGGATTTGATGCAGGTGCGTTTCGTGCCGCTGCTGCCGGGCAAGGCGCGGGAGCTCTGATCTCCGGTCCGTCATCCTAGAGAGCCTGACCGGAAACGATCGCGCGAGACATCATTGGGCTGTCATCCCGGACGGCGAAGCCGATCCGGGAACCACGTATCCCTGCGCACGATTGGGCTACGTGGTTCCCGGATAGCCGCTTCGCGGCTTCCGGGATGACAGCCGAGAGGGAGGATTGGCCGAAGATATGTTCTCTGCTTTTTCGGTCAGGCTCTCAGGGCGACGGTTCAGCAAACTGAAATTGCGCGAAACGGTGCAGCTCTTCTTCAACAAGCTTCTTGTGCGCCTTCGCCTTGCCGTCGCCGACCCACGTCCATTTCTGCATCAGTAATTTCTTGTTGGCGCGGTCTGCTTTGATATCGAGCGCGGCGACAATCTTGTCGCCGATCAAAACCGGTAGCGCGAAGTAACCCAACACGCGCTTTTCCTTCGGCACATACGCCTCGAACAGATGATCGTAGCCGAAGAAAAACTTCAGCCGTTTGCGCTGAATGATCAGCGGGTCGAACGGCGAGAGAACATGCGTCAGCGTCGGCTCAACATGCTCCTGCTCGAGCAGCGCAGGCCGCACCCAATGTTCGACTTTTCCTGCGTCTTCAATCGCCAGCGGAACGAGTTCGCCCTTGCGCACGCGGCGTTCGATGAGTTGCCGGATCGCGGGCTTACGCGGCGCGTCGAGATGGCAGATCGAATCCAAACTGACGATGCCTTGCGCCGTCAGCGCACGGTCGAGCAGATACGTTACGGTCTCGCTTTCCGATGCGGGTTTCGGACGTTTGTCCCAGCCGAAATGCCGCTCGGTGAGATCGTAAGTCTTCAGCATGCCGGTCCGCGCGCTCACCGTCAGCGCGCCGGTGAAGAACGCGAGCTGTAACGCACGCCGCGAGGGCTTGCGTGACGCCCACGCATGATCCTTCTCGCGTAATTCGTCGTCCGTGATGTCGCGGATCGACAAAGCGCCGTCTTTGCGGACCAGGCGCATCACCTTGCGCAGGTCCTCCGGCTGCACGCCCTTGAACCAGGCGCGTTCCTTCTCCGGATACGTCCGCATCGCGCGAGCGAAGAAGCGATAGTCGCTGCTCGGCACGTAAGCGAGCGCGTGCGTCCAATATTCGAAGACGGATTTCTCGACGCTCTGCGCCTGGCGCAGATGCTCCCGCCGGTACTCGGGGATGCGGGACCACAGAATGTGGTGATGGCAGCGTTCGATCACGTTGATCGTGTCGATCTGCACGTAGCCGAGATGCGCCACCGCCTTCGCGGTCGCTTCCGGACCGCCGCCGAAAGGCTCGCGCGTGTCCAAGCGCTGTGCCGTCAACCACAAATGGCGGGCGGTCGCTTTAGTGAGGGGAAGGGGCTTCTTCGGCATGCGCGTTTCGGCGAATTCTTCAAATCGACATTAAGGTTGAGACGGATTCACTTTGCTTAAACCTCTATTTACCGCGGCGGTGTTTACTCCGAATTCGAGTTGTTCTGTAGCGTATGAGTAACCAAAATGCCGTTTCGCGTAGTCACCCCGCGTCAGCGGGTTGTCGTCAGAGTAGCTGCCCTCTGCTTGTTTTCTGTCAGCGTCGCGGCCTGTAGTTCGGATGTCGCCAGATTTGAGGGCGGCCCACAACAGCGCACCGCTCAGCGCTACCCGTCAGCTCTGGAAACGACCGGCTCGGTGCAGGACCAGCGTGGCCACGCGCCGCGCTACGAGAGCCAAGCCCCGATCGAGCGTCAACAGCTCCCGGAAGCTCCGCAGCAATCATATAATCCGCCGCCGGCTCAGCCGCGTCAGGCTTCGGCCGCTCCGGCCCAGATGAAGCACGCGGCTCAGCCGCGCCAGCTCGCCGCGATGCGTAATTCGCAGCCGTCGGCTCCGGCACCGGCGCGCTCGTCCGGCGTTCACGTCGCGACCGCCAAGGACAGCCTCGGCAGCATCGCTCAGCAATACGGCCGCACGCGCGCCGAAGTCGCCGCCGCCAACAGCCTCAAGGCGACCGATAAGATCAAGGCCGGTCAGCGCCTCATCATCCCGGGCGTCCCGCAGTCTCAGATCAAGACCGCTGCAGCGGAGCCCGCGAAGCCGGCCGCTCCGGCCCAGAAGATCGCGGCCGCTCAGCCGAACGCAAAGACCACGACGCCCGCTCAGAAGACCGCCGCCGCTCCGGGCAAGCCCGAGAAGCCGATGCAGGTCGCATCGGTTCAGCGCGGCGCCGCGCCGGCTAACCTGAAAGAACCGGAACGCGTCGAGAAGGCGAACCTCGCTTCGCCGAACCAGACGGCGGCTCCCGAGAAGGAAGCTCCGGCAGCGACCGGCGCAACCTCCGCCTCGTTCCGCTGGCCGGTGCGCGGCCGCGTCGTCGCCGGCTTCGGCCCGAAGGGCAACGGCGAGAAGAACGAAGGCATCAATCTGGCGGTGCCGGAAGGCACGTCGGTCAAGGCCGCCGAAGACGGCGTCGTCGCTTACTCGGGCAACGAGCTCAAGGGCTACGGCAACCTCGTCCTCGTCCGTCACGCCAACGGCTATGTCACGGCTTACGCTCATGCGAGCGAGCTGAAGGTGAAGCGCGGCGAGACCGTAAAGCGCGGTCAGATCATCGCGAATGCCGGCCAGACCGGCAACGTTTCATCGCCGCAACTGCATTTCGAAGTGCGCAAGGGTTCGACCCCGGTCGACCCGATGCCGTACCTCAACGGAAACTGAGCCCGCAGCCCTCCAGAGGCTTGGTTCGACCGACAACGGCCGTCTCCTCACGGAGGCGGTCGTTGACGTTTTTACTTCTTCTTTTTCGCTTTCGGCGCTTCGAGCTGCACGCGCAGCCGGCCGGCGAGATCCTGCACGTATTGCCACGCGACGCGGCCGGAGCGTGAACCGCGCGTCGTCGCCCATTCGAGCGCCTCGCGTTCGAGCTGCTCGTCCTTCACCGGGATCTTGTGGTGCTTCACGTAGCCGCGAACCATCTCGAGATATTCGTCCTGGCTGCATTTGTGGAAGCCGAGCCAAAGCCCGAAGCGATCCGACAGCGAAACCTTCTCTTCGATCGCTTCGCCCGGATTGATCGACGTCGAGCGCTCGTTGTCCATCATGTCGCGCGGCAGAAGATGCCGCCGGTTCGACGTCGCGTAGAACAACACGTTGTCGGGCCGGCCTTCGATGCCGCCGTCGAGCACGGCTTTGAGCGATTTATACGACGTGTCGTCGTGATCGAACGAAAGGTCGTCGCAGAACACGATGAAGCGATGCTGCGAGGCGCGCATGATCGCCATCAGCTCCGGCAACGTCTCGATGTCCTCGCGGTGGATTTCGACAAGCTTCAAGCCCGACGGACCGTCCATCGTCGCCGCCACCGACGCATGCGCGGCCTTGACCAGTGACGACTTGCCCATGCCGCGCGAACCCCAGAGCAGGGCGTTGTTCGCCGGCAGTCCCTGCGCGAAGCGCTCGGTGTTTTCCATCAGCGTGTCGCGCACGCGATCGATGCCCTTGAGAAGACCCATATCGACCCGGTTGACCCGCTTGACGGCGGTCAGCGTGTCGGTCGTCGGCGCCCAGACGAAGGCGTCGGCGGCCTCGAGATCGACAGCCGGCCGGGCCGGCGGGGCGAGGCGTTCGAGCGAATCCGCGATTCGCTTCAGGACCGTCATTACGGCGGTGCCATCCAATTCTGACGTTGATTTCATGCTCACTCCGGTGCGGCGACTGCTTAACCGGTGCGTTTCCCCCCGGCAAGCGGTCTCCCGCGACCATTCGGCACCCCTAAAAGCCCGGCCAAGCGTTGCTTTTGGGTCTCCGGCCAGTATAGTCCCGGCCGATTTCGCGGCCATTGCGCTGCGGCCAAGAGGGGCCCCCGAGCCCCGTTCAAAGGACCTTCGATGTTTATTACGCCCGCTTACGCGCAGGCCGCCGGTGGCGGCACCGAGATGTTGACGTCTCTGCTGCCTTTCATCCTCATTTTCGTCATCATGTACTTCCTGATACTGCGTCCGCAGCAGCGCCGCGTGAAGCAGCATCAGGAATTGGTGAAGAACGTGCGTCGCGGCGATACGGTGATTACCTCGGGTGGCATCATCGGCAAGGTGACCAAGGTGATCGACGACGACCAGATCGAGATCGAGATCGCGGACGGTGTGCGCATTCGCCAGGCGCGTGGCATGATTTCGGACGTGCGGGCCAAGGGCGAGCCCGTGAAGGAAGACAGCGCGAAGGCTTGAGCTTAAGCCGAACGCGCGGAGAACCAGCATGTTGCATTTCACGCGCACCCGCGCGCTTACGATCATTTTGTCGGCGTTGCTCATCTGCATCTTTGCGATCCCGAATTTCTTCGCGCCCGAAACCGTCAAGACGTGGCCGAAATGGGCGCAGCGCCACATGGTGCTCGGGCTCGATCTTCAGGGCGGCGTCTCTCTGCTGCTGCAGGTCGACGAGAACGCCGTGCGCAAGGAGCGTGTCGAGGCGCTGCGTGACGATGTGCGCCGCGTTCTCCGCGACGACCGCATTCGCTACACAGGCCTTGCGATCCGCGGCATGACAGTCGAAGTTCGTATCAGCGAAGCCGCCGACGTGCCGAAGGCGTTGCCGAAGCTGCGCGCGCTATCGCAGCCGATCGGCGGCCTGCTCAGCGGCTCCGGCCAGAACACGCTCGAGATCAACGAACAGAACGGCCTGATCCGCGTCTCGCTCACCGAGCCCGGCATCAACGATCGTATGCGCCAGGCCGTCGATCAGTCGATCCAAGTTCTTGAAAAGCGCCTCAACGCACTCGGCACTGTCGAGCCGTCGATTCAGCGTCAAGGCGCATCGCGCGTCCTCGTGCAGGTGCCCGGCCTCGACAATCCGGATCGCTTGAAAGAGCTGATCGGCCGCACCGCGAAGCTGACGTTCCACCTCGTCGACACCACGCTCGGCGCTGACCAGATCGAGCAGGGCCGCATCCCGGCCGGCTACATCGTTGCGCGTGGCACGCGTGAAGAGGGCGGCGGCCGTTACGTGCTCGAAGAGCGCCCGATCGTCTCGGGCGGCGATCTGACCGACGCTCAGCCCGGCTTCGACCAGCGCACCAGCGAGCCCATCGTCTCGTTCCGCTTCAACACCAACGGCGCGCGCGCCTTCGGCCGTGCGACGCAGGAAAACGTCGGAAAACCCTTCGCCATCGTTCTCGACGGCGAAGTGATTTCGGCACCCGTCATTCGTGAGCCGATCATCGGCGGCTCCGGCCAGATCTCCGGCAACTTCACGGTCGAGCAGGCCAACAACCTCGCGATCGTGCTCAAGTCCGGCGCACTCGCGGCGCCGATGTCGATCGTCGAAGAGCGTAACGTCGGTCCGGGTCTCGGTCAGGACTCGATCACGGCTGGCATCCACGCCTCCGTCATCGGCGCGGCTCTCGTTGTCGTCTTTATGATCTGGGTCTATGGCATCCTCGGCGTGATCGCCAACATCGCGGTTGCCGTCAACGTTGCGATGATCTTCGGCATCCTATCGCTGCTGAACGCCACGCTGACGCTCCCGGGCATCGCCGGCATCGTGCTCACCGTCGGCATCGCGGTGGACTCGAACGTGCTGATCTACGAGCGCATCCGCGAAGAATGGCGGGCAGGGCGCACCGCCATGATGGCGATCGGCGCCGGGTTCGACCGCGCGCTCGCGACCATTCTCGACACCAACATCACGACATTCATCGCGGCCGTGATCTTGTTCCTGATCGGTACCGGCGCGGTGCGCGGCTTTGCCGTCACCTTCGGCATCGGCATCATCACGACGGTGTTCACCGCCTTCACGCTGACGAAGCTTATCGTCGCCGGCTGGGTGCGTTGGCGCCGGCCGAAAACCGTTCCGATTTAAGGGGATTGAGACGTGAAACTTTATCCTCTGCGCATCGTCCCGGACGATACCAAGTTCGATTTCATTCGGTTCCGCCGCATCAGCTTTCCGATCTCGGCACTGCTGTCGATCATCGCGATCGTCTTGTACTTCACGCACGGCTTGAACTTCGGCATCGACTTCAAGGGCGGCACGCTGCTCGAAGTCCAGCAGAAGGGCGGCCCGGCCGACATCGCCAAGATGCGCGCGACACTCAACGGTCTCGGCCTCGGCGAAATCAATCTGCAACAGTTCGGTGGGCCGTCTGACGTGCTCATCCGCATCGCGCAGCAGCCGGGCGGCGACGAAGCTCAGCAAGCCGCGATGAACAAGGTGCGCGGCTCGCTCGGCGACACTGTCGAATACCGCCGCGTCGAAGTCGTCGGCCCGCGCGTGTCCGGCGAGCTTCTGTCTTACGGCGTGTTCGGCGTCTTCATGGCCGTCATCTGTATTCTTGTGTATCTCTGGTTCAGATTCGAGTGGCAATTCGCGCTCGGCGCATCGATAGCGAACGCGCACGATATCGTGCTGACGATCGGCTTCATGTCGATCATGCAGATCGACTTTGACCTCACGAGTATCGCGGCCTTGCTGACGATCTTGGGCTATTCGCTCAACGATACGGTCGTCATCTATGACCGAATTCGCGAGATGCTGCGGCGTTACAAGAAAATGCCGATGGAGCAGCTTCTCAACGAGTCGATCAACGCAACGCTGTCGCGCTCGATCATCACTCACGTCACGGTCACGCTCGCTCTGCTCGCGTTGCTGCTGAAAGGCGGCACCGCCATCCACTCGTTCACCGCGACGATGATGTTCGGCGTCGTGCTGGTCGGCACCTATACGTCGATCTTCATCGCCTCGCCGCTGTTGATTTATCTCGGTGTCGGCACGGCACGTCTCGAAGTTGAAGCGCAAGCGAAGGCCGACACCTCGCAGGTTCCGGCACGGCCGTAGGGGAACGCGGATGACCTCGCGGCCGCATCTGCCGCAGCTCGTTCCGATCGACACTTACGGCAACGGCGGTTTCCGCTTCGGCGGCATGTCGCATCGCGGCTCGCTATTGTGCCTGCCGAGCGGGATGTATGCGTGGGACGTCGCGACGCCCGACCAGATCACCGAGGCCAGTCTCGAACTCGCTTTCGCTGAGCGCGACGAGATCGACTCGTTCTTCGTCGGCACCGGCCGAACGTCCGCGCTCTTGTCGACAAGTCTCCGCAAAGCCTTGCGCGAAGCGCCGCTCAACACCGAGACGATGCAGACCGGCGCGGCGATCCGCATCTTCAACATTCTGGTCGGCGAGCAGCGCCGCGTCGCCGCCGCTCTCCTTGCGGTGACGTGATGGCATACTCGGCCAGCGAAGCGTTGCTGCATGAGGCGGACAAAGACCGCTACATCGCCGCACTGTTCGCGCCGGCGGATCGCCGCGACTATCTCCACGCGCTCTATGCCTTCGACATAGAGATCGCGCGCGTCGCCGGACGTGTGCGCGAGCCGATGGCCGGCGAGATCCGCTTCCAATGGTGGCGCGAGGTCATCTTGGGCGAACGCGACGGCGAAGCGCAGGCCAATCCCATTTCGGCCGCGCTGCTCGACACGCTGGCGAAAACCGGCGTCGCGCATGCAACGCTCGACATGCTGATCGATGCGCGCGCGCGCGAACTTTATCACGATCCGATTCTCGATCGCGCCGAACTCGACACCTACGCCTTCGAGACCACCGGCGCGATGCTGCGGCTTTCTGCGGCGGCGCTGAGCGGCCGCCAGGAAGCGACATTCGCCGAAGCCGCGGAACCTGCCGCGCAGGCGGCCGCGATCGTGTGGGCTCTGCAGACGCTGCCGACGCATGCGTCGCGGCGCCAGACTTTCATGCCGGAGGATTTGCTGCAGAAACACGGCGTCTCGCGCGAAGACATGTTCGCCGGCATCGCGACGCCATCGCTCCATGCTGCGATGGCTGAGATGCGCGGCTGGGCACGCGAGCGTCTAGCGGCGTTTCGCCCGCACTACGTCGCGCTCGATCAGGCGGCGCGACCGGCCTTCCTGCACATCTGGCTGCTGCCCGGCATTCTCGATGCGATGGAGCAGCGCGGCTACGATCCGTTCCGCACGCCGCTCGATGTGTCGCAGTGGCGACGGCAGTGGCGGCTCTGGCGCGCCGCGCGGATGTAAGTGGGTTTTCGTAGCCCGGATGAGGTCGGCGAAGCCGGCCGACATCCGGGTCGGTGTCTGCGGCTTCCACTGACCCCGGATATCGCGCGCTGCGCGCGCTTCATCCGGGCTACGGACAGGCTACTCCGCCGCCGTATCGAACCGCTCGCCCGCGATCCAGCGATCGAGATCAGCCAAAGCCCGCGCACACATCGCGTTCTTCTTCGCGAGCGTCTTTGCCGTGCCCTTGAGGCGTTTGCCCTCGGCATCGCGCGTCGGCGTCTGCGCCAGCGGTGGAAACAGCCCGAAGTTCACGTTCATCGGCTGAAACGACCGCGAGCCCCCATCGTCCGCCGAGATGTGACCGCCTGTGATGTGCCCGATCAGCGCGCCGAGCGCCGTCGTCTCCGGCGGCAAGCTCACAGGCATGCCCCGCCGTTCGGCCGCCGCGATGCGTCCCGTGATCAATCCGATCGCGGCGGACTCGACATAACCTTCGCATCCCGTGATCTGCCCAGCGAACCGCAAACGCGGCTCCGCTTTGAGCCGCAGCGTCTCGTCGAGCAACTTGGGCGAGTTCAGGAAGGTGTTGCGGTGTAGGCCGCCGAGCCGCGCGAACTCGGCATTCTGCAAGCCCGGGATCATCCGGAACACGCGCGTCTGTTCGCCGTGCTTCAGCTTGGTCTGGAAGCCGACCATGTTGAACAGCGTGCCGAGCTTGTTGTCCTGACGCAGCTGAACGATCGCATACGGCTTCACGTCCGGCTGGCGCGGGTTGGTGAGGCCGACCGGCTTCATCGGGCCATGCCGCAGCGTTTCGCGTCCGCGTTCGGCCATCACCTCGATCGGAAGGCAGCCGTCGAAGTAGGGCGTGCCCTCGAAATCCTTGAACTCGGCCTTCGCGCCCGTGAGCAGCGCATCGACGAAGGCTTCGTATTCGTCGCGCGTCATCGGGCAGTTGATGTAGTCGGCGCCCGTGCCGCCCGGACCGACCTTGTCGTAACGCGACTGGAACCACGCCGTGTCCATGTCGATCGAGTCGCGATGCACGATCGGAGCGATCGCGTCGAAGAAAGCGAGTTCGGCCTCGCCGGTGAGCTGGCCGACGGCCGTGGCGAGTGCCGGGGAGGTGAGGGGCCCGGTCGCGACGATAACCGAGTCCCAGTCCGCCGGCGGTAGCCCGGCGATCTCGCCACGTTCGATGGTGATCAACGGGTGAGCTTCGAGCGCCGCCGTGACTTGAGCGGAGAATGCATCGCGGTCGACCGCGAGCGCGCCGCCGGCCGGAACCTGATGCGCATCGCCCGACTGCATGATGATCGAACCGAGGCGCCGCATCTCGGCATGCAGGAGGCCGACCGCGTTGGCGGTCGCATCGTCGGAGCGGAAGGAGTTGGAGCAGACGAGTTCCGCAAGGCCGCCGGTCTTGTGAACGGGCGTCTCACGGACCGGCCGCATCTCGTGCAGCACGACCGGCACGCCGGCCTCGGCGCATTGCCAAGCCGACTCCGACCCCGCCAGGCCGCCCCCGATGACATGAATTGGTTTCATGCGGTCGGGTGTGTCGCGCCTCTCATCTGGCGTCAAGACAAAGCGCGGATGACGCTAACGGCAACTCAAACAAAAAACGCCCGCTTGCGCGGGCGTTGATTTGCAGACTGGAGGTCCGGGAAGAGGGCTTAAGCAGCCTTCTGAGCCGAATCCCAAGCGCGGGTGTAGAGATCGCCGCGGGTCATGCCGATGTCGGCGAGTTCGCGGTCGCTCAGGCGAGCGAGTTCATTGAGGGTCTTGTTGTAACGGCGCCAGACCCGGAGGTAGCGCGCGATGGTCGAGATGGTCATATCACACCTTGTATACTAGTGAATCACGAGATCAGCTTCGATCTTGTTTCCAGTCTAGTAGTGTTTGGTGCGGTGCAAAAGGTTCAATGTTGCAGTGCCAGGAATGCGCATTTCGCATAGGCACTGCAACAATCTATTCATCTTTGATTGGTTGTATTCAACGCGTGAATACGAGTTCAATAATTGCGGCGCAATATGGACCGTCGCGCGGCCGCTTTAGGCCTGAACCTGGCCTTGTGGCACACCGGTGACATGTGTTGCCCCGGCAGCGCGCAGCCATGGGCGGTGATTTGTCGTCACGATTCGCCAGCGCTCGCGATCGCCCGCGATATGATCGACGCGCGTGATCGAGCAGTTGTCCGTCACGAAAGCCAGCGACGCCTCCGCATCGATCCCCAGCGCAAGCCCGAGAACGGCGCGAATGGTACCGCCGTGCGCCACGACGATCACGTCGCGGCCCGCGACGTTCGCCGAAAGCTGCCGGATCGCGCCATGAACGCGTTCGGTAAGCTCCAAGAACGTCTCGCCATTCGGCGGCCGCGCATCGGCTGCGCAGAGCCAAAAGGGGGAGACCGCCAAATCGCGCTTGGCGAAAAACTCTTTGCGATCGAGCCCCTGCCAGTCGCCGAGATGCTGTTCGGCAAGCTCCGGAATAGCCCGCAGCTCGATCTCGCCGGCCTTCCGGCCCATCGCGGCGATAATCGCCTCGGCGGTCTGCCTGGTCCGGCCGAGATTGCTCGTCACCCACATGGCATCGCGCGGGAGTTCGTGCGCCAGCGCCTTGAAGGCGACCGGATCGGTACAATCCGCATCCAGATCCCGCTGCCCATAGATCTTTCCGCCATCCGGCACAGGCGCGTGCCGAATCCACCACCACCGCGTCTCAGTCATCGATTTCCCTCACAAATTCTCGCACCGCGATAACACGCGCAGGCTCCCAACCGAAGCGCGTGTGCATTCAACCTGTCGCGATGCAGATAATGTCGCATCGCGACTGTTGATCCCGCTCTGCGAAATAACAATACTTGACCCCAACGATGGCTCGCAGCAACGTGCCGCCACATTTTCCGGGAGGTCATTTGATGAGTGTTGTATCCCTTCGCAACGAAGGCGACGTTGCCGTTATCACGGTTGATAATCCTCCAGTGAACGCGCTCAAGCACGAAGTGCGCGCTGGCTTGCTCGATGCATTCAAAAAAGCCGGCGCCGACGCGAACGTCAAAGCGATCGTTCTGAACTGCGCGGGCCGTACTTTCATCGCTGGCGCCGACATCACCGAATTCGGCAAGCCGCCGAAGGAGCCGGGTCTCTCCGAAGTCATCGCGACGATCGAGAACGTACAGAAGCCGACAGTCGCGGCGATCCACGGCACTGCGCTCGGCGGCGGCCTCGAGACCGCGCTCGGCTGCCACTTCCGCGTCGCCGTCGCGACCGCAAAGGTCGGTCTGCCGGAAATCAAGCTCGGCATTCTTCCCGGCGCAGGCGGCACCCAGCGTCTGCCGCGCCTCGCCGGCATGGAGAAGGCGTTCCCGATGATCATCTCGGGCGATCCGATCTCCGCCAAGGATGCGCTCGCGCACGGCATCGTCGATGAGATCATCGACGGCGATCTGCTCGCCGGCGCAATCGCATTCGCGAAGAAGAAAGTCGCCGAGGGCGCCAAGCTCGTCCGCGTCCGTGATCGCGAAGAGAAGATCGCTGACCTCAAAGCAAACCCCGACAAGTTCAACGACATCATCGCGGCGAACTCGAAGAAGAACCGCGGCGAGGAAGCTCCGGTCGTCACCACAGAAGTGCTGCGCGGCGCCATCACGAAGTCGTTCGACGAAGGCCTCAAGGGCGAGCGCGAAGGTTTCATGAAACTCGTCGTCGGCGATCAGTCGAAGGCGAAGCGGCATTATTTCTTTGCCGAGCGCGAAGCCGCCAAAGTCCCCGACATGTCGAAGGACGTAAAGCCGAAGACCGTCAAAAAGGCGGGCGTCATCGGCGCCGGCACGATGGGCGGCGGCATCACCATGAACTTCGCCAACGCCGGCATTCCGGTGACCATCGTCGAGATGACCGAAGAAGCGCTCAATCGCGGCCTCGGCATCATCCGCAAGAATTACGAAAACACGATGCGCCGCGGCGGCATCAGCCAGGCCGATCTCGACAAGCGCATGAGCCTTATCAAGGGCTCGACCGACTTCAACGATCTTTCCGACGCCGACCTCGTGATCGAGGCCGTGTTCGAGGAAATGCCGATCAAGAAGGAAGTCTTCGCCAAGCTCGAGAAGGTGACGCGCCCCGACACGATCCTCGCCACCAACACGTCGTATCTCAACGTCGACGAGATCGCGGCGACCACAGGCCGCGTGCCGAACGTGCTCGGCATGCACTTCTTCTCGCCCGCCAACGTGATGAAGCTGCTCGAAATCGTGCGCGGCAAGAACACGTCGGACGAAGCACTCGCGACCGCGATCGACGTTGCGCGCAAGATCAATAAGGTGCCGACCATCGTCGGCGTCTGCCACGGCTTCGTCGGCAACCGCATGCTCAAAGCCCGCGGTATCGAGGCGGAGTCGCTGCTGCTTGAAGGCGCGTTGCCGCAGGAAGTCGACGCGGCCACGACCGGCTTCGGCTTCCCGATGGGTCCGTTCGCGATGAGCGATCTTGCCGGTCTCGATATCGGCTGGCGTATCCGCAAGGCAATGGGCCAGAAGTCGGAAATCTTCGACTCGCTCTGCGAGCTTGGCCGCTACGGCCAGAAGACCGGCTCCGGCGTCTATCGTTACGAAGGCGGTTCGCGCACGCCGATCCCGGACGAAGTCACCGAGCAGATCATCGTCAACGCGTCGAAGAACGCCGGCATCAAGCGCCGTCCGATTTCTCAGCAGGAGATCGGCGAGCGTCTCATCTTCTCGATGATCAACGAGGGCGCGCGCATCCTCGAAGAGGGCATCGCGATGCGTCCGAGCGATATCGATGTCGTCTACGTGAACGGCTACGGCTGGCCGGTCTGGCAGGGCGGCCCGATGTTCTACGCCGACCTCGTCGGTCTGCCGTACATCGTCGAGAAGCTGGAAGGCTACGCCAAGGAATCCGGCAACGAACACCTTCAGCCGGCCGCGCTGCTCAAGCGCCTCGCGGCTGAGGGCAGAGGCTTCTCGTCGCTCGGCGTCAGCCCGATCAAGAAAGCGGCTTAACGCATCCATCGCGCGCCGCGCTCGGCGTGGCGCGCGATCTTACATCGTTCAAGAATTCAAAATTCAACGCAAAGGATACACCGTGGATAGGGCCGTCATCGTTTCGACCGCACGCACGCCGATCGGCCGTGCTTATCGTGGCGCTTTCAACAACACGCACGGCGTGGACCTCGGCGGCCATGTCGTCAAACACGCGGTGCTGCGCGCCGGCCTCGATCCGGCCGACATCGAAGATGTGATCCTCGGCACCGCCATGCCGGAGCGTGCCACCGGTCAGAACGTCGCCCGCCTTGCCTCCATCCGCGCCGGCCTTCCGGTGACCACCAGTGGCGTCACCGTCAACCGCTTCTGCTCGTCGGGCCTGCAGACCATCGCGATGGCCGCGCAGCGCGTCATGGCAGGCGAGGGCACCATCGTCGCCGGCGGCCTCGATAGCTGCAGCCTCGTGCAGGATGGCAAGACGGTCGTCGTCAAGGACGAGTGGATCGTCGAGCACAAGCCCGACCTTTACATGTCGATGATCGAAACGGCCGACAACGTCGCGCAGCGCTACAACGTGACGCGCGAGCAGCAGGACGAATACGCGCTCGAAAGCCAGCGCCGCACCGCTGCTGGGCAGCAGGCGCGCCGTTTCGACGCCGAGATCGTGCCGCTTCCGTCGGTGCAGAAGTTCGTCGACAAGGAGACTAAGGCCGAGAGCTTCCAGCCCGTCACGCTGACGAAGGACGAAGGCAATCGTCCGGAGACGACCGCCGAAGGTCTTGCCGGCTTGAAGCCCGTTCGCGAAGGCGGCTTCATTACGGCCGGCAATGCGAGCCAGCTGTCGGACGGCGCCTCCGCCTCGGTCATCATGAGCGAGAAGGAAGCCATCCGCCGCAACATCACGCCGCTTGGCACCTTCGTCGGCTTCGCGATCGCAGGCTGCGAGCCGGACGAGATGGGCATCGGCCCGGTCTTCGCTGTGCCGAAGCTGCTTAAGCGTTATGGCCTGACGGTCGACGACATCGACATCTGGGAACTCAACGAAGCTTTCGCGAGCCAGTGCCTCTATTCGCGCGACAAGCTCGGCATCGATCCGGAAAAGTACAACGTCGACGGCGGCGCGATCTCGATCGGGCATCCGTATGGCATGAGCGGCGCGCGCCTCACCGGCCACGCGCTCATCGAAGGCAAGCGTCGCGGCGCCAAGCGCGCCGTGGTGACGATGTGCATTGGCGGCGGCATGGGCGCTGCCGGACTGTTCGAAATCAATTGATCGAAGGAGATCCAGATGGATCTGCGATTCACACCTGAGGAACTCAAGTTCCGCGACGAGGTGCGTGCTTTCTTCAAGGAGAACCTCCCGGAAGAAACGCGCAAGAAGCTCGAAGCCGGCGAGCACAACGGCAAGCAGGCCATCGTCGATTGGCAACGCGCGCTGAACAAGAAGGGCTGGGCGGTTTTCCAGTGGCCCGTCGAATACGGCGGCACCGGTTGGACACCGACGCAGCAGTACATCTTCCTCGAAGAGATGCAGACCGCACCGGCACCGCCGCCGCTGCCGTTCGGCGTCAACATGGTTGGCCCGGTCATCTACACATTCGGCAGCGAAGAGCAGAAGAAGAAGTTTCTGCCGCGCATCGCCAACATCGACGACTGGTGGTGCCAGGGCTTCTCGGAGCCGGGCGCAGGCTCCGATCTTGCCGGTCTCAAGACCACCGCGAAGCGCGACGGCGACCACTACATCGTCAACGGTCAGAAGACCTGGACGACGCTCGCGCAGCACGCCGACTGGATCTTCATGCTCGTCCGCACCGACTCGGCGGCGAAGAAGCAGGAAGGCATTTCGTTCCTGCTCATCGACATGAAGACGCCGGGCATCACGGTGCGCCCGATCCAGACGATCGACGGCGGCCACGAGGTCAACGAAGTGTTCTTCGACGACGTCCGCGTACCGGTCGAAAATCTTGTCGGCCAGGAGAACAAGGGCTGGGACTACGCGAAGTTCTTGCTCTCCAACGAGCGCGTCAACATTGCGCGCGTCGGCGCGACGAAGCAGCGTATCCGCCGTATCAAGGAGCTCGCCTCGCTTGAGTTCGACGGTGAGGATCGCGTCATCGACAATCCGCGCTTCCGCGAGAAACTCGCGGCAGTCGAGATCGAACTCAAAGCGCTCGAGATGACGCAGCTCCGCGTCGTTGCGGGTGAAGCTAAACGCGGTAAGGGCAAGCCCGATCCGGCGTCCTCGATCCTGAAGATCAAGGGCTCGGAACTGCAGCAGGCAACGACCGAGCTTCTCGTCGAAGTTATCGGCCCGTACGCGCTGCCGTTCGAACCCGAACACGAGGACGGTTGGAACGAGCCGCCGGTCGGTCCGGAATACGCAGCGCCGCTCGCGCCGCAGTATTTCAATTATCGCAAGACGTCGATCTACGGCGGCTCCAACGAGATTCAGAAGAACATCATCGCGAAGGCGGTGTTGGGACTTTGACGCCTCGGCCCTCCTTCGAGACGGCGCCGCCGGCTTTGCCGGCGGGCGCCTCCTCAGGATGAGGGGAAACGTACAGCTTTTCTTCCGCCCTCATCCTGAGGAGCCCGAGTCGGCGCAGCCGACCGGGCGTCTCGAAGGACGAGGGACGGCCCGCTTCAAATTTGTATCGCTAGGTAACCGCCTCAATGGATTTCGATCTCAACGAAGAGCAGAGCATGCTCAAGGACAGCGTCGATAAACTGCTGTCCAACCGCTACGACTTCGACGCGCGCAAGAAGCACGCGAAACACGCCGAAGGCTTCAGCCCGGAAATCTGGACGCAGCTCGCCGAACTCGGCGTGCTCGCAATCCCGTTCGCCGAAGAACACGGCGGCCTCGGCGGCGGCGCTGTCGAGACGATGATCGTTATGGAGTCGATCGGTCGCTCGCTCGTCCTCGAGCCCTATTTCGCGACCGTCATCCTCGGCGGCGGCATCGTGAACACGGCCGGCAGCGATGCGCAGAAGGGCGAAATCCTTCCGGCCGTCGCCGACGGTTCGTTGCGCCTTGCCTTCGCGCATGCGGAGCGTCAGTCGCGCTACAACATCTTCGACGTCAAGACGACCGCGAAGAAGTCCGGCGACGGCTGGGTGATTGATGGAGAAAAAGCCCTCGTGCTGCACGGCGACAGCGCGCAGAAGTTGATCGTCAGCGCCCGCACGGCCGGCGGCCAGCGCGACGAGGATGGCCTGAGCCTCTTCATCGTCGATGCGGGTGCCAAGGGCGTTTCGCGCCGTGGCTTCCCGACGCAGGACATGCAGCGCGGTGCCGAGATCACGCTCGCGGGCGTGCAGGTTGGTGCGGACGCACTGATCGGCGAGGCCGGCAAGGCCGGCCCGGTCATCGCGCAGGTTATCGACGCAGCCATCGCGGCGCTTTGCTCCGAAGCCGTCGGCGCAATGGAAGCGATGCACAAGGAAACGATCGAGTATCTCAAGACGCGCAAGCAGTTCGGCGTCGCGATCGGCCAGTTCCAAGTGCTGCAGCATCGTGGAGCCGAGATGTTCGTCGCGCTCGAACAGGCGCGCAGCATGGCTTACTACGCGACCATGATGGCATCCGAGAAAGACGCAGCCGAGCGCCACAAGGCGATCGCGGCCGCGAAGGTGCAGATCGGCCGCTCCGGCAAATTCATCGGCCAGAATGCCGTGCAGCTGCATGGCGGCGTCGGCATGACGATGGAGCTCAAGGTCGGCCACTACTTCAAGCGCATGACGATGATCGACCTCGCGTTCGGCGATGCCGACCATCACCTCGCTTACGTCGCGGCTCAGCCCGGCGGCTTGCTGCCCGCATCGCTTTAGGCTTTCCGGGCCTCGATCCTGCGACACGCCGCCGGGTCGCTCCGTGACCCGTCGGCTTTTCCGGTCGCGGATAACTGCCGAAGTGGTCCGCCCTCATCCTGAGGAGGCCTTCGGCGCAGCCGATGGGCCGTCTCGAAGGACGAGGGCGGCCTCCAAAACACGACAGAGGAACGCTCGAGATGAAAAACCCCTTCGACCTCACCGGCAAAGTCGCCATCGTCACCGGATCGAGCCGCGGCATCGGCCGCGCGATTGCCGAAACCCTCGCGGCACACGGCGCGAAGGTCGTGGTGTCCAGCCGCAAGGCCGAGGCTTGTCGGGAGGTTGCGGACGGCATCAATAAATCCGGCGGCGAAGCCATCGTCATCCCGTGCAACATCTCGCGCCGCAATGAAGTCGAAGCGCTTGTCGCCGAAACCGAGAAGAAGTGGGGCAAGATCGACGTCCTTGTCTGCAACGCAGCCGTGAACCCTTATTACGGCCCGATGTCCGGCCTCTCGGACGAAGCCTTCGACAAGATCATGGGCTCGAACGTGAAGAGCAACCTCTGGCTCTGCAACCTCGTGATGCCCGGCATGGCTTCGCGCGGCGGCGGCTCGGTCGTGATCGTCTCGTCGATCGGCGGCCTGCGCGGCAGCGAAGTGATCGGCATGTATTGCGTGTCGAAGGCGGCCGACTTCGCGCTCGCGCGTTCGCTCGCTTTGGAATGGGGCCCGAAAAACGTCCGCATCAACTGCATCGCGCCCGGTTTGGTTCAGACCGACTTTGCAAAGGCGCTATGGGAAGACAAAGAGATGCGCTCGGCCCGCGAAGCCGAAACGCCGCTCCGCCGCATCGGCCAGCCGAACGAAATCGCACCGGCCGCAGCCTACCTCGCTTCCGACGCCTCGACCTTCATGACCGGTCAGGTGATGGTCATCGACGGCGGTGTGACGATTAACTGAGTGGCCGGTCACTGCTGACCACTACACGGCCAATGGCTGCGTCATTGACTGGTCAATGCGACCCTATTTCACCCCAAGTGAAAATACAGCGTCGCGATTCCGAGGAACGAGAAGAAGCCGACGACGTCCGTAATCGTCGTCACGAACGGCCCTGACGACACCGCCGGATCGACGCCGAGTTTCTCCAGCCCGAGCGGGATCAAGATCCCCCCGAGCCCTGCGGCCGTCAGCACCGTGATGACGGCGAGCGCCATCACGACGAAGAGGCCGGGGTTCGAGAAGACGAAGGCCGCGCAGCTTCCCATGATCAGCGCGAAGGCGAGGCCGTTGAGCGCGCCGACGGAAACTTCACGTCGGATGATGCGCCACGCGTTGCTGCGTCCAAGTTCCTGTGTCGCGAGCGCGCGCACCGCGACCGTCATCGTCTGCGTGCCCGCATTGCCGCCCATCGACGCAACGATCGGCATCAGCACGGCCAGCGCCACCATCTTCTCCAGCGAACCTTCGAAGCGCGAGATGACGAAGGCCGAAAGAAACGCCGTGAGCATGTTCGCAAATAGCCACGGAAAGCGGCTGCGCGCTGTGTAAAGCACGCTGTCGGAAAGTTCTTCGGCAGAGCGCACGCCGCCGAGTGCTTTCAAGTCTTCGTCGGCTTCGTCCTCGATCACGTCGACGACGTCGTCGACCGTCATCACACCGACAAGACGCCCGTCATCGTCGACCACTGGCGCGGCGATCAAGTCGTAGCGTTCGAAGAAGCGCGCGACTTCTTCCTGATCGTCCGTCGCGTGCACGGAGCGGTGATTTTTGTCGACCAGCTCCGAAATCGATATCGGGCGTTTCGTCCGCAGCAGACGGTCGAGCGATACGGTACCAATGAGTTTATGCGCCGGATCGACGACGTAGATTTCGTAAAAGCGCTCCGGCAGATCGTCGGTCTCGCGCATGTGATCGATCGTCTGTCCGACGGTCCAGAACGGTGCGACCGAGATGAACTCGGTCTGCATGCGGCGGCCAGCCGACTCTTCCGGATAGAGCAGACTGCGCTCGAGCGCGACGCGCTCCGGCGCCGGCAGTTTGTCGAGAATCTCGGTCTGCTCGTCGCGCGTCAGATCTTCGAGGAGGTAGACGGCATCGTCCGAGTCGAGCTCGGCAACGCCCGCCGCGACCGTTTCGGGCTCTAGCTCATCGAGGATTTCTTCGCGGATCGCGTCGTCGACCTGCGTCAGCGCAGTGAAATCGAAGGCCGAGCCCATGAGCTCGACGAGGCGAGGGCGCAGGTCCGGATCGAGCGCTTCGATGAGGTCGCCGGAATCGGATTCGTGCAGATCGCCGACCGCGCGGAGAACGAGGTCCTTTTCGCCGCTCTCGATGGCCGTTGTGACGCGCTCGACGAATGCGCTGAGCAGGGCGCCTTCCGCGTCGCGGATGGGCAGCGCTTTGGTTTCTGCCTCTGCGGCCATCGGCGCCTCGTCATCTGAGGGGTAAATCGAAGATACAATAGGGCGTTACGGTGAGTTTATGACCCACGCGTGACGTTTGGGAAATCGGCCGATCTGGCTCGATTCGCAACCGGATTTATCGTTTTGTCGCGAGGATTTCATCGCCCCATCGGGGCAAGCCTACCGGGGTGTCCCAGGAAGGCTTGGTGCGGCCGAGAGGACTCGAACCTCCACGGTGTTACCCACTGCCACCTCAAGGCAGCGCGTCTACCAATTCCGCCACGGCCGCAAGCCAGTCCAGCAGGCGAACCCGCTAAGGCCGCGTGCATGTAACAAATCGATGCCGGGGGTACAAGGCTGAAAGCCGAAAAACTTGCGCCCATTGACGGAAGCGGAAACGCACGCGACATCAGAGCGATGAACGTCCGCGCCGACCTCACCGTTGGGATGCGGGCCACGCCCGATGCGCCGCCCGTGGAGTGGCTTATCAGCGAGGCCGCGCAGGACTATGCGGAGGCCGTGCGCTTCATGGAGGCCCGTGCCGAGGCCATTGCGGCTGGGGAGGCCTCGGAACTCGTCTGGCTGCTTGAACACCCGCCGCTCTACACGGCCGGCACCAGCGCGCATGACGAGGACCTCAGCCTGGCGCCGTTCCCGGTCCATCGCAGCGGACGGGGCGGGCAGGCGACCTATCACGGGCCCGGCCAGCGCGTCGCTTATTTGATGCTCGACCTTAAGCGCCGTGGCCCCGACGTTCGCCGCTACGTCGCGACGTTGGAAGCATGGCTGATCGCGACGCTGGGCGCGTTCAACGTGCGTGGCGAACGCCGTGAGGATCGCGTCGGCGTCTGGGTGCGACGGCCTGAGAAAGGCGAGGGGCGCGAGGACAAAATCGCCGCTATTGGCGTGCGTGTGCGGCGCTGGGTAACGATGCACGGCATCAGCCTCAACGTCGATCCGGACCTGGCGCACTTCGACGGCATCGTGCCGTGCGGCGTCACCGATCCGCGCCACGGCGTCACCAGCCTCACTGATTTGGGATTGCCGGTGACGCTGGCCGACGCTGACCTCGCGCTACGTGCGTCGTTTGAGCCGCTGTTTGGACCGGCTGTCGACGCTAAGCCGTAGGCAGCATCTCGAATCTGCCATCGCCGGCGAGCCGCAAGACTTCTGAAGCCGGTGTGTCTTCCTCGATCGCATCGACCCGCGCCATCGGCGGCCCGCTGCGCATCGCGCCGATCATCGCCCGAACGCTCGTCTCGTCACCAACGAGCAATGCCTCGACGCTTCCGTCACGCCGGTTGCGAACGAAGCCAGTCAGACCACGCGCCGCTGCTTCGTCTGCCGTCCACGCCCGATAACCGACGCCCTGGACGCGGCCACGCACGAACACATGCACACGCGTCATTGCGGCACGCTCGTCGCGATCTGCGGAACGAGACTGCGCCGCGTGCCGACCCAGATCGTGAATGCAATCGCCATCAGGCTCGGCCCGAACATCACGAACAGCAAACCGAGCACGATCGGTGTCATCCCGGAAGGATCGATGATGCCGAACAAGATACTGCCCACCGCAATGAGAATATAGAACGCAAACGTGCTGCCGGCGACGCCGCCTTCAACGCCGGTCCTGCCGTTTTGCAAAAGCAGGAACACGGTCATCCCGACGATGAGAACCATCATGAAGATCGCGAACAGAATGGTGAGCACTGTCACGGGCCATTGCGCCAAACCGGCGTCGCGCAGTCGTTTGGTGTGGATTGCGTTCCACGCCCAGAGCAGAGGAATTTGCGAGAGCGCGAACGGAATGGTCGAGGCTTTCGATGCAACAGCGCCCGACAACAGAGTCTGCGATGCGAGTCCCGCGACATAGACGCCAAGCACCGCATACCAAAACGGCGCCTGGGCGAGCGTGCCGTCACGCTTGAAGAGGATATTGAGCCAGTCCATTCGCGCTGCCTTGTTTCGGCAGCACTCTACCAGAGCGGGCGCGAGTTACTATCAATGCGCGGAAACGGTCAGCGCTTTCACCACGCGCGGAGCCCATCGGCCGGCAACGACCGATGCCGTTACGACGCCGACCAAAATACTCGTTGTCAGAAGAACAGCAGCCGCGCCGAATCGTCGCGCGGGGCGGTCGATCGTTTCCCACTTACGGATAATCCACTCCGCTACGATCAGATTGGGAACGTAAAAGAAGAAGTTCATGATCTGGTCGAACCACCCCGTGAACGTGCTCGTGTGTCCGACGTGGCGCAAACCGGCGAGATACCAAAGGCCGTATTCCATCCGGTAAACCCATGAGCCTATCGCCAGGGCGAAGAGCCGAATGGCCCAGGTGCGGTGAAGCTCGGTCCGGCGTGCCCGCGCGTAGGTGAAGGTGCGCTCTGCGGCGACTAGGATCAGCACCCCCGAGATGCCGAATGCAAACGTCATGGGAGGGCCGCCGACAGTCCCTTTGACGAGTGTAAAAGTGAGGCCGACCACACCAACGATCACCGCGAGCAGAACGTAGAGACGCCCAGCGCAGCGATGCAGCAGCGAAACCGTGCCTCGCGGCCGCGTTAGCAGCTGAATCGGTCCAAGCAGAAGAATCCCTGCGCCCGATAGCAAATGCGTTGCCATGAAAAGTGTCGTCAACGGCGTCGCCGCGTCGAAAAGACCAGGATGCCCGGCGTTCCAGAGTGTAGCGTGGCCGCGAAAAAAACTGCCGCCGAAGTAGAGTAGGATGTAGGTTGCGAAGAACGCTCCGCTCATCCATGTCGTCGCGACAAGGAGCGTGAGGCTCCATCGCAATGCGGATCTAGAAAACCAACCTGCAAGGCCTGCGTCGCTTGCTTGTCGTTCTTTTTCGACGGTCATAGAGCAGCCAGCGTCGCGTCATGCGACATGGCCTTCTATGAGGTCGAAGCCGCGACGAAAACGCAGCTAGAGTAGCGAGAGCGTGGCGGGCGACTACGCCTGGTTGCGATTGCGCTTAAATCTGCTCCTCGCGGGCCGGCTGATCTTTCACCAATAGCTTGGCGTCGTCGCTACCGCGATCTGCCGCGTCTTCGAAGCTTTCGAGCGGCTTGGCATCGCCTTGCTTCTGCAGCACCTGCTGCTGTGTAGCGGGCCGCTCGCCGGTCGGCGAAACGCTGCTGGTCTTTTCCTTGCGCGGACGCTTCGGCGCCATAAGTCCCTCCCGGTTGCTCGGGAAGCAACGTCCGGGCGCCGGTGCCGGTTCCGTTAGGCCTTCGCCTTGACGTAGCTGCCCGGCGCATCCTCGATCGGCTTGAATTTCCCGGCGCCCGGCACGCGCGCCGGCACTTCGCTGGCGTCGTGATCGACCAGCCAGTCGCGCCAGTCGTGCCACCACGACCCTGGGATCTCAGTCGCCTTCGCCTGCCAAGCCTCGAATTCGCCATCGGGCTTGCCGCCGGTCCAGTATTGATACTTCTTCAGCGACGGCGGGTTGACGACGCCCGCGATGTGCCCGGAGCCCGACATCACGTAACGCACCGGGCCGCCGAACAACTGCGCGCCGACAAAGACTGATTTCGCCGGTGCGATGTGGTCTTCCTTGGTCGCGAGATTATAGACCGGCACCTTGACCTTACCGAGGTCGAGCTTGACGCCGTTGATTTCCATCTCGCCCTTGGCGAGTTTGTTGTCGAGGTAGCAGTTGCGCAGATAGTAAGCGTGGTTCGCCGCCGGCATTCGCGTTGCGTCGGAATTCCAATAGAGCAAGTCGAACGCCATCGGCTGCTTGCCCTTGAGGTAGTTGTTCACGACATACGGCCAGATGAGTTCCTGCGAGCGCAGCATGTTGAACGCGTTCGCCATGCGGCTGCCTTCGAGGTAGCCCTTCTCGGACATCATCTTCTCGGTGTTGCCGACTTGGTCTTCGTCAATGAAGACTTTCAGATCGCCCGCATACGTAAAGTCGACCTGCGTCGCGAAGAATGTCGCAGATGCGATGCGGTTGTCCTTCTTCGCCGCCATATAGGCGAGCGTCGAGGCGAGCATCGTTCCGCCGACACAATAGCCAGCGGTGTTGATCTCTTTCTCACCGGTGATTTTTTCGATCACGTCGATCGCCGCGATCGGGCCTTCCGTCATGTAGTCGGCGAAAGTTTTCGCCGCGAGCGTTTCGTCCGGATTGACCCAGGAGATCGTGAAGACCGTGATGCCTTGCTCGACCGCCCAGCGGATGAAGGACTTCTCCGGATTGAGATCGAGAATGTAGTATTTGTTGATCCACGGCGGCACGATCAGCAGCGGCCGCAGCTGCACGGTCTTCGTCGTCGGCTCGTATTGGATGAGCTGGATCAGATCGTTTTGAAAAACCACCTTGCCGGGCGTCAGCGCCATATTGCGGCCGACTTCAAATTTGTCGGCGTCGACTTGGCGAATGCGCAGTTCGCCGCGCCCCGCAACGATATCCTCGGCGAGCATCTTCATGCCGCGCACGAGATTCTCGCCGTTGCTGGAGAATGTTTCGCGTAGGACTTCGGGGTTGCTCCAGAGGAAGTTTGAAGGCGCCACCGCGTTGGTGAACTGCTTCAGATAGAAATCGGCTTTCGCGCGCGTGTGCGGGTCGAGCGTGTCCGCGTCGCTGACGACATGCTGGGCGACTTGCGTGTTGAGCAGGTACGCCTGCTTGAGGAAATCGAAGAACGGATTGGTCGACCACTCCTCGTCCTTGAAGCGCTTGTCGCGCGCATCCGGCGAAACGATCGGCGCCTGCGTGTCGCCGGTCATCCGTTTGAAGGTCGCGGTCCACAGGTCGAGATACTGTTTGCCGTAAGCGGTCTGTAATTCGCTGGCGCGGTTCGGATCGGTCGTCCAGAATTCATAGACTTTGCCGAAGGTCTTCGCGACGTCGCCCCATTCGGCGCTCTTGTCGTCCGAGACCTCGCCTTTCTGACGCGGCTCCATATAGGCAGCGACGGCTTTGCTGCCTTCTTCCATCATCTTCGCCCAGTTTTTCCCGAACGCCTCGTAATCGACAGCCGGCGTTTCCGGCGTTTTTCCCGGTTTATCGTCGCTCATGAAATTCCTCCCGGACCAATGCGGAGTCCGCAAATCAATCTTTTAACCAATGCATCACCGCAAGATCGGAAAATCAATCACGCAGCGCACCACGGTAATGCGCTAGTCGACGCTTCAGAGCCCGTCCACCACGCGAGGATTGCAAGGCGAGAGGCAAGACAGCCGTTTCCATATTTTAAGCTTATTGGGGCCATAAACGGCCACTCGTCCGTATTGCGTTCCGACTGGCGATTTCGATGCCCCGACACCATTCACCCCTTAAACCGTTCGCGCTTCTAGCCGCGTTGGCGCTCCTCGCGGGCTGCGGCAGCACCTTGAGCCGAGCCCCGGTCATCGGCGCACCGGCCGAGACCCCGGCGCCGACAGAGCGCTCCAGCCAATTTCCAGCTGTCGGCGAGTCGACTGTCCGGCGGGAAGGACCCGCAATGACCCCGGAGCAGAAGGCTAAGGCCGAAGCCGAGATGGTCAAACGCCGCTCCGACGCCGCGGCGCAACGGCGCAAGCAGATCGAACAGGCCTCGCCGCTTCAACAATAGAGGTAAATCGCTGTTGCATCGGGGTCCGGTGCGATCAATAAGGTTCTCGCGCAACCGCAAATGAGGATTCTTCTCCCGTCCGGGAGGCAAGGATTACGAGCCATGGAAGAGTTTCACCGCATACGGCGTCTGCCGCCTTACGTCTTCGAGCAGGTCAACAAGGTGAAGGCCATCGCGCGCAACGGCGGCGCGGACATTATCGACCTCGGCATGGGCAACCCGGACCTTCCGGCGCCGGCGCATGTCATCGAGAAGATGAAGGAGACGATCGGCAAGCCGCGGACCGACCGTTATTCGTCGTCCAAAGGCATTGCGGGTCTGCGTCGCGGGCAGGCGGCTTACTATGCGCGCCGTTTCGGCGTGAAACTCGATCCCGACACGCAGGTTGTCGCGACCCTCGGCTCGAAAGAAGGCTTCGCCAACGTCGCGCAAGCCATCACGGCGCCGGGCGATGTCATTCTGGTTCCGAACCCGAGTTACCCGATCCACGCCTTCGGCTTCCTGATGGCAGGCGGCGTCATGCGCTCGGTTCCGGCTGAGCCGGGCCCCGAATTCTTCGCGTCGCTCGAACGCGCCGTGATCCACTCGATCCCGCGCCCGATCGGTGTCGTCGTTTGCTATCCGTCGAACCCGACGGCCTATGTCGCCGACCTCGATTTCTACAAAGACCTCGTCGCCTTCGCGAAGCGTCATAACATCTTGATCCTGTCGGACCTCGCTTACGCGGAGGTCTATTTCGACAACAACCCGCCGCCATCGGTGCTGCAGGTTCCGGGCGCGATCGACGTCACCGTTGAATTCACCTCGATGTCGAAGACGTATTCGATGGCGGGCTGGCGCATGGGCTTTGCGGTCGGCAACGAGCGTGTCATCTCCGCGCTCACGCGCGTAAAATCATACCTCGATTATGGCGCCTTCACGCCGGTCCAGGTTGCAGCGAGCGCAGCTCTCAACGGTCCGGACGACTGCATTCAAGAGATGCGCGATATCTACCGCAAGCGCCGCGATGTCCTGGTCGACAGCTTCACGCGCGCGGGCTGGCCGGTTCCGCCGCCGTCCGCTTCGATGTTCGCCTGGGTGCCGATTCCAGAGCAGTTCCGGGAGCTTGGCAGCCTCGAATTCTCGAAACTGCTGGTCGAGAAGGCCGATGTGGCAGTCGCCCCCGGCGTCGGCTTCGGCGAGCAGGGCGAAGGCTTCGTCCGTATCGCTCTCGTCGAGAATGAGCAGCGCATTCGTCAGGCGGCACGAAACATCCGGCGTTTCCTTGAAACCGCGCCCGCAACGATGCACAACGTCGTCTCCCTCGCCACGCGGCGTTGAAGCCGCGCGTATTTCAGTGAATTGACGATGTCCAAACCTTTGAAAATAGGCCTCGCTGGCCTGGGAACGGTCGGCGCGTCCGTCGTTCGCCTTCTCGATACTCACGCGACTTCGCTTAGCGCCCGTTGCGGGCGCCCGCTGCAGCTCGTCGCCGTTACGGCACGTTCACGCAAAGACCGCGGCATTAAACTCGACGGCGTCCGCTGGGTCGACGATCCGGTGAAACTCGCGACCGATCCAGAGATAGACGTGTTCGTCGAACTCATGGGCGGCGAGGGCGATCCCGCCAAGGCGGCCGTCGAAGCCGCACTCAAGGCCGGCAAAGCCGTTGTGACCGCCAACAAGGCCATGCTGGCGCGCCACGGCGTCGCCCAAGCCAAGGCCGCCGAGGCCTCCAATGTTCAGCTGGCCTTCGAAGCCGCTGTCGCGGGTGGCATCCCGATTGTGAAGACTCTCCGCGAAAGTCTTGTCGGCAATGAGTTTTCGCGCGTCTACGGCATTCTAAACGGCACCTGCAATTACATCCTGACGCGGATGGAGCTCGAGGGGCTCTCGTTCGGCGATTGCCTCAAGGACGCACAGCGTCTCGGCTATGCGGAAGCCGACCCGACCTTCGACATCGAGGGCCATGACACCGCGCAGAAGCTGGCGATCCTCGCCAGCCTCGCTTTCGGCGTCGCGGTCGATCCCGAAGCCGTCTACGTCGAGGGTATCTCGTCGATCGCGCCGGAAGACCTCCGTGCCGCCGACGAACTCGGCTATCGCGTGAAGCTTCTCGGCGTCGCCGTGAAGACGGAGCAGGGCATCGAGCAGCGCGTCCATCCGACCATGGTGCCGAAAACGTCAGCCATCGCGCAGGTCATGGGCGTGACCAATGCGGTCGCGATTGATGTCGATGCCGCGAAGGAAATCATCCTGGTCGGACCTGGCGCCGGAGGCATGGCCACCGCGTCGTCGGTGATCTCGGACCTCGCCGATATCGCCCGCGGCACCCACGTGCCGCCGTTCGGTTTGCCGTCGTCGCAGCTCAAGCCCAGCGCGAAGTTGCCGATGCAGCACCACGAGGGCGGCTACTACATCCGCCTGCTCGCGGTCGACAAACCCGGCACTGCGGCCGCCATCGCGCATCACCTTGCCGAAGAGGACATCTCGCTGGAATCGATCGTCCAGCGCCGTCCGGGTTCACATGGTGGTGACGACCCGAAAAGTGCATCGGCCTCTGTGCCGGTTATTCTTGTGACTTACGCAACAAACGAAGATGCTGTGCGGAGGGCGTTGGCCGCCGTGGTTGCGGCCGGCGTCGTGGCCGGAACACCGCAACTCATCCGCATCGAAAAAGCCTGAGGAAACATGACGCAAGACATTACGGTACAACCGGGCCTGGCCATCGAACGTGTTCTCACGCTTGAACTCGTGCGCGTGACGGAACGTGCGGCAGTGTCGGCGGCGCGTCTGCGCGGCCGCGGCAACGAGAAAGCTGCCGACCAGGCGGCCGTCGATGCGATGCGTCGCGAACTCAATAAGCTTCCGATCCAAGGCACGATCGTGATCGGCGAAGGCGAACGCGACGAAGCGCCGATGCTGTTCATCGGCGAAGAGGTTGGCCTCAAGCGCGGCCCGAAAGTCGACATCGCAGTCGATCCGCTCGAAGGCACGACGCTGTGCGCGAAGAACATGGCGGGATCGATCGCCACGATGGCGATGGCTGAGGGCGGCACGTTGCTCAATGCGCCTGACGTCTACATGGACAAGATCGCGGTCGGGCCGGGCTACCCGAAAGGCGTCATCAACCTAGACGCTTCGCCGGCTGAGAACGTTGCGGCTGTCGCAAAGGCGAAGGGCGTGAAGCCTGAACATCTGACCGTGCTCGTCATGGATCGTCCGCGCCACGCCGATCTCATCGCGGCTCTGCGCAAGACCGGCTGCTCGATCGCCCAGATCACGGACGGCGACGTCGCCGGCGTCATCCACACGACGAACCCGGAAGAGACCGGCATCGACATGTATATTGGCATCGGCGGCGCACCCGAAGGCGTCCTCGCCGCGGCTGCGCTTCGTTGCATCGGTGGCCAGATGCAGTGTCGCCTCATCCTCGACACCGAGGAAAAGCGCACGCGCTCCGCCAAGATGGGCATCAAAGACCCGCAGAAGCTCTATCAGATCGAAGACATGGTGCGCGGTGACTGCTTATTTGCAGCGACCGGTGTCACCAGCGGGTCGTTCCTGCGCGGTGTCCGCTTCGGCAAAGAGACCATCGAGACCGAGACGGTCGTGATGCGGTCGGCCACCGGCACGGTGCGCTGGATCCGCGCCGAGCACCGCCAGCTCGACAAATTCCACCTCGATTGAGATAGCGCCGCCGAGCACATACGTTAGCGGCGGATGACTTCCGAACGAATTCCAGCCTTCCTCGGCGTGACGCAATCGCTCACCGGCCGCCTCTGGCGCGACCGGTTGGATGCGCGCGGGCAGGCGGCTGCGATCGCGATCGGCCAGCGCCTCGGCTCAGGCGATCTTCTCGCACGCGTGCTCGCCGGGCGCGGCGTCGGCGCAGACGAAGCGGGCCTCTACCTCAATCCCTCGTTACGCGATTTGCTGCCGGACCCGGACTGCATCACCGACATGGGCGCTGCGACGGCGCGCTTGGCGGACGCCATCCTCGCCCACGAGCAGATTGCTATCTTTGGGGATTATGATGTCGACGGAGCCACTTCCGCCGCATTGTTGACTCGCTTTCTGAGCCACTGCGGCCTCGATCCTTTTATCCACATTCCGGATCGCATCTTCGAAGGCTACGGTCCGAACATCGAAGCCATACGCGCGCTGCGCGACCGCGGCGCAAAACTGCTCGTCACCGTCGACTGCGGCACGACGAGCATCGAGGTGCTCGCGGAAGCCGCGAAGCTGGGCCTGCAGACCGTCGTCATCGACCATCACCAGGTCGGCGAGCAACTTCCGGCCGTCGCCGCGATCGTCAATCCAAACCGGCAGGATTGTCTGTCCGGCCTCGGCCACCTCGCGGCGGTTGGTCTCGTCTTCGTCACGCTCGTCGCGCTCAACCGCGAATTGCGTCAGCGCGGTTTTTGGACCACAACGCGACCTGAGCCCAACCTTCTCGATTGGCTCGATCTCGTCGCGCTCGGCACCGTCGCGGACGTTGCACCGCTGACAGGACTGAACCGCGCTTTCGTTCAGAAAGGGCTGATCGCGATGCGGCGCCGCGACAGCATCGGCCTCACCGCGCTGATGGACGCGTCGCGGCTTACCGGTCCTCCGGAACCGTGGCACCTCGGCTTTATGCTCGGCCCGCGCATCAACGCGGGCGGCCGCATTGGCCGCGCCGAGCGCGGCGTCGAACTCCTGCTCGAGAAGGACCCGACGCGCGCCGCGGCACGCGCCGCCGAGCTTGACCGCCTCAACACGGAGCGCCGCGCGATCGAGCTAGAGACGCTCGCCGAAGCGGAAGCCGAAGCGCTTGCCGCGCTCGGCCTCGAAGAACGCGGCGCCGTCGTCGTTGCGGCCGGCAACGGCTGGCATCCCGGTGTTGTCGGCCTAGTCGCGGCGCGGTTGAAGGAACGCTACGGGCGTCCAGCCTTCGCGATCACCTTCGACGAGAACGGCATCGGCACCGGCTCCGGCCGCTCGATCCTCGGCGTCGATCTCGGAACCTCGGTGCGTGCCGCGATGACGTCAGGCATTCTCATGAAGGGCGGTGGTCACGCGATGGCGGCCGGCATCACGTTGCGCCGTGAAGCGCTCGGCGATTTCCGTGCGCACCTCGAAGGCGCACTGGCGAACGCTGTCGATGCGGCGCGTCAGAACGATGCGCTGCTGGTGGACGGCGCGCTGTCGGCTGCGGCTGCGAACAGCGAGCTGATCGCGTCGATTGCGAGTGCGGGACCCTTCGGTTCCGGCAATCCTGAGCCGATGTTGGTTTTCCCGCGCCACACACTCGCGTTCGCCGAGGAAGTTGGCGGCGCGCATGTTCGTGCGCGTTTCCGCTCACCGGACGGCGCATTTTTGCAAGCCGTAGCTTTCCGCGCTGTTGGGCAAGACCTCGGCCGCGCGCTGCTTGAGCGGCGCGGCCAGACCGTGCACGTCGCCGGAACGTTGTCGGTCGACCGCTGGCAGGGTGCCGAGCGCGTGCAGCTGCGCATCGTTGACGTCGCCTCCGCCGAAAGCGGTCGCGCGTCACAGCCCTTGGCGCAACCGCGTTAGCACCTTGAGGCCTGCATAGCCGTCCGCCGGAGCAAGACCGGCGCGCTTCTGGAAGTTGCGGATGGCGACCATCGTGTCGCGACCCACGCGGCCATCGGTGCCGCCGGTGTCGAAGCCGAGCCGCGTGAGGCGCTGCTGGACTTCCTGAATTTCCGGCAGCGTCAACGCACGCTCACCGCCCGGAAACTGCTGCGCGAACGGAGCATCGCCGCGAATGCGGTCGCCGAGATGCACGATGGCGAGTGCGTAGTTGAATGATGGATTGTACGAGCGCACCGCGAGGAAATTCTGCCCGATCAAGAAAGCCGGACCGCCATCGACCGGCTGCCACAGCCGCGCATTGCCGAGGCGCGGGAAGCCGCGCGGTCCCGCCGGCTGCACGCCGGCCGATTTCCACGCATCGAGCGAACGCGTCGTTGAGCGATCGGCTTTGATGCCAGGCGGAACGCGAACTTCGCAGCCCCAGTCTTGGCCTTTGACGTATTTGCCGCGCGAGATGAGGTAGCGCGCCGTTCCCGCGAGCGCGTCGGGGATGCTGTACGGCGAGATGCGGCCGTCGCCGTCGTAGTCTTTGCCGATGTTGAGCCAAACCTCGGGCATCCACGCCGTGTGGCCCATCGCGCCGGCCCAGGAACCTTGCATCTCCTGCGGCTGCGCCCAGCCGCGGTCCACGATCACGAGCGCGTTGAGAAGTTCCTGCTCCCAATAGGTCCGCCGCCGCGCATCGCCCCAAGCGAGCGCCGCGAGCGCCGGAATGATCGGCCGCTGATGCTTCGGATTGAGCACGACATCGCCGAACGCCGACTCCATACCCCACAGCCCGACGATGGTGTAGCGGTCGACACCGAACTCGCGCTCGATGCGGGAGAGCAGAGCGGAGTGCTCGCGAAGTTTCTCCTTGCCGGTCCGCACGCGCCAGTCGGAGACGCGGCGGTTGAGATACTGCCAGGTGTCCTCGTGAAACTCGTCCTGCTTCTGGTCCAGCGCGTAGACCGAGGTATCCGGCTGGATCGACTTCATGACGCGCGAGTAGGTCGCGTCGGAGATCCCGCGCTTCTGCGCGCGTGGGCGGAAACTCTCCACCCATTGGTCGAAGGGTTGCTTGGCGAAGGCAAGATCGGGCAGCAGAACGCTGCCGGCCGCGGCGCCGGCAGCCGTCAGAAGGGCGCGTCGAGATAGCGCGCTCAAGGGGAACCCTGCAGAATCGTACCGCATAGGTTTGAGGCTAAAGGAGGCAGGCGCCGAATTAAAGGCGTGCGCTACCGGCGGTTGATCGAGCTGGTCGTAACCGGGCTGCCGTGGCGCTTTGCGCGGCGAATCTTGCTCGGCTTCGACTGGAACACCGAGCGACAGCCAGGGCTGAGCTGCGGCATCGACCGCTTCAGACAGCTCACGATGGCCGGTTCGTTCGGGATCGAGCCGAGGCATAACCGGAACACGTCGGGAGTGCAGGCGCGTTGATCTTCGGCGCTGCCACGCTCTTTCAGACGCACGGCATTCGGTGCCGCGGCAGCGGAGCCGACTGAGGCAGCGACCGCAAAAGCGACCGAAACGGCGATAAAGCGAACCTTCATGGCAACCCCAACACGCAAAACCCCTCACCACACGCTGCGCTAGATTGGTAAATGAGAGGTTTCAATGAACCGCTTTGAAGGTCGCAAAGCTGCGGTAGCATGCGACAACAGCGAAAAACGTGATCGGCCGCTCAGCCGGGTTGCGACGGGCGAAGGCCTTGTGGTGGGAGCTTGAGTAGTGCCGAACGAATGTCCGTGTCTCGTTGGATCCGCTCGATGCTCGATATAACTCAAGCCTTTTTCATTGCTTTTGAAATGCTTGCGCGGGGCGACGCCGAGTTGATGTCGATCATCTTTCTGTCGCTGCGGGTCAGTTTGACCGCAACCATCGTCGCCACTGCCGTCGCTGCTCCGCTCGGGGTTCTGCTGGCGATGGCCAGATTTCGCGGGCGGGTTGTTCTGGTCGTCGTGGCGAACGCGATGCTTGGCTTGCCGCCGGTCGTCGTAGGGCTCGCGGTTTATCTGATCCTATCGCGATCAGGCCCGCTCGGCTCACTCGGCTGGCTGTTCACCCCGGCCGCCATGATCGTAGCGCAGATCGTTCTGACGTTTCCGATCGTCCTTGCGTTGGTGCATAGGCTGACGGAATCGCTTTGGCACGATTACGGCGATCACCTTCGTGTGGACGGCGCATCGCGTCCACGGACTGTCTATGAATTGCTGTATATCGGTCGCGCCGGGCTATTAACGGCGTTTCTTTTCGCGTTCGGCCGTGCGATCGCCGAAGTCGGTGCGATCATCGTCGTCGGCGGCAATATCCGCGGCGTGACGCGGACGATGACGACATCGATCGCGCTGGAAACGAGTAAGGGCGAACTCGCGCTCGCCCTTGGCCTCGGTATCGTCCTTGTTGCGATCAGCCTTGCAGTCAGTATCGCGTCGTTCTCGCTACAAAGCTTGACCGGCCGCGATCGTTAGCTGCGCGCCGGGATCGCGTTCGGGAAGAACAGCTGCTGACCTTCGATCTTGTAGTTGGCGATTTCGCTTTGGCCTTCTGTTGAGATCAGCCACTGAATGAAGGCTTCGCCGTCGGCCGCTTTGACCCCGGCGTGTTTTGCCGGGTCAACCAGCATGACGCCGTACTGGTTGAACAGCTTTTGGTCGCCTTCAACGAGGATGCCGAGTTCGCGCCGATTCTTGAACGACAGCCAGGTCCCGCGATCGGCGAGGACGTATGCGTCGGCTGCCGCGGCCATGTTGAGGGCAGGGCCCATGCCCTGGCCGATCTCCCGATACCAATCGCCCTTGATGGTCGGGAGATCGATGTCGGCCGCTTTCCAATAGCGCAGCTCTGCCTGATGCGTCCCGGAACGATCGCCGCGTGAGATGAAGGCTGATTTTGCGGCCGCGATCTTACGCAGAGCTTCCAGCACGTCCTTCCCGCCCGCGATCTTCGCGGGATCAGCCTTCGGGCCGACGATAATGAAATCGTTGTACATCACTTCGAAGCGCTTCTTGGCCCAGCCTTCGGCGATGAATTTCTCTTCGGCGAGCTTGTCATGAACGAATACGACGTCGGCATCGCCGCGGCGGCCGACATCGAGGGCTTGTCCGGTACCGAGTGCCACGACGCGAACGCTGATACCTGTCTTTTGGGTAAAGCGCGGCAACAGATAGCCGAACAGGCCCGATTGCTCGGTGGACGTCGTGGATGCGACCGTGATGAACCGCTCTTGGGCGCGACCTTCGGTCGCGATCGTCAAAGCGATTGCAATCAATAACCAACTCAAGACTTTTCGCATTCTTGCTCCATCCCTGGGCCCAATCACCAGTGCCTTACCGGTACTGTTCGCGGGCCTCCCCGACCTCTATTATGGGGTTATGTCAGATGTCGTGAATAGACTTAAGCCCCCGCCCGATGACTATTTGCTGAAGCCGGACCCGGCAGACCCGCGGCTGACCGTGCGGGTCACCGGCATAGATCATACGGGCGCGCGTGCCGAAGCCTCGGTCACTGTCGAGCGCCCTTTGACGATCTACCTCAACGCGCAAGAGATCGTCACCGCGATGACGATCGGCGACTATCCGGAATATCTGGCGGTAGGGTTCCTGCTCAATCAAAACATGCTGCGCACGGATGACGTCATCACGGACGTCGAATACGACGACGATCTAGAAGTCGTCGTCGTACGCACCGAGCGCGCGACCAACTACGAAACGAAACTGAAGAAGAAGGTACAGACTTCGGGTTGCGCACAAGGCACCGTCTTCGGCGATCTAATGGACGTGATCGAGAATGCCAATCTGCCTGCTGCGGCTTTACGCACGTCGTGGCTTTACGCGCTGACGCATAAGATCAACACGACGCCGTCTCTGTATCTCGAAGCCGGCGCCATTCATGGCTCGATCCTCGCTCAAGGGGATCGGCCGCTGATCTATATGGAGGATGTCGGACGGCATAACGCAGTCGATAAAATCGCCGGCTATATGCATCGGCATGACATTCTGGCGCACGACAAGATCTTTTATACGACGGGACGCCTGACGTCCGAGATGGTGATCAAGACGGTGCGTATGGGCATCCCAATTTTGGTCTCGCGTTCCGGCTTTACCGCGTGGGGCGTCGAGCTCGCACGCAAAGCGGGACTCACGTTGATTGGACGCGCGCGCGGCAAACGCTTTCTCGCGCTTTCCGGCGAGGACCGCATCATTTTCGATCAGGACTTGGATCATGTCGAGGACGAGGGTCGCAAGCATCGCCGCAAAGGCGCCGAAGACTGATGACGACGACTCTCGGTTTGATCTTGGCAGGCGGGCAGGCGCGCCGCATGGGCGGCGGCGACAAGGCACTGTTGCGCGTCGGGGGCTCGACCATTCTCGATCGCACGCTGGAACGCTTTGCGCCGCAATGCGCCGACACGATCATCAACGCGAACGGCGATCCTGCGCGCTTTGATTTCACGGGTCTGACGATCGTGCCCGATGATGTGCCGGGCTCCGCGGGGCCGCTCGCCGGCATTCTGGCAGGGCTTGATTGGTGCGCGGCGCACCGGCCCGACATCGAGTTTGTCGCAAGCGTTTCAGGCGACTGCCCATTTTTACCGACGGATCTCGTGCGGCGGCTTCATGCTGTACGTGAGGCGGAAAACAAACCTTTGGCTTGTGCTCAATCCGGCGAATGGCGGCACCCGACGATCGCGCTCTGGCGTGTCGACCTGCGGAGCGATTTGCGGCACGCATTGGTCGATGACGATCTGCGGAAGATCGAAGTGTGGACCGCGCGTCACGGCGTCGCGATTGCGAGCTGGCCGGACAAGCCGACCGATCCGTTTTTCAACGTGAATACGCCTGAGGATTTGCGTGCCGCAGAGGCGCTGATCGGGGAGCAGACGATTTAACGCAGGACCTCAGGCCAGGAGGCTTGCGTATGGAATGAATCCGATGTCGTCGCCGGGATCGACACGCGTGACGTCTTCGAGAAGTTCACCGAGGCCGTCGGTTTCCGTCAGCGATGAAATGATGCCCGCGCCGGCTTGCGGATGGATCGTCGCTTCGAGAACGCCGGCTGCGCTGCGTGCGACTTTGACGCGGATGTATTCGCGGCGATCCTTTTTCTTTTTATAGGCAAAGGTAGAGCGAACCGGAAAAGCGACCAACGGTTCAGCATTCGCGCCGGCCAATCGAAGCAGGAGCGGGCGGACGACGCGGGCAAAAGTCACAAAAACTGCAACGGGGTTGCCGGGTAGGCCGACGAATGCAGCATTGTGGGCGTTGCTCGACGGCACGACGCCCATGGCAACAGGGCGGCCGGGTTTGATGGCGACGCGCCAGAAGACGAGGGAGCCGACGGACTCTAAGACGGGACGCACGAAGTCGGCCTCGCCGGCCGATACGCCGCCGGACGTAATGATCAGATCGTGATCGGCTGCGGCGTTCTTGAGTGCTTCGGAAAGCTCCGCGGGATCGTCCTTGAGAATGCCCAAGTCGGTTACGCGCGCACCGAAATTCTCAAGCAGCGCTTTAACCAACGGTCGATTGGCGTCGTAGACTTTTGCCTTCCTGAGAGGCTCCCCGGCATCTTGCACTTCGTCGCCTGTCGAAAAGAGCGCGACGCGCACGCGTTTCCGTACGCGCAGATCCGTCCGGCCAATCGCTGCCGCCATCGCCAATTCGGAGGGGCCGAGGCGCGTGCCGGCGGCAAGTGCGATCGCGCCTTTCGCGATGTCCTCACCGGCGGCGCGACTATTTGCGCCGCGTTTCAAGCCCGGCGGCAAGATGACCGCGCCGTTTTCGTAAGCCACGTCTTCCTGCATGAAAACCGTATCTGCGCCTTCGGGCATCGGCGCGCCGGTGAAAACGCGGACGGCCGTACCAGGCAGCACGGGCGAGGTCGGCTCCGTTCCGGCAGTGAGTCGCTCGGCGACGCGCAAGCGAGTCCCTCCGTCGGACGAGAGATCGCCATGGCGTACCGCATATCCATCGACAGCGGAGTTGGCGAACGGCGGCAAATCGACCGTAGCAATCAGGTCGCGTGCGAGAACGCGTCCACGTGCCGCCGCGAGCTTGACGGTTGATTGGCCATCGATCGGCGAGATGCGCTCAAGCATAAGACGTTCAACGTCGTCAATCGACATCAACTTCCCGCCGAAAGCGAAGCAGTCATCGGAGAGTTGCGCCATGATACTAGAGTCCTATCACGGTTTCGGCCTGAGTCGCGTGAGCGAGGAGAGCGTCTGCAATTTCCTCGGCATTGTTCATCCTACGACAGGATCATTGGCGACCTGCATGCCGCGCGCGCGGATGCCGGCAATCACGTCCGGATCGCGCAGGGCCTTCAGAAATGCCCGGACCGCAAAGCGATCGCGGCGCGCGTCGAGCAGAAGAAAATCATAATGCTCCGGCGCTAACGGTGCGAATCCAAGGTCGTACAATTGCGCGACGGGTTCGATGGCAACACCCCAGTCGGCGCGCCGCTGAGCAACGGCGGCCGCGACGGCATTGTGCGACTTCGGTTGGTTACCATACCCGCGAGGTCGTGCACCATTGAGGGCTTGATCGATGAGGATTCGTGTTCCGGCGCCCGCGTTGCGATTGACCATCACGCTGCTCGAATCTGCAAGTGCGGCGGCGACCGCTTCGGACGCCGAAAGCCCCGCGAATCGCGGATCGTCCTTGCGGAAGACGACGCCCTGCATGCGACGCCAGCCAGGAACAAGCGTGAAGCCCGGCGTGACAAGGTGCTGATTGTAAATCCCGGACTGAGGGTCGATCAGGTGGATCGGTGCGAGATCGCATTCGCCCCGGCGAGCGGCCGTCACGCCTCCCTGGCTTCCGACTGCCATCGAACGCGCTACGATGCCTTGCTGTGAGAGTGCACTGATGAGCACGTCAAGCGCGACGCAGTGGCTGCCCGCGATGACGAGATCGGGCACGCGGACATCGGGATCGATCAAGCGCACACGCGCGCGAGCACCGGCATCGAGCGATGTGCTGAGTGCGTCGATCGTCAGAAATCCGTCCGACTGCGAGAAGGTTGTGACTGAGCCGGAGCCCTTGTTGGAGGGGAATGCCGTCAGTCCGCTTTCGCCTTCCGTGAGCGCGACCATCACGAACTCTTCGCGCCCCATTTCGGAAGCGATGCGAACCGGAATCGTTGCCTCGACTTCACGAGCGGTTTCAGGTGGGAGGCCGGCGCGCGCGCGGATGATAGGAGCGACGAAAGTGTGGAAGGTGAAGATCGCAGAGGTCGGAAAACCCGGCAGAATGATCAGCGGCTTTTTGTCTACGACGGCGATGCAAAGCGGCTTGCCCGGCTTCAGCGCGACACCGTGGACGATGACGCCCGGCTGACCGAGCGTTGAGGCAACGCGGTACGAAAGATCGCCCGCTCCCTTCGAGGTTCCGCCCGACAACACCACCATATCGCAGGTAGACAGCGCTGTTGTGAGAACGTCGCGCAGCGCATTTTCGTCATCGCCGACGATGCCGAAAGCTTGCGGGTCGCCGCCGGCTTCGCTGACGGCCGCAGCGACGATTGCGCCGTTGCTGTCGTAGACGGCCCCTTGCCGGAGCGGCGCGCCAGGCGCAACGAGTTCATCGCCTGTCGAGAGTACGGCGACACGCGGCCGCCGAACGACATCGACCACTGCGGTTCCACTGGCGGCGAGAATCCCGAGTTCGCGCGAGCCGATCTTCGCGCCTTTGCGCAGTGCGGTTTCGCCGCGCGCGATATCCGAGCCAGCGTAGGAGATGAACTGGCCTGGATTTACGGCACGCGAGAGATCGATCGCGAGATCATCGCTTTCGATTAGCTCCGTCCATTCGATCATCACGACGGCGTCGGCGCCACGCGGCACGACACCGCCGGTCGCAATTGCGGTGGCGGTGCCTGGCGCGACGTCTTCGCGCGGCGCGACGCCGCAGCGCAACACCTCGTTATTGAGCTTCAAACGAACCGGCTTTTGATCGCTCGCTCCAAGTGAATCCGCCGCACGGATTGCGAAGCCATCGACGCCCGATCGATCGAATGGCGGAGCATCGACTGTCGCCAGGATATCGACAGCCAGCACACGCCCAAGCGTCGACGCCAGCGCAACACGCTCGGCGGACATCGGCGTCGTGTCGATGTGTGCAGCAAGCCGCTGCCGAGCGCTTTCGGCTGAGATGACTTCCAGGAATTGTTCTTGACGCGCGGCTGCGCGAACCTCGTCAAGCAAGGTCGGTTGCGACGGCGCGACTTTCATGCGAGTGGGCGAACATCGACGATCATGCCGCTGGCATAACCCTCCAAATCGGGGGGTACAAGCACCCACCCGGTCGCGGACGTCAGCGCCGAAGCCGGGAATACGCCGGCCGCTATCGGCTCGACCCCGTCGCCCACGTGTTTGACCAGAATGGCTTCGGCTAGGCCGACTGTTGAGGTGATCTTCCGTGTTAGCGACCGGCGCTCATAGGCATTGGCTATGGCCTCATCGCCAAGTCGACTGAGCAAGTTTTTACCGGCGACCAGCCAGGCGCTCAGCGCCGCATCGAAACGGCCGGGTAACGCGAGCACTGGCTTTTCATTCACGCGCGCGAGCGCTGCGGTCTCGCCTGGCCGTATGCCGAAGCCGTGGAGGATGACGTCGCCGCTCTCCCGTAGGGCCGATATCGTTCGATCATTCTGTCCTTCACCGGTGCCGCCGATCAGGACCAACGCGTCGTCCGGCGAATCGAGAAGGGTCTTCAGTGGCCGGTCGGAAAGTTCGGCCGTAGAGGCTGTTCCGCCGCCGAGCTCGATTAATTTGGCGAGTGCGGCCGCGGTGCCGGCCGCATGAGACTTGATCGCAATAACGCGGACGCAAGGGCGGCGCACGGAAATGGTGTCGACCGCGCAGTGCGCGAGCGCCATCGCGTCGCTTGGACGCAAGCGTCGGCCTGGCTCCAGCAGCGTGCGCTCCACATGAAATCCGCGCGGCAGTACGTTTTCGCTCGGTGCCGCAGCGACAACGGCGTGAGCGATGCCGGAGGTGATTTCGACGCCGTCCGGCGGCAGGACGGCGTCGGCTCCGCCGGGTAGCGGCTGGCCGGCTTCGACCCACATGGGCTTCACCGCCAGCGGCATTGGTGCGTAGGAACTGGCGTCCACCGTATCAGCCGACGCTACGGCCCATCCGTCTCTTGCCGCGATCGCCTGGGCGGGCACGGGCCCCGTGACCGTAACGGGTGCAGCCAACACGGCTCCGATTGCGTCCAGGATCGGCACAGTCACGGCGGCCGCGGGCTCAAAGCTAGCTATCGCGGCTTCGATCTCGTGCAGGGGGGCTAGACGTACGATGCGTTGACGGCTTTGCATTCCGTCACTTGGCCAGCGGCCAAGTTTTCGGTCAAGTTCGCTCAATCGCGCAACGTTGTGTATGACAGGATCAATGTCGGAAACTCTCCTCGATCTGCGCGGCCTTCGATGCCCTCTGCCGGCCCTGAAGGTGCGCAAGGCGCTCACGCGGCTGTCGGCCGGCGATACGTTGGTCGCCGAATGCACGGATCCGCTTTCGGTTATCGATATTCCGAATCTCATCCGCGAAACCGGCGACACGTTGCAGGGCTCGGAGCGCACCGAAAGCCTCATGATCTTTCGGATCAAGAAGGCCTAAGCGATGTTGCGGTCGGTCCGCATAAGCTGCGCCATCGGTATTCTTCTGGCTTTGCCGGTAGCAGCGCATGCGCAGTTCCGCGGTCATGGCGGGCCGGTTCGTGCGCTCGCGATCTCGCCGGCACCTAACGAAATCGTCTCGGGCAGTTTCGACCAATCCGCGATCCGTTGGTCGCTTCGCACTGGTACTGCCGAGCAGGTCCTGCGCTTCCACGAAGGCGCCATCAATGCGATCGCTTCGATATCCCGCGACAGTATCGCCACCGCTTCGGAAGATGGCCGCATCGCGTTGTGGCGGCGCGGAGAGACGACGCCGTACCGCGTCTTGACGGGACACGAAGCACCGATTGCGGCCTTGGCGGTCTCGGCGGACGGCAAGCAAATCGCTTCGGCGGCATGGGACCGGACCGTGCGCGTATGGCGTCTTGCGGATGGGCAACACAGAACACTCGAGGGCCATACGCAGAACGTCAACGGGGTTGCGTTTCTTCCAGACGGAGCGGTGGTCAGCGTTTCGCATGATGCGACAATCCGCATCTGGTCGGCCGACAACTCTGTGGCCGACGTCACCCAACTCGATACGCCATTGAACGCGGTGGTATCGTCGCCTGATGGCGAGATCGTCGTCGCGAGCGCGAGCGGCAGAGTCTACTTCCTCGGGCGTGACCGCAAACTTCGCCGGGACATCGAAGTAGCGGGCGCTCCGCTCGTGTCGCTCTGCTTGTCGCCGGATGGAAAAACGATTGCGGCCTCGGGGATTCGCGGCGCCGTTACCATTATCGATCGCGCAACGGCGCAGACAGTGCGCACGCTCGTAGGGCCGGGGCTACCGGTCTGGTCGTCGGCGTTTTCGGCAGACGGCGCGGTGTTGTACACGGGCGGAGCCGATGGGCTTGTGCGGCGATGGAACGTCGCGACCGGCGAGCCTCTCGGCGATGTCGTCATGGCGCGCGAAACGGATCCGCTGGCGTCTCACGCAGGCGATCGCGGCGCCGACGTGTTTCGTGCGTGCGTCGCATGTCACACACTCAGGGGGGACGAGGGCAATCGCGCGGGACCGTCACTGCACGGCATCTTCGGACGCAGGATCGCGACCTTGCCGGGTTACGAGTTTTCGGCGCCGTTGCGACAGATGGACATCGTGTGGACGAAGGAAACCGTCGCCAAGCTGTTCGAGATCGGGCCGTCGATCTATACGCCGGGAACGAAGATGCCGGAGCAAAGAATCACGTCCGCGGACGATCGCGCCGCGCTCGTCGATTTTCTCGAAAGAGCGACGCGTTAGCTCTTCTGCTCGCGCTCCGCGCGCTCGCGCAGATAATCGTCGGTGGTGCGAGGCGGCGGCCGATCGGGTGCGCCGTAAGGGTTGAAGTCCTGCGACATCACGGCTGAGACGCGGCAGTCTTCGCACATGCGAATGACGTCGCGCTGGCTTTCGCCGCCGCGATACATCCAGTGCCTGCCCTCAAGCTTCGCGGCGACGCGCTCGATCGTGCTTTTGACGCCGAACGGCTTGTCGCAGCGAATGCAATGGAAGGGCTCTTCCTGTTTGATCACGCGCGCCGGAGCATTGAAGGCGTTGAAGTCGAGTTGCGGCACAAGCGTGATCACTTTTTCGGGACACGTCGCTTCGCACAGGCCGCACTGAACGCAAGCGGCTTCGGTGAAGCGAAGCATTGGCTGCTCGCGATCATCGCTCAACGCGCCCTTCGGGCATGCCGACACGCACGCTAAGCACAGCGTGCAGCCTTCGACATTGACGGAAACGCTGCCGAACGGAGCATCTGACGGAAGCGGAATGACGTCGACCGGCATCGGCGCGGCCGCATGCAACTCGCGCAACGTTAGCCGCATGACGTCGCGCTTGGGTCCCGCTGCGTTGAATTGCGCGGGCTTCGATGTTGGCTCGAGGGGAGCGAGCGTTCGTAGGGTTTCGCCGAGCGCGAACGGGTCATCGGTCTCGACGATGTCGAGCCGATCGCCAGTGAATCCGAGGCCGCTCAGGATCGGTTGGGCGAGCGCGATCGTATTCGTGAGTCCCGCCGTGTCGTGTCGCGCTTTTCCGCGAAGGAGGAAACGAACTTGAGATGCACCGTACGCGAAGGCCGCCGCAATGCTTTCAAGGCCGACCTGTGTGACTTCGTTGACCTGCACGGGAAGGACGCGCGCAGGCAACCCATCGCCGTGCCGTGCGATCGCATCGATCAGCGGATCACCGTGCGCCGTATCGTGAATGAGCACGACAGGCGTCTGACCGCCGGCGCGTGCGAAGGTCGTCAGCAGTGCACGCAGGCGCTGGATGAGCGTATCCGCGGGCGGCAGCGTGTAAGCAGCAGCGCCGGTCGGGCAGGCCGCCGCGCACTGACCGCAGCCGGCGCAGATGTTCGGATCGATGGCGACATAATTGCCGGCGGGCACGATGGCACCGGTCGGACACAAATCGAGGCAGCGGCGGCAGCCGACGATCTTCGAGCGCGAATGTGCGCAGAGTTCTTTCGTGAAGGTGACGTAGCGAGGCTTGTCAAACGTGCCGACGAGATCGCGCGCCTTGAGCACAGCGCGCAAGACTGCGGCGGGATCGCGTGGGTCGACACGAAGATAGCCATCGCGCAGATCATGCGCCGGGAAAAGGGGAGCGCCCCCGGACACATCGAGAATGATGTCGCAGCGCGAGGTGGCGCCGTCGCGCGGAGGTCCGAAGCGTAGTGCTTCGCGCGATGATGGCGAGGGCTGAGCATAGCCGTCGATCGTAAGCTCGAAGGCGCCAAGGTGACCGCGTGCCGCGCCAATGGTCCCGCGAACGATCGGAAAATCGGTGACGTGAGGTGGCTCGATCGGATCGCGGCCGTTGAGCATCACGGTGATGTCGAGGTGATCTTTAAGAAGCTCGGCGACCTCGATCGTTCGCTGATCGCATCCATAGATAAGGATCACGCCGTCGCTGGTGAGGCTGGTCAGCGGCGTCGCCGGGGTTGCGACTTCCGCCATGGCGAGCAACGCCGCCATCTTCGGGCCGGCAGCCACCGCATCCCGCGACCATCCCGCCATCTCTCGAATATTGGCGAATGTGATAGGACCGGCACTTGGAACGCTTTCGGCCAGTTCGTCGAAGAGGGGTGCTTCCTGCGTGCAGGCAACCGTAACGGCGCCCCCGTCTGCGATGACCGAGAGAAAATGATCCGTCTGCGTGCGGCAGAGGTGACGCGCCGTGCTCACGTTTGCTTGAGGGCAACCGCGCGAGATCGCGCCGGTATCCAGCGGCATCGTATCTTCGCAAGAGCAGACGATAACGTTACGGTCCATAGCTTCGCCCTATGCCCGCCGAAACGTTCGGTTGGCTTGCCAACGCTCACGTTATAATTATTACAATGTCAAGTTGTGTGCCGGAGTGCTGATGTCGTCTCCACCGCGTGCGCGGTCGCCTTACGCCGATAAACTCGTTCTACCGCCGCCCTTCAGTCCCGTGATGTTGCGCGAAGCTGGCGATGCGTTTGCGCATGCTTGTGCGATTGCGGGACCGGATCAGGCGGCAGTTCTGGTTTGGGTGGGACGTTTCGACGCGGTCGAGTTTGCGTTAATCCTCGAGCCCGAGGAAACACTAGCTCAGGCGCGGCGCGCCTTTTACGCCGGCATGGTCGCTCTCGGAGACGCGTTGGCCGTTCACGCTCCTCCAGAGAAGCCGATCCATTATGGCTGGCCCGACGCCATCATGGTCGATGGTGGTGTCGTCGGAGGCGGACGGTTTGCATGGCCGAGCGGCGCTGGAGAGCAGGACGTGCCGGATTGGCTTGTCTTCGGTGCTAGCGTGCGGACCGTCACGATGGGGGCAGGTGAGCCCGGATTGCTCCCGTTCTCGACGGCATTGGAGGAAGAAGGTTTCGATGGACTCGAGACTGGTGCGTTGATCGAGTCGTTCTCGCGGCACTTCATGACTGCGCTGGAGGTGTGGCGCGAAGACGGTTTTGCCGAACTCGGCAAACAGTACCTGGCACGTCTACCCGCTGCGTCTGGTGTTCGACGCGAGTTTGCGGACAATGGCGATCTCGTCGAGCTTGGCATCCTGAAGAAGGATCGCGACATCCGAGGCCTCGCCGAAGCGCTTCGGCTTCCGACATGGCTTGACCCTTTAACGGGAGTTATTCTGCGTTGAATTTGCTGCGGACCATACGGCTCGATCCGTCCGACACCTTCGTCTTTCCGGTCGCGGCCGAACCGGGCGAGTGGGCGGTACCGGGCGGTTTCGTCTTTTGGCGCCGCAACGTGGAGCAGCTTGAAGGCAAGGAGCGAACTTCGTTTCGCGCCGGCTTTCTCGGGCTCGCCTCGCTCGGGCGTTCAACGTTGGTGCAGGTGGTGAGTGCCACCGATGCGGACCGCGCCGCCGCAGTCGAGCAACTGGCGCGTCAACTGTGTGAGCGATTTGGCGCCCCCGATATCGAGACGGCACGAAGGGCTGCGGGTGAGGAGGTTGCATTCGCATCGTCGCTTGCAAACCATCCGACCGACACGCTGATTGCGGTTCGCCGCAGTGTCGAGGACGGAGAAGTGCGCGAGCAGTTTCGCACGCTGCGCCGCCGCGAGGGAATGTCGATACCGCGTGTTTTCGATTTCGCCGAAGTTGATGACGATGAGCCGGAGGAGCGCGTCGATCTAGCCGCTCTCGCGAATTCGCCGGCGAAGGGCAGCGCATGACACACGATTTCTGGGTGTCCAGCGGCCATCATCTGCTCGACCGCGGCGAAGGTGGTGGGCTGGTCGTCACCGACTCGTATCTGAAGGCGTATTTCGCGCGACCCGAACTCGCGCCGCCTGACGACGCCTGCGTTGTAGAGCGGACGCTTCATGCAGTCTTGCTCTCCGATCCCTATCGCGAGGTTAGTGTTGCGGAAATCGGTTCAATTGCGGATGCGGATGCGCGCGAGAATTGGCAGGTCGTGCTCGGCTTCCGCGATCATCTCGTGCGCCATCGCACGTTGGAGGCTGCCTATCTTGCCCTTGTGCGACAAGGGATTGGCGGGACGCCATCGCTGTTCGTGAATCAGCTCACGCACGTCATCTTGCGCAACGCACTCGATGGCATCGACGACACATTGATGCTGCGCGCTGCCGAGCTCTTCTATCGCCCGCAAGTGATGACGCTGCATGAAGGTGCGCTGCTTGCCGCCGATGAAGAAATCATTGCTGGTGTTGGCGGCAATCCGGTTTCGCCACTCGTCTCGATGCTGGGACTGCCGGCCTCGGCCGCAATCGACGTTATCAACGCCGACAATGCGCATGATTATTACGGCCGCAGCGATGCGTTCGATATGGCGCTGGATTTGACGGCAGGGCGTGAAGGCCAAGCAGCCCTCGCGCGCGTGATCGCGCGCTGGGTCGAGCATTTGCTGGCACGCGAAACCGTGGTCGAACCGCTGACCGAAGTTCGCGATATCGACTTGCGTTGGTATGTCGGCCTCGACGCTGAGGGAACGAAGATTGGCGACACGTTGTGGAAGAATGCCGACTTCGTCGAGGACCCGCGCATCGTCAATCTGTTTCGGCTTCGCTTCGATGATGGATCGGCGCGCGCTGCTTCGCGCGACCCCGTGTATCTCATCCTTGCGATGACGCAGGATCGGAAGCTGCGAATGAAACCGCAAAATCTGATCGTCGGCTTGCCGTCGGAAGCGGAGCTAGCGAATTGAGCACCGCGCTCGCCAGTATCGATGTCGGTGTCGTCGCGGAGCGGCGCGATGCGGCTAACCCGTGGATCGATCACGTTTGGACGCCCTCAGCCGTTGTGCACGGTGCACCCGCCGCCGAACCTTGGACAATCATCCACGAAGACAACGGCCGCGCGGAGTTTTTCGTCGGACTTGCGAAGATAGAGCTTTTCGCCTCGGCCACCGCGCATTATCGGGACAACCTCGCCTCCGGCGACCCGCGCGTTTGGGTGATCTTGCGGCCGACCGGCGTGTCGCCACCGTTCGATCTCGTTGCCGTGACGGCGGATCCGGCCGAAGGCGAGGGCTACACACAGGCAGGGGCGGACCTTGTCGATGCCGTGACGATGCCGGCATCGATCATCGAATTCGTTGCAGGTTTCGTCGCGGAACATCACGTCGAACGGGAGTTCTTCAAACGCAAACGAGATCGGCACCCGTCGGACGCGTTGAGTAAGCGGCCGCGAGGCGACAACGATGAGCGATGACGAACCGTTTCTGTCTCGCTGGTCACGCCGGAAGCTCACGCCTTCGGAAGCGATCCCTGACGCCCCGCCGGTGAGTGCGGGCACCGAAGGAGCACCATCCGAGTCGACATCGCCAGAGCCGCCGTCACCAAAGGATCAGCCTGTCGATCTGTCTAAATTGACGCCGATCGAGAGCATAGATGCGCTGACCGACATTACCCAGTTTCTGGCGCGTGGTGTCCCGACGGTCTTGCAGCAGGCCGCTCTTCGGAAGGCTTGGACCGCCGATCCCGCGATACGCGACTTCATCGAGGTCGCGGAGAACCAGTGGGATTTCGCCAACGGCGCGATCCCCGGTTTCGGTCCGCTGGAGCCCGAAACGGCCGTCGGTGCGATCGACCGGCTGGCCTCGTATCGGCTGACCCCTCTCTCCGGGACGCCGGAAGTCGAATCGGCCTCTGGCGATGCATCACCGATTGCTACAAAAAATTCGGCGCCCGAAGCGGAGGCCGGCAACGACGAAAAAGACAGCGGGGGCGTGGACATAGCGTCGCAGGCTTCCGACACAACCGAGCCCCCAACCGTATCCGCGGATCTCGCGGCTGAGGAAAACGACGCAAAAGCCGACGAAAACGAGATCGCCGCGAGGCGGCCGCGCCACGGCGGAGCGCTTCCAAGCTGACGTATCCATAGGTTCGGCCTATGGGAATTTGCATCTGCCTATTGACTAAGCATTTCCGCTAGGCAAACTCCTAATTGAAATAATTCCAATAACAATCTTGCTTCGGTACTCGGGGAAATGCGGGACGACGGTCTCAGCCAAGCTATTTCGGCGGTCGGTGGCGTGAGCGAGCTCGCTCGGCGCATCGGTATCTCGCAACCGTCGTTGTCCAGCTGGTCACGTGTTCCGGCTGAGCGAGTATTGACGGTCGAGACCGCGACCGGGGTGTCTCGCCATCGTCTGAGACCAGATCTCTATGTCAACGAAGCCATTGTGCCGTCGGGCACGATCAGGACTCGCAGCGATGCTGACATGGCTCGAGCCGACGAATACACACTTCTCTCGGCGCTTCTTTGTCGTGCTCCTTCTGCGGATCTGCTGAAGCGTCTCTCGCGTCTGCAAGTGAGTGCATCGCCGATCGGCGTCGCCCACGCGGCGTTAGCAGCCGCCGCTTCGGACACGACTGTCGCAAAGGCTGGGCAGGAGTTCTTTGATCTCTTCATCGGGCTCGGCCGCGGCGAACTTGTCCCTTACGCATCTTTCTATCTCACGGGATTTTTGCACGAACGTCCGCTCGCGCGTCTGCGCGGTGACCTGCAGGAACTCGGCATCGAACGCGCGCCGGAGAATCACGAGCCAGAAGATCACGCGGCGCTTCTCTGCGAGATCATGGCGTCGATCGCTAACGGCACGATTCCGGTCGACGCCGAAGTTGAGCAGCAAATTTTCGAAAAGCATCTCAAGCCGTGGATCGGCCGTTTCTTCGGCGATCTCGAGCAGGCGGAACACGCCAGCTTCTATCGTGCGGTCGGCCACGTCGGCCGGATCTTCATCGACATCGAATGTGAGGCGTTTGCGCTGCCGGTTTGATCCGGTGGCTGCAGGGAGGACGGGCATGAGCGAGAAAGCCGGGAAAGATTTTGGACGCCGCGATTTTCTGCGCGGCTTCGGCGCCGGCGCTGCCGGTGCTGCGACTGTTGTTGCCGCGCCATTGATCTCGACGGCGGAAGCGGCCGAAAGCGACGCCGACAAAAAGAAGGCGCGCTATCAGGAAACTCCGCACGTGAAGAAGTTCTACAGCGTCAACCGTTATCCGGCGAAGAAGTGAGGCCAGCATGCTGATTAAACGTAGCGAACGGCAAGCGCGGCGCGGTGGGCTTTCGGCCTCTCTGGCCGGCGGCCAGTATACGGGTCTCGATCGCCGCACCTTCCTCGCGCGCTCCGGTTTGGTCGCGGGCGGATTAGGCGCGCTTGGCGCGATGCAGCTCGGTGGGTTGCGCAAAGCGGAGGCCGGCCCGCCGCCGAAGCCTGGCGTTCCGGTCGAGACGCGCAAGAACATCTGCACGCACTGTTCCGTCGGCTGCACGGTGATCGCCGAAGTTCAGAACGGGGTTTGGATCGGGCAGGAGCCGGGCTGGGATTCGCCGATCAACCGTGGCTCTCACTGCGCCAAGGGCGCTTCGGTGCGCGAGCTCGTGCACGGCGATCGTCGCCTCAAATATCCGATGAAACTCGTCGGCGGACAGTGGCAGAAGATCTCGTGGGATCAGGCGATCAACGAGATCGGCGACAAGCTCAACGTGATCCGCGAGAAGTCCGGTCCGGAGTCTGTCTATTGGCTCGGCTCGGCCAAGTTTTCCAACGAAGGCGCGTACCTCAACCGCAAATTCGCGGCGTTCTGGGGCACCAATAGCTCCGATCACCAAGCGCGTATCTGCCACTCGACGACCGTCGCGGGCGTTGCGAATACATGGGGCTACGGCGCCATGACGAATTCGTACAACGACATTCGCAATTCCAAGACCATGATCATCATGGGCGGCAATCCGGCGGAAGCGCATCCGGTTTCGCTGCAGCATCTCCTGGAAGGCAAGGAACTCCAGCGCGCCAACTATGTCGTTATCGATCCGCGCATGACCCGCACGGCCGCGCATGCGACCGAGTATGTGCGCATTCGTCCCGGCACTGACATTCCGGTGATGTGGGGCATCTTGTGGCACATCTTCAAGAATGGTTGGGAAGACAAGGAGTTCATCCAGCAGCGCGTCTACGGCATGGACGACGTCCGCAAGGAAGTCGAGAAGTGGACGCCGGAAGAGGTCGAGCGCGTTGCCGGTGTTCCGGGTGCGCAGCTTGAGAAGGTTGCGAAGATGTTCGCGACCGAAAAGCCCGCGACATTGATCTGGTGCATGGGCGCGACGCAGCACACTGTCGGGACGGCGAACGTTCGCGCGTTCTGTATCGCGCTGCTGGCAACGGGCAACGTCGGTTCGTTCGGCGGCGGCGCGAACATTTTCCGCGGCCATTGCAACGTGCAGGGCGCAACGGATCTCGGTCTCGATATCACATCGCTGCCGCTCTACTACGGTCTCGCCGAAGCGGCGTGGAAGCATTGGTCGCGCGTTTGGGAAGTCGAGTACGACTGGCTCCTCTCGCGCTTCGAATCCAAGCAGATGATGGAAGCGCCGGGCATTCCGTCGACGCGCTGGTACGAAGCCGTCATGGCGCCGAAGGATCAGGTCACTCAGAAAGACAATCTGAAGGCGATGATGATCTTCGGCCACGGCGGGAACACCGTGACGCGCATGCCGGAAGTGAAGAAAGGCATGGAAGCACTCGATCTTCTCGTCGTTGCGGATCCGCATCCGACAACGTGGGCCGCGCTGTCAGAGCGTAAGGACGGGACGTATCTTCTGCCGATCTGCACGCAATTCGAATGCTCGGGTTCGCGTACAGCATCGAACCGGTCGATTCAGTGGGGCGAACAAATCGTCAAGCCGATCTTCGAATCGAAGAACGACTACGAGGTGATGTATCTCCTCGCCAAGAAGCTCGGCTTCGCCGACCGCATGTTTAAAAACATCAAGGTCGAAAACAACGTTCCGGTCGCCGAAGACATTCTGCGTGAGATCAATCGCGGCGGATGGTCGACCGGCTATTGCGGCCAGTCGCCGGAACGCCTGAAGGCGCACATGAAGAACCAGGACAAGTTCGACCTGGTAACGCTACGCGCGCCGAAAGATGCACCGGCCGAAATCGCCGGCGACTATTACGGTCTGCCTTGGCCATGCTGGGGAACGCCTGAACTGCGGCACCCGGGAACGCACACGCTCTACAACACGAACCTCCATGTCATGGATGGCGGCGGCACCTTCCGCGCGCGCTTCGGTGTAGAGCGCGTCGTCAAGAAGAAGGTCATGGAGAACGGCGTCGAGGTCGAGAAAGAAGAGAAGCACAATCTTCTCGCTGAAGGCTCGTACTCGCTCGGTTCCGAAATCAAGGACGGTTATCCCGAGTTCACGCTGGGCGTCCTCAAGAAGCTCGGCTGGGATGGCGATCTGACCGAGAAGGAAAAGGAAGTCATCGCGCGTGTCGGCGGCAACAACCAAGACGCCGTCTCGTGGTCGACCGATCTTTCCGGCGGAATTCAGCGCGTCGCGATGGCGCACGGTGCCATTCACTACGGCAACGGCAAGGCGCGCGCGAATGCGTGGAATTTGCCGGACGGCGTGCCGGTGCATCGCGAGCCGATCTACACACCGCGGATGGATCTCGTCGCGAAGTATCCGACGCTTCCGGATGCGCGGCAGTTCCGCATGCCCAACCAAGGCTTCACGTATCAGAAGCGCGCCGTCGACAACAAGATTGCGGATCGTTTCCCGATCGTGCTGACGTCCGGCCGCCTCGTCGAATACGAAGGCGGCGGCGAAGAGACGCGCTCCAATCGCTGGCTCGCCGAATTGCAGCAAGACTGCTTCATCGAGATCAATCCGCAAGACGCTTCCGCACGCGGCATCAAAGATGGCGCATGGGTTTGGGTGTCGGGCGCGGAGAACAACTCGAAGGCCAAGGTCAAGGCGCTTGTCACCGAACGTGTCGGTAAGGGCGTTGCGTGGATGCCGTTCCACTTCGCCGGTTGGTACCAAGGCGTCGATCAGCGCGGCAACTATCCGAAGGGAGCCGATCCGATCGTGCTTGGCGAAAGCGTGAATACGCTGACGACATACGGCTACGACCCCGTGACCGGCATGCAAGAACCTAAGGCCACGCTTTGCCAAATCGCGGCAGCGTAAGGAGAGACACCAATGGCAAGAATGAAGTTTCTCTGCGACGCTGACCGCTGCATCGAGTGCAACGCTTGCGTCACAGCTTGTAAGAACGAGAACGAAGTGCCGTGGGGCATCAACCGCCGGCGCGTCGTGACGATCAACGATGGCAAGCCGGGCGAACGTTCGGTCTCGATGGCATGCATGCATTGCACCGACGCGCCGTGCGCGGCCGTGTGTCCGGTGAGCTGCTTCTACACGACGGCCGACGCCGTCGTGTTGCATTCGAAAGAACTCTGCATCGGTTGCGGCTACTGCTTCTACGCGTGCCCGTTCGGCGCGCCGCAGTATCCGAAGGTCGGCAACTTTGGCTCGCGCGGCAAGATGGATAAGTGCACCTATTGCGCGGGCGGCCCGGAAGCCGACGACTCGCCGGCGGAGTTTGCGTCATACGGCGGCAATCGCCTTGCCGAAGGCAAGCTGCCCCTCTGTGCGGAGATGTGCTCGACAAAGTCGCTGCTCGCCGGCGACGGCGAAGTGATCGCACAAATCTACAAGGAGCGTGTGATGCAGCGCGGTTACGGCTCCGGCGCGTGGGGCTGGATGACGGCTTATCGCGAGACGATCAACGTTTAAGGCGAGCGCTCACTTTGAGCGCGGGAGGAGCCTGATGAACACATTTTTCCGCACGCTGGCGCTTTGCGCCGCGCTGATCGTGCCGGCTGTAACGGCGAACGCCCAACAGCCGACGACGGTGAATCCGCAGGCTAGCTCGGTGCAGGAGCGGCAGTTGCTCGATGCGCTTAAGGGCGGCGAAACCGTTCAAGGCCGCGTATCTATCCCGGATCGCAAGTCCGGCACGCTCATTCAGCCGGAAGGCCGCGACTGGCGCAAATTTCATGAAGTGACGCTAAAGTGGCTCGGCATGATCTCGGTGCTCGGGATGCTCGCGCTGCTGATCGTTTTCTATCTCATGCGCGGCATGGTGAAGATCGAGCATGGCCGGTCGGGCCGCACCGTCGTTCGCTTTAACGGCTTCGAACGCTTTGTTCACTGGATGACGGCGAGTTGCTTCATCGTGCTCGCGATCTCCGGCCTGAACATCACGTTCGGCAAGAATCTGCTATTGCCGATCATTGGGCCTGAAGCGTTCACGGGCTTCTCGCAGTGGGGCAAATACGCGCACAACTATCTGAGCTTCCCGTTCACGATCGGTGTTGTCCTGATTTGCCTGATGTGGCTCGCCGGCAATATTCCGAACCGGCGCGATGCCGAGTGGATACGCCGCGGTGGCGGCATCGTCGGTAACGATCACCCGCCGGCGGAACGCTTCAATGCCGGTCAAAAGTTGATCTACTGGATCGTCGTGCTCGGTGGAGGAGCCGTTGCGGTTTCGGGCTACATCTTAATGTTCCCGTTTTACGGCACAGCCGTCGGCGGGATGCAGCTCGCACAGATGGTCCACGCGATCATTGCGGTGCTCTTCGTCGCTGCGATGCTTGGTCACATCTACATCGGCACGATCGGCATGGAAGGCGCTTTCGAGGCCATGGGATCGGGCAAGGTCGACGTCAATTGGGCGCGCGAGCATCACAGCTTGTGGCTTCAAGAAGAACTGGCCCGCGAGGGCCGGACCGAGCAGCCGGCCATTCGCCCGCATGCGACACCGGCCGAGTAACGTATCAATGCTGAGCGAGGAGAGACTTCGTTGCGCGCATTTTTGATCGGCATTGTGGTCGCTGTCGTTGTCGCGACAGGGGCAGCTTTCGTGCTTAACGCTTTCCAAGAGCCTGCCAGCCAGGCGTTCTCGACGACAGGAACGCGCGTTCCTGCCGACGACGCACCCAAGTCTTAACGCTAGCGCGGAAACGGAGAGGAACCGGCTGTCGCCAAGTACGTTGTTAAATACCTGCACGACGGAAAGGTGTTTCACAATGCGCTCGCTCGCAATCGGTCTTTCTTTCAGTTTGCTGCTCGGGTGCTCGGCCGCTCTTGCGCAGACGCCTGCCGCACAGCGCGACTGTTCGCAGAACACAGGGTCAGTGAACGCGGGTGCGGCAAAAGCTCCGGACGGGACGGAAAAGCCGGATCAACAAGCGGTCGAACGCAGCGCTATCGTGCCGAGCGCCGGACAGCACGAGCAGTCTGCCGCGCCGACAGTCCAACAGAACGGTAAAGACGTTATCGCGGACGCCGATTGCCCGAAGCCGCCCAACCAGCCGAAGTAGCGGGCCGTATAACACCTGGAGCGGCGCTGCCGAGCGCCGCCATTGGCGTACGGAGCGAGGACCTCGCGGTTACTCCGCGGCTTCGTGAATGGGTTCGTCGCGTTCAACCTTCGCGGCGCAGAATTTGAACTCCGGAATTTTCCCGAATGGGTCGAGCGCTGGGTTCGTCAGCAGGTTTGCCGCCGCTTCGACGTAGGCAAAGGGAATGAAGACCACTCCATCCGGGACGGCATCGTCCTGACGCGCAGCGAGGCTCACCGTTCCGCGACGCGTTGAGACGCGAACCATGTCGCCGGGCTGGATGCCCAGCTTCGAAATAGTGCCGCGCGAAAGTTGCGCGATTGCCGTCGGCTCCAATGCATCGAGCACCGTTGCGCGCCGTGTCATGGAGCCGGTGTGCCAGTGCTCCAGCTGGCGTCCTGTCGAGAGAATGAACGGATACTCGGCATCCGGTACTTCGTCCGGCGCGGTGTAGCGCGTGGCAACGAGTTTTGCGACGCCGCCTTCGCGCGGAAAGCCCTTGTCGAACACCACATCGCGACCAGACACGTCCGGTCCATCGACCGGATAGGTGACGTGATCTTCGCGCGCGACACGATCCCAGGAGATATTGGCAAGCGCCGGCATCAACGACGACATCTCGGTGAAGACCTGACTCACGTCTGTGTAGTTCCAGTCGCAGCCGATACGCTGCGCCAAGTCTTGGATGATCCAGAGATCTTGTCGCGCCTCACCCGGCAGAGGAATAGCAGCACGTCCCATCTGGACTTGCCGGTTGGTGTTGGTGACGGTGCCGTTTTTTTCGGGCCACGCGCTCGCCGGCAATATGACATCCGCATATGACGCCGTCTCGGTGAGGAAGATGTCCTGCACGACGAGATGTTCGAGATGCGCGAGAGCGCCGCGCGCGTGGTTCAGATCGGGATCGGACATCGCGGGGTTCTCGCCCATGATGTACATGCCCTTGATTTCGTCCGCGTGGATCGCGTCCATGATCTCGACGACGGTCTTGCCGCGCTTCGGGTCGAGCGTAACGCCCCAAGCTGCTTCGTATTTGGCGCGAATTTCGGAGTTCTCGACGGACTTGTAGTCCGGGAAGAACATCGGGATCAGGCCCGCGTCTGACGCACCCTGCACGTTGTTCTGTCCACGAAGTGGATGCAGTCCGGTGCCTGGGCGGCCGACTTGGCCGCAGATTAGCGACAACGCGATCAGGCAGCGTGCATTGTCGGTGCCGTGTGTGTGCTGAGAGACGCCCATGCCCCAGAAGATGATCGCGCTTTCGGCACGCGCAAACGTGCGCGCGACTTCGCGCAGGACGTCTGGTTCGATGCCGCAGATCGGCGACATTTCTTCGGGCGTGAAAGGCTTTACGCTTTCGGCGAGCTTCTCGAAGTCTTCCGTGTAGGTTTGCACATACTGCTGATCGTAAAGCTTCTCGGTGATGATGACGTTCAAAAGCCCGTTGAGCATCGCGACGTCGGTGCCGTTCTTGAACTGCATCATCTTCCAAGCATGACGCTTCATGGCCGTGCCGCGCGGATCCATGATGATGAGCTTGGTGCCGCGTTTCGCGGCTTGCTTGAAAAATGTCGCCGCCACCGGATGGTTCTCGGTCGGGTTAGCGCCGATGACGACGATGACGTCGGAATTCTTGCATTCGTTGAACGTCGCGGTGACGGCAGCCGATCCAACGCCCTCGAGCAGCGCGGCAACGGACGAGGCGTGGCACAGACGCGTGCAGTGATCGACGTTGTTCGAACCGAAGCCAGTGCGGACGAGCTTCTGGAAGAGATACGCTTCTTCGTTCGACCCCTTCGCAGAACCGAAACCGGCGAGCGCGCGCGGACCATCGCGATCGCGCACCTTAACGAGACCGGCTGCGGCGCGTTCCATCGCTTCTTCCCACGTGGCGACCCGGAAATGCGTCCACGGATTAGCGGGATCGACGAGGTCATCAGCGCGCTTCGGCACGCCATCCTTGCGGACGAGCGGTTGCGTTAGACGTTGCGGATTGCTGACGTAATCGAAGCCGAAGCGGCCTTTCACGCAAAGACGGCTCTCGTTCGCCGGACCCGCTTTGCCGGTCACGTAGAGCAGCTTGTCGTCTTTAACATTGTAAGTGAGCTGGCAACCGACGCCGCAGTAGGGGCAGACGCTATCGACTTCGCGATCGGGGAAATATGCTTCGGTGCGGATGTTGTTCTCATCGACGAGTGTCGACGGCATCAGGGCCCCAGTCGGGCACGCTTGCACGCACTCGCCGCACGCCACGCAGGTGGAGCTGCCCATCGGGTCGTCGAAATCGAATACGATTTTTTCGTTGTGACCGCGGCCCGCCATGCCGATGACGTCGTTCACCTGAACTTCGCGGCAAGCTCGAACACACAGATTGCACTGGATACATGCATCGAGGTTGACGGCCATTGCGGGATGGCTGCGATCCGCGCCGATCTTCTCGCGCTCCGGAAAACGGCTGACGGACACATCCATCTTCGCCGCCCAGTTCCAGAACTTCGACGCAGGGTCGTGTGCGACTTCGCGCTTCGGCTGGTCCGTCACCAGAAGCTCGAGCACCATGTTGCGCCCGGCGGTGGCGCGCTCGCTTTGCGTTTTGACCTTCATGCCGGCGGTCGGCTTGCGAATGCAGCTTGCGGCTAGAACGCGCTCGCCTTCGATCTCGACCACGCAGGCGCGGCAGTTGCCATCGGCGCGGTAACCGGGCTCCGGCGAATAGCAAAGGTGCGGGATCGTGGTCCCGCAGCGTTGCGCAACTTGCCAGATCGTTTCATCGGCGCTCGCTTGAACCTCTTTGCCGTCCAGCACAAAAGTGATCGCATCGCCAGCTTGGCCCACGCCTGCGACCTTATCTACCGGCGCGCTGTGATCGACGTGCGGCTTGCCATCGCCAGTGTTCTCTCCACCGGCCGCGCCTTTTTTGTCGTGGCCGTAGCCCATCGGCTTTTGATCGCTCGGATTCGTCATATCGCTCACCATGCGCTCAGAGGCTTGGTCAGATCATCGCGGAAATGCTTCAACACGCTGATCAACGGATTTGGCGCAGCCTGCCCAAGGCCGCAGATGGACGCGTCGCGCATCACGGAGGCGAGTTCGTTGAGGAGAGACTCGTCCCACGGGCCTTGGGCCATCAAACGCACGGCCTTCTCGGTGCCGACTCGGCACGGCGTGCATTGGCCGCAGCTTTCGTCTTCGAAGAAGCGCATGAGATTGAGCGCAACTTGCTTCATGTCGTCTTGATCGGAAAGGACGACGACAGCGTGAGAACCGACGAAGCAGCCGTGTTTTTCCAGCGTGCCGAAGTCGAGCGGGATATCGGCCATCGATGCGGGAAGAATGCCGCCCGACGCACCACCCGGTAGGTAAGCCTTGAACTTATGTCCATCGAGCATCCCGCCGGAAAACTCGTCGATCAATTCCTGCATTGTGACGCCAGCGGGGGCGAGCTTCACGCCTGGATTTTTGACCCGGCCGGATACGGAGAAAGAGCGAAAGCCTTTGCGCTCGTTACGCCCTTGCGACGTGAACCACGACGCGCCTTTCTCGACGATGTCGCAAATCCAAAACAGCGTTTCGACATTCTGTACGAGCGTCGGCCGGCCGAAGAGGCCGACCTGCGCGACGTAAGGCGGGCGATGTCGCGGCAACCCGCGCTTGCCCTCGATCGATTCGATCATCGCGGACTCTTCTCCGCAGATGTAAGCTCCGGCGCCGCGGCGCAGGTGCACCTTCGTATGCGGCGAAAGGCCGGCGGCCTCTGCCTTCGCTATCTCGTCCAGCAGCATCAAGCGAAGCTCGGGATACTCGTCGCGCAAGTAGAAGAACACTTCGCGCGCTTCGACGACCCATGCTGCCAGCAGCATTCCCTCGATGAAGCGATGCGGGTCGAGTCCGAGATAGTGCCGGTCCTTGAATGTTCCGGGTTCGCCTTCGTCGCCATTGACCGCCATCAACCGAGGGCCAGGCTCGGCACGCACCAACGACCATTTGCGCCCGGTCGGGAAACCGGCACCGCCAAGGCCTCGCAAGCCTGCGTCATTAACAGCAGCTATGACGTCGTCGCGATTGCGCGCTCCATCGAGGCAAGCTTTGAGTAGCCGATAGCCGCCGTCGGCTTGATACGAGGGCAAGTCTTTTGCCGGCTCCGCTGCGTGCGCGTGCGTATCATGATGGATTGCATCTGAAACGAGTTCGGCCGTCGCCCGCATGGTCTGAACGTGCCCGACCGCAACAACCGGCGCCCGATCGCACGCGCCCATGCAGGGTGCGCGCACGACTCGAACGTCGGGTCCTAGAATTTCCGGAAGGCGATTCAGCATTTTCTCGGCGCCTGCCATTGCGCAAGAAAGGCTGTCGCAGACACGCACCGTGACGGCCGGCGGCGTATCCGCGCCTTCCTTCACGACGTCGAAGTGAGCATAGAAGGTCGCAACTTCGTAGACTTCGGTCTGCGCCATCTTCATCTCGGCGGCGAGCGCAGCAAGGTGCGCAGCCGACAGATGGCCGTAGCGGTCCTGGATGAGATGGAGGTGCTCGATCAGCAGATCGCGGCGACGTGGCCGGTTGCCTAAGAGCTCGCCGATGTCCTGGGCGGCTACGAGGTCGAGCTGACGGCCTTTGGGGGTACGGCGCGGACGCTTGCGACGCGCGGGCTCTGCGTCGCGTGGCGGTACGTGCAAATTCATTATTTCATCCCAGCGGCGCTGGCCAACGACGGGTTTTGACTTGAAAGAAGGCCCGCTTATGCCGACGTCTCTTTAGAATGACGCGCAACTGCGACTAGAACAAGCGCGTGAACAGCGTCGATTGATAGAATATCTCTATCATGAAGCGCGGCGAGTTAGATGCGCAAACAGCGCAGCGTTCGGGGTTTCGACCCGCTGCGTGACGGCTCGCTGAGCTTCTGGGACGACAATCAAAGGCTGAGGTAGGGCCGCACGAGCTGGCCAGAAACGCTTAGGTCAGCGATTGGAAAGGCGCTGATTCGAAACCAGCGGGTCAGTTCAGTGGCGTCCCCACGGGGAATCGAACCCCGGTCTTCACCGTGAAAGGGTGATGTCCTGACCGCTAGACGATGGGGACACGCCGTGATCGGGGCGGGCGTGAAAGCAGCGCCCCAAATCGGTGCCGACGTATAGAGAGGTTTGCCGAGCCGTTCAAGCCAACCCGGCTTAGGAATCCTCACGAATTTCCCAAACCCTCACCAATTTCCGGTATTGCCCATTGAAGACCACGGCTCCTGAGGCGGTAGAGCGTCGCCCTTCTGCAAAAGCTCGATCGATTGCTTGTCCGGGCTGCGGACGAAGGCCATCCGGCCATCGCGCGGCGGGCGATTGATGACGACGCCGGCGTTCTGCAGTTTCTCACAGGTCGCATAGATATCGTCGACCTCGTAGGCCAAATGGCCGAAATAGCGAGCTTCGCCGTAGTCCTCGGCATCCCAGTTATAAGTTAGCTCGACGAGCGGTGCCTCGCGACCGGCCTTTTTCGAATCGGCGACGAGCGACTTGTCGTCCGGACCGGCCAGGAAAACGTTCGTGAATTTGCCTTTTTGGTCGTCGTAGCGACGGACCTCGACGAGCCCCATCTTGTTGACAAAGAAGTCGAGCGAAGCGTCGAGGTCGCGGACGCGCAACATCGTATGCAAGTACCTCACGGGGCGTTTCTCCTTATCGTTGGGTCTACCTCGCTTAACACCGTTCGGCCGCGAAGGTCACGCTGGCTTGACGATCGGCAGATCCAAATATCCATTCAAAGCTTATGACCTCCGAACGGTCGGACAAATTCAATGATTGAAGAAAACCTCGAGAATGCCATGGCACGTTTGCGCGATATGTTCGATCGCGCCGAACGCATCCTGCCATTCACCGGCGCCGGGATATCGACCGAATGCGGCATCCCGGATTTCCGCTCGCCGGGTGGCTTTTGGACCAAGAACCGGCCGATCCCATTCGACGAATTCCTCACCGATCGTGGCGCGCGCGATGAGTCGTGGCGGCGCCGCTTCGCGATGCAGGACAGTTTCGGTAGCGCGAAGCCGGGGAGGGGACACCGTGCACTTGCACTCCTCAACCTGATCGGCAAGGCGCCGGAAGTGATCACTCAAAATATCGACAACTTGCACCAAGACTCCGGCATTCTGCCCAACGACGTTATAGAGCTTCACGGCAATACCTCGTACGCGACGTGTCTCGATTGCGGTAAACGCTACGAGCTTGCGTGGATGCGCGAACGCTTTGAAGCGAATGGCGGCCATGCACCGGACTGCGACTGCGGCGGCTTCATCAAGACCGCGACGATCTCATTCGGGCAATCGATGCCGGCCGAACCGATGCGCAGAGCCGAAGCCGCAACGCTCGCGTGCGATCTTTTTCTGGTCGTCGGTTCATCGCTGGTCGTCTGGCCGGCTGCGGGTTTTCCCGCGATCGCAAAGCGCAACGGCGCGAAACTCGTGATCATCAATCGCGACGCAACCGACATCGATGATGAAGCCGATGTCGTCGTGCGTCACGACATCGGCACTGTGCTCGCACCATTCGCCGCGCAGTAAAACTGCAGGTTCGCACCGCGGCATCCACACGCGCATGCGTTGCACTTTTGCACAGGTGTGCTGGAAACAACTCAATCGTGACGATTTCCCCCTTTGCGTCGCTTGCGACGATGTTATGGTCGAGAGTGGTTGAGTCGATGAAGCGCCCTATACAAGCGGCGCCTGAGTAACAGCGGCAGTACGGCGTTATGACGTCGGGTTTGGGGGCTAAGGGTTCCGACGCAGTATCTGCGTCCGAGCCTGAAACACTCGGAGACGGGGCGACGACCAGCGTTCTTGAGATCGCTGGCGTCATCAAATGGTTTGACGTTTCCAAAGGGTTTGGTTTCATCGTGCCCGATCAGGGCGGAGGTGATGTGCTTTTGCACGTCACGTGTTTGCGCCGCGATGGCTATCAAACAGCCTACGAGGGTGCGCGCGTCGTCGTCGAGGTCTCGCAGCGGCCGAAAGGCATGCAAGTCGTCCGCATCAAATCGATGGACAACTCGACAGCGATCCACCCGGCGCAGATGCCGCCGGCGCGCACGCACGTGCAAGTTGAACCCACGAGCAATCTCGAACGTGCAACTGTGAAGTGGTTCAACCGCCTTCGCGGTTTCGGCTTCCTCACGCGCGGCGAGGGCACCGAAGACATCTTCGTGCACATGGAAACCCTTCGCCACTTCGGCATCACCGAACTGCGCCCCGGTCAAACGGTCCTCGTCCGCTTCGGGCCTGGCGATAAGGGGCTGATGGCGGCGGAAGTCCGCCCCGACACCGGCGCTCGCTCTTCACACTAACGTTGACGCGCTTCTAAGGCGCGCGATCGCGCTTGATTTCGCCCGATTGCTGACCGAAATTCCGCCGGGCGCGTTGAGCGAGGGCGAGACGGTTTGGCGTCTCGAAAGGACGGACATGCAATTCTTCGGGTGGCGAACCAATATCGCGGCAGCTTTCGCCGCGTTGCTGATGGTTGTCGGGATCGCCGCAGCCAAGGGCCCGGAGTTTCAAACGCTCGAGATCGCGTCCGGCTCCGGCGTTCATACCTTTCTGGTTGAAGTTGTCGCGAATGATGCCGACCGCGCCAAAGGTTTGATGTACCGGAAAGAGTTGCCCGAAGGGCAGGGCATGCTGTTTGACTTCCAGCGCGAGCAAGAGATCGCGATGTGGATGGAGAACACCTATGTCTCGCTCGACATGGTGTTCATCAGGGGCGATGGCCGCATTCTGCGCATTGCCGAGAATACGGAGCCGTTATCGCGCCGCACGATCCCGTCCGGCGGCCCCGTCAAAGGGGTACTCGAAGTCGTTGCCGGCACTGCGAGAAAACTCGGGTTGAAACCCGGCGATCGCGTCGGTCATCCGATGTTTAGCGGCAGGTGACGGTTGCGTAAGGTAGTCCGAAGCGGTATCGAACCGTCACGGTGGCGCTCGCCATCCATGAATCGTCGGCGGGGTATAGCGCAGTCCGGTAGCGCGGAAGTTTTGGGTACTTCAGGTCGCAGGTTCGAATCCTGCTGCCCCGACCATTCTTGAGGCTTTGCAAGTATGACGGCTCGCATTTTCAAACCTGCCCGCACCGCGATGCAATCTGGCACCGCCAAGACGAAGGAATGGCTGCTCGAATACGAACCCGAAGAGCCGCGTTCGGTCGAGCCGCTGATGGGTTGGACCTCGTCGGGAGACATGAAGCAGCAGCTTCGTCTCCGTTTTGAGACCGCCGAAGAGGCCATCGCTTACTGCGATCGCAACGGAATTGCTTATGCGGTGCAAGCGGCGAAAGAGCCGGCGCGCCGCACCATCGCTTACTCGGACAACTTTGCCTTCTCGCGAACGACCCCCTGGACGCACTGAGCGTGCGGTGGGACTGACGCATGGGTGAGTTCGCGATCGGCCAATCCGTTCCCCGCTTTGAGGACCCGCGCCTAATCCAAGGCGGCGGCACCTATATCGACGATATCGTCCTGTCCGGCATGGCTTTCGCGCATGTGCTGCGGTCTCCGCATGCACACGCCCGAATCGTCTCGATCGACGCGACTACTGCTCGGGCGATGCCGGGCGTCCTGCTGGTGCTGACCAGCGAGGATTGGGCTGCGTCCGGTTTCGGCGACATGCCGGTTCCGGTCGGGCTCAAGCGGCAGGACGGCAGTCCGTTGTTCCGCCCGCCATATCCTGCGCTGGTCAAGGATACGGTGCGTTGGGTCGGCGATCACGTGGCTTTCGTTGTCGCCGAAACCGCGCATGAGGCCGCCGACGCCGCGGAAGCCATCGAGGTCGAGTACGAGGTGCTGCCGGCGATCGTATCGACCGCCGACGCGATGTCGCCCGATGCGCCGCGCGTTTGGCCCGATTGTCCCGACAACGTCTCGTTCTTCCACGCCAACGGCGACGAAGCCGCAACCGAAGCGGCCTTCGCCAAAGCGCATCACATTGCCAAGCACCGCTTCGTCATCAACCGCGTGACCGCGGTGACGATGGAGCCGCGCGGCTGCGTCGTCGACTATCACGCGTCCGAACAGCGCTACACCGTCCACGTTGCGGTCCAGCAGGCGCATACTTTCCGCGCCGAACTCGCGCAGATCGCGAAGGTCTCGGAGAGCAAAGTGCGCGTCGTGAACGGCGATGTCGGCGGCAGCTTCGGCATGAAGTCTTTCGTCTACAACGAGACGCCGCTGGCGATGCTGGCCGCCAAAATGCTGAAACGGCCTGTCAAATGGAAGTCGACACGGTCCGAAGCTTTCCTCAGCGACGCACAAGGTCGCGACAACGTCTCGGACGCTGAACTTGCGCTCGACCGTGACGGGAATTTCCTCGGCCTCCGCGTCAAGACGCTCGTTGCCGTCGGCGCGCATCTGCAGACCGGGACGCCGAACGTCACGGCAAACTTCAACTCCCTTGCCGGCGTCTACAAAACGCCGGCGATCTATGTCGAGGGCTTTGCCGTGCTGACGCATACGCCGCCGATCAGGCCGTATCGCGGCAACGGACGTCCGGAAGCCGCATATGTGATCGAACGCATCATCGATGTTGCAGCCGATGAGATGGAGATCGACCCAGTCGAGCTTCGGCGGCGCAATCTCATTCCGCCCGACGCTATGCCGTTCAAGACGGGCCTTTCATTCACCTACGACTGCGGCAACTTCGAAGCCAATATGGATATGGCTTTGGACCTCGCCGATGTGAAAGGCTTTGCCGAACGTCGCGACGAGTCGCGCAAGAACGGAAAGCTACGCGGGCTTGGCGTTTCGAACAGCATCGAGCGCGCCGGAACGCCGGGACTCGAGGGCGCCGAGATACGCTTCGATCGCTCCGGCGCCGTCACGCTCTTTGCAGGTAGCGTCGCGCACGGGCAGGGGCACGAGACAATCTTCAAGCAGATCGTATGCGATAAACTCGGCCTCGACCCGTCGGACGTTCGCTACATCCAAGGTGATACTGAAGCCGTCTTTTTCGGTCAGGGGACAGGCGGCTCACGCTCGGCAACATTCGGCGGCTCGGCTTTTATGCGGGCGAGCGAACGTATTATCGAGAAAGCTACAAAGATTGCCGCCCATGCGCTTAGCGTCGACGCCGGTGAGGTTAAATTCGAAGACGGAATTTTCTCCAGTCCAAAAACCAACCGCACCATGACTATTCGCGACATCGCTCGCGATGCAGCTAATCCCGCAAAACTTCCCGTCGATATCGAGGCTGGGCTCGCGGCCACGGCGGTTTACCGATCTGACGTCGAAAATTTCCCAAACGGAACACATGTTTGTGAGGTCGAGATCGATCTTGAGACAGGCAAGCCATGTGTCGTGAAATACACAGTCGTCGATGACGTCGGTACCGTGCTCAACCCAATGCTGCTGCATGGCCAAATACACGGCGGAGTAGTTCAGGGTTTAGGTCAGATACTAAAGGAAGATATTAATTTCGAGCTTGGTACCGGGCAGCTTTTAACTGGTTCATTTATGGACTATGCGATGCCGCGCGCGAGCGATCTTTGCCCTATTCACGTGGCTGCGAATCCAGTCCCGACAAAAACCAATCCGCTTGGCGTTAAAGGTGCGGGAGAAGCGGGCAGTGTTGGCGCGATGCCGGCTGTCGCAAATGCGCTCGTCGATGCTCTGGCACAGTACGGAATCAAACATATCGAGATGCCCGCGACTGCAGAAAGAATTTGGCATCTGTTGAAAAGTCGCGCCTAGCTGAGTGCACAAGTCTTCCGAACGACCATTGGGTTTCGAACGTGCAACGCACATAACGCGAACAGCCCGTGTTTGTATGCAAGCATTTTCTGCCAGATGGCAAAAAAGGTTTGCACAGGCTGAAATCCAGTGGTTTATTGTGCCATAATCGTGAGGTTGTAAGTTTCGGAGCCTGCCATTTCCGAGCGCATCCTCGGAAACCCCGCAAGGGCGGCAAAACAACATGGCGGACGCAATATGAACGAGCAAAAATTGGCAGCAATGTCGGTCGAGGACCTGATCGCATTGCGCGGAAGCATTGACCAAGTTTTGAAACAGAGATTATCGCAGGCAAAGCGCGAGTTGCAGGATAAGCTAGCGACGCTCGAACGTTATATGGGCCCCGACGCACCACGCCGCGGTGTGGCCAAGGGCACCAAGGTCGCCCCGAAATATCGTGGTCCCGACGGTGAGACTTGGGCCGGTCGTGGTGCGCGCCCAAAGTGGCTGGTCGCTGCGATGAAAGGCGGCGCCAAGATGGACGACTTCCTCATCAAAAAGCCCGGCCGAAAAAAGGTCGCTTAACTCTTCGAGCTAGGGCCGCGCGTGCGGCCCTTTTCTGTTGCGAGTGGCGACCCCGGGAGGACTCGAACCTCCGACCTTCAGCTTAGAAGGCTGCTGCTCTATCCGGCTGAGCTACGGGGCCGTTGCCGCGTCATAGCGCGTTTGCGCGTACCGGGGAACTTACCGGCGAGTCGTTGGCAAATTGGAAATGGCGACCCCGGAAGGATTCGAACCTCCGACCCTCAGAATCGAAGTCTGATGCTCTATCCAGCTGAGCTACGGGGCCACCTGCTTCTGGTCGCATGCTGCGATGAGCCGCGCAACCCTCTTGGCGGGCGATCGGGCAAAGCTTAGGGTTGCGGCAGGGCCGGTCGTCCGAGGGAAATCACGCACATGAAGATGCTCGTTGCGCTTGCCGCCGTCGCTACTGCTTTTCTTCTCTCGCCGCCGAGTGCAGATGCACAACGCTACCGCGTTTTTTGCGCGGCACCGGGCGGGCCTTGGTGCCAGATCGGCTGTGGTAGCAACGCTCGTGCGGTTGCCTGCCGCGCGCAAATTATGCCGAACGGGCGCTGCTTCAAACGCTGCGTGAAGATGTAAGGCCGCCAGAGCATGACTGATTTTGCTTCGTTGTCGGCCGCCGATCTCGCTCGCCTGTATGCGCGCGGTGAAATCTCGCCGGTCGATGTCGTCCGAGATTGCTTCGCGCGCATCGAGAAATTCAATCCCGCTATCAACGCCTTCAACGTGCTCGACCGCGAGGGCGCACTCGCGACCGCTTCCGAATCGGAGGCGCGATGGAAGAAAGGCGAGGCGAGGGGACCGGCCGACGGCATTCCGGCGACCATCAAAGACAATGTCTGGCTCAAGGGTTTTCCGAGCCGGCGCGGCTCGCTGACCAGCGACGACGCGCCGATGAAGGAGGATGCGCCGGCGACCGCGCGGCTGCGAGAGGCCGGCGCGCCCATTCTCGGCAAGACGACGCTGCCGGAATTCGGCTGGATCGGGGCTTGTCATTCGCCGCTGACCGGCATCACGCGCAACCCTTGGGATCTGTCACGCACCACCGGCGGGTCGTCGGGTGGAGCCGCCGCGGCAGCGTTGCTCAATCTCGGCTGGCTGCATGTCGGGACCGACGGGGCAGGATCGATCCGTATCCCGGCCGCCTTCACGGGCGTCTTCGGCATCAAGCAATCGTTCGGCCGGGTTGCCGCTTATCCGGCTTCACCCTTTTCGGTGCTGGCGCATGTCGGCCCCCTGACGCGGACCGTGACCGACGCCGCCACGATGCTGTCCGTAATCGCGCGGCCCGATACGCGCGACATGATGGCTTGGAATACACCGGCGCCGGACTATCGCATCGGGTTGAATGACGGCGTTGCCGGCTTGCGCATCGCCTGGAGCCCGAAGCTTGGCGGCAACGCCAGAGTCGATCCCGAAGTTGCCGCGGCGACGGCGGACGCCGCCAAAGTCTTTGCCGATCTCGGCGCGCACGTCGAAGAGGCCGATCCCGAACTGCCGAACGCCGAGGACCTCATCCGCAAACTTTGGTACGCGGTGTCAGCCTACATCGTCGCGGGCTTATCCACGGAAAAGCGTGAGCTGCTCGATCCAGGTTTCGCGGCAATTGCCAAGCAAGGCAAGAACTACGACCTGCACGACTGGTTCATAGCCTATACGGCGCGCTTCGAACTTTCGAAGGCAATGTCGAAATTCCACGAGCGCTACGACCTGTTGCTTTCGCCGACGATGCCGGTCCCGGCTATCGAAGCCGGCCGTGTTACACCGGCGGACGGCAGCTATGGCGATGAATGGATCAATTGGTCGCCCTTCACTTATCCGTTCAATCTGACGCAACAACCGGCAGCCTCCGTGCCGTGCGGATTGACGAAGGCCGGGCTACCGATCGGCCTGCAAATTGTCGGCCCGATGCGGGAGGATGCACTGGTCCTACGCGCCGCTCGCGCCTTCGAGAGTGTGCGGCCGTTTGCAAATCTGTCCGCACCGCGCATGTAAAATACCGAAACTCCGTCACCGTCCCGACACGATTCGCTTTTGAAGTGGGCGCGCTGTCTCACGCATGATCGGGATTCGGACGCTAGCGGGCGCCGCGCGATTGTGCGATCCAAACATTGATGACTTCGGCCTTGGCCTTGAGGGGTTAAATCTATGGCTGGTTTTCTGCGAGCTGTTCTCGCCACGACGATGCTTGCTCTCGCGTCGTTCTCTTCCCCGTCCGCAGAAGCCGCCACAAAGGCGTATCAACGCGACGACCTCGCAGATGCCGCGATAAAGCTTGAAGCCGAGATCAAGCGTGAAGCCGGCGCTGTCGCCAAACCGGTCGCGACGCTTCGCCGCGAGATCGACATCGCGATCGAGCGCGGCGAGACCGGCACGGCTCTGCAGGCGCTCAGCCAAATCATCTCGGTCGAGCCGAACGAAGCCGCGCATTGGCTTCGCCTCGCCCGCACAATTCTGCGCGTTGTCCCCAGCGAGCCGCGCGAGCGCACGACGCTGCTCGAGCGCGCATCGACCGCCGCCTATATCGCGTATCAGCGCGCCGGCAACAACGCCGAAGAGGCCGCAAGCCTCGGCGTTCTTAGCCAAGCCTTCACGGAACGCCGCTTGTGGCGTCCGGCGCTCGATACGCTGCGCATTGCGCTGCAGGCACGTGAGAGTTCCGATGCGCGGGCGCGTTACGAGAACATGCGCTCCGAGCACGGCTTCCGTTTGCTCGACTACAGCGTCGACTCGGACGCTGCATCCCCGCGCATCTGCTTCCAGTTCTCCGAAGCGTTGCCGGGTAAGCGCACCGACTTCACGCCGTTCGTGTCGGTCGTCGGCATGGACAAGGTCGCGATCACGGCTGAGGAAAAGCAGCTCTGCGTCGAGGGCCTCAAACACGGCGAGCGCTATGCGATCGCGCTGCGTGCCGGTTTGCCGTCAACGGTTTCCGAAACGCTGATCAAGTCGGCCGACTTCAACGTTTACGTCCGCGACCGCAAGCCGTTCGTCCGTTTCACCAGCAAGGCCTATGTGCTGCCGAAAACCGGCCAGCAAGGCATTCCGGTCGTCAGCGTCAACACGCAGAAGATCAAGGTGCGCATCCTGCGCGTCGGTGACCGCAATCTGATGGCGACAATCCTCGGCCGTGATTTCCAGCGCAATCTCGAACGTTACGAGATCGATCGCATCGCCGACGAAAAAGGCATGGAGATCTGGAAGGGCGAACTCGCCGTCGAGTCCCAGCTTAATGCCGATGTGACGACCGCATTCCCGGTCACCGAAGCCGTCTTCAACATGCGGCCCGGCATCTATCTGATGACGGCGGAGCCGGATGGTCCGAAAGCGGACGACGATTACAGCTCCGTCGCGACGCAGTGGTTCGTCGTCTCGGATCTCGGGCTCGCGTCGTATTCGGGCAATGACGGCGTCCACGTCTTCGTGCAGTCGCTCGCTTCGGCGGAGTCGAAAGCGGGCGTCGAAGTCCGCCTGATGTCGCGCAGCAACGAGGTGCTGGCGACGCGGCAAACGGACGCCAACGGCCTCGCTCGATTCGAGGCCGGTCTCGCGCGCGGCGAGGGTGGTCTCGCCCCCGCGATGGTGATCGCCTCCGACGCAACAGGCGACTACGGCTTCCTCAATCTCAAAGGCCCGGCTTTCGATCTGACCGATCGCGGTGTGGCCGGCCGCCCGCCAGCGAACGGCCTAGATGCTTTTGTGTTTGCGGAGCGCGGCGTCTACCGCACAGGCGAGACCGTCCACCTCACGGCGCTATTGCGTGACGCGAAAAGCGTCGCCAGCGCCAACACGGCACTCACGCTCGTGTTTGAGCGGCCGGACGGTGTCGAATATCGCCGCATGGTGGTCGCGGATCAGGGTGTCGGCGGTCGTGCCGTCAGCGTGCCGATCATTGGCTCCGCACCGACCGGGACTTATCGCGTCAAAGCTTATGTTGATCCGAAGGGGTCGGTGATCGGCCAGACGACGTTCTTAGTCGAAGACTACGTGCCGGACCGCATCGAGTTCGAACTCGCATCGCCGACTGGAAAGGTCTCGAAGACCGAAGCCGCCGACGTGACAGTCACAGGCCGTTTCCTCTACGGCGCGCCGAGTTCGGGCCTCGGTCTCGACGGCGAAGTCGTCATCAAGCCAGCGAAAGAGCGCCCGGGCCTCGCCGGTTATCAGTTCGGTCCGTCCGAGGAAGAAGTGACTAACGAGCGCCAGACACTAGAGGGACTGCCGGACACCGACGAGAGCGGCAAGGCGACGTTCAAAGTTTCGCTCGACAAGCTGCCGGAAACGTCAAAGCCGCTCGAAGCGCAGGTCGTGGTTCGCATGGCCGAGTCCGGCGGCCGTGCCGTCGAACGCACGCTGACACTGCCGATCATTCCGTCGGCGCCGATGATCGGCATCAAGCCGCTCTTCAACGGCAAGTCGCTCGGCGAAGGCGAGATGGCGACGTTCGACGTCGCGATGGTCTCGACCGACGGCAAGATGATGGAGCGCAAAGGACTCCGTTACGAACTGCTTCGTATCGAGTCCCGCTATCAATGGTACCGCCAAAACGGCCGCTGGGAGTATGAGCCGGTCAAGTCGACGAAGCGTGTCGCTGACGGCCGCATCGATGTCGGCGCCGACAAGGCCGGACGTATTTCGGCGCCGGTCGAGTGGGGCCGCTATCGCCTCGAAATCTCGACGGACGATCCGAGCGGCCCGCTGACCTCGGTCGCCTTCGATGCCGGCTATTACTCGGAAGCGACGGCGGACACGCCGGACGTGCTCGAAGTCGCGCTCGACAAGACCGAGTATCGCCCCGGCGACGACATGACGGTCGCGGTCACGGCGCGCGCCGCAGGTCGCATAAATATCTCGGTCATCAGTGATCGCCTCGTGACGACGACGTCGGCGCAGGTGCAAGCCGGTACGGCACGCCTTCCCGTCAAGGTCGGCGCGGACTGGGGTAGCGGTGCCTACGTCGTTGCGACGCTCGTCCGTCCGATGGACACGCAAGCCCAGCGCATGCCGGGCCGCGCCATCGGCCTGCAGTGGTTCGCGATTGATCGGCGCGCGAAGTCGCTGACAGTCGAGCTGCGCACGCCGTCGCTCGCGCGCCCTGGCTCGACACTGAAGGTGCCGGTGAAAGTGAACGGCCTCGCCGCGGGTGAGGAGGCACGCATCACGGTTGCGGCCGTCGACGTCGGCATCCTCAACCTAACCAACTACAAGCCGCCGAACCCGACCGACTACTACCTCGGTCAGCGTCGTCTCTCGGCCGAACTCCGCGATCTCTACGGCCAATTGATTGACGGCATGCAAGGTACGCGCGGCGCAATCCGCTCCGGCGGCGACGGCCCGGGAACCATCTCCGGCAATCCGCCGACGCAGCCGCCGCTCGCGATGTTCTCGGGACTCGTGACTGTCGCGCCGGACGGCAGCGCGGAGGTTTCCTTCGATCTTCCGGCTTTCGCCGGCAGCGTTCGCGTCATGGCGGTCGCGTGGTCGAAGAACAAAGTAGGCAATGCGCATGCGGACGTGATTGTCCGCGATCCAGTTGTGCTGACGTCGACGCTCCCGCGCTTCCTGCTCAACGGCGACCGTGGCAATCTGCGGCTCGAAGTCGACAATGTCGAAGGCGAGGCGGGCGACTATCGTTTGGCCGTCAGCGCCGAAGGTCCTGTCACCATTGGCACTGGCGCGACGCAGACGATGCGGCTCAACGCCAAACAGCGATCCGGCCTGTCGCTCCCAGTCACGGCATCCGGCGTTGGCCTCGCCAACGTCAAGGTGAGCGTCACCGGTCCGAACGGTTTCGGCATCGAGCGCAGCTACGTGCTCGCCTCCAAGCCGGCGACGCAAGTGCTGACGCGCCGCAACGTTCGTCCGATCGCTCCGGGCGAGACGATCACGCTGACCGGCGACATGCTCGCCGACCTTCTGCCGGGCACCGGCAGCGCGACGATCTCGGTCGGCCCGTCCTCGGCACTCGATGTCGCGTCGTTGCTGCAGGCGCTCGATCGTTATCCGTTCGGCTGCTCGGAACAGATCACCAGCCGCGCAATGCCGCTGCTCTACGTCAACGAACTCGCGACCGAGCAACAGCTCGCTCTCGACCAAACCGTCGATCAACGCATCCGCGACGCGGTCGAGCGGCTGCTCGGGCGGCAAGGCTCGAACGGTTCGTTCGGCCTGTGGTCGACAGGCGGCGACGACGCATGGCTCGATGCCTATGTCACAGACTTCCTGACCCGCGCCAAAGAACGCAACTTCGCGGTGCCGGAGGTCGGCTTCAAACTCGCGCTCGACCGCCTGCGCAACTTCGTCGCCAACGCCAAGGAGCCGGAGAAGGACGGCGGCCGCGAACTCGCCTATGCGCTGTATGTTCTCGCTCGCAACGGCGTCGCTCCGGTCGGCGACTTGCGCTATCTCGCCGATACGAGACTGAGTTCGATCGCGACGCCGATCGCCAAAGCCCAGATCGCGGCCGCGCTTGCGATGCTGGGCGATCAGGCCCGTGCCGAGCGTGTTTATCAGGCCGCGCTCGAAACCATCTCGCCGCAGCCGAAGCTCGAATACGGGCGTTCCGATTACGGCTCGTCGCTGCGCGACGCCGCCGCGTTGGTGACGCTTGTGTCCGAGACGCGCGGTCCTCGCGCGATCGTCAACCAGGCGGTCGAGCGCGTCGAGGCCGCGCGTAACCTCACGCCCTACACCTCGACGCAGGAGCAGTCCTGGATGGTGTTGGCGGCACGCGCGCTCGGCAAAGGCACGCGTATCTCGGTCGATGTGAGCGGCGAGCAGCACAACGGCTCTTACTATCGCCGCCTCAGCGAGGCTGCGCTGCGCAGCCCGATCACGCTGCGCAACACCTCGACGGTGCCGCTGCAGGCCGTCGTCTCGGTGATGGGCGCTCCGGTGACGCCGGAGCCCGCGATCGATCGCGGCTTCAAGCTTGAGCGGCAATACTTCACGCTGTCGGGTGAAGCCGCCAACCCGAGCCGCGCCAAGCAGAACCAGCGCTTCGTCGTGGTGCTGAAGGTGACCGAGCCAAAACCGGACTTCGCGCGTGTGATCCTTGCCGACTATCTCCCGGCGGGCTTCGAGATCGACAACCCGCGTCTCGTCTCGTCTGGCGACACCGGAACGCTCTCGTGGATTCAGGATGCGCTGGAGCCGGTGCACACCGAATTCCGCGACGATCGTTTCGTCGCGGCGTTCGATCGCAAAGCTGGAGCACCGTCGGTCTTCACCGTCGCATATGTCGTGCGGGCCGTCTCTCCTGGGCGTTACGTGGCGCCGCAGGCGTTCATCGAGGACATGTACCGGCCGGACCGCTTCGGGCGCACCGGTACAGGCGCGATCGAGGTCGAGACGGCACGCTGATGCGCTTCATCCGCAAACGCTGGCGCTGGCTTGTGGCAGGCTTTGCCGCAAGCCTCGCGGTTGCGTTCGTCGCGGGCGTCGTGTGGGTGAAAAGCCTCGGACCTGCGCCGCTCGGCGAAGGTCTCGAATTCTCGACTCTGGTGCTCGACCGGGAAGGGCGCATGCTGCGCCCTTACGCGACGGCCGACGGTCGCTGGCGCTTGCCTGTCAGCCTCGCGAACGTCGATCCGCGTTACGTCGAGACGTTGATCGCGTATGAGGACAAACGCTTCCGCGACCATCGTGGCGTCGATGCTTTCGCGCTCGGCCGTGCGGCGTGGCAGCTCGTCACCAATGGCCGCATCGTTTCGGGTGGCTCGACGTTGTCGATGCAGGTTGCGCGCCTGCTGGAGCCGCGCGCCGAGCGATCCTTCGCCGCGAAGGCGCGTCAAATCGTGCGCGCGGTCCAACTCGAAAGCGCGCTGACCAAGGACGAGATCGTCAACCTTTATCTCAATCTCGCGCCGTTCGGCGGCAACCTCGAAGGCGTGCGCGCAGCATCCTTCGCGTATTTCAACAAAGAGCCGAAACGCCTCTCGCTGGCCGAGACTGCGCTGCTTGTCGCCTTGCCGCAATCGCCGGAAGCGCGGCGTCCCGATCGTTCGGTCGCAGTCGCGCGTGCGGCGCGCGATCGCGTACTCGATCGCATCGCGGAATCGAACCTCGTTTGGTCGCATGAAGTCGATCGCGCGCGAATGGAAGCCGTCACGGCGCAACGCCATCCGATGCCGGCGCTTGCCGCGCATGCGGCCGACAACGCGATCCACGTCGCGCCGGACCGACGTGTTCATTCCCTCACTATCGAAGCGCCGCTGCAGAAGGCGCTGGAGCAGCTTGCGAAAGAGCGAGCGCCGACGATCGGGCCGGAGATTTCGATCGCGATTGTGGTCGTCGACAACGCGACCGGCGAAGTCCTCTCGCGCGTTGCCTCGGCGGATTACTTCGACGACAAGCGCGCGGGCCAAGTCGACCTCAGCCAAGCGCTGCGCTCGCCAGGGTCGACGTTGAAGCCCTTCATCTACGGCCTCGGCTTCGAGGATGGTCTGATCCATCCCGAGACGTTGATCGAGGATCGGCCACGCCGTTACGGCAGCTACGCGCCGGAAAATTTCGACATGACGTTCCAGGGCACCGTGACGGTGCGCAAGGCATTGCAGTCGTCGCTCAACGTCCCAGCCATCGCGGTGCTCGACGCCGTCCGATCCAGCCGTTTCACGGCGCGGTTGACGCAAGCCGGGGCAGGGCTGGTGTTGCCCGACGGCGAAATACCCGGGCTCGCCATGGGCCTCGGTGGCGTCGGCATTCGTCTCACCGACCTCACGATGCTTTATGCCGGCGTTGCACGTCTCGGCAATACGATCACGCTGACGGAGCGCCTCGACAGCACCGAAAAACCGACCGAGCGTCGCCTGCTCGAGCCGGCGGCCGCTTGGCAGGTCGGTAACGTTCTGCTCGGCACTGCACCACCGCTCAACGCCGCGCCTGGCCGCATCGCCTACAAGACCGGCACCAGCTACGGCTATCGCGACGCATGGTCGGTCGGCTTCGATGGCAAGCGCACCGTCGGCGTCTGGGTCGGCCGACCGGACGGCGCGCCGGTGCCCGGAATGCTCGGTCGCACCGCCGCGGCGCCGATCCTGTTCGATGCGTTCGCGCGCATGGGCAAAATCCCGAGCCCGCTGCCGGCCGCCCCGCGCGGCGTGCTGACAGCGGCAACCGACAAGCTGCCGCCGCCGCTGCAGCAGTTCCGCGGGCTCGGCGAGGAGGTGAAGCCTCAATCCTCACTCCGCATCATGTTTCCGCCGAACGGCGCGCGGCTCGATCTCTCAAGCCCGGGCGGCCTGTTGGAGCAGGTGGCTCTGAAGGTTTCGGGCGGCAATGGTGCGCTGACGCTGCTCGCCAACGGCATCCCGGTCGGCACCTCGACGAAGCGCACGGTCTTCTGGACTCCCGATGGTCCGGGCTTTGTTCGCCTCACGATCACGGATAGTAACGGAGCGGCAGAAAGCGTGATGGTCCGCGTTCAGTAGCGTTTGCGCCACAGCGGGTTGAAAACGCCTTATTTTCGCGCAGTCAGTATTCTCCAGAATCCGACGATATGCTCTAGCTGCCCGAAATGGCAGCCACCCTCCCACGCACGGCGAACAGCGCTTCGGGCTATCTGACGGGCCTTCTCGATTACGGCGAGACGCGGCATCGCTACGCGGTCATTTTGCTGACGGTTCTTGCCTTGCTGGCGTTTCTTCCCGGCTTCTCGCAGGTGCCGCCCGTCGACCGCGAGGAACCACGCTTCGCGCAAGCTGCGAAGCAGATGATCGAAACCGGCAACTACGTCGACATCCGTTTCCAAGACACCGAACGCTACGCAAAGCCAATAGGGATCTACTGGCTGCAGGTCGCCGTCGTGAAGACCGCGGAGGCCGTCGGATTGCCGCGCGCGCGAATTCGTATCTGGCTCTATCGGCTGCCGTCGCTGTTCGCTGCCATCGGCGTCGTGCTGATGACGTATTGGAGCGCGCTCGCATTCGTCGGCCGTCGCCCCGCGGTTCTCGCGGGTGCGATGATGGCGTGCTGCGTCATGCTCAGTGTGGAAGCGCGGCTGGCGAAGACGGACGCCGTGTTGCTGCTGACGACGACGATAGCCCTAGGTGCATTGGCGCGCGTCTACCTCGCGCAGCGGGAGAGCCCCGGTGCGGTAACCAAAACATCGCTAACGCTACTTTTCTGGACCGCGATCGCGGTCGGAACGCTGGTCAAGGGGCCGATCATCTGGCTCTTCGCCGGGCTTCCGGCAATCGTGCTATCGATCGCCGATCGCAATGCGCGCTGGCTGCTTGCTCTGCGTCCGCTCGTTGGCCTTGCGTGGTGCGCCCTGATTGCGTTGCCGTGGTTCATCGCGATCGTCAGACAATCGGGTTTTCTTTTTCTCAGCGAATCGATTGTCGGCGATCTGCTCTCGCGCACGGTCACCGGCAAGGACGGCAACTGGCGGCCCCCTGGATTTCACTTCCTGCTGTTCTGGATCATGTTCTGGCCGGGTGCGCCGCTCGCCGCAGTCGCAGCGCCGCAGCTTTGGCAGATGCGTGGCGCCGCGGATGTCCGTTTCCTGCTCGCTTGGATCATTCCGGCGTGGATTGTTTTTGAGATCGCGCTCACCAAGCAGCCGCACTATGTGTTGCCGCTATTTCCTGCCTTCGCGATAGCGATTGCGGTTGCGATCGAACGCCGCGCGTTGAGCACGTCGCGCTGGCTGCAGAATGCAACTGTCGGATGGTTTTTGCTTCCGCTCGGCGTGTTCATCGCGAGTGTGGTGTTTATCGCTTATGCGGGGCGCTCGGTCGGTTACTTGTCGTGGCCGATCGCCGCCTTCGCGACGACGATCGGTGCGTTCGCGTGGTGGCTTTATACAAACCGCGAGATCGAGCAGGCTCTCGTCAAAGCAATCGCCGCCGCGCTGCTCGTTAGCATCGCGTTCCACGGGCTGGTTCTTCCCGCCCTGGCTTATGTGTCGCCGAGCCCTGAGATTGCGCGCTACCTCCGCGATGCTCCGTGTTCGCAACCGCGCCTCGCGTCGGCCGGTTATCAGGAGCCAAGCTTAGTGTTCCTCGCCGGTACGCAAACCGTGTTGACCGATGGTCGCGGTGCCGCCGAATTCCTCCGCGACGGCGGATGCCGTTACGTCGCAGTAGAAAGCCGGCAGCTTCGCAACTTTACGCAGTATGCCGAAAATGCGGGCATTCGTTACGAGTCGGTCGGACGCGTTGAGCGTTTAAACCTCGCTCGTGTCCGCCGCGCGACGATCCTGGTATTCCGTGCGCCGATGCAGGGCGATCGCGCGCCCTAGGCCTTCGTCATCGCGGCAAAGCCACGCTCAAGATCGTCGACGAGGTCTTCGAGATTCTCAAGACCGATGTGGAAGCGGATGCACGGGCCGCCCGGGTTCCATTGCGTCGCCGTGCGATACTCAGAGCAATCGAACGGCAGCACCAGACTTTCGAAGCCGCCCCAAGACGCGCCGATGCCGAACAGCCGCAGCGCGTCGACGAAGGCATGCGTCTTCGCGGTCGACACCGGCTTGAAGACAACGCTGAACAGCCCGCTCGATCCGAAAAAGTCTCGCTTCCAAATCGAATGGCCCGGATGGCTTTCGAGGGCAGGGTGGAGGACGCGCAGAACTTCGGCCCGCTGCTCGAACCAGCGCGCCATCTCTAGCGCCGCCTTTTCGTGATGCGCGAGGCGGACCGGCATCGTGCGCAGGCCGCGTGACGCAAGAAACGCATCTTCCGGACCGGCACAGGCCGAGATCGCATCGAAGGTCTGCCGCAGCGGCTTCCAGCAGCGTTCATTGGCGCTGACGAGACCGAGCAGGACGTCGGAGTGACCGCCGAGATATTTCGTGCCGGCTTCGATCGCGATATCGGCACCGCGCTCATGCGGTGGGAAGTACAGGGGCGTCGCCCACGTATTGTCGACCAGCACGATCGCATCGTGACGATGCGCGACCTCGGCAATCGCCGGGATGTCCTGCATCTCGAAGCTCTGCGAGCCCGGAGCCTCGGTGAAGACGGCACGTGTGTTCGGTCGCATCAAAGCTTCGATGCCGGCGCCGATCAGCGGATCGTAATACTCTGTCTCTACGCCGAAGCGCTTGAGAATGCCGTCGCAGTAGTTGCGTGTCGGCCGGTAAACCGAATCTGTGACCAGCATATGGTCGCCGGCACTGAGGACGGAGGTTAGCGCCAAGGCGATCGCAGCGAGGCCTGACGGTGCTAGCACCGTTCCGGCGGCACCGCTCAACTCCGTCCAGGACTGTTCGAGGTTTGCGATCGTTGGGGTGCCCTTGGTCCCGTAGGTGAACCGCGCTTTCCGGTCCATAAAGTCTTGGGCGTTAGGGTAAAGAACGGTCGAGCCGCGATAGATCGGCGTATTGACGAAGCCGTGATGATCGAACGGCACGCGCCCGCTGTTGACCAGCCGGGTTCGTATTCCGCGAGGCTTTCGATCGTCGTCGCCGCCAGATTGCATTTCCGTCTCCGCTCAAATGTTTTCATATACGAGATGTGGCGCGCAATTGGTCAACCCCTTGACCGGGAGGGGCGGACGTTCTCAGATGGCGGCACGGTTCAGGAGGCGGGGGGAGCCGGGTGTTGCTTTAGGTGCAACGCTTGGCACGTCTCCTGCTTCCAAAACTCACGGGTGAGGCGCTCCCGGTAGGACGTCTCGTGCGAATTGTGACGCGCCACGGCTGGGCCGGGCGCGCAAAGCTGGGAGAAGTTATGAAAAAGATTGTTGCAACACTGGCTTTCGCGGCGGCCGCCGGATTGGCGATGGCGCCTGCGCAAGCGCAGACTTTGAAGGCGGTGAAGGACCGCGGTTCGCTGAGCTGCGGCTCGAATACCGGCCTCGCCGGTTTCGGCATTCCGGATGCTCAAGGCAACTGGACCGGCCTCGACGTTGATTTCTGCCGCGCCGTGTCGGCGGCGATCTTCAACGATCCGACCAAAGTAAAGTTCGTCCCGCTCACCGCGAAGGACCGCTTCACGGCGCTACAGTCGGGTGACGTCGACGTTCTCGCACGTAACACGACCTGGTCTTCGTCGCGTGACACGCAGGCTGGCCTCAACTTCACGGGCGTCAACTACTACGACGGCCAAGGCTTCATCGTCCGCAAGGACCTCAAGGTGAACTCGGCCCTCGAACTCGCCGACGCCGCCGTCTGCGTCCAGCAGGGCACAACGACCGAGCTCAATCTCGCGGACTATTTCCGTGCCAACAAGATGAAGCTCAAGACCGTCGCCTTCGCTCAGCTCGACGAGGCCGTGAAGGCTTACGACTCCAAACGCTGCGATGCTTACACGACCGACGCGTCGGGTCTCTACGCTGCCCGCCTCAAGCTCGAGAAGCCGGACGAGCATCTCGTTCTGCCGGAAGTGATCTCGAAGGAGCCGCTCGGACCGGCCGTTCGTCACGGTGACGACCAGTGGTTCGATATCGTGAAGTGGGTTCACTACGCGATGGTCAACGCGGAAGAGATGGGCATCACGAAGGCCAACGTCGAAGAGATGCGCAAGTCCGACAACCCGGACGTGAAGCGCTTCCTCGGCACGGAAGGGAACTTCGGCGAGCAGTTCGGCCTCACCAAGGATTGGGCCTATCAGATCGTCAAGCACGTGGGCAATTACGGCGAAGCATTCGAGCGCAACGTCGGCGCGAACTCTCCGCTAAAGGTTCAGCGCGGACTGAATGCTCTGTGGACCAAGGGCGGTCTGCAGTACGCACCGCCGGTGCGCTGATTTGAGACCGGGCGGCGCTCACTGGCGCCGCCCGACTACCGTAACGGCGATGAGGGGTCGTCGTCGTTGCGAGCTTTTACGGGGGTCCATTTTTTATGAGCGTTACGCCGGCAAGCGAGCCGCCAAAAGTCTCGCCGCTATACGATCCAAAAATAAGAAGCATCGCGTATCAGGTGCTGCTCTGCGCCTTCGTCGTCGGCCTCATCGGCTTTGCGATCAAGAACGCCGCGGACAACCTGGCACGGGCGAAAATCGCCTCCGGCTTCGGCTTCTGGAATAATCTCGCCGGCTTCGACATCAGCCAGCATCTCATCCCGTATTCGTCGGTCACGTCGACCTACGGCGACGCATTCTGGGTCGGCCTGCTCAACACGCTGCTGGTCGCGGTTCTCGGCATCATCCTCGCGACTGTCCTTGGGTTCGGTGTCGGCATCGCGCGGCTCTCGAAAAACTATCTCGTCTCGCGCATCGCGAATGGTTACGTCGAGATCATCCGTAACCTGCCGCTGCTGCTGCAGCTTTTGTTCTGGTACAACGCGGTGCTCAAGGCGCTTCCACAGGTGCGCGACAGCGTCGCGATCCCGGGCGGCCTGTTGCTGAACAATCGCGGCTTATTCCTGCCGGCCTTCACGTTCAACTACGGCGGCCAGCTTCTGCTCGGCGCGATCGGTGCCGCGATCGTCGGCGGCCTTGCGTTCCGCTTTTGGGCGAAACGCCAGCAAATAACGACTGGCAAACAGTATCCGACGTTTTTGGTCTTCCTCGGTTTGTTGATCGGCCTGCCGTTTCTCGTGCTGCTCGCCGGGCAGGTGAGCGTCTCGGTCGCGTACCCAGAGGCAAGCCGCTTCAATATCCGCGGCGGCACCGAAATCCTTCCGGAGTTCGTAGCGCTGCTCTTGGGCCTCGTGATCTACACGGCGGCCTTCATCGGTGAGGTCGTGCGCGCCGGCATTCTCGCCGTTTCGAAGGGGCAAACCGAAGCGGCCAATGCTCTTGGATTGCGAGGCGGGCCCACGCTGCGCCTCGTCGTGATCCCGCAGGCGATGCGCGTGATCATTCCGCCGTTGACCAACCAGTACCTGAACCTGACGAAGAACTCTTCGCTCGCGGTCGCCGTCGGATATCCGGATCTCGTGCAGATCTTCACCGGCACGGTGCTCAACCAGACGAACCAAGCCGTTGAGGTCGTTGTCATCACGATGGCGGTCTACCTCACGATCAGCTTGGTCACGTCGATCGGGATGAACTGGTACAACTCGCGCAAAGCGTTGGTGGAGCGGTAACATGTCTACAGCCGATCTCACCACATTCGATCCCGATCGCGGCGTCGCCTACATTCAGGAAGCCGGCATCGAGCAGATGCCGGCGCCGGCTGCAGCACGCGGTCCGATCGCTTGGGTTCGCAAGAACCTCCTCGCGACCTGGAAGGACGTCCTGCTCACAGCCGTCATAATTCTGCTGGCAATCTGGATCCTGCCGCCGCTGATCAAATACGCTTTGATCGACGCCGTCTGGAGCGGTAAAGACCGTGAGGCTTGCCTCGCAACCGCGCAAAATCCCGAAGCCGGAGCGTGCTGGGCCTTCGTGCGGGATCGCTTCTCGTACTTCATCTACGGCTCGTATCCGATCGCGGAACGTTGGCGCGTTGATATCTTCTTCGCGATGCTCGCGCTCGGCATCGTTTGGATGCTGAAGCTCAACGCACCGCGTCGCGACATCGGCGCATTCTACTTCTTCGTCATCTTCCCGATCTCCGCCTTCATTCTGCTGAGCGGCGTGAAGTGGATGGCTCCGCTCTTCAAGCCGGTCGATACATCGCTGTGGGGCGGTCTTCTCGTCACTGTCGTCGTCGCGACCGTCGGCATCGTCGTGTCGCTGCCGTTCGGCATCGTGCTTGCGCTCGGTCGACGATCGAAGATGCCGGCCGTCAAGCTCATCTCGGTGATCTTCATCGAATTCGTGCGTGGCGTACCGCTGATCACCGTGCTCTTCATGGCGAGCGTGATGTTGCCGCTCTTCGTGCCTGAGCAATATTCGCCGGACAAGTTACTGCGCGCGCTGGTCGGTATCGCGGTCTTCGCTTCAGCCTATATGGCGGAAGTCGTCCGCGCCGGTCTGCAGGCCATGCCGAAGGGACAGTTCGAAGGCGCGATGGCGCTCGGGCTGAACTATCCAAAGATGATGCGGCTGATCATTCTGCCGCAGGCGCTCCGCATCACGATCCCAAACATCGTCAACAACTACATCGCGCTCTTCAAGGACACGACGCTGGTCTACATCGTCGGCGTCTTCGACTTCCTCAAGACGATCGAAGCCGCGCGTATCGATCCGACCTGGTCGACGCCGACCACGAGTACGACTGGCTATCTGTTTGCCGCCATCTTCTACTTCATCTGTTGCTACGCGATGTCCCGCTACGCCAAGAACACCGAAGCGCGCCTCGCCAAAGCTGACCGGAGATAATCATGACAATGACTCAAACCGCTCCCGTCGCTGCGGCAGCTCCCGGTAGCCCGCTCGCCGTGCAACTGATCGGCGTCCACAAGTGGTACGGCGAATTCCACGTGCTGCGCGACGTCAATCTTTCGGTGAAGCGCGGCGAACGTATCGTCATTTGCGGGCCGTCCGGCTCTGGCAAGTCGACGGTCATCCGTTGCATCAACCGGCTGGAAGAACACCAGCAGGGGCAAATCATCGTCGACGGCACCGAGCTCACCGGCGATCTGAAAAAGATCGACGAAGTGCGGCGTGAGGTCGGCATGTGCTTCCAGCACTTCAATCTCTTCCCGCATCTCACCATTTTGGAAAACTGCACCTTGGCGCCGATCTGGGTGCGCAAGATGCCGAAGAAAGATGCCGAGGAAGTCGCCATGCATTTCCTCCAGAAGGTGAAGATCCCGGAGCAGGCCAACAAATATCCAGGACAGCTTTCGGGCGGTCAGCAGCAGCGCGTCGCGATTGCGCGCGCGCTTTGTATGAAGCCGAAGATCATGCTGTTCGACGAACCGACGTCAGCGCTCGATCCAGAAATGGTCAAGGAAGTGCTCGACACCATGGTGTCGCTGGCCGAGGAAGGCATGACCATGCTGTGCGTCACCCACGAAATGGGTTTCGCGCGTCAGGTTGCGCATCGCGTGGTGTTCATGGATCGCGGCCAGATCGTCGAAGTCAACGAGCCGAACGCCTTCTTTGCGAATCCGCAGCACGAGCGCACGAAGCTCTTCCTCAGCCAGATCCTGCACTAACGTTCAGGCGACGCAGATTTGGTCGCGGCCGCCGCGCTTTGCGGCGTAGAGAGCCTTGTCGGCGCTGTCGAGCAGCGTCGACAAATCCGCCGCGTGATGCGGGTAGGAGGCGACGCCAATACTGAGCGTGAAGCCCGATATGCTCGCGAAGGCATTGGAGATCCTTTCGGCGAGCCGCACGGCCGCTTGATCGTCTCCGACACAGAGCACGGCGAACTCATCGCCGCCATAGCGAAACGCCATGTCGAAATCGCGTTTCTGCGAAGCGATGATTTGGGACACGTCGCGCAGCGCCGCATCGCCCGCCGCGTGGCCGTGCGTGTCGTTGATTTCCTTGAAGCGATCGACGTCGATCATCATGAGCGACAAGCTAGCACCGCGGGTTTTCGCGCTGGCGATCATATCGCGGCCGATGATGTCGAGTTGGCTCCGGTTGCTGAGGCCCGTCAGCCCGTCGCGGCCGACATTCTGCAACAAGTTCTCGTATCGGTGTCTGTATGTCAGCCGGTCGAAAACGTCTGAAACCCGCAGGTTGCTCGGTGCCGCAGTCTCGGGCTCGGCTATGGCGAGATACAACCCGATGAGCATCGAATAGATGGCGGCCATTGCCAGCTTGGCAACGAGGCCGGCGAACAGCGCGGAGAAGGGCACGCCTGAAAGCAGATGAAGGCCGACGAAGAACGCGAGCTGGTCGAGCGTGAGCACGATAGCCAGGCTGATGAAGAAGCGGCCGACGATCGTCTCGGCGATCCAGCGTTCGAGCTTCTCGTAAAGGATGATCAGCAGAATGATATCGATGAACAGGAGCAGGGTGCCCCAGATCATCAACAATCCCATCTGATCAACAAACCGGAAGTCCGGATTGTAGCCGGGCAGCACCGCAACGTTGTCGTAAAGCCGCAGCAGCAGCGCCAACACGATGACCATGACGTTGCCGAACAGGAGGCCGTAAATCGGCTGGCGGACCGTTTCGGCGTCCTCCTTCACATAAAGGAGCAGGAACATCGCGAGCTTGCCGGAAAAGAGAACTGTCGAGCCCGGCGTGATCAGTCCAAGCGATGTTTGAATGAAGAACACCGCTGCGAGATAGGTCTCGAGGAAATGCAGAACCCCGAGCGCGCAAATGAACACGCCGAGCCCGATCCGCCGTCGATAAAAGAACGGCAGCGAGAGCGCGCAGAAATAAGTGATTGCCTGCAGTACGAGTACGGATGCGTCGCGCATCGTTGAGGCCTAGCGAATCGTAGCGAAACACAGCGGAAATCGACCATTTCACGCGCCAGGGTTGCAAGCCCTTGCGCGCAATATTCAGGAAACATTCTAGATTTGAAGGGCCTAAATAATAGGCCGCCTACTTGCGCGGGCCGGTTTCGACCGGAAGATCCGGACGGGCGCCCCATTCGGCCCACGAGCCGTCGAACAGCGCCTGCGGTTCTTTGCCGAGCGCGTCGAGGGCCAGCCACAAGATCGCGGCCGAAACACCAGAGCCGCAGCTGGTGATCACCGGCTTGTCGAGGTCGACGCCGCCGGCCTCGAATGCGGCCTTGATGGCGTCCTTTGATGCGAGCTGTCCGTCCTTGACGATCCCGGAGGAGGGCACGCTGAAAGAGCCCGGCATATGGCCCGAACGCAGGCCTGGACGTGGTTCCGGTGCCTCGCCACGGAAGCGATCCGCAGGACGCGCGTCGACAACCTGCGCAGACGTGTTGTTGAGCGCATTCTGGACGTCGGTGACCAGCGCCACGATGTCGGAACGCATTGTCGCATTGAACGTCTTCGGCTCACGACTTGCCGGCGGACCGCTCTCGAGCGGGCGGCCTTCGTTCTTCCAGGCGGGTAGACCGCCGTTGAGGATGTACACGTTCTGCGCGCCGAAGACGCGGAAGGTCCACCAAACGCGCGGTGCCGAGAACAGGCCTGCGCCGTCGTAGACGATGATCGTATCGGTCTCCGCGATGCCGAGCGCTCCGGCTTGTTTGGCGAACTGCGCTGGCCCCGGCATCATGTGAGGCAGATCCGTCGATTTGTCGGCGACAACGTCGATATCAAAGAACACGGCGCCTGGAATGTGCCCGGCGCTGAACTCAGCTTTCGCGTCGCGCTTCATCGTCGAGAGATAGTAGGAGCCGTCCAGGATGACGGTGTCCGGCGCGGTCAGACGTTCCGCGACCCATGCGGGCGACACGAGCCATTTGCTGCTGGGTTCGCTCATCAAAAATCCTCCGCGAACTCTCGTCCGCTTGTTACGCAAACACCAGCCGCACGCGGCGGTTCTGTTTGCCCTTCTTTTCGATCTGGGAGACGCGCACGGCGCCGATCTCGCCGATAGCGTTGACGTGGGTGCCGCCGCAAGGCTGCAGATCGAGACCTGCGATCTCGACGAGCCGCACACGTCCGGTGCCCATCGGCGGCTTCACCGCCATCGTTTTGACAAGCCCCGGATTGGCTTCGAGTTCCGCGTCCGTGATCCAGCGCGTCGAGACGGCCGCGTTGGTCGCGATCATCTCTGCAAGCTTCGCCGAGATCGCATCCTTGTCGAGGCCGGCTTCCGGGATGTCGAAATCGAGTCGTCCCTCGGCATCTCCGATTGAACCACCCGTCACCGGACACGGCAGCGCGGCGGAGAGAAGATGCAGCGCCGTGTGTATGCGCATACGGTTGAAGCGCGGGTCCCAATCGATCACGGCTTTGACCGTATCGCCAACGGCCGGCAGAGCGCCGCCGTCAGCAGTAGGCACATGCGCGATCTCGCTCTTCGCCTGATCGAGAAAGATCGCGGTGCCAATCTGGATATCGGAGCCGTGCGCTAAAACGAGGCGACCGGTGTCTCCGGGCTGTCCGCCTGAGTTCGCGTAGAACACCGTGCGGTCCAGCACGATGCCGCCTTTGTCAGTCAAGCCGACAACAGTCGCGTCGCATTCGCGCGCGTAGGCGTCATCACGGAAGACGAGTTCGGTCGCCATCGGGCCTCACGCGAACGGGATATGGAGTTTCGGCGCCGGCTTCTTCAGGAAGTCCGGCACCGGCAGTTTTTTGGACTCTAGGAAGTCTTTATTGAACAGCTTTGACTGATAGCGGCTGCCGTGATCGCACAGGATCGTGACGATCGTCTTGCCCGGTCCGAGATCCCTTGCGAGGCGGATCGCGCCCGCAACGTTCACGCCGGACGAGCCACCAACGCAGATGCCCTCATGCTCGAGCAGATCGAACACGATCGGCAACGCTTCCTCGTCCGGGATTAGGTACGGGTGCGAGACCTTCACGTCCTCGACGATGTTCGTCACACGCGCGAGGCCTATCCCTTCCGTGACGGAGCCGCCGGGCGAAACCTTCGGCGTTCCTGTCTTGAAGAAATCATACATCGCAGCACCATGCGGGTCGGCGCAGCCTATCGCGATGTCCTTGTTCTTCTCGCGCAAGAATGCCGACGTGCCCGCGAGCGTGCCACCGGTGCCGACCGAGCAAACGAAGCCATCAACCTTGCCTTGTGTCTGATCCCAAATCTCCGGACCAGTCGAGACATAATGAGCTTTGCGGTTGTCGAGGTTGTTCCACTGATCGGCGAAGATCACGCCTGCCTTGTCCGTCTTGCGCAGTTCGTCGGCGAGACGCTTTCCGACATGCTGGTAGTTGTTCGGGTTGGCGTAGGGCAGGGCCGGTACTTCGACGAGCTCGGCTCCGCAGAGGCGCAGCATGTCCTTCTTCTCTTGGCTCTGTGTCTCCGGGATCACGATGATCGTGCGATAGCCGCGCGCGCTCGCCACCAATGCGAGGCCGATGCCAGTGTTTCCGGCCGTGCTTTCGACGACCAGACCGCCCGGTTTAAGTTCGCCGCGTTTCTCGGCCTCGAGGATCATCTGTTTGCCGGCGCGGTCCTTCACGGACTGACCTGGATTCATGAACTCAGCTTTACCGAGGATCGTGCAACCGGTGATTTCTGAGGCGCGGCGGAGCTTGATGAGCGGCGTGTTGCCGATGGACTCGATGACGTCGGAGCGGAAGGGCATTGGAATCCGGCACTTGCAGTTGTGGAGGGTAACTGACGATTTAGCGGCTCTTGCGGCCGATTGGCAGGCCGACCGTAAGCCGTAGAACGGAAAAGTCGAATCGGCGTGCGAACCGAGGGCCGGCGAATACATTCTTCTGCCTCGGGCCGGCCGAAGGAAATGAAACTCCAGCGCCGCTGTCGAGATCGTGTCGACCGAAAGAGCAACTTTCAAGGCTTGACACTGAGTTAATGTAAATGTACGTTACATATACATTCAACTCATGAACCAAAGGTGCTCACATGACCCGCTTCTGGATGGAATTCACGCAATCTGTCGTCCACACCCCGATCTGGGTGTGGGGTTTGCTCGCAGTCATCGTCTATTTTGGCGCGATGGCCCTGCGGCCGAGCAAAGCCTCGCTCCTCCGCCTCGCCGTTTTGCCGGGCGTCTTCCTGATCTGGGGACTGCAAGTCCTGCTGACCAAGACGAGCCTCGATACAATGAATATCGGTACCTGGGGCGCAGCCCTCGCCTTCGGCACGGTCGTCGGACTGGCTCTGACCGCCTCTCAGGATATTCGGCTTGATCGGCAAACCGGCCTCCTGCATCTGCCGGGCAGTGCGATTACGCTGGTCGTCTCGCTACTGATTTTCGCCTGCAAATACGGCTTTGGTTATTCGCTGGCCCGTTGGCCCGAGCTTGGCCGAGAAGCCACATTCCTCATCGCGAGCCTCGGCTCGTCTGGCCTCTTCACCGGAATTTTGGTCGGCCGCTTTGCTGGTCTTGTCCGGGTCCATGCCGCGACGCCGCAAGTGCCTGTAGCCAATCCCGCCGGCGACTTGGCAATTCACTAACCTAGTACGTAAGCGAAAACGGCCATTTAAGCCTATCATAACGCTTCAAGGGCAAAACCCGAGGCTATCCTGGGGCGCCCTTGATGATCGCGGTCGCAGTAGAAGAGACGACTGATTACCAGGCGACAGCGCGCCTTGCGACCGAGGCGTTCGCGTCGACCGATGTTGTCTTCGATCCCGAACATCTGCGCTGGCTCTACGAGCGTTGCTTCGGCATGGGCACGACCGTCGTCGGCCTGACCGACGAGGTCGGCCGGAAAGTCGGCCAGATCGCGCTCGTGAAACAGTCCGTTCTCGTCAACGGCGTGAGCGAAACGGCAGCCGAACTCATCGATCTTTTTCTCGTTCGAGAATGGCGCGGCAGCGAACGCGTGCAGATGCTGTACGACGAAGTCGGCCGCGAGTTCGTGCGACAAAATCTCCGGTTTGCTTTCGGAATGCCGAACGCTAAAGCGATGCCGGTGAACGAGCGCTTCTTCAATCTCAAAGGCTATCTGAAGTTGGATATTCGGGTTGGTCTCGCAGCACCGTTGCGATCTTCGCGCGTGGTTGTCGATGAGCGGTTCGATCGTGCGCGGGAAGCGCACTTCGTATCGTTGTTCGATCGTTATGCCACCGACAAACGCGAGACCGGCGTACCGTGGGACGGCGCGTCGCTCTATCGCCGTCTGACGGGTCAGAAATTCCAATACGCTATCCACGCAACCGAAGATGTGCTCCTCATTTCGTCGCTGCGCCGCAAACGTTTCGTGCCTTACGTGCTGATGTGTGCATACCTGCGACGGCAGGGCGCTACGCCGATCAGCGCAGAGGTCAACGCGGTGACACGCGCGGCGTCCGCTTTTTGGCGATGGCCGTTTTACGTCTATGCGGGTCTCAACAAAACGCTGCCGATACCGGGTCTTTCGTTGCCGGAGAAATTGCGGCCGTCGCCGATGTTGCTGCAGGTGCGCGACTTTGCGCCCGAGCGCCCCAAACTCGAATTTGATCGGTTTCAGCTGATCGATTTCGATTTCGCGTGACACCGATGTCGTTGCGTCACGCCGCTATCAAGATCGGCCTTGAGTCCATCGCGTTCACAAACGCGCATCGTTGGTTTCCGAGTGCCGCCGGACGCGGCGTGGTGTTCACACTGCATCATGTTCGGCCCGAAACGGGCAGGGTGTATGAGCCGAACGCGATCCTTTCGATCACGCCGGAGTTTCTCGACGCCGCGATCGTTGAAGCCAAACAACTCGGTTACCGTGCTGTCGCGCTGCACGATCTGCCCGCGTTGTTGGCCGACACGGCGAACCACGAAAAGTTTTTCGCTTTCACGCTGGACGATGGATGCCGCGACAACGCTGAATTTGCCGCGCCCGCTTTTCGCAAACACGATGTGCCTTACACGCTCTTCATCACGAAGGGCTTCGTCGAGCGCACGCACGGTATGTGGTGGGAAACGGTCGAAGAACTGACGCGCGAAACTGATGAGCTGCGTTTCGACTTCGGGCAGGGCGACGAAACTCTCGACATGCACTCGACAGCCGCAAAGACCGCTGCTTTCCGACGTTTCGCCGCGTTCGTCGAGTCGATCAACGAAGACGTCGCCGTCGCGCGCATAGACGCTGCGGCGCGCGCGCACGGAATAGACCCGTTAGTGATTGTTGCGCGAGAGACGATGGGCGTCGGTGAGCTCTCGGCTCTTATCCGTGACCCGCTCGCCAGTTTCGGCGCGCATACTGTCAGCCACTGCAACCTAGCGCGTGTTTCATCTGAGCGGTTGCGCCAGGAGATCGGAGAGTCTGCAGCGGGCATTCAGGAATGGACCGGGCGCATGCCGACGACGCTTGCATATCCCTACGGTTGGAAGCGCGCGTGCGGACCGCGCGAGGCCGAGGCGGCCCGCGACGCAGGCCTAAGCGTCGCAGTCACGACGCAGCCTGGCGTTCTCAAAGATCAAGAAAATTCGTGGCGGCTCTTGCCGCGAGTTTCGCTCAACGGACTTTATCAGAAGCCGCGCTACGTCCGGGCTTTGTTAAGTGGAATTCCATTCCAGATACCAGGGGCTTAAGCGCGGGGTGCCTCCACTTTTCCTTAATTGGCAGGCACAGCACCACCTATGCGTTGGTTCGGCCGGATCACATTCGTTCTGCTGCTGCTCCTCGCGGCCTACACCGCTTGGCCCTTTGTCGATCTGTATCGTCTTTCCGCGGCTTTGGAGGCGGGCAATATCAATGCGATTCAACGGCATGTTTCCTTCGCGCCGCTTCGCAATTCCGTGTCTCGCCAAGTACTGGAAACGTATCTCGCTATAACCGGGGACGAGAAGGTCGGCCGATTCACCCGCGGGATCGTGATGAGTTCCGGCGTTCCCGCAGTTGAAACGATTGTGGCAGAGGACATCTCGCCGGAGCGGCTCGCAGCATTCTTAGCGCCGCGCGAAGATACTGGACTGCGAACCACCGGTGGCCGGTTGCGCATCGCGCCGATGGATCTGCAGAATCTGTGGTCGCTCTACGCTTCGTCCGACTACAAGATCAAAGACTTCCATGTTGCGGTGCCGCCTGAAGCGCGCAAATCGCAGCGCTTCAGGCTACGTATGCGCTTGAGCGGATGGTCGTGGAAGCTTGTCGACATTCAACTGCCGCACGAAGTCCGAATCGAGATCGCGCAGCGCATAGTCCATGCCCTTGAGAAACGTCAGCCGGGGCAAGAGCCCGCAAAGGCTCAGTAGCCGCGCCGGCGCTCAAGCTTCGCTGCCTTGCGCGCGGCGTAACGAGCGTCACGCTTGGCCTTCTGGTCGGCCGCGAGTCGCGCCTCGGCATCTGCACGTTCGATGGCCTCGAGACGAACCAGTTCCTCGAACTCGGCCTTTTCCTTGGTGACGCGAGCGGCCTCAAGCTCGGCAAGCCGCTTCTGCTCGGCTTCTTTGACCTTGCGCGCGGCTTCGCGTTCGGCGTCGCGAATAGCGCGTGCTTCGGCTAAAGCCTTGCGTTCAGCGGCTTTTTTGTCAAAGGCTTCGTCGCCGGGACCCGGCGCCGATTTGAATTTCTGGAGGAGAGCTTTCTTGGCTTCGGCAGCGCGATTGAGGCGCTCGGTCACATCAGGGGTCTTGAAGGCGGGCAACGGGAACTCCGGAAGGCGCTAAAGCGATCGATGAGAAGAACGCGATGTATGCAAGGAACGTCGCTCGATCAAGCGTTGATCCTGCGACGCGGGCCCGTTTTCTCCGAATGGCTTGAATTCGTCGAGCGTGGCTCCCCGGGCCGGATTCGAACCAGCGACCAACCGGTTAACAGCCGGTTGCTCTACCACTGAGCTACCGGGGAACAGTGCTCTCTTGGACGCGCGCCGCGTATAACAAACGGCATTCCGGAAGGGAAGCCGATTTCCAATTTTACTCGCGACGATTTGGCGTTCGTAAAACTGGAGGCCACGGAGGGAATCGAACCCCCGTACGAGGATTTGCAGTCCTCTGCGTAACCACTCCGCCACGTGGCCTCGGTACGCCAACGAAGCCATGCTTCGGCGCAGGGCACCCTATAGCGGCAAGGTCGGAGCGGGGCAATCGCCTTTGCGACGCATTTTGCGACTTCGTAAGCGGGCGAGCATTAATGCGGTCTTAAGGGCGAATCCGCCAAGGTCGGCATATGGTCGCTCGCACTCGTTTTCGTGGAATCGTCACCGCCATCGCACTATATTGCGTGGTCGGTTTGCTGATCTCGTATTTCGGCATGCACGCGTTTTCGGGGAATCACGGCATCAAGGCGAAGGAAGACCTCGCGCTCCAGATGGCCGAGCTCGTCGGCGAGTTGAAGCAGCTGAAATCCGAGCGGACCGAACTCGAGCGCCGAGTTTCGCTACTACGTCCCGAAAGCGTCGACCCCGACATGCTCGACGAACGCGCGCGCGCGCTTCTCGATTATGTGCACCCGCGCGACTTGATCCTCTTGCGCACGCCGCCGCGTGCTGCTTCCGGCGCGATGGCTGCGCGGTAGGGTCGTAACCTCGCACTGCACAACAAAAATTCGCCCAAGCTTCCGTATACGTAAACTTGTTGCGCTTCCTCGCGCAAACTAATTGCGTTATTGAGGAAGCAACGGGGAAACGCGAGGCGTTATCATGGCCACCAAGGCGAAATCGGCTGCGGCCGAGGCACAGGAACACACCGCTATTGGTGCGACCGAACCGCCTGCACTGACCAAAGAGCAAGAACTCGAAGCCTACCGGGAAATGCTGTTGATTCGCCGCTTCGAGGAGAAGGCGGGTCAGATGTACGGCATGGGCCTGATCGGCGGCTTCTGCCACCTTTACATAGGCCAAGAAGCCGTTGTTGTCGGCATGCAGATGGCGATGATCGAGGGCGACCAGGTCATCACGGGCTATCGCGATCACGGCCACATGCTGGCCTGCGGCCTGGACGCCAAGGGCGTTATGGCTGAACTCACCGGGCGCCGCGGCGGCCTTTCCAAAGGGAAGGGCGGCTCGATGCACATGTTCTCGGTCGAGAAGAACTTCTACGGCGGCCACGGTATTGTCGGCGCGCAGGTTTCGCTCGGCACTGGCCTCGGTTTTGCCAACTGGTATCGCGGCAACAAGAACGTCTCGGTTGCATACTTCGGCGACGGCGCCGCCAACCAAGGCCAGGTCTACGAGAGCTTCAACATGGCGGAGCTCTGGAAGCTGCCGGTGATCTACGTCATCGAGAACAACCGTTACGCCATGGGCACCTCGGTGACCCGCTCGTCAGCACAGACAGACTTCTCCAAACGCGGTATTTCTTTCAACATCCCGGGAGAGCAGGTCGACGGAATGGACGTGCGCGCTGTCAAAGCGGCGGCCGACCGCGCAACTAAATGGTGCCGCGAGGGCAACGGCCCGATCATCCTCGAAATGCAGACCTATCGCTATCGCGGTCACTCGATGTCGGATCCCGCAAAGTATCGTACGCGCGAGGAAGTCCAGAATGTTCGCGAGAAGTCGGACCCGATCGAGCAGGTCCGCGCACGCATGCTGAAGAATGGCTGGGCGAAGGAAGACGAATTGAAGAAGATCGACGCGGACGTGCGCGACATCGTCAATCAGGCGTCGGAATTCGCCACGCACGATCCGGAGCCCGATCCATCGGAGCTCTACACCGACATTCTGCGCTGACGGCGTTCGCGCCATGGGGCTGATCGCAAAAACGATTCTTGGACTGGCGATCGCGGGAGCGTTCGCGAGTTGGATCGTTGGCGCGGTCTACTTTGCGCGGTCGCTCGCCAGCATGAACGCGGCCGCCGGCCCGTCGCGCTGGATGGCGGTTGCCGCATGGCCCTTCGCGACCAAGCAGATCAAAGGCGCGGCCGCTGAAAATGCGGCCGTCGTCAACAAAGCGATCATCGTCTTCTTCCTCTGCCTCACCTTGGCAGTTCTCACGATCTCGTTGTCCACCAATTACAATCGCATCGCGAAGTAGCCGCGGGAGTCCTTGATGCCCACCGAAATTCTGATGCCCGCACTGTCTCCTACGATGGAGAAAGGCAACCTCTCGAAGTGGGTGAAGCGCGAAGGCGACAAGGTCAAAGCCGGCGACGTCATCGCGGAGATCGAGACCGACAAGGCGACCATGGAGGTCGAGGCGGTCGACGAGGGGACGCTCGGCAAGATCCTGATCGCGGAAGGCACAGCCGACGTTGCGGTGAACACGCCGATCGCTGTGATTTTGGGCGATGGCGAGAGCGCCGGCGACATCAAGGCGGGTGGTTCGCCCGCGCCTGCAAAGCAGGATGCCGCTCCTCAGGAAGCCAAGAGCGAAGAGAAGGCACCCGAGAAAGCGCCGGAGGCTCCGGTCTCCGCAGTCGCCGAGCCGCCGAAGCCGAAAGCATTGCCGGAGCCCGACGTGCCGGAAGGCACCGAAATGGTCAATCAGACCGTACGCGAAGCGTTGCGTGACGCGATGGCCGAAGAGATGCGCCGCGACGACACCGTCTTCGTCATGGGTGAGGAAGTCGCCGAATATCAAGGCGCTTACAAAGTTACGCAGGGCTTGCTGCAGGAGTTCGGCCCAAAGCGCGTCATCGATACGCCGATCACCGAGCACGGCTTCGCGGGCGTCGGCGTCGGCGCAGCGATGGCGGGTCTGAAGCCGATCGTCGAATTCATGACTTTCAATTTCGCAATGCAGGGCATCGACCACATCATCAACTCGGCCGCCAAGACGCTCTACATGTCGGGCGGGCAGATGAAGTGCCCGATGGTTTTCCGCGGCCCGAACGGCGCGGCCGCACGCGTCGGCGCGCAGCACAGCCAGGACTACTCGGCGTGGTACTCGCAGATCCCGGGCCTCAAGGTCGTCGCGCCGCATACGGCGGCTGACTTCAAGGGCCTGCTCAAGGCTGCGATTCGCGATCCGAATCCGGTGGTTTTCCTCGAAAACGAAATTCTGTACGGCCAGTCGTTCCCGGTGCCGAAGCTCGACGACTTCGTGCTGCCGATCGGCAAGGCGAAGATCGCGCGCCCCGGCAAGGACGTGACCATTATCTCGTGGTCGATCGGTATGACCTACGCGCTCAAAGCGGCTGAAGAGCTCGCTAAGGAAGGCATCGACGCCGAGGTCATCGATCTGCGCACGCTGCGCCCGATGGACACCGAGACAATCCTCGAATCCGTCAAGAAGACTAACCGCGCCGTCACGGTGGAAGAGGGCTGGCAGCAGTCGGGCGTCGGTGCCGAAGTCGCCGCGCGCATCATGGAAAACGCGTTCGATTATCTCGACGCGCCGGTGAAGCGCGTGTCCGGCAAGGATGTGCCGATGCCGTACGCCGCGAACCTCGAGAAGCTTGCGCTGCCGTCGGTCGCCGAAGTGGTCGAGGCCGCCAAGGCCGTTTGTTATCGCTGATGGCTGCGTTCGAACCACTCGAACCGCCACCATCCACCGCAACGGGCGGCGGGACTGAGATCTTGCGTGGTGTCGTCATCGAAGGCGCGCTGCACATTTCGCTGCGCCGTGCCTTCGACGACCCGCAGGCGTGGGGCATGGTGCTGGCCGATCTGACGCGCCACGTCGCGCGCATCTACAAGACCGAGAACAACACGCCGGAAGATCGCACGATCGAACGCATCCGCAATCTGTACGACGCCGAGATGGATGCGCCGACGGATCTCGGCACAACGCAGATGAGGAGCTGAGATTGCGCGGCGCCATCAACCATATCGCGTTGACGGTCTCCAATCTGGCGGACGCAGAGAGCAATTTCTATGCTCCGGTGCTCGGTTTCCTTGGCTACGAGAAAGTCGAAGACCAAGCCGAGAAGGCGACGCTATGGTTCAACAAACACAGCGGCGCCGCGATCAATCTTTGGCAAGCGCATCCGGAGCATCAGGGCAACAAGCACTATCGCTACAGCCCCGGCTTCCATCATCTCGCATTCTCGCTCGAGAGCCGCGAAGCCATCGACTCGCTCTACGACGTGCTGATCGGTTACGCGATCCGCGTGCTCGACGACCCTGCTGAATACCCGCATTATGCCCCCGGCTATTATGCGGTCTATTTCGAAGACGGCGACGGAATGAAATTCGAAGCCGTGCACATGCCCGTGATTCCAGAATAGTGGTGACCTGATGCCCACCAACATCCTCATGCCAGCGCTGTCGCCCACGATGGAAAAGGGCAACCTCGCCAAGTGGCTCAAAAAAGAGGGCGACAAGGTCGCGCCCGGCGACATCATCGCCGAGATCGAGACCGACAAGGCGACGATGGAAGTCGAGGCTGTCGACGAAGGCACGCTCGCCAAGATCGTCGTGCCGGCCGGCACATCGGACGTGCCGGTCAATCAGCTGATTGCGGTGCTCGCGGGCGAGGGCGAGGACGTATCGGCGGCTGCAAGCGCCGCAGCGTCGGCGCCGCCCGCCGCGAAGCAGGAAGCCGCGAAGCCTGCCGAGCAGAAAGCCTCCGAGAAGGCGTCGGAAAAAGCTCCGGAGCAGAAAGCGGCGCCAGCCGCTGCTCCTGCCCCGCAAGCCGTGCCCGCTGCCGCGAAAGCAAACGGGCAAGGCGGTCGCGTTTTCTCATCTCCGCTGGCGCGTCGTCTCGCGAAAGAAGCCGGGATCGAAATCGGCCGAGTCGAAGGCAGCGGCCCGCATGGCCGCATCATCGCGCGCGACGTCGAGCAGGCGAAGGACGGCAAGGGTCTCAAAGCGGCCGCTGCTGCTCCCGGCGCCGCGCCGCAAGCCGCTGCCGCAAGTGCCCCGGCGTCGGCACCGCCGAGCGACGACAAAATCCGCGCGCTCTTCCCGGAAGGCTCGTACGAAACGATCCCGCACGACGGCATGCGCAAGACCATCGCGCGCCGTCTCACCGAAGCGAAGTCGCAGGTCCCGCATTTCTATCTGACGCTCGACTGCGAACTCGATGCTCTCCTGGCTCTGCGCGAGCAGATCAACGGCGCAGCGCCGAAGGACAAGGACGGCAAGCCGGCCTACAAAGTCTCGGTCAACGATTTCATCATCAAGGCGCTTGCCATTGCGCTCATCCGCGTACCGGATGCGAATGTCTCGTGGACCGAAGGCGCAATGCTCAAGCACAAGCACGCAGACGTCGGCGTTGCGGTCTCGATCCCAGGCGGATTGATCACGCCGATCGTTCGCCAGGCTGAAACGAAGACACTCTCCACCATCTCGAACGAGATGAAGGACTACGCGGCGCGCGCCAAGAACCGTAAGCTCAAGCCCGACGAATACCAGGGCGGCACGACGGCGGTGTCGAACCTTGGCATGTTCGGCGTGAAGGATTTTGCGGCCGTCATCAACCCGCCGCATGCAACGATCCTCGCGGTCGGCGCCGGCGAAAAGCGCGTTGTTGTCAAGAATAACGCGCCGGCCGTCGCTACCGTGATGTCGGTCACGCTGTCGACCGACCATCGCGCGGTCGACGGTGCGTTGGCGGCCGAGTTGGCGCAAGCCTTCAAGGGGCTCATCGAGCATCCGATGGGAATGCTGGTCTAGCGGACGCAGCGCGTGGGCAAGCTCTTCACGCTCGTCCTCGCGTTCTTCGCTTCGCTGCTGGTCGGCGGCATCGTGCAAAACTTGCTCGCCGTCTATGCGAAGGCGGATCTCGAGTTCGTCATCGCGATCGTGATCTTCATTCTCGCGACCCAGATCTATTCCATTGTCTTCGGCATCGCGCTGTTCGCGCATTGGAGCATCGACCGCTGTGCGCTGTGGCTGACCGGCATAACGGTCGCGCTCGTGATCGCAGGCGAGATTGTCATCATCATCGCGCAAGGCTCAATCCGCACCGTAAAAGCCGACACTCTGATCTTGGGTTACATGATCGTGCCGTCACTGATCGCGATTGCCATCCACTGGTTGATCGTGCGGAGGCGGGCGGCTCGCGACCGCGCCTTGGTTTAGTGTCACGAGGGCGCTGCCACGCGCCGCATTGACAGTCGCGAGCGCGGTCACTTCAATTGCCGATAAAGAACGAAAAAGATCCACAGAGGACGCTACAATGAACAACAACAAAATCACGCGCCGCCAGGTTCTTCTCACCGCAGCAGCAGGCACCGCTTTGGTCGCCGCGCCGTCGGTCCTTCGTGCGCAAGCCAGTTACCCGAACAAGAATGTCCGCATCATCGTTCCGTTTCCGGCCGGCGGTACTACCGACATGCTGGCGCGCCTGTTCGCGCAACGCCTCGGCGAGACGATGGGGCAGACCTTCCTCGTCGAAAACGTCGGCGGCGGTGGTGGCTCGATTGGCGCCGAGCAGGTCGCGCGCGCGCCCGCGGACGGCTACACGCTGCTGTTCCACAATCTGACATTCTCGACGACAACATCGTCGCTTCAGTATGCTGGACGCGCGAAGCACGATATCGAGAAGGACTTTGTGCCGATCTCGGTCGGCGCTTATGTGCCGATGCTGCTCCTCGCGCACCCGTCGACCAAGGTGAAGAACCTCAAGGAATTCGTTGCCTTCGCGAAGGAGACGAAAGACCCCTTGTTCTACGGCTCGACCGGGCCGGGGAGCGTAATGAATCTTATCGGGGAATTGCTGAAGCGCGACGCGAGCATCAAGATGGACCATGTGCCATTCCGTGGCGCTGCGCCGCTCGTGCAGGAGCTGCTGTCTGGCCGCATCCAGCTGGGCGGCGATCAACTCTCGACATCGCTGCAGCATGCGAAAGCTGGCTCGCTCACACCGATCGCCGTGCATGGCGAGAAGCGCTCACCGGCGCTTCCGGATGTCCCGACAGTCCGCGAGCTTGGTTTCCCCAATCTCGAACTGCAGGGCTGGAACGGCTTCTTCGCACCGGCCGGCACGCCGCCCGAGGTCGTTGCCAAGCTCGGCCAGGAAATCACCGCGGCTGCTAAGCGCGAGGATATCGCCAAGAAGATGATTGAGGTCGGCGCCGAGCCCAGCGGTTCCTCACAAGCCGAAATGCGTGAGATGTTGAAAGCGCAGGTCGCAAAAGTGAAGCCGGTCGTCGAAGAATTGAAGCTCGTCGTTCAGTAAATAATTCGAGTGCAATGCGAAAAGGCCGGGGCTCCGCCTCGGCCTTCACTTTTCCGCCGCCGGCCTGATTGCCCCGAGCGATCAGACCGCTAAGATGCTGCGCGGAGAGGAAATACCTTAGGAATTTGCCATGGCCGATACTTCATTCGACATCATCATTATTGGATCGGGCCCTGGCGGCTATGTGACGGCCATTCGTGCCGCGCAGCTCGGCTTCAAGACCGCCGTTATCGAGCGCTCGTTCCTCGGCGGCATCTGTTCGAACTGGGGTTGCATCCCGACGAAGGCGCTGCTGCGTTCCGCCGAAATTTATCACTACATGCAGCACGCGAAGGACTACGGCCTCTCCGCCGAGAATGTGAAGTTCGATCCGGCTGCCGTGATCAAACGCTCTCGCGGCGTCGCTGGCCGCATGAACACCGGCGTCGGCTTCCTGATGAAGAAGAACAAGATCTCGGTGATCTGGGGCGAGGCGACGATCGACGCGCCCGGCAAGATCACCGTGAAGGAATCGAAGACCGAAGCGCCGAAAGGGTCACTTGGCCCAGGTGCGTATCAGGCAAAGCACATCATCGTCGCGACCGGCGCGCGCCCGCGGGTGTTGCCTGGGCTAGAGCCGGACGGCAAACTCGTCTGGACGTATTTCGAGGCGATGAACCCCGACAAGATGCCGAAGTCGCTGATCGTCATGGGCTCGGGTGCCATCGGCATCGAGTTCGCATCGTTCTATCGCACAATGGGCGCCGAGGTGACGGTCGTCGAAGTGCTGCCGCAAATCCTCCCAGTCGAGGATGCCGAGATCGCTGCCTTCGCGCGCAAGGCGCTCGAAAAGCAGGGGATGAAAATTCACAGCGGCACGAAAGTGACGAAGCTGGAGAAGAAGGGCGACAAGGTCGTTGCGACCCTCGAAGACGCAAAAGGCGGTACGCAAACGATCGAAGCCGATCGCGCGATCTCGGCTGTCGGCGTCGTCGGCAATGTCGAGAACATCGGTCTCGAAAAACTCGGCGTGAAGATCGAACGCGGCTGCATCGCCATCGACGACTTCTGCCGAACGAACGTGCCGGGGATCTACGCTATCGGAGATGTTGCTGGACCGCCGATGCTCGCGCACAAAGCAGAGCATGAAGGCGTGGTATGCGTCGAGGCCATCAAGGGATTGCATCCGCATCCGATGGATAAAGCGATGATCCCGGGCTGCACGTACTGCCACCCGCAGATCGCATCGATCGGCCTGACCGAAGCGAAGGCGAAAGAGGCCGGTCGCGATATCCGCGTCGGCCGCTTCCCGTTCGTTGGCAACGGCAAGGCCGTCGCACTCGGCGAGGATCAGGGCCTTGTCAAAGTCATCTTCGACAAGAAGACCGGACAACTGCTCGGCGCTCACATGGTCGGCGCAGAAGTCACCGAGCTGATCCAGGGCTTCGCGGTCGCGATGAATCTCGAGACGACAGAGGAAGAGTTGATGCACACGATCTTCCCGCATCCGACGCTCTCAGAGATGATGAAGGAAGCTGTGCTCGATGCTTATGGCCGCGTGCTCAACATGTGACAACGGAGATCTGGTGCCTCTCGGTTCGCAGTATGTTCTCGTCGTTCTGCCCTGACATTGCCGCGGATTCCGGGTCATACCTTTGCGAAACACAGCGTAGAGGTAAGCCATGCAAGCCGATGAAGCCGCGGATATGATGGACAAGGACCGCGAGTCCGACAGATTCAAGCAGCGGGCCGCGGTCGCAATCGCATTCTTTGCGATGCTGCTCGCCATCACGGGTCTCGGCGGCAACAACGCCACCAAGGATGCCCTCAACAGCAACATCCAGGCGTCAAACCTGTTCAATTTCTATCAAGCCAAAAACCAGCGTCAGATGGGTTTCGAGCTCGCCGCTGACTACGCGGAATTTGCGACCCTGCACGATCCGGCGTTGCCGGCGGAGCAGAAGGAGCATTGGCGCAAGAAGCTCGACACATACCGCAAGACCGTCGCGCGCTACGAATCCGAGCCTGAAACCAACGAGGGCAAGAAGGAACTGCTCGTGAAGGCACGCGAAGAGACCAAAAAGCGCGACATCGCGTTGCGTAAGGACCCGTATTTCGACTACGCCGAGGCCCTTCTGCAGATATCGATCGTGCTGATCTCGGTATCCATCATCGCGGGCGTTGCCTGGCTGGCATTCTTCGGGGGCGCCATCGGCATCGTGGGCGGCCTATTGATGATAAACGGCTTTCTGCTTCTGGTTGCGATCCCGGGCCTCGAATAGCGCCTTCACAAATCGGGTCGGGATCGTTACCTAAGAGGTCATACAGGACCTTCGCCCATGGTTGTCGTTCTCGACCACTCGACCAAGCCGCGCCACCCCGAAAAGGCGGCGCGCGCTGACACCCCGATCCTGCGCAAACCCGACTGGATTCGGGTCAAGGCGCCGGGCTCGCGCGGCTTTGGCGACACGCATAAGATCGTTCGCGAAAACGGCCTCGTCACGGTCTGCGAAGAGGCCGGCTGCCCGAATATCGGCGAATGCTGGGAAAAGAAGCACGCCACCTTCATGATCATGGGCGACACGTGCACACGCGCGTGCGGCTTCTGCAATGTGAAGACCGGCCTGCCGGGCGCGCTTGATCTTGCCGAACCCGAAAAGGTTGCTGACGCGACCGCGAAGCTCGGCCTCAGCCACATCGTCGTCACGTCGGTCGATCGCGACGATCTCGCAGATGGCGGCGCCGAACATTTCGCCAAAACGATCACGGCAATCCGCAAAGCGTGCCCGACGACAACGATCGAAGTGCTGACTCCGGACTTCTTGCGCAAGCCAGGCGCGCTCGAGACCGTCGTTGCGGCAAAGCCGGACGTCTTCAACCATAATCTCGAAACGGTGCCGTCGCGCTATCTGACGGTGCGACCGGGCGCGCGTTATTTCCATTCGATCCGGTTGCTGCAGCAGGTCAAGGAACTCGACCCGCAGATGTTCACCAAGTCCGGCATCATGGTTGGCCTCGGTGAAGAGCGGAACGAAGTATTGCAGCTGATGGATGATCTGCGCAGCGCGGATGTCGATTTCCTCACCATCGGCCAGTATCTGCAGCCGAGCCGTAAACACGTCGCACTTCAGCGCTTCGTCACACCGGATGAATTCAAGGCTTACGAGACGATTGCGTACACCAAGGGCTTCCTGATGGTGTCGGCGTCACCGCTGACGCGTTCATCGCACCACGCCGGCGACGACTTTGTGCGCCTCCGTGCTGCCCGCGAAGCGCAGCGCCGCTCCTGAGTGCGGTTATGCAGCGCGTGCTTGTGATTGGGTGCTCCGGCGCCGGCAAGTCGACCTTGGCGCGCGTACTGTCCGAAAAACTGCAACTGCCTCTGCACTCGCTGGACCAAATGTTCTGGCAACCGGGTTGGACGGAACCTGACGGGAAGCAGTTTGCCGCGCGTGTCGCGACGGTGGCGGCCGAACCCAAGTGGATCATCGAAGGCACATTTCTCGGACATGCGGGAGAGGTCCGGCGCGAACGAGCGGAGGCAGTCATTTGGCTCGATTTCCCGCGATGGACTTGCCTCGCCGGGGTGCTGACAAGAACTCTTCAGAACTACGGCCGAGTGCGATTCGGTATGGCTGAAGGTTGCCCCGAGCGATTTGATTGGGAATTTCTGCGCTACATTTGGACCTTCAACCAAATTCAACGGCCGGGAATTGTCGAATACGTTGCCCGACTGCGGCCGGATCAGAGGCTGATTGTACTTGCCTCGCGCCGGAGTGTGACCGCGTTTCTTGGCGGGAAGAACTAATGCCGCAATATCGAACCAGCCGCCGCGTTGCCCACAGCGCCGAGAACATGTTCGATCTCGTCGCGGACGTTGAGCGCTATCCGGAATTCGTGCCGCTTTGCGAGAAGTTGCGCATTCGCCGTCGCGCCGAAGGCGGGGAGGGCACGGATATCATCGTTGCCGAGATGACGGTGTCCTACGCTGTGCTGCGCGAGACCTTCATGAGCCGCGTGACGCTCAACAAGCCGAACCTCAAGATCGGCGTCGAGTATCTCGACGGTCCATTCAGCCGTCTCGACAATCGGTGGAGTTTTACCGTGCTCGACGAGACGTCGTGCGACGTCGCGTTCTTTATCTCGTACGAGTTCAAGAGCCGCATGCTCGGCATGGTGATGGGCAGCGTCTTCGACGCTGCCTTCCGCCGTTTCGCCGACGCGTTCGAGAAGCGCGCCGACCAAATTTACGGCCGCGCCGTGAAAGCGTGACGGACTATTTCTTCTCGAGCGCTGCCGTCTGCTTCTTCAACGCTTCTTCGAATGCAGTCTCCATCGTCGCCGCGTAAGTGTTGAACTCGCCCGGCTTGATGAATGGGTTTGGGGCGCCATCGCGGATCTGCTCGCGCTTCTCCTTCATGCCGAACATTTCGGGATGTGGCGCGAGGAAGATATCGGCTTTGATGTCGCGCGCACGCGCAAACGTCTTGCGATAGTCCTCGACGATGGTCGGATGCGTCGGCTTGCCGACGAGCTTGTTGAGCGCGACCGTGCCGCTACAGAACAGAAACGCCGTGTAGTCCTTGCCGTTTTCTTTGACCGGGATCATCCAGCTCGTGCAGCCAGGCGAGTGGCCTGGCGTCATCACGGCCGTGATCGTCGTATCGCCGACCGTGATCTTGTCGCCCTCGCCGACAACGCGGTCGACTTTCACGGCCGGAAAGTCGAGCGCCTTCTCATCCTCTTGTCCGGGATAGTAGCCGCCTTCGAGGATCGGCTTGTCGAGCGCGCTCGCAGCGAGCGGAGCGCCGCTTTCTTTCTTCAACTCCGCAAGCCCCGCCGCGTGATCGAGATGCGCGTGCGTGTTGAGGAGTTGCTTCACGTCGGTGAGTTTGAAGCCGAGCTTTTCGATATTCGCTTTGATCTGCGAATTGGCTTCCACAAGTCCCGTATCGATGAGGATGTGGCCTTGCGGCGAGGTGATGAGCCACGAACCAAGCCCTGCAGTCCCGACGTAGTGGATGTTGCCGGCGACGCGAAACGGCTCAGTCGGCGCATTCCAATTTGCCTTAAGTTTGTCGAGCAAATCCTTCAGCGTCTGTGCTTCGGCACTGACCGTCGTCATGCCCAAAGCAAAAAGGAAAGCAGCAGCAGCCCGTTTCATGGCGTTCCTCGTTTCTTATGATTCCGCCGCCAATAGCACACCGACAACACGGCGAGATTTAGCCATCAGCTAAGACGCAATTTCCCGCAACAGGTCGAGCGCTTCGAGTACGGATCGTCGCCGGATTTCCGCACGCCCAAGATCGCCGAACCGCTTCTCGCGATGGAGCGTCTTACCGCTTCGCGCGGCAGCAAAGTGCACGAGGCCGACAGGTTTCGCCGCCGAGCCGCCACCCGGACCGGCAACGCCCGTGATCGCGACAGCGGCCGAGACGCCGGCGCGCTCTTGTGCGCCCCGCGCCATCGCCTCCGCCGTTTCGCGGCTCACCGCGCCGTGTGCCTCCAACACTTCGGCGGACACGCCGACGAGTGCCATCTTTGCAGCGTTGGAATATGTAACGAACCCGCGGTCAACGACTTCTGACGAACCGGGAATTTCTGTCAACGCGCCGGCGACAAGCCCGCCGGTGCACGATTCCACGGTCGCAATCGTCATCTTGCGTTCGCGATAGAGCGCCAACGTTCGCTCCGCGGACGCGATGACTTCGGTGTCCATCGCTATTTGCTTTCGGGTAAACGCACGGTCGCGGTCGCCATCGCGGCAATCCCCTCGCGGCGACCGATAAAGCCGAGTTGCTCCATCGTCGTCGCCTTGATCGCCACCCGGTCGGCCGTGATACCTGCGATCTCGGCGATGCGCGCTCGCATCGCGTCGCGATGCGGTCCGACGCGTGGCGCTTCACACAGTAGTGTCGCATCGAGCAGCGTGATGACGCCGCCGCGTTGCCGCACGCGCTCTGCCGCGAAAGCGAGGAAGCGGTCGGATGACGCGCCGCGCCACTGTTCGTCTGAAGGCGGAAAGTGCGAGCCGATATCGCCGTCCGTGATCGCGCCGAGAAGAGCGTCAGTCAGCGCATGGAGAACAACGTCGGCGTCTGAATGCCCGGAAAGTTTTTTCTCGTGCGGAATGCGCACGCCGCCGAGCCAGACATGATCGCCATCCTCGAAGCAATGCACGTCGAAGCCCGTCGCAGTACGAACGTCCGTGAGTGCGGCCTTCGATGCGCGCGAGTCGGGCAGGTCGTCCGGAGTTGTGATCTTCACGTTGGAGCGCTCACCTTCGAAAATGTTGACGCGGAGGCCTGCCCATTCGGCAAGCGCGGAATCGTCCGTAAAGCCGTCGCGCCCTTCGTCGGCGGCGCGGCGATGCGCATCGAGCAGGGGAGCGAAGCGAAAGGCTTGAGGCGTCTGCACAGTCCGCAGACGAGACCGGTCAGGGGTATCGATCACGAGATCGTCTTCACCAACGACCTTCACCGTGTCCACAACCTGCAGTCCAGGGACCGCAGCGCCGAAGGTTTGGGCGGCCGCTATCGCATTTGTGATCAGTTCCGCCGTCGCGAAGGGGCGTGCGGCATCGTGCACCAGGACGATATCGGGCTTCAGCGCGGCCAAGGCTTCGAGGCCGGCGCGCACCGAGGCTTGTCGGGTGGCGCCGCCCGGCACCGCGGGAAGCGTCTCAATTCCGCTTAGGGAGCGAGCGAATATCTCACTGTCACCGGATCGTATAACTGGCTGAATATGATCGATATTCTCGTGAGAAGCGAAAGTCGCGATTGCGGCACGGACGATCGGCAAACCGTCGAGATAGCGATATTGCTTCGGGCTTCCGCCGAAGCGGGATCCGCTCCCGGCGGCGACAATAACAGCAGCAACTTTCGGCCTCATCCACAGGCCCTCGTCCAAGCACCCGCAAAGCTGGTTTTTTTGCATTGCAGCACTTGATGCGCTATCACGAATTGACTAAAGTCTGAGCAGAACATGGTTCGCCTAAATGATGGGCATTGCGCCACACGCAGCAGTTGGTGACTTGGAGCGGTTGCCTTTCTCTATAGGGCCGATCGCGGTCGCCAATCGGGCACTGCTTGCCCCGATGTCCGGCGTTACTGATGCCCCATTTCGCCGTCTTGTCGCAAGGCTCGGCGCAGGGGCTGTAGTATCCGAGATGACCGCAAGCGAACTTCTTGTTCAAGGCGACGCTGATGCCTTTCAACGGCTGCATGCCGGCGGAGCAGGTCCGCACATCGTGCAGCTCGCAGGGTGCGAGGCCCAATGGATGGCGGAAGGAGCCCGAGTCGCCGAAGCCGAAGGTGCTGACGTCATCGACATCAACATGGGCTGTCCGGCGCGCAAGGTTACAAACGGTTACTCGGGTTCTGCGTTGATGCGCGATCTCGACAACGCCGAGCGTTTGATCGACGCGACCGTCGGAGCCGTGTCGGTTCCCGTTACGCTGAAGATGCGACTCGGCTGGGATCACGACACGCTCAACGCTCCGGAACTCGCACAGCGCGCTGAGGCTGCCGGCGTTGTGATGATTACGGTGCATGGCCGGACCCGCTGCCAGTTCTACAAGGGCAGTGCCGATTGGCGTGCCGTTCAGGCAACGCGCGCAGCCGTGAATATTCCGGTCGTCGTCAACGGTGACATCACGAACGGCATGAGCGCGGCAGAGGCACTCGACAAATCCGGCGCGGATGCCGTGATGATCGGCCGTGCGGCCGTCGGACGTCCATGGCTGGTCGGGCAGGTGGGGGCGTATCTGCAATCCGGTGCAAAGCCGGGCGCAAAGCCGAAAGACCCGAGCCTGTCGGCGCAGCGAGACATGCTGCTCGAACTCTACGACCGAATGCTAGCCCTTCACGGTAAGGCGGTCGGTGTTCGCCATGTGCGTAAACATCTGCGTGCGTCTCTCGATGTAGCTGCCGGGCCGGGCGAGCGGCTGCAAGACCTTCGCAAGGAAATCCTCACGTCAGATGATCCCACTAGGGTCTCGGCCAGCGTCGTCGATTTCTACGACGCGATAGAACAAGAAAGGTGCGCCGCATGAGCATTGCGGAAGTCCACTCAGGCCTTGCCTTCTCGCCGTCCGATGCGGTCGTCCATGCGTTGCCGCATCCGATCATGATCGTTGCGCAAAACGGCCGTATTGCCGACGCCAACGCCGCCGCCGAGTCGTTCTTTGCGGTGTCGAGCGCACTGCTGCGTCGTCAGGTCGTGCGCGATCTCGTGCCGTTCGGCAGTCCGTTGCTGGCGTTGATCGAACAGGTGCGCAAACGCGGCGCGGCCGTGAACGAATATCGTGTCGACCTTGAAACGCCGCGCAATCCCGGCGAACGCATCGTCGATCTGTACGTCGCGCCGTTGGCGGAGCATCCGGGGCACGTCGTCGTGCTGCTTCAAGAGCGCACGCGCGCGGACAAAATGGATCGCCAGTTGACGCATCGTGGCGCAGCTCGCTCGGTCATCGCGCTGGCCGCAATGCTGGCGCATGAGATCAAGAACCCGCTGTCCGGTATCCGCGGTGCCGCGCAATTGCTCGAACAATCGAGCAATGATGACGACCGCGTTCTGACGCGTCTCATCTGCGACGAAGCCGATCGGATCGTGAAGCTCGTCGATCGCATGGAAGTCTTTGGCGACGAACGCCCCATAGACCGCGAACCGGTCAACATTCACGCAGTCCTCGAGCACGTGAAGAAGCTGGCGCAGACGGGTTTCGGCCGTCACATCAACTTTGTTGAAGAATACGATCCGTCGTTGCCGCCGGTGCTGGCCAATCGGGATCAACTGATTCAAGTGTTCCTCAATCTCGTGAAGAACGCCGCCGAAGCCATAGGCGATACGCAAGACGGTGAGATTCAGCTGACCACCGCGTTTCGTCCCGGTGTTCGCCTGTCGGTCCCCGGCAACAGCGCGCGCGTTTCTCTGCCGCTGGAGTTCTGCGTGAAGGACAACGGCCCGGGCGTCAGCGACGATCTCTTGCCGCACCTGTTCGATCCGTTCGTCACGACCAAGACGAGCGGGAGTGGCCTCGGCCTTGCATTGGTTGCGAAGATCGTCGGCGATCACGGCGGCATCGTGGAATGCGAGTCGCAAGCACGCCGCACGACATTCCGCGTTCTGATGCCGATGTATTCGACCGCACATTTAACAAAGCAGTCCGGCGCTACGCCAAGTGTGAAATAAAGGTCTCCGCCAATGGCAGCCAACATTCTTGTGGCCGACGACGACACCGCAATTCGTACGGTGCTCAATCAGGCCCTGTCACGCGCCGGATACGAGGTGCGCTCGACCGGCAACGCGGCGACGCTATGGCGCTGGGTCAGCCAAGGCGACGGTGATCTCGTCATCACGGACGTCGTGATGCCGGACGAAAACGCTTTCGATCTTCTGCCGCGCATCAAGAAGGCGCGGCCGGAGCTGCCCGTCATCGTCATGAGCGCGCAAAACACATTCATGACCGCGATCCGCGCGTCGGAGCGGGGCGCTTACGAATATCTGCCGAAGCCGTTCGATCTCAAAGAACTCATCGCGATCATTGGCCGGGCGCTGTCGGAGCCACGCGATAGGCGTCCGCAGATGGGGAAACCGGAAGAGCTGGATTCGATCCCGCTTGTTGGCCGCTCGCCTGCGATGCAGGAGATTTACCGTGTCCTCGCGAAATTGATGCAGACCGATCTGACGGTGCTGATCAACGGCGAATCCGGCACCGGTAAGGAACTGGTTGCGCGCGCACTGCACGATTACGGCAAGCGCCGCAACGGCCCGTTCGTTGCGATCAATATGGCAGCGATCCCGCGTGATCTTATCGAGTCCGAATTGTTCGGCCACGAGAAGGGTGCATTCACGGGTGCCAACACGCGTAGCGCCGGCCGGTTCGAGCAGGCCGAAGGGGGCACACTCTTCCTAGACGAAATCGGCGACATGCCGATGGAGGCGCAGACGCGCTTGCTGCGTGTTCTGCAGCAAGGTGAATACACGACCGTCGGCGGCCGCACGCCGATCAAGACCGACGTGCGTATCGTGGCCGCGACGAACAAGGATCTTCGCATCCTGATCTCGCAAGGTCTCTTCCGCGAAGACTTGTACTTCCGCCTCAACGTCGTGCCGCTGCGACTGCCGCCGCTGCGCGAGCGCAGTGAGGACGTGCCCGATCTCATCCGGCACTTTCTGACGATCGCCGAGCGCGAAGGTCTGCCGCCCAAGCGCGTCGATTCCGACGCGGTCGATCGCCTCAAGCGCTATCGCTGGCCCGGCAACGTCCGCGAGCTGGAAAACCTGGCACGCCGCATGGCGGCGCTCTATCCACACGAGGTCATTACAGCTGCCGTTGTCGATGCGGAGCTCAATCAAACATCGGCGGTGTCAGCGCCGGAGCCGCAGACCGAGGAGACCCTGAGCGCCTCGGTCGAACGGCATCTCGCGCGATACTTTGCGGGATTCCAGGGGCGTCTGCCGCCTCCTGGTCTCTACCATCGAATCCTCAGAGAGGTGGAACAACCGCTGCTTTCTGCTGCTTTGGCGGCCACCCGGGGCAACCAAATTCGCGCCGCCGACCTTCTAGGCGTCAACAGGAACACATTACGTAAGAAGATCAGAGACTTGGATATCCAAGTCTATCGCGGCGGCAGCTGAGCCGAAGTTTCACGGCATCCCCATGAAATTGGGGATGCTGCCGTGGATTCGTCGCAATCCGGCAACATTGTTGTACAAAAGCACCAACAACTCGGGACGCTGACTCGGCCGCTAATGTGGCGCCAGGCGAGACCCGTGCTGGATTTTGTATGGCGGCCGTCGAAGAGATACCTCAAACCGAGATGGAAAGGGCGGTGCCTGCACCGCGCCTTGGAACGCGTTTCCTCGGACCAGCCGCGATAACGCTCGCGCTGCTGTCGGCGCTTGTCACATTCCTCGTCCTCACCAATCTCACACCGATCGCGCCGACGCACGACGTGGTCGTCTCGGTGTTGATAGCGAACGCTGTCGCGGCATTGCTCCTGCTCTCGATCATCACGTGGGAAATCGCGAAAATTGTTCAAGCGCGGCGGCACGGCCAGGCAGGCTCGCGCCTGCATGTGCGGATTGTCGCGTTGTTCTCGATCATCGCGGCGCTGCCCGCAGTGTTGGTCGCGATTGTCGCCAGCATCACGCTCGATCGCGGCCTCGACCAGTGGTTCTCGACGCGCACGCGCGCGATCATCGCGAATTCGATCACCGTCGCAGAAGCGTATGTGCGGGAGCATGCGGAGATGATCCGCAGCGACATCGTCGCAACGGCATTCGACGCCGGTCGCGCGAAGCCGCTGTTCGATCAAGATCGCGAGCGCTTCAAGCAATTCCTCGCCGCGCAGTCGCAATATCGCGGATTGCAGATCGTCGCGCTGTTCGACACCAACGGAAAAATTCTCGAAAGCTTCGGCCTGCCCGACGGCCGGCAGTTGCCGCTGCCGCCGAAGCAAGCGCTCGAGGCGATCACGACGACGGAGCCGCGCATCGCGCTCGTGCCGGACTCGGGCGAGGTGGCGTCGGTCATTCGCCTGCACGGCTACGAAAATACGTATCTCTATGTCGCGCGCCCGCTCGCGCCGAAAGTGCTGGAACAGCTGCGCCAGACGCAACTCGCTGTGGCCGAATACGAAGGCCTGGAGGCGCGCCGGCCAGGTGTGCAAGTCGCCTTCGGCCTCATGTACACCGTGATCGCACTGATCTTGCTGTTGTCGTCCGCGTGGCTCGGACTGAACTTCGCCAATCGCCTCGTCACACCTATTCGCCGACTGATTGGCGCGGCGAACTTGGTCTCGACCGGCAATCTCTTCGTGCAGGTTCCGGTGCGTCGATCGGAAGGCGATCTCGCCAACCTCGGCGAGACGTTCAACAAGATGACGCAGGAGCTGCGCAGCCAGCGCGACGATCTCGTTTCGGCGCGCGATACGATGGATAGTCGACGCCGTTTCACCGAGGCCGTGCTCGCAGGCGCAAGCGCCGGCGTGATCGGCCTCGACGCAGCAGAGCGCATCACCATCCTCAACCGCTCCGCCGAGAAGATCCTCGGCAAGCCCGAAGCCGAGGCGCTCAACGTGCGCCTCGTCGACCTGATGCCTGAGCTCGAGCCGCTGCTCACCGCCGCGCGTTCGGGCGGCCAGCGTATGGCGCAGGGTCAACTCGCGATCGCGCGCGATTCACGCGAGCGCAATCTTTCGGTTCGCGTCACCACCGAACAAGCACCGGGCGAGGAACACGGCTACGTGGTCACGCTCGACGACATTACGGATCTCGTCATGGCGCAGCGTTCGACCGCTTGGGCCGATATCGCGCGACGCATCGCGCACGAAATCAAAAATCCTCTGACGCCAATTCAGCTCTCTGCCGAGCGTCTGAAACGCAAATACGGAAAAGTCATCGTCGAGGACAAAGCCGTCTTCGAGCAATGCACCGATACGATCGTGCGCCAGGTCGACGACATCAAGCGCATGGTCGACGAGTTCTCGCGCTTTGCCCGTATGCCGAAGCCCGTGATGGGCAACGACGACGTCGCCGATACGGTGCGTCAGGTCGTGTTCCTGCAGCAGGTTGCCAATCCCGACATCGACTTCGAATACACGATCGATGAAGACCCGATGCTGGCGCGCTTCGACCGCCGCCTGATCTCGCAGGGCCTCACGAACATCGTGAAGAATGCGACCGAAGCTGTTGCGGCCGTGCCGACGGAAGAACTCGGCAAGGGCCTCATCAAAGTTACGGTGAAGCGCGATGGCGAGGACATTGTCATCGACGTGATCGACAACGGCATCGGCCTGCCGAAAGAGAACCGTAACCGGCTGCTCGAGCCCTACGTGACGACGCGCGAGAAGGGCACAGGTCTCGGCCTCGCGATCGTCGAACGCATTTTGGAAGAGCATGGCGGCCGCATCGAACTCAACGACTCGCCCGAGGTTGCCAAGGGCGGCCGCGGCGCGTGGATGCGGCTGCAATTCAGCGACAGCAAGGCGGCGGCTAACGTAGCGCCGGCTCAAGACAGTAAAGAACCACAGGGTGCGCAACATGGCGGCTGATATCCTCATCGTCGACGACGAGGCGGACATTCGCGAATTGGTCTCGGGCATCCTCGATGACGAGGGCTTCGGCACGCGGACTGCTGGCAACAGCGACGAAGCGCTGGCCGCGATTCAAGCGCGCCGGCCCAGCATGGTGTTCCTCGACATCTGGCTGCAGGGCTCAAAGCTCGATGGCTTGCAGGTGCTTGATGCGATCAAGCAGGAGCATCAGGAACTGCCGGTCGTGATGATCTCCGGCCACGGCAACATCGAGACGGCTGTTTCGGCGATCCGCCGCGGCGCTTACGACTTCATCGAGAAGCCGTTTAAAGCCGATCGTCTCGTCTTGGTCGCGACACGCGCGATTGAAACCGCGCAGCTCAAGCGTGAGGTTAAGCAGCTCAAACAATCGAACCCGCAGGCAAGCGGCATCGTCGGTCGCTCCACGCCGATGAACCAGCTTCGTCAAATCATCGAAAAAGTCGCTCCGACCAACAGCCGCATCATGATTATCGGCCCCTCCGGCGCCGGCAAGGAACTCACGGCGCGCACGCTGCACACTGCATCGGAGCGCGCGCAGGGCCCGTTCGTCGTTATCAATGCGGCGGCGATCACGCCCGAGCATATGGAGATCGAACTCTTCGGTGTCGAACAGGCCGGCGAGGGCAGGCGGGTTGGTGCGCTCGAAGAAGCGCATGGCGGCACGCTGTTCATCGACGAAATCGCCGACATGCCGCGCGAGACGCAGAACAAGATTTTGCGCGTGCTGGTCGATCAAACATTCCAGCGCGTCGGCGGCATCAACAAGGTCAACGTCGACGTCCGCATCGTCTCATCGACGAGCCGGAATCTCGAAGCTGCGATTGCCGCAGGGCAGTTCCGCGAAGATCTCTATCACCGGCTTTCGGTCGTCCCGATCCGTGTTCCGCCTCTTGCGGAGCGTCGCGAAGATATCCCCGAGATGGTCGAGCATTTCATGGAGCAAATCTCCAATTCGACCGGCCTGCCGCGCCGCCGTATCGGCGAAGACGCGATGGCGATCCTGCAATCGCACGATTGGCCGGGCAACGTGCGCCAACTGCGCAACAACGTCGAGCGTCTGATGATCCTCGCCGGCGGCGACGCTGACGCTGTTATCACGGCGTCGATGCTGCCGCAGGACGTCGGGTCGATGGTGCCCGCGATGCCGAACGGCAATGGCGGCGAGCAGCTGATGGGCCTGCCGTTGCGTGAGGCGCGCGAAGTGTTCGAGCGCGAATATCTTGTCGCGCAGATCAGCCGCTTCGGCGGTAACATCTCGCGGACGGCCGAGTTTGTCGGAATGGAGCGCTCGGCGCTTCACCGCAAGCTCAAAGCCCTCGGCATCGGCTAAGAACCAGAACCACCCGGAGCTTCAAGCGTGTCGCGCATCGCCTACGTTAATGGAATGTACGTGCCTCACCGCGAGGCCGCGGTTCACGTCGAGGATCGCGGATATCAATTCGCCGACGGCGTCTACGAAGTGTGCGAGGTGAGGGGCGGGCGACTGATCGACGAGCGTCGCCATATGGAGCGGCTGCTGCGCTCTCTCTCCGAACTCCGCATCGATGCGCCGATGCCGCTGTCATCGCTTGGTGTGATCCTTCGTGAGACCGTGCGCCGCAATCGCGTTCGCGACGGAATCGTTTACCTGCAGGTCACACGCGGTGTCGCGCCACGTGATCATGCATTTCCCAAGAAGGGCACGATGCCGGGCGTGGTCGTCACGGCGCGGTCGATCGATGCGACCAAAGGCGAGAAGACCGCCAACGAAGGCATCGCAGTGATCACCGTTCCGGAAAACCGTTGGCCGCGCGTCGACATCAAATCGGTGTCGCTGCTGCCGAACGTTCTTGCCAAGCAAGCGGCGCGCGAGGCGGGCGCAAAAGAAGCTTGGTATGTCGACGCGGGCGGCAAGGTCACCGAAGGCTCATCGAGCAACGCTTGGATCGTCACCAAGGATGGCCGCGTGGTCACGCGCAAAGCTGATAGCGCAATCTTGCGCGGTATCACGCGCACCGTGCTGCTCGATGTGCTCAGGGATCACGGCCTGAAACTGGAAGAGCGTGCGTTCACGGTCGAGGAAGCACAGACGGCGCGCGAGGCGTTCGTGACGTCGGCAAGCCAGCTTGTGATGCCGGTCGTTTCGATCAATGGACGCACCGTCGCGAACGGTGAGCCTGGCATGTTGTCGCTCGCATTGCGTCGCGATTTCCATCGCTTTGCGGAGACGAATTAACGCAGAAGTTGCGGAAATCGTTTGCAGTCTAACAACTGCAACTTATGCGAAGGATGAGCCGCGCGATACTGATTGATATACCAGATCAAGGTCTTGCACACTCATCAGTCGTACAATCTAATGAGGCATGGATTCACAAGGCAGGGTGAGTTCACAGCAATTTGGAAACGCCGGGGTACTACGGCGGCCACGCTCGGGCCGGGCGACGTGGCAAAGAATGGATTGGGGCTATGGCGTCTGAGCGTACACAAAATTTACAAGATACTTTTCTGAACTATGTTCGTAAGAACAAGACACCGCTGACGATTTTTTTGGTCAATGGCGTGAAGCTGCAAGGTGTCGTTTCTTGGTTCGATAACTTTTGCGTTCTCCTGAAACGAGATGGGCACTCGCAGCTTGTCTACAAGCACGCTATATCGACCATAATGCCCGGACAGCCGATACAGCTGTTCGAGGAAGACGGAGAACAGGGCTAGCATTGGATTCGCGCGAGCGTGAGCTCACACCGGGGATTTCAGCCACAGAACAGTCCAGCTCAGGACGTGCTGTTGTCCTCGGCCCCTATTTGAAGGTTCGGCGCGGCCAGGATCACAACAAAGATTCTGCTACACCGGCTCGGGAGTCCGACGCGCGTTTGGAGGAGATAGTGGGGCTCGCCCTCGCGATCGATCTCACCATAGCTCACGCAGCCGTCGTGCCGCTCTCCAACGTTACTCCGGCGACTTACATGGGCAGCGGCAAGGTCGATGAACTTGCCGGCATCATTCGTGCGGAAGAAGCGGGTGTCGTCATCGTCGACTGCGCACTATCGCCGGTTCAGCAGCGCAATCTCGAAAAGGCTTGGAACGCCAAGGTGCTCGACCGCACCGGGCTCATCCTGGAGATCTTCGGGCGACGTGCACGTACCCATGAAGGCACGCTTCAGGTAGAGCTTGCACATCTGAATTATCAGAAGGGCCGCCTCGTTCGCTCGTGGACGCATCTTGAGCGTCAGCGCGGCGGCTTCGGTTTCCTTGGTGGCCCAGGCGAGACACAGCTCGAGACCGACCGGCGGCTTATCGAAAACCGCATCGCGCGGATCGAACGCGATCTGGAAACCGTGAAGCGTACACGTGCGCTTCATCGGAAAAGTCGCAAGCGCGTTCCGTATCCAATCGTGGCTTTGGTCGGATACACGAATGCCGGCAAGTCGACGCTGTTCAATCGTCTGACAGGCGGCGATGTCCTCGCTGCCGATATGCTATTCGCGACGCTTGACCCAACGCTGCGGGCGATCCGGTTAGCGAGCGGCGCGACTGTGATCCTCTCGGACACCGTCGGCTTCATTTCGGAGCTGCCGACGACGCTGATCGCAGCTTTCCGGGCGACGCTGGAAGAAGTGCTCGAAGCGGATATCCTTCTCCACGTGCGCGACATCGCGCATCCGGATACGGACGCACAGGCACGCGACGTCGAGGATGTGCTGCGCGAACTCGGCATCGACGTGGATGAAAGCGTCAACGTCATCGAGCTTTGGAATAAGATCGATACGTTGCCGGAAGCTGAGCAGGCCGCGCTGGAAAACGCTGCGGCGCGTCGCCCCGCGACACGTCCCGCCGTGCCGATGTCGGCGCTGACCGGGCAGGGGATGGATCGCGTTGCGGCCGCGATCGAAGCGCGGCTCGCCGAGGCGCGTTCCGTTTTCTCGCTGAGGCTCCCACCCGAAGACGGCGAAGGCGTCAGCTGGCTCTACCGCAACGCCGAGGTGCTCGATCGCTCCGAAGAGTCGGATGGTTCCGTCTTGCTGCGCGTACGGGTCGACCGGAGCAAAACCGGCCTCATCAACAGCCGGTTTCCGCACACGGCTCACGCCGCGAATTAAGCATCACGCTCGGCAATCTTCGCGGCATCCCATAGCGCATCCATCTCTTCCAGCGTCGAGTCGTCAGGACGTTTTCCGGCGCGCGATAACGCATCCTCGATGAATGCAAAGCGGCGCGAGAATTTCGCATTTGCGCCGCGCAGAGCGTTCTCGGGATCGACCTTGTGGTGACGTGCGAGGTTCGCGACAGCGAAGAGTAAATCGCCGATCTCCTCGCCGATCTTTTCGGGCTCAGTCCGTGCCGCATCGACGACTTCGTCCAGCTCCTCGCGGATCTTCGCCAAAATTGGCTCGGGCTCTGACCAGTCGAAACCGACCTTAGCCGCAGCGGCCTGAAGCTTCAGTGCACGGCTGAGTGCAGGGAGGGTCGTCGGCACCTCGCCCAGGAGCCGCGGCGGCTCGGCACCACGCCGCGCGGCGCGGGCTGCTTTCTCCTCAGCTTTGATCTTCTGCCACAGCTTCGAGACCTCAGCCTCCGAGAGCTTGCCAGCGTCACCAAAGACGTGTGGGTGCCGCCTGGTCAACTTATCGCAGATCGCCTGGACGACGTCCTGAAACGCAAACGCTCCGGCCTCCTCGGCCATGCGTGCGTGAAACACGACCTGCAGCAATAGGTCACCGAGCTCATCGCGTAGATCATCGAGATCGTTGCGCTCGATCGCATCCGCCACCTCGTATGCCTCTTCGATCGTGTAAGGCGCAATCGTCGCGAAGGTCTGCTCGATATCCCAAGGGCAGCCGGAACCGGGCGTGCGCAGCGCCGCCATGATCTCGATCAAACGCGTGACGTCTGGCTTGGCTGGCACGTTCGGAATTTCCTTCTTCGGAGCATGCAGAGAAAGACCGCGGTAACCATACGGCGCACCGTTGTGCGTCGGATTGGGACGGCACGGCTGGCAACCTTATTGCTCCAATGATTGCCACAGCAAAGCTGTGTTTCACTTCGGTGCCTTTGCGCATCGCCAGAGGCTTATGACGGCAACCATTACCGCAGACATGGAATTCGACGCTGACACGCGAAACGCGCGTCAGGCTACGCCGCTGCGCGTTCTTTTCGTCCACAACCGCTACCAGATCCCGGGCGGCGAGGATGCGGCCGTCGAGCGCGAAATCGCGACGCTCCGTGCCACCGGCGTCGACGTCGAGGCTGTAATTCTCGATAATTCCGCGATCCAGACCTCATTCGACCGCCTGCGGGTGGCCGTTCAGACACCGCATGCGCCGCAGGGCATCGCGACCGTCGTCGAAGCCGCGCACCGGTTCCGTCCGGATGTTGTGCATGTCCATAACACATTCCCGCTGATCTCTCCGGCCGTTCACGGCGCCGTGCGCGAGCTCGGAGCCGCCACGGTCCAGACGCTCCACAACTTCCGCCTGATGTGCGCCAACGGCCTGTTGCTTCGCGAGGGAAGCCCATGCGAGCGCTGCGTTAGCGGTTCGCCTTTCCAGTCCGTCCGCTTCGGCTGCTATCGCGGCTCAAAAGTCGGCACGCTGGCGGTCGCTCGCATGATCGACCACCACCGCCGCGCCGGCACGTGGCTTCGTGACGTCGACCGCTTCATCGTCCTCTCCGATTTTGCTCGGGCACGCTTCCTGGCTGCTGGATTGCCGGCCGCACGCCTCACCATCAAGCCGAACGGGATCGACGATCCGGGTCCGGTGGCGACCGGTGAACGGTCCGGCATTCTGTTCGTCGGCCGCCTAAGCGAGGAGAAAGGCGTCCGGGTGTTGGCTGAGGCCGCCGCGCTCGTTTCGCAGCCCATCACGGTGATCGGCGACGGTCCGCTGATGCCCGAGCTGGAAAATGTCACCGGCCTGCGTGTCCTCGGACAGCAGAACCGCGAAGCGGTTCGCGCCGCGATGTCGCGTGCCGCCGCCGTCGTCGTCCCGTCGATCTGCTACGAAGGCCTGCCGACTGTGATCCCGGAGGCTTTCGCGGCGGGGACTCCCGTCGTCGCTTCGCGGATTGGCGCGATGCCGGAACTCATCAACGAAGGCGTGACCGGCTTGCTCGCAGAGCCGGGCGACGCAGCGTCGCTCGCAGCAGCTCTCCACCGAATTCATGACGATCCCGCCCAGGCGCGTCGCATGGGAATAGCCGCACGATCAGTATTCGAGCGCACCTGGGTCAACGACATCGTGACCGCCCAGACGCTCGCCATCTATCGCGAGGCGATCGCTTCGCGCGCCGCCGACCAGACCTTTCAAGCTTCAGCTTAGGTGATATTCGCAATGACCTCGATCATCGAAACCCGCTCTGCCGCAACAGTGCCTAACGGACATGACCCAGCCGTGCCGAACTTCAAGCTTTGCGGCATTCCGGTCTCGGCCGTCGACATGAACGGCTTGGCAGCGTCCGTCGAGCGGCGCTTGCGCGACGGTCGCAGCGTCCCCGGTACATTTTGTGTCTTCCGCGATGCCCACGGCATCGTGCGGGCGCAGAGCGACGCTACGCTGCGCGAGGCACATGACGCCGCGTGGCTGGTCTGTCCGGATGGCCGCCCGCTGTTCTGGCTCGGCCGCCTGCGCGGGCAATCGGCTATCCGGCAGGTGCCGGGTATCGAGTCCGTTGAGACCATCTGCCGCGCCGGCATCGAACATGGCTGGCGGCACTATTTCCTCGGCGGCGGACCGGGCGTTGCTGACAAGCTGGCGCGTGAGATGGAGCGCCGCGTCCCCGGATTGCAGGTCGCCGGCACAATAACGCCGCCGTTCCGTGCGCTCACAGAAGGCGAGAAGGCCGATATGCGCGCCGAAATCAAAGCGAGCGATGCGCACATCATCTGGATCGGCCTCAGCACGCCGAAGCAGGAATTGTTCATGCACGAACACGCGCCGCATCTGCCGGGCACGGTCGCGATGGGTGTCGGTGCTGCCTTCGACGTGAATATCGGAAGCATTCCGCGCTCCCCGCGCATACTGCAGCGACTCGGCCTCGAATGGCTTTATCGATTGGCGCGCGAGCCGCGACGTCTCTTCCGCCGCTATGCGGAAGTCGTGCCGCAGTTTCTGATGCTGGTGACGCGCGATCTCATGCGTGCGCGAACGACAAAATAGCTTCCGGCGTCACAGCCCCAAGATGCGCGACGGCGAGAGCCGCCCGCGGATCGAATCGATCAACGCGAGGAAGTTTCCGCGCAATCGTCCTAACCGGTCGATGTAAGGATCGCGGCGAAGAAGTCCCAAAATATTTCCGATCGGCCGGATGAGCAGATGACTCAGCAGCGTGGATGCCGGCATCGTACCTTTGCGCGCGAGGTAGATCGGATTGGCAAACTGTGAATATCCCATGCGCAAGCCCGAGATGCGGCCGCGCTTGACGCCAAGATGAACTCCGCGCGCCGCCATTACGCGGCCGATTGATCCACGCCGTTTGAGGCGACGGCTGAGATCGTAGTCCTCGAGCCACGCGTAAAGCGGCAGTTCTTCGTCGAACGGCTCCGCGACGAGCGCTGAGGAACGGCAGCACATGTTGCAGCCATATAGTCCATCCGGCTGATCGCGAAGGATTGTCCGATCGTCTTCGATGTTCTCAGCGATGATGCGTTCGGCGTCGTCCCAAGTGATCCCGGACCCGAGTGCACCATCGAACAGAACGTTGCCGTCGACAGCGAGTAAAGAACGATCTGTCTGCATCACGACTTCAACGCGCGCGAGATAGTCGGCAGCGGGCAGGAAATCATCGTCGAAAAATACGATGAAATCACAGTCCGCACAGGCGGCAACTCCCGCATTGCGCTGCGCTGTCAAACTACGGCGGCAAATGAGAGTTTCGACCGGTAACGTTGAGTGCTGCAGATCCGGCATGTCCGCCGCTGTGGTCACTGCCAGAACAACCCTGTCGGGCTTTCGGCGTTGCTTGCTTAGGGCAACAAGCAGCTTTCCGATCTCACCGGGGCGCCCGGCACTTGCGATCACGACAGCGACACGTGAGGGAGCTTGATTTTGGTTCATCGCGGGTAACGCCGGCCGGCCACTAGAAAAGCGTAGAACATGAGTACGGTCGCGAGACAGTTGTGACGCATGAATTGAAAGTCCGTAGCCGACGATGCCGTCAGGAGGATGAGAATGCAGGCGAGAATGTCGGCGGTTCGCCCGAGCGTGCGATTACGAAAGACGGACAAAGCTCCAGCTAAGATCGCGACGTATGCTGCGAGCCCGACGCAGCCGAGCAGCAACGTCACGTCGAGCGCACTGTTGTGAAAGTTGGGCGTGAAGAAATATTCGGCGCGTGACCAAAGATCCCAGACGCGCGAATATGGATCGCGGTCGAAGAAGCCGCCGTATCCGTAACCGAACCACGGTCGCTCCAGGATATAGCTCGGCGCAACCTCCCAAAAGTCGGTACGCCCGGTAAGGGTCGCAGTTCGCCCAAGTAGACCTGCAAAAGATCCAATATCGACGTAGGGCAAAAGTAACGAGATGCCCAACGTGATCGCCCCGACGATGGAGAATAGGGGCGTGCGCCAAGCGGGCGCGGCTTGAGCAAAGCTGATCAGAACCACTGCGAGCACCAGAGCAACGATGGCCGAAGCAGAATTGCTCAGCATCAATCCAGCGATGCAAACGAGGATACCAACGACGCGCAGAATCCGATTTCGCACGGCGCTGCGATCGAAAATGAGGATCATCGCGGCTGCCGCCGAATTCACGCCCATGTGGACTTTATGGCTGAAGACGCCAGCGAACTCACCGTCGATCAAAAGGCCTGGTCGATCTGCTGTGGAGATGACGAGGGCCGGATTGATAACAAGCAGCACGAGCGAAATCGCGACGCTGAACGTGACGATCAGAGCGAAAGCGCGGAAAAGCACTCGAGGGTGAATTTGCTGAGCCAATGCCGTCGCGATGACGATATTGGCCACCAGCATGATGCAAAAGACGAGGCTCGCCCACGGCGCCGGCGCCCAGGTCGCAGATGCGAGCACGAAAACCGCAAATGGAAGCAGCAGTGCCAGGCGAAGCTCAACGCCTTGACGGGCTAAGCCATAGAGGACGATGAGACCCGCGATACCATAACTCGCCAGCCACCCCAGCATGTTGACGACGTCAGTCCGCGTTTCGCTATCACCAGCGACACCGGGGATATCGGGCGGCTTTGGCCGGAACGAAAATCCATAAAAGGAGCTGGTCGCGAGAAACATAACGAGCAGCGCGAACGCAAAGCGCATCGCTTGCGGCGATACTCCAAATCCTGGCTGTAAGCGTGCCTTAACGCCAGCGGCCGGGTAGGCGGCCGTCACGCAGCCGAACTCCCCGCAAGAACGACGCCTGCAAGTCGGACCTTCGCGGAAGAACAGGCCGACAATGCAGCATCGAGCGCCGGACGCGGCGTGCGCTCTCGCTCCACGACCATCAGGCCCGATTGCGTGGCGGAGCCAGTGAGTGAGATTGGCTCGTTCACGGCGCAGCCGAGATCGACGATCACATACGTGAAGGTCGCCAAAGCGTCTTCAATCACGCCGGCGAGACCGCGGCCTGAAACGTGCCGTAGGCTCACTGCGGCGTTTGCGTCCGCCGGCAGGAAGAGAATGTCGGATTGGGAGACACGGCTTGCCACTGCTCCAGTGCGGCTTTTGCCGATGGCGCAGGCACCAATGCCTTCGAGATGCTGAGCCTTGAGTTCGAATGTCAGCGCACGAGCGATGACCGCGGCATCGACGAGCAGCACCTTCGCACCAATTGAACTCGCCGCACGAGCGAGATTGTAGGCGACATGCGACGAGCTCCCGTCAGCATTCGCAGACGTGACGGCAATCGAACGTCCGCCGGAGCTCTGCAACGCATCCAGAAGAGCGAGATAAGCGGCTGGGTCCACCGCACGCAGCTGCGGCGTCTTCGCGGCGTTCGTGCTGTCGAAAGACACGGCGCCGAGCGCCGGCAAATTGGAAACGCGCTCCAAATCCTCGCGGTTGTGAATGCGGCCTTTGAAGGCGTCTGCGCCGACGACAGCAGCGCCGCCAAGGCCAAGGCCGCAGATCAGCGCAAGTGCCAAGATCAAACTTGTCGGCGGGTTTGCCGGACGATCGGGCGTCACGGCAGGAGCGACGCGACGAATGTTGGTTGAGTTCAGCAACGCCTGCTCTTGCAACTGGCGGCTGCGGAGCAGGGCGGCGTTGTAGATCGACTTGCTGGCTTCGGCGCGGCGTTCGAGCTCTCGCAGTTCGACCGAAGCCTGGCTCGCCGTGTTGGCGGTCCGGCCCTGCGCATCGATCTGGCTTTGGATCAGCCGCTCGGCGGCCAGCGCGCGGTCGAGGTCGATGCGGGCGCTCTGCGCCATGCGATCAATCTCGGAGTTGATGTTGACTTGGGCTTCTTCGACCTCACGGCGAAGAGCAGCCAATTCGGGATGGCGCGGTCCGAGACGGCCTTGCAGCGCCGCATAGCGTCGCTTGTATTCGGCGAGCTGCAGGACGAGGCCGCTCATTGTTGTTGATTGCATCGCCTCCGGTGAAGCCGCGCCGGATTGGCGCATAACCTTCAACTGGTCGACGCGCGCCTGAGCGTCAGCCGTTGCATTCTTGGCGCGGCTGAGTTGCGAAGACAGTTCGCCGAGTTGCTGGTCCGTCAACAACCGACCGTTGGACCCGAGAAGGCCGTGCTTCACCTTGAAGCGCTCGACGGCATCTTCTGCGTCGCGCACTCGCTTCTGCATCTCGTCGAGATTGGCGCTCAGCGCGGCACCCGAACGTCGCGCGGCTTCCGACTGCGAGTCCGCACTCTGTGCGATGTAGGCATCGACCAGCGCATTGGCGATGCGCGCGCTTTTCGCCGCATCCGAACTGGTCATGTAAATTTCGATGACGAAGCTACGCTCGATACGCCGCACCGCGAGCCGGTCATCGAGATTGTAGAGAACTTTTGCGCGGGGATCGCCGGGGGGCGCGTTCGACGCCGGCAGGAACGCTCTCAGAGCCGCGCGCAACCGCCCAAGCGCCGACTGCGGCGAGCCGTTCATCTCCGTATCGTCGACAAGCTGCAGCGCGTCGACGACGCGATTGAGGACACCCGTGCCTTTGAGGACGCGCATCTCGCTCTCGACGAGGTCGGTGATCGCTTCGGAGGTCTGCGCAGTTGGTTGAAGTTCGTTGTCGAGCACCCGCAGACCGCGCGGATCGATAATCAACCGAGCGGACGCCACGTATCGCGACGTGCTCATTGCCGAGAAGGCGAGACCGGCGCCCAGGCACAACAGAACCGCGACGATAATCCAGCTTGCACGCCGGCGCAGGCTTTCGAGCAAACGCTGCGGACTGATCGTTGCCGCGAAACCTGGCGTCAGAGGAGCCTCGTTGTTGTGGTTGTTGTTAGGCGTGCGGACCGGCGCCAGCACCGAGAGCGGCAGCGCTTCGGCGGCGCCTCGAGCGCTCGCGAGGAGTTGAGATCGACCGAAATGCTGCATCGAGACGAGTCCTTACCCAACTCTTGTGCCGGATAGCGTTCCGGCACATCGTCGTTATCCGCGAAGCAAGCAGTTCTGTGCCAAAAGGAAACACGAACGGCTTGCCGGCTATCCTTTGATTGGACAGTTGCACTATGCGGGCCAGGTATTACCGGGCGATTTAACGGCGTGTTGTGGGAAGGGCGGGAGGCTCGAAAAGCGGGGCTTCGCGCGTCGCATAGTAAACGACTGTATCGACCGGCCAGCCCGGCTCGAAATGATCCCGAGGCAGATAGCGCGGCACACCTTGGCCAGGCTGTAAGAGCCCTCGAACGCTAGAAAAAATCGCGCGGTAACCGCTGTTTTGCGCAAGCGCGACGGCCTCCTCAGTCATCGCGGAGATCCGCCCGAACGGCCACGCGAAGCTCGTGCACGGCATTCCGAGCTTTGCCTCAATTTCTGCCCTGCACTGGCTGACCTCTTGCGCAAGCTCATCCGTGGTCAAAGTCGAAACTTCACGATGCGAAAGTGTATGCGCTCCGATCTCGACGCCGTCCCCAGCCAATGCCGCAAGCGCGTCCCAGCCGGCAAGAGGAAGAGGAGCCGCATACTGCGCATTCTTTCGGAAGGCCTCGTTGCCGATTTCTCCTGCTCCGACGTATGTCGGACAAACCATCAGCGAGTATGGAATTCCAGCGCTCTTGAGCATTGGATGTGCTTCGGTCGCGATATTCTCGAACCCATCATCGATCGAGAGGTGGAAGAGCCGACCTTGCCGCGTAGCTGTTCCGTCGAGCAGCGCAAGCAACTCAGCGGTCGTGATAAAATCTCCTTCGCGCTTGAGCGCCGCGAACAGTCTGCTCGCGTTCTCCTGCTCGTCCGGAAACTGGTAATGGAACGTTAGGCAGCGGATCCCGCTCGTGATCTTCGTGTAGGCGAGTGGGCGCAGCCGATCGAGAACACCACGGAGCACCACACGCTTCGCGCGATCTTTCATGTCGCGGGGCGGGGTCATCTCGGCAGCGGATGTAGCGTAACGAAGTGCCAAGCGACCTCTCGTAGCTGATTAAGCACCACGCCTAGTTCAGGCTGCGCCCTCAGCTTTTCTCAGTGAGCAGGATATCCACTTAATAAATCGACGCCATCTAACGGAATAGTCAATGGCAACAGTTTCTTAAGGTAAATAGGTGGGAGCGGCGTGTTGCCGCACAAGTCGAAGCTAAATCCGGTCGGATGGCACTAACGGTGCTTGAAACGACGCGAAATCGGAGAATCTTTCGACACTTGCCCAAACAGGGCCAGGTTCGTCTCAAACTGGTATGTTCATGTCTCGCCTGTTGCGCAAATCCGGATCGCCTTTTGCTCTCGATCGGACGAGTCTGTCGGCACGTGGCGGGAGAAGCTCGCTCGTTTTGGCGGCCGCACTTTGCATTTCGCTGATGGGACACAGCGCGTCTGCCGCAATCGTAATCCGAGTCGATCCCGCAGCCGTTCAACAGCCCGCTCGCAAAACGAGTACTGCGACGGTCGGCGACCTCAACGCAGCGCTAGCACTCGTTTCGCGTGTGTGGACGGGTGCGGCACGCAACAGATCTGCCGTGATCGAATTTGCCGGTGGCATCCATCGTTTTGACCAAACGATTCGCATCGGCCTGGAGTTCAGCGGCCGGGCCGATGCGCCGTTGATCCTCCGCGGAGCGACGGACGGCAGTTCGCGGCTCAGCGGCAGTGTGCCGCTGACGCAAACGTCTGTGGACGTGCCGGCGCGCCTCGATCCGTTAGTTCGCGACAGGGTCGTCGCATATCGGTTGCCGCCGAGCGCTGCGGAGCAATCGAGTATCGGCGTGCACCGCTATCATCCAGCGCCTTCCAATCCGGCAGGCATTGAGCTGTTCGATGCGCAAGGCGCATTGCAACCCGCACGCTGGCCAAACCAAGGTTGGTCGCGGGTAGGGCAGGCGAAAGCTCTCGGCCAGGACGCCGTTATTGCCGTCGAAGGAGGCCGAAGCGATCGCTGGGTCGGCGAGCCCGACTTGTGGGTCGCCGGCTATCTCGGTCAGGACTGGTCATTCGAAACGATTGCCGCGACATCGAGTATCCCGGGCTCGCAACGTCTCGGCCTTGTGAAGGCTCCGCACTATCCGCTGCGCAGCGGCGACCGCCTCTTCGTCGAGCACGCGCTCTCGGAACTCGACACGCCGGGTGAATGGTGGCGTGACCGCGACAGCGGCATTGTGTTCCTCATCCCGCGCTCCAGCACGTCGTCAATCGAAGCCAGCGTCGCGCCGACATTGATCGCGATCGACGGCGCCAAGCACGTCCTCATCGAAGGTCTTACCTTCGAGCGCAGCCGTGGCGATGCCGTCACCGTCACCGGTGGCGAAGATGTCGTGTTCCAAGACTGCACCTTCCGCTGGATCGCTGGACGCGGCCTTGTCATCGATGGTGCGAAGCGATCAGGTCTTCGGCGCTCGGTCGTCGCCGATATGGGCGAGGGCGGTGTCTCCTTAAAGGGCGGCACCCGCGCGACGCTGACGCGTGCCGATAACTTCGTCGAAGACAGTTTTTTGGTGCGCTACGCTCGCCTCGGGCGCACTTATAAGGATGCTGTCGCAATCGACGGCGTCGGCATGCGAGTCACCGGGAATGTCATCGCGCATGCACCGCACCTCGCCATCCGCTATCAAGGTAACGATCACCTGATCGCCGCAAACGAGATCTTCGACGTCGTCAACGACACGTCGGATTCTGGCGCGATCTACTCGGGACGCGACGTCTCGGCGCAAGGCACCGTCATTCGCGGCAATTTCATTCACGACGTTTTGCCGGCCAAAGGCGAAGGGCAGGAGCGCTTCGAGGTCAAGGGCGTCTACCTCGACGATCTCGCGAGCGGGACGACGATCGAAGACAACGTGTTCCTGCGTGTCGAACAACCAGTCTTCGTCGGCGGCGGCCGCGACAATGTCGTAGCGCGCAACGTGTTCGTCGCTTCTTCGCCCGCACTGTTCATCGATGGCCGCGGCAAGGTTTGGCCTCAAGCGCCTTTCGACGAACCCGGTAACGCTTTCTACGCAACGTTGCGAGAAGTCCCGGTCTCCAGCACGCTGTGGGCGTCGCGATACCCCGCTCTTGCGCGTATAATGACGGACGACCCATACGCGGCAAAGCGCAATGTCTTCCGCGACAACCTCATCGTGGCAAGCCGAGCCGAGCAGATCGGAGACGGTGCGCGCCCGGAAGAGCAAAACGTTAGTGGCAATCGCACTATCGATAAGGTGCCGCCCATCCGAACCAGTGACGACCTCGCTCGCTGGCTGACGCAAAATGGAATGAAAACTTTGCCCGAAGGCATCAATCGTTTCGGACATTTGCTGAATAACACAAGCCTTCGGTCGCGCGCCTCCGACGCCGGTGTAGGGGGCCCAGAACGATGAAGGTCGCCTGCGTCGTCGGTATCGTTACGCCCTACACCCACCGCATGTTCGAGCAGCTCGGTGCTGAACTCGAGGGCGAGCTTGTGGTGTTTGCGTGTGGCGACAACGAACCCGGACGCCATTGGACGCTGCCGGCTGCAACGACTTACACGCGCAAGACGCTCAAGGGCATTCGCCTGCATCGCAGTTATGTCAGCCACATCTATCTCAACCCGGGCATCGTCCCGGCGATCATGCGCGGACAGTTCGACGTCGTGATGATCGGCGATTTCTCGCCGACAATGATGCTGGCAAAACTCGCCGGACGCTTGCGCGGCGTGCCGGTGATTATCTCCACGGACGGCCAGCCGGACACAGATCCAGGCCGGCATTCGCTACTGCATCGTATAGCACGCCGTCTCGTCGTGCCGAGCAGCGCTGGTGGCGTTGGCGCAAGCCGCGGCAGTATCAAGCTGCTGGAAAGTTACGGTCTGCGACAAGGGACGGGCACCATCGTTTGGCTGACGCCGGGATGGGATTTCGACCGCGAGCCGCCGCCCTACGATGAGCGTCCGTTCGACCTCATGTTTTGCGGTCATCTCGATGAAGATCGGAAAGGTGCATTGTTCTTCGCCGATGTTGTCGCGGCGCTCGTTGCGCGTGGCCGGACGCCGAAAGTTCGCATCACGGGCGAGGGGCCGCTACGTGACAAGTTGCTCGCACGCCTCAAGGCCTTGAATGTGCCGACCCAGTTCGACGGATACCTGGGGCAAGCGGCACTCGGCGACGCATACGCATCCGCCAAGGTGTTTCTCTTTCCGTCGCGCGGCGACCCATGGGGCCTCGTTGCCAATGAGGCGCTCCAGTGTGGCACCCCCGTCATCGTGTCGCCGCACGCCCAAGCGGGCCGCGAACTGGTCGCCCCGAGTGGCGCCGGGCGCATGCTGCCGCTCGACGTCGAAGCCTGGGCCGACACCGCCGAGACATTCCTCGACGACCGCGCCGTTTGGGCCGAAGCGCATAGGCGGGCCCAGGTTACTGCAGAACGTTTTTCGCTCGACGCGATGGTGCGCAATACGCTCTCAGCCTTTGCGCGCGTCGTCGGCGATGGTCCAGAGCCGAACCCGGCGAGGACGGGCAGGTGAGTTCGATGGCGACGACGACCGTCGTGCGGACGGGTTTGCGCGCTACGGTCGTTCAAGGCGTCACGTGGGCGTGGAGCAACGCTTGGCTCTGGTCCGCCGGCAGCCAGGCGCTGACGAGCGGTCTTAGTCTCATCACGTCGATCATCGCGGCCCGCATGCTCGGCGTCGATCGCTTCGGCGACTTCGTCCTGATGCAGGCGGGCGTACAGGTTCTGGTCGGCCTGCAGAGCCAGCTGATTTCAAGTCCGATGGCCATCATCGCTGGCGAGCGTAAACGGTCACGGCATTACTTCGGCGCCATCACCCGCGCGATTTTGATCATGGCTCTCCTGATTGGAGCTGCCGCCGCCGCATATAGCTTCACGCTCAATCGGCCCGGCGGACACACGGCACTTGCTCTCGCCAGTTTCATCTTCGCTGCAGGAATCGTCGTTCAAGATGCGACCAAGCGAATCCTGTTTGCGCTCGAGCGGCCGCGATCGGCTTTTCTCTGCGAGCTCCTACGCCAAATACTCTTCTTCGGGTTTCTCGTGATCGCTTATTGGCGCTTCGGCGCGAGCACCGAAATGCTGCTCGTCTGCATCGGCCTCAGTATGATCATCGCCGCTTGGCCGCTACTGTTGTTCCTGAGGAAATCGCTGCGCGGAGATCTCCGCCGCGCGATTGCTTTCAGGCATTGGAAGCTCGGCAGCTGGCTGATGCTGGTCGTGCTGGTGTCGATGGCGCACGAACAGTTCGTCACCATCTTCGCCGGCGCCTGGATCGGTGAGCAAGCCGCCGCGGGACTGCGCTCCGCTCAAGTTCTGCTCGGCCCGATGTTGGTCTTCATGTCGAGCCTCGAGAATATCGTGCCGCGCCGCGCCGCCGGGCATTTCCGGAGCAGGGGCGAAGCTGCGCTGTCCGGTTATCTATGGCGCATCCTGTGGTGGAGCGAACTGCCGGTGATCTTGGTCTGCCTCGGCATCATCGTCTACGCCCGCGAATTACTGGTTCTATTTTTTGGTCAGAGTTTCGCGACCTTCGCGCCCGTTGTGTCGATCATCGCGATGGGTCCGCCGATCATTCTAGCTCGCGAGCTTGCATCGACGTATCTACGCGCAACAGGACAAACATTCGGTATTTTCATCGCCTTCACGGCGAGCTCCATCGCAACGCTGGCGGTGATCTATCCGTTGGTGGGGCAATTTAGCGAAACAGGGGCCGCGATGGCGATCAACGTCGGCCATGGCGTATCGACCATCTTCGTCATTGCGGCGGCATTGAAGGCTAGGCGCGCAATTAGGTCGGCCTAGTGCCAAGGGACAGAAATGTCGACACACTCACTCCTCGCGTCTCCACCAATGTTTGATTCGCATAAGAGATATTATGGAATAAATATGCGATCCTAGTTCTGCATCACAGTCAACGGCTTGGGCACTTTCGCTAAAATTGTCCGGAAGTATCCCACGGCGCGTCGATGACCAATCCATCGAAAGCCGGCTCTATGTGGTCTGGCGTTTCCGTCATAACTGTCGCGTAGTCCAGCGGGATATGCATGTGCGTTAGCAACGCTCGCCGAGGCGCCAGCCGCTCGATCCACGCCAGTGCTTGACCAAGCGACAGATGACTCGGATGCGTCCGGTACTGAAGCGCGTCAATGATCAACACGTCGAGATCGGCCAGCAGCGGCACCGTCACATCGGGAAAGTCGCTGACGTCCGAACAATACGCCAACTGGCCAATCCGGAAGCCCAGCGAATGGATGTCGCCGTGGACCTGCACGAGCGGTCGAAGCGCGATCTCACCGCCCGCTCCCGTGATGACAACCGGCTCGGCCGGATCGATCACTATCGGCGTCAGAATCGGCGGGTATGAGCTACCCGACGGTGTCTCGAAGCAGTAGCCAAAACCGTCGTGTAGCCGCACCATCGTCGCGGCGTCCGCGTGGATGTCGATCCGCCGGCGCTGCGCGAAGACGTAGCTGCGGAGATCGTCGATGCCGTGGATGTGGTCGGCGTGCGGATGCGTATAAACGACTGCATCGATATGGCTGACGCTCGCGCGGATCATCTGTTCGCGGAAATCCGGCCCCGTGTCGATCACCACAGTCGTCGTGCCGGCGTCGGAAATACGCTGCACTAGCGCTGCCGCGCGCAGCCGCCGGTTCTTCGGATTGGTCGGATCGCAATTGCCCCAGTCACCGGTCGGCCGTGGCGTGCCGGGCGACGAGCCACAACCCAGAATGGTGAAGCGCATAAGGTCGGTCACGCCAAGACAGCGTCCCGCGGCACCTTGTTGAAGACGCGGAGGAAGTTTTCGGTCGTCTGCCGCGCCAACTCATCGGCCGAGACGCCGCGCGTCTCCGCTAGCACCGCAGCCGTGTGCGCGACGTAAGCCGGTTCGTTGCGTTTGCCGCGAAACGGTATCGGAGCAAGGAAGGGTGCGTCGGTCTCGACGAGGATGCGGTCGCGCGGCAGTTTCTTCGCGATCTCGCGCAGCTCGGCAGAGTTCCTGAACGTCACAATGCCGGAGAACGAAACGACACCGCCAAGCTCAACGGCGGCTTGCGCAAGTTTTTCGCCGCCCGTGAAGCAATGAAGAATGAACGGGAAGGTGCCCTTCCCGGTTTCATCGCGCAAGATCGTTTCCATGTCGGCATCCGCGTCGCGGCTGTGGATCACCAGGGGCAGCTTGGTCTCGCGGGCGGCCGCGATATGCGCGCGGAAACCTTCCTCCTGGGCGTCGTGCGTCTCGAACGTGTAGTGATAGTCGAGCCCGGCTTCGCCGATCGCAACGACCTTCGGATGCTGGGCAATACGGATCAGTTCGTCGGCTGTGACGTCGAGTTCTTCATGCGCGTTGTGCGGGTGCGTGCCGACCGAACACGTGACGTTCGCAAAGCGCTCCGCAATCGCGAGGATCCGATCATGCTGGCGAACGCGCGTCGAGATCGTGACCATGTGGCCGACTCCCGCCGAAGCCGCGCGCGCGATGACTTGATCGAGCTCCGGTGCGAATGTCTCGAAATCAAGATGGCAGTGGCTGTCGACCAGCATCGGCACCCTGCTCTTACGACGCCGTCGGTTCGACGTAGCGCGGGAACACGCCGGCCGGAACCGGGAGCTTGGTGCCGCCTTTGAGGCGGCCGGCGCTACCGAGCGCGCTGAAGTCGCGCGCGTCTCCAGGGACCGCCAGGAGGTCGAGGATCTTCTCGGCGCCTGTCGGCACGAACGGCTGCGCCAGGATCGCAACCTGACGCAGCACCTCGGCCGTCACGTAGAGCACCGTGCCCTGCCGCGCCGGATCGGTCTTCGCGAGCGCCCACGGCGCGGCGTCGGCGAAATACTGGTTGGCCTGCGCCAGCACGCTCCAGACATGCGCCAGCACCAAATGAAGCTGCTGCGTCTGCATTGCCTCGCGCGCCACCTCGATCATGCCGTCGACCGCCGCGAGCATCGCGTTGTCTTCGGCCGTGAACGCGCCGGGCTCGGGCAGATCGCCGCCGCGGCTTTTCGCAATCATCGAAAGCGAGCGCTGTGCGAGATTGCCGAAGTTGTTCGCGAGGTCGGCGTTGATGCGCGTGACGATCGCGTCGTGGCTGTAATTGCCGTCCTGACCGAACGGCACTTCGCGCAGGAAGAAATAGCGCAGCGCGTCGACGCCGTAGGCATCGGCGAGCGCGAATGGGTCGATCACGTTGCCGACCGACTTCGACATCTTCTCGCCGCGGTTGAACAGGAAGCCGTGCCCGAAGACGCGCTTCGGCGGCGCAAGGCCGGCCGACATCAGAAAGGCCGGCCAATAGACCGCGTGGAAGCGAACGATGTCCTTGCCGATGACGTGAAGCGCCGCCGGCCAATAGCGCTTGAACATCGCGCTATCTTTGTCCGGATAGCCGACGCCCGTGATGTAGTTGGTCAATGCATCGACCCAGACATACATCACGTGCTTGGGCGTGCCGGGCACCGGGATGCCCCAGTCGAATGTCGTGCGCGACACCGAGAGATCCTGCAGGCCGCCCTTCACGAAGCTGATGACTTCGTTGAAGCGCGTCGACGGCAGTACGAACTCGGGGTTCTTTTCGTAAAACTTCAGCAGACGATCTTGATAGGCCGAGAGCTTGAAGAAGTAACTCTCCTCCTCGACCCATTCCACTGGCGTGCCTTGCGGCCCGAGCTTCACGCCGCCCTCGCCGACCGTCAGTTCTTTCTCGGTGTAGAACGCTTCGTCGCGTACCGAGTACCAGCCGGCGTATTTCGACAAGTAGATGTCACCCGCCTCGACCATCGCGTTCCAGATGCCGACCGAAGACTCGTAATGCCGCTTCTCGGTCGTGCGAATGAAGTCGTCGTTCGTGCAGTTCAGCCGTTGCACCATCGCGCGGAAGGCTTCGACGTTACGGTCGGCAAGTTCGCGTGGGCTGACGCCTTCACGCGCCGCCGTCTGCACCATTTTGCTGCCGTGCTCGTCCGTCCCAGTCAGGAAGTAAACGTCGTATCCGTCGAGGCGCATGAAGCGTGCGATCGCATCAGTCGCGATGGCTTCATAGGCGTGACCGATATGCGGCACGCCATTCGGATAAGAAATAGCCGTCGTAATGTAAAAGCTAGGTTTGGCAGTCATTTAGCGCGCGCTCTTGATGTTCGGTCGCAGCGCCTAGCGCGCCGTCTCGGCCAGCAATCCAAACACGCTGAACACCAGCGGCTTACGGTCCAGATTGTAGATTTCGGCGTCCCGCGCGGCGCGCGTGACCTTGTCCCATACCTCCGCCACCTGTGCAAGGCGGTGAGGCTCGCCCGCCAAGGCCGAGAGGCGCGCCGAAAGCCAATCGCGCACCGTGTCGGTGAACGCGGCGAGGCGTTCCGAATCCGTGCCCGCCATCTCATCGCCGAGCGCATGAAGTGCTTCGGGCGGCACGGCCGGGAGACGTTCGAGCAGCGCACCGACTTTGTGACGCAGCGCGAGCGTATCGCCGTCGAGTAACGCCAGTGCGCGCCCGATGCTGCCGCCCGACGCCGACACTGCGTCTATCACCGAGCCGCCTTCGTTTTCGCCGAACGCCGCCACACCTTCGGCGACTTGCTCGTCGGTGAGCGGCCGCAACGTCAGCGAACGGCAACGTGAGCGGATCGTCGGTAAGAGTCGGCCTGGCGTTGCGCTGAGCAACAGAAACAGTCCGCGCGCCGGCGGTTCTTCGATAATCTTGAGCAGCGCATTGGTCGCTTGCGGAAACTGAAGCTCGTCGGCCGTATCGATAATGCAGACGCGCCATCCACCCTCACCCGCCGTCGAGCCGAAGAAGCTGTTCGTGCGGCGCACTTGATCGACCGTAATCACGGTGCGCAATTTGCCGTTGTCGCCTTCGGTGCGCTCCAGCACCAGCAGATCCGGATGCGCTTGCGCCGCGATGCGCCGCGCTGCCGGATTGTCATTATCGACGAAGAGGTCTTTCGCGCGCTGCGCCGCCGGCAAGCGCGGGTCGGGATGCGCGAGGACAAAACGGGCCATGCGATATGCGAGTGTCGCTTTGCCGATGCCTTCGGCGCCGGAAATCAGCCACGCATGCGGCATGCGCCCGGTGCGATACGCTGCGAGGAATTCTTCTTCGGCTTCACGATGACCGAAGAGATCGAAATTCTCGCGCGGCAGCGGCGCATTCATCGCGCCGCACCTGCCGTTGGAACGCCGAAGGCAAAGCGACTGGACACGATCGCCCAGACGAGATCCGACACCGACTTCGGATCGCCCTTTGCGTCAACGACGACACAGCGTTGCGGATCCCGGGTCGCCAACGCCCGATAGGCTTTGCGCAGCCGCTCATGAAACTCGATGGCTTCGCCTTCGAAGCGATCGACGCTGTCGGTGCCGCGGCGCGTCGCCGCGCGCGCGAGACCAACATCCGGCGGCAGGTCGAGAATGCACGTGAGGTTCGGCCGCGTCGGCCCGACGACGATGCGCTCGAGGCCGTCGATGATCTGCGGCGAAACTTTTCCGGCCGCGCCTTGATAGACCCGCGTCGAATCCGCGAAGCGATCGCAGATCACCCAAGCGCCGGACGCGAGCGCCGGACGTATCGTCGTCCGCAGATGGTCATCACGTGCCGCCGCGAACAAAAGCGCTTCGGCGTCGGGTCCCAGCGGCTGCGCGGCACCGGACAGGAGCACGTGCCGGATCGCTTCGGCTCCAGGCGATCCACCAGGCTCGCGCGTCACCACGACCTTGTAGCCGCGTTGAACGAGGCGATCAGCCAAAAGACGGCACTGGGTCGATTTGCCCGTCCCTTCCCCGCCCTCGAATGTGATGAAGCCGTTATTCATCGGCGCATCATATGCGCTTCACGCCCGCGCGGAACAAGCCGATGGCAAACTCACTGGCTGCATCGAGAGCCCGTTGGACCAGAGTTCCGGCCGGAACGCTCTCGCCGGCCTCCAGCGGTACCTCTAAGGATAGGTGATCGCCGCGCCAAACCTTCACGACGCCGATCCGCTGACCCTTCTCGACGGGCGCTTTGACGGGGCCCGAATAGACGATTTTGGCGCTCACCTTCTCATTGGCGCCACGCTGAAGCAGCAGCTTGACCACCGAGGTTGCGACCACATTCACGGAGCCTTGCGTTCCGCCATAGACCTTCACCTCGCCGACCGTATCCGCGACACGGAACAGTTCGCGCGATTCGAAGCCCCGGAAACCGAATTCGAGAATCTTGCGAGCCTCGTCCGAACGATCTTTCGCGGTCTTCAATCCATTCACGACGACGATCAGCCGCAAACCGTTCTGCACGGCCGAACCGACGAGGCCGTACCCGGCGTCACTCGTGTATCCGGTCTTCAATCCATCGGCGCCGATGCCGAGCGCGAGCAGCGGATTGCGGTTTTGTTGTTTGATCTTGTTCCAGGTGAATTCGCGCTCGCTGTAGAGCGGATAGAATTCCGGATATTCGCGGATGAGATGCCGCGCGAGCCGCGACAGATCGCGGGCCGTCACTTTCATGGCGGGATCCGGCAGGCCGGTCGAATTCGCGAAGTTGGACTTCGTCAGCCCGATCTCTTGCGCGCGCTTGTTCATCGCGGTGGCGAAGGTCGGCTCGTTGCCCGACATCGCTTCGGCGAGCGCGATACAGGCGTCGTTGCCGGATTGGATCACCATGCTGCGGATGAGATCGTGCACCTTCACGCGGCTGTTGAGCTGCGCGTACATCGTCGAGCCACCGGACGGCGCGCCGCCTTTGCGCCACGCATTCTCGCTGATCGTGACTTCGTCTTCGAGGGTGAGCCGTTTCTGTTTGATGGCTTGAAAGACGACCTCAGCCGTCATTAGCTTCGCCATGCTCGACGGGAACATCGGCTGGTCGGCGCTCTTCTCGAAAAGCACCGCGCCGCTTTCGGCTTCGATGAGAATCGCGAACGGCGCCGCGGTTTGGAATTCTTCCTTCTTCGGCGGCGGCTGCTGAGCGGAAGCTGGAGCAAGCGCGAACGAAACGATCGCCGCAACGAGAAGGGCGCACGAGCGCATAGCTCGCGGAGCGCCCCCAGTGTTGCCTCGGCACACGATCATGATCCGCTATTCCCCTCTCCGTATCGTATGCGGTCGAGCGGCCGGATCAATGGGGACCTCAGTACAATCCCCTGCCTGCCGAAACGCCTGTCCCGTAGGGCCGGTCCAAAATCGCGCGGATATCGCGCGGATTGAACTTCTCTTCTTCGACCTCGGTGATCGTGCTCGTGCGCCGCACGCTCACGCGCTCTTGAACCTCCGGCACGAACGGCTTAGCGGCCGCGATGCGAACTTGGCTCGGTGCCGGCGCCGGGCGGCCATCGGTGACGGTCGCGAGCAGACGGCGATCGTCGGAGCCTTCGAGCGGTGCCGGCCCGACATACTCGACGCGCACCCGCGAGATGCCGTGCCCGCGGAACTGGAGCAGCTCAGCAGCTTTCGACGAAAGGTCGATGACGCGGTCGTGGTGGTACGGTCCGCGATCGTTGACGCGGACGATCAGCGATCGGCCGGATTTGAGATTCGTGACGCGCGCATAACTTGGCATCGGCATCGTCGGATGCGCGGCCGAGATCGCATGCATGTCATAGACTTCGCCGTTGGCCGTCAGCCGGCCGTGGAAGTCGTCGCCGTACCAGGAGGCGACGCCTTCGCTACGGTGCGGGCGATCGGACGGAACGTAAGTGCGGCCCGCGATGACATAGGGACGGCCGACGCGATACGTGCCGCCGCCCTTTGGAACAGGCTGACCCGGCTCTACAACGCGTGCACTGGCTGAGACGCCGTATTTGCTGGGGCTGAAGCCGCGGCTTTTGCTGGTCGTTCCGGCGCAGTTGGCCAGCAGAACGCTGACGCCACCAAGCATCACCAAGAGCACCGCACTGCGCCGCCCTGCTCCAGTCACCAATTGCCGCATCGATCAAACCTTCTTGCCGCGCTCGAGAAGCGCGCTGTTCTGCGCGTCAGAAGAGCCTGGACAAGGTGTCCGATCCGTAAACTTTTAGGTTTTCGATTGGTGGTTGGTTAACGGCGCTTTGCCCACAGCGGCAGCCGCAATCCGATGAATTGCGTCAAATGAAACGGAACCTTCACGGTTGCGGCGCATTGTTTGCGCAAGTGAGGCTGACCGCGGATGTAACGGCCGCCTCCCAAGAAGCCCCGCCCGGAAACGATGGCGGGGTTTCGCGTTTCTGGACGCTGCCCAAGTTAAGACAAGACAAGCAAAACCCGCCCCGGCTGCTAGGCCGAGGCGGGCTTTCTCATTTCAGGCCGACTAGCGGTTAGTACGAAGCGACGATCGGCGCTGCCGGGAAGCGATAGTTCACGCCCAGCCGGACGACTGAGAAGTCAGCCGCGCGACCTTCCAGATCGACATACAGATACTCGACCTTCGTCGACCAGTTCGGCGCGAAAGCGTATTCGAGACCGCCACCGACGGCGTAACCCGAGCGCGTGTCCTTCAGCGCGCCAAGTTCAGTGCGACCCCAAGCATAACCGCCCGTGCCGTAAACCAGCGCGTTATCGAAAGCGTAGCCTACGCGGCCACGGACAGTGCCCCAGAGATTCGTCGTAACAGCGCCCGACTTGATATCGGCGCCCTGCACGTCAGCCTCGAGGCCGAAAACGAAGTTCGGCGAGAACTGGAAGTTGTAACCGATCTGGCCACCACCGGTGACGCCGTCAGCATCGAAGCGGCCCCAGCCGTAACCGATGTTGCCACCGACGTAGAAACCGTTCCAGGCCGTGACCGGGACAGCAACAGCGGCCGGAGCCTTATAAACCGGGCGACCAAGATCGGCAGCGATGGCGGGCGTGAAGGCAGTCGTCGCCAGCATGGCGACCAAGAGAATCTTCTTCATCAAAATGATCCAATCAATAAACTCGAAGTATGCGGTTATCTGTAACGCCGGATTGGTTAAGCCGCTATGACCGTAGTGCAACACCTCTTCAGAATGGTAACCGCAACGCACAAAAAACGCCCCGGCCCTGCGGCCGAGGCGTTTCTTAGAAGGACTGTTTCGCTCGATTAGTACGAAGCAACGATCGGTGCGCCGCCGAAGCGGTAGTTCACGCCGAGGCGCAGGAGGTGGAAGTCGTGCTTGATCGTGAGCGCAGCAGGAGCGGCCAGGCCGAGGTCAAGGTACGGCTCGCTGCCGAGGTTGACGTAGAGATATTCAGCCTTAGCCGACCAGTTCGGAGCGAAGGCGTATTCGAGACCGCCACCCACTGTCCAACCCGAGTGGGTCTTTGTGACTGTCGCATTGCCGAGCGCACCGGCGTCAAGGAACACGCTGTTGCGGCCCCAAGCGTAACCGCCGGTTGCGTACCAGAGAGCGTTACCCATCGCGTAGCCGAGGCGGCCGCGCGCCGTACCGAACACCGTCGTTTCCGAGCCGACCGAGAGGGCGCCGAGGACGCCAAGGTTCGCCGTAACCGACGATTCGATGCTGCCGCCCTGCACGTCAGCCTCAACACCGAACACCCAGTTCGGCGAGAACTGCCAGTTGTAACCGATTTGACCGCCGCCGAAGCCACCGCGCGAGGTGAGCGACAGCGAGCCATCGATCCCGGTGATGCGAGCGGTGTGGTCGCCGGCTGCGATGCCGCCGTTCACGCCGATATAGAAGCCGTTCCAGGTCATGTACGATTCGACCATCGCCGGTGCCTTGTAGACCGGGCGGCCAAGATCGGCGGCCTGCGCACTGGTCAAAGCAGTCGTTGCGAGGAAGGCGGTGACGAGAAGCTTTTTCATTTTTGTTGTCCCGAGCGAGTTGATGCCCTGGAATTACTCTAGGCCATACAGACTGAATAGTGCATTTGCGCAACACTGAGTTGCAACTGCAACAAATGCGAGTGTCGCCGGTAATTCTTGGTCAACAGAGTGTGATCAAAGGGGAATTCCGGGACTTGCCAGACGCCATAAGCCCGCCCGACATGGGCCGGTGTGACCTAGACGTTACTTTTGTATCAGCGGACATTCACTGTCCGACAGCGGACGAAACGCCTGTTCTGCAGGGATTCGCGCGACGACCTTCATGAGATCCCATTCCCCACTCGATTCGTCCGGGCGTTTCGCCTCAAGCAAGTACATATCCCGCATCATCCGCCCATCTTCTCGGATGGTCCCGTTCTTCGTCATGAAATCATTCACGGGAAGCCGGCGCATAGCTGTGAGCACCTTCTGCGTGTCGTCCGTTCCCGCCTCCTTGACCGCCTTCAGGTAATGAACTGCGGCACTATAAATGCCCGCCTGCATCATCGTCGGCGGCTTGCCGTGCTTCGCTTGGAAACGCTTGGCGAACGCGCGCGTCTCATCGTTCTGATCCCAATAGTAAGCCTCGGTGAAAAGAAGGCCCTGAGCGTCCTTGAGACCCAAAGCGCGGATATTGGTGAGCGAGACGAGCAGCCCCGCCATCTTCTGGCCCGCTGCCATGATCCCAAACTCGCGCGCCTGCTTCATCGAATTGATCGTGTCGGTTCCTGCATTGGCGAGACCGATGACCTTCGCCTTGGACGCCTGGGCTTGCAGGAGGAATGACGAGAAGTCGTTCGTGTTCAGTGGCGCCTTCGCGCTTCCGAGCACTTTTCCGCCGAGTTTCTGCACAACACCGCCCGCATCCTTCTCTAGCGAATGGCCGAACGCATAATCGGCCGTCACGAAATACCAGCTGTCTCCTCCCGCCTTCGTGACCGCGGTCGCCGTACCGTTGGCGAGCGCGTATGTGTCGTAAACCCAATGCATTCCGGTCGGCGAACAGGCCTTGCCTGTGAGTTCTGTCGTGCCCGCGGACGTCGCGATGGTGATTTTGTTCTTCTCGCGCCCGACGTTCTGCACCGCGATGCCGACTGCGGAAGATCCAAGTCCTAGAATGACATCGACCTTCTCGAGATCGTACCAGCGGCGGGCGAGCGTCAATCCGACGTCCGTCTTGTTCTGCATGTCGCCATCGACGATCTCGATCGGCTTGCCAAGAACCATCCCACCAAAGTCCTCGATCGCAAGCTTCGTCGCGACGACGTCTCCAGGACCCTGCTGATCAGCGAATGGGCCGGACATGTCTGCCATCACGGCAATTTTGACGACATCGTCCGAGACTTGAGCGGCAACCTCTAGCGAAGCGAACGCAATGACCGTGCTCGCCAATGCGACTGAACGGATTAGGCCTTTCATCAGAACGTCCTCCGGTCCTGCGTTCTTATGCGTCGCAGGTTGAGGAGTGAGCGTATCGGGCATCTGCTGCTCGTGGAAGGGCAACTGAAGATTGTGTCAACTCAATCGATCCAAGTTGATGCATATCGCGCCGGAAGGCTTAAGCGGTGCAGCGCAATATCGCCCGGTTTCGCAGTGGCCGAATTTCTCATCGAGTTTTGACGAATGATGCAATCGATTGGCCGTCGGCTGGGAGGATCCGACAAGGATCTGCCGCCCTGGGTGCAGCGTCAGCTTCTCACCTATAGCTTCGCCAAAAAGCGCACCTTGATGTTCAGCATAATCGCCTCTTCGACGATTGCATTCGCGGCGATTGTCATGACTCAAGCGCTGTGGGCGTACGCTTGGCTTGCCCTTGAGCTATTCTTCGGCTGCTTTCGATGGATCAACGTTGCGCGATATGACGCGCATGAAAAGCGCGGCCAAAGAGGCGATGCCGAGACGCCCCTTGTGTTCAGCCTGATTTGGATCGCTTGCTTGTCTTGTGCTCTTGTAGTCGGGGTCACAACCGGCGACGTGCCGCTAATTTTGCTCCTCGGCACCGCCGCATCAGCCCTCGTTGGCGCGCTGTCATCGCGCAACGCGGGAACACCACGCTATACGATCGCGGCGATCATCATAACGACCGTGCCCTACTCGCTCGCACTCGCAATATCGCCGCTGCCTTACGCTCTAATTCTCCCGCTTCCGCTTATGTTGACAACCGTCGGGATGATTTCCGTGATGCGAGATAATTACAACGGGCTTGTGACTCTCTTCACGGCGCAATACGAAAATGCGCGTCTTGCTCAGTCCGACCCACTCACGGGTTTGTCGAACCGAGCTCAAGAACGCGAGCAGTTGAACGCCATCTTGAAGGAAGCCGAGAACGCGGTTGGCGTAGCCGCAGAGGTGCAGGTTCTTTACCTCGACCTTGACGGCTTCAAACAGGTCAATGACCACCACGGTCACGCGGCGGGCGACAGCGCACTTCAACTCGTTGCAAAACGGCTGCGCGAGAATGTCCGTGCGGTTGACGTTGTCGCTCGCATTGGAGGCGACGAGTTCGTCATCATACTGCCGCAGACGAGCGTTGACGTGGCGACCCAAATATCGCGCCGCATTATTGCTCGGATCTCGGAGCCCTACGAGATTGGCATCGGGAAGCCCGTCCGCCTCGGAGTCAGTATCGGCGGAGCCTCCTACCCAATCGATGGGCGCTCGCCCGATGACCTGCTCGCCAGCGCAGATACCGCGCTTTACGCAGCTAAGCGCCAAGGTGCGGGCCGGCATGTTTGGGCGAACATTCATCCGGTCGCGTCGCCAACCTTAGCGCCGGGCGGAAACGGCGTTCTTGGCGCAGGCGAGAGGAGCGTCGCAGACCCCATTCACTGACGAGAGTTGACGATCCGCCATTCCGTGATGCATGGGTTCAGCACTCTAAGTGGAAGGGTGGCCGAGTGGTTTAAGGCAGCGGTCTTGAAAACCGCCGGGGGTGCAAGCCTCCCGTGGGTTCGAATCCCACCCCTTCCGCCATTCAAATAACTCAACGTATTGATATAATTGAATTTTTGTCTTCACTCACAAACTTGGCCCTAATTCTAGCCCCAACTTCGGCGTCAACTGAAGGTCACCACGCGCCTTCGGGTTCACTCCAAGAGCGCTAGTCGCTCTTCACAAAGATCGGATCAAAGCCAGCACGCGACCGCTGCGAGTTTCGGCCAAGAAGCGTACGTCAGCCGCCGTTGTTTGGGAGTGCTTTGATCTTCCGGAAAGAATTTCCGAGGCGCGTGTCCGATATCTCCAATCGATCTCGTCTCTGCATATGACGGCCCAAGGGGGCCAGCAGCAGAGGACTCAACACGATGTCTATTCGTTATGGAAATATGTGGATGGCTACGTCCACCGACTCGTCGATCAGCACCACCAACGCAGGTGAGATGGTTTTCGACAACGCGAATAGCCTCTTCATCTCGACCTACGGCGGCAACGATCAGATCTATCTCGGTGGTGGCTGGGACAACGTCTGGGCTGGCGCCGGCCACGACACAATCGTCTTCAACGCAAGAAACCAACATGGCCAAGTGAGCGGTCAGGGTGATGCAGACACCTTCATCATCAAAGATAGCTTTTCAGGCCACATGACTATCAGCGACTTCAGCAGCGCTCAGGGCGATCACATATCGTTCGAAAAGGGCGTTGTGAACTGGCACCAAGAATCGCTAAGCGGTGGCCGCTTTGGGATGGTCCACGAGTTTGCCGACGGAAGTTCAGTCACTGTCGTCGGCCAGAGCTATTGGAGCCTCTATCAGGACATGGCGCACGGGTTCATCGCCTAGCAACGTCGCACTTGGTGAACGGTAGCGTCCAAACGCAAACCCCGCCTCGGCGTTAGCCGAAGCGGGGTTGTGCGTATCAAACTGAGGCTTGGAAGGATCAGTAAGACGCCACGATCGGAGCACCACCAAAGCGCCAGTTGATGCCGGCGCGAACGATGTGACCCGAATTGTCGAAGCGGCTGTTGTATCCGGTGGCGGCTCCGCCGCTGCCCGGAACAAGCGCGACATTTACGTTTTCGCGGCCCAGATCATAATACAGGTACTCGAGCTTCACGCTCCAGTTGGCCGCAAGCGCTTGTTCCACGCCGCCGCCAACCGTGTAACCAGTGCGGATGCGATCGCGGCCGCCGTCGAACTGGACTACCGCGCCGTTAGCACCCGTGAACGACGCACTGTTGTTCACGCCGCCGTAAGCGAAACCGCCTGTGACGTAGAGCAAAGTTGCACCCCACGAATAGCCCAGACGGCCGCGAACCGTGCCGAGGTATTCAAGTTCCTGACGGAACGTGTTCTGCAGGTTCGGCGCGAGGCCCGGCGCAAGACCAGTGGTCGTGATCGTGCGAGTTTCGTGGAAATCGGTGTAGGCGATGTCGGCTTCAATGCCGTACACCCAATTTCCGGCCTGCATGTTGTAGCCCATCTGCACGCCGCCGGTGAAACCGTTCGGGTTCATGCCGACTGTGCCGGGGCGAGCGCCGCCGTTGACGTTTGCGATGTTGGCGAGCGACTGACCAGTTGTGCGAACGTCCTGATCGCTCCAGCCATAACCGGCATTCGCGCCGATGTAGAAGCCATTCCACATCATGTAAGGAGCAGCGACTGCGATCGGTGCCTTATAAACGGGGCGACCGAGGTCGGCCGCGTGTGCGCCCGTCAGTGCGGTCGATGCGAGGAAAGTAACTGCCAAAAGCTTTTTCATAATCTCGGTCCCGGTTGGTGTTGAACCGACCGTAGAGGAGCTGGCAGTCAGCGATAGTGCAGACCAGCAACACAAAGCTGGAAGGCGACAATTTGAGATTGATTGTCAGCACCGTGGTTTCCGACGCGTTAATCTGGCGGGCTTTTCCACCTATGACATCGGCAGCGGTACGCCTGCTCTTCGCCATGCGGTCAGCCATCTTGAACCAGACGTGAGGCTGACCAAGACGAGCCGTTCTGGCCGTTGCTTAACGCCACCCGCTCAGTTGGCGCACGCCTTCTGAATGTTTGCTATAGCGGCCTCAGCCTGTGGTATCGGCAACGGGCTTTGATGGTAAATCCATGCACTGTCCCCAGTACAAAACGTCCCGCTCTGCGAGCTAGAGCTAACACAGAAACCGTCTTTAATCTCGAGATCTAACGTTGGCTCATTGGGCGTCGATCTCGGCTTAGCCAACCCAGTTAATTTCGTGAAATCGAAAACGGCGTCTTCCCGGAAAACCTCTTGATCTCTTGCGGTGATGACGACCTCAATCGTCACTTGGCATTTGTCAGTTACAAACGCCGAAATACGAGCGTCGTGTTCATCTGAGATGCCGGTAGGCGCTTTGACCTTGAGGCGCGAACGAAGCGTGTAAGGGTTGTCTGAAGCCCTCGCTAAAACGGACGCGTGGTAAGCGCTGTTTTCCGGCATCGACGTGCCGTCCACCGCTCCATGGATTATCGCAACGGCATCAGCCGCCACATCTGCCAACGCAGCGATTGGAAAGAGATACGTGATGAAAGCGAAGCTTGCGACGGTATTGTTCATTGGTGCTTCAGGTACCGAGTTTTTGGAAGATCACTGAGGAAACGAAGAAGGCGAGGTTCTCCGGACCAGGTCTGCCTCCACCACGCCCCGCTCTCCGAAACGTTCATGAGCAAGTCGGCAAGCATCCTGTGGGCTGAGATCGACCCGCTGTGAGCCAGATGCATCGGCCTCAATGCCGAGATGCAAAAGCAAGCGATCGTACTGAGAGAAGGGTAGAAATTGCCGGACAGAATCCAGGCTACGTATGTTGAATACGGTAACGGTCGATGCACACATTTTCACAAGCGTAAGCGCTTCGATCCGATTGTCGATCCACGTTTCTCGTGTGCTTTGAGCTAGCCCTGATGTGAGCGAAAGCGTCAATGCAGCGACCAAAACTATATAATGCATACAGATTCGTTCGGACTGAGAGTGTTCGTGCTTGACTGACTGAAAAGCGCCGATCCCGCTGTCTTTAGCTACCGTACAAAAGAAATCGCCTCGACCGTTAAGCCGAGGCGACTCGCGTCAAGCTGAGGCTTGGAAGGATCAGTAAGACGCTACAATCGGTGCGCCGCCGAAGCGGTAGTTGATGCCGGCGCGAACCGTGTGGAAGTCCGAACGAGCCGTCGTTGCGAAGGCGTCGTAGGTCTCACGGCCGAGGTCAACGTAAAGATACTCGATCTTAGCCGACCAGTTCGGAGCGAAAGCGTATTCCATACCGCCACCGAAGGTGTAGCCGGTGTGCGTGCGCGTCTGCGACAGAGCGCCGAGCGTCAGCTCGTTGCGGCCATAAGCGAAACCGCCGGTGCCGTACAGGAGGACGTTGTTCCAGGCGTAGCCGAGACGACCACGAACCGTGCCCCACATGTGGACGTTCGTGTTGATGCCGGCAAAGCTCGACTCAATGTTCGCGCCCTGGAGGTCGGCTTCAACACCGAACACCCAATTCGGCGACCACTGCCAGTTGTAGCCGATCTGGCCACCACCGGAGAAACCGTCGATGTCCGAACGCGTGCCAGCGACGCGATCACGGCCCCAGCTGTAACCAGCGTTGGCGCCGATGTAGAAGCCGTTCCACGTCATGTACGGCTCAACCATCGGCGCGGCTTTGTAAACAGGACGACCGAGGTCGGCGGCGTGTGCGCTCGTCAAAGCGGTCGTTGCGAAGAATGCTGCTGCAAGAAACTTTTTCATCGGCTCAGTCCTAATGGAGAATCACTAGCCTAAGCTAACCGGGAGCGCCTGAACAAATAGTGTAAGCGGGCAACAGTGCTCCGAAACGCGCTCCTCGCTGTGCGGGCCACGCATCCCATAGTTGACGCGGGTCGGTCGGCGTCTGCCGGTCAGTGCCATGACCGCCAGGCATGGCTCGACTTGGCGGAGCGGTTTAGGAAGCTGACTTGACTGATCGAGTTGGGCTGACCGTTAATTCGCGAAGCTTTTGCCAAGCGAAAGGAAAACCCCGCAGCAAGTTGCTGCGAGGAGAGCGAGCTACAGAGGCACGCGATGACGAAGATTACTTCGAAACAGGCTTGATGCTCTCGCCGATAGCTTTCAGCGCCGGCTCGTTGAGCTTTGCACCTTCAGCATCGCCCCAGAAATATAGGAGTACCGAATCTTTCGCATTCAGGATGACGAAAGTCAGTGCCGCAAATGTCGGGCCGTCTTTATCCCGAGCCTTCCACACGATATCGATCGCGTCGAGATCGTTGATCTTGCTCTCTTTTTGAATGGGCGGACCTTCGAGAGTAATCCCCTCTTCTTGATAATATTCGACCGCCTGCTTCAGTGCTTCTTCCACATTCGCGATTTCGACAGCTTCCGCCGCGATGTAGACCTTGTTGTCTGGAGAAGTCGCTTCGACGCCGTCTTCGATCGGTTTCGGATTCCAACTATCTGGCACCACGATAACTGCGACCGGACGGTCATCGCCGATGGTGAAGCTTTTCGCGATCGCGGGAGAAGACGCTGCGAAGGCCGCGCAAGCCAACGCCGCTAAAACGTTCCTAAAACGCATTTTCGGACCCTGTGTGACGGATGAAGCCGCAATCGCACTGGGTAATTTAGTACAGGCCAAAGTCAAGCGGTACGAGCGTCGCCTCTGCAGGATTGGGGGCCATAAGAGACGACGCTCTGCGCGTCCTCCGGGAAGCGGCGGCTCAGGATAACGCGCGCAATTGAGTATCCGCATCATCGCGAGATAGGGAAAGCGCAAACGATACATGCAGTGAATCGTATAATTAATGTCCAGCGTTCGGCCGTCGAAGGAATGGGTGTCTCGGATTGCGTCAAGCCTTTAGCCACTCTGGACGGTTCGGCAGGAAGCCGTCGCCGCCAAAAGCGGCCAGCATGGCCTCAGCGTCGGACTTCTTCTCAAAGACGAAGCAAAGCCACTGCTTGTCCTCAATGAACTGGGAGGTCTTAAGACCGGCTCTAGCCCTCGCAGGCGACACCATTGCTCAGCCGCGATGTTGGCTCCGTATGACCACGGGAAGAGCGCCCATGTATCTTCGTGCTTCTTGGAGAAGTCATAGAGGTGGCGATCGCGCCGGCTCACGGCTTTCCCCCGGTTATTGCCCTCAGCTTCGGAACGAGTGCCGGTGGCAAGTCGGGCGGCGGCCCTCCGTGAATGTCAGGAAAGTCGGCTTGGCAGAAGTTCTTGCCCGGGTGCTCACCGCGTAAGTTGCAGTCGGCCGTGAGCAGAAGCGCCGCCGATAACTTCGCCTGCGGGCCGAACTTCGCCGCTAGCCCTGGCTAACCGATAACGTCCCTCCCGCCCACACCTCGCGCAACCGATCCGCAATACGACATACGGTTATTCGACGAGGATCACTAGGACTCGGCTACTGAACGTGGCGGCCCAGAATGAGAACGAAATGAGAACATGCAAGCCGCTGCATCTGGTGGGTGCGTCGGCCGGTAAAGGCAACGATTGATTCACTCACCCGGTGCATGCTCCGCCTGGGGACGTTTCGTGGACACGACCGATGCTGTTTCGCGAATTGCTGGAAGATTTTCTCCAGTGCCTGGGTCTGATCTCACTCATATCGATCGGCTATGGCTTCTTCGTACGCTTAAGGCCCGTCTGGATTGGCCAGCTCGCAACTGGCGCCTCGATTGCCGCTGCTGCAGCAATCTCGATGGCCGTACCTGTTGTGATAGACGGTCTATTTTTTGACCTCCGCCATGTCTTCGTTTTGATCTCGATGATGTACGGCGGACCTGTTGGTCTGCTGCTAACTGTGTTGGTCACTGCTGCATTCAGAGCTTGGACCGCAGGCCCAGCAATGGCCGCCGGTCTTGTTGGGATAGGCTTATCAGCTGGCGCGAGTATCGTTCTTGCGCATTACGTGCCGAAAGTGAGCGTTTCGGAACGAGCGTTATTCCTTCTGGGCGCTTCTTTCATTTCGCTGTTGAGCCTGTTCTTGCTCCCTGGATCCATGCTCACGACGGCGATCAACAAGGTAGTTGTTCCGCTAACTGTGGCGAACTTCCTTGGTGTTTCGATCGCAGTGCTTCTGCTCGAAATCAAGCGTACACGCTGGACGCACGAGGTCCAGCTTGCAAACGATGCGCGCTTCGACCTCTTGACCGGCATCCGTAATCGACGAGTTTTCGACCGAGTTGCGCCTCGGTTAGTTGAGCGAAGCGTTCGTCAGCAGAAACCGGTTGGCGTTCTCATGCTCGACATCGATCGATTCAAGAGCATCAACGATACTTATGGCCATCACGCGGGCGATGAGGTTCTCAAGCGCGTCGCTCATCTTCTTGATGATGCAGCTCGCGCAGGTGATTTGGTTGCTCGTTTTGGTGGAGAAGAATTTGCAATCGTTCTACCAGGCGCCAACGAAGCCGTGAGTCGTTCGATCGCCGATAGATACCGATCGGTGATACAATCGGCCAGCATCGTCGTTGATGGAAAAGTTATTCCGGTAACTGCCAGCATCGGTTTTTATGTCGTTGAATCAATCGAAGACCTCGAAAAAATATTGCGAAAAGCAGATAGCGCGCTCTACCGGGCCAAAACGAACGGTCGCAACAGAACGGAAGGATGGCAGCCAAACCAGCTTTCGCTCGCCTACGGGCAACCGATAATTCGTCGCTGAGAAGTCACTGCAATGCAGATTTGTTAAGCCAGCGGACAACGTATCTGAGAGATCGTTTTGCCGCCGGATGAGAGATCAAAATCATATGCGGCATCACCAATTTCGAGTGTGAATTTTCTAGCGGCGATCAGGCGGGCAATCGTCTCGGCGCGGCCACCGCCGGTCCATTTCGAAGCAACAATAGTGTTGCCGGTACGCCCAACAGAGCCTTGATCATTTTCGAAAGCGCCCTTGTCGTACTTGAAGCGAAGCGATTGGCTCGCCTTAGGAGCAGTAAACAAGAGGACTTCGATGGAAAGCTCGTTTCCGATACATAGAACCTGCAGCCGCGCAGCGCCGCTGGGTGCCCAGGCCAACTCATATCGTTGATTTGTTGACCTATCGAACAGCTGAACCAGATGCCAAGAAAACGCGGGCGTCGCAAAACAAGCCGCGACAAATATGAAAGCAATTCGCAATGTAACCATGGAGCAGGCTAGCGTACGCCCGATCGACCAACAACAAATTAAAGCACCTGCCCTCTTCCCATCTCCGCCGTTTAGCTTTGCTCCATCATCAGCCAAACAGAAGTGGATCGCCAGGCAGTTATAAAAAGATTGGGTACCAAAGGCAGCGCAGATCCGTCGGACAAGTCCGAACAAATAAAATGACGTTTACCGCCACTTGATCACTACGAAAGCTTTGCCACCCTTCTTAACGACACCTTCTCAGGCAACACTTGCTCCTGGTGCACAAACTTCGTCATCGACGAACCGAAGAGAAGCGTTTCGGCCGCTGCCCGCATTTTCTTCGCGTCTTTAGGATTGCTCATCATGTCAGCGATTTGGAGCATCCGCTGTGCTTTTTCATAAGGGTCTTCTGCCATGTCTCACCTCGCAGACATTATATGAGGACGACCCTAATGCCCTCTTACGACTTGGGTATTCATCGAGCCGCAGCAATCTTCTGCTGATAGCGACGGCAGTGCCCGTATCCGGGCATGCCCAATAGCGGCCGTGGAACGATAAAGTCGTTCCAACATTGAGTCGCGTCTGGGCTAGCAACGCGTATCGTAGGCTTCCATGTCATCTCGCAAGCGCCCCGCCGCGCCCGCCGGCTTTCCCGGCTTTCTCGAACCCGCTAAGCCGAACCTGTTGAAGGTCGCGCCATATGACGAGAAATGGATTCACGAAGTCAAGTTTGATGGCTATCGCATCCAGGCCGGTATTCACGCCAGCGAGGTGACGCTCTGGACCCGCAACGGCTACGACTACACGATCGCATCCTGATGTCGTCTCGGCTCTGAATGCGTTGCCCGCATCCGTCGCCATCCTCGACGGCGAGAAAATCGTCCCCAACTATGCGGGCGGCGACTTTACGGCGTTGCATAGCGGCAAGCGCCTTAGCGACGTGCAGTATCGGATCTTCGACATCCTCTGGCGCGACGGCGTTGATTTGCGAGACCTGCCTTTGATGAAGCGCAAGGATGCACTCTCGCAGGTGTCGAAGTTCTCTACACCGTCACCGCTGCAATACGTCGAGTGGATCGAAGACACCGGGTCCACGCGTGTTCGAGAGTGCATGCGATCTCGGTCTCGAAGGCATCATCTGCAAACGCATAGACGCGCCGTGCAGATCCGGCGACAAACCGACTGGGTCAAGGTAAAGTGCTCCAAGCGCGCCGAGTACACAATCGTCGGCTATGTGCCTTCAACGCGCGGCCGCGGTGTTGAGGCGCTACGCCTCGCACGCAAGAACGGTCGCAAGCTCGAATACGTCGGCAAGGTCAGCACTGGTTTCTCAGCCAAGTCCGGCGCCGAGGTGCGCGCGAAGCTAGAGCCGTTGATGCGCAACGCTGCAGCCTTGACCAAGTCGATCGACAAGCCCGGCACGGTGTGGGTTGAGCCACGCTACAGCGCGCGCGTCGAGTATCTTGAAGAAGTTGAAGGCGGGCTGAGGCATGCGAGCTTTAAGGGGTTAGCAGATGAGTGATCGACCACCTGAAGCGCCGAAGACACACGAGACGCCGCAGATCGTGATGCAAGCGCTTCCCGGCGGTTTTTTGCAACTCGAAATCAAGGGTGTTGTACCGGCAGAGATTGGCGCCAAACTTCTTGGTGTGTTGAGCGAGTATCGCGACAGCCGACCTACAGCTCCGTCCGCAACCAAATCTGTTAGTTGAAGATCGGCTTCACTAAGACAACTGCTAAGATGGCCATGCAAGCTAGCGCAGCAATCCAAAACAGCACTGTCAAATATCGCTTCACCGCCGGACCGTCTTTGCCGCTGCGATATGGCATCGAACTTCTCCTGTCAGCGCAATAACCTGAAGCAAAACTTGGCCGGTTGATGCTGCCGCCATATTCCGCTAAACGCAAATGTTATGAAGGCTACAGCCAATAAGCCAAAGAAGCGCGGGCGACCTGCCACCGGGATGGACCCGATGTTTGGCCTCCGGCTAGGCAAAGATTTGAGCGAACCTCTCGATAAGGCTGCCCGCAAGCTCGACCAAACTCGGTCAGCACTTATCCGAACCGCGATCCGCGAATGGCTTGCGAGGAATGGCCACCAGAAGAAATTCTAGGAGTGGCTTACGGCTTCCGTGGGTTGTTCCGGTCTGCGACCGGCAGTTCCCCGATCACTGGATAGGCGTAAACTTCCAACGTTCTTTCCCACTGCGCCGCGTGTTTCTCGTTACGCCACCCAGCCTTGTTCGCGTCGATATAACGCTTCGCGCAGTCCGCGAACGTGACCGTCACACCCTCGGAAAGTTGACGCTGCAAAAGAGGGTCGAGGCCAGCTTGAAGTGCTTTACGCAACTCTGCTGCTGCTGCCCTTGCGTCTGCTAGCGAGACGTCGCGTGCACTTCCTAGGCCCATTTCGCGGAGTTTGTTGTTGCGGCGATAGAGGAACACCCATTTGCGACCTCCGCTCGGCGAGATCGAAAGATAAAGCCCACCGCCATCGCCGTGCCGGCCTGTTTTTCTCAATGTAGCGACTGTCCGCGCGGACAGCTTATGGATTTGACGAGGCATCGAACCCTTCGAGCTGGCCCTAACTTCGGCCCTAACTTTGAGCGTCGATTGTAGCACGCTTGGACACACGTCGGTACACGTCAGTAGAGAGAAACCCCTGCAAAACGCCTTGAAATGTACTCTTCTGTGGACATTGGGAAAGGCCGGTGCAATAGAGTTTGGCAGACACCCCTTCCGCCAAAACTCGATCCGCCCTCCTCCGGTCGATCTAACGAGCTTGGGAAGGGCGCCAGGCGTTATCCTTCACTCCAAATGGAGTAGCGCCTCATCGTGTTTGTTCGGCATGGCCGGCGCGCCACTCGGCGCGCCTCAGCGCGCCCGCAAAACAAAGATCATCTGAGAGAGCCGCGAGAACGGGCGGCGAATGAAATCGAACGCTGCGAACACGGCTTGAAGGACCGGAATCAGCGGGTGATATACGATCGGCTTTTCGCGGGAGCCCTTGACGAGCCCAACGCGGCGCAGTTCATTCAGCACCGAGACTGCCCAGAACGGCGCTCCCTGCGTATACGCGAAGGAATGAACAACCAAGCCTTGTTGCTCAGCGAAACGCGTCAAACTCTCTCGATTGAAAAGCACAAAATGGCGCGGGGTATGGTAGCCGCCCCACGAGCGACGCCGGAAAATGGTCGCATCCAGCGCATTGAAATTCGGCGTTTTAATCAGCAGCAGCCCGCCAGGATTCAGTAAGGATCGGGCCTTGCCGAGAATCTGATCCGGTCGGTGGACATGCTCGATGACGTTCAACATGAGAATGAGATCGAAGCGATCAGTCGTCTCGAAATCCTCGATCGGACCTAGAAAATAGTCGTGCCCCGCAGCTACCGCAGCGTCTCCGGCACCTGGGTCGATGTCGACAACTTGGGTCTTAGTCACACGCGCGTCGCTTTGTCTCACAATGTCTAGCAACCAGCCCGAGCCGCCACCGACATCCAGAGCCGCGAGCTGCGAGCCAGTTTGCTGTTTTAGAATAGACGCGAACATACGCCGATCGAGCCAGCGCTTGATGCGCTGGACGATGCCATCGCTCCGTCCGAACGCGTAATAGTTGGTGGGATAAATCTCTGAAAGCCGATCGTGAAGCATCGGAGCTATGAAGAGGACCTCACAGTCGTCACACCGATAAAACTCAAACATCGCTTCCGTCGTGAAGTATTCGATGTCGGTTGCCGCAGCGTGCAGCCTCGTGTTCTTCCCATCGCAAACAGGACAGAGTTTCGTCATCAGGTCCACAGTTTGCGAAAAGTTGTCAGATACGTCGTGCGTCGTGCGGCCATAATATGCCGAACCTCCGTGCCTTCGAGGAAGGACTCGAGTTCAGCCAAGTTCGTGTAGGAGACTTGAGGCTCCCAGTGATGAAGGAGGTGTCGGCTAAAGCCGGCACCGCCGAACGTCGCAGACACTGGGCCGTCTCTGAAAAGTCTCGTGTAAGGCCCGTGCTCCTCGCTTCTAAAATCAGTCGCAGCATCGAATTCGTCGTTTCGATGCTCAAGCAACTGACGAAGAGCGCCGAACAGCGGAAAGAACATTGCGACGCCGATGATCCAAGCGACCGACACCCACCACCAACCTAGCAGAAACGTCCCGGCGACAATTATCCCATGGATCGCGGCACCGCCCGCCAGCCAAAGGAACGCCCGGCGATTTCGCGCGGCGGGAACTGACCGATCTGCATTTGACCGACGCGCGAGCAACACTTCGAAAGCGCGAATCCCGAACGACGCGCGCAAAGCGAACAGCAGGTTGAGCGGGAAAAAATACGTGAACTCTGTATCCGTCGTTTTTCCAAGATCACGATGGTGTTGAAAGTGAACGGCGCGATAGGCCTCGACAGTTGTGCCGATCATCCAGGAAATGGCCCAGTCGCAAATGTGATCGCTTCTGCTTTTTTCAGGCGCAAGATTATAATGAGCGCCTTCGTGGATGAACAACTGCAGATACGCGATCCAGAATCCAATCGAGAAAGCCGCGATAGTCGACGTAAGCAGTTTAGGCACACCCCACGCGGGGGCGAGGACCGCAAGAACCAACGTCAGCGCAAGCGCAGAATATCCGGCGGCTATGTCCCGATAGACGACCCAGAATCTCGGCTTGAGCCGCCTTACAAAAACGACGTAACGTTCGCCCGAGGTCCCTACCAATTTCGTACGAAAAGCCGCAAAATTCTGCGAGTAATCGTCGGAAATCTTCTGATGATCAAGCATTCAACTACCTCGAACGAAGCTGCGGCGATTGAAACACGAACCCCGCTTGCTCTCTGATTCGTTTGCGGCAAGGTGCAGAATATCGGTCTCCCCGTTCAGCGCCAAATTTGAAAAGTTCCTGCCGCGAGCAACTACTTCCAAAAGGAAGAACCAGACAATGGTCGTAACACGCCGTCTACTTCTGCAGTCCGCTCCTTGTTTTGCATTCGCAACGCGTGCGCACGGGCAGGCCGCGTGGTCGCCAAGCCAACCGGTCCGCCTCGTCGTCCCTTACGCGGCCGGTGGACCGACGGATGCCGTGGCGCGCATCGTCGCGGATCGGCTGTCCGCGACGCTCCCCATCCGCGCGATTGTCGAGAACCGTGCAGGTGGCGGGGCGCTGATCGGAACTGAAGCCGTGGCGCGCGCACCGGCGGACGGCGGCACCCTACTCTTCACGACTGTCGTGCATGCCGTTCACCGCGCGCTGCGTGGCGACAAGCTGTCATTCGATCCGGAGAAGGATTTCGCAGCTGTCGCGCTGATCGGTGTCGTGCCTCAGGTGATCATGGTCCCGGCTGACAGCCCGGTGCGCGATCTTGCCGGCTTGATCGACAACCTTCGCGCCGGCCCTCGCACCTACGGCAGCAGCGGCACCGGTGGCTCGTCGCATCTAGGAGTCGAACTCTTGACCAAGATGACGGGAACGCGCGCCGAGCACATACCCTATCGCGGAACGGGCCCCGCGATGATCGACCTCCTCGCAGGACGTATCGCTTTCATGATGGACAGCGTCGTAACGGGCGCCGCACAAGTCAAGGCTGGATCAGTGCGCGGTATCGCGACAACCGGTAGAACACGCTCGGCTGTACTGCCCGACCTTCCGACTGTTGGGGAAACACTTCCCGGCTACGAAGCGACCACGTGGAATGCTATTCTAGCGCCCGCCGCCACAACCCCAACCCTGGTTGAAGCAATGAATGCTTCGATCTGGAAAGCGATAGGCGACGAAGCAACCCCGACTAAACTGAGCGAACTCGGCGTCCAGCTTCCCGCCGCAGGTGAGCGTTCGGCACAAGCTGCGCAACGGTTCGTCGCTGCAGAAACCGCAAAGTGGGGCGCGCTCATCCGCGATGCGAAGATCGTCGCGGAATGACCGTTAGCGGCGAAGCCCGCTGTCGAGGCCCGTGTTGTCGTCCTTCGGCATGCGGCGCACATCGCGCGCCAGCTCGAGGCACGTCAGCACTTCGACGTAGCTCGGCGGCCCGCCCATGTGCGTCTTCGCCACGCAACGCTGCTTGTCGGGTGCTGGGAACTCGGCCCACTGCTGGACCATGTGATCGCGCGCCTTGAGTTCCCCGCGGACACACGCGTCCGTATCCGGTTTAGCGACGAGGCCACTCCGTGCGCCAGCCTGACAGCCAGGGCGTGCATCGAAATTCGGGGCTTCCTGCGCGAAAGCTGCGGGTGCCAATGCGGTGGCAAAAGCTGCAGCGAAGAGAACAAGTTTCATCGATCGCTCCTCGTCGGATAGGTATTTATCCAACGCCGCTCCGCTGAAAAGGTTCATGCGAGGCTGGATTTTTCTACCGTTCACGTTGTCGTGCGGGCCGCTTCATGGTGTGCTTCTGGCGAGTCGTCACTCGCCGAGAACCTTATGCGCGCAAAGCGGAATCTCCTCCGATCGGAGTCCGAGGTCAAAGTCACCAACGTCGAGCTTTTCTTCGATCTGGTGTTCGTTTTCGCCGTCACCCAGCTTTCGCACAATCTGCTCGAACACTTCAGTCCCGGTGGCGTGCTGCAGACCGGCCTGATCTTCCTCGCCGTCTGGTGGGTGTGGATCTACACGACTTGGTGCACGAACTGGCTCAATCCGGACCTGACGGCCGTCCGCATCATGTTGTTTGCGCTGATGCTGGCAGGGCTCGTCCTGACGACGTCGATCCCGAAAGCGTTCGGACCGCTCGGCTTGGTCTTCGCGTGCACCTATGCGGGCATGCAAGTCGGTCGCTCGCTGTTCATGATGTGGAGCCTCAGAGCACACAGCCCTGAGAATTATCGCAACTTCCAGCGCATCACCGCCTGGTGCGCGGTCTCCGCCATGTTCTGGATCTCCGGTGGCTTCGCGGAGGGGAACACACGCTTCGCGCTGTGGCTGATCGCGATTGCGATCGAGTACGTCTCGCCTGCCCTCGGCTTCCGCTTTCCTGGCCTCGGCCGGTCGTCGACTGAAGACTGGAACGTCTCCGGCGAGCATCTCGCCGAGCGTGTCGGTCTCTTCATCATCATAGCGCTCGGCGAGTCGATCCTCGTCACCGGCGCGACCGCAGCCAAAGCACCGGCGAGCGTGGCGACATGGGGCGCTTTCTTCTTCGCGTTTTTGGCCAGCGTCGCGATGTGGTGGATCTACTTCAACGTCGGTGCGGAGCGCGCCGCGCACAGCATCGAACATTCGGACGACCCGGGCCGGATCGCGCGAACAGCTTACACCTACATCCCGCTGCTGATGATTGCCGGCATCATAGTCGCCGCTGTTGGCGATGAACTCGTCCTCGCGCATCCGACCGGCCACGTCGACGGCAAGACCGCCATCTGTCTCCTCGTAGCCCCCGCGTTGTTCCTTGTCGGCACGCTATTGTTTAAGCGCGTGACCTGGGGTCGTTTCCCATTGTCGCATCTCGTCGGCTTGGCGCTTCTCGTGGTCGCGGCACCGTTCTACGGAGCGTTCGAGCCGTGGGTCTATTCCGGCATTACCTCGCTTATCCTTTGCATCGTCGCAGCGTGGGAGACATTCTCCGCCGCCGAGCCATCGCGAAAGACATGACATGCGGACGCTGATCTTCATCCTCTCCGGCACGGCGTTATTCGCGGTCATCTTTTTCCTGATGCGAACGTTGAGCCCGGCAAGCACAATCGGTCTGGCCCTCGCAATTTTTCTGCCGATCTGGCTCCTCGTCGCAGTGATCAATCTGACGATCGGCGTGAACACGGCCGGATATACGGTGGTTGAAGAGCTACCCATTCTGCTAATCATTTTCGGTATTCCGGCCGCTTTCGCGGGCCTCGTCGCTTGGCGCATGGCGTCGTGACGCGCCGAGAACTTGCTTCAACTCTCGCGTTTCTGACCGCAGCGGCGCTGCTGCTCGCGTGGCCTTGGCTGTCGGGTGCCGTCACCGTGCCGTGGGACGCGAAATCCCAATTCTTTCCGGCGCAGGCGTTCTTGGCGCGCGCGCTCGCAACCGGGCAATCGCCATTCTGGACCGCCGATGCCTTCGCGGGTTGGCCTGAGATTGCCGATCCGCAGTCGCTCATCTTCTCGATACCGCATCTGATTTTGGCATGGCTGCAACCGACGCCCGGATTTCGTGCCGTCGACGGCGTGAGCTTTGCGACCCTCGGCGCCGGCGCGCTCGGCATTGTGATGATTTTCCGTGATCGTCGCTGGCACAGCGCCGGCGCCCTCGTTGCGGCTTTGGCGTTCATGTTCGGCGGGGTATGCGCATCGCGCATCCAGCACACTGGCGAGGTCATGAGCGCGGCCTACTTCCCGTTGGCGCTGTGGCTTTTGCTGCGAACCCTCGAGCGCCGGTCCATCACCTACGCGGCACTTTGCGGCGTCGCCGTTGCGGCGATCGCTAGCGGCCGCGATCAGGTCGCGATGATCGGCCTCTATTTGCTCGCGCTGTTCGTGCTCCTTCACTGGCTTGACGGCGCGGACCACGTCAAACGCGTCGTCGCGAGCATCAAACCGCTCTTCGTCTGCGGTGTGATCGCTGTGCTGCTTGCGATCATCCCGATCGTTCTGACGTGGCTCCTCGCCGGTGAGTCCAACAGGCCGGAGATCATTTACGCTGAGGCGGCGCGCGGATCGCTGCATCCGATGCACCTCCTTACCCTCGCCTTCTCCGATCTCTATGGAGCCGTCGACGAAAGCGTGCCGTATTGGGGCCCGGCGAGTTACCCATGGGGCGAGACGGGGCTCGTGCTGGCTCAGAACATGGCGCAGCTCTATGCCGGTGCCCTGCCGTTGGTGGCTCTGATCGGGCTCGCGCTGACGAGCCGCAGTCTTTGGCAACGAGAGGTGCGTTGTTTCACGATCGCTTGCATCGCCGCGATCCTCTTTGCCCTTGGCTGGTACACGCCGCTGTTCCGCGTGGCTTACGAAGCCTTCCCGGGCATTTCGTATTTCCGCCGCCCCGCCGACGCGGCGTTTCTATTCTGCGCGCTGTTCGCGATCGTCGCCGGGTATTCCGTCCATCGCTTGCTGATGATCGAAGAACGCGCATTCCGCCGCGCGATTGTCGCGGCATTGATCGCGCTACTTGCAGCAATATCAGCGGCCCTCGCCGGCGCGATCGTCACCGGCACATTGCGCGTCGCGCTATGGCCGGTCGCGGTCGGAACCGCCTTCCTCATCGCAGCGATCGCTACGCTTTGGTTCGTGCGCAGAACATCACCTTCGCCCTTGCTAGCGGCAGCGCTTCTCGCGGCCTTCATGGCTGCTGATCTCAGCTACAACAACGGGCCGAACGTCTCGACAGGACTCGCGCCCGATAACTACGAGGAATTGCTCACCGGCACGCGCAACAAAACCGTGGCGTTGCTGAAATCGAGTGTCGACATGAGCACCGGCGGCGCACGGCGCGATCGCATCGAAGTGGCTGCCATCGAGTATCACTGGCCGAGCCTCGGACTCGTCCACGGCTTCGAAAGCTTGTTCGCGCAGAACCCTCTGCGGCTACGAGATTTCCAGCAGGTCACCGGAGTCGGCGATACTGTGGCGGTCGCCGAGCAGCGCACCTTCTCGCCGCTCTTCCCGTCTTATCGCTCAACGATGGCGGATCTGCTTGGCTTGCGTTTTCTTGCCCTCGGCGTGCCGGCCGAACAGATCGACAAGAAGCTGTCGCCCGGCGATCTCAAACTTCTCGCACGCACCGAGGACGCCTACGTCTACGAAAATCCGCGCGCACTTCCGCGCGTGATGATCGTGCCGGGTGCTCGCCAAGCCGAGTTCGTAGACCTCGTCCGCACGGGCTGGCCTGACGGCGTCGACCCGCGCAAAGGTCTACTGCTGAACCGAGCACCACCTCTAGCCGATCAAGCGCGCCGCGAGGGAACGGCAACAATTCGCCGCTATACGAACACCGAAGCCGTCATCGAAGCCGACGCGGCCGACGGCGGCTATCTCCTGCTCAACGACGTTTGGCATCCCTGGTGGCGCGCGACGATCGACGGCACCGCAACAGAAATCCTAAAAGCGAATGTGATGTTCCGCGCCATCGTACTGCCTCCAGGCAAGCACACGGTACGTTTCACGTATCATCCGTTCATTGGCGCGTGGCAGCAGCTGCGCCGCAAACTCGGACTCACTTAAAGTCGCGGAAGATCGTATCCGGCGCGCTGGTGTTGTGCCGTGACGGCACCGTGCGGCCGGTCCACAATTCGACTCCGCTGGCCTTCTTGAAAGCCATCACGGGCTCCTGCGTCCAGGCCTGAGACCCTTTCGCGCGCCAAGCAATCTGCGCGACGTCGGAATTTCCTTCCATCACATACATCGAACGCAACGCTGCGAACGGCTGCTCGGCGCCGCGCACAGGGTCGACCGCAACATCAACCTCGATTTTCTCAGCATCGAGTTCTTTCAGTGACACGGTCGCATTGCCGCCGCGTACGAAGTCGAGACGGAAGCTCTTCTTCACGGGATCGAACGCGATGCTTTTGATGTCCACCAGCGGACGCCCCGTTGTCTCGATTGGTCCAAGAAGGAACGACGAGCCATAAGCGCTCCAGCGCAGATGCGCAGGCGGCAGCGGACGCGCGCGCCAATACCCGTCAGCCGGATAGAGGACGAGAACTTCTTCGGCGCGCTCTTGATGCCGCTTCCACAACTGCAAAAGATGGAGCCCGTTCTCCACTTTGTCGCCGACACGCACCGGCACTTGGTTTGGCCGCCAGAAGCTTGGGAAAGTCAGGCCGACCAGTTGCCACTCTTCGGTCTCATAAAGCGTGACGCGCCGCGGCTCGAACTTGAAGGTCGGATCCGACGACATGTCGCAATTGCGGAAATCCGGTGCCCAGCGATCCGCGACGATCGTGCCCATATACGACGGATGTTCGGCCGTGATGACGAAGCGGCTTACCGCCGGCGATATCAGTTTGATGTAGACGTTGTCTTTCTCGGCGCAGAGCGTTGGCTCGCTCGCATTGACGAAGTCTACCGATATGTCCTGCGCGGCAGCGGTTTGCATGGTCATGCCGGACAGTAACACGACGAGCGCTTTACGTAAGCCGCGCATAGATATCCCCGGAATTGGCCTCTATCGGCAATTGCGCGAGCCATTGCGCGATGGCCTCGGCTGACACCCAGTCACCAAATGTCATCAGCTGGCTCTCGCCCAAAGCTGCGTTGAATTGCACGTAGCCGAGCATGACACAACGGCGTATGCAATCGGCTGCGACGTCGCGCTGGATCGTGGTGAACTCGAAGGACAGCGCCGGAACCGGCCGCGACAAACCCGCCAGTGCTTCGGCCTCGAAGCCTTCGACATCGATCTTGATGAAATCCGGATCGCCGTGCGCCGCGATCAGCGCATCCAGCGTCGTCATCGGCACGACAACTTCACTCGACCACGCCTGCCCTTCCCAGCCGGCTGCGCCGTCGGCGGCGCGTACGAAGTCCTCAGAAGCGGTGGTGACCGTTGGATTGTCAACATTGACCATGAGCGTCACCTCGCCTTCGGCGCGCCCTACGGCTTTGCGGACAAGCGTCACGCCTTCATCGTGCCGGTACAAAAGTCGCAGCGCACGGGCGAGCGGCGGCTGCGGCTCCAGCGCGACGACGCGGGCGCCTAGTGCCCGGAATACTGCGACGCGATCCCCGACGTGAGAGCCGATGTCAAACGCGAGATCGCCGGGTTTCAGGAATGCGCCATAGTGCGCTTTCATCGCGTCGCCGCGCGATGCGTCTCCGTAGTAGATGCGCAGCGAGCGGCCGACAGCGCGCGCGGTTCTGGTCCGCAGCGTCATTGTTTGCTGTGTGCCGCTTCGATGGCGGGAAGGCGCAGATCGGCTAGCTCTTTCGGCGTCGTCACTTCTTCCGGTAGACGCCCGATGCCAACCCGCGCCATGACGCGCCCGAGGCCCGGGATCGCTGTGATGACCGCCAACGGGATAGCGGCGATCAAACCGCCGGCGATAAACAGCGCATACGGGAGAGCGCGTGGGGCAGTCAGCGCAAGCACAAGCATACATCCGAGCCCGAGCGCGGTCTGCGGCCAAAGCTGCGCAGCCGCAGCCGCAACCGGAACCGCGTGATCGTCGCGCGATTGCCCGATCCAACCGATCGCGCGGCCGAAGAAAAGCCCGATGAGAAACAGCGTGTGGCCGAACCACATGATTGGCGACAGCAGTATGAAGAACAACGTCTCGCAGACAACACTGGCGACGAACCGCACGCCTCCGCCGAATGCGCGGCGCGCTTCTGCGCGCGAGAGCACGTCGATCACGGTCGCAATTTTCGGCGCGAACCACATCGTCAGGATAATCGCAAACAGCCAACCGCCTGCGTCGGGGCGAATGAAAGCCGCCGGCGTCGGCGATAGCGCAACGCCGAGCGTGCCGAACACCAGCAACGCCATCCATGCCGGCGAGCCGACAAACATCAGCAGCGCGAAGGCGAGCTGATACCGGCTCACCCACTTCAACCCCGGCAACCCGATGAATTGCCAGTACTGCATGTTGCCTTGGCACCAGCGCAGATCGCGCCGAATAAATTCAAGCAGCGTCGGCGGGTTCTCTTCCCAGCCGCCGATTGCTTCGTCCGGCAGGGCCCGAACTTCCCAACCGGCGCGGCGCATCAGCACCGCTTCGATCTGGTCGTGGCTGAGGATATGACCGCCGAGCACGCCTTTGCGCTCGGACTTCGGCAGCTTGCAATGCGCGATGAATGGCGCAAGGCGGATGATCGCGTTGTGCCCCCAATAAGGCCCGCAGTCGCCCTGCCACCACGCGCTGCCGGTCGTGTAGGAGCGCATGCCGAGACGCATGCCAAACTGGAACACGCGCGCGAACGCGCTGGTAGACGGCATCCCGACGACGAGCGCCTGGACGATGCCAAGTTTTTCGTCGGCCTGCATGATGCGCGCCAACCGCAGCATCGCGTCGGCCGTCATGAAGCTATCGGCATCGAGCGTGATGGCGAAGCTGTAGTCACCACCCCACTGACTGCAGAAGTCTTCGATATTCCCGGCCTTAAACCCTTCGTTGTTGGAACGGCGGCGATACGTGATCGCGATATCGTCGCCCCATTTGTCGCCGAGCGCGCCGTAGACGCTTTGCTCTTGCGCCGCCATCTCCGGCATATTGGTGTCGCTGAGGATGAAGAGATGGAAGGCGTCGTGCCATCCACTGTCCACCAACCCTTTGAGCAATGGCTCGATGTTGCGGACGATGCGCTCAGGCGCTTCGTTTCGAACGCAAAGGAGGATCGCCGTCTCGCGCACGATGCGGTCGTTCGGTCCGGCCTTGGCGGCTGCCGGAAGAACGACGGCGACGGGATCGCGCGCGAAGCGCATGATGACGAAGCCGATGGTGGCGTTCCAAAAGCCAATCACGGACCACGGCAGCGTAACCGCGAAGGCGATGATCAAAATCCAGTCGATGACGCCCAGGCCGCCCGGCGACAGCGCGACGGCCAGCAGCCAGATCAGCAACGCCATTGTGGCCAAGACGACCGTGAAAAACGCGAGACGACGCGCGGTCAGCCGAGGGTCCGTGGCGGTTACCGGCCCCCTAAGGGCTTCCGGGCGCGTCAACATGCGTTGGCGGTCCATGGTTTTGTTTTGGGCTCGCAACCGTTATAGGCGTTGATCCAAGATGGAAAGCCCCCTCGGGGCCGGAGGAAACGTTGGACGCCAAGGCGTTGTGGTACACCGGCCCGGGCAGAGCCGAGCTGCGGGACGAAAAGGTGCCGGCACCGCGCGACGGCGAAGTGCGTGTGCGTGCGCTCCACAGCGCGATCAGTCGCGGCACCGAGGCGCTGGTCGCGGCCGGCAATGTCCCGCCCAATCAATACGACCGCATGCGAGCACCCGAGATGGGCGGCGAGTTCCCTTTCCCGGTGAAATACGGCTATGCCTCGGTCGGCATTGTCGAGGCCGGGGCAGCCGAACTCGTCGGCAACACGGTGTTTTCGCTCTACCCGCACCAGGACGCCTATACGATCAGTGCTGACATGGTCGCTGTCGTGCCGGACGAAATCCCGCCGACACGAGCCGTCCTCGCCGCCAACATGGAAACGGCACTGAACGCAGTGTGGGATGGAGCCCCCGGCCCCGCCGACCGGATCGCGGTGATTGGCGCCGGCGTGGTCGGCTGCCTCGTCGCATATCTCTGCGCTCGCTTACCCGGCGCCGAAGTGACCCTCGTCGACGTCAACCCGGCGCGGCGCGCGATCGCCGAAAAACTCGGCGCGCGCTTCGCAGGCCCGGCCGAAGCGGCGGGAGAATGCGATGTCGTCTTCCACACGAGTGCGTCTTCGGCTGGTCTTGGGACGGCGCTACAGCTTGCCGGTATGGAAGCCCGGATCGTCGAGATGAGTTGGTACGGCATCGACGGAGTTACGGCTCCGCTCGGCGAAAGTTTCCATAGCCGCCGCCTTCAACTGATCTCGAGCCAGGTCGGACACGTCGCGACATCGCATCGCGCGCGGTGGGACCATGGCCGCCGTCTCGCCGCGGCGATCGCGCTGTTGAATGATGCGCGTCTCGACGCCTTGCTCGCGCCGGGTGTCGCGTTCGCGAAACTAACCGACGCGCTGCCGCGTATTCTTTTGCCACAGAGCGGCACGCTCTGCCAAGTTATCGACTATTGAGGAGTTCGAATGTTCGCAGTCGAAGTTCGCGATCACATCATGATCGCGCATTCTTTTCGTGGCGCGGTGTTCGGTCCGGCGCAAGCGCTGCACGGCGCGACATTCGTGGTCGATGCATGCTTCATCGCGAAATCGCTCGATGACAACGGCATCGTCGTCGATATCGGCCGCGCGCTGGATGTGCTGAAAGCGACGCTGAAACCGCTCAACTATTCGAACCTCGACGACAATCCGAAGTTCAAAGGCCAGAACACGACGACCGAGTTCATGTGCAAGTACATCTATGATGCGCTCGCGGAAGCCGCGCGTTCCGGCGGCCTCGGTCGCGACGGCAAGGACCTCAATTCTATCCGCGTAACGCTCTCGGAATCTCACGTGGCGCGGGCGTGGTACGAGCAGGCTTTGTGAAGCGCGTCACCTTCGCAGTGCCGGGTGATCTCGACACGCCGACGGGCGGCTACGCGTATGATCGGCGCGTTATCGAAGAGTTGCGCAAGCTGGGCTGGAGTGTCGATGTCCTCGATCTCGGCGAGGGTTTTCCGTATCCGAGCGCAGCGACGCTAGAAGCTGCGACACAACGGCTTCTCGCCCTAGGCGACACTTCAACGATCATCGATGGCCTCGCGTTCGGTATCCTCGCTGACGCTGCTCGGAACATGCGAGCGAAGCCAATCGCGCTCGTGCATCATCCGCTCGCTCTCGAGACCGGAGTATCGCCGGAATACGGCGCGATCTTCGCCGCGAGCGAACGCGAGGCGCTTACCGTTTGCCGCGCAGTAATCGTGACAAGCCCTGCAACGGCTCGCTCGTTGGTGGAGACGTACGGCGTGTCAAAGGAAAGCATCGCGGTCGCAGAGCCCGGCGTGGATCGCCGCCCCGTCGCGCGACGCGTTGACAAAGCCGAGATCGCGTTGCTTTCCGTTGGTGCCGTGTCGCCCCGTAAGGGCTATGACGTTCTGGTTCGCGCGTTGGCGAAGTTGCGTACGTTGCCGTGGCGTCTGACTATTGCAGGCACGCTCGATCGCAATCCGGAATGCGCCGCTGACCTGCGCAAGCTCATCAGCGAGCGGTCGCTCAACGACCGCATCGCACTCACCGGAAGCGTCTCGCACGACGCACTCAACGCGCTGTACGATTCCGCGGATGTTTTCGTCCTCGCGTCGCACTACGAAGGCTACGGCATGGTGATCACCGAAGCGATCGCCGCCGGATTGCCTATCGTCGCGACAACCGGCGGGGCGATTCCTGATACGGTGCCGAGCGGAACAGGCATACTTGTTCCGCCCGGAAACGATGTGGCGCTCGCCGATGCACTGCGAAAACTCATCGAAGATCGCGAGCTTCGTCTTACGATGTCGCGCAATGCCGAAGCCGCGGCCGAACATCTCCCCACCTGGGAAGGATGTGCAGTCCGCATCGCGAATGTGTTGGAAAGATTGTCATGACTGGTTTTTCGGCCAAATGGCTGACGTTGCGCGAGCCCTACGATCTACGCGCCCGCAACGCCGATGTGCTTTCGGCTGTCGCAAAGCAGTTCGACGCCCTCCCATCCTTACGCATCACAGACCTTGCCTGTGGCACCGGCTCGACGGCTCGCGCCGTCGGCCCCCGCTTCAAGCAGCCGCAAATGTGGAAGCTGGTCGACAATGACCTCAGCCTGCTCGCGCGCGCAGGTGTCGACGCCGCGGGACCGAACCGAAAAATCATAACGCAGCCCGTCGACCTCGCCTTCGACGTCGAGGCGGCATTAGACGGCCCGATCGATCTGGTGACGACCTCGGCATTGCTCGACCTCGTCTCGGAGGAATGGCTCGAGCGGCTCGCGACAGAACTTGCTGCCAGACGGCTGCCATTCTACGCCGCGTTGAGCTACGACGGTCGGGTAGAGATTTCGCCCAGCGATCCGCTCGACCGTCCGGTCGTCGACGCCGTCAATCTCCACCAGAAGAGCGACAAGGGCTTCGGCCCTGCCCTCGGGCCTAACGCCGCGACCGCCGCCGTCCGTCAATTCGAGAACGTTGGGTACGAGGTCGTCAGCGGCCCGGCGGACTGGGTGTTCGAAACGTTCGACACTGCAATTCAAAAAGCCACCCTGGCGGGTTGGGCGGTCGCCGCTACCGAAATCGATTCGAGCCTGCGGCTCAAGACATCGGCATGGCTCGAGCGCCGAGACGAGCGCATCGAGGCCGCCGAAAGCCGGATCGTGGTCGGTCATATCGACTTTTTCGCACGCCCTACCACTTGAGACGGCTCGTCGCCGGAACGGAATGCCGCGACGTCGCGTTAACGGCCGATGAATCAAACGAAACTTTCCTCCGAGCGCCCACGTAACTTCCCACGTTCGCGAACCGTAAAGTCGTGATATGAAAGCAAAAACCGCAGTAGGCTCGCAGTGGGCCTCCTTGGGTCAGCGTCGGGGCTGGTTTCCAATGCAGAACGGGAATGGGGGCGCTTCCTCGCTCTTCGGCTCGAAAGCCGCGATTGAGGTCGAGCGCGCTCTGACGGAAGTGCGTGCCGGGCGTCCAATGCGCATGGTTTCGCGGACGACGACAGAGACGGTGCTTTCGGTTGATGGGCTCGACGATGCGCGCTTGCGCGAATTCGCCGCCCTCTGCACACCATCGCCGTTGAAGCTCGTCATCAGCGCCACTCGAGCGCAGGCCCTGGGCGTCGATACGGATGGTTCAGCGACTATTACGCTGTCATCGACAATCAACGCATCGCAAATTCATACGCTCGTCGCCGAGCAAGGCGCACGCCTCACGCTACCCGTTGTGGTGTCGAGCGAACCTAGCGCCATCGTCGCGTTGATGAAGCTCGCGCAGAAACTTCCGGCGGCGCTCGTTGCGCCGGCATCGTCGAAACACGACACGCTTCCCGCGCTAAACGCCGACGAAGTTGCGACTTATAAGTACGAACTCGTCGAATCGCTCGCCATAGCGGGTGAAGCGCGCGTTCCTCTCGCGAATGCGCAACTTACGCGCTTCGTGGTATTCCGCGACGCGGCCGGGAATAATCCGGTCGCCGTCGTCATCGGAAATCCCGACACGACAACGGCCGTGCCGGTGCGCATTCACTCGTCGTGCCTTACGGGCGATGTCTTCGGCTCCCGCCGTTGCGATTGCGGCGATCAGCTTCAGCTTGCGATCTCGCGCATCGAAGCGACGGGAGGCGGCGTTGTTCTCTACATGCCGCAGGAAGGTCGCGGGCTTGGCCTCGTCAACAAGATGCACGCCTACGAGCTTCAGGACGATGGCCTCGACACGGTCGACGCCAATACGATGCTCGGCTTCGAGGACGACGAACGCGATTACGGCGGCGCCGCGCGCATGCTGGAAATTCTCGGCATCTCGCACGTCGATCTCATGACGAATAATCCGACGAAACTGCGCGGTCTAGCCGACGCGGGCATCACGGTCGGCTGCCGCATGCCGATCGAGGCACCGGTGAATTCGGACAATCGCCGCTACCTGACGGCGAAAGCCAAGCGCGCCGGCCATCAGCTCGACTATCTGGTGAACGCGCTGCACGCGACACAGCGCGCGCCCGAGCGCGTCCGCTAACGTTCACGCACTCCCGCAAACGAAAAGGCCGCGATCTGCATCGCGGCCTTTTGCGTTTCTGTCTGAACGCCGCAGGCTAAGCGCTGGCGTTGCCTGCCGCCGCTTCGTTGCCGCGATCTGCGTAGATGTAAAGCGGGCGCGCCGTCGCCTCGACGACTTCTTTCGAGATCACGACTTCCTCAACACCCTCAAGGCTCGGCAGCTCGAACATTGTGTCGAGCAAAATGCCTTCCATGATGGACCGCAGACCACGTGCACCGGTTTTGCGTTCAATCGCCTTGCGCGAGATCGCGCCGAGTGCCTCGTCCGTCATCGTGAGGTCGATGTTCTCCATCTCGAAGAGACGCTGATACTGCTTGACCAGCGCATTCTTCGGCTCGGTCAGGATCTTCTTGAGCGCCGCCTCGTCGAGATCGCCGAGCGTAGCGACAACCGGCAAGCGGCCGACGAATTCCGGGATGAGACCGTACTTGAGCAAATCCTCCGGCTCGACTTCGCGGAAGATTTCGCCGGTGCGGCGATCTTCCGGCGCCGAGACGCGCGCGCCGAAACCGATGGACGTAGATTTACCGCGACCCGAGATGATCTTTTCGAGACCCGAGAAAGCTCCGCCGCAGACGAACAGAATATTCGTCGTGTCGACCTGCAGGAATTCCTGCTGCGGATGCTTGCGGCCACCTTGCGGCGGCACCGAAGCAACCGTGCCTTCCATGATCTTCAGGAGCGCCTGCTGCACGCCCTCACCCGACACATCGCGCGTGATCGACGGGTTGTCGGACTTACGCGAGATCTTGTCGATTTCGTCGATATAGACGATGCCGCGCTGCGCGCGCTCGACATTGTAGTCGGCCGACTGCAGCAGCTTCAGGATGATGTTTTCGACGTCTTCGCCAACGTAGCCGGCTTCGGTCAGCGTCGTCGCGTCAGCCATCGTGAACGGCACGTCGAGGATGCGTGCCAGCGTCTGCGCCAGCAGCGTCTTGCCCGAGCCGGTCGGACCGATCAGGAGAATGTTCGACTTCGCGAGCTCGACGTCGTTGTGCTTGGTCTGATGATTGAGGCGCTTGTAGTGGTTATGCACCGCGACCGAGAGCACGCGCTTGGCGTGGTTCTGGCCGATCACGTAATCGTCGAGGACCTTGCAGATTTCCTTCGGCGTCGGGATGCCGTCCCGCGACTTCACGAGCGAGGATTTGTTTTCCTCGCGGATGATGTCCATGCAGAGTTCGACGCACTCGTCGCAGATGAAAACCGTCGGGCCTGCGATGAGCTTACGAACTTCGTGTTGGCTCTTGCCGCAGAACGAGCAGTACAGAGTGTTCTTGGACTCACTGCCGCCAACTTTGCTCATTCGTGTCTCCGTCTATTTCCGGCGCCGGTCGCGAATCGAAACGCGACACAACCCCAACTTTAATTAGCAGCGCTGCGCTCACAATCCTGGAGCAGTACTAACGCCAAACACCCTACGCGACTGTTACCTCCGAGACTCACAGCGAACCACGATAGTGTCGCGATGATCAAGAAAGCATTAACGATAATTCGGGCCGGTTAAACGGCACTTTTCCGCATGACACTCGATACGCGCCTCAGGCTGACACATCGCATCAGCCTGTGATTGATAAGCAAACCCCGCGCCAACCTGCGCGATTATGGTTTCAGCACGGCAACGTCTTCTGGGCGCTTCTCCAGCACCTTGTCGACGATGCCGAATTCGCGAGCACCTTCGGCAGTCAAAAAGGTATCGCGCTCTAGGGCGTCTTCGATCCTCTTCAGGCTCTGGCCGGTATGCTTGACGTAGATATCGTTCAACCTCTTCTTGAGATTGAGGATTTCCTGCGCGTGCAGCATGATGTCGGTGGCCTGGCCCTGGAAGCCGCCAGACGGCTGGTGGACCATGATCCGAGCGTTTGGCAATGAGAAGCGCATATCCTTTTCGCCGGCCGCAAGCAGAAGCGAGCCCATCGAAGCAGCCTGACCGGTGCAAAGAGTCGCTACAGGCGGGCGGATAAATTGCATCGTGTCATAGATCGCCATGCCGGACGTCACCACGCCACCCGGCGAGTTGATGTACATGCTGATCTCTTTTTTAGGGTTTTCCGCCTCAAGAAACAGCAATTGCGCAACCGCCAGCGACGCCATGCCGTCTTCGACAGGTCCGGTGAGGAAGATGATCCGCTCCTTCAGGAGGCGGGAAAAAATGTCGTAGGCACGCTCGCCCCGGTTGGTCTGTTCGACCACCATCGGGACGAGGTTCATGTAGGTCTCAACCGGATCGCGCATTCATCACCTGAGGGCTGCCCGTCAGAATCGGGCTCACAAAAGCATCGAGGCAACAGATATAGGCTTTTGCCGGATCGGCAAGATCAAGCAACGAACGGCGCATTGTCGCGCCGTCCGGCCGCCTCGTCACGCAACCCAAACGAGCGCTTACGCTTCGTCTTCGTCGACTTTGAAGAGCTCTTCCTTCGAGACTTCCTTCTCGGTCACGGTCGCTAGCTCGAGCAGATAGTCGACAACCTTCTCCTCGAAGATCGGGGCGCGGAGCGTCGCCAGTGCCTGCGGGTTCTTACGGTAGTAGTCCCACACTTGCTGTTCCTGGCCCGGGAACTGGCGCGCGCGATCGACGACAGCGCGGCTCACTTCCTCGTCCGAAACCTGGATCTTCTGCTTGTCGCCGATCTCGGCAAGCACGAGGCCGAGGCGGACGCGGCGTTCCGCGAGCTTGCGGTACTCGTCGCGCGCCTTCTCTTCGGTCGTGTCTTCCTGCTCGAACGTACGGCCCTGCTGCTTGAGGTCGTTCGTCACGGTGTTCCAGACGTTGTTGAACTCGTCCTCGACCAGCGTCGGCGGCAGCTCAAACTTGTGCTTCTCGTCGAGCGCATCAAGCAGCGCGCGCTTGATCTTCGAACGCGATGCGCCGTCGTGCTCGCGCTTGATGCGCTCCTTGATCGCCTCGCGCAGCTTGGCAAGCGACTCCATGCCGAGTTGCTTGGCGAACTCGTCGTCGACAACGAGCGTGCCCGGTGCCTGCACGGCTTTCGCAGTCACTTCGAACGCAGCGGCTTTGCCGGCAAGTTCCGTGTTGCCGTAGTTTTCCGGGAAGGTGACGTTCAGCGTGCGCGTTTCGCCTTCGCCGATCCCGACGAGCTGCGGCTCGAAGCCCGGGATGAACGTGTTCGAACCGATGTCGACCGCGATGTCGTCCGCGGTGCCGCCTTCGAACGGCTTGCCGTCGATCGTACCGACAAACGAGACTTGAACGCGGTCGCCTTCTGCGGCCTTCGCGCCCTCGCCCTTCGGCAGATACGGCTTCTGCTGCGCCGTCAAACGATCGAGTGCCTCGTCGATTTCGCCATCGGCAACAGCGGCAACTTGCTTCTCGAGCTGCACGCCGCGCACGTCTGCAATTTCGATCTTCGGAAGAATTTCGAAAGCGACCGTGTAGTCGAGGTCGCGCTTGCCATCGATCACTTCGGCAACGACAGCTTCTTCGGTCGGCAACGTGACCTTCGGCTCGGTCGCCATGCGGAAGCTGTTGTCGGCGACGATTTTCTGATTGGTCTCGTTGACAGTCGTGTCGATCGCTTCGGCCATCGCCGAGCGCCCATACAGCTTCTTCAGATGCGCGGCCGGCACCTTGCCGGGGCGGAAGCCGTTGATACGGACCTGGCCCTTGAGCTGGTCAAGCTTCGCATCGAGCTTCGTCTCAAGCTCGGCGGCTGGAACAACCACGCGGTACTCGCGCCGCAATCCTTCGGAAACTGTTTCTTGTACCTGCATCGGTCTTTCCAAACTCGTATGAATTTTCCGCGGTGAGCGAACGTCGGCAGCGCGGTCCGCAAATTGGTGCGGGCGGAGGGACTCGAACCCCCACGACTTGCGTCACTGGAACCTAAATCCAGCGCGTCTACCAGTTCCGCCACGCCCGCTTGCGCGCGCCGTTCGCGAGTTGCACACCGCGGTCGGGCGGCGCGGCTTATAGCACGCTGAAGCGGCCAGTCAGCAACTAAATTCACCCGCTTGCGCAAGCCCTTTGACGCGGCCATGGTCGCCGGATGATCGCCCTCCCTTGTCTGTCGGCAAGCCGCCGAGAAATCCTTGCTCTCGGCGCTGCCGGAATGGTTCTCTGGGCCTCCGGGCGCGCTTCTTCGGCACAGGACGCTCCGTTGCGCGCGAAACCGCTCAAAACGGCGATCGACGGGCTCGCTTCCGGTTTCGATGGCGTGTTCCCGGGCCCGGCGTTGAGAGCAACGCGAGGCAAGCCGTTTTCAGCGACGTTTGGGAACGATCTAACGGCACCGGTATCGATCTACTTTCCGGGGTTGCGCAGCGTCCGCGACCCGGTATTGCAGCTTGCGCCTGGGCAAACCGGAACCTTCAGCCTTGCGCCGCGAGATGCCGGAACATTCTGGTATAGGGCACTACCATCGGGACAAGCCGCGAATGGCCTTTGTGGGCTGCTGATCGTGGATGATGGCGTGGCGGTCGACCGCGACGTGCCGCTCGTCATCAACGTAGCCGGCGACAAACGCACGGCTAACGGCCATTCAGGCCGCGAAATCCCGGTTCGCGCGGGTGAACGGGTGCGCCTCCGCATTCTCAACGCCAGCCCCGCCGAGATGATGGCGGTCCGGCTTGATCAGCATGACGTTAACGTCATGGCGCTCGACGGTCATCCGTCGGAGCCATTTATCGCTCGCGACGGCCGCGTCCCTCTAGCACCCGGCAACCGGGCCGATCTGTTCGTGGACATGACCATGCCAGCCGGCACCATCGCTCCCTTGATGGTCGAGACGCTAGCTGGGGCGGCTCAAACCATTTCGCTCAAATACAGTCCGGACGCGCCCGCCAAACCCGCGCCTTCGGGGCCGCCTACAGTTTTACCGCCGAACCCATTGAACAGCCGTATGGAGTTCGGCAGGGCTCAACGAGCGGAGCTAGCGCTCGACCCAGCGTCCCCACCCGCACTGTCCGCCAAGAAGGGCCAGACCGTAATGTTGGCGTTGACGAACAGTACGCCCATCCCGCAAGCCGTGCACATTGGAGGAACGCCGTTCAGGCTTCTGGATTCAATGGACGATGGTTGGAAGCCCTACTGGCTGGACACTGTCGTGGCGCTGCCCCAACGGACGACGCGCATCGCCTTTGTCGCTGAAGCAACCGGATCATGGCCGATCATCAGTCAGCCGTTGCAGCCCGGGGCCGCGGCTTCGATCGGCAGTATCCAGATAAGCTGAGGTTGTGATCAACTTAAACCACACTCTTCAGAGCCGCCCGGTCCCCACAAATCGCTTGAGAATGCTGGGGTAAACATCTGAAATATCGTCAGCTATGAGTCCCACGCCAAAAGCGTTCGCCGCCTCTCCATGCAACCACACGGCCGCGCAAGCGGCTTCGAATCCCGGCATCGATTGCGCGAGCAAGCCGGCCACCGTGCCCGCCAGCACGTCGCCCGAACCCGCCGTCGCCAGCCAGGGCGGCGCGTTGTCATTGATTGCCGCCCGGCCATCCGGCGCGGCAATGACGGTATCGGGACCCTTCAAGACAACGACCGCCCCGCTCTGCCGCGCAGCCTCTCGGGCTCGGTCGGGTTTCGAACCCGGCATCTCGCCGAACAGCCGCGCGAACTCGCCCTCGTGCGGTGTCAGCACCGCAGTCCGCGACTTCCGGATCGTAGACGTTAGGCCCGGCAGGTTATTCACGAAGCTCGTCAGCGCGTCGGCATCGAGCACCATCGCGACGTGAGACTGCGCTGCCGCACGCACCATCTGCCGCATCGCTTGGCCGACCCCGCCGCCCGGTCCGACAACCGCCGCCGTAAACCGTCGATCGCTGAGCATCGCACGGAAAGTTTCCGCATTCGGAACCTCTCGCACCATCACGGCGAGGTTGCTGGCCGTATGCACCACAAGTGCATCCGTCGGGCTCGCGATCGAAACGAGACCCGCGCCGGTGCGCAGCGCCGACCGAGCCGCGAGCCGCGAGGCGCCGGTCGAGGTCAGCCCGCCCGAATGCACCGCGACATGACCACGCGCGTATTTGTGGCCATCGAGGCGCGGCATCGGGAAGTCTCGCGCCCAAAGCGCCGGAAAATTGTGAAACGTCCGCGGCTTAATCTCGGAGAGCACTGTCGCCGGGATCCCGATATCCGTGCACGTGACAGCGCCGCAGTGCACCCGTCCCGGAAACAGCAAATGCCCAGGTTTTAAGCGAAAGAACGTCACGGACGCCGTGGCTTTGACCGCCACCCCCAACTCGGCGCCGCTGTCGCCGGAAATCCCGCTCGGCAGATCGACCGACAGAACCTTCGCGCCGCTTGTATTCATCGCCTGGATCGTTCGCCGCGCCGCGCCGTCGACCGGCCGCGCCAAGCCGGCGCCGAACAGCGCGTCTATAACGAGAGCATCTCCGCTGAAATCGATCGCGTCCGGCGTCAAAACATCGCGACTCCAGCGCTTGGCGGCATCTGCCGCGTCGCCTTTCAGGCGATTTCGCTCGCCGACGAGAAAAACGCGAACACTCCGGCCGCGCTCAGCTAAAAGCCGCGCTGCGACAAACCCGTCGCCGCCATTGTTGCCGGGCCCGCAGACGATCGCGATGCTTCCGGACGGCACCAACGCCTCAGCGGCCTCGGCAACAGCGGCCCCCGCAGCCTCCATCAGGTCGATCCCCGGGGTGCCTGCCGAAATGGCAGCACGATCTGCGCTGTTCATCTCCGCTGTCGTCAGCAGCTCGATCTTCGCCTCTCCAGCCCCATTGTGCATATTATCTAGGCGACTTGATGTGTGAATAGGCAGCGCGTACGGTACTGGTCGCCTGTCAGAGCGCCAAACTGCGAAATCGCGCAGCAAATCCGGCGATTATCCTGGCGGGATTTTGGCACGAGACCTGCAAACGCTTCGCCTGCCTTCACCGGCGGCGTTGCTGGCTGAAGCGAGAGAGTGGAGCGCATGAAGAAGATCGAGGCCATTATTAAGCCCTTCAAGCTCGACGAGGTGAAGGAAGCGCTGCAAGAGATCGGACTGCAAGGCATTACGGTCATTGAAGCCAAAGGCTTCGGTCGCCAGAAGGGTCACACCGAACTCTATCGCGGTGCCGAATACGTTGTCGATTTCCTCCCCAAAGTGAAGATCGAGATTGTGATCGGCGACGACATGCTCGACAAAGCCGTCGACGCCATCCGGCGCGCGGCCCAGACCGGCCGCATCGGCGACGGCAAAATCTTCATCTCCAATATTGAAGAAGCTATCCGCATCCGCACCGGCGAGTCCGGCGTAGACGCGATCTAAGTCACCTTCCTCCAACCCCTCCCATCGAACATCAAACAGGGAATACGCCCACGATGACGAAGTCCGCCAAAGACGTCCTGAAACTCATCAAGGACCAAGACGTGAAGTACGTCGACCTCCGCTTCACTGACCCGCGCGGCAAGTGGCAGCACGTGACGTTCGACATCAGCATGATCGACGAAGACATCTTCGCGGAAGGCACGATGTTCGACGGCTCGTCAATTGCTGGCTGGAAGGCGATCAACGAATCCGACATGTGCTTGATGCCGGATCCGGCAACGGCTTGCATCGACCCGTTCTTCGCCGAGACAACGTTGGTGATCACCTGCGACGTTCTCGAGCCGACCACGGGCGAGCCCTACAACCGCGATCCGCGCGGCATCGCCAAGAAGGCCGAAGCTCTCGTCAAGGCTTGGGGCATCGGCGACACCGTCTACGTCGGTCCGGAAGCCGAATTCTTCATCTTCGACGACGTCAAGTTCTCGGCCGAGCCGTACAAGACCGGCTTCAAGCTCGACTCGGTCGAACTGCCGACCAACTCGGACACCGATTACGAAGGCGGCAACCTCGGCCACCGCGTCGGCACCAAGAAGGGCTACTTCCCGGTTCCGCCGCAGGACTCCGCGCAGGACATGCGCACCGAGATGCTCGGCGCGATGGCTCGCATGGGCGCTCAAGTCGAAAAGCACCACCACGAAGTGGCGTCCGCGCAGCATGAGCTGGGTCTGAAGTTCAACCCGCTCACCTACATGGCCGACCACATGCAGATCTATAAGTACTGCGTGCACCAGGTCGCCAACATCTACGGCAAGACCGCAACCTTTATGCCGAAGCCGATCTACGGCGACAACGGCTCGGGCATGCACGTCCACCAGTCGATCTGGAAGGGTGGCAAGCCGACCTTTGCGGGCAACAAGTACAACGATCTTTCGGAAACCTGCCTCTGGTACATCGGCGGCATCATCAAGCACGCCAAAGCACTGAACGCTTTCACCAACCCGTCGACCAACTCGTACAAGCGTCTGGTCCCGGGCTACGAAGCGCCGGTGTTGCTGGCCTACTCGGCGCGTAACCGGTCGGCTTCGTGCCGTATTCCTTTTACGACGTCGCCGAAGGCAAAGCGCGTTGAAGTCCGCTTCCCGGATCCGGTTGCGAACCCGTATCTCGCCTTCGCCTCGATGCTGATGGCCGGCCTCGACGGCATCAAGAACAAGATCGATCCGGGTCCGGCAATGGACAAGGACCTTTACGATCTGCCGCCGAAGGAGCTCAAGAAGATTCCGACGGTCTGCGGCTCGCTGCGTGAAGCGCTCCAATCGCTCGATAAGGACCGCGGCTTCCTTAAGGCCGGCGAAGTGTTCGATGACGATTTCATCGACGCTTACATCGAGCTCAAGATGACGGAAGTCGCGCGCTTCGAAATGACGCCGCACCCGGTCGAGTTTGAGATGTACTACTCGGCGTAAGCCGTTCGGATCCAACATCAAGTCGAGGGCGTCTTTCGGGGCGCCCTCTTCTTTTGTGCATTGAAGTCGAAGACAGGACGCGATTGATCAGCCGCGAACCACGGCTCGATCGCATTTCTTCGGAATATCAAGGGTCAAATAAGGAGGAAAACGAGTGTCAGGGCGGCAACGCCGCTTCCGAGCATCAGCCAGCCGACGATGGCCTCGCGATGCTGCGGACGACCGTACTTTCCTTGAGCGCGCCGCTCCGCAATGAGATCGGCCTCATATTCTTCGGAGGTCGAAAAACTGCAGGCCAACGCGTATCCGGCTCGTTCGGCCGCAGTGCGCAGCTTTTGCTCGGTAAGGTCTTGCTCGCGGGGTGCCACAGTATCCATGTGAAAAGCATGGCAGCTTAGTTTAAACAGAGCGTTGACGTCATCGGCCCGTCACATCTGCGGTGTTTCTCCCGTCCATTGCGGAGAATGGAATATGAGCAATCTGATTGACAACCTGAGCCGGATGCAGGCCTTCGAGCGCTCGCACGAGAACGGCTCGAACCCCACTCAGAACCCGATTTTCTCCGACGTCCTCGACACGCGTCTCAGCCGTCGCGGTATCCTCGCGGGCTCGCTTGCGCTGCTGGCCGCGGGCACAGCCGACGCCGCGCCCAAGGCAAAGTCCACTAAGGCTACGACGCCACCGCCGTTCCGCTTCAAGGAAGTCGCTGCCGGCATCGACGAGCGCCATCACGTCGCCGAAGGCTACGACGCCCACGTCCTTATCCGTTGGGGCGACCCAGTGATGCCCGGCGCGCCGAAGTTTGACCCTGAGAAGCAGACCGCAGCCGCGCAGCGTCTCCAGTTCGGCTACAACCCCGACTTCCTCGGCTACTTCCCGCTTCCGGGATCGAAGCCGAGCGATCACGGCTTGCTCACAGCCAATCAGGAATACACCAACGAAGAGTTGATGTTCCCGGGCCTCGGTCGCCAAGACCGCAAGGCGACGTTCTTGGGCATGACGCGCGAACTCGTCGACATCGAAATGGCGGCGCACGGCGGCACTGTGATCGAGGTGCGCAAAACCAAAGGCCGCTGGGAGGTCGTCCAGAATTCAAAATACGCGCGCCGCATTACCGCCGACACGCCGATGACGATCAGCGGCCCGGCTGCCGGCCACGAGCGCATGCGCACAACGGCCGATCCGGAAGGCCGCACGGTTCTCGGCATGCTCGGCAATTGCGCCGGCGGCATCACGCCGTGGGGAACGTGGCTATCCGGCGAAGAAAACGTCCACGGCTACTTCACCGGCAAGCTCGCCGAAGGTCATCCCGAAACTGCAAACTATAAGCGATTTGGCATGCCGGGCGGCGGCTTCATCTGGGGCCGCTACCACGATCGCTTCGACGTCTCGAAAGATCCGAACGAGCCGAACCGCTTCGGTTGGGTCGTCGAGATCAATCCGTACGATCCGAAATCGCAGCCGAAGAAGCGCACTGCGCTCGGCCGCACCAAGCACGAAGGCGCGGCCGGCATCATCAATCGCGATAGCCGCTACGTTGTGTACCTCGGCGACGACGAGCGCTTCGAATACGTCTATCGTTTCGTCACGCGTGATCGCATCGATCACGAGAATCCGGCGGCGAATGCGGACATTCTCGATAACGGCATTCTCTCCGTTGCGCGCTACGACGCCGACGGCACGATCACGTGGCTCCCGCTGATTTTCGGACAGGGCCCGCTGACGGAAGCCAACGGCTTCAAGTCGCAAGGCGATGTGCTCATCGAAACGCGCCGCGCAGCCGATCTTCTTGGCGCAACCAAGATGGATCGTCCGGAAGACATCGAGGCGAACCCGGTGACGCAACATGTCTACGTCATGCTGACCAACAACGTGCGCCGCACCGCCGAGCAAGTCAGTCCTGCGAATCCGCGTCCCGATAACAAATTCGGTCACATCGTCGAGATGCTGCCGCCGGACGGCGATCACGCCGCGGATAAGTTCACCTGGAACATCCTGCTCCGTTGCGGCGATCCATCGATCGCGGAAGTCGGCGCAACCTTCAATCCTGAAACGACGAAAGATGGCTGGTTCGGCATGCCGGACAATTGCGCCGTCGATCACATGGGCCGCCTTTGGATCGCGACCGACGGCAACTCGGCGGCCCGAACGGGCCGCGCCGACGGCGTGTGGGCGCTGGAAACCCAAGGCGAGAAACGCGCGACCGGCAAACTGTTCTTCCGCTGCCCGGCCGGTGCGGAGCTTTGCGGACCAATGTTCACGCCGAGCGACGAGACGCTGTTCGTCGCGGTTCAACATCCGGGCGAAGCCGACGACGAAGACCCGAACGCCCAGCCGGCGACCTACGAGAAGCCGGCAACGCGTTGGCCGGACTTCAACCCGGCAATGCCCCCTCGCCCATCCATCGTCGCAATCACGCGGCGAGGCGGCGGCAAGATCGGAACGTAAGCTCGGAAATTAAGCGGCGCGCGGTTGCGTAACCGGCGGGGCTTCGATGATGACGTCGACGCTCGCGACACGGACGCAATTGCGCCCCGCTTCCTTCGCGACATAAAGCGCACGGTCTGCGTCTGCGAGCAGCGTGATGAGTTTCGCATTGCGCGCCGCGAACGACACGCCGGCGCTCAGCGTTGCGCCGACAAGCTCGCCTTCAACTTCGATCGCTTCGCGCTGGAACATGAAGCGAAGCTGTTCGGCAACGACGGTCGCCTCATGCGGCGAAAGTCCCGGCAGCACGATCGCGAATTCTTCACCGCCCAACCGCCCGACGATGTCGATATCGCGCAGCATCTTGCGCGCCGTTGCGGCGAACCGTTGCAGCACACTGTCACCGACAAGATGGCCGAAGCAGTCGTTGATCCGTTTGAACGAGTCGAGGTCGATCAGGATGACCGCAGCTGTCGTCCCACTCCGGTTGATCTCTTGCAGCACCGCCTCGCTCTCGTCGAGAAACGCGCGGCGGGTGAAAAGTTGCGTTAGCGAGTCCGTGCGCGATTTGTGGCGATAGCTGAGCTCCATGCGCTCCTTCGCCATCGCGAGCACATTGCAGCCCATCACCACAATGTAGATCAGCGAAACCACGGACACGAGGCCGAACCACGACGAGCCTCTGAATAGCAGCGGAGCAGTCGGCAGGTCGACGAATTGCAGCATCGGAATGCGTGAGAGCAGCGCGGCGGCATAGACCAAGCTTGCAACAATCGCAGGCCAGCGCGAGACGAGATGCTCGCTACGGCCACGCCAGAACTCCGAAGCGCCAAGCGCGATGAAAGTCGACATCACGGCCGACATAATGACGATCCGCACCGGGACGCTGTCGGCAACGAGTGGGACTTGGCAGATCGCGATCCAGCCAAGCGCCGCCGCGATAATGGTCCCCGTCCGAACAGGGCGGCCTTCGAAGCTACGGGCCCCGCACCAGGATGCGCCGCATGCCAGAATGACCAAGGCATTCGCAACTTCGATGGATAAGACGTTCGGAATGCTTCCGCGGAGCGCGAGAAGCAGCGTACCGGTGCCACCGAGGAAATAGCTGACGGCCCACCAAGCCAGGATCTTGTGCGATCGCGCGCGCCACCAGCTGATCATCAGCAGGACTGCCAACAGCGTCGTCAGCAGCATCGTGACGAGGGTTAGCGTCTGGATATGGAGAAACGAATTCTGCACGAACGAGGATCCAGCCATTCCCGGCAGAGTTGCACGAAGAGTGCTTATTCCCCATTAACGGCACACCCTGTTTTTCGGCTTAACAGGACCGGGCAACTTTAAAGTAAATAGAGCGCAAAGTTTCGCGCCGAAGCCGACTAAGCTGCTGCGGAATGGGCGTTTTCGCCTTGGTCCGCGTGAATCTCCACCTGTGCGACACGGACAATATTTCGGCCGCTTTCTTTGGCTGCATAAAGGGCCCGGTCGGCATCGGCCATCAAAGTCAGAAGCTTGGCATTGCCATGCATGGTTGAAACGCCCGCGCTCAAGGTCGCTTCGACCGCCTGGCCATCGACGATTCGCGCATTCGCATCGAACGTCTGCCGCAGACGTTCCGCATAGCCGGCAGCCTGGTCCGCCGGTTGATGCAACAGGACCGCGAATTCCTCGCCGCCGACCCGGCCGACGAGGCTTCGCGCCGGCAACTCGGCCGTAGCTGTTTGAGCCAGCGCCTGCAGAACCAGGTCGCCGACGAGATGACCGAACCGGTCATTGACCTGCTTGAAGCGGTCGAGGTCCACGAGAACTATCGAGATCGGCATCGCAGCCGCGTTCGCTTGTTCGACCCCGGCCTCGGCCTCATCGAGGAATGCGCCGCGATTGAGCAGCTGCGTCAGCGCGTCCGTGCGCGCTTGGTGACGATAAGCCAGCTCGCTGCGCTCCTTGGTCATCGCCAAAATGTTGCACGCCATGATCACGATGTAGACGAAGCCCAGCATCGCGACGATCGTCAGCGAACCCTGCAAGTCCGACGGTGGCTTGTTCGCGCCAAACTCGACGAAAATCAGGAAGGGCACGCGCACGAACAGCATGATTCCGAGCGCTGCCATCGTAATGATCGCAGGCCATCGCGAAATCAAAGGCTCCCTGCGGCCGCGCCAGAATTCGTAGGCACCCGCGAGCAGAAATCCACCAATCCCGATCGACACGATTGCCATGCGGATCGGCGGATTCATCCCGATCGCGGGCACGAGATACAGGGCGAGCCAGATAGCTAGCGGCGTAAACGCCCACCAAGCCTCATACGAACGCCCTTCGAAGCGGCGCGCTGCAATCCAGGCACACGCGCCCGCAACGATGAACAGCCCATTGGACAACCCGAAGGGGAAGATCGGCGGCAACAAGCTGCGCATTGCAAGGAGCGGGATCGCGATCAGCAAGACCAAATAACTTCCGCCCCACCACGCCAAGGCGCGATGCTCCGGTGCTTGCCGCCAAGCGGCAAACAGGAGCCCGGCCAGCAGAAATGTGCTGAGCCCCGCGGCAAGAAAGAGGGTCGGCAAGTCGAGCAAAAGCGTCCTCGAGAACACGCGATATCCGAGGCGCCCATATGCGAGGCAAGCGCTTAAACCTAAGCGTGTAAGACGGCTAAACTCTTCTGAAAATTTGATCCAAATTTGGCCATCTAAATCGCAAAAGGGCGCCCAGTGGGCGCCCTTTGTAACGACGATCGTAGAAAGCTTAGCGCTTCGAGAACTGGAAGGAGCGGCGGGCTTTCGCGCGACCGTACTTCTTACGTTCGACGACACGCGAGTCGCGCGTCAGGAAGCCTTCCTTCTTGAGCACGCCACGTAGATCCGGCTCGTAGTTGGTCAGCGCCTTTGAGAGGCCGTGACGCACAGCGCCCGCTTGACCCGAAAGACCACCGCCCGACACCGTGCAGATGACATCGTACTGGCCATTGCGGTTGGCGAGAACCAGCGGCTGCTGGATCAGCATGCGCAGCACCGGGCGTGCGAAATACGTCTCGAGCGTGCGGTCGTTGATAACGATCTTGCCGGCACCCGGCTTCACCCAAACGCGAGCGACAGCGTCTTTGCGCTTGCCGGTTGCGTAGGCACGGCCCTGCGGATCGATCTTCTGAACGTACTTCGGTGCCTCGTCGGCAGCCGTCGTCTTGAGCGAGCCCAAGCCTTCGAGCGATTGAACGGTCTCAGCCACTGTTAGGCCCTCCGGGTATTTTTGCGGTTCATCGAAGCAACGTCGAGAGCCTCGGGCTGCTGCGCTTCGTGCGGGTGCGACGTACCCTTGTAGACGCGCAGATTGCCGAGCTGGCGACGGCCGAGCGGACCGCGCGGAAGCATACGCTCCACGGCCTTCTCGACGATGCGCTCCGGGAAGCGGCCATTGAGGATGAAATCGGCGCGGCGCTCTTTGATGCCGCCAATGAAGCCGGTGTGATGGTGATAGACCTTCTGCTGCAGCTTGCGGCCGGTCAGAACCACCTTCTCGGCGTTGATGACGATGATGTTGTCGCCGTCGTCGACGTGCGGGGTGTAGCTAGCCTTGTGCTTGCCGCGCAGGCGCATGGCGATGATGGTTGCGAGGCGGCCGACGACGAGACCCTGCCCGTCGATCACGAACCACTTCTTCTCCACCTCGGCCGGTTTGGTCGAACGTGTTTGGAGCATGGGTGTCGAAATCCGAATGATTGAGGCCGCTTCTGCGACCGCTGGCGCGCTTCTATAGAGCGGCCGGAAATGCGTCAATAGCGATCTACATAAGATTATGCAGCAAAAACAACATGATATCTTTTTGGTCTAATATTACCTCTGACCTAACCGTCGATCCCGCTGACTTTTTCCGCCTCCCTATCTCATTGCGAAACGCCAAAAAGACTCGCAAGCTGAAGCACATAAACGAGCCTTGAGAAACGCCGATGAGAAAGTGGCAGACAACAGCCTTCGCTGCGCTATTTACCGCGCTCGGAACCCTTCCCGCGCTTGCGGATGTTCACGTCATGAGTTCGGGCGGCTTTACGGCAGCCTACAAAGATCTCCTTTCAGCGTGCGAAGCCAAGGTTGGTCAGCCGATAAAAAGCGCCTACGGCGCCTCGATGGGTGCAGCGCCCGACGCCATCCCGAACCGGCTGCAGCGTGGCGAACCGGCCGATGTGCTGATCATGGCGGCCGAGTCTCTCGACAAGCTGGCGGCGGAAGGCAAAACAATTCCAGGCACACGCGTCGATCTCGCCCGCTCGGTGATTGGCCTGTCGGTCAAAACCGGAGCACCGAAGCCGGACATAAGCACAGTCGCGGCGCTCAAGACGACGTTGCTCGCAGCCCACTCGATCGCTTACTCGGCGAGCGCAAGCGGCACCTACCTGTCCAAAGAGCTGTTTCCGAAACTCGACGAAGACGGGAAAATCATGGCCAAAGCGCGTAAGATATTCTCGGAACGCGTCGGGACGGTTGTCGCGCGCGGTGACGCCGAGCTTGGCTTCCAGCAAGTCAGCGAGCTCGTGCCTATCGCCGGCCTAGACTACGTCGGCCCGCTGCCGGCCGAAGTGCAGCGCGTGACGATCTTTTCCGCCGGTGTTGCGGCGGGATCGAAAGAGCCTGACGCCGCGAAGCAACTGATCGCCTGTCTTGCCTCACCAGAAGCCGCGCCCGTCATCACGAAAACCGGCTTGGAGCCAATCCCGGCGAAGAACTAACGCTTCGGTTGCGTCAGCGCTCCGCCGCGTCAGCGCTTCGGCGGGATCGCGTAAGTGCAGGTCGCATGCGCGACGAGATCGTCGCTGCCTTCGCTGTACAGCAACACTTCGCCGGTCACGAGCGTCTTGCCAAGTTTGAGCATCTTGGCCTTCGCCAAGACATCGGCCGCAGTCGGCTTGCGCAGGAAATTGATCGTCAGGTTCGTCGTCACGGCGAGCGGCACCCAACCGATCGCACCGAGCAAGCCGACATACATCGCGACATCGACGAGCGTCATCATGGCGGGCCCAGATATCGTATTGCCGGGCCGCAAAACGTGCTTTCGCAACGCCTGCCGGATCGTCGCCGTGCCGTAGCCGAGATCCTCAATCGAAATCCCGGTCTTGTCGTTAAACGCTTGCGAAAAGTCCGCCTCGAGGTGCTTGAGCAGCTCTTCCTTTGAAATCACCGGCGCGCGCATATCACCTTTGCCTCAACCCCTTGGACTTGCGCGGCCTTACCATCCGCGACATGTAACGGGCGATACACTGCTGATTGCAGAAAGGCGAGAGTGATGGACGCGGCCGGAGCCGATACCCCGATACTACTGGCGGAGCGCCTCGGCACCGTTCTCGTGCTCACGCTGAACCGGCCGCAGGCACGCAATCCGCTCTCCGAGGCGATGATTTCCGCCCTCGGCGGTCAGTTTGCGGCCATCGCCGACGATCGCTCGACCCGCGCCGTGGTCCTCACCCATAACGGCCCGGCTTTCTCTGCCGGTCACGACATGAAGGAGATGACGGCGCGCCGCTCCGACGAGGATGGCGGACGCGCCTACTTCAAGCAGCTGATGACCGCCTGCAGCGCGATGATGCAGATGGTCGTCCGCCTGCCCCAACCCGTCATCGCGGCCGTCGAAGGCGTCGCCAGCGCGGCCGGCTGCCAGCTCGTCGCGAGTTGCGATCTCGCTATCGCGGGCGAAGGCGCGCGCTTCGCGACGCCGGGCGTCAATATCGGCCTCTTCTGCTCGACCCCGATGGTCGCTTTGTCGCGCAACGTCTCGCGCAAGCACGCGATGGAAATGCTGCTCACCGGCGACCTCGTCGATGCCGAGCACGCCGCACGCGTCGGCCTCGTCAACCGCGTCGTCCCAGCGGGCACGGCGCGCGAGCGCGCGAGCGCGCTCGCTGATCAAATCGCCTCGAAATCCACCGCGACCGTGAAGGTCGGCAAGGAGGCGTTCTATCGCCAAGTGGAGATGGACCTCGGCGACGCCTATGCGTACACGGTCGAGGTGATGACGCAGAACATGATGTTTCGCGACGCCGAAGAAGGCATCGGCGCCTTCATCGAAAAGCGCGCGCCGAAGTGGCAAGACCAATAATGACCGACGCTCTGCACTACCCCGACACGTTCATCCGCGGCATTCTCAAGACGGTACGCTCCATCGCCATCGTCGGCGTGTCGCCGAAGGACAATCGGCCGAGCTACTTCGCCTTCAAGTATCTGCTCGAGCGCGGCTACAAAATGTACGCCGTCAATCCGGGCCAGACCGGCAAAGACCTGCTCGGGCGAAAATTCTACGCCAAGCTTGCCGACATCCCGGACCCAATCGACATGGTCGATATGTTCCGCGCCGCGCCATACGCCGACGGCGTCGTCGAAGAAGCGCTGGCGCTGAAGCCGCGCCCCGCCGTGTTCTGGATGCAGCTCGGCGTGCGCAACGACGAAGCCGCCGCGAAGGCTGAGGCCGGCGGCATGAAAGTCGTGATGGATCGCTGTCCGAAGATCGAATACGGGCGGCTCTCGTCGGAGATATCTTGGATGGGCGTCAACTCCCGGATCATCTCGTCGAAGCGCGCCAAGATCATGGGCGGCGGCGTTCAACGGATGTCATTGAACCGCGAGACCCTTGCGGGCGGCACGACTTCCGGGTCTGCTGCCGCCGCCGACGAGCCAAAGAGCTCTTGACAAAATCCACCGTCCGTTAAAAAGATCGTTCGTTAAAACGAACGATACCGATATTACGAACGCCAGCGAGGAAATATGACCGAACGCACCCCAGGCTTTGCCACTCTCGCGATTCACGCTGGCGCACAGCCCGATCCCACAACCGGCGCGCGTGCGACGCCGATTTACCAAACGACATCTTTCGTATTCGACGACGTCGACCACGCGGCCTCGCTGTTCGGTCTTCAGGCCTTCGGCAACATTTATTCGCGCATCGGCAACCCAACCAACGCCGTGCTCGAAGAGCGCGTCGCCGCGCTTGAAGGCGGCACCGCTGCCCTCGCGGTCGCATCAGGTCACGCCGCCCAGCTGATCGCGCTACATAACCTGCTGGTGTCCGGTGATGAGTTTATCGCCTCGAAGAAGCTCTACGGCGGCTCGATCAACCAGTTCAACCACTCCTTCAAAAGCTTCGGCTGGAACGTCGTCTGGGCCGATCCGGACGATATCTCGACATTCGAGCGCGCCGTCACGCCGAAGACAAAGGCGATCTTCATCGAGTCGATCGCCAATCCGGGCGGCGTCATCTGCGACATCGCGGCGATCTCGCAAGTTGCGCGCCGCGCCGGCGTGCCGCTGATCGTCGACAACACGCTGGCGACGCCCTACCTCTGCAAACCGTTCGAATACGGCGCCGACATCGTCCTCCACTCGCTGACAAAATTCCTCGGCGGCCACGGCAATTCGATTGGCGGCATCATCGTCGATGGCGGCACGTTCAACTGGTCGCGCGAAGGCCGTTATCCGATGCTCTCGGCGCCGCGCCCCGAATACAACGGCATGGTGCTGCACGAGACCTTCGGCAATTTCGCATTCGCGATTGCCTGCCGCGTGCTCTCGCTGCGCGACCTCGGCCCTGCTCTGTCGCCCTTCAACGCTTTCCAGATTCTCACCGGCATCGAGACCCTTCCGCTCCGCATGGCAAAGCACTGCGAGAACGCGAAGGCTGTCGCCGAGTGGCTGTCGAAGAGCGACAAGGTCGCATGGGTCTCGTATCCGGGCCTGGCCGGCGACCGCTACCACGCGTTGGCGCAGAAGTACGTGCCGAAAGGCGCAGGCGCCTGCTTCACTTTCGGCCTCAAGGGCGGCTACGACGCCGGCATCAAGCTGGTATCCAACGTGAAGCTGTTCTCGCATCTGGCGAATATCGGCGATACGCGCTCGCTGGTCATCCACCCGGCCTCGACGACGCATCGCCAGCTGTCGGACACGCAGAAGGTCGCGTCGGGCGCGGGTCCGGACGTTGTCCGCATCTCCGTCGGTATCGAGGACAAGGAAGACATCATCGCGGATCTCGAGCAGGCGCTCGCGGACGCCTGATCGAAGCCGTTACGTGCTGGCGGGGATCGCGCTCAGGTGCTCCGCCGGTACACGTTGCGTGAGCCGCGCCGCGTGCCATGTCGCGATGCCGAGCGTCACGACCGCGCCACCTTGATGGAACAGCGCTAGCCCGATCGGCGTCCCGGCCAGCAGCGTCGCGATGCCGATTGCGGCCTGTAGCGTCACCATCGCGGCAAGCGCATGCGCGGTGCTAACAGCGCCCCGACGCGCGCGCGTCGCGTCGACGGCGTGGAACACCGCCAGCAGCCAGATCGCATAGGCCGTGCAGCGATGGACAAACTGCACCGTGAGATCGTTCTCGAAGAAGTTCTTCCAAAGCGGCGACAAGAACAACAAGCGCTCGCAGCTTGGCATGATCGCGCCATCGATCAGCGGCCAAGTGTTGTAGTTCATTCCGGCATCGAGACCCGCAACGAGCCCGCCAATGTAAATCTGCAGGATCACGAGGGCGAGCAGCGCGACCGCCGTCCGCCGAATGCGCGTATTCGCATCGAGCGGCACGGCACCTGACAGCCGCTGCAGAGTCCAGACGATTGCTGCAAAAATCAGGCACGCCAGCGTCAGGTGAAACGCCAGCCGATACGGCGAGACGCTGATCCGTTGCGTCAGGCCCGACGCCACCATCCACCAGCCGACAGCGCCTTGGATACCGCCGAGCGCAAAAATGCCCCACAGCCGCCAGCGCAACCCGCCGCGGATCGCGCCGCGCCACAAGAACCACAGGAAGGGCAAAAGGAACGCCGCGCCGATGACGCGGCCAAGCAGCCGATGCCCCCACTCCCACAGGTAGATCGTTTTGAAATCCTGCAGAGCCATGCCTTTGTTGATGGCCTCGTATTGCGGGATCGTCTTGTACTTCTCGAATTCCGCCTGCCACGCCGCTTCGGAGAGGGGCGGCAATGCGCCGGTGATCGGCTTCCATTCGACGATCGAGAGGCCGGACTCGGTCAGGCGCGTTGCGCCGCCGACCAGCACAATCGCGCCGATCAACGCCGCCACGACGATGAGCCAAACGCGCACGCTGCGCGGCGCCGTTATGTCTGAGATTGCCTTCACAGTGGCGAACGTATAGTTGCCCGAACGAGCCGCGCCAACCCCGGCGCCGCCCTGTCAGACCACGGCCATGACAATCCGCGTCCGCAAATTCATCGGTATGTTTCTGCTGCTCGGATTGATTGTGATCTGGGCCTTTCTCGCCATGGGCCTCGCCGTGACCATTCTGCCGCAAGTCAGCAAGGGCTGGTCGATGGTCTATTACGCCGTCGTCGGTATGGGCTGGGTTTTACCAGCGATGCCGATCGTCAAGTGGATGCAGCGCCCGGATCCCGAAAACGCGCCATAGTTGCATCGTTTTGCCCACAATTCGCGTGCAACCAGCATCGAATTAATCATCGCAAACGGACTTTCGCTGATCGGATTGACCTTTCTTTACAATTGGGCGCTGTAGACAATTCGCACGCTTTCTAGAGGCGACATGGTGCAACTTCAGCTCGTCGAGTCCTCGGCCGATGCCGGGGCGATTGATCGGCCGATACCGCAGGACCGCGCGGCATCGAAGCCGACCGACGCGTTGCAACTTTCCGTGACCCACGATCTCGCCGCGCTGGTCGATCTCTGGAGCCGGCTCGAGACCACGGCGGACCTCACGGCCTTCCAATCTTACGCTTGGCTTTCGACATGGCAAGACCACGTCGGCAAGGCCTACGGCGTGACGCCGGTGATCGTCATCATCGGACCGCGCGAAGCTCCCCTCTGCGTGCTTCCGCTCGCGGTGCGGCGGCGCGGCCTAATGCGCGAACTCAGCATCCTCGCCGAGAACCTGAGCGACTATAACGCGCCGATCCTGGCGCCCGGTTTCTCCAAAATCGTCGGCGCGGAATTTCCCGCGCTGTGGAGGCGCATCGAAAAACTCCTGCAGAGCGATCCGCAAAGCCGCCACGACTTCGTTCGCTTCGAGAAGATGCCCGCGAAAGTGGGCGCGCAGGACAATCCCCTGCTGTCACTCGGCGCCGAGCTACATCCGAGCGGCGCCTACGCGACCGAACTCGTCGGCGACTGGGAGAGCTACTACAAGACAAAGCGCAACGGTAAAGCGCAACGCCACGACCGCACCAAGCGCAAACACCTCGCGTCAGCCGGCGTAACCGAACTCGTCACAGCTTCAAACTCGACCGAGACCGAGACGATGGTCGGCACGCTGATCGCGCAGAAAGAAAGCGCCCTCGTCGCGATGGGTACAACGAATCTCTTCGCCCGTGCCGGTCATCGCGAATTCTATCACGCGCTCGCGCAGACGAATTCCACGACACTGCGTCCCCACGTGAGCCACTTCAAGGTCGGCGACGTCGCGGCTGCAGCAACGAATTTCAGCCTGCGCTTCCGTGGCCGCTATTATTATATCCTGGCCAGTTACGACGCCGGACCAGTCGCCAAATACGGCCCCGGCGCGATCCAGCTCCAGGAGCTGATGGCGTACGCCATCTCGGACGGAATTCGGGTGTTCGACTTCACGATCGGCGATGAGCGCTACAAGCGTGAATGGTGCGAGATCGAAATCCCACTCTACGATCACGTATCGGCCGCGTCCGTGACCGGCCGCCTGGTGGTGTCTACACTTGAAGTCGCACGGCGGATCAAGCGCGCGGTGAAACAATCTGATCGCTGGTGGCCACTGGTTCTGCGGATGCGCAGCCGTTTTGGTGCGCTCCGCAGTAAGCTTCGTTAAGCGGCGGCTGCCGATTCCGATTTGTCCGCCGTCGGCATACGGCGCGGAGCAATCACCACCAACACATCGTTACAGCCGGCGTCGCGCAAGCGATCGACCGCTGCGTCGGCATCTAGCTCCGCCGTCTCAGGGACGACCAGCACTATAGACGGCGCCAGCCGCGCCAGATACGCATCCGGCACGTCCTGGAAGCTGCCGGCGTCGACGGTCAGGTGTTCATATGTCCGCTCGAGCGCATCCAGCGCAATCGAGAGACGCTCGCCACCCAGCATGGCGACATCGCTGGCGTCGCTGCGGCCAGTCGCGATGAAATGCGCGCGCGATTGACGGTCACGCGTAATGACGTCACCGAATGTCGCTTCGCCGCGAACGAGATCGGCAATACCTCGCGAATAACCGCTGTCGATCGCATGCTGCTTTGCGAACGAGGCGTCCATCCACAACGAACGGCCTTGCGTCGACAGCGCGCGTGCAAGCGCCGCTGCCGTATCGGTCGCGTCACCCGCGTCGCTGAGCCCAACGACAGCGACCCGGCTGCGGCCCGTCGGAGATGATTTGAAGCGCTCGATCATCGACGACAGCGAATAGCCTTCCGCCGTGAATTCCGATGTCGTCGGAGCCGAAGCAACCTCGGGCAGTCCAGGCGGGATGGCATAAGGGTTCGATTGTTCGACCGGCGCGACCGACGGCGCCGAAACGACAGGCGTGGCAACGACTGCTGGCTCCTCCGCACGCGGAGCAATGCTCGGCGCAACAGTGGGTGCGCTCATCTTGACGGGTGCGGCCGGATAAGCCGACGGATAGTTGGCCACTTCAACTTCGCGACCATACGCGCCGGTCGAGAGAAGCTCGCCGGTTGTGATCAGGCCAATCGACAACAGCAGCGTGCCGAAAATCGCGACAAGGATAATCGGCAGCTTCTTCGGGAAATACGGTGTGCTCGAAACGATAGCACGCGAAATCACACGGGCATCGCCAGGAACGGCACCAAGCGAGTCGCGCGACGTCGTCTCGCGATACTTCGCCAGATACGATTCCAAAAGTTCACGCTGTGCCTTGGCTTCGCGCTCAAGAGCACGCAGCTGCACGTCTTGCTCATTTGTCGTCGACGCGGCGCGCTTGAGCTGCTCGACGCTCGCCGTCAGCTGTTCGACACGAGAGGCCGCGATACGCGCGTCGTTCTCGAGCGAACGCACCAGGCGCTCGGCTTCTATGCGAATCTGACGCTCGAGATCGCCAATCTGCGCGCGAAGTTCTTTGATACGCGGATGGCTGTCGAGCAGAGTGGATGATTGCTCGGCGAGCTGCGCACGCAACGTGACGCGCTGCTCGTTAAGACGGCGGATCAGTTCCGAATTGACGACATCGCCCGATTCGATCGGGCGACCGGACCGCAGCATTTCGCGAATGGCTTGCGCCCTCGCATCGATCTCGGCCTTCTGCGAGCGCGCCGTCGCGAGCTGCGTGGACAATTCGGCCAATTGTTGAGTCGAGAGCGACGTATTGTTATTGCCGGCATAGAGATTCGAGCGTGAGCGGAATTGCTCCACCTTTGCTTCGGCTTCGGAAACCCGCTGGCGCAGTTTCTCGATTTCGCCGAGCAGCCAATCACCAGCAGCCTTCGTCTGCTCGCGGCGCGAGCCTTGTAAGGCAGTCATATATGCGTCGGCGACAGCGTTGGCGGCACGCGCGGCGAGATCGGGATCCGACGATTGAAATTCGATCGCGATCACGCGCGACTTCTCGACCTGGAAGGCCTGCAGCCGCTCATAGTAAGCTTCGAAGACACGCTCCTCCGGCGTCATCGCGAACGGATCGCGCGAGATACCGAGGAGAATCAGAACGTGACGTAGCGGGCCTATGCCGCGCAGCGTCGAGTCGAACTCCGGCACTTCATTGAGCTTCAATTCACGGATGACTTGGCGCGCGACTTCACGCGACATCGCGAGTTGAACCTGGCTGCTGATAGCTTCCTGATCTACGGTCGCGCGGTCGCGATCATTACGTTCTGCGTCTGGCCGCGTGAACCCACTTTCACGGCCGTCGAGAATCACACGCGATTCGGATTTGTATTTCGGCGTCATCAGGTTGACGGCCGCGAACGCCACCAAGCCCGCGATCACTGCCGGGAGGAACACCCACTTCTTACGGCGCCAAACGGCACGGCCGACCGACCGGAAATCGAGTTCGCCCTCTTCCGGGCCCTGCCCGGCGGCGATTCGATCATGCGGCACTGAACTCTTTGCCATTTCGGGCTCCAACTGGCGCGAACGCCGACTCTGCAAGTTGAAGCGCAGTAGACCGAATTAAGGTTGCCTTTGCGTTAAACCATGCCGCGCGGGCCTTAAGCCCCCGGCCGCAACGGTTAGGCTTTATTAACCATGTAACCCTCTACTGCGCTGGTCACTTGTTGCCCTCGCAGTGTGGATTCGGCCTATGAAGCGCCGTGCGTTTCTTCTCCTCTCCCTCGGACTTCCTCTCGTAGGATGCGTGCAAAGACGCGCGCCTGTCGTTGCGGTCGCACCACCGCCTCCGGTTGCTGCACCCGTCGCGCCGGTCGCGGACGTCCAAGTCACCGGTGAAATCCCTTATCGTCTTGCTGCTGGCGATCGCCTCCGCGTCGTCGTGTTCGGACAGGAAGGTCTCACCAACAGCTACACGCTCGACCCCAACGGCGCGATCACGATGCCGTTGATCGGCAGCGTCCAAGCACGTAACCAGTCGACGGCTGAGCTTTCGCGCATCATCGCGGCGAAGCTCAAGCAAGGTTACATCCGAGAGCCGCATGTCGCTGTCGAAATCGAGGCTTATCGCCCATTCTTCATCCTTGGCGAAGTAGCCTATCCGGGCCAGTATCCCTACGTCGCCAACATGACGGTTGAAACCGCGGTGGCCATTGCGGGCGGCTTCACACCGCGCGCCGAGCGCAGCGATGCGCGCATCACCCGCAGCGTCGACGGAACAATGACTCGTGGCATGGTGCCGCTTGCGCACACGGTGCGCCCCGGCGATACGATCAATATCCGCGAGCGCTGGTTCTAAGTTACAAAGCCCGAGCAACGCACCGGGAGTGCAGATTTGAACATTCTGCATGTCATGCGCGCGCCGGTTGGCGGGCTCTTCAGACACGTCATCGATCTTGCGCGCGGGCAAATCGCCCGCGGGCATCGCGTCGGCATCATCGCGGACGCGGAAACTGGCGGCCAGCGAGCCGAGAGCATTTTCTCCGAACTAAAACCGAGCCTCGCGCTCGGTCTCAACCGCATCGCGATGAGCCGGCACATCGGCCTGAGCGACTGGGCAGCGACGCGCACGGTTGCCGCGATCGCCAGGCGCGGGAAAGCCGAAATCATCCATGGCCACGGGGCGAAAGGCGGCGCCTATGCGCGCCTTGCTCCGCGTGTTGACGGAGCGATCCGCGTTTACACGCCGCACGGCGGCAGTCTGCATTACGCGCCCGCGAGCCCGCTCGGCATCCTCTACTTCAACCTCGAACGCGTGCTCATGCGGCGCACAGAGTTGTATCTGTTCGAGAGTGCGTTCGGGCGCGACCGCTTCACCGACGCCATCGGCAGGCCGAATGCGCTGACCAAAGTCGTCGTCAACGGCGTCGGCCCGGAGGAATTTGAGCCGGTCACCACGAAACCAGACGCCGCCGACATCGTATTCGTCGGTGAACTCCGTGCCCTCAAAGGCGTCGACGTGCTGATCGAAGCCATCGCAAGGTTGCACGCCGCGAATAGCCCGGTTCGCGCCGTGCTGGTCGGCGGCGGACCGGATGCGGACGCCTTCCGCGCTCTGGCCGAGCAACATGGACTCAGCACTGCAGTGACGTTTCCGGGCCCGATGCCGGCGCGTACGGCGTTTGCGCTCGGCCGCATCCTCGCGGTTCCGTCACGCGCCGAGTCTCTGCCTTACGTCGTTCTGGAAGCGCTGGCCGCTGGCATGCCGACGATCGCAACCAAGGTCGGCGGCATCCCGGAAATCTACGGCACGGCGCACGATCGCTTGATACCGCCGGGCGACGTCGACGCGCTGGCAGACGCGATCCGCTCCGGATTGGGCGATCCGGAGATGATTCAGCAGATCAGCACAGCCTTGCAAGCTCACGTAAAGTCGATGTTTTCCATCGATCGCATGGTCGATGATGTTCTCGCTGCTTATGCAGAGGCCCGGACCACCTCGGGGCGCGTTTAGATTCAATTGTATGAATTGAACTAAGCGTTCCTTGAGCTTTCTTTGGTACCAAAACGGGACCAGCGATCTCTCCTCGAGTAACGCGTTATGACCGATATTTCGCAGCCATCCTTGGCCGCCGCTGCCCTTGGCGCGACAGCGCGCTCCAACACACCGCGCATCCTGTCCCCGGCCGCCGAAAAGATCGCAGCCCTTCCGGTTATGCCCGCCCTGTCGCCGATCGTCCTCGCCGGCATCGTGCGCATGATCGACTTTGGCGCCATCATCGTGCTCGGCTTTGCACTCTATGCCGTCTATGTCGTTCCGACCTACGGCGTGATGTGGCAGTACGTGCCGGCGATCCTGGCTATCGCGGTTTTGACCATCTTGGCCTTCCAGTCCGCCGACATCTATCACGTGACGGCCTTCCGTAGCCCGGTCGGCCAAGTCATCCGGCTGGTGCCGGCCTGGACGATCGTCATGTTCCTGGCGATCACCATCGTCTTCTTCGCCCGCCTCGAACAGATGTTCTCGCGTGTCTGGCTGGTCGCGCTCTATGTGGCAGGTGTGGTCCTTCTCGTCTCGCTTCGGCTTGCGCTCGCCACCCTCGTCCGGCACTGGACGAAGGAAGGTCGCTTGGATCGCCGCGCCGTCGTCGTCGGCGGTGGCCCGGCCGGCGGAAAGCTCATCGAAGCGCTCGGTGCGCAGCAGGACTCCGACGTTCACGTCATCGGCCTGTTCGACGATCGCGGCGATGATCGCGCGCCCGTCGACGTCGCCGGCTTCACCAAGCTCGGCTCGGTCGATGACCTCATCGAATTCGCGCGTCGCACACGCGTGGACCTCGTCCTTTTTTCGCTGCCGTTCACGGCCGAGTCGCGCCTGCTGCAGATGCTGCGCAAACTCTGGGTACTGCCGGTCGACATCCGCCTCGCTGCGCATTTGCACGGCCTGCGCCTGCGCCCCCGCGCCTATTCGTACATCGGCAACTTGCCGATGATGGACGTCTACGACAAACCGATCACCGATTGGGACGTCGTGATGAAAAACGTGTTCGACCGCGTCGTCGGCGCGCTGCTGCTGCTCGCGCTGAGCCCGATCATGATGATCGTCGCCATCGCGATCAAGCTCGACAGCAAGGGCCCGGTCTTCTTCCGGCAGAAGCGCTACGGCTTCAACAACGAGCTGATCGAGGTCTTCAAGTTCCGCTCGATGTATACGGATCAGTGCGACCCGACCGCTTCGAAGCTGGTCACCAAAAACGACTCGCGCGTCACCCGCGTTGGCGCGTTCATCCGTAAGACAAGCATCGACGAGCTCCCGCAGCTCATCAACGTCGTGTTCAAAGGCAACCTGTCGCTCGTCGGCCCGCGACCGCACGCGTTGCATGCGAAAGCTGAGGATCGCCTCTACGACGAAGCCGTCGACGGCTATTTCGCGCGCCACCGCGTGAAGCCCGGCATCACCGGCTGGGCGCAGATCAATGGCTGGCGCGGCGAGACCGATACCAGCGAGAAGATCGTCCGCCGCGTCGAGCACGACCTTTACTACATCGAGAACTGGTCTGTGGTCTTCGACCTTTACATCTTGGCGCGCACACCCTTCGCGCTCGCCAAGTCCGAAAACGCATACTGATGTCGATCGCCGTCACCGCCGATCACCAGCAGCTATCCGCGGAGCAAACGGCAACGGTCGGCGAACAACTGCGTCTCGCCTTGCTATGGCTGACGGCGCTCGCAGGGGCTTTCGTTTTCGTCGAGCCGAGCCCTTACGAGATCGTTTCCCTCGCCACAATTTTGCTCTTTCTGTTTGCCGGCCTGACGCTGTCGTCGGTGATTATGCCGATGATCCTGCTGCTCGCGGTCTACAATGTCGGCTTTTCGCTGTCGGTGCTTCCAGTCGCGAGCCAGCCGAAAGTCGTGCAGTGGGTGCTGATCTCCTGGTATCTCGGCGCAACCTGCATCTTTTTCGCTGCCGCGCTCTCTCGCAACACGATGCAGCGCGTATCGATCCTCGTGCGCGGCTACACACTCGGTGCCGTGATCGCCTCGCTCGCCGGCATCGGCGCTTACTTCGGCGTTATCCCAGGCGCCTCTGAGTTGTTTCTGCGCTTCGGCCGCGCGCAAGGAACGTTCAATGACCCGAACGTGCTCGGCGCTTTTCTCGTCTTCCCGGCCCTCATCGCATTTCAGCGCATCTTGGTCGGCCGCCTTCGGGACACTTTAGCGGGCAGCCTGCAGCTCGCAATCTTCTCGCTAGCGGTTCTCCTGAGCTTCTCGCGAGCCGCTTGGGGTCAGCTCGTCTTCTGCATGGCGCTGATGATGCTGTTGACCTTGCTCACGACGTTCTCGGGTCGCGTACGTATCCGCATCGTGATCCTCACGATCCTCGGCGTTCTCGTTTTCGCCGGTCTCATCGCGATGGTGCTCTCGTTCGATTCAGTCGGCGGTTTGTTCAAGGAGCGCGCCAGTCTTGAGCAGAGTTACGACTCCGGTCCGATGGGCCGTTTCGGCCGCCACATCGTGGGCTTCCAGATGGCGCTCGACCTGCCGTTCGGCATCGGCCCGATGCAGTTTAGCAAGACCTTCGTCGAGGACCCGCACAACGCCTATCTCAACGCCTTCATGTCGGGCGGATGGCTGGCCGGTTTCAGCTACATCATCCTGACGATTCTCACGCTTTTCGCGGGGGCGCGCTATCTCCTGGTACAAACACCTTGGCAGCGCATCTATATTGCGGTCTTCGCGGCCTATGTCGGCCTCGCGCTCGAAAGCGCCATCATCGATAGCGACCACTGGCGGCACTATTTCCTGATTGTCGGCGTATTGTGGGGTCTCATCGCGGCGACCCGGCGATACCTCAATCAATCGCGGCGCCGACGGGCCGAAATGCCCCCTCTTGCCACGATGGCGCGCACGGCTTAGACCCGTCGCCGGCGGAGCGTAGCGCAGCCCGGTTAGCGCACCAGTCTGGGGGACTGGGGGTCGAGAGTTCAAATCTCTCCGCTCCGACCATTTTTTCTTGCCGTCGGCGGCACCCCTATTGCGAATGACTCGGGCCCTCGCAATAACATCGAGTAAATGACAGCGGACCACACGCTATCCGACCAAACCCGAGACGTTTTCGGTGAACGCTACGCGCATGAACGTGGCGTGCTGACCCCATCCCTCAAACGCGTCGCCGATTATATCGACACCCATCGTCTCGACGTGATGGCGTTGTCCGCCATCGAGATCGCAAAGGCGGTCGGCACATCCGACGCAACGGTCGTGCGCGCCGTCCAAGCGCTCGGCTTTGAAGGGCTGGACGAGCTTCGCCGCGAGCTTGCCCACTCCTACCGCGGGCGGAACGCACCTTCCGACAATCTCGCACGCACGCTAGCAGATGTCGGCGAAAATACCGAGCGCGCTGTCGATGCGGCCTACGACGCGTCCATCGGCTCGATCGAAGTTCTCGCCTTGCCGGAACAACGCGAGGCGATCACCGAGGCGCTGCGCGTCCTTCACATCGCCAAACGCATCGTCATTTTTGGCTTGGGTCCGACCGCGCACATCGCCGCTTACGCGGCCACACGGCTACGCCGGGAAGGACGCCGCGCAGGTGTCGTCGATCGCGGCGGCGAGCAGATCGCAGATCAGCTTCTGCAGTTCGAAGCCGGTGATGCTGTCATAATGATGGCCTACGGGTCGATCTACCGCGAGGCCGAGGCCACCATCGCGGAAGCCCGCCGCCTCAAAATCCCGATCGTGCTCCTCAGCGATACGTCGGACGACGCCTTCCTGCGCCACGCACGTGTTGTGCTGAACGTGCCGCGCGGCCGCAGCCAACGCATCGCTCTCCACGGCGCGACAATCGTCTGCATCGAAATGCTGCTCTTGGGCCTCGCCACCTCAGGCCGGGAATTGGCAACGTCGAGTTTGGAACGCTTGGAGCGCTTGCGCGAAACAGCCAGATCGCGGCGACCCCGATGAGCTGCCAGACGCACCGTCTCGGTGTCGATGCGCTTTCGCCGCACAGGGGAAGTCATCGGCTTTTCTGAAGGCCGCGCCGCTGCGATCTTCGTTATAGCGAATTCGCGTAACTTCAGACGAAGCTGAAAATTGTCGACGGCCTTCTGCGCCAGTGGCCGGCACGCATCCGTGATCAGCGAGGCGCGTGCGTCGTTGGCTTTCCGCAATGCCGTGGCACATTTACGCGCTTGGTGCAGCGTCAACTCGCTGCGCGGCTGCGCATCGCCACCAAGCACGACGATCGGGAGCAGCGTTTTCGAACAGGTCTCGATCCAGACCCTGTCGAACTCCAAGCACGGATAGTGCACGTTGCGCAGCCGCGATGAGGTCGCTCTCGCCTGCGTCCGGGCAGTCACGACGCCCCACGTCACTTGGGCGTCGAAAAGCTTCTCTCTGCGCTGCTGTTTGCGCAAAGCGGCGCGCGGCGACACGTATCGAGTTCTCTTCAGCATCATGACGTCGGACTCTTGCTGGCTGGAAGGCTTGCAATATGCCGAGGTGACGCGCACCTCGGCATCCGTCTCATCGCTGCGGGAGATTAGAACTTGGCGGTGAGTGCAGCGCGGACCGTGCGCGGTGCGCCCGGCGTGATGTTGTTGTTGCCGTCGGCGGTCGAGAAGTAGCCCTTGTCGAAGATGTTCTCGATATTGATCTGGGCGCGGATGTTCTCGCTCACTTTGTAGTAGACGGCCGCGTCGACGCGCGTCCAACCCGGCAGACGGACAGTGTCGTCCGACGACGCATACGAGTCCGTGTAGTGGATGATGCCGACGCCGACACCCCAACGCGGATGGAACTGGTAGCGGTTCCAAAGCGAGAAGGTGTTGTACGGCACGAGCCCGACGCGATTGCCTGCGACAACGGTCGCCGACACATTGCTGGCAATGCGCGCATCCGTGTAGGCATAGCCGCCGGCCACCTGCCATTCGTCGGTGATGTACCCGGCAAGGCCGGCCTCGAAGCCGCGCGTCAGCGTGCGGCCGCTGAGCAGGAAGAAGCCCGCGTTGTTTGGATCCGGCAGACGCTGGTTGGTACGATCGAGTTCGAAGATTGCGGTCGAGAACAACAATCGCGGCATGATCTCCCACTTAAAGCCGACCTCCTTATTCTCGAACTTCTCCGGCTCCGAGATGACGAGACCCGGCGTGAGCGAGGAAAACTGGTCACCGGAACTCGGCAGATGCGAAACGCTGTAGCTCGCATAGATCGACATGTTGTCTTGCGGCTTGATCACAATGCCGCCGCGCGGCGAGACGACATTGTCGATGCGACCGAACGTGAGGTTGGTGGTTCGGTTGGTGGCTTCGAGATCGAAGTGGTCGAAGCGAACGCCGGCGATCAGCTGCAGCCATCGCGTGACTTCGATTTGATCCTGGATATAGACCGCGCCGAGACCCAGACGATAGGTGCTGTTTGCATCGGTGGTGCCGTTGTTCTTGAAGGTGATCGGACCAAACACCGTCGGGTTGAGCGGATTGACCGCGAGCGCTGTCGATACGCCGTTAAACAAACCGGTCTCGCGATAGCTCAAGCCTGACTGATGTCCGACTTCGCCGCCGACGAGCGCGGTGTGCTGCCAGCTTCCGGTGTTGAATTTCCACGTGACGTCGGTCTGATTGAAGATGTTCTCGCGGTCCGTGCGATTGTTGTAGGCCGAGAGATTGACCGAAGTGCCCGCATTATTGACTGCGCCACCCGGGAACACGTTCTGGTACCAGCGATCGTAATTCGCATAGCGCGTCCCGTTGCGGATCTTCACGCCCGAGTCGGTCTCGTGCTCGATGACTGCCATCGCGCTGTCGACGATCGAATACGTTCGCGCGTAGTCCGGGTTGCCGAAAAACGTAGAGACATCGGTCTTGTATGGCCGTCCGAACTGCGACGGAATTCCGCGATCCGTGATGCCGTTGAAGTCGTAGTGCTCGTAGCTCAGCGTGACCTTCGTCTGATCGTTCAGCCGGAAGGCGAACATCGGGTTGATACCCCAACGCTCGAATCCGACGTGATTGCGATAGCTGTCGGTTTTTTCGTACATCGCGTCGAAGCGGCCGGCGACATTCCCATTCAATGCGCCGCCGACATCCAGCGTGGCGCGCCGGTCGTTGTATTGACCACCCGAAAGCGTGACCTCGCCATACGGAACGTTGCGCCACTCCGGCTCCTTCAGCACACGGTTGACGATGCCGCCGCCGCCACCGCGACCGAAGATCAACGCATTCGGCCCTTTTAGAACTTCAACGCGTTCGACATTGTAGAGGTCGCGGAAATACTGAACGTCGTCACGAAAGCCGTTGACGTAAAAGTCCGCATTCGAGCGCTGACCGCGAATGACGAGATCGTCGCGATTGCCCTCGCCCTGATGCCAGATCACGCCGGGCACGTAGCGCGTTGCTTCGCCGAGAAACTGAACGGACTGATCTTGGATGAACTCTTTGGTCAGCACTGTCGCGGACTGCGGAACATTTATGATGGGCGTGTCGGTCTTAGTGCCGCTCGTGATGCGCGTCGTCGCGTAGCCGACGGTCGTGCCGCCGCTCGCCGTTCGCGGCACACCTTCAGTCGCGACAACAGGGACCGGCGCCGGCGGAGCAACACGCGGGCTGACGGGCCGCGTCGCGACACGGCGGCGCGGTGCGCGGCGAACGACTTGCTGACGCGGCGCCTGGACGCTGACTGTCGGTAGACTCGGTTGGCTTGCGGCCGGCTGGGTCGATTGTGCGGATGCGGTCGAAGCTTCAAGAAGGCACAAGAATGCCGTGGCGCTGATGGCGCCCATGCCGATCGGTAGTTTGTTCATTGCAGTCGCCCCTGTTAGGGCCGAGGACGCTTGTTTACTGGTTGTGCTTGCCCTCAACCCATAGTTGCGACATTACGGCACACAGACTAGCGGCGGCTGTAGATTTGGTGCAACATATTGAAATTGTTGATATTTTTTAGTTATTTCAAACATATGTAGTAGTGTGCTCAGGAAAATAATTTAAGCCAAAGAGGGTTTGTCTGAAAGCGAGGAAATTTCGCTTTAAAGACCGCCTTAGCACCGAGGTATCGATCGATTGTGGTGTAGTAGTGAGGGCGCTCCCTTGGCGTCTATTGTGCCTCCGTACAGTCGTAACTCACCGAACGATTGAAGCTCGCATCGTTGTATGACTTTTCTCCGCCGATGATTTTCGCTGCCACGAGTTTCTGCAACGGAGATCACAGCTGGCGATCGAGGATCGAATGTCTGCAGCGAGTGAGACGAATTCCGAATTGGCCTCGGTGGCCCGAACGCAGAAGGTCCGTAAGGCGGTTCTCCTAGCCGTCGTCATTTGCGGAATGGCCATCCTCATGACGGGTCATTCGCAGTGGCCGGGCGGCACACGGCTGCACGAGTCGATCGAGTGGGTCGGAATCGTATTGCTCGTCGTCGCGATTTTGGGCCGGACCTGGTGCACCCTGTACATCGGCGGCCGAAAGGTATCGCAGCTTGTCGCCGCCGGTCCCTACTCCGTCACGCGCAATCCGCTCTACGTGTTTTCCGTCATCGGTGCGCTGGGCGCTGGCGCGCAATTCGGCAGCGCAATGATGGGGGTTATCTGCGCGGCAGTCGTCTACGCGATTTTTATGATTGTGATCCTCCGCGAGGAGAAGGCGCTCAAGCTAGCGCTTGACGCTCCGTACAAGAACTATCTGGCAACCGTGCCGCGCTTTTTCCCGAACTTCTCGCTGTGGCGGGACGAGGACATTCTCGAGGTACGCCCCGATCGGGTCCGCGTCACATTCTTCGACGGCCTGTTCTTCTTGCTCGCCATCCCAGTTGCCGAAGGGATCGAGGCGCTCCAAGCCATCGGCTGGTTGCCTCACTGGTTCACGCTGCCATAACGATCAGGCGAGGCAGCGCCTCAACACGCGCGATAGCTCGTCGGCCGAATACGGTTTCTTGACCAACTCGAAGCCGTGCGGGCCTTCCTGGGCCAACACATCGCTGTACCCCGACGTCAGAACGACAGGCAGCCGCGGATACAGGCGGTTGATCTCGTGACCGAGATCGACGCCGCTCATGCCCGGCATGACGACATCCGAAAACACGATATCGAAGTCAGCTTCGTGCGCCAGCAGCGCCAACGCTTCATCAGCGTTCGACACCATCTTCGTTTTGTATCCGAGATCCTGAAGCAGCTGAGACGAGAACGTGCCGACGTCCGCATTGTCCTCAACGACGAGGACACGGCGTCCGGTGCCGTCGAAGGCGGCTGCATCTTCGCCCTGCTCCGCAGGATCGACTTTCAGATCAGCCTCGTTCGCGCGCGGCAGCAGAATTGTGAACGTCGTGCCTCGGCCGAGTTCGCTCTCCACTTGCACATCACCGCCGGATTGCTTGGCGAAGCCATAGACCTGGGACAACCCCAAGCCCGTACCCTTGCCGACTTCTTTCGTGGTGAAAAACGGATCGAAAATATGCGCGATGGTTTCAGGCGCGATGCCACCACCCGTATCCGAAACGGAGATCGCGACGTCCGTATGCGGCTTGTCGACGCTAAGCGCGCGTACCGCGACGACCAATCGCCCCTCGCCGTTCATCGCATCGCGAGCGTTGACCGCGATATTGATCAGCGCCGTTTCGAATTGCGTCGCGTCCGCGTGAATGAATTGCGGGTCTCCGAGAACCGTCTCGATCTCGATCCGGCTACCGACCAACGTGCGCAACATCTCGACGACGGACGTGATGCGGTCGTTCACGTCGAACGTTTCCGGCTTTAGCGACTGCCGTCGCGCGAAGGCCAGCAACTGGCTGGTCAGCTTGGATGCACGATCAACCGTTTCAGAGATGGCGTCGACGTAGCGGATGCGCCGCTCGTCCGGCAGGCTGGGCCGCCGCAGCAAATCCGTCGAGCTTTTGATGATCGTGAGGAGATTGTTGAAGTCGTGCGCAACGCCGCCGGTCAGCTGACCGACCGCCTCCATCTTTTGCGATTGGCGTAACGCGTCTTCGGTCTCGGCGAGCCGCCGGTCGGCCGCCAGGCGATCCGTGACATCGTACACAAACTGGTAAGCCCCGATCTGCCGGCCATCGCGATCGCGCAACACGTTGAACTTCATCTCGTAGGAGCGCCGATCGCGAGTGTGATCGCCAAACTCCGCGACTTCGACGAACTCCTCGCCGGCAAGCGCGCGCTTCCACACCCGCTCGACATCACGCTGATGTTCCGGCCAGTCCGAGAGCGCATCGAGCATCGACTGACCGATGCGCGGATTCACGCCAAAAATACGCTCGAACTCTTGCGCAGCCGCACGATTCACCGCGAGCCAGCGGTAATTGGCATCGGCAACCTGAACATAGGCGTCGGTGCCTTCGACGATATCGGCGAGAACCTTCCGCTCCGCGATCGCCTGTGCGACGCGGGATTCGAGCGTCTCGTTGTTCTCGCGCAGCTCTTGAAGACGAGATCGCGCATCGTATTGCCGGCGCCGCGCTCGCAGCGCCGAGCGCGCGAGACTGACCAGCGTCGTCGGGTGAAACGGGCGCTCAAGAAATGTCACGTTGCCGAGCGTGTCGAGAAAGCGCCGCGCTGCCGGATTGCGCTCTAAGCCGCCGCCGCTGCGCGTCAGCAAGATAAACGGAAGGTCCGACCACTCCTCCTGATCGTCGAGCCACGCGACGAGCGGTGCGAGGTCCTGGTCGCGCAGCGCTTCCTCTGTGACGACAATAAACGCACCGCCGAGATTGAGACGCTCGATCATGTCCGACAACGACTTGCAACTATCGGCAGGCAGCTTCGCTTCCCGCAGAATGTTAGCAGCAACGTCCGCATCGCGGCCGTTCGGCGCTAGGATAATGGCGTCTTCGGAGAGCGTCGATCGCTTCACGACTCTTCGGCTTTCAGGAGATCGCGACTATTGCCTACGAGCGTTGGAACGCCGCGCAGCACGCCTTGGAACTCCGTTAGCGGTTCACCGAGCGTAACGCCGCGCTGTCCAATCCGATATTCGCGGATCGTGTCCTCGTGAGCGCTAGCGCGTTTTTTGATAACCGAGATCGCGCGGCGCACGCGGCCAAATGCTTCGAAGAAACGAAGCAGGATAACGGTGTCGGCCAAGTACGTGACATCGACCGGCGCCTTCATGTCGCCGACCAGACCGTGCTGCGCAACGGTCAAAATGGTCGATGCGCCGCGACGGTTTAGGAACTGCAGCAGCTCGTGCATGTGCAGGATCAGCGCGTTTTCTTCCGGCATGGCGGCTTGGAAGCCGTTGAGGCTATCGAGCACGACGGTTTGCGCACCGCGCTGCTCGACACAGCGCCGGACGCGCTGCGAAAACTCTCCGGGCGAGAGCTCGGCCGCGTCGACTTGTTCGATGTGCAGGCGCTTTTGATCGACCATCGCTTGCAGATCGATATCGAGTCCCTTGGCGCGGTCAAACAACAGACCCAGCTCTTCGTCGAAGACGAACATTGCCGCAGTTTCGCCGCGTGCAACGGCGCTCTTGATGAAGGTCAAGGCGAGCAGCGATTTGCCGGCACCCGCCGGCCCAATGATCAGAAGGCTCGAACCACGCTCGACACCGCCGCCGAGCAAAGCATCGAGCCGCTCGGTGCCGCTGGAGATAACTTCGCGCTTGAAACCTAACTTATGCTCCGCCGACACCAGTCGCGGAAAAACATGCGCACCGGCATTGCTCAGCGCGAAGTCGTGAAAGCCGCCACGGAAACGGCGGCCGCGATATTTGAGCACACGCATCCGCCGCCGCTCCGCACCGTAATCGGGCGCCGTCTCTTCGAGACGAAACACACCATGCGCGATCGAGTGGACGGTCTTGTCCATGACCTCCATCGTGAGGTCATCGAGCATCAGAACCGTCGTCTGCGCTTGAGCGAAGTAATGCTTCAAGCTCAGGATTTGCCGGCGGTAGCGCAGCGAGCTTTGCGCCAGCAGTCGGATCTCCGACAAAGAATCGATCACGACGCGATGCGGCTTGACGCGTTCAAAGGCTTCGAAGATGCGCTTCGTCGTCTCGCCGAGTTCCAGATCGGAGGAATAAAGCAAACTTTGCTGATGTTGTTCGTCGAGCAAGTTTTCCGGCGGAACGAGTTCGAAAATACCAACATCCTTCAAGTCCCAACCGTGCGACGCCGCCCCGGATCGCAGCTCGTCTTCGGTCTCGGACAAAGTGATGTAGAGCGTGCGCTCGCCCGCCTTAGCGCCTTCCATAAGGAACTGCGTCGCAATCGTTGTCTTGCCGGTACCCGGAGACCCTTCCAGCAGGAATACGCGGCCGCGTTGCAACCCGCCCTGCAGTACGTCGTCTAATCCGGGAACTCCGGTACGTGCCTCTACGCTCCCAGCGTCCGACATGTACGCCCTCTATAGTTGTGTGAGAGCAGTATCACGCTCAGTGGAAGTCGTCATCCGTACAGAGACTTGGCCTCTTCTGGCGGTAGCGCCTTAGGGCTCACCTTCACGCAACATCACCACGACGCCATGCCAGCGGTCGGCGAGCTCCTGCCAGTATACGCGGAGCTGTGGTGTCGCGGCGCGATCGGCCTTCGCCTCACATTTCGCGGCTTCGGCGAGATAGTCTTTAATCTTGGCATCGCGATCGTCGCGCTGCTTGCTGGCCAGCATATCTCGTCCTCGCGCCACCGCGCCAAGGATAGCGCGCGCGGACTGTCTGCGGCTCTTGAACGAATGTCAAAGTAGACTTTCGATCCAATCGGGTTTTAATTGTTCGACCGAACGATGGCCCGGACCACGCCATGAGCGTCGACGACGACAAACGCAAAGCTGTCAGTTTTTCCGCGCGAGAACCTCAGCCCAGCGAAGCAGACTGCTACGCCAACTATCGCCAGTTGATGCAGCGCGCGGACGATGCGCGGGACATCGAGCGCAAAGCAAGACTGCTCAGCGAAGCCGGCGAATGGCTGCAGCACGCCGAACAACAGCGATCTTCATCGTAGCCGGACCCAACACAATGACACTGCGGATTGTGATCCAGGCGCCTCTTCCGATCCGCGTGGGAATCCGCCATCTTTGACGGATGAGCGATCTTTGGAACCCTGTCCATCAACCGCAACCACAAGACTACACGTACGATCTCGAGCGTGCGCTGAACGCGATCGTTGGCGTGCATAGCGTCGTGCCGCCGGACGCATTCACGGCGGAGACGCTCGGCACCGAACGCGCCGGCAATGGCGTGTTGATCGCGCCGCACAACGTCGTGCTCACCATCGGCTATCTCGTCACCGAAGCCGAGCAGGTTTGGTTGCACTTCAACGGCGGCAAAGTCGTGCCCGGTCACGTGATGGCTTACGATCAAGAAACCGGCTTCGGGCTAATCCAGCCGCTCGCGCGCATCGACGCGCCGGCGCTGGAACTCGGCTCGTCTGCTTCGACGACCGTCGGCGATGACGTCGTTGTCGCCGGGGCCGGAGGGCGCTCGCGTTCGGTCGCGGCCCGCATTGCAGCCAAGCAGGAATTTGCCGGCTACTGGGAATACGTCCTCGACGAAGCGATCTTCACGACGCCGTCGCATCCCAACTGGGGCGGCACGGGTTTGATCGGCGCCGACGGCAAACTCATCGGCATCGGCTCGCTGCAGCTTGAGCAAACGCGCGGCGAGAACCAGACCCAGCATATCAACATGGTTGTGCCGATCGATCTCTTGAAGCCGATTCTGAACGACCTGATGACCCTCGGCCGCCCGAACCGCCCGGTCCGGCCGTGGCTCGGTCTGTTCGCGACAGAGATCGAAAGCCGCGTCGTTATCGCGGGGCTCGCCGGTCAGGGCCCGGCCAAGCGGGCGAACCTCAAAACCGGCGATCTTGTCGTCAGCGTCGCGGGCCGCGAGGTGACGGACCTCGCCAGCCTGTTCCGCGGCGTCTGGTCGCTCGGCGAAGCCGGCGTCGAGGTGCCGCTACGCGTCCACCGCGAGGGCCGGACTTTCGATGTTCGCATCACGTCCTCGGATCGCAACAGCTTCTTGAAGCGGCCGAAGCTCCACTAATTCAACCCTTGCGCGACGGCCGGGCGGAATGTATATGCGGCGCGCTATGACGAAGACCGTTCACCAGTCCGCACGCCGCCGCCGTCCCTTTGGGGCGGTTTTGGCGTTTGGTCTCGTCTGATCAAGCGTCCGCCGCCGGAGACTACTCCCGCGGCTCACCTCACAAAATCCGCGGAAGTGTCTACGGTGGCCCCACTCAATGGAGCCGAACCATGTATGCGCCGCCATTTTTCCAGATCGATCGTGCCGCCAGCCTCCAGCTGGCCGAGGCGCGCGGATTCGGCGTGATCATCGCGTCCGGCAGCACTAACGCGCCCGTCGCCTCGCCGGTCCCCTATTGCATCGGCTATGCGGCTGACGGCTCACCGCGCGTGCAGCTCCATGTCGCCCGTCAGAATCCGCTCGCCGAAATGGCGAATGCAGGCGGCACATGGCTGCTCTCCGTGATGGCCGAAGACACCTACGTGTCGCCGGACTGGTACGCGAGCGAAGCTCAGGTGCCGACGTGGCTCTACCAGAACGTTCAGCTGTCCGGGCCAGTTCGCGTCATGACGGCGGCGGAATTGGAACAGCATCTCGTTGATCTCAGCGAGAAGTTCGAGGCTTGGCTTCTGCCGAAGCCGCCGTGGAAAGTCGACAAGATTCCGGCCGCGCGGCACAAGCAACTGACCCGCGCCATCGTCGGCATCGATATGACAGTGGAGACTGTCATCGGCACGACAAAACACAATCAGCATAAGACGGACGCGGATCATGTCGCGATCGCCAATGCGCTGAAACAGCAGCCGGGCGAGGCGCCGCGCGCGATTGCGACCGGCATGGTCGCGGCGCGGCCGCATCTGGCCTATGAATAATTCGGATTCGAAGGAACGGTAAGATGGCGAAACAGAAAGCAAAGATCGGCGTCCTCGGCGCCTCCGGTTACACGGGCGCGGACGCCGTCAGGCTCGCCGCACGGCACCCGCATATCGAGATCGCGGCGCTGACCGCGAACACTTACGCGGGCAAGCACATGCAGGAGGTCTTCCCGCATTTCTTCATGCTCGATCTCCCGAAGCTGGAAACGTGGGAGAGCGTCGACTGGACGAAGTTGGACGCAGTCTTCTGCGGTCTGCCGCACGGCACGACGCAGGAGATCATCGCGAAGGTCGTCGAGGCGAACCCGAAGATCAAGATCCTCGATATGTCCGCCGACTTCCGCCTGCGCGACATGGCGACTTACGCCGAGTGGTATGGCCACGAACATCGCGCGCCGCATCTGCAGGGCGAAGCCGTCTACGGCCTCACTGAATTTTATCGCGACGACATCGCGAAGGCGAGACTTGTCGCCTGCCCGGGCTGCTATCCGACCGCGACATTGCTGGCTCTCGTGCCGATCGCGAAGGCCGGATTGATCGACACCGACGACATCATCGTCGATGCGAAGTCGGGCATCACGGGCGCGGGGCGCGGACTGAAGCAGAACACGCTGTTCTCCGAATCCGGCGAGGGCCTCTCGCCCTACTCCATCGCGAAGCATCGGCATGCGCCGGAGATCGAACAGGAAGTCGCAGCCGCCGCCGGGGTGCCGGTGACGCTGAACTTCACGCCGCATCTCATCCCGATGAGCCGAGGCGAACTCTGCACGTCGTACGTCAAGCTCGCGAAGGGTAAGACCGTCGACGATCTGCGCGCCGCGCTCGAAGCGGCTTACAAGGACGAACCCTTCGTGTTCGTTGCGCCGAAAGGTGTCGTGCCGCAGACGCAGAACGTACGTGGCTCGAATTACGTGCAGGTTGGCGTGTTCGCAGACCGCATTCCGGGCCGCGCCATCGTTGTCTCGACGCTCGACAACTTGGTGAAGGGGTCGGCCGGTCAGGCGATCCAGAACATGAATCTGATGCTGGGTTATCCGGAGACGACTGGCCTCGAGCAGATCGCGCTGTTCCCGTAGTTTACAAGCAAAGCCTCAATCTCCGCTCGCTCCCGCGAAAGCGGGAGCCCAGCCCGCGTGTGGCAGCACGCGCCGCAAAAACTGGATACCCGCTTTCGCGGGTATGAGCGGAATTCTGGGCTAGCCTAGGCGAATTCCAAGATCACCGCGTCGACAGCAAGCGTCTCACCGGCTTTCGCGTGGACCTTCTTGACGACACCATCACGCTCGGCGCGCAGCACGTTTTCCATCTTCATCGCTTCGACGACGGCGAGCGTCTCTCCCGCCTTCACGTCCTGGCCTTCGACGACCGCGATGGAAACCACAAGACCGGGCATCGGGCACAGCAAACGCTTGCCCGAGTCCGACACCTTCTTCACCGGCATCAACTTGGCGGCAGCGGCCTCGGCTTGCGTGTAGACATGCGCGGTTGCCTGAGCGCCGCGATAGTTGATCAGCATGCCGTTCGGAATACCGCGGATCTGCAGGATCGCGGTTGCACCATCGACCTCGCCGCGCCAGACCGTTTCGCCCGGCCGCCACGTCGATGAAACGCGGATCGCCTTCTTCTTGCCGTCGAGCATGACCTTGAACGCGTCTCCATCCGCCGCGACGACGGCGGTGTATTCGCGCTCCCCGACCTTCACGCAGCGATCCGGATCGAACGTCACGACGCGGCCGCTCATCTGTCCGCTGATCTGACGCTTGCGCAAATTGCCCTGGTGATCGATCACAGCAGCAACAGCCGCCATCATGCGTGCGTCGGCATCCTTCGGCGTCTGCGGATGGAAGCCTTGCGGAAACTCCTCGGCGATAAATCCGGTCGAGAGCGCCCCTTCGCGCCAGCGCGGATGCTGCATCAGCGCGGAGACGAACGGGATGTTGTGTTGCACGCCGTCGATCGCGAAGGCATCGAGCGCGTCCGACTGCGCATCGATCGCCGCGAGACGCGTCGGCGCGTGTGTGACGAGCTTCGCGATCATCGGATCGTAGAACATCGAAATCTCGCCGCCGTCATAGACGCCGGTGTCGTTGCGCACCGTGATCCCGTTTGCAAAAGATTCCGGCGGCGGCTGATAGCGCGTGAGCCGCCCGATCGACGGCAGGAAGTTGCGATAAGGGTCTTCCGCGTAGATGCGGCTCTCGACCGCCCAGCCATCGAGCTTCACGTCGCTCTGCTTGATCGCGAGCTTTTCACCCGCAGCGACGCGGATCATCTGTTCGACGAGATCGATACCGGTGATCAGCTCTGTGACCGGATGCTCGACCTGCAGTCGCGTATTCATCTCGAGGAAGAAGAAGCTGCGATCCTGGCCCGCGACGAACTCGACCGTACCGGCCGAGTCGTAATTCACGGCTTTCGCCAAAGCGACGGCTTGCTCGCCCATCTTCTTGCGCGTCTTCTCGTCGAGCAGCGGCGACGGCGCTTCCTCGATAACCTTCTGATTGCGGCGCTGGATCGAACATTCGCGCTCGCCGAGATAGATGACGTTGCCGTGCTTATCGCCGAGCACCTGAATTTCGATGTGGCGCGGATCGACGATGAACTTCTCGATGAACACGCGGTCGTCACCGAATGAAGACTTCGCCTCGGAGCGCGCACGATCAAAACCTTCTTCGACTTCGTTCGCGGCGTGCGCGATGCGCATGCCCTTGCCGCCACCGCCGGCGGACGCCTTGATCATCACCGGATAGCCGATCTCGTTGGCGATTTTCACCGCCTCTTTCGCGTCTTCGATGACGCCGAGATGGCCCGGCACTGTCGAGACCTTTGCGGCGGCCGCCGCCTTCTTCGACTCGATCTTGTCGCCCATGGCGGCGATCGCGCCGGGATTCGGCCCGATGAAGACTAGCCCCGCCTTCTCCAGCGCTTTTGGAAACGCCTCGCGCTCGGACAGGAAGCCGTAGCCCGGATGCACGGCCTCGGCACCCGTCTGCTTGCAGGCGTCGATGATTTTATCGATGAGCAGGTAGGACTGCGCAGCGGGCGGCGGGCCGATATGCACGGCCGTATCGGCCATTTCGACATGAAGCGCGTTGCGATCGGCGTCCGAATAGACCGCGACAGTCTCGATCCCCATCCGGCGTGCGGTCTTGATGACGCGGCAGGCGATCTCGCCACGGTTGGCAATCAAAATACGCTTGAACATTCCCCTTGGCCTCGTCCCACGCGCCCTAACTCGTTGTTTTCATGGGATGGGGCCGAAGCGAAACGTTGTCAACCACAACGCAGACCTGCACCCCACACCAGGTTGCCAGGAAGCATAGAACAAATTTCTCCCTCCCGCCTCGACCACAGTCGGTTCGCACTATTCATGCTCGATTGCGCCAATAGACGATTGCTATTTTTCCTTCCCCATTCCGAAGCGCAAAGACCTTGCCTATACAACGGGCCAGCATCCCGGCCTCAAACCAAGGAGACGTACCTGTGACCCTCGCCATCGGCGATATCGCCCCAGACTTCAAAGCCAAGACCACCGAAGGCGACATCAGCTTTCACGATTGGGTCGGCGACAAATGGGCCGTCCTGTTTTCGCACCCGAAGGATTTCACGCCGGTCTGCACGACCGAGCTCGGTGCCGTCGCCAAGCTGAAGTCCGAGTTCGACAAGCGGAATACTAAGGTCATCGGCCTCTCGGTTGACCCGGTCGACAACCACGAGAAGTGGGCGAAGGATATCGAGGAAACGCAGGGTACTTACCCCAACTTCCCGATGATCGGCGACACCGATCTCTCGATCTCCAAGGCGTGGGGCATGCTCCCCGCCGCCGCGTCCGGCGACTCGTCGAAGCGCACCGCCGCCGACAATCAGACCGTCCGCAACGTTTTCGTAGTCGGCCCGGACAAGAAGGTGAAGCTGGTGCTTGTATACCCGATGACGACTGGCCGTAACTTCGACGAGGTCATCCGCGTCATCGACAGTCTGCAGCTGACGGCCAAGTTCAAAGTCGCCACACCGGCTGATTGGAAACAGGGCCAGGACGTCATCATCGCGGGCTCGGTCTCGGACGACGACGCCAAGAAGACCTATCCGGACGGCTGGAAGTCGCCGAAGCCCTATATCCGCATCGTGCCGCAGCCGAAGAGCTAAGCACCCACAGACCTTAACAATCGGCGCCGGACGCAGGCTTTATGCCTTGTGTTCGGCGCCGATTTGCGTATAACGCGCCCGTCTCCGTTTCCTGGTCGGAAGCTGAATGGATGGCGTGGCGATCCACAAGATCACTGCGCAGGGCCGATGGTCCGTTCATCCGGTGTTTCCGGTACTCGGGCTTCGAGCCTTTCCCGAAAGGTTCGAGGAAGCTTGGCACCAGGAGGAGGCGTGGAACGGCCGCCGCGAGCTTGCTCGCCGTTGCGGCTTCACTTAAGGAAAGGATACTATGCCACTCTACGAACACGTATTTCTTGCGCGTCAGGACGTGACCGCGCAACAGGTCGAAGAGCTCAACGCTCAGTACAAGACCATCATTGAAGGTCTCGGCGGCCAGGTCTTGAAGAACGAGTATTGGGGCGTCAAGACGCTCAACTATCGCATCAAGAAGAACCGCAAGGCACACTTCACGCTGCTCAACGTCGATGCTCCGCCGGCCGCTTTGGCCGAAGTCGAGCGTCAACAGGGCCTGTCGGAAGACGTTCTGCGTTTCATGACGGTTCGCGTCGAAGAGCACGAAGAAGGCCCGTCCGCGATGATGCGCAAGGCCGATCGTGATGACCGCGGCGACCGTGGTGATCGTGGCGACCGCGGCGATCGTGGTGACCGCCCGCGTCGTGACCGTGACGACCGTCCGCCGCGCCGCGACCGTGAAGAAGCTTCTGAAGGAGATGCGGCATGAACGCACAAGCTGGAGCGCGTCGGCCGTTCTTCCGTCGCCGTAAGACCTGCCCGTTCACGGGCGCGAACGCACCGAAGATCGACTACAAGGACGTTCGTCTTCTGCAGCGCTACGTTTCCGAACGCGGCAAGATTGTCCCGAGCCGCATCACTGCGGTTTCGGCCAAGAAGCAGCGCGAGCTCGCGGTCGCCATCAAGCGCGCCCGTTTCCTCGGTTTGCTGCCGTACGTCATTCGCTAATTCGGCTGGCGCCTTCGGGCGCCAGTTTGTCTAACGAAAACTTGGTTGGGGCGGACGTTTGATCCGCCTCTAACCGCTCCGACGAGCGGGACAGCGATATGCTCTATGTGGGACTCATAGGCCTTGCGGCCGGACTAACCTCGGCGTTGCTTTTCGGCACGTTCGCGTCCGGCTCCTTGCTGTCCGTCCCCCTCTTCTACCTCTCCCCGCTCCCTATCCTGCTTGCCGCGCTCGGCTGGAGCCATCTCGCCGGTTTGATCGCTGCCGTCGTCGCCGCGTTGGTGTTGGGCGCGGTGTTCAGCTTCTCGTTCTTCGTTGCGTATCTCGTCGGCATCGGCCTGCCGGCCTGGTGGCTCGGCTACCTCGCGCTTCTCGGCCGCCCGGCGGCCAACGCGCCGGATGGCATCGAATGGTATCCGAGCGGGAAACTCCTCATCTGGGTATCGATCACCGCCGCGATCGTCGTCACGCTCCTTGTGCTGAGCGTCGCGACCGACGCCGATGAACTCCGCAACCGCCTTCGCCGCGCCTTCGAGCCGCTTATCAACAATCCAGCGATTCGCGGACGTGATGGCCAGTCGACGTTTGGCCAGGGCCTGTTGCAGGCACCGGAGCTGATCCTTCCCCCAGCCGCCGCGATCATCACCACGATGGTCGGCAGCCTCCTCCTCTATCTCGGCGGCCGGATCACGCGCGCCTCCGGACGCCTGCGCCGCACATGGCCCGATCTGTCCGCGATGGAATTCCCGCCGATGGCGCCGATCGGCTTCGCGCTGATTGTCAGCGGCGCGTTCCTTCTGTCCGGGATGCCGCAGGTGATCGCGGTCGTTCTGTCAGCCGCCGTCCTCACAGCCTGCGCGCTACTCGGCCTCGCCGTGCTGCACGCACTCACCCGCAATGTGGGCGGTCGCGGCATTCTTCTCGGCAGCGTCTACGGCGCTTCGCTCGTCTTCGGTTGGCCTTTGCTGCTCGCCGCCATGCTCGGACTGGCCGACATGGCTCTCAATTTCCGGGGCCGCCTCAAGGCGCCTCCGTCTCAACCAAACTGAACAACCACAGCAAATCAGGACTGATAGGAGAACCACATGGAAGTCATTCTACTGCAACGTGTCGCCAAGCTGGGACAAATGGGCGAAGTCGTCCGCGTGAAGGACGGTTACGCGCGTAACTTCCTGCTGCCGACCGGCAAAGCGCTCCGCGCCACCGACGCAAACCGCACCCGCTTCGACGGCATGAAGTCCGATCTCGAAGCTCGCAACCTTCAGCAGAAGGGCGAGGCCGATAAGATCGCCAAGAAGCTCGACGGCAAGACCTTCGTCGTCCTGCGTCAGGCTTCGGACACCGGCCAGCTCTACGGCTCGGTTTCGCCGCGCGACATCGCTCTGCTCATCACGGAAGGCGGCTTCAAGCTCGACCGCAATCAGGTCCACATCTCGACCCCGATCAAGATGGTCGGCATGCATGTGATCCCGATCGGTCTGCATCCGGAAGTCGACGTCAACATCACGATGAACGTTGCGCGCAACGCCGACGAAGCCGCACGTCAGGCCAAGGGCGAAAACGTCACGGTCCGCCGCGAAGGCGGTGACGACGAAGTTGAAGAAGCCAAGGCCGTTGCCGAAGAGTTCTTCGAGCAGCCGCAGGAAGAGGCAGCCGCCGAAGAAGGCGAAGAGAACAACGCCGCTTAAGGCAGAGGCGCCGCGAACGGCTGAGTTTCAGTCGGCGCGGCACTCGGCGCAGTCTCGACGGAAGGTCCCGCGGTCTCGGCCGCGGGATTTTCTTTTTGCGTCGCCATCGTACCAGACGACGTTGCGCCGGACTGAGCGACTTCCGGCGGAGCCGACGGCAGCGCGGCCGTGACAGCAGGCGTCGGCTTAGCGGCTGCAGGTTTCTCCGGCGCGCTCGCCGGCACAGCGGCAGCTTGCGACGATTTCGGCGGCGTGTATGTGCGAGTCGTATCCGCACGGCTCGAAGCGCGATCGTGCGCAAGTGGGACCGGCTGCGACGAAATCTGCACCGGCGAAGGATCGCCACCTGCGTTCAAGCCAACGCGGCTACGCTCGAGCGCTTCCTGCTTCTTCTCGGCGGCTTCTTTTGCGGCACGGCGCGCAGCGGCGCGCTCTTCCGCCGTCTGCGGCTTCGCTTGCGCGGCGTCAGGCGTAGCCGCTTCCGGCGTGCGAGCGGCTTGACGATCACGGCGCGGATCGGGCTTGCCGGGATCCTGCGCGGCGGCGCGTGCACCGCGGCCACTCGGATCGACGCCGCTACCGACGACGTAAGCCGCGAGTGTGCCGGCCATCTCGCGGCTCGACGTGTAGTGCTGACGCAGGAAGCCGGCGACTTGCCCGGTGTTGTTCGATTTCGCGAGGCCCTTCGCGCTGCGGTGACACGCCGCGCAGTTGCCCGCGAACAATTGCTGCGGCGATTTACCGGCGTCGAGATTCTGTGCCGAAGCTTCGGCCGACAGTGCCAGCAACGCGATCAAGCCGGACGCGGCGCGCAACGAACCGTTCAACACGAGACTTCCCTCATTTCAACCGATTGGCGCAGCGAACGAATTCGCTGCAAGCTGTTACGTCGCCGAGATTTGTGGCGCACGCAAGGCCAGAAATGCTCGAACACTGGGCAAAACAAAGTGCCGAAAAAGCGTTACTAAAATACGTCACCCGGTGACGACTCATCTGCCATGCATCGGTCAAGCGGAATCGCTTTTACGCACAACAAGTCGCAGCGATGGCTGTGAATAATGCGCAGAAGAAATGCGCGCACGACATCCTGACCGACTCTGACCCGCGCGTGTGTTATCGCCAGCGTCCCGCAAGATAGACTGAGCATCATGGCGCTGATCGATTCGTCCGCACGCAAGGCACCGGCTGAGCCGATGTACCGCTCCGCTCCGCACAACATGGAGGCGGAGCAGGCGCTGCTCGGCGCAATCCTGATCAACAACGAAGCGTTCTATCGCGTCTCGGATTTTCTGAATCCGCCGCACTTCTTCGAGCCGCTGCATCAACGCCTGTACGAGCTCGTCGGCAGTTTGATCCGCGCCGGCAAAGTCGCGACGCCCGTAACGATGAAGACGTTCCTTCCCGCTGATCTCGACATCGCCGGATTGAACGCGAACCAATATCTCGCGCGCCTCGCCGCCGAAGCGACGACGGTCATCAACGCGGGCGATTACGGCCGCACGATTTACGATCTTGCGATCCGCCGTCAGCTGATCATCGTCGGCGAAGACATGGTCAACGTCGCATTCGACGCGCCCGTCGACTTCGCGCCGCAAACGCAGATCGAAGACGCCGAGCGCCGCCTCTACGAACTCGCCGAAACCGGCCGTTACGACGGCGGCTTCCAACGCTTCGCAGATGCGCTGACCAATGCCGTCGACATGGCGGCGAAGGCCTATCAGCGTGACGGCAAACTCTCCGGCATCGCGACAGGCCTCAACGATCTCGACCGCATGATGGGCGGCCTGCAGCCGTCCGACTTGGTCATCCTCGCCGGCCGCCCAGGCATGGGCAAAACCGCGCTCGCGACGAACCTCGCCTACAACATCGCGCGCGCCTGGAAAGGCGAGACCGCGCCGGACGGTCGCATATCGACCGTCAACGGCGGCATCGTCGGCTTCTTCTCGCTCGAAATGTCGGCCGAGCAGCTTGCGACACGTATCATCTCCGAGCAGACCGAGATCCCGTCTTACAAAATCCGCCGCGGCGAGATCGATACACGCGACTTCGACAAGATCGTCGGCGTCTCGCGCGAGATGGAAGTCATCCCGCTCTACATCGACGAGACCGGTGGTCTTTCGATCGCGCAGCTCACGGCGCGCGCGCGTCGGCTGAAGCGTCAGCGCGGCCTCGATCTTCTCGTCATCGATTACTTGCAACTCCTGAGCGGATCGTCGAAGCGCGCCTCCGAAGGCCGTGTGCAGGAAATCACCGAAATCACCACCGGCCTCAAGGCGCTCGCCAAGGAATTGAAAGTCCCGGTGCTCGCGCTCTCGCAGTTGTCGCGTCAGGTCGAAACGCGCGACGACAAACGCCCGCAACTCTCCGACCTTCGTGAATCCGGCTCGATCGAGCAGGACGCCGACGTCGTGATGTTCGTGTTCCGCGAGGAATACTACTTGAAGAACAAGGAGCCGCGCACCGGCACCGAAGAGCACGTCAAGTGGCAGACCGAGATGGAGCTTGTCCACGGCAAGGCTGAAGTCATCATCGGCAAGCAGCGCCACGGCCCGACCGGCACTGTTGCGCTGCAATTTGACGGACACGTCACCCGCTTCTCGGATCTCGCGCAGGACGGCCACTACCCGGCCCGCACCTAGTACTTTCGTACTACGGCACACCGTGGCAATGTCGGGGAATGGCAAAATCATTTCCCCAAATCGACTTTACCGGCGCTTCGCTCACCATTGATCTGAACGCGCTCGTTGCAAATTGGCGCGCGCTTTCCGCGCACGCTCCCAACAGCGAATGCGCTGCCGTCGTCAAAGCCGACGCTTACGGTTGCGGCATCACACCGGTCAGCAACGCACTCTTCGCTGCGGGCTGCCGCACGTTTTTCGTCGCGCATATCAGTGAAGCCGCGAAGATCCGCGCCGAACATCAAGACGCGATCATCTACATTCTCAACGGGCTTCTCCCCGGCACATCGCGCGTTTATGCGGCGGGCAATTTTCGTCCCGTCCTCGGCAGCATGCCGGAGCTCGAAGAGTGGCGAGCCTTCTGTCACGCCGATGATTGGACGGGCGAAGCGGCGCTCCATGTCGACACCGGCATGCAACGTCTCGGCCTATCGCTGGCCGAAGCCGCCTCGCTGGTGCAGGAGCAAGGTGCACTGCCCGCCTCCGTGACACTGTTGATGAGCCATCTCGCTAGCGCGGACGATCCGTCCAACGGTCTCAACGCCAAGCAGATCGGGCGCTTTCGCGAGTTGCGCGAGCTGTTCCCGAACCTGCGCGGTTCGCTGGCGAATTCGTCCGGCGTCTTCCTCGGCCCGGATACGCATCACGACGTCCTGCGCCCCGGAGTCGCGCTTTACGGCGTCAACCCGACGCCCGGCCACGTTAACCCGATGCGCCCCGTTGTCCGCCTCGATGCAACGATCGTCCAGGTCCGCGAAGTTTCCGAAGGCGAGACCGTCGGCTATGGCGGCGCCTGGGGCACATCGCGCCCGAGCCGCATCGCCATCATTTCGCTCGGCTATGCGGATGGTTTTCCGCGCGCCGCCGGCAGCAGCCGTCAGCAGACCGGCGCAGATGCGATGATCCACGGGCACCGCTGCCCGCTCGCGGGCCGCGTCTCGATGGATCTCATCGCGATTGACGTGACCGATCTGCCGGACGGCAAGGTGAAGCGCGGCGACATCGCGTCACTCGTCAATGATGAGATCGATCTCGACGAAGTCGCCTCGCACGCGAAAACGATCGGGTATGAGGTGCTCACCCGCCTGGGCCAGCGCTATCGGCGTGTCTATATTGGTGGCTGATTCACCAGGACGTTTCCGCCCGCATGGCCGCCCGCCGCAATCCGACCTTCATCTGTCAAAACTGTGGAGCGGTGACGAACCGCTGGCAGGGCAAGTGCGAAAGCTGCGGCGAGTGGAACACCATCGTCGAGGAGACGAGCGCGCTGGATCGTCCGGTCTCCGGACGGCCGAGCCGTAAGGGCCGCGTCTTCGCACTCGAGCCGCTGACCGGCGAGACACCAAACGCCCCGCGCCTCTCCTCCGGTATCGCGGAACTCGATCGCGTCACCGGCGGCGGTTTCGTGCGCGGCTCGGTGCTGCTGCTCGGCGGCGACCCGGGCATTGGAAAATCGACGCTGCTGATACAAGCATCCGCCGCTCTCGCGCGGTCTGGTCATCGTTCCGTTTATGTCTCGGGTGAGGAAGCGGTGGCGCAAGTACGCCTGCGTGCCGAGCGTCTTGGCCTTGCATCGGCGCCGGTCGAACTCGCGTCCGAGACGTCGGTCGAAGACATCATCGCGACGCTCTCAGAAGGCCAAGTCCCGAAGCTTATCATCATCGACTCGATCCAGACGATGTGGACCGACACAGTCGAGTCGGCGCCCGGCACAGTTACGCAGGTGCGCAGCTCTGCGCAGGCGCTGATCCGCTTCGCCAAACGCTGCGGCGCTGCTGTCATCCTGGTCGGCCACGTCACCAAGGATGGTCAGATCGCAGGCCCCCGCGTCGTCGAGCACATGGTCGACGCCGTCCTTTCCTTCGAGGGTGAAGGCTCGCACCAGTTCCGCATCCTGCGTGCGCTGAAAAACCGCTTCGGCCCGACCGACGAAATCGGCGTCTTCGAGATGACCGGCATCGGCCTCCGCGAAGTCGCCAACCCGTCCGAGCTGTTCCTCTCCGAGCGCAATCTCGGGGCTCCCGGTACTGCCGTATTCGCCGGCATGGAGGGCACCCGGCCGGTCCTCGTCGAAATGCAGGCGCTCGTCGCCCCGAGCAGCCTCGGCACGCCCCGCCGCGCGGTCGTCGGATGGGATCCTAGTCGCCTCTCGATGCTTATTGCGGTGCTGGATGCCCATTGCGGCGTCCGCCTCGGCCAGCACGACGTCTACCTCAATGTCGCCGGTGGGCTCCGGATCAACGAACCGGCCGCCGATCTCGCGGCCGCCGCTGCTCTCGTCTCGTCCCTCGCCGAGTCTCCGCTACCGTCGGAGGCGGTCTATTTCGGCGAAATCTCGCTTTCCGGCGCGCTGCGCCCGGTTTCGCATCGGCCGTCCCGCCTGCGCGAAGCTGGGAAACTCGGCTTTTCGGCCGCTTTTGCCCCGGAAAGCGCCCGCGCAGACCCCGACTCAGGCGGTACCGTCCGCGTTAACGTTGTCTCGGCGCTTCACGATCTCGTCGCCACGATTGCGGCGGCATCTGCTCGCAACCCGAAACGCTCGGCTCCCCGCAATGACCTGCGGAAACCTGGACAAGAAGGATGACGCCGGTCCCGGCTGGCGCTATACACGGCCGCACAACTAGGCCTTGAGCTTTTGATTCCGGTCAGGTGCGACAAGCGCCGGGCCGTTTTGGAGTTTTTGCCGCGCGATGCCGCTGACGCTTCTCGACATCATTCTCCTCGCCGTGATGCTGATTTCCGGCATCCTGGCCATGGTCCGCGGCTTCATGCGCGAAGTCCTCTCCATCGTCTCTTGGGTCGCGGCTGCGCTGCTGACCCTCTACGCCTTCCCGCGGCTGAAGCCCGAGGCGATGAAATACGTCAGCAACGAACTTGTCGCGAGCGGCCTCGTAGTCGGCGGCGTCTTCATCGGCTCGCTGCTGATCGTCTCGCTGATCACCATCAAGATCTCGGACATGATCCTCGACAGCCGCATCGGCGCGCTCGACCGCACGATGGGCTTCCTGTTCGGCCTCGCCCGCGGCTTGGTGATCGTGGTCGTCGCTTTCCTCTTCTTCGTCTGGCTCGTGCCCGAGCGCAGCCAACCCGAATGGGTCAAAAACGCGAAGTCACGCGTCGTTCTGGAAAATTCGGGCAAAGCTCTTATGTCTATGCTTCCGGACGATCCGGAAGGTTGGTACCGCAAGCTGAAGCAGAAGAAGGACGGCGAAGAGGCCCCGGCGGATACGCCGCCGGCCGATCCGGCCCGTCCGCGCGGTGCCAACGTGACATCTCCGACGGTGACCGGTTCGGTGAACCGCTCCGCCGCCAACGATGAGCAGCGCGGTTATGCCCGGGAAGATCGCCAGGGCATGCAGCAGTTGCTCGACGCAACGCAAAAACGGCGCTGAACGGCAGAGGGCACCATGCATCAAAGCTACGGCCTCCCCGAAGACATTGAAGACGGTGATGGACTCCGCGAGAAGTGCGGAGTCTTCGGCATTTATGGGCACCCGGATGCCGCCGCCATCACGGCGCTCGGCCTCCACGCCCTCCAGCACCGCGGGCAGGAAGCGGCCGGCATCGTCGCCTTCGACGGCAAGCGCTTCCATTCGGAACGCCGCATGGGCCTCGTCGGCGACAACTTCTCCCGCCGTGAAGTCATCGAGCGCTTGCCGGGCAATTCCGCGATCGGCCACACGCGCTATTCGACAACCGGCGAGACGATCCTTCGCAACGTCCAGCCGCTCTTCGCCGAACTCAACGCTGGTGGTTTTGCCATCGCGCACAACGGCAATCTCACGAACGGTCTGACCATCCGCCGCCGCCTCGTGCGCGAAGGCGCGATGATGCAGTCGACGACCGACACCGAGGTGATGCTGCACCTCGTTGCCCGCTCCTCACGCAACCGCTTCATCGATCGCTTTGTCGATGCGCTGCGCGAGATCGAAGGCGCCTATGCCTTCGTCGGCCTCACCAACAAGAAGCTCGTCGGCGCGCGCGATCCGCTCGGCATTCGCCCGCTCGTCCTTGGCGAACTCGACGGCTGCCCGATCTTGGCGTCCGAAACCTGCGCTCTCGACATCATCGGCGCAAAATACATCCGCGACATCGAGAATGGCGAAGTCGTCATCTTCGACGAAGACGGCGTGCAATCGCACAAGCCGTTCCCGCCGCAGCGCGTTCGTCCGTGCATCTTCGAATACATCTACTTCGCGCGACCGGACTCAGTCGTCGGCGGCCGCAGCGTCTATGATATCCGCAAAGCCTTCGGTGCACAGCTCGCGCGCGAGTCCGCGCCGGATGCAGATGTGATCGTCCCGGTCCCGGACTCTGGCGTTCCGGCCGCGATCGGGTTCGCGCAGGAAGCCAACATCCCGTACGAGCTCGGCATCATTCGCAATCACTATGTCGGCCGCACCTTCATCGAGCCGACGCAGCAGATCCGCGAACTCGGCGTTCGCCTCAAACATTCAGCCAACCGTGCCGTCGTCAACGGCAAGCGCATCGTCCTGCTCGACGACTCGCTCGTGCGCGGCACGACATCCGTGAAGATCGTCCGCATGATGCGCGACGCCGGCGCGCGCGAAGTGCACTTCCGCGTCGCCTCCCCGCCGATCACGCATCCGGATTACTACGGCATCGACACACCCGAGCGCGATAAGCTGCTCGCCGCCCAGCACGACGTCGAGGGCATGCGCCAATTCATCGGCGCGGACTCGCTCGCCTTCATCTCGGTGGACGGCATCTACAAGGCGATGGGCGAAAACGGCCGCAATCCGCTGCATCCCCAGTTCACCGACCACTGCTTCACCGGTGAATATCCGACGCCGCTGACCGATCGCGAGGCTCGCGATTCCCAGCCGCGCCAACTCTCTCTGCTGGCCGAAGCGAGCTAATTTTCAGAGTCAAATGTCACGATTGAAAGATAAGGTCGCGCTGGTTACTGGCGCATCGCGCGGCATTGGCGCCGCTACGGCTCTCGCACTCGCCAAGGAAGGCGCGCACATTATTGCCACGGCGCGCACGACCGGCGGCCTCGAAGAACTCGACGACCAGATCAAAGCCGTCGGCGGCAGCGCGACGCTCGTCCCGCTCAACATCACGGACACGCCAGGCGTCGAACGTCTCGCGCTTGCGCTCGGCGAACGTTATGGCCGTCTCGACATTCTCGTCGGGAACGCCGGCGTTCTGGGCCACACGTCGCCGCTGCCCCACATCGAAACGAAGATCTGGGATCAGACCGTCGCCATCAATCTCACGGCGAATTGGCACCTCATTCGAACGATGGATGGCTTGCTGCGCGCGGCTCCGGCGGCGCGTGCTGTGTTCATCAGCTCCGGCGCGGCCTCGAAGGCGCGCGCTTACTGGGGCGCTTACGCGGTGACCAAAGCCGGCCTCGAAGTTCTCGCGCGCACCTACGCGGCGGAAACCGAGACGACGCACGTGAAGGTCAATCTCTTCAACCCCGGCCCGATCCGCACCAAGATGCGCGCGGCGGCGATGCCGGGCGAAGATCCGTCGGTCCTCGACACGCCTGAGCAAGTCGCGGAGTTCATCGTTGCGATGTGCCTGCCGGACGTGGACTACTCCGGCAAGCTGTTCGATTATCCGACGCGCTCCGTGATGAAGTACAACGCGCCGAGCGAGTGAATCCTACCGCGACGATTTATCGTCGAACGGATTTTCCTTCTCACGCAGCATCAGCCGGATGGGTGTGCCGGGCAGTTCGAACGACTCGCGCAGGCTGTTGATCAGATAACGGCGATAGGCTTCCGGCACAGCGTCCGCGCGCGTCGTGAACAACACGAAGCTCGGCGGCCGCGCTTTCGGCTGCGTCACGTAATTGATCTTGATGCGGCGGCCAGAAACGGCCGGTGGCGGATGCTGCGACGTTGCCGATGTCAGCCAGCGATTGAGCGCCGACGTTCCGATGCGCTTGTTCCAAACCTCATGCGAGTCGACGATGCCCTTCATCAGGCGATCGAGATTCTCACCCGATAAACCCGACACCGCGACAATCGGCACGCCTTTGACTTGCGGCAACCAGTGATCGACCTCTTCGCGTAAGTGACCCGCGCCGCCCTTGCGCTCGATCAAATCCCATTTGTTCATCGCGATCACCAGTGCGCGGCCTTCACGCACGACGAGATCGGCGAGCCGTAGGTCTTGCTCCTCGAACGGGTGCATCGCGTCGAGCAGCAGCACGACGACTTCGGCGAACTTGATTGCGCGCAGCGCATCGGCGACCGAAAGCTTCTCGAGCTTTTCCTGCACGTTCGCGCGTTTCCGAATGCCGGCCGTATCGTGAACCTGAAACGCCTGCCCGTTCCAGTCGAGGCGCACCGCGATCGAGTCGCGCGTGATGCCGGCTTCCGGTCCAGTGAGCAAACGCTCCTCTCCGAGCAAGCGATTGATCAGCGTCGATTTGCCGGCATTCGGCCGGCCAATGATCGCAACGCGGATCGGCCCGCCCTCGGCGTTTTCGTCGATCTCGTCCTCGACCGGGAATTCCGTTGCGTCAGGCAACGCTTCACGCAGCGCGTCGTAGAGATCGCCCAAGCCTTCGCCGTGTTCGGCCGAAAGCGGGATCGGCGTGCCGAGGCCGAGCTCGTATGCCTCGAGGCGGCCGGACTCGCCGGCTTTGCCTTCGCTCTTGTTGGCGACGAGGATCGTCGGCTTGTTCGCCTTGCGCACGATCTCGCCGAACGTCTTATCCAGCGGCATCAATCCGCTGCGCGCATCGACGAGAAGCAGCACGACATCCGCCATCGCAATCGCGGCGTCCGTCTGCTCACGCATACGCGCCGGGAGCGAGCCCGCGGGCGCTTCCTCAAAACCGGCCGTATCGATGATGGTGAATTCGAGATCGCCGAGACGCGCATCGCCCTCGCGGCGATCACGCGTCACACCGGGACGATCGTCGACGAGCGCCAAACGCTTGCCGACCAAACGATTGAACAAAGTCGATTTGCCGACATTAGGTCGGCCCACAATGGCTGCCGTAAAACTCATCGCCGAGCCAATAGATTAAAGGAGCGCCCGGCGCCAGCCGCGTGATTATTGAGCCTTCGGCGGATCGGGCCAAGCTGCGGTGGGCGCAGCGCCTGACGACGGCGGCGGGCCCCAATTGCCGGCCGAGGCAGGAGCACGCGCCGCGGGTGCAGCTTGCGGGGCTGCAGCCGGAGCCTCGGCCTGCGGAGCCGACTGACGGCGAGCCGCCTGGCGCGGAGCCGGCGAAGCTGTGCGCACACGACGCGTCTTCGGCTTCGCCGCGGGAGCGGGCGTCGCGACCGTCTCGACTTCCGGCTCCTTCGGAGCCCCCTTCATCAGCTCGGCGGGAACGCCCTGCTGCACGCCCGGGACACCTTCCGGGAACATCGCGCGGCGATCGCCAGGCAGCCTGGTCTTCTTCTGACCCATCGGGTTAAAGTCGTTCAGCTGATCCTGAAACGTTTGCACCGTCTCACCACAGGCCGACAGGCCCAGTCCGAGAACAGCGATGATCGCGAGCGATGACAGCTTTGTACGCACACCTAACTCCTTGCTTCCGGCGCCGAGAGCGACATCAGCATTTCACTACGAGACCGTATGCCATTCGGCGTGTCTGGGTCGGCGATGATTGCGTCGACCCACTGTTTGACCGCGGCGCCGTCGTTGGCGCGCCAGGCCGAGAACGCCAGCAGCTCACGCGCGCTGTGGCGGAAAACGCGTCCCGCATCGGTTGCGCCCGAAAGGCGCTTCTTCATGTCGTCCAGCGACGCCGTATCGATCGCGATCTGACCACCGCGCACGCGGGCGAGGTCCTGAAACACTGGACCCGACGACGCATCGGCGACAATCGAGTCGTAAATTTTGAGAGCGCCGTCGCGGTCCTGCCGCGCCAATTCGCTCGCCTGCCGCAGACGCGCCAGCGTCTTATATGCGGTGCCTTCCTGCGCGATCTTACCGAACGCCGCCTCGGCTTCCTGATATTTGCCTTCGCTAGCGAGTGTCACGGCCGATTCGAATTGGGCGCCAGATTCCGACGCGCGCTTGAATTGGTACCACTCGTAGCCGCGCCAGCCGCCGACGCCACCAACGATCAGAACGGCCGCAGCGATGATGAGGACGCGATAGCGTTCCCAGATTTGCCTTAAGCGTTCCCGCCTAAGTTCCTCATCGACTTCATTAAAAATGTCCGCCACGCCAGTACCCCAGGCAACCGCGCCCGCTTGCGGCGGACCCTATCGGCTATCGTTAGATTGGAAAGGAAGCGCTAAAATAAAGATAAGGCATCGCGATGGCAAACTAGCCGAAAGCCGGCACTCCGATCAGAAGCGGATGGAAGGTATAGCCGATCGCCAGATAGGCAAGAGTTCCCACCGCCACAGCGGCGGTATCGCCGCCCCACCCCGTAACTGGCCCCGAAAACCCGTTATCTCCGCGCTTTTTGAGCGCGATCCGGTCGTAGACCGCATAGGCCAGCAGGCTCCCGAACAGGATCATCGAGCCGAGGTCGCCGTTTGTGATCAGATGCGCCAGCGCCCACAACTTCAGCGCGGCCAGCATCGGATGCTTAAGCGCCAGCTTGATTCGGCCCGGCAGATAGGCCGCGAACAACGCGATGATCGAGAACCACATCAGCAGCGCCGTGACATGCCGCGTCCAGCGCGGCGGCGTCCAAACGTCGACCCAACCGGTCGCGCGATACGAGCCGAAGCCGTAGACGATCAGCGCAAACCCGATCAGCGCGACAAGCGAGAAGAGTCCCTTATACGGCCCCTCGCCTAGATGCGCGATCAGCCTCGCGCGCGCCTCTCGTTGCTCGACGAACACGTGCGCGCCGATGAAAATCGCGAGGCCGAGGAGGAGCAGAACCATTGGCTCACTGCTTCTTTTTTAAGGCGGCAAGCGCCGCGAATGGTCCGGGATCATCCTTCGCATCTTTCGGCGGCTCGAACGCGACGCCCTCTTTGCGCGGATATGGATCGATCCCCAGCAGCAGAAACTCAACTGCGAGGCCGCCAAGATCGACCGTACCATCGATCAGCGGCTCCGGTCCGTCCGTGATCATGTTGGTCTCGACTTCTTCGTCATCCTCGCGGTGTTGCGGAGCGTCCGTAATATGCGGCGAAAACGAAACAGCGATCTCTTCGTCGATTCGGTTTTCGATCGGCTCGAGACTGACAACGCATTTCTGACGCACCGTCGCCGTAACGCGCCCGCCGACATGCAGGCCGGCGCCGCGCGGCGAGACATCAAATGACGCCTTCAGATCGCTGACGGCGTCGACCTTCGCGAGTTTCGCGACGGCGTCGCGCGCGGTTTCGTCGGCCACCAGATTCACATGTCTGCCCTTCTCCGGCACATCCTCGGCACGGATTGGAGAACTCCAAGCGGCGGCGTTTAAATCAACCATGAGCAAGTACCTTGTCGGCGGCCGGGAAACGGACCTCACCTTTCCGCAGCGAATCTTCTGACGTGTCGGCGAGCAACCGGGCCGCCTCTCGAACGTAACGCGCAAGCACCGCACCGCTATCCACTGTCGGCCGCAGATTGCGTGCGAGCGCATCCTCCAGCGCCGGTACGTCCCCACTGTCGAGAGCGGCGTCATACGCGGTAGAACGGCCGTAAAAGGCCTCGCCGAATCTCTTCATTCGGCGCGGCACCGCCATCTCGCCGACGCCCATCTCGCGCAGGTTGTGGTCCATGTCGGTGCAGAAGTGGTCGAACACCGCCTGCCCAACCGGCGGCAATTTGCCGGTTTCGGTCCGCAGACGGCGCAAAAACAGCGCGAGATGCAGGACGATCATGTCGAAACGCCCCTCGACTGTGTCCGGAACGCCAGCCTCGGCGTAAAACACCGGCAAACGCGCCTGTGCCACGATGGCGCCATAGAGCGTCTCAATGGTGTTTTCGTCGCGGCGGGGTCGAAACAGGGCCATCGATCTCTTCGTCGGGATGTTTTGGAGTTTCCGGCTTATAGCGCGCGCCAGCGCGGCTTTGCCAGCCGGTTTCCGGATTGTTGGCGATTTCGGGTTATCGGCTCGTTCGCCGCGTTGCAATCCGGCCATGGGGACGTTAGGGACCGCGTATGAACTTGAAGTCTTGGGCAGTCGGGCGCTCCGCCGCCGGCAAGGTCGCGGCCATTCTGGTTGCCGGCGCTTTGATCGCCGGCTGCAGCGGCAGTGGCGGCGGTTTCACCAAGAATTATCAGAAGGGCTACATGCTGCCGGAAGGCGCCCTGGAGCAGATCCAGATCGGCGCCAGCCAGGAGCAGGTCCTGGTTATTCTCGGCACCCCGTCGACCGTCGCCACCGTTTCGGGCGAAGTTTTCTACTACGTCTCCCGCAAAACCTCGCAGACCTCGTTCCTGCCCGAAACCGTGCGCGACCAGCGCGTGGTCGCGGTCTATTTCGACAAGAGCCGCCGCGTGAATCGCGTCGCCAACTTCGGCTTGCAGGACGGCAAGGTGTTCGACTTCGTCAGCCGCACCACCCCGTCAGGCGGTCAGGAACTGTCGTACCTCACCTACATCTTCAAGATCATCGGCACCCAGTAACGGCTGGCGAAACGCCGGCGCGGCTTTTGATCACTGCGGTCAATCACGCGCGCGCATTCGGCTAGCCGACGCCACAACTTTAGCGATAATGCACCCACAACAAGATCCGCGATCAGCGGATGATTTTGGGAGGGGACCATGTCGCTCAAATTCACACGCCGTCGCGTGCTCGCAGGCGCAGCCGGTATCACGGCAGCCGCCGTCATATCTCATCGCAGCAACGCGCAGGGCTCCGGCTGGAAGCCGAACAGCAACGTGCGCATCATCGTTCCGGCGGCGCCGGGCGGCCTTACCGACGTCATGGGGCGTCTGTTCGCACCGTATCTGCAGAACGCCTGGGGTCAGTCGGTCGTCGTCGAAAACAAATCCGGCGGCGGCGGCACTATCGGGACGCTCGACTACATCCGGCAAAAGCCGGATGGCCACACGCTCCTCATCGGCAATCCGGGCCCAAATGCGATCGCTTATTCGATCTTCCGTAATCTCCAATACAAGCCGGATCAGCTTGTCGCCGTCTCGAACCTCATCCGCGTGCCGAACATCGTCTCGGCGCATCCATCGACCGGCATCAAGACGATCGCGCAACTGATAGCCGCGCTGAAAGCGACGCCGGACAAACTCACCTTCGGCACCTCCGGTACCGGCCAGAGCCCGCACCTGACCGCCGCGTGGTTCCTCCAGCTCACCGGCCTGAAAATGCCGCATCTGCCGTTCCGTGGCGCGGGTCCGGCGATCGCGGCAGCGCTTGGCGGTGAGCCGCCGATCCTCTTCGACAACCTGTTCCCGTCCCTGCCCCAAGTGCTCGACGGCAAACTCAACGGCCTCGCCGTCACGACGACCGAACGCAACGATCTCGCACCAAACCTTCCGACGATGGCCGAGAGCGCGCCGGAGTTAGCCAAGTTCGACGTCTCATCGTGGTTCTGCGTCTTCTACAATCAGGGCACGCGGAACGACGCCGTGCTCAGCCTCAACGCACAGTGCAAGACGTTCCTCGAGAACGAAGAGGTGAAGAAGAAGATCGCCGCCTTCGGTGCGCGTCCGGACTACGGCACGCCGCAGCAGTTCAAAGCCTTCGTCGATGCCGAGACGGAAAAGTTCGCCGGCATCATCAAGCGCGAAGGCCTGCAGATGGACGTGAACTGAGCGATGCGCATCAGCCGTCGCAAAGTCCTTCAAGGCAGCGCCGCGCTAACTACCGCAGCGCTCATTTCGACACGCGGCGAAGCACAAGCCTGGCGCCCGACGCAGAACGTACGCGTCATCGTTCCGGCGCCACCCGGCGGCATCACAGACGCGATCGGCCGCATCTTCGCGGCCCATCTGCAAACGAGCTGGGGCCAACCGACCGTCGTCGAAAACAAATCCGGTGGCGGCGGCACCATCGGCACGCTCGACTTCATCCGGCAAAGGCAAGACGGCCACGTCATCCTGATCGGCAATCCGGGCCCGAACGCGATCGCGCACACGATCTTCCGCAACATCCAGTATCGCCCCGAGCAGCTGGTGCCGGTCAGCAATCTGATCTGCATTCCAAACCTCATCACGGCGCATCCGTCGATCGGCATCAACTCGATCTCGGAGCTCGTCGCTTACGCCAAGGCAAACCCCGAGAAGCTCGCATACGGCACATCGGGCACCGGCCAGACGCCGCATCTGACCTCGGCGTGGCTTCAGCAGCTGACCGGGATCAAGATGACCCACCTGCCGTTTCGCGGCGCAGGTCCCGCACTCACCGGCGCACTCGGCGGCGAGCCGCCGATCCTGTTCGACAACCTCTTCCCGTCGCTGCCGCAGGTGCTCGACGGAAAACTCAAAGGCCTCGCCGTGACCACGCTCGAGCGCAATCCGCTTGCGCCGAACGTTTCGACTGTCGCCGAGAGCGGCATCGAAGCGCTGAGCAAATTCGATCTATCGTCGTGGATCTGTGCCTTCTACGGCGAAGGCACACCTGCGCCGATGGTCGAGAGCCTCAACCAACAGTGCAGATCGTTCCTCGAAACCGACGACGCAAAGAAGCGCTTCGCCGTCATCGGCGCACGCGCCGACTACCAGACGACCGCGCAACACAAAGCCTTCGTGCAAGCCGAGATCGAAAAATTCGCCGGCATCATCAAACGCGAAGGCCTGCAGATGGATGTGAATTAGAGGTCTGCGCCTCAACCCACTGTTCAGGGAGCGCGACCCTCCGCTAGTCTCTCCGCCTTTAAGAAAATCGGTTGGAGGAGACGAAATGATTTCACGAACTGCGCGCCGTAGCGCATTGAGCACGCTTGCCGCCACGGCATTGGCTTTAACGGCGAGCACTGCGCTTGCGCGCGACGTCGACAAAGTCAGCTCGGAAACGGTTGCCGTACCGGGACTGCAATCTCCAGCCGAGATTATCGTCGATCAATGGGGCATTCCGCACATCTACGCGAAGACAGAGCGCGATGTGTATTTCTTGCAAGGCTGGAACGCAGCCCGCGACCGCCTTTGGCAGATCGACTTTTGGCGCAAACGCGGCCTCGGTCGTCTGTCCGCTTCGTTCGGCCCCGGATATGTGGAGCATGATCGCGCGCTGCGGCTCTTCCTCTATCGCGGCGACATGAACGCCGAATGGGCTGCCTACGGCAAAGGCTCCAAGGCATCCACCGAAGCCTTTGTCGCCGGCATCAATGCATATGTCGCTCGCGCAAAAGCGGAGCCTAAACTGATGCCGATCGAATTTCGCATCTCGGGCTCCGAGCCCGAAACATGGACTGCCGAAGACGTCGTCCGCATTCGTTCACATGGTCTGACACGCAATGTAACTTCGGAAGTCGCACGCGCACGTGCCGCCTGCGCGGCAGGACTTGATAGTGACCAACTGCGCAAGAAGCTCGAGCCGCCGGTCAAACCCGCCTTGCCGCCCGGCCTCGACCCCTGCTCGATCCCCGCCGAAGTTCTACGCGACTATATCCTCGCGACCGAGAACATTCCATTTTCGCGAGACCGCACGAGAATCGGACTATCTGCTCCGGGCGCTTACGAGGAGCGTCTCGCGGCGCTCGACGAGGACATCAAACATTACGGCTCGAACAACTGGACGATAGCGCCGTCGCGCACCGTCAGTGGCCGGCCGATCCTCGCCAACGATCCGCATCGCGCGCACGGCGTCCCATCGTTGCGTTACGTTGTTCACCTCAATGCTCCGGGATTGAATGTCATCGGCGGCGGCGAGCCAGCTCTTCCTGGCGTCTCGATCGGCCACAACGGCACGATCGCATTCGGCCTTACGATCTTCGCGATCGACCAGGAAGACCTCTACGTTTACGAACTCGACCCGCAAAATCCTGATCGCTACCGATACAAGGATGGCTTCGAGACGATGCGCACCGTCGCCGAAGAAATCCCTGTGAAGGGTGAAGCGTCGCGCAAGGTCGATCTAAAATTCACCCGCCATGGCCCGGTGATTCACGTCGACAAAGCCAACAACCGTGCCTTCGCGATGCGCGCCACGTGGTTCGAGCCCGGCGCATCCGCATACTTCGGATCGACCTCTTACATGAAGGCGAAATCCTGGCCGGAGTTCCGCAAGGCGATGGAGACTTGGGGCGCGCCATCGGAGAACCAGGTCTACGCCGACGTGAAAGGAAACATCGGCTGGGTCGCCGGAGGGCATACACCGGTGCGCCCGAATTGGGATGGACTGATGCCCGTGCCGGGGGACGGCCGTTACGAATGGGCGGGTCTGCGCGCAGGCAACGAACTGCCGACTGTATTCAACCCGAAGGAAGGCTACTTCGGCACTGCGAACGAAATGAATATCCCGCTCGATCATCCTGCCATCGACAAGAAGATCGGCTTCGAATGGTCAAACCCTTCGCGCATTCAGCGCATCAAAGAAGTCTTCGCAACCAAGAAAAAATGGACCCTTGCTGACGCGATGGATTTGCAGACCGATCCGACGACCCCGGTCGGGCGGCGTATCGCCAAGTTGTTGACGGGTCTTTCGTCCGACGATCCGCAGACCACACTCGGTCTGAACCTCGTCAGGAATTGGGATGGGCGGACGTCGGCCGACAGCGCCGCCGCGGCTCTGGCCGAAGTCTGGATGGCAAAACACCTTGGCCGAGGTGTTGTCGCGGCGACCACACCTGAAGCCGCACGATCGATCGTCGGCGCCGGCGACCTCGATGCAATCGCAGACCTCCTCGATAAGCCCGACGCGCGTTTCGGCAGCGATCCTCAAGGCGCCCGCAACCGGGTACTGCTCGAAACACTCGGCGGAGCGGTCAAGGAGGTAACGGAAATTCTCGGATCTGATCCTGCGAACTGGGCCTGGGGCAAACTACATCACGCACAATTTGAGCACGCATTATCGCCGATCGCCGACGACCGTACGCGCGCGCAACTCAACGTCTCGCGCTTGCAAAAAGCCGGCACAGCATTCAGTCCGATGGCGGCGACCTACCGCAACACGGACTTCCGTGTAACCGCCGGCGCTTCATTTCGGATGGTGCTGGACGTCGGCCGCTGGGACGAAAGCGTCATGGTCAACACACCAGGCCAGTCCGGCGATCCTGCGAGCCCGTTCTACCGAAACCTAGCCCCGTTCTGGGCGGCGGGAGCTTACGTCCCGCTTCTCTACTCAAAGCCGGCAATCGAGGCGGCCGCCTTCAAACGCTATCGCTTAACGCCCTAGCCGCTTGCACGGACCCCAAAAAAACCCCGCGGATCGCTCCGCGGGGTATTCTTTGTGTGTCTCTTAGCGACGATCAGTGCGCCAGGATCGCGAGCAGCAACAGCGCCACGATGTTGGTGATCTTGATCGCCGGGTTCACGGCCGGACCGGCTGTGTCCTTGTAGGGGTCACCAACGGTGTCACCGGTCACCGACGCCTTGTGCGCGTCGCCGCCCTTGTGATGCGTCACACCGTCCTTGTCGGTGAAGCCATCTTCGAACGACTTCTTCGCGTTGTCCCATGCGCCGCCGCCCGAGGTCATCGAGATCGCGACGAAGAGACCGTTGACGATCACACCGAGAAGCGAAGCACCGACTGCAGCGAATGCGTTAGCCTTCGAACCCGAGATCGCCAACACGCCGAAGTAGACAACGATCGGCGCGAGAACCGGCAGCAGCGACGGGATGATCATTTCCTTGATCGCGGCGCGCGTCAGCATGTCGACGGCACGACCGTAATCCGGACGATCCTTGCCTTCCATGATGCCCGGCTTTTCGCGGAACTGACGGCGCACTTCCTCGACCACCGAGCCGGCCGCACGGCCGACCGCGGTCATCGCGATGCCGCCGAACAGATACGGGATGAGACCGCCGAAGATCAGGCCCGCAACGACATACGGATTGGAGAGATCGAACGAGACCTGCCCGATGCCCTTGAAGTACGGGAACATCGTCGAGCCGGCCTTATTCGCCTCGGTGATGAAGTAGTTGAGGTCGTAGCTGTAGGCCGCGAACAGCACCAGCGCGCCGAGACCGGCAGAGCCGATCGCGTAGCCCTTCGTAACGGCCTTCGTCGTGTTGCCGACCGCATCGAGCGCGTCCGTGTTGTGACGGACTTCCTTCGGCAGGCCCGACATTTCGGCGATGCCGCCGGCGTTGTCGGTGACCGGACCGAACGCGTCGAGCGCAACGATGATGCCGGCGAGGCCGAGCATCGTCGTCACCGCGATCGCGGTGCCGTAGAGGCCCGCGAGCTGGAACGTGAAGATGATGCCGCCGATGATGACCATCGCGGGTAGCGCGGTGGACTCGAGCGAAACGGCAAGGCCCTGGATCACGTTAGTGCCGTGGCCGGTGACCGACGCTTGCGCGATCGAGACGACCGGACGCTTGCCCGTGCCCGTGTAGTATTCGGTGATCCACACGATCAGGCCCGTCACGCCGAGGCCGATGAGGCCGCAGTAGAACAAGTTGATGCCCGTAATCGTCATGCCTTGCGCGGTGCCGACGACCCCGAAGCCGTTCGGCAGAACGTACTGGGTTGCCAGCGCGAGGCCCCCGATCGAGAGCACGCCACCTGCGATGAGGCCCTTGTAGAGCGCGCCCATGATCGAGCCGTTAGCGCCGAGCTTCACGAAGAACGTGCCGATGATCGATGTCACGATGCAGGCGCCACAGATGGCGAGCGGATACAGCATCGCGGAGCTGAGAACTGACTGACCTGCGAAGAAGATCGCGGCGAGAACCATCGTGGCGACCACGGTCACCGCGTAGGTTTCGAACAAATCGGCCGCCATGCCGGCGCAATCGCCGACGTTGTCGCCGACGTTGTCGGCGATCGTTGCCGGGTTGCGTGGGTCATCTTCCGGAATACCGGCCTCGACCTTGCCGACAAGGTCGGCACCGACGTCGGCACCCTTGGTGAAGATGCCGCCGCCGAGACGGGCGAAGATCGAGATCAGCGAGGCGCCGAAGCCGAGCGCGACAAGCGCGTCGATGACGGTGCGGCTCTGCGGAGCGTGGCCGAGCGGTCCGATCAGGATCATGTAGTAGACCGCGACGCCGAGCAGCGCGAGACCGGCGACCAGCATGCCCGTGATCGCACCGGCCTTGAACGAGATGTCGAGGCCTTCGGACAGCGACTTAGACGCCGCCTGCGCGGTGCGTACGTTGGCGCGGACCGAAACGTTCATGCCGATGAAGCCGGCCAGACCCGAGAGCACAGCGCCGATGAGGAAGCCGACCGCGACCGTGCCGCCGAGCAGGAACCAGATCAAAACGAAGATCACGGCACCGACGATGGCAATCGTGAGATATTGACGCTTAAGGTAAGCCTGCGCGCCTTCCGCGACGGCGGCAGCGATTTCCTGCATGCGCTGGCTGCCGGCGTCCGCCGACATGACCGACTGAGTCGCCCACGCGCCATAGACGATTGAAAGCACACCACAGGCGACGATGGCCCATAGAATTGTCATTGATTTCCACCCTGATTGCCGGGGGCGCGCGCTTCATCGTAGCCGTTGTGTCGGCTAGCAGTTGGCCGCAGCGGTGCCCGGAGAGCCCCAGAAAAGTGCGGCCGATATAGCCAAAAATCCGACCCGCATCAATCCGACTTTTGGTTTGTTTTAGGCGACCGTTCCTAGAACACCTCTAAGCGGCCGCCGGCCTCGCGCGGTTGCCGAGCACGACCAGCATCACGAGCGCGACGCCGAGCACTGGAAACACGAGCCAATTCACCATGTCCCAGCCGTAAGCGGTCAACACACCGCCCGATGCGAGCGAGCCGATCACCATCGAACCGAACACCAGGAAGTCGTTGAAAGCCTGCGCGGAGTTCCGTTCCTCGGGACGATAACATTGCGTCACCATCGCGGTGGCGCCGATAAAACCGAAATTCCAGCCGATGCCGAGGAGAATCAGTCCGAGCCAGAAGTTCATCAGTGCGATGCCGGCCAGACTCACGGCCGCGCTGCCGGCGAGGATGATCAATCCGGCCGCGATGATCTTCTCGACGCCGAAACGCGTGATCAACGACCCCGTGACGAAGCTCGGCACGAACATGCCGAGCACGTGCCACTGCAGGCCGAGCGTCGCATCGCGCGTCGTGTGGCTGCACATGATCATCGCGAGCGGCGCTGCCGTCATCACGATATTCATCACCGAATAGCTTGCGACCCCACAGGCGACCGCCGCCATGAAGCGCGGCTGCGTGACGATCTCCTTCAGCGGCCGCCCGGTCGAAACACCGGTTCCGACCGCGGGACGCGGAATGTTGAGCGCCATGAGCACAAAGCCGGCGACCACGGCAATCGCCGACTGGAGCAGGAAGCTCACCGCAAAATGATGCGGTTGCCATAGATGTTCGGTGGAGATCACGACCTGCGGCCCGAGGAACGCGCCGCCGACGCCGCCGACCAGCACCCACGAGATCGCCTTGGGGCGGAATCGCTCACTTGCGGTGTCCGCCGCGGCAAAACGGTAAGCCTGCGTCGCTGCCGCGTAGAAGCCGGTCAGAAATGCGCCGATGTTGAAGAGAGCGAAGGAAGCAAACACAATCGCGGCGCAGCAGAACAGTCCCGTAAACACACCCGCGATGGTCCCGGTCTGGAACGCGATGCGGCGCCCGTAGCGGCGTGCGAGGAAGCCCATCGGCAGCGTGCCGAGCCACAGCCCAATCACGTAGACGCTGACCGGGAGCGTCGCCAAAGCCTTGGAGGGCGCCAAGATATTTCCGGTGATTGCCGCCGTGGCGAAGAACACGATCGTGTTCGCGCCGCCCAGCATCTGCGCAATTGCCAGCACGATTGCATTACGCCGCGCTAACTGGTCACCTTGTTCGGCCACGAACGCCATCTGTCCTCCCCGGAGCCGCGCAGCCATAACGAGGAGAATTCTTTTGCGCCAGACCGGTTTTCGCAGGTCAGCGATGCTATCGACCGCGCTTTTCGCAGCCTAAATCGTCTTCAGCGAGCCCGCATGCCGTATCCTGACCGTCAGCTTCCGCAGCAAAACGAAGTCTTTCTCGACCATGTCGGCTATTTCGTCGCCGACCTCGACGCCGCCGGAAACCAGCTCGAACGGCTCGGCTTCCAAGTTTCGCAGATCAATGTCCAAACCAATGCGGACGCAGCCGGCAAACTAACGCCGTCCGGCACGTCGAACCGTCTTGCCCGCCTCCGCCGCGGCTATCTGGAGATCCTCGCCGCGACGCACGACACGCCGCTCGCGGCGCAGTTCCGCAATCAGATCGCGCGCTACCAAGGCCTCCACCTCATCGCGATGGCGCATGACGATATTCCGGGGCAGCGCGAGCGGCTGATGAAATCCGGCTTTGCAATGCAGAGCGTCGTCCAGCTCGACCGCAAGGACGTGACGTTGCCGGGCGCACCGCGCGTTGCGTGGCAGGTGCTCAGGCCCGAGCCCGGCGTCATGGCCGAAGGCCGCGTGCAGTTCACGAAAAGCCTGACACCCGATGTGCTCTGGCAGGATCATCTCGTCGCGCACCCGAACGGCGCCGACGCACTCACGGACCTTATGCTCGTCAGCAACGACGCGGCGGAGGCAACCGAGCGTTTCGCGCGCTATACCGACAAGCCGCTGCGTTTGTCGGCAGCGCTAACCACGGTCGAACTCGAACGCGGGCGCATCGTCATCACAAGCACTGATAATGCCGAGGATTTCCTGCCAGGCTACAAAGCCGGCTCACTGCCCTACATGGCCGGCCAAGCGATCCGCTCGCGCGATCTCGCGCACACCCGCAAGACGTTGACCGAGGCCGGTGTTGCACCTCTTGTCGACAAGACTAATTTGATCTTGCTCTCACCGAGCGACGCGCTCGGCAGCTTCATGCTGTTTCACGACGCATCAGTGGATGCGCCCTGGCAAGTGCTCACCGATCTCAAAAATGGCTGAACGAACCGGCCCCGGTGTCGAACACTTTGCCGTCGCGCGTGAACCGCGGCGGCGCATCGCCCACGACGATGCGGCCGATCTCAACCACATCGACTGAAGCCGCCTGCGCCGCGGCGATGAACGCGGCGCGCCGATCCTCAGCAACCGTGCAAACGATCTCGTAGTCGTCGCCGCCCGTAAGTGCCGTGACCAAAGTATCCGGATTGTTCTCAACCGCAGCAGCCGCCGCCGTCGACAGCGGAATCCGCGTCACATCGACGTCGGCCGAAACCCCGGATGCGAGACACAGCTTCGCCAGATCGCCGGCCAAACCGTCGGATACATCCATCGCGCTTGACGCATAGTCGCGGATAGCCTTCGTCAAACCGACACGCGGATGTGGCACCAAATAGCGCCCGACCAGATAGTCGGCGGCAGCAAGGTCGATGCCCCATTGCGTCGCCGCCGCTCCACCGCGCGGCAGGCGCAAGCCCAACGCCGCATCGCCGATCGTACCGGAAACGAAAATATGGTCGCCGGCTTGCGCGCCCTCACGATGCACCATCGTGCCGCGAGGCAATGTGCCGAGCGCCGTGATTGAAATCGTGATCGGCCCGGCCGTCGTGACAGTATCGCCGCCCAAGAGTGGACACGCGAATTCTTCCGCGTCCGCCTGCAGGCCGGCGCTGAACGCCGCGAGCCACGCGGTATCGACCGGCTTCGGCAAAGCCAACGCAAGCAGAAAGCCCGCAGGCACTGCGCCCTTCGCGGCGAGGTCCGAGAGGTTCACGCGCAACGCCTTCTGCGCGATCATGCGAGGCGGATCGTCCGGGAAGAAATGCACGCCCGCGACCAGCGCGTCCTTGGTCAGTACAAGATCGTGACCGTCCGGCGGTGTGAAGAAAGCCGCATCATCACGCAAATCCATCGCGCCGGGCGCGAGCGCGATCGGGCGGAAGTATTCCGCGATCAAACGATCCTCGCCGGATATGCGGGGATCGTCGCGTCCCATCAGGAGCTCTTCGCGAGTTCGTCGGGCCGCGCGGTCTTCGCAAGTTCGTGCAGCACCGCGTTGATCATGCCGGTCTCGTCTTTGTCGACGAAAGCATGCGCAACGTCGACATACTCCGAGATGATCACGCGTGCCGGAATATCGCTGCGCTTCTCGAGTTCAAACAAACCCGCGCGGAGCACGGCACGCATCAGCGCTTCGATGCGTTTGAGCGGCCACCCCTTCGTCAACGCGGCATCGATCAACGGATCGAGCGAGCGTTGCCGCTCGACGACACCCGACACGACGTCGCGGAAAAACGCCGCGTCGGTCGGAAGATACTGCGAGCCTTCGACCTCCTGGCCGATCCAGTGGCTCTCGAACTCCGCGAAGATCTCGTTGATGCCTTTGCCGGCGAGGTCCATCTGGTACAGCGCTTGAACGGCGGCCAGCCGCGCGGCACCGCGCCGGTTGGCTTTACGCTCTTCGTTCTTCGGGCGCTCGGCGGTTGCCATCATGCGCCCGCTGCCAGTCGGCGTTTGAGCGCAACGAGACCGAGCGCCGCGCGCACCGCGTCGCCGCCTTTGTCACCGCGATCGAGCGCTGCTCGCGCCATCGCCTGATCCTCAGTGTCAACCGTGAGAATGCCGTTGCCGACCGGGAAGCCGTCCGCGATCGCGATGTCCATCAACGCACGCGCCGATTCACCTGCCACGATGTCGTAGTGGCTGGTCTCGCCGCGGATCACGCAGCCGAGCGCTACGGCGCCGTCATACGGACGGCCGGCAGCTTCTGCGGCATCGCGCGCGATCACGATCGCGGTCGGAATTTCGAGAGCACCCGCAACGTTGATGCGCTCGGCGGTCGCACCGGCCTTGCTCAGCGCGCGGCTCGCGCCGAGCCACAATGCTTCGCCGATCACCTCGTAATAGCGCGCCTCGATCACGAGGATATGCGCGCCTTCGGCGCCTTCGACTTTCGTGATGCTGCGTTTGGCTTCGGCCATTCAAAAATTACCCGTGTTTCGCCCGGGTGAGTAGCAAGCCCTGCCCCGGCAAACAAGGCATGGCAGCCGTGAGGCCTATCACTTATCGGGTTTCGATCAGCCGCGCTGCGTAGCGCGCCATTTGGTCGACTTCGAGATTAACCTTGTCGCCTTCCTTCAGGCGCCCGATCGTCGTCACTTTCAACGTATGCGGGATGATCAACACCGAGAACATGTCTTCCGCGACCGTATTCACGGTCAGCGAGACGCCGTCGAGCGCGACAGACCCCTTTTGCGCGATGAACCGCGACAGCTCTTTCGGCGCGCGAAACGTCAACCGGGCCATGTCGGGCAGGTCTTCGCGCCGGACCAATTCGGCCAAACCGTCGACATGTCCCGAAACGATATGGCCGCCGAGCTCGTCACCGATTTTGAGCGAGCGTTCGAGATTGATCGGGCTGCCGACCTGCCAGCCGCCCACCGTGGTGATGGCCAAGGTCTCGGCCGCCGCGTCCACATCGAAGACGTTGCGGTTGCCGCGCTTGCCCTTGTCGACGACCGTCAGACACACACCGGAGCAGGCAATCGATGCACCGAGGTCAATTCCGGCGGCGTCGTAGACGCAGGCGATCGACAAACGGCTCAGCCCCTCGGCCTTAGCCTCGAGGCCAACCAGTTCTCCGACGTCGGTCACGATCCCGGTAAACATCAGGCCCTTACATAGTCCGCGTAGCTGTCGTCGCCACAGGTCATCGACACGATCTCGCGGAAGCGCTCCGACCCGGTGATCGCTTCGATCGGCAATCCATCGAGCGCCGGCACACCTTCGTCGCCGATCGTGATCGGCCCACGCATGATCGTCGCCTCGTCGACCAAGTCCTCGTTGAGCAGCGCACGCGCGAGGATCGGCCCGCCCTCGACCATCAGGCTTGTGATACCGCGCGCCGCGAGCGCGTTGAGCGAGCCTTCGAGCCGCACGCGGCCATCCTCGGTCCGCACCCGGATAACTTCGATGCCGCGCGACTGCAGCGCGCGCTCGGCCTCGACCGGCGCATCGACGCCCGTGATCACCCACAATGGCGCATCGTCGACGGTTTGAACCAGGCGATTGTCGACCGGCAGGCGCAAGTTTGTATCGAACACCACGCGCACCGGCGAGCGCGCTAGCATGCCGGGCAACCGGCAGGTGAGCGAGGGATTGTCCGCCATCGCGGTGCCGACACCGACCGCAATCGCATCGCTCATCGCGCGCATCATGTGAACGCGCGCGCGTGTTTCTTCGCCCGTGATCGCCGCCGGCTTACGGCCCGGCAGGCCGACCTTGTCGTCGCTCGACAGCGCCAGCTTGAGCATCACATGCGGCCGGCCGTCCTGCATACGCCGCATATGCCCGACGAGATTGCGCCGCACCTCGTCGCCGCCAAGACCGACATCGACCTGAACGCCGGCGGCGCGCAGACGGCGATGCCCTGCCCCCGTCACCGACGGGTTGGCATCGTCCATCGCCGACACCACGCGGCGAATGCCGGCTCCGAGGATTGCGTCGGCGCAAGGCGGCGTCTTGCCGTGATGCGAGCAAGGCTCGAGCGTAACGTAGAGCGTACCGCCGCGCGCAGCCGTGCCGGCCTGGCGCAGCGCTTCCGTTTCGGCGTGAGGTCGTCCACCGGGCTGCGTCGCACCGCGCCCGACGACGATCGGACCGTTGGGCCCATCCTGCACGACGACCGCGCCGACAGCCGGATTGGGCCACGTGCGCCCAAGCATGCGGCGGCCCATGCGGATGGCAAGATCCATCATGCGCACGTCAATTTCAGGATCGATACGAAGCGCCTCTGCGACGCTCATTTCTTGTCGTCCGGCTCTTCCCGCGAGGACAGCTCGCCGATGACGGCGTTGAAATCCTTGGCCTCACGGAAATTGCGGTAAACCGAGGCGAAGCGCACATACGCAACGTCATCGACGTCGCGCAGATTCTTCATCACGCTCTCGCCGATCGTCTCCGTCGAAATCTCGTTCTCGCCATCGCTTTCGAGGTCTCGGACGACTTTCGACACGACACGCTCGATCGTTTCCGGCTCGACCGGCCGCTTGCGCAGCGCGATCTGCAACGAGCGTTGCAGCTTATCCCGATCGAACGGCACGCGGCGTCCGTTGCGCTTCATCACGGTCAATTCGCGCAGCTGCACGCGCTCAAACGTCGTGAAGCGGAAGCCACACGACAGACACACGCGGCGACGCCGGATCGCGGCCGAATCTTCGGTCGGCCGTGAATCCTTGACCTGCGTGTCGAGGCTATTGCAGCTCGGGCAGCGCATCCGTTAGCCGTTATAGATCGGGAAGCGTCCGACCAGGGTCTTCACCTTCTCGCGCACTGCGGCCTCAACCAGCGAGTCCTCGGTCGTGCCCTTCTGCGACAGCACGTCGAGCACTTCGGTGATCAGATCGCCGATTTGCTTGAACTCCGCGATGCCGAAGCCGCGCGTCGTTCCGGCCGGCGTGCCAAGGCGAATGCCCGACGTTACGGCCGGCTTCGCGGGATCGAACGGGATGCCGTTCTTATTGCAGGTGATGTGAGCGCGGCCGAGCGCCTCCTCGGAAACTTTGCCGGTGAGATTCTTCGGGCGCAGATCGACCAGCATGAGATGCGTGTCGGTGCCGCCCGACACGATGTCGAAACCGCGCGATTTGAGCGTCTCGGCCAGCGCTTTCGCGTTGTCGACGATAGCCTTCGCATAAGCGCGGAACGACGGCTGCAGCGCTTCGCCGAACGCAACGGCCTTCGCGGCGATCACATGCATCAGCGGGCCGCCTTGCGTGCCCGGGAACACCGCCGAATTGACGCGCTTTGCGAGGTCTTCCTCGTTGGTCAGCACGAAGCCGCCGCGCGGACCGCGCAACGTCTTGTGCGTCGTCGAGGTGACGAGATGCGCATGCTCGATCGGATTCGGATGAATGCCGCCCGCGACCAAACCCGCAAAATGCGCCATGTCGACCATCAGACGCGCGCCAACGGAATCCGCAATCTCACGGAACCGGCGGAAATCGATCGTGCGCGGATAAGCAGAGCCACCAGCAACGATCAGCTTCGGGCGATGCTCGGTCGCGAGGCGCGCGACTTCATCATAATCGATGCGTTGATCGTCCTGCCGCACGCTGTACGGCACGATGTTGAACCACTTGCCCGAATAGTTCACCGGCGAGCCATGCGTGAGATGTCCGCCGGCGGCGAGATTGAGCCCCATGAACGTGTCGCCGGGCTGCATCACGGCCATGAACGCCGCGAGGTTAGCCGACGCACCGGAATGCGGCTGCACGTTCGCAAACTTGGCGCCGAAGAGCTTCGTCACGCGCTCGATCGCGAGCGTCTCGACCTCGTCGACATACTGGCAACCGCCGTAGTAGCGCTTACCCGGGTAGCCTTCCGCATACTTGTTCGTCAGCACCGAGCCTTGTGCTTCGAGCACGGCCCGGCTGACGATGTTTTCCGACGCGATCAATTCGATCTCGTCGCGCTGGCGGCCCAGCTCCTTGCCGATCATCTGGAAAATAGCCGGATCGGCGTCGGCCAAACTGGCGGTGAAAAAATCGCTGGCTTTCGTCGCTTGCGCGGACGACGGAGAAGCGGTCATTCGAAATCCTCGGATATGGCGAAGCGCGGAGCGAACATAGGCCCGCGTGAGCAAGTGCGAGATAACACAAGGCGGCCCGCAGCGCCAAGACGCTCCGTCCACTGTCCCGCGTCAACCAAACGGGGAAATTATTACCACGCCGCCCCGATTTATGCTTTGATGTGAAGGCTTTGCTGTCAGGCAGACCTCACAATCAAGAAGACTGGAAGGGGATACTGGCGTATGTCGTGGAAAATATTCGGCGCGGCGGTTTTGCTGGCCGCCGGCCTGCTGGACACAGGAGTCGCAGCAGCAAGCAGCAATAATAACGAGATTGCGAACCAAGATAATCTAGCCGTATCGGCGCAAAATCGGCGCGGCGGGGGCAGTTTCCGAGGTGGCGGCAGCTTCCGTGGCGGTGGGTTTCGCGGTGGCGGGCGCCCGAACTTCGGTGGGGGTCGTCCGAATTTCCGCCCGTCTTACGGCGGCCGGCCATCAGGCGGTCGTCCGACCGGCGGCGGTCACGCGCGCTACGGCAGCCGTGGCACCACCACGGGCGGTCACGCCCGTTACGGCAGCCGAGGGACGACTACAGGCGGCCATTATCGGTACGGCAGCCGGGGCCCGACAGGCGGCCACTACCGCTATGGTAGCCGAGGCACAACGGGCGGGCACTATCGATACGGTAGCCGTGGCACTACGGGCGGTCATTACCGATATGGCAGCGCCGGCAATCACTACCGCTACGGCAGCCGCGGCTTCCATCGCCGCAGCTACAGCTGGGGCACGACCTACACGCCAGGCTATGTTGCACCTGTCGCTCCGGCATATCCGGTGACGCCGTCCTATCCGGCAGCGCCCTCGTACCCAGCAGCGTCCCCGGCCCCGCGCCCGGTTTGCTACAGCTGCGGTGGCTGGACGCAGAACGGCTGCTACATGTCCTACCGCAAGTTCGTCGACGACAACGGCCGCGCTTGGCTCCGCTGCGTCGAGCGCTGCGAGACCGAGCCGCCGGAGCAATCGCCGCAGCCTCAGGGCGGATATCCTCCGCAAGGCGCTCCACAAGGTGGCTATCCGCCGCCGCAGGGCGGTTATCCGCAGAACGAGCCGATCCCGCAGCCGCAGTGATCGGATCCACAACAAAAAAGGCCCGGGAAACCGGGCCTTTTCTTTTAAATCAACGATGCCGATCAACCGCGCTGCGCGACCTGCCCCAAGCCATCGCGATTGTAGATATCATCGCGAAACTGCACGACGCCGTCCGGCGTCGCCCATGCCGTCACATACACCCAGTGCAGCGGAACGGGCTTGATCATGCGCGCATCCTTCCGCTCGCCGCTCTTGATCGCCTGATCGACTTCAGGACGCGACCAATTCGGCGTTTCGGCAAGAAGCCACGTGACGAAGTCGCGCACGTTCTGCACGCGTACGCAGCCCGACGAGTGAAAGCGGAAATCGTCGCCGAAGAGATTCTTCGACGGCGTATCGTGCATGTAGACGCCGTGCGGGCTCGGGAAGTTGATCCGGATCGAGCCCATCGAATTGAAGTCACCCGGATCCTGCCGGAAGCGATAGTTCACGGCTTCCTGCGAGTACCAGTTGATCTGGCCCGGCGGGACTTCGACGCCCTTGGGGTCGTAAACGCGGATGCGTTGCTTCACCAAATAGTCCGGCTCGGCCTGCATTTTCGGGATCAAGTCTTTCCGCACGATCGAGACCGGCACGGTCCAGAACGGGTTGAAGTTGACCTCGACGATACGGCTGTTGATATCCGGCGACGCCCGATCCGGCTTCCCGACGATCGCGGTGTGACGCGTGACGACGACGCCGTTCTCGATCGTCTCGATCTGGGCAGCCGGCAGATTGCACATCACGAAACGCGGCGGCAGCGACGATCCCATCGCGCGCAATCGCGGAAGATTGGTCTTGAGCTGATTGAGCCGCGCCTGCGCTGGCACATTCATCGCCGCCAGCGTCGCTTCATTGACGCGACCATCGACGGTCAACCCGTGACGCGCCTGGAAGCGCCGCACGGCCTGCTCGACGTAGGTATCATAGATGTCGCCCTGCCCGGCATTCGGGTCGAGATCGCTGCCCGCCGTCAGCCGCTGGCGCAACGCGACGACGCCTGCGCTCTTACGCCCGACACGCAGCGGCTCTTTTGGGATCGCGGGCCAACCGCCGCGCGCGACGATCGCCTCATAGCTCGGGATCGCCTGCTCGGTTGTCTCGACCGTCGCGGGCGATAACGTCGGCAGCGTCGACTTCGGCATGCGAACTGTTCGCGAGGCAGAGTCGAAGCCGCCGCCATCTTGTCCGCGCTGGTTCTGTTCCATGAGCTGATCGAGCAAAGTTTCCTGCGCGCGCGCCTTTGTCGCTAGCGCGGCGGCACCAAATATACCGGCAGCGCCTAAAAACCCGCGCCGGGTGTGTTTGCCGATAAGTGTCATATAACCGCCCGCTGCCGCACTATCCCGCAGCGCACAGCCGAAACTGGCGCAACGACTTGTAAACCATACGCCGGTGCCCGAATGCCCAAAAACATTAACCCCGATGCCAAGTCTCGCTAAAAACAAGCGGCGGCAATTTTATGTTCTGGCTCACAACCAAACGAAAAAAGCGCTCCGAAGAGCGCCTTTCCGAAGAGCCTCGCAGGGCCATCCGTCTCAGAGACGATAAAGGATCTGGTCGGTCCAGAAGCGCTCGAGGCGCTGCAGCGACTTGTTCAGGGTCGCAAATTCTTCAGCCGAAATGCCGCCGACCTGCTCGACCGTACGGACGTGCTTTTTGTAGAGCTGATCGACCGTATCGCGCACTTCACGGCCCTTTTCGGTCAGCTTGATGCGAACCGAACGGCGATCGACGCGCGAGCGCTGGTGATCGAGGAAGCCCATCTCCACGAGCTTCTTCAAGTTATAAGAGACGTTTGAACCGAGGTAATAACCGCGGGTGCGGAGTTCGCCGGCGGTGAGTTCCTTGTCGCCGATATTGAACAGCAACAGCGCCTGGACCGCGTTCATGTCGTTGCGACCGCGGCGATCGAATTCGTCCTTGATGACGTCGAGGAGCCGGCGATGCAGACGCTCAACCAGCGTCAAAGCTTCAAGATACAGCGGCTGGATGTGGTCGTACCGGTTCTGACGTTCGACCGGTTCAATCGGCTTTGCGGCAACGGGTTTCATAGATCACGCCCTTCTGTCTATTGTATTTACTGCGGGGCCCTGCTTCCCCGTTCTGACAATCAACTTAAGGCATGCGATCTAAGATCGGCTTAAATTCTACGATAAAGATTGTATTTATCCGCGATAGTGAATCATCTCTAACTACTTAGAACACAATCGGATTTACCAACGATTCACTTCACGAAATTGCACCAAAACGCGACACGGTATGCGAGCACGACTTGGGCGCCGTGCTCGCACTTCTGATCACTTCGCTTGGCGGATTTGCTGGACGATGCCGGAGAAATCACGCGCCGCATTGCCGCTGTCCGCATACTTCTCGTAGAGCTCGGCCGCATGCGCACCGATCTCGGTTTTGGCGCCGGCCGACTTCGCCGCGTCCTGCGAAAGCTTCATGTCCTTGAGCATCATCGCGCCCGTAAAGCCCGGTGCGTAGTCGCGATTGGCTGGCGATGTCGGCACGGGGCCGGGCACCGGGCAATAGTTCACCATCGCCCAGCACGAACCGGACGACTTCGACGCGATGTCGAACAGCTTCTGCGCATCGAGCCCGAGCTTCTCGGCGAGCACGAAGCCTTCCGACACCGCGAGCATCGATATGCCGAGGATCATGTTGTTGCAGATCTTCGCGGCCTGTCCGTTGCCGGCGCCGCCGGCATGCACGATCGTCTTACCCATCTGCTCGAGATACGGCTTAGCGCGCGCGAATGCTTTGTCCTCGCCGCCGACCATGAACGTAAGCGTCGCGCCTTGCGCACCGCCCACGCCGCCGGACACCGGCGCATCGACCATGTCGAGGCCTTTTTCTTTCGCCGCAGCCGTCACGGCGCGTGCGCTGTCGACATCGATCGTCGAACAATCGATCAGCAGTGGATTGCCTTTTGCATTCGCGATGATGCCGTTCGCGCCCGTATAGACACCGCGCACATGTTGCCCGGCCGGCAGCATCGTGACGATGACTTCGCAGCCCTCGCATGCTGCCGTCGTGCTCGCCGCGCTCTTGCCGCCGGCAGCGCCGAGCTTTTCCAGCGCGTCCTTGCTCAGATCGAAGCCGACGACCTCGTGGCCCGCCTTGATCAAGTTGAGTGCCATCGGCAGGCCCATGTTGCCGAGCCCGATGAATCCGATCTTCGCCATTACGCTTCCTCCAACGTTTATTGTTTTATTCCGCAGTCTCGCGCGAGGCCATCAGCGCAAGCCCGAGATATCCCGCGATAGCGAGGCACTCCATCAGGATCACGACGAAGCTGCCGCCGAACACATCCGGAAACAGAACCTCGACCGCCGTCATTGACAAGGCCGCCGTGAGCCAGACAACGCCGCCCCAGGCGGCCGCGAGCCACAAGCCGATTGCTGCGACGAGATCGATGACGGCGAAGAAGATCGTAGCGGCCTTCCAAGCGACCGGCGCTGCGTCGAAGGCATAGCCGGTCTTATCGCCGATGCCGCAAACTTGCGCCCAATGGAACACGCCCTTGATCAGCGAGATGATAGCGAGGGCGCGCACATAGTAGATCAGCCACTGCGCCCAGACATTCGGTGTAACGCCGGCTGTGCTTTCGTCGATCGCGCGAAACGGGTCGCTCATGGCAGGCCGAGCTCCTTGTCGCCGAGCGACGCGAAGAATGCGCCGACATCGCCGACGCTGTCGAGCGTTTCCGGTACCCACACCGGCATTTGATCTTTGTCGATGATCGCGGCGCGCACGCCTTCGTAAAAATCGTTTTGATGGATGAGGCGGCTCACGATGCGATACTCGATGTTCAGACACTCATTGAGCGACGCGCCCGCGCCGTCACGCACCTGCCGCAGCGCTATCTTCAAAGCAGTCGGCGATTTTGCTCGAATGCCTTTCGCAGTCGCCAGAGCAAACTCGCTTCCGTCTGCGTCGAGCGAGTCAAAAATCTCTTCAACGCTATCCTTCGCGAAGCAAGTGTCGATCGTCTTGCGCTGCGTGACGACAGGTCCCGCACCGTCTGCCGTTTGCGCGAAGCGCGCCAGCGTCGTGTTGACATCGTCGCTCCCGCACAATGCGTCGAAGAGATCGATCCAACGCGACGACGGAACGTGATGCGTCGCGAGGCCGGTTGCGACCGCATCCGCTGTCTTGACGCGATCGCCGGTCAGTCCGCAATAAGTCCCCGTCTCTCCTGGCATTCGCGGCAGGAAAAATGTCGCACCAACATCGGGGAAGAAGCCGATTCCTACTTCGGGCATCGCAAACAAATATCGATCGCCCGCAACACGATGCGAACCGTGCACCGAAACCCCAACGCCGCCGCCCATCACGATCCCGTCGATCAACGAGACATACGGCTTAGGGTAATGTTTTATGTAGGAATTCAGCGCGTATTCGTCGCGCCAGAAGGTCAGCATTTCGTCGAAACGTCCGGCCTTGCCGCTTTCCCACAACGCGCGAATATCGCCGCCCGCCGAGAACGCTTTTCCGCCTTCCGCTTTGACAATGACGCGCGTCACTGACGCATCATTGACCCACGATTGGAGCGCATTGGTCAGCGCATGAACCATTGAGAGCGTCACGGCATTCAACGCCTGCGGGCGGTTGAGCGTTACGACACCCGCTTCGCCCCGTTTTTCGAACAGAATCTCCGCGTTTTCCGGCATTTCGTCCTGTTTGCGCTGATATCGACGTCAGGGTGTGCAGGCTCCATGGCGCCGCGTCAACCTAGACGCCGTCGATCGCTGCCGGAGCCCCGGCCGGAAAGAAACGGTGCCATACGGTGGCGAGACGGCTCGCGGCGTCGTTCAAGTGGACGCATGTGATGCGGCCTTGATCAACGCGCGCGAGACCGAGCCGCTGCAGCTTGCTCAGCGCATCCGCGACCTCGAATTTCACCACGACCGGGAAGCGCTCCTTGACCCAATTCTCGATCTCGACCTTCAGATCGTCAGCGCGGATACCTGGATGGCAGCGCGCGACGAGATACGTCACCAGCGCTTCCTTGTGGTCCTGATCCTCGGCCGCGCCCAGGATGTAATCGAAGAATCCCGCATTGTGATTGATGCTGCGGAAGAAGAAGTTCTCGGTGATCTGCTTGAGGTACCGCAAAGACTGGCGCTCGTAGCGCACCCATTGCCGAATGAAGAATCCGCCCAGCCCGACCAGCGCGCCGAGCGCCGCGAGCGCGGTCTTTACGTCCTCATCGCCGACGCTGGCGATGAGCCCGAGATAAAACCCGATCACAACAAACAGCACCGTGAGCGACGACACCAGCTTCAAGACGATCGGCACGCCGCCGACCAGCGCCGGCACGCCGAGAATGATGCGATCGAGCCACGTCATCGTGATGCGCGCATTCGGCAGCAGGATGTTGATGTCCGCGCTCGCGATATTGCGGAAGCATTTGATGATGACCGAACCCGGCACCATGTTGAGCCGCTCAAGCCGCTCGCGCTGCTTGTCGGAGTCAAGCGAACCGTAGGGCTTGATCGCCGCGAGCAGAACGACGTTGTCGTAGACGTCAATATCGACTTCGCGCTTGCGCAAGCCATACCAGGAGCGGCGCTCGAGCGTCTCCAAACGCTGCCCGCGACGGAAAAAGCGAAACTCGTAAAAGTCCTCAACCGGCGTATCGACCTCGAACTTCACGGCCGATTGCGTGTGATAAGACTTGCCGATCTCTTCCTGTGATATCTGGACGAAATTCGCGCCGGTGAGCAGCGAAATGAACGCGTCGGTGAATTGCCGATAGTTTCGCTCGAACACATCCGGCGCCATCTGCGTCTCGCCGATGTATTCCGGATCGACCGCGTAGTAGGCATCGCGCACCGCATCGAGCCGCGCGAAATACTCGAAGTGGAAGATCGCTCCGAGCAGCCGGTTGAGCTGCATCACCGCGGTCTTGTCGGCTGCCGGCACCAGCTCCTTGTCGTCCAGCAATGCGTCCAGCAATTCCGATTTGCGGATCGGCAGGAAGTGATCCCGCGTGTCGGTGATCGCCTCCCAACTCGCCTGCTCGACCGCGTCCGTCATGCGCGGTCAGTTCCCCATCAGATCGCGGCTAACGATCATCCGCATAATCTCGTTGGTGCCTTCGAGAATCTGATGCACACGCACATCGCGCAGCACGCGCTCGATCGGATGATCCTTCAGATAGCCGTAGCCGCCATGCAGCTGCAGGCAGCCATTCACCGCGTCGAAGCCGACGTCGGTCGCGAGCCGCTTTGCCATCGCGGCTTGCCGCGTCGCACCGGGCATCTTGTCGTTCACCGAGATAGCCGCACGCCACAGCATCAAACGCGCAGCGTCGAGTTCCGTCGCATAGTCCGCGATACGAAAGCGCAGCGCCTGGAAGTCCGCGATGCGTGTGCCGAACTGCTTGCGTTCGCGCATGTACGCGATCGTGCGGTCGAGGCAGAATTGCGCCCCACCGATCGAACACGCGCCGATGTTCAAACGCCCACCATCGAGCCCCGCCATCGCGATCGAGAAGCCCTGCCCCTCCTCACCGACGAGGTTCGCGACCGGCACTCGGCAATTTTCGAAGTTCACCGCCGACGTCGGCTGCGACTTCCAGCCAAGCTTGCGCTCCTGCGCGCCGAACGAGAGCCCAGGCGTACCCTTCTCGACCACCAGGCATGAGATGCCCTTCGGTCCCGGCCCGCCGGTCCGCACCATGCAGACGTAAACATCCGACACGCCGCCGCCCGAGATGAACGCCTTTGACCCATCGAGCACATAGTGGCCGCCGTCGCGCCGCGCCTTCGTCGTGAGGCTCGCGGCGTCGGAGCCGGCGCCCGGTTCCGTCAGGCAATAGCTGGCAAAATGCTCCATCGTGCAAAGCTTCGGCAGGAAGCGGTTGCGCAGATCGTCGCTGCCGTAAGTGTCGATCATCCACGCTGCCATGTTGTGGATCGAGATATAGGCGGCGGTCGACGTGCAGCCCTGCGCCAGTTCCTCGAAGATCAGCGCCGCATCGAGTCGCGTCAGCGCCGAACCGCCGACATCTTCCTTAACGTAAATGCCGCCGAAGCCGAGCGCGGCGGCTTTGCGCAGCGTTTCGACCGGAAACGTCGAGTTTTCGTCCCATTCGGCCGCATGAGGCATCATTTCGTCGCGGGAAAAGCCCCGCGCCATGTCCTGAATGGCCTGCTGCTCCTCGGTAAGCTGAAAATCCATATCCTCGCCCTGACGGACTGTTCTAATTTCGATATAGAGGACGCATAGATCACGAGACACCCGGCTGGCTAGCCCCGCTGGATTTCGCCGGAGACCGCCATGGCCATCAAATTCGGCCGCCCGATCGAGAACCGTACGCGCTTCGTTCCCGTCGAAGCCGAAGCCACGAAGCCGACGCGGCTCGACCTGACGACGCGCCCGCGGCGCAACCGACAAACTGAATGGGCGCGCCGCCTCGTCCGCGAGAACGTGCTGACCACAGACGATCTCATCTGGCCGCTGTTCGTTGCCGAGGGCACCAAAGGCCGCGCACCGGTTGCCTCGATGCCGGGCGTCGACCGTCTCTCCGTCGACGAAGCCGTCCGGGAAGCCGAGCGCGCCGTGAAGCTCGATATTCCGTGCCTCGCGCTATTCCCTTACACCAATCCCTCGCTGCGCGATGCCGACGGCAGCGAAGCCCTCAATCCGGAAAACCTGGTCTGCCGCGCGGTCCGCGCCATCAAGCAGGAATTCCCGCTGATCGGCATCCTGTGCGATGTCGCGCTCGATCCTTACACCAGCCACGGCCACGACGGCCTGATGCGCGACGAAACGATCCTCAACGACGAGACCGTCGAAGTCTTGGTCAAGCAAACGCTCGTCCAGGCCGAAGCCGGCTGCGACATCATCGCGCCGTCCGACATGATGGACGGCCGCGTCGGCGCGATCCGCAAAGCGCTCGATGAGTCCGACCACGGCGGCGTGCAGATCATGGCCTATGCGGCGAAATACGCATCCGCCTTCTACGGGCCTTTCCGCGACGCAGTCGGCTCGTCAGGCACGCTCAGGGGCGACAAGCGCACGTACCAGATGGACCCGGCCAACACCGACGAGGCGATCCGCGAAGTCGAACTCGACCTCGCCGAGGGCGCCGACATGGTGATGGTGAAGCCGGGCATGCCGTATCTCGACATCGTGCGCCGCGTTAAGGACACGTTCGGTGTGCCGACCTTCGCGTACCAAGTCTCCGGCGAATACGCGATGATCATGGCGGCCGCGAATAACGGCTGGCTCGACGGCGAAAAGGCGATGCTCGAGAGCCTGCTCGCCTTCAAGCGCGCGGGCGCCGACGGCATCCTCACCTACTTCGCGGCACGCGTCGCCGAAAAGCTCAAGCAGCGCTGATCGACATTACGTGCGCCGTAGCCCGGATGAAGCGCCATACGGCGCGAAATCCGGGACGAGCATTTAACGCAAACTCCGCTCCCGGATTTTGCTCGGCTTCGCCTCGCTTCATCCGGTCTACAAAGACCAGCTACGTCAGTCGATCATCTCGCTGGTGATCATCTCGACTTTCATGTGCCCCTGCGAATTGAGCCGCTCGAACACCATTTCGGCGTGGGCGCGATCGCGCACCTCGACCGTGATGTCGAGTCGCGTGCCCTTCGCCGGCACATCAAGCAGACGCCGCTTGTGCTCGACCTCGAGCACGTTCGCGCCAAGCTCGCCGAGCGTTGTCGAGATGAGGCCGAGCACGCCCGGCCGGTCCGGGATCGTGAAACGGAATGCGACGATGCGATCGCTGCGCTCGAGATCACGCAACACGACCGACGCCAGCAAGCGCGGATCGATGTTGCCGCCGCACAGCACGAGCCCGACCTTCTTGCCGCGGAAGCGCTCCGGCCGCGCCAGCATGGCGGCAAGCCCTGCCGCACCCGCGCCTTCCGCGATCGTCTTTTGCAAGGTCAGGAAAGCGTTGACGGCACGCTCGAGCTGCACCTCGTCGACCAGAATGATCTCGGAGACGAGATCGCGCACGATCGGCAGCGTCAGTTTGCCGGCGTCCTTCACCGCGATGCCCTCGGCGAGCGTCGGTCCGCCGATCGGCAGATTGCCACCGCGCAGCGCATTGTGAAACGACGGATAGAGTTCGGCTTCCGCACCGACGATGTCGATGTCCGGCTTGATCGCCTTGGCCGCGATCGCCATGCCGGAGATCATACCGCCGCCGCCGACCGGCACGATCAGCGTATCGAGCTCCGGACAATCCTCCAGCATCTCGACCGCGATCGTTCCCTGACCGGCGATCACGAGCGGGTCGTCGAACGGATGCACGAAGGTGAGTTTCTTCTCGGCTGCAAGCTCATTCGCCCGCGCAAAGGATTGCTCGACCGTCTCGCCGTGGAGCACAACGTTGGCGCCAAACGCGCGCGTCGACTCCACCTTCACATGCGGCGTCGTCACCGGCATTACGATCATCGCCGGAATGCCCAGCCGCTTCGCGTGATAGGCGACGCCCTGCGCGTGGTTGCCGGCCGACATCGCGATCACACCGAGCTTCGCTTGTTCGGACGTCAGCGACGAGAGCTTATTGAGTGCGCCGCGCTCTTTGAACGCGTTGGTTGGCTGCAGGTTCTCGTATTTGACAAACACTTCCGCGCCGGTCAGCGCCGATAAGCGCTGCGCCGGCAGCATCGGCGTGCGCAGCACCTGTCCGTCGAGAACCTGACGGGCCGCCTGAATATCCTTGAAAGAAACGCTCATAATAGCTCCGGGGCACAAAACCGTGCCTCTAGGCGCTCGAAGTAGCAGATTGGGCGCTACGGGCAAGTCGTGGAACCAGGAACGCCGGCCCTCGGTTAACCCCTTGCGGCCACTGACCTAAGTCACCACTTGACGCCGCGAGCTTGTTTGGAGGGGAAAACATGTCCCAGACGCAGTACCAGCAGATCGGTGTTTCGGCGGACCCGCGTCCGCACGTTTACGACCCGGTTACGCAACCGGAATACTTCGAAGGCGTCCGAACACGCCGTATGGTTGCGTGGCTGATCGACGTGGTGATCGTAGCCTTCTTGACGGTTCTCGCGTTTGTCGCGCTGTTCTTCTTCGGCCTCCTCACACTCGGCCTCGGCTGGACGCTGTATCTCATCTTCCCCGCCATCAGCACGGTGATTGCCGTTTTCTACTACGGGCTTTGCTATACGGGCCCGAAGTCGGCGACGCTCGGCATGCGCTCGGTGGATCTCGAAATGCGCACGTGGTACGGCGGCCCGGTTTACTTCCTGCTCGGTGCCGTCCACGCGGTGCTCTACTGGATTTCCGTCTCGGTGCTGACGCCAGCGATCTTGCTTGTCGCGCTGCTCAACCCGCGCAAACGAACCCTGCACGACATGCTGCTCGGCACAATCGTCGTCAACGACGAGCAGCGCGCCCTGGCGCTGCGGCGCCCGGTCATCACCCCGCCGCCCGTCCGCGCTTAAATCCGACGTTAGGTCAACGGCTTATCGCGCGATGTTGATTTAGAGACATCGCGCAATTTCACCGAAGGCTTTGACGACTGGAGCCTTCCGCGTCACACTGATGAAGCATTCTGCAAGTCCCGAATAGGCAGTAAGCCGCTGACGTGACGCAACACTCCCGTGACACCCCGCAGTTCTATCTCACGGCGCCATCGCCGTGCCCCTATCTGCCGGGTCAGGAAGAGCGGAAGGTGTTCACCCATCTGGTCGGCGACAAGGCCGCCGAACTCAACGACCTCCTCACCCATGGCGGCTTCCGTCGCAGCCAGTCGATCGCCTATCGCCCCGCCTGCGAGAACTGTCGCGCCTGCACGTCTGTCCGCGTGCTGACCGCCGAATTCACGCCGACCCGCAGCCAGCGTCGCGTCATCGACCTCAACCGCGACCTCGTCGGCGAGGCGAAGGCCAGCGCACCGACCTCCGAGCAGTACTCGGCCTTCCGCGCCTACATCGATAGCCGTCACCGCGATGGCGGCATGGCGGACATGACCGTGCTCGATTACGCGATGATGGTCGAGGACAGCCACGTCAACACGCAGCTCATCGAATACCGCGTGCGCGGCATGGACACGTCGGTGACCGGGCGCGGCGAAGGCGAATTGATCGCAGCTGCGCTGACCGATCGTCTGAGCGACGGGCTATCGATGGTCTATTCTTTCTACGAGCCCGAACACGCCGCGCGCTCGCTCGGCACCTTCATGATCCTCGACCACATCGAGCGCGCGAAGGCGATGGGGCTGCCGTACGTCTATCTCGGCTACTGGGTGGCCGGTTCGCGCAAGATGGACTACAAGCGCCGCTTCCAGCCGCAGGAACGCCTGCACCCCGATCGCTGGACCCGCATCGACGAATAGCTATTCCGGCAAAATCGCTACCGCTCGCGTCCAACCGGCCGAGCCGCGATGCACCTTCACTGGGAAGCACACGATCTCGAAGCCGTCAGCCGGCAGCTTGTCGAGATTGGTCAGCTTCTCGAGATGCGAGTAGCCGATCTCGCGCCCGGCCCGATGGCCCTCCCAGATCAGCGAGGTGTTGCCGGTATCGCTGACGCGCTTTTTTGTGAACGAGAACGGCGCGTCCCAGCTCCAGCCGTCGGTGCCGACGAGACGCACGCCGCGCTCCAGCATCCATAGCGTCGCGGCTTTGCCGATCCCGCAGCCCGCGTTGATGTAGTCGTCGTGCCCGTAGCGCTCGGCCGCGCGCGTGTTGACGACGACAATCTCGAGCGGCTTCAGCGAGTGCCCGATGCGCTTGAGTTCGGCCTCAATGTCGCCGGGTGTCGCGACGTAGCCGTCCTCCATGTGCCGGAAGTCGAGCTTTACGGCCGGGTTGAAGCACCATTCGAGCGGCACTTCGTCAATCCGCCACGCCGGCTCACCGCCCTCCTTCACCGCGTGGTTCATCGTTGGGAAATAATGATACGGCGCATCCAAGTGCGTGCCGTTATGTGTCGAGATCGCGACGCGCTCGACCGCAGCGTAGACGCCGCCATCCGGCAACTCGGATGTCTCGATGCCCATATACGCCGCCATGCCGGGAGCGCTCATCGCATGATCGACATACTCGATCTTCGGCAGCATGTCGGGCGGATCGCTGGCGATGCCGGCTTTCAGCGCAACCGAGATATCGACGAAGCGGCGCGGCATGGAAACTCCTCAGACTTTCGGCGCGCGCTGAATGCGCGACTGGATCGCACGATGGCGCGCCAGCAAGGCTTCGGCGCGGATCACCACCGGCACGTCGATCATCTTGCCGTCAACGGCGATCGATCCGCGACCCGCCGCCGTCGCCGCCTCGTAAGCCGCAACGATCTTCTCGGCCGATACGACCTCTGCGGCGCTCGGTCCGAAGTGTTCGTTGAGGATCGGAATCTGCGCGGGATGGACCACCGACGCGCCCATGAACCCGAGCCCGCGCGAGCGGATCACCGTATCTTTGAAGCCATCGAGATCCTTGTAGTCCGCAACCGTGCCGATGAAGCCGAGCGGCATGATCCCGGACGCGCGTGCAGCAATCGCCAGCGTCTGCTTCGGTAGGAAATATGCCTCCGGCGTCGGCAGCATCCCGACATCGAGTGCGAAATCTTCGCCGCCCAAAACCATCGCGACGTTGCGCGGCGAAGACGCCGCTATTTCCGCCATCTTGAACCAAGCCGCCGCCGTCTCGATCATCACGCTGAACACAATCGTGCCTGGCGCGATGCCGCGCTCGACTTCGAGTTCGGTCACAACCTCATCGATCAGCCTTACATGATCAGCGCTGTCGATCTTCGTCAGCGCCAGCGCCTGCACCTCCGGCCACACGGCGGCTTCGAGATCGAGCACGGCTTGCCGCCACGGCCGATTGATGCGCACGACGATATCGGCGCCCTGCGCCGCGACCGTTTGCGCGGTCTCACGCAAAGCCTTCCGCGCGCCTGGACGCTCAGCCGCTGGCACCGCATCTTCGAGATCGAGAATGATCGCGTCCGCGCCGCGCTTCGCCGCGCCGTCGATAAACTTCTTCACGTTGGCGGGCACATACAAGAGCGAGCGCCACACCGGCAAATTCGCTTTCATCAGATCACTCCGCGCTTCCGGCAATCCTCGACCGCAACGGCGTCGAGCCCAAGCTCGCCGAGCAATTCCGCGTTATGCTCGCCAAGCGACGGCGCTGCATGGCGGATCGCACCGGGTGTCTCGGAGAGACGCGGCACCACGGCATGCATCGGCACCGAGCCCATCTCTTCATCGGGGTAGTCCATCAGGATCCCGCGCGCCTTCACGTGCGGATCGGCCACGAACTGATCGATGTCGTAAACGGGTGCCGCCGTCACCTCGGCGCGCTCGAACACCGCGAGCGCATCGTCGAGCGTCCGCTCCAGAATGAATTCGCGGATCGGTGCTTCAGCTTCCTCGGCATTTTTCACGCGGTCGGCGTTGGTGCGGAATCGCGGGTCGGTGATCATGTCGGGCCGCCCGACGGCGCGGAACAACCGCTCGACCATCCCTTGGATCGAGGCCGAGATCGCGATGAAGCGGCCATCCTTCGTCTCGAACACATTGCGTGGGCCGGCGGTCGCGGAGCGGCTTCCGGTGCGCGGCCTAACTTCGCCGGTCAGCTGATAGATCGCGGCTTCCGGGCCGAGGAGGGAATAGATCGGGTCGAGCAGCGGCAGATCGATCACCTGCCCTTTGCCGCCGCCGACCTCGATCGAGCGCAGCGCATTGAGCACAGCGGATGTGCCGTAAAGTCCCGCGATCATATCGGCGAGCGCGAGCGGCGGCAGCACCGGCGGCCGATCCGGGAAGCCGTTCTTGGCCGCGAAGGTCGACACACCCTCGACCAGCGTGCCGAAACCTGGGCGGTCTTTGTAAGGGCCATCCTGCCCCCACCCGGTCACGCGGACGATGATCAGTTTCGGATTGCGGGCGTGCAGCACATTCGGCCCGAAACCCATTTTCTCGAGGGTGCCCGGCCGATAATTCTCGATGAAGACTTGCGCCGTATCGACGAGCCGCATGAGCAGATCGCGCGCCTGCGCGTCGCGCAGGTTCAGCGTCACGCTTTTCTTGTTGCGCGCGTAGACTTTCCAATGAACGCTGAGCCCCTCGACGCGCCAGTCGCGCAGCGGATCGCCCTTCTTTGGGTCTTCGATCTTGATGACTTCGGCGCCGAAATCCGCAAGCTGCAGGCTCAGCATATTGCCGGCGACGAGCCGGGATAGGTCGAGAACGCGGATGCCCTTGAGAGGCCCCTGCGCGTCAGGTTGGAAGGAATGCAAATGTCATCGTCCCGGTCGACTGCGCTTTGCGGCGCCCCGCGCAACTAGACCCCAGCAACTGAGGCCTCGCAAGACCGGCGACCCAACGAAAAAACACCGAACGATGGAACCGAATCCATCGCGGCGTTTTATGGACGCAGCAAAAAACAGCGTCGGGGCGGCGATGTTCTCAGGATGGGCAGCGATCGTGATCGCGGCAGCTTTCGCCTACGTGGCGGCGTCGCCGTGGCTACCCTTCTAGCCTGAACTAAGCCCGCAATGCCGTTACGTTATCGGCAATCGGAAATGTCCGAACGAGCCGACCATCGTGGTTGAGCTCGATCACGCCGGCTTTGCCGAACAGCTTCTCGCAAAGCCGAACGGCCGCTTCATCATCGGGTGCTTTGATCTTGCTGATGAAAGCCTGAGCGCCGAGGCGGCTGATTGCGGTGTAGATTGACATCTTTTGGATCTCTTCTTCCGGCAAGTTGAAGTCCGCTCGCATAACGCGCTCGGCCGGGAAGAAGTTGCATCAGACCCAAACAAAAACGGCAGGCCGCAGACCTACCGCTGCCGACGAGATAAAGCCGACTCGCTCGCTTTAGTTGAGCGAGGCGGCTACAGACCCAAACTTGACATTCAGTCGCGTGCCGATGATCCCCAGAACTCCGATGATCACAACCGAAATCAACGCTGCAATCAGACCGTATTCGATCGCCGTAGCACCGGACTCGTCCTTCAGAAACTTCTTGATTTGCGCTCTCATTTTTTTCCGCCTTGTTTTTCAGTCTCGGCGGGAACAATACGACTGACATTTTTCACAAAGATTAAAGTGAGCGCCAACTTTCGGCGATACTCGTGCGTCAAAGTGGCGCAAAATGAACGAGTTAGAGGTTGCAAGGCGATCTGACGGCACGATATTACCGAACTGGTCGGTCGAGCACGCCTCAGTGAATTTGGCGAGAAACATCATCTGCTAACGATCGCCAGCGAACCGCCAGATCCCGCCAAATTCTCGCGTCTTCCTGATGTCTGGAATCATCGGCGCAGTGATCGCACCGGTCGGCTTCCTTGCTACAATCGTCCGGCGAGATATGTTCGTACAGTTCGTCCACGGCCATGCTGGTATCTCGCAGTTCGATAAGGCTTGGCGCCTTGCCGTAGCGAGTCGTATGCCTGACCCGTCAATTGATCGTCAGCGCGGTCCGAAGTTATTCGGCCATGCCATTCATCTGCGATGCGACGACGCGTGCCGCGCACGTTGTACGATTGCTGATGTGTCTGAAAAAATGGCGGGAGCGACGGGGCTCGAACCCGCGACCTCCGGCGTGACAGGCCGGCGCTCTAACCAACTGAGCTACGCCCCCAATCCGGGTTCGCGGCGATGCGCGACCGATGGGTTGGCGTGAGATACGGAACACGCTTGTCCAAGTCAAGCGAACGTTGCGGGCATTTGCGAGCGGCGCACAACGCGTCTCGCACCTGCGTCAAAAGCACCCGGTTTTCAGGCACTTTTGCGACTCGACAATGCGAAAGTTGCGAAAAGTGCTGATAAATACGGGAATCTCGCACCCACCCCCCTGGCGAATCGCGTGGAATCAGGCGTATTCGCAAAGCTCGGAAAACGAATTCCGGCGATATGCGCTCGATCCGTCGGGACATATCGCACCACAACAGCCCATGAGGGCCGTTGAGTCCCGTCCGCCTAACAGAGGAGGAATCTGAATATGGCAGCAGCAGCAGCAAAGTCGGCGACCCCGGCAACCGTCACGCTTAAGCACCTGGCAGCGAAACTCGCTGAGCAGCACGAACTGTCGAAGAAGGCCGCGGAGGCCATCCTCGCCGACGAAATCAGCCTGATCGTCAAGCACCTCAAGAAGGGCGACCGGATCCGCATCGGCGGTCTTGGCATCCTCCAGGTCCGCAAGCGCGCCGCCCGCATGGGCCGCAACCCGGCGACCGGCGAACAGATCAAGATCAAGGCTTCCAAAAAGGTCGCGTTCCGCGCCTCCAAGGAACTCAAAGAGTCGATCTAATTCGATTCTGCAGTCTTGCGAAAAATGCCCCGCTTCGGCGGGGCATTTTTTATGTCGCGCGGCCGAAGATCGCCTTACGCTCCGCGATCAGAATGCCGCCGACGACGAGCATGAGCGCGATCGCGTGGTAGAGGCCGAACGCCTCGCCGAGGATCGCGACAGAGAACAGCGCGCCGAACACCGGCACCAGATTGACGAACAGCCCTGCCCGACCTGGTCCGATGAGCTCGACGCCACGGATGAAGCTGCGCTGCGCGACAAATGACGGGAACAGCCCGACGAAAAGCGTGATGCCGAGCGCAAGCCACGAGAACGGCCACTGCGCCTTGCCGAGGGCAATCTCGATTGCGACAAGCGGAAGCGACGAGACGAATGCGCCGAACGCGAGCAGCGCGAACATCGCCTGCGGCGAGAGCGGCGGACGCTTGCGCAAAAACAGCGTGTAGGCCGCATAGCAGGCGGACGCCGCAACGATCAGCACGTCGCCGAAATTGAAGCGCAGCCCAAGCAAAATCGCGAGATCAGCTTTCGACGTGACTATCACGACGCCGATCACGGTGAGCAGGACGCCGAAGATCGCGACCGCGTCCATCCGCGTGCCGTAAAGCAGGAACGCCCCGATGAAGACGAAGATCGGGATCGAGCCTTGCAGCAGCGCGAGATTGACGGCGGTCGTGTAATGGCCACCGACATAGAGCGACGCCGCAAACGCCGTATATCCGATGAAGCCCATGATGAGGCCGAAGCGCCAATGCGGCGCGATCGCGCGCCACTCGCCGAATGTCTGCTTCGGCGTGAACAATCCAAAGCACGCGAGCACGAACAGCCAGCGTAGCGACGTCAGCACCATCGGCGATATCTCGCCAACCGCGAGACGTCCGCAGACCGCATTGCCGCCCCACGAAGCGGCCGCGATGGCGCACAAGAGATAGGCTCGGCGCGCGGTCGCCCGGTTCTCGATGGTCGTCACGCTCCCGCACCCATTCCATACGCGAGCGTCAAAAGCGTCCGCTGCGCGAGGCGTACTCTATCGCCGCGCGCTAGACCATGCAGGAAAGCTGATGCGAGCCATTCGCCGCGCGAATGCAGAGAGGGAAATGGTGGGCAGTGACGGGCTCGAACCGCCGACCCTCTCGGTGTAAACGAGATGCTCTACCAACTGAGCTAACCGCCCGGGTGCGCTTATCGCGCTTCGCGGACTACTTAGCCGCCCTCGCCGGTGCCGACAAGGTCCTAAACTCTCTCCAGCCGCCAGGCATATTGGTAGGGTCCGTATTCGGTGCTGGTGACGCCGTGGCGCGTCGTGGAGGGGAATTTTTCCGGCGGCGTCACAACGGTCACCTTGAGATATCCCGTCTCACCGGCCTTCAGAAGCCCGGCATGCACGGCTGCGGCACCGATGGTCGAATCCCCGCTGTAGATGTCGGTGCCCCAGAGCTGCCCCTCGATCAAGCCGGTGACGCGAAAGTAATAGGTCGCGCCGACTTTCTCGCACAGCCCATGCATCGACGCCGGCGCGTCGGACGCGACGAAGTTCTGCTCCAGGAGTTTGCGCAGCTGCCGCCGCGACAGCTTCCCTTTGCGGTCGAAATACGACACCAGCTCTTGTACGACCTTCATGGCGAAACTCCTCGTTGCATGGAGACGACGCGGCCGTACGGCGGCGCGAACGAACTTTGCGGCCGCGGCAGCGCCCACAGCACGCCATACGGCATCGCTTCGCCCGGATACGTAATGTCGCCGTCCGTGATGACGACCACCGCCGTGACCCGCGCATCGGCCGCCAAAGCCACCATCGCGGGCGACAGATCGCTGCCGCCGTAGCCGCGCACCTCATATTCGGCGAGCTCATGCGCCGCGACGGTCTCGTCGCCAGTAACGATGGTGTCGCACTGGACGACGCGGATATCGTCGACGCCCGCCGCCTCGCAGAAATCGCCGATCGCGCCGAGCATGTAGGGAATGTCGTCGCTCATCGACGCCGACGTATCGAGGATCACGTTGAGGATCTGCGTCGTTCGCTTGCGGCCCGGCAGCACGACAGTCGCGTGATCCGCGCCACGGCGCGAGGCGCGCGTATAGGTCCGCTCGCCTGGTGCCGAGCCATCAAGGATCGTCTGCAGCGCGACATGCCATGGCGTTTGGTAAAAGCCACGCTGCGCACGCACGGTCTGCTGCGTCTCGCCGCTCTCGAAGCCGCGGCCGCGCATGATGCCGAGTGCCTTGGCGATTGCCATCCCGTGCGCCGCAAGATCGCGCATCGCGCGCGCTCTCGCGGCTTGATCTTCGTTATCGCCCGGAAACATTTCGCGCTCGCGCTTGGCGTCTAGCACGTCGCCAGTCGTCCCCGGCTCGGCTTGCGCGGCTGCGCCGAGCACCTGGTCGAGCGTGACGACAACGCCCTCCCACACCTGCGTGCGCGACGACATGCTGTTCGCGTTGCGCCGCATCTCCAGCACGATCTCCTCGGCCGCCCGCTCGCGCGCACCCGGCATGTCGAGTCCACCGGCCGGAATCGTGCTCACGCCAAGCGCGTGCCGTAGCATGTCGTTGATGATGTAATCGTGCGCATAATTGAACTCGAGATGATGCGAGCCGCGCGCGCGTTCGTGCGTGCGTAGCGCGAGATGCAACAACTCATGCGCCAGCACGAAGACCAGATCGTCGGCGGAGAGCCGCGCCGTGAATGCCGGATTAGCGACGAGACGGCCGGATGCGAAGACGCCCATCGTCGGCACCCGCTCGTCGATGTCGACGCGCACGGCAGCGGCGAGCCCCGACAGATGCGGAAACGGCACCGTAACCAGGCGCAAGCCCCGCTCGATGCGCTGACGCGTTTCGAGATGCGTCATGTCGCGACTTTCTTAAGCAACGCGAACATCGCCTTGTCGGCGCCGAGCGCACCCCAGGTCTCGACCATGTCGGTGACGAGGATCAGCTGATGTTCATGCGACAGGCTGCGCAGGAAGCGGTTGATGACGGCAGGTTTGAACCCCTCAGCCAGGCCATCGCGAACAAACTGCCGGATGCAGTCGAGCACGAACCAGCGCGCCGAGTCGCCCTTCGGCAGATGCTCCGGATGCCGGATGTAATCTTCCAGCGGACGCATCGCGCCTATCTGTTCTTCGGCAAGCGCACAGAAGACGACCGCATCCTCCGGCGATAGCCGCCCGAAGGCGAGCGCGCGGCGCGTTTCATTGGTCAACACGCCCGCCTTCTCGGCCATGTCGAGCGCACGCGACAGCAGCGCCCATGCGCGCGGCGTCGAGAACGGCACCGGATCGGCCGGCACCGGCCGCATCAGCGCGTCCGGGATCGTGCGAACGAAGCTGCGGATCTCGTTGCGGACGCCGCGTTGCTGGGCCCATGTCAGCCATTCGTCGGTGTCGACTTTCAGCTGCAAAATGGTCACGCGGTTGACAAGCGCCGAACTCATCGCGCGCACCAACGCCCGGTCCTGCAGCCGGTTGCCGGCGGCCACCACCCACGTGCCGGGCGGCAACGCGTGCTCGCCGAGCCGCCGCTCCAGCAGCAGCGAATAGAACGCCTTCTGCACATCCGGCGCACAAGCCGGGAGTTCGTCGAGGAAGAGGCAGAATGGCTCCGGTTTCTCGGGAAGCAGAATGCGCGGCGGGCAGAACACCGAACGTTCGCCGACGATGCGCGGGATGCCCGACACGTCTTCCGGAGCGATCTGCGTTCCGAGCAGCGAACGGCACGGCAAGCCGGCCTCGCGCGCTGCTTCGTAGACGATATCGGATTTGCCGAGCCCGGGCGGCGACAGCAGCAGAAAGCTCTGCTCCTGCGCCATGCATTGGATCAGCTTCTTCGCCTGCCGCAACGTGACGACTTCGTCGAACGCACTCCGCGCGCCTTCCATGCTTCCCTCCTCGGCAAGATCAGCCGTGGCGGGCGCAAATGGTGGGAGCCGCTCGTTATGCTAGAGGCGCTGGCGAATTATTTTTCGGCCGCGATAGGCGTGGCTGCGACCGCCGGCCGCCCGGCATATTTACGAGCTCCGGCGACGCAGGCGACCACCGCCACCGCGCTCATCAACATCATCGTGCTTACGGTCTCGCCAAGCAGAGTCGCCGAAATCGCGAAGCCGAAGAACGGCTGCAGCAGCTGTAGCTGCCCCACCGCCGCGATGCCGCCCTGCGCGAGCCCGCGATACCAGAACACGAACCCGATCAGCATGCTGAACAGCGCCACATAGGCGAGCCCGATCCATGCCGGAATGCCGACGTTGCGGAAGGTCGGCGGCATCAGGATGAAGCTCAACACCGCCATCAGCGGCAGTGAGATCACCAGCGCCCACGAGATGACCTGCCAGCCGCCGAGCGTCCGCGAGAGCTTGGCGCCCTCAGCATAACCGAGGCCACAGACGACAATCGCCGCCAGCATCAGGAGATCGCCGATCGGCGCCGAAGACAGCCCGCGCGAGAAGGCAAAACCGACGACCACCGCGCTGCCGACGCACGAGAAAATCCAGAACGCCGGATGAGGACGCTCGCCGCCGCGCAGCACGCCGAAGATCGCGGTCGAGAGCGGCAAGAGCCCGATGAAGACGATCGAATGAGCCGACGTGATGTATTGCAGCGCCAGCGCGGTCAGCAGCGGAAAACCAACCACCACGCCGATCGCCGTGATGACGAGCGAACCGAGGTCGGATCGTTGCGGCCAGCGTTCACGGAAGACGAGCAGCAACGCCACCGCCAGCACGCCAGCGATAGCGGCCCGAGCGGCGGTGAGGAACAACGGGTCGAAATCCGCCACGGCCGCTCGCGTCGCCGGCAGCGACGCCGAGAAGATCACGACACCCAGCAAGCCGTTGATCCAGCCGCTCGTTTCCTTGGTCACGCTTTCCTCCAACCGCTTGTTGAAGCGGCGGTCACAAGTCCCAAGGATCAATCACGCTGAGACCTGCGGCCTTAAACGGCTTCACATCTCGGGTCGCAACGATGAGGCCATGTGCCATCGCAGTTGCAGCGATATATCCGTCGGTTGTGCCAATTGCGAGGCCGGACGACTTGGCGCGCGCCCGGATTGCAGCATAGGCATCGACAGCATCGGTATCGAATGGAAGAATGCGTTGCCCGAACAATGCAACAATACGGGCTTCTAGATCGCGGTTGAGCGCAGACTTCCGCTTGCCGGCCGGAAGCGCTGCAACCCCATATCGTAGCTCTGCCAAACTGATAGCACTAAGATAAAGCGTCTCAATCGCTTGGGCATCGAGCCAAGCCACGACCGGCGCGGCTGGCGCTTTTCGCAACGGTTCCGAAATCACGTTCGTATCGATCAGGATCATTCGAGATCGATAGTGCGAGCTGGTGTTTTGTCGCGCGTAATGTCGAGATCTACGCCACCCGCTTTGCGGCCGATAGAGGCAAGCTCAGAGCCTAACTTGATCCGTCCTTTCGGGCGCACAGCCGCATCGAGGATCGAACGAATTTCCGCCTCGGTACTACGTCCGCTCTCTGCAGCCCGTTGCTTCAATGCGCGGTGCGTGGCGGTGGAAAGATTTCTGATCGTCACAGCAGCCATCAGGATCACCTCTCATCGTATGATATCATATCAGCTTCGCTGATATCAAATATTTCAAAACAAAACCGGCGCCCCTTGCGGGACGCCGGCTTCGGCTTGGAACTTGAGGTCCGTTAGTGCGAGACGCGGCCGACTTCGGTCGTATCGCCGTCCGGCGTCGGGACGTCGATGCGCTTGGCGTTGAGCTCATCCCACTCGATGGGCTCCGGCTGACGCACCAGTGCGTGCTTCAGCACTTCGTCCATGCGAGAGACCGGAACGATCTCGAGCGCGCCCTTCACGCTGTCGGCGATGTCGGCGAGATCCTTCGCATTCTCTTCCGGGATCATCACCTTCTTGATGCCGCCACGGTGAGCTGCAAGGAGCTTTTCCTTCAGACCGCCGATCGGGAGCACCCGCCCGCGCAACGTGATCTCGCCCGTCATCGCAACATCGCGACGGACCGGAATGCCGGTCATGATCGAGACGATGGCGGTGACCATGGCAACGCCGGCCGACGGACCATCCTTCGGCGTCGCACCTTCCGGCACGTGCACGTGGATATCCTTCTTCTCGAACAGCGGCGGCTCGATGCCGAAGGCCACCGCACGCGAGCGGACGTAAGACGCCGCCGCCGAGATCGACTCCTTCATCACGTCACGCAGATTGCCCGTGACCGTCATTTTGCCCTTGCCGGGCATCATGACGCCTTCGATCGTCAGCAATTCGCCGCCGACCTCGGTCCAGGCAAGACCCGTGACGTTGCCGACCATGTCTTCCTGCTCGGCTTGGCCGTAACGATACTTCGGTGCGCCGAGATAGTGCTCGACGAGCTCCGGAGTGACCTTGATCGACTTCTTCTTCTTGTCGATCATCAGGTCCTTCACGGCCTTACGGATCAGGTTCGAAATCTCGCGCTCGAGGTTACGCACGCCCGCTTCGCGGGTGTAGCGGCGAACCAGGAACTGCAAGCCATCGTCGGTGATCGACCATTCCTTCAGCTCGAGGCCATGCTTGGCGATCGAGTGAGGGATGAGATGCTTGCGTGCGATCTCGACCTTCTCGTCCTCGGTGTAGCCCGCGATCCGGATGATCTCCATGCGGTCCATCAAGGGGCCCGGGATGTTGAGCGTGTTCGCCGTGGTCACGAACATCACGTTCGAGAGGTCATAGTCGACCTCAAGATAGTGGTCCGCGAACGTCGAATTCTGCTCTGGGTCGAGCACCTCAAGGAGCGCCGACGACGGATCGCCGCGGAAGTCCGCGCCCATCTTGTCGATCTCGTCGAGCAAGAACAGCGGGTTGGAAGACTTCGCCTTCCGCATCGACTGAATGATCTTGCCCGGCATTGAGCCGATATAGGTCCGGCGGTGACCGCGGATTTCGGCTTCGTCACGCACGCCGCCGAGCGACACGCGCACGAATTCGCGGCCGGTCGCCTTCGCGATCGACTTGCCGAGCGACGTCTTGCCGACGCCCGGAGGTCCAACCAAGCACAAGATCGGGCCGGTCAGCTTGTTCGCGCGCGCCTGCACGGCGAGATACTCGACGATGCGGTCCTTGACCTTGTCGAGACCGTAGTGATCGGAGTCGAGGATGGTCTGCGCGGCGGTGAGGTCGTGCTTGACCTTCGACTTCTTGCCCCACGGAATCGAGAGCAGCCAGTCGAGATAGTTGCGCACGACCGTCGCCTCGGCGGACATCGGAGACATCTGCCGCAGCTTCTTGAGTTCGTGCGTCGCCTTCTCGCGCGCTTCCTTCGAGAGCTTGGTCTTCTTGATCTTCTCTTCGAGTTCGGCGAGTTCGTCCTTGCCGTCCTCGTCGCCCAGCTCCTTCTGGATCGCCTTCATCTGCTCGTTGAGGTAGTACTCGCGCTGGGTCTTCTCCATCTGGCGCTTGACGCGCGTGCGGATACGCTTCTCGACCTGCAAGACCGAGACTTCGCTCTCCATCAGCTGAAGCACCTTTTCGAGGCGCGAGGACACGCTCGGCATTTCGAGCACGGCCTGCTTGTCGGAAATCTTCACCTGCAGATGCGACGCGACCGTATCGGCGAGCTTCGAATAGTCGTCGATCTGCTGCACCACGCCGATGACTTCCGGCGATACTTTTTTGTTGAGCTTCACATAGCTCTCGAACTCGTTGACGACCGAGCGCGCAAGCGCTTCGGCTTCAACCTGCTCGCCGGTCTGTGCCGCAAGCACGGTGGCTTCCGCTTCGTAATATTCCGAGCGGTCCGTGTACTTGACGACCTTGGCGCGCTCAGCGCCTTCGACCAGCACCTTCACGGTGCCGTCGGGCAGCTTGAGCAGCTGGAGCACGCTAGCAAGCGTCCCGTACTCAAAAATCGAGTCCGTCGCCGGATCATCGTCACCCGCATTCTTCTGGGTCACCAAAAGGATATGCGTGTCGCTCTTGAGGACTTCCTCGAGCGCCTTGACGGATTTCTCGCGGCCAACGAACAACGGCACGATCATGTGGGGGAACACCACAATGTCGCGAAGCGGGAGCAGCGGATAGGTCTTAACCTCGCCGGGTGCTGGCAGTGGCTTGGTTGTGGCCATGAATGTAGGTCCTTTCATTGCGCCACCTCGTATCGGCCCCTTTAAAAGGCTGCCGGCGCGAAGCGCGATAGACCGGGTCAGGACTGCGGCACTGTTTTGTCCGCAATATCAGGCGGGTACGTTTCACCTGCCCGGAATCATTCGTACGCGTTTGCGGAGTATTAGGTGGCCCTCACCCCGGGGGGTGTCAAGACAGCCAAAATACCTTGAGCTAACGGATAGTTGCGCCTAGATAGCAAACGCGGACGATGTTATTCGCCGCAGCGCACCATCGACATTGTAGAGACCGCTGATGACGAGCCCTGCCACGGCTCGGTCGGACATGCGCTATCGCGTTGTGATTATTGCACAGTTTTGAGAACAGCGATTTTGCGGCCCCAATTTCGGCCCCAATGATGATCAGGGCCACTTCACTGGGTTGCGGCTGACCAAAGAAATGAGTTGATCCTTCGGCACAAATCGAACTTTCCCGTGGACAGCCACAATCAGCCCCCCGGACGAGCTTCGCAGTATCCGCGCGTCGACCATCCCAACCTGCTTAATGTGGAGGTCGTAGCGATTATCGGTCGAAGCGTACAAATCATAATCGGCCTTCGCTTGTCCCGAGTTGTAAGTGAAGAAGATGACCAGCAGTGCAAGCGCTCCTGCTTCGATCCCTGATACTCGCGCTTCGACGCGGTGTCGGACAAAAATCACAGTGGCCATGTACAAGGCCATGCCGAAGAAGGCCACAGCCTGTAAGAAGTCTGAGGCAAGGAAGCTAACCGGTTGCCAAAGCAAACCTGCGAACCAAAGTGCAATGCTGCAACCGAACAAAATAAGCGCTTTAGACTGCCAGCCGACTATCCTAAGAAGTGCACCTGGCTTCTTCGCAAAATCGTCGAGCATGCCGACCGTGCTTTCATTCACGACGATGAATAGCGCGGATACAAGTCCGTAAGCCACGCCGAACGCATATACTAAGTTCGATACGTCGACGAGACCTAGAAGATGCATTCCTACTTTATCGAAGTAACCCACTGTAAAAAGTGAAAGTAGTGCGGTCGCCAAGACAGCGATTTGCGGTATGTTTTTAAATAGCTCGAGCATCGTGAATTTAATTTGCCACAATTGACTGGCGAGCGCTTAGATTCGTTGCGCTATCCACACGATTGAAGGCCGACATGATGTGGCTGAATTTACGCCCGCTCCAATGTTACGTCAGCTACGACTATCCCCGGGGGCATCCCAGAATATCGATCGAGGTAGCGTCGACTGCGACCTACTCAGATGTTTTCGAGCTGGCGACAGGTGAGAAGTTTTGCGATCCACGTTTCGGCGCAACGATCTCGGCGGGCGTTACACTCTTCACGCGCACAGAAGCGGACGCTGCAGGCCCCATAGGAAGAATGTTTTACGTTGGGCGTGCGGAGGACGGCAGCCGATTGGATTTCTCCTTCGGTATGCCGCTTACCCAGATTGATTCCTTAGCGAGCGAATTGGTCGCCGGTCGGACCCCAGTTCGTATCACGATCGAACTCGCGCATGATTGGAAGGATGCAAACGACCCGTTGCGAAGCAACCATAACAGTACGCTTTGGCTGAACGAGCCGCCTAATGAACGCGACGTCGATATCGTGAATCTAAACGTCCAGTTTCAGACCATGCCGCCGCGCGAAAACTCTTCGGACGAACCTGCGCCGCGGTCACCGCTGCAAGATGTATCTAGTCGACTTGATGCGATTTCGTCGCGGCTAGAAGCCTGGGAAGCTTCGCTCAACAGTGCAGCGCGGACTCTCGTTCTCGTTGCCAGTGTTATCTTCCTCGCATATCTCACGCGATCAATGTGGCTGTGGTTCGCAGCTTAGCTAGCCTCATAAACGATCCCACGCCAGCGCCGGCCTCGCTGTTCTGCGTGCCATCTGATTTGGTCCGCCTCCAAGCCGAGCTGTAGCAAGCCTTGCATTAGCACCGCGCGCCACCCTCCCCGCTCGTATCCTTCAACGAGATCGTCGTATCGCCAAGTATCTGCAGGCTCCCGGAATACGAGCCAGTCGCAGCCGTACTGTTCGCGCACCGCGGCGCGCCAAGTCTCAAAGTCTGTCATGTGAGTGATTCCCCCTTGCCAGAAGAGGATGTCACAGCAAAAAGATTTGTCAAATCAGGCACTTAGTGTACGGTCAGCAGATGCGCGACGTACTGTCAACCCTCACATGTTTTGGAGTTTGTAGGCGAGGATAGCCACTGGCGTGGTTAGGCACATAAATGACGCCCACATGGATCGGCTAATCAGCGCTATGTGACCTGCGGGCGGGCTTTTCAGAGCAATCACAGAAAACAATCGCGCCTCACGGTCGTTGCAGATGTATAGATAGCTGGTTCCTGCGAACATTAGTCCGAAAACGAAAAACCATGTGACCCACCCCAGCCCTTTGAGCACTTGTAGCGCAGAAGCCTCTTTGATCAGCGTAGTCACAGCCGCGATGCAAGCGGCGTGCGCGACCAATAAAAGGTTGCACATCTTAATCCGAGCGTCCGAAGTATCTTTTTCCAAATCCATCAGCTCTTTACGGCGCGCGTCGGCTCGCTCGAACACTTTTTTCGAGGCTTCCATATTAGCTTGCATACCGTCTTTAAGTTTGGCGAGGTCGCTGCCGATCGCTTGCAGTTTTTGGATCGCTTGCTCGGGGTCGAGCTTTAACTCGGGATTCGCAACAAAATCGCTGGCAGCTTTTTCAATCCGCTTAACTTCTAGCTCAAGCTCCATCTGCTTAGCGACGATACGTTCAGTCTCTTCCGTTACGTTTTTTCCTTCGTCCGACATTTCGGCGGCCTCGCTATGTTGACCGCGTGCAATATGTGCCGAGATAGCGTGATGGACAACTAGTGCGAGCCGCGCCCTTGCCACTTCTCCAGTCCCGGGTTCATCGCCTCGGCCGCACCCTCGCAAAATGCCCACAAGCGCTCGTCGTCCGAGCCGAACGTCTGCTCAATCTGAATCAGAAGAGCGTTGAGATAGCGGCGATAGTCTTCGTATGTCGGTATCGGCAGTGTCGGCTTGCGCCGGCGGAGGCGCTAGGCGTAATCTTCTCGACTATGAACAGGATTGTACGGGCGTCATAGCCAAATAAAACTGCAGCGTTGGAGGCCATCGTGCTCGACACCAATTCGACCGACAGCATTTTTCGCTTCACCCAAATTCGGCCAACACGATCGCTCGCATCTACCAGCGCAATTCCCCTGTTGAACAGCTCATTCGCTCGTAAGCTTGCGAAAACCACAAGAACGAAATGCCAGGCAGAGGCAATCGATTTTCTCAAAGCAGCCGGGTCGATCGATCAGCTACTTGATACAAACGAAAACAAGAAACTTGTATCGCTTTTGCAATCTCTAATTGCTGCGAATGCTCCGGTCGCGACGTTGCGCCAGAACATCACAAGCGGCAGAAGAGAATACTTGGCTATGCGAAAGAGTGTGTCAGATTATCTCCTTGCATCAAAATTTCAGCGTATCGGTCAAGGTTTCGCGGAGACTTCGCTCGATCTGCTTTACAAAGGTTTCGCAATCCTCGCAGATGATCACACTGTCGCCGATAGCGCGCTGCTCAGCGAGGTCGTGAAGCGTCCGCTTCTGCTCCCTTTTGAAATCACCGACGACGCGGAGCGCCCCCTTCATTCTGCGGCAGCGCCCAATACCCATCCGACTGCTAACCAAAATTTGCCAGATCCTCAGCATATCTACGCTGCGCTTACGGAACTGACTGGGTTGTATCGGCCGGAGCTTGTAAATGCTGATCTTGAGGACGACCATGCTAGCACCAGGCCTGCGCGCGATAGAGAGCCGCAACTAGCGCTTAATAAGAAAGGGCTCGCCTCGCTTTCTGCCGGGAGCCGCTCTGCGCTAGAGGCTCTCGATTTAGATCCTGCGGCAATGTCCGTCCATGCGATAGCTGCGGCTCTTGAAACGACACTTTCGCGTCTCAGCACGCTACCTGTAACTCCCAGGGGGGTGCACATCTTGCCAAGACCGCCCGTTGTTGAAGGCTTTCCTCGCATTGCCGCGGGCGTGCGCGTAGCAGGAGTAGCGGATCTGCTTGTTGTGAAGCAGCATCTGCACAAATATCGACGAACGGACATCGCCCACGTTGAGAACGTGTTGCGTGGGGAAAAGAAAGTAAGAACCCACAGACAATTCGATCGCCAAGAGCAGACCTTTGTGTCGGAGGTCGAAACAACGCACGAGAAAATAACTGAACTTCAGACCGCGGAACGCTTTGAGCTGAACCAAGAAACTCAGCAGACGATCAAGCGCGATCAGCAGGTCGGCTTCAATCTCAGCCTTTCTGGGAAATACGGCCCAACTGTCGAGTTTTCCAGTCAAGCAGAAGCCGAGATTGAAAACTCGCGCGAAGAGACAACTCGCAGCGCCCTAAATTACGCAAAAGACATTATGCAGCGCTCGCTCGATCGGGTTGTGGAGAGCGTTCGGGAGCAGCGCGTCCAGCGTATTATCCGAGAGCAAGAAGAAACCAATCTGCATGAAATCGCGAATGAGACTGGAGATCACGTTACGGGTATCTACCAGTTTTTAGAAAAAGTCATGACAAGCCAAGTCTTCAACTACGGGATCAGGACGATGTTTGATTTCATGGTTCCTGAGCCTGCTTCGTACATTTGGCATCTGGAGAGTACGCCGGCAGCGGATGTTGAATTACCGCCGCCTCCCGCTGCTCTCAAGACGTATCTACCAGGTCCGACACACGTTACTCCTTACAATTATGCCTCAGTAGCAGCGATTTTTGGTGCGCGCGGAATTGAGCCACCTCCGCCTACATTCAAAACTGCGGTGGCAGCCGTCAATCATGGCGAAACCGGTGATGAAGAAGGCAAGCCGCGTAGCGTCGTGGAAAAGGAGATTGCAGTTCCGGAGGGTTATCGTCCGGTGTCTGCAGTGGTCCGGGCTATGGCGTTAACAGATAATGAGCTAACGCTAGGCATCACGCTTGGGTCCGCATCAGTAATTTGGCGTCCAAGCGGTGGTCGCGTCACAGCTGTGGGCGGTGGTCATCGGCTTGGCGCTGCCAATATCGCTCTCTCGATATCAGCGGCGAGCTATCCCTATGACGCACAGAGCAAACTTCTGCTTCATGTTTTAGCTTTTGAGAGCAATGCTTATTCGGTTGTCGCGAACGTGGTTTTCGCTCGTTCGCAGGAAACTTTCAGCGCGTGGCAGATCCAGACCTATGATCTGATTGCTCAAGCTGCTCTCGAGCAGCAGCTCAAGTACGAACAAAAGGTCGAAGATCTCAAAGCCAAAGCAGCGGGCGCCGCCGCCAATGCGGCCGCACAATTCGGTCGAGCTCCATCGCAAAATCTCAAAGTAGTCGTTGCGGAACTGAAAAAGCACTGCACGTCGATCCTCACCAAGCAGCGCTACGAGACTTTCGGTGCCGTTGTGGATGGCGATCCGCCGTACTTCAACTTCGACAATGCAGCGAGACAAGGCGCATTCATTCGTTTTTTTGAGCAAGCTTTCGAATGGGACCAGCTTCAATATGTATGCTACCCATACTTTTGGTCGCGCCGGGAAACTTGGTCAGAACGGTTCCGCCGCCAAGACATTGATCCAACGCTACTAGAGTTTTTGCAGGCCGGCGCAGCCCGCGTGGTCGTGCCAGCGCGGCCTGGATTTGAAAACGCGATCATTCATTATTTAGAGACAGGGGAAATCTGGAATGGTGTCAGCGAGCCGCCTCGCATCAACTCTCCACTCTACGTCTCGATCATCGATGAAATTAAGGAGCGCACGGGTGCTTCGCAAGGAGAACTTCCAGTTGGTGCATCCTGGGAGACGATTGTGCCAACACCATTGGTTGCCATACGCGCAGAAGATGATTTGCCGGAATGGGTAAGGCAGGACGTGCAAAGCTGGTTTTGGGAGGAAGCTGAGAGCAACTAGAATCTAAATGAGCAACATTCGGCCGTACAAAAGAGCTCTCGAAGACGTCAAAGCCCTTTTGGATAAAACACTCGCTTCTGGGAAATCGAGTTCGTTCGAGATCGCTTTCCTTCGCGCCACAGTCGCGATCATGGAAACGGATCTTCAAACTCCCAAAAAGTTACTTGAGCTGGATGATTTGGCCTCTCCGGGTCAAAGTGGCGCGACCATTTGGCGAAAAGGTGCTCAGGACGCAGCCGAAAAGCAACTTTGCCCCGACTTAAAAGACCCTCAAAAGTATCGAGAATTCGACGAAGGCTACGCTAAGCTTTCGCTCGAGCTGCGGCAGAATGTACGCAAGAAAACGATCGTGCTCGGCGATACTCAGATTCTGAAAGTTACGCACAATCGAAGAACGGTTGAAGTCGTCGATATGATCGCTACTGCGCTCACAACGTCGTTTCAGTTTCACAAGACCGATGCTGATTTTTTCCGTAATCCGCCGATGGTCGGTCTAAAGCGTTTGCTGGATCAAGATCGACCTGATTTGGAACAAGCACTCCGCGCGGCACTCGCGCTTCCATCCGACATTGTCGAATACAATCTGCCGAAAGAAAAGCGACCTGCCTATGAGGAGACAGTCGAGTTTGTTGTCAGTTTTATTCCCATAATTGGCTCCCTCGTTGCAGGCTACGAAGTCATCAGCGGCAAAGATCTCTTCGGCAGAGAGTTGTCAGACGTTGAACGGGGTATTCTCGCTGCTGGCATTTTGCTTCCCTTCGCCGCTCGTAGCGTTAAGAGTGGTCGAGCCCTATATCAAGCTGAACGGATGGCAACGCTCTATGGCGAAGATGCTGCGAAACACGCTTATGCGATGGCGATGGGCGAACGTCTCTCTAGCGATTTAATGACGTGGTCCTTGCTGCGAGAGGCCCGAGCCACTGTGGCCACGGAAAAGAAAATTGCCAACGACGTTGCAAGTGATTTGTCCGACAGGCTCACTCTTCTTCTCAAGGATGCACGGTCGGCCACACCACAAGCTGTCGATGTCGTATTTGAAGACGCGTTCAAGGCGCTAGTGAAAAAGACCGACAAGCTTGCTGGGTTGGATTCCCTCGCTGTGGAGCGGATAGCGGCAAAAGGCATCAACGAAAGCCACGTCAAAGGGCAACTTCTAGAAGAGATGCTCGAGAACCGCGTTGCAAGCTGGCTACGTGAAGGTACCGCTAAAAAAGCGCTGGGTCTTGATCACGTGACGGGCAAAATCGAGTTTGTCCCGGGACATATGGTGCGCGACTTGAGTGGACGTCAGATCACCGACGGAATTTTGGTCACGCAGGTTCGTGACGAGCTGCAGATCGTTGCTGTGTTCGAATGCAAGGCTGGGAAGCATGCATCACGAGAACTATCGAAAGGTGTGACGAGCCGCGGTGACTTATCAAAAAATGCCGAAGCTGAGCTGCGGGCTTACGCTAAGGACGTACTCCGCGAGGTTCAGGAACAGGCGAGACTAGAAGGCCGCACGGCAACCGATACGCTCGAAAGTATCATGAACGACGTCAAACTCAACGAACTAGGCGGGCAAGTGCGTCGCGATATTGAACGGCTCGTTGACTCCTCGATATTTATCGGGTCGCTGAGGACGCCAGTCAAAGTCTCTCCAAAGACCACAAAGTTTTTTGGCGTACTGCCGAGCGATGTGAAGGCTAGTGCGATTACCAAACAACTCAAAGAAAATGGGATCACGAACTTCGAAGTGATGGGCATCAATATGAGCGAAAAAGAACTAAAAGCCGCGGCGAAAACTCTAGCTGACTCGCTGAAGTTGACCATCGTAGAGCCATAGGCCTACCTGCTAAACGAGCGTGATGTCGATCAATGCCATAAGTTCGAACCCCTCAGACCTTGCGTCTAACAAGCGAGGTTGTGCTCAAAATTTCCCGAAAGCTCGCCCCCGCTTCAGGTCGTATTTTTCGACGTTTCCTCGCGCGCGTACAGGTCGCCGACGCAGTCACGCTAGATCGAAGAACGTTCCCAGTCCGGTGTCAGCCAATATAGCCACATCAAGCCGGGTGATCGAATACGCTTTTCCAGACTCGATCACAGCGAACATCAGATCGTCGCTAAGATCTTCGCCAGCTCCGCTGAAGTTGCCATAGTGAAAACTGCTGCCCGCAGTTAAGGGAACGAGCGAACCGTATGTCGCTTGCGCCTTTTGGCCCTCGAAGAACAATGTCCCTCCATGATTGCGGACTGCAAGGTCGTAAGGGGTCGCAACATGGGAATCTAGTCGTCCTGTCGCCGGGTCATGAAAGCCGATGAAGCCGAGAGCATGACCTAGTTCATGCATCATGACGCTGACCGCGTCTGCTCGATTTGCTGGAACGGGTCTGACGCCGTCGAAAGGAGTTGGGTCAAACCAGAGAACCGTTTGCAGAGCATCTGCGTCAATTTCGATGCTGATGTCGAAACCTGAACCGTTCGGATCAGTTCCGGTGTTTATCTCATACGCCGCGCCGGGTTGAATGATGTCGCGGCCTCCGCTCCTTCCTATGAAACCACTCGTCACGCTTCCGGCCGACGCTATCGCTGATGACGGCAGGTTTGTGATGAGGACCTCGACTTCTAAAGAGGCTTGGCCATTCAAATAGCGATCCCACATGATGCCGGCTTCGATGATCGCGTTTTTTATCGATGTGTAATACGCCGCATATTGCCCGGTGGGATCGTTGATGGTGACGTTCCAGGCAATCTCGCCATCACTCCACCTCAGATCGTCGCCGTCGAACGAACCCCCATCTGCGACTTCGATGTTCGAAAAGGAAGGGCCCGATTGGGGGACCACTGCGGTGCCGTTGTTCAGCGCGCTCACAAGGTCATTGATTGAATTCCCTAGGCCGCTTTTGTCGCCATCTACGATAATTTTAGCCAACGAGGCTGCGCCGACGATTGCACCGCCGTTTACACCGCCGACCCCAAGTTCGGCTGCCCGAAGATTGTAGAAGTTTGCCTGCGATACGAAGTACGCGCGGCCAGCCGATGTCTGCTCGGTCAACGGCACCATGCTGTCGTAAACGAGCGCAAACTTTTCCTGGATCGCGTCTCGATCGAGAACCAACGCGTCAAACACTGCCCTCGCGTCAGCATTGAAGCGATAGAGTGCCGCGAAAGAGTTGATGTAGACATTCTCGTCGTTGAATACGGTGCTCCCGCCGGCACCGAAGTTCGTCGTGTTGTTGTTATTGATGAGAGCGGTGTAGCCGTCGATCGTTGGGACACCGAACCCCAGATAAGCATACGCGGCTGACAGTCCCTTGAATTGCGAAGTGTTCTGAGAGGTCGAGGCAACGAGAGACTTGAGATCTGATAGCGACAACGCGGCCTCCATTGGCAATAGCCGGACAGTCGTGAAAAACTACGTGCAAGCGAATTTCCAGAGTCTTAAACGAAAAACTAGAGATCGGCAGCGCTTTAGTTTGATCCAGACCTGCGAATGAGTGCGTTGTTTCGCCGGCATCCGTTTTATGTCGTCATTGCTCACGGCATATCCCAGCCGCTTCGAGCAGCACCTTCATGAGCACGCGAAAGCGTTTGCTTAACTCCACGAGTTGGTTTCGAGGTAAGCTGGGCTAAGTGAGGGGGGATGACGCGCGATGAGCCACAATTCGGACGGCAGTGCTGACCACATAGCCCATTCACCACTGGCCGCTTACTTTCCGCGCTATAGCCGGCGGAAATTTTGGCTTTGGTCGCTTGGACTGCTCGGTCTAGCCGTACTGATGCTGGGCGCAGTGGCGGTGATGAATAATCCTACGGGAGGCAGCGGTGGCGCTGGCGCTTTCTTCATCCTGCTTGCGCTCTTCATAGCGCTGTATTGCAAGATGCTTATTCACCGCCTGCACGATCTTAATGTCTCGGGTTGGTGGACGATGTTGTTAGCACCGTTGCTAATCTTGCTGCCGATCTTGATGTATCGCGAGTCCCATGAGGTCTACCTCCGCATCGAACAAAGTTATGAGGCGCAACGAGCCATCCAAACATACGTATTGGCGATGCTCATCGGCTCCTTCGGTCTGCTGCTTGGTGGATTCGTAACGATGGGTTCTTTGCCAGGCACAGCGGGGCCAAATCGCTTCGGGTCATCCTTACGAAATAAGATCGAGCCGGATCTGCCTGAGGAGACGTGACCCGGCTCTGGCCCAGCGCCATGAGGTTTCGGACAACAGGGTGCTGGGTTGCGCAAGGCTTGCATGCTGCGCGGACAAAAGCGAGTGAAGCTAACTTTGAGGCGTGGCGGCCATGCGATTGAAAAATGCTACGGTGTCGCCGTGTGGAGCGTGATGCATTACTGAGCAAGCTAGCATTCGAATTACCTACGCAGCCGGGCGTATCCTCATCATCACGTGATCAGCAGAACAATTCGATTGTGCTGAAAGCGCTTGTCCCCAGTTAAGCCTGAGCAAGTCTTGAACAGGCCCTATTTTCATTGATCACGACAGTCCGCAAAGTTTCGAAGTTCTCGGCAGGTTGGGCCGTGCGCGTCTTGCATGAAGGATTTCCGCGTTTCGAGATTGATGTTTTTGGCCACTTCTTTCGTCGCGATCAGGCCGGTCTTGCTGCTGCGATCTGTGGAGCGCACGTTGGCGTACCAATCGCTGACCTATACGAAATTGGTGACTTTGAGCGCTGCGCGCGCTGCGAGAAAATTCGTCGTCGAGAGTGGAGCGGCTAGGTTTTCGGCGCCGACTTCGCGAACAAGATTGCACCAATCGAGACAGGGACAATACTTATCGCGGCTGGTACCGCGGCTTCCGTCCAATCAATCGAAGTAGCGATCAACTCGACTATGGCAACCGAGATCCCAACCCACGCTAAGCCAACGAAGATGAGAGCCACAGCAAGCTGCCGGAGGGTGATCACGTTGCTCCCGATAAAAGCGGAAAAGAAACTAACGAGCCGGGCGCTCAGGCGCGGTGCTACGGCCGAACAAACCCGGCTCTAACTCTATGGCTCCATCAAAGCCGTAGAGCTGACTCATCAACGCATAGAGGTGGAGGAAAAGCGAGCCGGGCCTCGGAGGGTTGAGCTTCGCGCCCGGCTCTCACCCGGTCAGGGCGGTCCAGACCCGCCGAGCTGAATCACAAGTAGGCAAGCAAGCCAGAGCGCTCAAGCCATCCTGCCAAACGCTACGCGCCCCAGCTCTACCAGGCTCTCAAACAGGCCGACGGGCTGACCGGAGATTACCCAAAGTAACTCGGACTTCGACTGTCGTCGCGAACGAGATGCTAATCATGCATTTGCTGGCGAGATTGACCCTTAATGCACATCGACAGATTGTCGCGATGTGCGCGCAGGCGTACGCCTGCTTTCATCACGATACCGGCCACTTGTCCGATTGGCCCTGATTAAACCTGGCTGTGCTTTCTGCGGCACATTAAAAACGCCGCCTAGTGTGTTCTTGTGAAGCCAGTGGGGAAACGCTGGGCTTGGAGAACATAACAATGATCAAGACTTTGACTGCGGCGTCTGTCGTCGCACTATTCGCGGCAGCGCCTGCGCTCGCCGCTGACCTCGGCCGTCCTGTCTATAAGGCAATGCCGATGGCGCCTGCCTACTTCTCGTGGAACGGCTTCTACATCGGCGCCAACGCCGGCTACGGGTGGAACGATCGAGACGTGATCACCACGGGCCAATCGACTGCAAACATCGCCAACGTGGCGGGCGGTGCTCGTCCCGGTACCGTCGGCATGAACCCGAACGGCTTCACCGGCGGCGTGCAGATGGGCTACAACATGCAGGCTGGCAATTGGGTGTATGGCATCGAAGCCGACATCGCTTACACCGACTTCCGCGAAACTCGCACGATCACGACCACTGGTCTTGCACCAGGGCTCGCGCCGAACCTGCAGAACACGTTCCGTCAGGAACTTGAATACCTCGGCACGGTTCGCGGCCGTCTCGGCTACTCCTGGGATCGTACGTTGCTCTACGTCACCGGCGGTTTCGCTTACGGCGGCGTGAACAACAGCGCTTCATTCACGGGTGCTAACGGCGCGGTCGTCCAGTTCGACGGTGGACGCGATCGCATCCGCACGGGCTACACGGTCGGCGGCGGCATTGAACATGCTCTCGCACAAAACTGGAGCGTGAAGCTCGAATACCTGTACTACGATCTCGGCCGCGAGCGCGTGAACGTTGCGCTGGTGCCGGGCAGTGGTGGTGCGGCCACGGGCTACGACAGCCGATTCGACAACTCGGGTCACATCGTCCGCGCCGGTATCAACTACCGCTTCGGCGGTGTTCCGATTATTGCGTCCTACTGATCCTTCCAAGCCTCAGAACAGACGCAGCGACCCTGTTGCCCGAGAGGGCGGCGGGGTTTCTGCCTTTAGGGCACCGATTAAGTTTGAGATTTAGGGTTAAGTTGAGAGGCGTCTTGCTTCTTCGGCGTTCCGCGGCAAAACCTTTTGAGCCAGAAGAAAACGCCTACCCCAAACTATCTAGCTCCGTCGTTCGCGACGGAGCTTTTTTGTTATCGGATGCGCGGGAACATCGTGCTCACCCCATCGTTCGGTTCACTCAGCGCGGCTTATCTCCGTTTGCTCGCGCTGCCAGCCGTCGCCTCCGGGGTTCTCAGCATCCCAAGAGGCGGCGCGCAGGGCTCGGAACAAATTTGCGATGAGCGCTGTTGTGTCAGCCACGTGGGGAGAAACGGAGAATCTCATGAAGAAGATCTTGATCGGCGCTGCAGCTGTAGCGCTGTCGGCCACCTTCGCAATCGCTCAGACACCTTCGTCCAGCGGCAGTACACCGGCAGGCGCTGGCTCGCCGTCATCGACCAATCCGAATGCACCGCCGACGCCTCCGGCAGGCAGTGGCACAGGCTCGCGCGGTAGCCAGCCGAATACGCCTGGAGCAAACACTCCAACGGCTTCTCCGTCGCAGCCGGCTGGAACAGGCTCACCAAACACACCGGCCGCAAGCCCGCAGCCCAACTCTCCTAATCCGGGTCGCGGCGGCTGAGCCGCGGGCTGCTTCGGCGAAACGGTTCGGAGCAAACGAATTAAACCCCGCGGTGTCGCCGCGGGGTTTTTTCTTGGCGCCGCTATCAGCGCGGAGCGGCTGGGATAACGTTCGGGTTTTTAGCCTCAATGAACGCGATTATCTGCCGGGCCGCAAGAATGTGTCTGTGTCGCGCATACCGATGCAGAGCGCGATCGCCCCCGATCAATCTGCCAAACAATTCTTCGACCAGCGCTACGTCGGCATCGCACAAGCCAGACTGTCGAGCGCCATCGGCGTTGAACCTAACATGTACTTCCGATGAAGAAGCGACGCCGAACGGAATGACGTCGCTGGTTACAGCGCATCCATCTTCAATCTTCGCGAAAGTGCCAATTCGAGTAAATTGCTGAACCGCGCTCAAGGTGCCGATATGGACGCCGTTGCTGATGCGGCAGTGTCCAGCGATTGCAGCACCGATTTCAAAAACAACACCGTCTCCAACCACGCAGTCATGCGCAACATGCGCGCCCTTCTTGAATATTCCATCGTTGCCAATTGTTGTCGGGTAAGCCCGGTCGAGTAAGGCGCCGTTGAAAGTCACGCCTTGGTCAATGACGTTTCGATCTCCGACTACGAGCCGCGTTTGTTCGCCGTTGTATCTAACGTCCTGTGGCGCTGAACCAAACGACGAAAAGTGGCCAAGTACGTTGTGATGGCCAAAGTCAGTATGACCCGAGATTGTAACGTACGACGCTAGACGCGTGCCGACACCGATAGAGACGCAAGGACCGATAATACAGAATGGGCCAATAACAACGTCAGCGCCCAGCTGCGCGTCGGGATGTACGAAAGCAGATGAGTGTATAATCTGGGACAAACGATATGCTGAAACGTCCTGATTGAGGGTCCTCGTACCGTCGGATACGAGGACCCGAAGACGACTACATCTCTTTCATCATCTTCCGCTTCTTCATCTTCTTCGACTTCATCATCTTCTTCTTTTTCATCATCTTCTTGTCAGACATCTGCATGGTGAAGTCTGCATGCCCTGCAAGAGCGGAGATTCCAGCAGGTGTAGATGTGCTCGCTTGGACTTGAGGGCTGGCGATTAGCAGAAGCGACGCTGCTGCGGCAAAGGCTAGAGCTTTCATTGAAGTCTCCATACGCAAGCGTCCCCACAGATAGTCTACGCTGGACGGGCGAAATTTGTTGCTTGCTTTGATCAGGTTTTTGGAAATTTTTTCACGCCGCCAATTTCAACGATCGGAATACTGAGTTGAGAGGCCACGAACTGCGCTGTCTGCGACCGACAAGAAAGTTTTTGAATAGTTGTCGGCAAACTAGCCACCCGCGGGTAACCTGATTCGAAGATCGACACGCTGCGTTGAACGATTTCACCGCCTCAACCCGTCATCCATCACGGCGCCGTGATACAATGGCGTGTGGATCGTGGGGACGAACCAAAATGCAAATCGATGTTGAAGCTCTGAGTGTAGAGCAACTCATTAGGCTGCAAGATCAAATCTCCAAACAGCTAGAGGCTCGGCGCACAAAAGCGAGCAGCGACCTCGCGCAGCTCAGTCTGTATTTCGACAAAAGCCGTAAGCCGCTTAAGAAACGGGGTGTGAAGCCAGGAACCAAGTTCGCGCCAATATACGTCGGTCCTGCGGGGGAGACTTGGACGGGCAGAGGCAAAACCCCCTGTTGGCTGAGACATCAACTCGCAATCGGTGCAGACCCAATTGCGTTTCGAATCAAAGAAGATCGCGTTTAGGCGCGGATCGAAACGGTGGACCGAATGATCGGTCAACGCGAAGTTAACTTGCTGTTAACTGCGACTCGCCGAACTTCACTATGTTCGACGACAACTTTTCAAACCCTGCTTCGGTCTCCAGGACGAAGCGGGGTTTCTTCTGAAGGCAAGCGCGCGAATTGAGCTGCGGTGATATTGGCTGCAACAACGGTTCCGCTTTATCCGATCTCACCTTTCCCTTCACACCTTGCAAGAAGTGAGTCGGAGCGCTCAAGGCAGGATGCCGCTGCCGAGTGCTCCGATTCCGACCCGATTAGATGCAGGGCACTGCCATCGGGCTGGTGCGCGAATAGCAAGAAGCGAGCCGGAGCGCTCACGGTGGCTGCTCATCGAACGCTCCAGCTCTAAACCCGTAGTGCCCTCCAACAGGCCAACGGACTAATACAACCGTAGCAAAAGAATCGGACTGCGCGAGGTTTTCTTCAATGACCTCACGCGCCGTTCGGTACGAAGCGTCCCCATTCATGGCCTCGACGTCGTGACGCCGCTTCGAATGAACCCTTCACCGCAGTCCAGCGACGAATACGCAATGGGGCTGGAGGGCAGCATGACGAACCTCAAAAAGATCATTTGCGGGCTATCTTTTTTGGCCACCGTTGGAATGGGCGGTTCGGCTGAAGCGGAAATCCTCAGAGCGGCACAAATGGCTCGTGGCGTGTCAGTTACGCAGTCACAGTGCGCCGCCCTCGGCACGGCCGTCTGGGCGGTCGTTGCGAACACCGGCTATTGCGTCCGATACTACGTGTCCGTGAAAGGAGGGAAAGGGATGATGCCGGCCGTTTTCCTGCAGGGTGACAAGCTCGGAACTTATCGTGAATCCACCCGGAGCTTCTCTGACGCCGGCCCTAGTGCAGACATTGATACAGAGCGGCTGCAAGCGCTTGCCGACGAATTATCGTCGATGACGAGAACAACCGGCATTTACTTGGCACGCCCGGGAGTTGACGGGTCCGCTGGCCATCACGGAGATCGCCGCAGCTGGCTCGAACTATACATCGTTCACGTCGCTCTCGACGCAATTAAGAAGAAAGATGGGTACACGGGTTTCCATCTCGTAGGTCAATCTGGCGGCGCTGCCCTCGTGGGCGGATTGATATTCATGCGGGCCGACATAGGTTGCGCTGTACCCGGCGCTGGCCGGTTGGCGTTGCTCGGGGAGACCTTCAACGTCAAGGATCCATTGCGACGTTTGTTCGATCCGGTTCGGGAAGTCGCGACCATTGCCCGACGCACGACACGCATCATTGTCGTGACCGATCCCGAGGACCGTCTAGTCAAAGCCAAGAACCAAAATGCTTTTGTAAATGCCGTCCGCAAAGCTGGTGGCCGCGTCGAGCAATTCTATGTTCAGGCAACGGATGAGGATCGCCACGGCGTACGTCGTTATGCTTTTCGAGCCATCGAAGGGTGCATCAAGGGCGAGTCGCAGCAGCATATTGCAATGGCGTTGGAAGTCCTGAGGCAATTGTACACTGTGCAGGCTGTTCGCTCTTCCTCTCCTAAAAAAGGTTAGCGTGGCTAGACGCTATCCAGAAAATTCGTTCAAAGCATGTCGCGTCGATCGCCCACAAAGTGAACTTCACTAGCGCTTTTATTGCAGGCGCTTCGTATCGAGCTTGGAATTGATCGTTGATTCAACCGTCGCTGCCAGACTTCAGCGCGCCAACTTTGAGGAAACCTTTGCCTTATCGGCAACACTCAGCAGTTGTGCGACGCCGCACACGAGATTACATTTCAATCAACGGACGTCGATTGATATGTAAAGGATAGGACTATGATCCAGCCCAATAAGTTCGTCGTCTATCTGCGCGTGTCGACTAGTCGTCAGGGTCAGAGCGGCCTCGGAATCGAAGCGCAGCGCTCTGCAGTGAGAGAATATCTGCGCGATGACAAGGGCAAGATCGTCGACGAGTTCGTTGAGATCGAAAGCGGTTTAAAGGCAAGCCGACCCCAATTGGAGGCGGCGCTTGCTGCTGCTCGTACTCGCCGAGCAGCGCTAATCGTAGCTAAGGTAGATCGCCTGACCCGCTCAGTAGCGTTTTTATCTCGTTTGCTTGAAGCTGGTGTGGACGTTCGCTTCTGCGATCTTCCACAGATTGAAGGCGCCACCGGCCGGTTCATGCTGACGCAACTCGTGGCAGTCGCAGAGCTGGAAGCTGGGCTTATCAGCGCTAGAACAAAAGCCGCTCTCGCGGCCGCCAAGAAGCGAGGCGTGCGACTAGGCGGTGATCGCGGCGGTCGCTTAACGGAAGCGGCTCGCAAGCAGGGTACGGAAATACGAGTTCGAAACGCTAGGACAAAAGCGATCGACCTGTTCATGATGATCGAGTCTGCGAAGGCTCACGGTCACGATACCCTTAGCGGAGTGGCCCGGTACTTGAACGAGCGCGAAGTTCCAACGGTCCGCGGTCATGGACGTTGGCACCCGGTTCAAGTTTCGCGAGTGGCCGTACATATGCGAAAAGCTGAGCGCTCGCGTTCAAACATGCGTTTTGGCGAAGGGTCAATCTAGTCGTTGAATCTGCTCATCGCTCAACGCCTCGAAATCTATCGCTAGCAGATCCTCTCTCGGCGGTGAAAAGCGTCTAACTATCGGCGCCCCATTGCGTCGAGTTCTTGTTATTTGGGCTACGCCTAAGATTGACGGCGCGCAGAGTTGAGCTTCACCGCTTTGCACGAGGTTCGGTTCGACAATGGTCCGAATAATTGTGAGAGGCACGAAGCGCTGAGGGCAACTCCTTTCCAAGCGAGCGAGCCGACTAGCGCTAGGCCGCCGCATCTGACAGCCGTTCCTCAAGCGCCGCTATACGGTTTTCTTGATCCAGCATTCCACAAGCGTTCGTGAACTTATCGATGATGCTGGCTAAGCTCATCGCCTCTTCTGGAGTGATTTGTCCGCCTGCGACATAGTCGCAAAGGCGGGCGATCGCCGGAGGAACATCTGCAAGAGAGTTCAAGGGCTGCCAATCGGGCAGTTTTATTAGGCGACCTCGTGGCAGAGGCGCAATACGGTCTAAGACAATGCGCACTGCAACTGTGTCGCCCGCTAGAGCAAGCTCAATCGCTTTACGAGCAATAGCCTCCATTTCTCCCGCGAACAAAGCTTCAACGGCCAAAGTGCGCTTGTTTCGACTGCCTACAGGTCGCCCAGGCGGTCGGCGAGCGTTTGGTTTTGGATTTTCCGTCACGTAGTTTATCCGAAAACTTTCGTATGCCTGTGCGCATCTCGGCGCAGCGCCGCAAGCAGAAATGATGAGGGCTCCGCTAACGACTTGGTGTCGAGCAGAGGCGAGCGCGAGAATGGCCACGGGAATTTCATTGCGACGCATTATAAGGTATTTAGTTTGGATGCGGGACGGGGGAGAATGGGTGCCAATGGGTATAAACATTAAGTCTTTTTTAGATGCACCATCTCATCGGGGGCGAGCAACCGGGCAACCGGCAACCGGGGTTGTTGACTTAGGCTATATGGCAATATCCATGACTCTACAGCGTTATACCAATAGTTGAATCATCTCTAAGGAATCGTCGGTTGCCCTGGTTGCTCAGTTGCTCGTCAATGTTTTCAATAACTTATCTGGCAACCGGAACAACCGGGCGTTTTAAATTTAAGGATGATCGGGCGGCGGCTTAGTCAACTCAGCTTTAATTTTACGGGGTCCACCCCTGGAAATCGCCTGGCGCCACTGCATCAGGTCCTTGTTGATCCAGCGTGTGAGCGCTGCGCGTTGCTCGATTGGCAGATGCGGCGCAACGGCCGCGAAAGCTGCCCAAGCACCTTGGGTGTAGCCACGCCGATAAGATTGATCGGGATCCTCGAACGGATTCATGCAGGCACCCTGCCCTGCATATGGATGACGTTTGACGGCGGGGCAGCCGTAACGGGGCTGACGCCGCCAACAGCCGACGCGACATACATTTGACCTTCGCTCATCGGCCCGCGGACCCACAGCTTGCTTTTTCCGCTTCGACCCGGAAGTGCACGGGTCGTGTATTTGAAGCCGCGAGCACTCATGAACGACTGTACGCTGAAGGTGATGTTCTGCCCCGTGGCGTGCCTTAGCGCTGTTTGCAGGTCTGCCGCACTTACAAACGAATTGGCTTCCATTCGCGCCACGATGTCGTCGAGATACATCTCGAATGACTGAACCTCGCGCGCGTCCTCCTGACGTTCGCTCGCCATAGACCAGACCGACTCGGGCAAAGCAAAAGTTTCGCCTTGCGCTTCGTAGTGCGCCGCTTCGCCGACGAGCTGGTCGAGGTTTGCTCGAAGCCAGTCGAGATTGATCCTCTGCGTTACCATCACAGGCAGGAAGCGTCGGTTGCCGGTGTCATCAACGAGAAAGCGTTCCTGGTTCGTCGTACCGATAAAGATGTTGCGCCGCGGCCTCGTCTCGTTGCTGCGTGCGTAAGCCGGCCTGCCCTCGTCAGCAGTTTTGCTCAGCATTGCTTTGACGGCGTTCGCGTTCGAGTTTCCGCGTCGACCCATCTCGGATATTTCGACAATTGATTTGCCGGCCAGCGACAAGATTAAGTCTTTGGACTCGTCGCCCAGCTTTATCGAATCAGTAAACCACTGCTCGTTGAGTGCCAGGATCGCTACAAGCGTCGACTTCCCGCTACCCTGAAAGCCGGTCAAAACGACCATGGTATCGTGCTTACAACCGGGCTGGCGTATGCGACGCGTCATCCCGCCTATGAGATTGCGTCCGACGGCTGTGTGGTATGCATCGTTGGGCACGCCGAGCGTTTGCGTGAGCCACGTTTCTAAACGCGACTGCTTGTCCCAAGCCGCCTGCATTTCCGCGAGCTTGTCGACTGCGGGATCAATCTCATTCTCTCGTGCAATGGTTTCGAGGGCAGCCCAAAGAAGACTCTCTGGCGGGTTATAGTTCGACCCTGTGGAAGCGGCGACCGTGCGTAGTGCGGCGACCACTGTATCTCGGAGAACGGTCCATGCTTGCCAGCGATCGCCGCGAACCTCGATGCAATTCTTCCAAGCGTTGAAACGGATTTCGATGCCGCGTTTCGCCAAAAGGATGCGGATGTTGTCGCTATTCGAGTTGTCGACGTTCCCGCGTGCGTCGCGCTGAAAATCATCGAAGGACATCAGGCTACGACGCGTCAGCCCATAGAAGTGATTGACAGCCCGCGAAACCGCCGAACGATCGATTGTCGGTGAAAGTGCGCATACCGCGTCGTACGTAGTTTCGTGCGCAGCTTTCAGAAGCGCTAAAGCTTCGACGTTCTGAATTGGATCCGCGATCATTGAAGGAATGGCCGCGTTCAGCGCGCTAACCATTGGGCTCGTGCAATTGTCGGGCACCGCGGGATGGTGTTCCTGGCGCGGCACTCGCGCAACCTTCTCAAGCAGAGGCAGACCAATCTGTCCGAGTGCTTCTTGTCCGCCAGTCATCGGCATAGCGCCCGGCGTCACGCCGTTAAACATCGCGGCCGTGCTTTTGCGCACGGTGCCTTTCCAGCCGAGCGCGTGTGCGCGTTGCAAGAAGGTTGCGAGCGTCACACTGTGCGTCTCGACCTCGTATGAGAACGAATCCCATTTCGCCTGTGCGATTTCATCTGTGACTGTGTCGTCGAATGTCACCCGCCACAGCTCGAATCCGTCGTCGCCGAACTCGGCTTTCAGCGCCATCCCCACGGTTAGCCACGAGTCGTAGTCGGTGAATTGCTCGCGCTCGACGAGCCACGACAGGACCTTGCCTACGTCGGCCGGATCACGCTCCCCGACCTTCGAGATTGCCGAACGCGCCGCCGGTGCGCGCACCACATGCTCGAGCAATGCGGGCGGTGCTACCGGGGGCTCTTCGTTGTTCATCAAAACGTACGGCTTGTCGTCGACTTGACTGCCCGCCGCGACGACGTAGCCATTGTACACTCGCGTATCGACGACAGCCTTTTTCGTATCGGGCTGTTTGCCTACGAGCGCGACCTGGCGGAGCGTCGAGACGTCGAGATTGTCCGGCACGCGAAATGCGAAGTGCCATCCGCCACTGGCACTCTGGCAGTATGGTTTCGGCGCCGGAAGCCCGCGCGATGTGAACCACTCGACGCAAAGCTGCCAGGCACGTTCGCGGCCGACTTCGCCAATATCTACGTCGACGAAGATCAATCGCGAATTGCCGGCAACGACCCCGAAGTTGCAGCCCGGATTTGCCTTGTCCCAGGCAAGCCATTGCGAAGCACTTTTGCTGCAATCAGCGGCGAAGGACCCGACGATGCCTGTGGGCTCTTTCTGCCCCGGCAAAATAGGAAAGAGCGCAGCGCCGATGCGCTGATAATACGCAATAGGCAGGCGAATTGTTGAAGACATAGAGCCTCATGAGCGCGCTGTAGCTGTCCGCACAACGCACCGCTTGTTAGAGTTTGATTTTTTCTGTCCGACTAAGCGCTCTGGCGGCGCGCCTTCCATTCGGCGAGCCAAGCGTCAAGGTCTTCTGCGTAAGCAGCTAAAGCCGAGCCGATGCGAAAGACCGGTGGAGGTCGTTTCCCACGTTGCAGTTGGCGCTCGAGCCAGCGATCGGTTTGATTGAGATACGCAGCGATGCCCTTGCCACGCCAGATAAGGCGTCTGCTCATGCGGCGACGTCGGCCGTAGCAGCCTCACGCCCCCTCACCCAATCTTCATTTGCCTGGGCACTGATGCGCGTAATGCGCCCGACTTTGAAAGTGCGGGGAGCTTCGCCGCGCGAACGGAGCAGATAGAAAAATGAGCGGCTGAGCCCATGGGCGCGGCACCACTCATCGACAGAAAACGAGGTCATAATTTTTCACCTTGCGATAGGTGACGAGCGCCCGCCGATCGTATCCCCTCGATCCTTTCGGTTTAGCCTTCGTCAGTTTGGAGTGATGGGCGCCAGAGGTTCTTTATCGCAAGTGAGCCGAGTGAAACGTGTATGTCGTGATTGTCAAAGCAGACTTGGCGTCCATGGTTGACTATGTAACACAATCTACGTGTACTGTCAACCATTACAAACCCTTTGTACCCAAATGCCAGAGTTGTATCAGTACGTTAAACGGAAACGTTAATAGTTTTTTAGACGCGCAAATTAAGTGTTGACAGTTTGTCTAACCGTCTGCGTTGCAATACGTTTCCCAAGCATTCATGAGTTCCCTTCTCTTCCGAAGTCCATCCCCACGTAGGTACGCGCGGACAACTGTGTCGCCGACCGAATGCGCAAGCGATAGCTCCGCAAGCTCGTGTGGATAATCAGTTTCTTCCGCAACCCAGTCCCGGAAACTCGATCGGAAACCGTGCGGCGTTGACCCTGTGACACCCATCGCGCGCAGGGCCAACAGCAGCCGGCTATGTGCCATCGATGCATGTCGCTTCTCCCCTGGAAAAACGTGCGAGCCGATGTGCGGCAAACCGCGCAGCATCGCTATCGCGCGAGGTGCCAACGGAACGCGATGTTCGCGGTTCGATTTCATGCGATGCGCGGGAATCGTCCACAAGCCGCGGTCCACGTCGATTTCTTTCCAATCGGCGCCGATCACCTCGCCGGTGCGTGCTGCCGTCAGGATAGCGAATTCGAGCGCCCGCTCCGCGATTCCATCTTTCGCCCGCAGCCGATCCATGAACGCCGGAACATCCGCGAACGGCATCGCCTCATAGTGCTTAGCGCCCGTGTCTTCGCCTTTTCGCTCGCGCTTGGGCAGAGCCTCGACCAGGTTGCCTTGCCACGCTGCGGGGTTAGCTCCGGCTTCGCGCCAGCCCTTAACCACGGCGAAGTCGAGCACGCGTTCTATTCGGCTACGCAGCTTCTTGGCAGTGTCCTTCCGCGACCATATCGGCTTCAGCACGTCGAGGACGTCTTCGACTCCGATGCGGTCAACGCGCAGCGGCCGCAGCTTGGCGGCGTCTTTGCCAAGCGTTCGTTTCCAATGCCGCAGCGTTTGGATGTGAGAAATCGTGGGGCCGGCGACATCAGCAATGTACGCATTGGCTGCCTCCCCGAAAGTCGGTGCCACCACTGCAACGCGGAGTGATCGCGGGTCTCGGCCCTCGGCCAGTTCGCGGCGAAAGTCGGCAGCACGCTCGCGCGCCCGCGCAAGCGTAACGTCGCGCATCGAGCCTATGCCCAGCTCGTGACTTCGGCTCTCGCGCGAATAGATGAAGACCCAACGACGGCGCTGTCCGTTGATGCGAGCGAACAACCCGCCTCCGTCAGAATGCTTGCCGTCGGCTTGAAGCGCAGATACAGCCTTCGCCGACAGTTTGTGCAAAGCTCGCGTCATGAATCGGGCCCCTGCTTCGGCCCCAGTTTAAGCGATCGCTAGACGAGTTCAAGCCGCGCAGGCTGAAAGACAAAAACACAGCTAAATCAGTATTTTAAGCAGTGTTTACGTGGATGCATGTGAGTACAGGAATATACAGATGACGAGCCCTGCCACGGCTCCCAAAATCTCTTTTGTTTCCCTCGGTTGCCCCAAGGCTTTGGTGGATTCCGAGAGGATCATCACGCGCCTACGCGCCGAGGGGTACGAGCTTGCCCGCAGCCACGACGGAGCCGACCTTGTCGTCGTAAATACGTGTGGGTTTCTCGATAGCGCGCAGGCCGAGAGCCTCGATGCCATCGGCAAGGCTCTCAACGAGAACGGCAAGGTCGTGGTCACCGGCTGCATGGGCGCCGAACCCGAGAAGATCACCGACAAATTCCCCAACGTCTTCGCCATCACGGGACCCCAGCAGTACGAGAGCGTGCTCGACGCGGTCCACCGCGCGGCCCCGCCTCTGCACAATCCATTCCTCGATTTGGTGCCGGAGCAAGGCATCAAGCTGACCCCTCGCCACTACGCTTACCTCAAGATTTCAGAGGGTTGCAACAACACGTGCACGTTCTGCATCATCCCGAAGCTGCGCGGAAAGCTGGTCTCGCGCCCTGCCGCTGACGTCCTGCGCGAGGCTGAGAAGCTGGTCGCGGCGGGCGTAAAGGAGCTCCTCGTCATCTCGCAGGACACCTCCGCCTACGGCATCGATCTGCGCTATGCGGCTTCGACCTACAAGAACCAGGAAATCTCGGCGCGCTTCCTCGACCTAAGCCGTGCGCTCGGCGACCTCGGCGCCTGGGTCCGTCTCCACTACGTCTACCCCTACCCGCATGTCGACGACGTCATCCCGCTGATGGCGGAAGGCAAGGTGCTGCCCTACCTCGACATCCCGTTTCAGCATGGCAGCCCCAGCGTTCTCAAACGCATGCGCCGCCCGGGCAATCAAGAGAAGACGCTTGAGCGCGTCAAATCCTGGCGCGAGATCTGCCCGGACTTGACGCTCCGCTCGACCTTCATCGTCGGCTTCCCGGGCGAGACCGAGGAGGAATTTCAGACCCTGCTCGACTGGATCAGCGAAGCCGAGATCGATCGCGCGGGCTGCTTCCGCTATGAGCCGGTCGCCGGCGCAACCTCGAACGGCATCGCCGAAGAGGTACCGGCCGAGGTCAAGGAAGAGCGCTGGCACCGCTTCATGGCGGCCCAGCAGAAGGTGTCGGCGCGTCGCCTGAAGAAGAAGGTCGGCAAGCGCCTCGACGTTATCATCGACGAGGTCGGGCCGACGGTGAGCAAGGGGCGCTCGAAGGGCGACGCACCGGAAATCGACGGCGCCGTTTACGTCGCGTCACGCCGCCCATTACGCGTCGGCGAAATCGTCAAGGCGAAGATCGAGCGCGCCGACGAATACGATCTGCACGGGACGGTGGGCTTCTAGTCCCGCCGCACCGGAAACAGCTGCCGCACGGCAGCATCGCGCAGCCACAACCCGCCCCACATGACAAGGCCAAGGTAGACGCTGAACAGCGTGTGCGAGAACAGCGGCGAGCCGTTGCGCATTTGCGTCGCCATCGCGCCGCCCAAGAGCCCCATAAACAGCACGGCGCCAAGCACGTTGGTGCGCGGATAGAGATAGAGCGCGAGCAACGTTAGCTCGAGCACGCCGATGCCGAACGCATAGCCGGAAGGCCAGCCAAGCTGACGCATCGTCTCTTCGGCGATCGGCAGGCCAAGCAGCTTCGGCGCAACGGACGCGCCCAGAATAAACAACGCAAACAAGACCGTAAGCACGCGGCCGGTCCACAGCATTTGGTTTTCAGTCATCGGCTAAACCCCTCGTGATCGTGCTGCTAGGACGTCTTCGCTTGGCGCACGCCGACAGAACACCGGTAATTTTCTGCGGAATTCGTTATCCCCTGAGAAACCTCCGACCGACCGGCACGTTGTCACCGTACAAAGGGAGGCGACGATGCAGGATGTGCCGAATTTCTTCTGTCCGAATTGCAACAATATGATGCGGGTCGCCGACACCGTGCCGGTGGTCGATATGCATAATGCCGTTTTCGGCTGTGACTCGTGCGGCACCAATTTCACCGCCACGAGCGAAGCCGAAACGAAAGCCAAGGCCGAACAGGACGCCGCCAGCTAACTGGGCCTGCCGAACGCCTTCCAACGCGTCTCGATCATCGGAAAAAGATCCGGGCGCTCTATGCCGAAGAAGCCGCTGTAGACGGCGACGCGCACCGTCGCATCTCCAATCTCGAAATATTTGTCGCGGTTAGGGTTGAGCAACCTGCCGAAAGCGTTGTGCACCTTCTCATCGTAGTACCGACGCGAGATGGTCAGCGCTGTAACATTGCGGAACAGTTCATTCTCGTGCTGCGGGTCGATCATCTCGACGGCGCTGACTTCGCGCCACGGGATCGAATAGCTGATCCCGTCGTATGAGTAGGCAATGCCCTTCGGCGACAGCGTCATGCCGGCTTGATTTCCGAGCACCTTGTAGAGTTGATAGAAGCCGCCCGCGATACAGATCGCGCTGATGAACCAATTGCCCTTCCAAATCGCGAAAGGGCCGACCGCAACGAAGATCGCAAGCAGAATGGCGTCCCGGCGGACGGTGCCGAACTTCAGCGTTTTTGCGACATCGTCGTTCCGTCTCGCCACGGCCCTCTCCCGCCGGCATTCTGCGGCCTTCCGCAAGTACCGGCAAGATGGTCGTCGGATCGAAGGCCGTAGCCCGGATGGAGCACGATGCGCAAAGCGCGTCCGTGCGCAATCCGGGGTCAATCTTTATGTCCGCTCCCGGATTTCGCCCGGCGTTTCGCACCGACTACATCCGGGCTACGAAAAACGAGCGCTACGCCTGCGCGGGCTGTTGCTCCTCGCGACGCCGGCCGAAAAACCAGAATGCGCCGAAGCCTAAGATTCCGACGAGGCCAGCGCCAGAGCCGAGATAGACCATCTCTCCGTCTGTCGTTTCCTGGCGATCGTTGTCTGCCGTGATGATGACGCCGGTTTCCGCGTCGACGACATTTTCGGCCGCCGGCAGATATTTGATCCGCGTCGTCGCGACACGAAGACGATCACCCATAATGATCTGGTTAGCGTAGGCATTGGAGACGGCGACCTTGTCGGCGCTCATGTCCTTGCCGTTCTTATCTTTCCACTTGAGATTGACCGTGTAAGACGTGCCGCCGCGCTTACGTTTCGTGCGCGTCGCGCCATCGATCGCTGCAGTCGCTTCGATCCCGTCCTTCGCGACTTTCTGCCGGTGCTGCGCGTCGTTCCAACTGATGAACGCCATGATGGGTCCGCCAACAGCCGCGATAAGGAGCAACCATTTCACCTTGGCGAGAATCCAGCCTACGATTCCGCTGATCATTATTATTGCCTCCGAGTCCGCCCGAACCCTGACCGCACTGTGCGGCTTCACGACTTTGTCGCGAAGCGCATGCCCGTGGTTCAAGTCCCGCATCGATAAGGCAAATCGACGTCGCAAAAAACCGCGCAAGATGCGCGGTTTTCCTTGTTAAGTCCGTACAAAGGATGCGTGACGCGCAGAGAGGCTCTGCGTTCTCGTTTAAGGCTTCAGAATAATCGAGCCCGTCGTCTTGCGCGCTTCGAGATCCGTCTGCGCCTGCGCCGCGTCCTTCAACGCGTAAGTTTTGCTGATCGGAATCTTCACGGCACCGGAGCCGACGACATCGAAGAGATCGTTCGCAGTCTCGACGAGTTGCTCGCGCGACGCGATGTAGCTGAACAATGTCGGACGCGTTGCGAACAGCGATCCCTTCTGCGCCAGCAAACCGAGATTGAAGTCCTTCACCGGCCCCGACGCATTGCCGAACGACACCCACATGCCGAGCGGACGAATACAGTCGAGCGACGCCGGATACGTCGCGGCACCGACGCCGTCGTAAACGACATCGCAAAGCTTGCCGCCGGTGATCTCCTTCACGCGCTTCGCGAAGTCTTCTTCGTTGTAGTTGATGACGTGGTGGCAACCGACCGATTTCGCGATCTCGATCTTCGCTTTCGAGCCGACCGTGCCGATGACCTCGGCGCCGAGATGGTTCGCCCACTGGCACGCGATCTGGCCGACACCGCCGGCTGCGGCGTGGATGAGAACGCGCGAGCCCTTCTCGACGCGGAAGGTCTTGCGCAGCAGGTAGCGCGTCGTCATGCCCTTCAGCATCATGCCGGCGGCTTGCTCGTACGAGATATTGTCCGGCAGCTTAACGCCGCGATCGGCTGGCAAGAGCCGCTCGGCGGCATAGCCGTTGTGAGCCAGCGTATAAGCGACGCGATCGCCGACTTTCCAATCCTTGACGCCCGGTCCGACCGCGATGACTTCGCCCGCGCCTTCCGAACCGTTGACGAACGGCAGCGACGGCGCCGGATAAAGGCCCGTGCGGAAATATGTGTCGATGAAATTCACGCCGCAGGCATGCTGCTTGATCTTGATCTGACCTTCGCCCGGCGCGCCGACCTCGATCTCCTCGTAGGTCAGGACTTCCGGCCCGCCATTCTTATGAATCCGTACTGCCGCGACCATGACGTCTCCTTGATGTGATGCGTTTCTGTTCGGCCGGACGGCCGTTGGACCCGATATAAGAGCCCCCGTGCGCGACAAGCAAGCCGCGCCGAGGGCCTGGCAAAATCGTTACTGCAAGGCGCTCGCGATTTGGTCGAAAGCCGCCTTTACCTTGGCGGACGTGACCTTTTCCTTCGCCGCCAGAGCGAGGTTGCGCAGCGCTGTCTTTGCCTCCGGCGACACGACTTTCGCGGTTCGAGGCGCGAGCGCGATAATCGCCGGGATGCGCGCCTCGCGCCAAGCGTCGGTTAGACCCTCGAGCGTCAGCACGATGCTGAACCCCTGCATCGTCTGCGCGGCGCCGTTGGCGATCATGCCGAGACCGTTCTTCACGTTCGGATTCTCGAGTTGCTGCGGCGTCGCGCTGGCGACGAACCCTTGCGCCGTGTCGATGATCGCAGCCTGCAGCCGCAGCATCGCATCGACAATCGAGCCCGTCTCGTTCTGGAACTTCACGATGTTCTTGTCGCCCTCGACCGCTTTCTGCTGCTCCGTCATGCCGTCAGTGCCTGCGCCGACATAGACGCGGAAAGCAGTGAGCACGGCCGTGTTCCACGTCGTCAGCAGCGGGATCTGCGCGAACGGCACCGTATTCGTGCCCTCGATCTCTTTCGTATCGGTCATCCGCTTCAGCAGATCGGCGACCTTAGGATCAGTGATACGCGGCGGATTCCCGGTCTTCGCGCTATCGCCCGCGAGGGCAACGAGCTCGTCGGACGCTTGTTTGATCGCTTGCACACGCGACTCTTCGAGCGCTTGCGCACCACTGATCGCGACGACGAACAGCAGGCCGGACAGGGCGAGACGTTTCAGCATTTGCGTTGGTCCGTCTTCTTGTTGGTGAAAGGAAGTTAGCGGCCGCCCGTGATGCCGAGATTGGCCGCCGTGATATAAGAACCGGCGCGATCATCAAGCAGGAACACGATCGCTTCCGCAACCTCGTCCGCCGTGCCGGCGCGCCCCATCGGGACGAGCGGCCCGAGCCGATCGACGCGGCCCGGAGGCTGAATGTCCGTATCGATGACACCCGGCGAAACCGCGTTGACGCGCACGCCCTCTTTCGCGAGTTCTTGCGCGAGGCCTTTCGTCATCGTATCGATCGCGCCTTTCGAGGCCGCGTAACAGACGAACTCGCCCGCGCCGCCGATCTGCGCCGCGACCGACGACACGAGCACGATCGCGCCGCCCTGCCCGCCATGTTTCGTGGAGATACGTTTGATCGCCGCGCGCGCACAGTAGAATGCCCCGAGCACGTTGATGCCCATCACGTCCTGCAAAGCTTCGTCGGAGATCGCCTCGACCCGCGAAGGCGGCCCGACGATGCCGGAGCTGTAGACGAGATGCGTCAAACGCCCCAGCCCCGTGTCGACTTCCGCGAAGACGCGCTCGACATCGGTCGGGATCGCCATGTCGCCCTGCACCGCGATCGCGCGTCGCCCGTGCTTCTTGACGTCAGCAACCACCGCATCGGCAGCCGCGCGATTGCTCTTGTAATTCGCCGCGACATCGAAGCCGCGCGATGCCGCCAGCCGTGCCGCCGCGGCGCCGAGGCCGCGGCTTCCGCCCGTGATGAGAACAATCGGCGATGCCATCCCGAAAACCTTTCGTTTCTTATTTTTGTTTGGCCGAGTCTTCGTAGCGATCCTTCAGCGCACGCCGGCGATTGCGCGAAGCGATGATGTTGAACGCTTCGACGAAACCGGCAAACACCATCGCGGTGTAAATGTAACCGCGCGGGATGTGATATGCGAAGCCGTCCGCGACCAGCGCGACGCCGATCAAAACGAGGAACGCCAGCGCCAGCATCTTCGTCGTCGGGTGACGCGCGATGAACGAGGCAACCGGACCGGACGAGATGTACATCACGATCATCGCGATCACGACGGCCGCGATCATCACCTCGACGTCTTGCGCCATACCGATAGCCGTGATGATCGAGTCGAGCGAGAAGACAAGATCGACGACGACGATCTGCGCCAGCACGATGCCGAACGCCGCCTGCGTCGCCGACTTCTCTTCCTCGTGATGCTCACGCGCTTCGACCTCGGCGTGAATTTCGTGCACGGCCTTCGCGATCAAGAACAGGCCGCCGAAGATCAGGATGAGATCGCGCCACGACAGCTCGTTGCCGAGGATCGTCAGCACCGGCGCCGTCAGACCCATGATCCATGTGAGGCCGAGCAGCAAGATGATGCGAAAGACGAAGGCCAGCGCGAGGCCGAGCTTACGCGCCGTGTCGGCCTTCTCGGGCGGAAGCCGCGCCACCAGCACCGAGATGAAAACGATGTTGTCGATGCCGAGCACGATCTCGAGCGCAGTCAATGTCGCGAGGGCGGCCCAGGCTTGCGGATCGCTCAGCAGTTCAAGCACGTCGGACTCCTAATTGCGGCGTAGTAAGCCGGCGAAGAGAAAATAGAGACAAATGAGACAGAGGGTTATGGTCACCCAAGCTGGCGGTGTTAGGCCAAGCCATAACGCGTAGAGCGCGAGCACGCCACCCGCGACAAGAAGTAGCGCCGTCACCGCACGGCCGCGATCGACGCGGAACGGGTGCACGAACGGAACTGGAACAAAAGTGAGGATACACAGGCCCACAGCTAAAACCGCCGCCAGGATCGGCGACGGTTTGATCAAGAACAAGAAGAAAGCGACAACGTTCCATGCGCCCGGAAAGCCCATGAAAAAGTTATCGCCGGCCTTCATCTTCGTATCCGCAAAGTAGATGACACTCGTGATCACGATCGCGAGACCGATCGGAATGGCGAGCACCGCCGGAAAGATATCGCCCGTCACCATCGCGTACGTCGGCACGAACACCCAGGTCAGAATGTCGACGACGAGATCGAGCGTATCGCCGGACCAGCGCGGCGCATTTTCGCGCACCCGATAGTGTCGCGCGAGCGCACCGTCCGCCGCATCGACCACCAGCGCGAGCGCCAGCCACGCGAACATTGCCGGCCAATGCTTGTCGACCGCCGAGAGCAGCGCCAGCAGCCCGATCCCGGCCCCGAGCGCCGTGAACACGTGCACGCCGACGGCGGCGCCCCAGGCGGCACGCGGACTGTTAGGCATGGGACCCGAAACGCTGCATCGGGCCGGAGATTGGCACAGCGCGGCCCGCCGCGAAACTCGCCTCCGGCCGCAAGAGCGGGTAGAAAGCCGGCATGATGAAGAACGCGGAAACGCAGCGCTTTCAGGTCGCCGTTGTCGGCGGTGGGCCGGCCGGGCTCGTCGCGGCTCTCGCGGCCGCGAAGGCCGGCGCGAAAACCGTGCTCTATGCGGGGCCGCGTCCGGCCGATAACCGGACCACTGCCTTGCTCTCCGGCTCGGTGTCTGCCCTCGAAAAACTCGGCGTCTGGCACGCTTGCGCGCCTGCAGCGTCACCGCTGCGCGCCATCCGCCTGATCGACGACCTCGGCGGCCTCGTCCGTGCGCCGGAGACGATCTTTCGCGCTGAGGAAATCGACCTCGAAGCCTTCGGCCAAAACATCGAGAACCGGCAACTCGTGGCCGCGCTCACGGCCGAAGCCGAACGCTACGCCACGCTGACGATCCGCGCCGAAGCGATCACGGGTCTCGTGCTGTTGCACGACGGCGCCACATTGGACGCACCGACGCCGGCCGAAGCCGACCTCGTCATCGGCGCGGACGGGCGCAACTCGCTCTGCCGCGAGACTGCCGGCATCGCGCTCGATCGACGCGAGTATCCACAGGCCGCCGTCAGCTGCACGCTTTCGCATACGCGTCCGCACGACGGAATCTCAACCGAGTTTCACACCCGCACCGGCCCGTTCACGCTGGTGCCGCTATCGGGCGAGCGCTCGAGCCTCGTCTGGGTCGTCGAGCCGGAACGCGCCCAGGAGCTTCGCGCTTTGCCTGAGCCAGACTTCGCGCGCGCGGTCGAACGCCAGGCACGCTCGATCCTCGGCAAGATGACATTGGAAGGCGATCGCATCGTCTTCCCGCTCGCTTCGCAAACCGCGCGCTCGCTCATCGCCGAGCGGCTCGTGCTCGTCGGTGAAGCCGCGCACATCCTGCCGCCGATCGGCGCGCAGGGCTTCAATCTCGGACTGCGCGATGCCGTCGCCATCGGGCGTCTCATCGCCGATGCGATAGCGGACGGCCGCGATTTCGGCGGCGACGACGTGACGAAAGACTATGAGCGCGCACGCCGCAGCGATGTGTCGAGCCGCGCCATCGCGACCGACCTTCTCAACCGCAGCCTGCTCTACGACTTCCTGCCCGTGCAGGCGGCACGTGGCCTGGGTCTGACGCTCGTGAACCGCATCGCGCCGCTCCGCCGCGCTCTGATGCGCCAAGGCGTCGGCGGCTAACCCAACAACTTATCGTCCGCGCCGAGCTCCGCCGTCGCAACCGCCCCCGGCTTCGCGCGATATCCCGGCGCAATCGGCACCGGCAGCGCCATCGTCGTCGCTCCGCTCGGCCCCTTCAACTGATGCTCGAACAAGCCGCGGTCGGCGAATTGCGTATCGCGCAGCGCTTCCTCGACGCTTGCGACAATCGTCGCGCAGCAATCGGCCTTCGCGAGGATCGGCTGCCAGTGATCCGCCGTCTGCTCGCGAATGCGCGACGCAATGCGGGCCTTCGCGCCTTCCGCATCTTTCTCGTTGACCTCGTCCTTCGTCATCCCGATCGCATCGAGGAACGAGGCCCAGAATTTCGGCTCGAGCGAGCCGCACGCGACGAGCTTGCCGTCTTTCGTCGGATAGATCTGATATCGCGGCGAGCCGCCCGTCAGCCTCGCTTCGCCCGGCCCGGGGTAGCCGTATCCACCCGCCGCCATCGCAAGCGCGTGCCACGTGAAGGTGAACATCGCGTCCGTCATCGCGATGTCGATATACGAGCCCTCGCCGGTGAGATCGCGCTGGCGCAGGCCGAGCAGGATATTCATCACCGCCGGAAACGAGCCACCCGCGATATCGGCGATCAGCGCGGGCGGAATTGTCGGCGACTGCTGCGTTCCAGGCGACAGCGCGAGCAAGCCGGTGCTCGCTATGTAGTTGATGTCGTGACCGGCCTCGCCGGACCGCGGACCCTTCTGTCCGTAGCCGCTGATCGAGCAATAGACGATGCGCGGATTGATCTTGCGGATGGCGTCGTAGCCGACGCCGAGACGCTCCATCACGCCGGGGCGAAATTGCTCGATCAGCACGTCGGCCTTCTCGATCAGCGGGCGCAGGCGCGCGATCGCATCTTTCGCTTTGAGATCGAGCTGGATGCTCTTCTTGCCGCGATTGAGCATGCCGAAATTGATCGACGCGCCGTCCCAGCGCGGCGGCCCTTCACGCATGTCCTCGCCGCCCGGCCGCTCGATCTTGATGACGTCCGCCCCCGCTTCCGCCAGCATCAGCGCCGCGAGCGGCCCCGGCAACAACGTGGTGAAATCCAAAACCGTGATGCCGTTCAGCGGCTGCGTCATTGTTTCGTCCCTGGTAATTCGCCTCTTAGAACAAGGCCGTTGGTAAAAGCTTCGCTTTGACCAGCCACATCACGGTCGTCAGCGTCAAGACCGACACCAGCGTGCCGAGCAACACGGAGCTCGATGCTTGTGGCACCCAAGTGTCGTATTGGCGCGCCATGATGAAGCCGTTGAGCGCCGGCGGCAGCGCCGCCATCAACACGGCGGTGTAGACCCACGTCGCCGGCTGCGGACCGAGGATCGACAACATCGTCAGCGCGAGCAACGGATGCGCGACGAGCTTGATCAACACAACTGCCGGCACTTCCCACGCAACCTTCGTCATCGGCCGCAACGCGACCGTGACGCCGAGCACAAAAAGCGCGCACGGAGCCGCAGCGTTTTCGAGAAACTGCATCATGCGATCGAGCGCGATCGGCAGCTGAAGCTGTAGCGCCGCACTGATCACGCCGAGCACCGTCGCGATGATGAAGGGATGCAGTAGCACGCCGCGCAGGATCTCGCCGATGGTCGTCGCGAGCGATTTGTCGCGGCTGCCGGCGAAGGCCATCAGCAGCGGCACCAGCGTGAAAAGCAGGATGTTGTCGAAGCAAAAGATCAGCGCGATAGGCGCTGCGGCTTCAACGCCAAGCGTCGCGAAGGCAAGCCCCGGCCCCATATACCCGATGTTCCCGTACCCGCCCGCGAGTCCGGCGATTACGGCTTGCGGGAACTGCCCGCGTCGCACCAGTGACGTGACCAGAAACGCGAGCGCGAAGGCGATGAAGGTCGAAATTGTCGTCGCGACGACAAATCGCGGATTTGCCACTTGCTCGAATGGCGTCCGCGCCATAACACGGTAAAATAAGACCGGAAGCGCGACATAGATGAGGAAGAAGTTCATCCATGCGAGACCGGTATCCGGAATCTGCTTATATTTGCCACACGCATAGCCGAGAAAGATCAGGCCGAAGAACGGTAAGGCTAAGTTGACGACGTCGATCATTCGCGATTGCGATCCGCAGAGTTTCGCGGTGGGCTATCTGGCTCGGTTGGCATCGTCAATGCATGGATGCCTTCAGGTTCGACCGGCGAGATAGAAGACCAAGATGGATACAGCCCGCACTGCCAAGTTCAACATCGGAGAAGTCGTCAAGCACCGGATCTTTCCGTTCCGCGGCGTGATCTTCGATATCGACCCGACATTCGCGAACACCGAAGAATGGTGGAACGCGATCCCGGCCGAGGTGCGCCCGCGCAAGGACCAGCCCTTCTATCACCTCTATGCCGAGAATTCGGACACCGAATACGTCGCCTACGTCTCCGAGCAGAACCTGCTGCCGGACGAGACCGGCGAACCCGTACGCCATCCGCAGGTGAAGGAAGCCTTCGTCCGCGAGAACGACGGCAAATACCGCCAACGCCGCGCTTCGTTCAACTAGTCCGCGCATTTACAAATAACTGACGGGTTAGATTGCAATCGTACGCCGGACAGCCGTTTCGGCTGGTAGCGATTTCGCTGACCGATCATTGTTGTTTGCATGACCCGCTCGCTTTGCAAAGTATGGCCTAAGATTGTGATCGTCGAAGGGATCATGGGGTCCGGCAAATCGACGACCGTGCGGCAAATCGCAGATTTTCTGAATACTTCTAGCGTACCTGCCATCGGCATAACCGAGGGCACCAATCCACATCCGATCCGCTTTGATTGGGATGAGCCATGGGAAGCCATGCCAGCGACGCGATTGGCGACACTGGCTGCTGCCCGCTGGAGTGACTATGCCAAAGCCGCCGCCATGCAGGAGAGCATCACGGTCGTCGACGGACAAATCTTCCATGGGAATTTGACGGCGCTGTATCTGCTTGATGCCGACATCGCCCTCATCCGCCGCTATCTTCGTGACGTTATAACTGCGATCAAACCACTCTACCCTTTGCTGATCTACTTTCACCAAGACGACATTGACCAAGCGATTAGAACCGTTTCCGCTCAACGGGGCGATGCGTGGGTAAAATATCAAGTCGATTGGAAGCTAACCTCGCCGCTCGCGAAAAAGCGTGGCTTAACCGGCCTTGAGGGTCTGATCGCGCTGTATCGCGAGTACCGCCAGCTTACTGATCAGCTTTACAGGGAGTTCGATATTCCGAAGATCAGTATCGAGAACTCCGGACGGAACTGGCCGACCTACATCGAGACGATAGAGTCCGCGCTTGTAAACGCGGCCGACCCAGCCCCCGATCACTGAAGAACTGCCGCAACAAAAAAGGCGCACCGAAGTGCGCCTTTTTCTTTGATCTCGTAAACCCGCTTACTGCGAGCGCGGAGCCTGACCTTGGCCCTGCTGCTCCATGCGCTTGCGCGCTTCGTCGGCCTTCTTCTGCAGCTCTTCCTGCAGCTTCTTCTGCTGCTCTTCGAGTGCCTTCGGGTCGGTCGGCGCGCCTTCGTTCGTCTTCGCGAACTCGGCGAGCGGGAATTGGAAGTTTGCCACCTGCGCGTTCAGGTTGAACGCCTGCAGCGTCAGGTTCTGCCCTTTCTTGAGGCGGCCGACGAATTCCGGCGTGACTTCGAAGTCAGCCCAGCAGCCGTTCGGCAGGCAGAAATTGTAAGCGCCCATCATCGGCTCGTTCGCGTCGACCAGCATGCGCGTGCCCTGACGGAGCAGGAGGCCGAGCGGCAGCGTGACGCGAAGGAGCTTCTTCGGCTCGCCGTCGATTTCGATCAGACCGGCCGAAGCGACGAACTGACCCGAGTCGAGGCGGGCTTCCTTGATCGTGAAGCAAACCTGCTTCTGCTGCCCCTGCGGACCTTCGTTGCCGCAAACCTTGGTCCACGGCGAGTAGACGAGCGGCGGCGTCTCGGCGGCCTGTTGGCCACCTTGCGCCGGCTGCTGCTGCGCTGGCTGTTGAGCGGGTTGTTGGGCCGGCTGCTGCGCGGGCTGCTGAGCCGGACGCTGCGGCTGCGCGGGGCGCTGCTGAGCCGGACGCTGCTGTGCGGGCTGCTGTTGTTGCTGAGCTTGCGCGAAGTCGGCGCTGACAAGCCCGAAAGCGGCTGCCGCACCGAGGCCAAGCGCCAAACGTGCAGACGCGGTTGAGGTCCGCGAGATCATCGATATGTTCCCTTTTGTGGCACTCGGGTGCTAACGGCACTCGGGCCGTTGCGCCGCGACAGCTTAACCGCTGTCTCAGCGCAGAATACGGCGACAGCGTGGCCCCTCGGGAGACTCAACGCGGCCTGAAGTGCCCCTGTGCTAATGTTAGCGCCCTGACGAATCAAGCTGATTTTGCCCCAATCGCGGGGTTTTATACGGCGCGAGAGCCTCTTCCACCCGGCAAGCTTAAGGCAAAAAAGACCGATATGGCCGCCTTGACCCGCCGCAACCTCCTCGAAACCGCCGCTGCGGTGGCTGTCGCGGCCCCTCTCCTGCGCCTGCCATCCGCGCATGCCTCGGCGGCACGTCACGCCATCGCGATGCATGGCGCTCCGGCGCTCGGCCCGGACTTCAAGAACTTCGCCTACGCCAACCCGCAAAGCCCGAAAGGCGGCCGGCTGACGCTCGGCCTCCTCGGCACCTTCGACAGCCTCAATCCCTTCATCGTGCGCGGCCTGCCGGTCCAGCAGATCCGCAGCTATGTCGTCGAGAGCCTATTGGTGCGCGGTCAAGACGAGGCCTTCACGCTCTACGCCGGGCTCGCGGAAAGCATCGAGACGGACGCGGCGCGCACCTATGCTACCTTCACGATCCATCCGAACGCCCACTTCTCGGACGGCAAGCCCGTCACCCCCGACGACGTCATCTTCTCCTGGCGCGTGTTGCAGGAGAAGGGCCGGCCGAACTTCCGCACCTACTACAGCAAGGTCGCGAAGACCGACGTCCAAGGCCGCTCGGTGCGCTTCGATTTCGGCGGCGCGCCCGACCGCGAGCTACCGCTGATCCTTGGGCTGATGCCGATCCTGCCGCGTCACGCTTTCGACGAGGCGCGCTTCGACGAGACAACGCTCGCGCCGATTATCGGTAGCGGACCGTACCGCGTCGGCGAAGTGCGGCCCGGCGAACGCGTGACGCTCACCCGCAACCCCGACTACTGGGGCCGCGACCTCGCGATAAATCGTGGCTTCTGGAACTTCGACGAAATCCGCATCGACTTCTATCGCGACGCCAACACGCATATGGAAGCCTTCGCGCGCGGCCTATACGACGTGAGGCCCGAGAACGATCCAGCGCGCTGGGAGCAAGCTTACGATTTCGCCTCCGCACGCGACGGGCAAGTGATCAAAGACATTCTGCCGAACGGTCAGCCGAAAGGCATGGCCGGTCTCGTGTTCAACACGCGCCGCCCGCTGTTCGCCGACATCCGCGTGCGCGAAGCGCTGACGATCCTGTTTGACTTCGAATGGATCAACCGCAACTTCTATTTCGATCTCTATCGCCGCACCGGCAGCTACTTCTCGGGCTCCGATCTCTCCGCCTTCGGCCGCCCGGCCGACGCCCGCGAGCGCGCACTGCTCGGCGCCTTTCCAAAAGCGGTGCGCAAAGACATTCTCGACGGCACGTGGAAGCCGCCGCAGACCGACGGCAGCGGCCGCGACCGCGCCCATCTCGCGCTCGCGCTCAAGAAGTTGAAAGAAGCCGGCTGGGTCTTGACCAACGGCGTCCTGCGCAATCAGAAAACGCAAGCCGCTTTCACATTCGAAATTCTTGTCGCGACGAAAGAGCAGGAGCGCCTCGCCCTCACCTACGCGCGCGACCTCGCCCGCGCCGGCATCAAAACCGAAGTTCGCATCGCCGATCCGGTGCAGTTCGAAGCCCGCCGCAGCAACTACGACTTCGACATGCTGCAATATCACTGGGGCGCGTCGCTCTCGCCCGGCAACGAGCAGGCCTTCTATTGGGGCAGCGCGTCCGCCGATCAGGCAGGCACGCGCAATTACATGGGCGCCAAGGAACCCGCAATCGACGCGATGATCGCAAAGCTTCTCGCCGCCGAGGAGCGCGAGGATTTCGTCGCCGCCGTGCGCGCGCTCGATCGCGTGCTGCTTTCCGGTTTCTACGTCGTCCCGCTGTTCTATCTGCCCGACCAATGGGTGGCGCGGCAGGCCGCAATCAAGCGGCCCGAGAAGACCTCGCTGAACGGCTATCTCTTCGAAACGTGGTGGCGTCAGCCCGCATGAGCGCCACGCAAGAAATCGCCGCCAGCCTGCCGCGCCTGCTGTCGACTCATGCCGAGGCCGCTCCCGATCGTATCGCGTATGTAGGCCCGTCCGTCGCCGGTGCGTCGTATCTGTCCTACGCCGCGATGGCGCGTGCCGTCCGCGCGCTCGCCGGCCGGCTCGGCGCACTCGATCTGCCGCCTGGCTCCCACATAGCAGTCCAACTGCCGAATGTCGCCGAAGCCATCGTCAGCCAACTCGCGATCATCGCGGCGGGCCATGTCTGCGCGCCGCTGCCGTTGCTGTGGCGGCATGGCGATGCCGCGCAGGCGCTGCGCCAGATCGAGGCTCGCGCGCTCATCGCATGGTGCGGCACGGCGGCAGCGGCCGAAGCATCGCTCGAGACCGCGCTGCACTCGCCGTCCGTCCGCTTCGTTGCGGGATTTGGCGCGGCCGTCCCCGACGGCGTCGTCGACCTCGGCGATATCTTTGGGGCCGAAGCCAACGACGACGCGCTGGCTGAAGCCGATCCGCACGCGGCCGTCTTCGTCACTTTCGAGAGCGAAGCCGACGGCATCGCGGCGGCGGCGCATACGCAGACCGAACTCCTCGCCGCCGCGCTCGATATCCTCGAAGCGACACACCTGCCGCCGGCCGCGACGATCCACGCGACAATGATGCTCTCGTCCTTCGCGACCATCGCGGCGACGCTCACGCCGTGGCTAGTCTGCGGCGGCTCGCTACATCTGAGCGACCCGGCCGAAGCCTGGCAGAGCGGCCACGCCGAGGTGACAGACCTCGCCATCGTTCCGGCTGCATTGCTCGACGAACCGCCTCTCGCAAAAACGCACCTCGCCATCTGGCGCGCGCCGGAACGCCACGCGACGAGCGTGCCGCATCCCCATCGAACGACTATCGATCTCCTGTCGTTCGGCGAACACGGCTTTGCGGTCCTCCCGCGCCTCGCCGAAGGTTGGCCCGCGCCGCTGCGAATCGGCACGCTCGGCAGCGTCCACCTCAGCCGCAACACGCGCGGCACTCTGCTGCTCGGCGGCGCTATGGTGCCGCATGCCGATATCTTCGGCGAATTGCTCGGAGCGGCCGACACCAACATCCCGTGCGAACTCGAAGCCGCAACCGGGCGCCTCTCACTCTCCGGCGCGCCGATCGGAGTCATCACGGTCGGCGGCTATCGCTTCCCGGCCGCAGCGTTGCACGACGTTGCCGGCAATCTCGAGCCCGGCTCGACGCTCGCCGCACTGCCGGATCTCATCGCCGGCGAGCGGCTCGCCGGTGTTGCGGCGAATGTCGAAGAGCTGCGCGAGGCGCTCCGCAAAGCCGGCATCAATCCCTTGGTCGGCCAGGCATTTCGCGAGCGCAACCAAGCCTGACATTGCGGCGCGCGCTTCGCACGCCTACATTCCGCTGAACCTCGGAGGAACGCGATGGAACCGCTCATGATCGACGTCGTTTCGGACGTCGTTTGCCCCTGGTGCCTCATCGGCAAGAGCCGCATCGAGAAGGCAATCGCGCTGCGTCCCGACATCAAGACGCAACTGCGCTGGAACCCCTATTTCCTCAACGACTGGATTCCGCGTGATGGCATCTCGCGCGAAGAATACCTCACCAAGAAATTCGGCTCGGTCGAGCGTTACAAGGAGATTGCGACGCGCATCTCGGCCGCCGCCACCGAGGAAGGCCTCGACTACCAGCTCGAGAAAATCTCGCGCCAGCCGAACACGATCGACTGTCATCGCTTGATCCTGTGGGCCGAGAATGCCGGCGGCGCCGGCAAAATGAAGCAGCGCCTAATGGAGCTTTATTTCTCGGAAGGCGCCGACCTGACGGATCGCGAGGTTCTGGTGCAGGCCGCCGTCGATTGCGGCATGGACGGCGATCTGACGCGCCGCCTCCTCGACAGCAACGCCGACGTTGACCGTGTCACGGCCGCCGCCGAGCAAGCGAAAGAGGCAGGCATTCAGGGCGTGCCGTTCTTCGTCTTCGGCGGCATCATGGCGGTGTCGGGCGCGCAGTCGCCCGAATATCTCGCAGACGCGATCGGCAAAGCCGCCGAGGAACAGGCCAAGCGCGAGAGCGCCGCTTAGTTACAAGCGCGCGAGCGCCGCGTAGGCGTCACACACAAACGTCTCCACCTCATGGCCCGGCTTGTCCGGGCCATGACGGCGTTTCAATTCAGAGCCCGAGACTAAGCCGCCTTCGCGCGCTCCGCGATCGCCACCAACGTGCGCAGGATAAGCAGCGTGCCGGCGAGCCGTTTCTCCGGCTGATCCCAGTTCTCAAAGAACACGACCTTCATGTCCGGCCGCACCTTCGCGGCCGGGCCTTCCTCGCGGATATACGCGACGAGGCCATCCGGGTTCGCGAACGCGTTGTCGCGGAACTGCAGCACCGCGCCCTTCGGCCCCGCCTCGACTTTCTCGACATTGGCGCGGCGGCAGAGCGCCTTGATCACAACGATCTTGAGCAGATGCCGTACCTCCTCCGGCGATGGCCCGAAGCGGTCGATCAACTCGGCACCGAATGCATCGATCTCGCGCTCGTCTTCCAATTCCGAAAGCCGGCGATACAGTGTCAGCCGCACGTTGAGATCGGCGACATACTCTTCCGGCAGCAACACCGGCGTGCCGATGGTGATCTGCGGCGACCACTTGTCGCTGATCGGCTCGGAGATGCCGGCCTTTAGGCTCATCACGGCCTCTTCAAGCATCTGCTGATAGAGTTCGTAGCCGACTTCCTTGATGTGACCAGACTGTTCTTCACCGAGCAGATTGCCGGCGCCGCGAATGTCGAGATCGTGCGACGCAAGCTGGAAGCCCGCACCGAGCGTATCGAGCGACTGCAGAACCTTGAGCCGGCGCTCAGCCTGCGGCGTGATCTTCTTCTCGGCCGGCAACGTGAACAGCGAGAACGCGCGCAGTTTCGAGCGTCCGACGCGGCCGCGCAACTGATAAAGCTGCGCGAGCCCGAGCCGGTCCGCACGATGCACGATCAGCGTGTTCGCGTTCGGAATATCGAGACCGGACTCGACGATCGTGGTCGACAGCAGCACTTCGTACTTGCCGTCGTAGAAGGCCGTCATGATGTCTTCGAGCACGCCCGGCGCCATCTGCCCGTGCGCGACCGCGACACGCACCTCCGGCACGTTTTTGTCGAGGAAATCCTTCACGCTCGCGAGGTCTTCGATGCGTGGGCAAACGTAGAACGACTGCCCGCCGCGATAACGCTCGCGCAGCAGCGCCTCACGCACGGACAGCGGGTCGAACGGGCTGATGAACGTGCGAACCGTCAGGCGATCGACCGGCGGCGATGCGATGATCGAGAGTTCGCGCACACCCGTGAGCGCGAGCTGCAGCGTGCGCGGGATTGGCGTCGCCGTCAGCGTCAGCACATGCACTTCGGCGCGGAGCTGCTTCAGCTTCTCCTTATGGGCGACGCCAAAGTGCTGCTCCTCGTCGACGATGATGAGGCCGAGATCGTTGAACTTAATCGTCTTGCCGAGCAGCGCATGCGTGCCGACGATGATGTCGACCTTGCCCTCGGTCAGCTCCTGCTTGGTCACTTTCAGCTCTGCGCTGTTGACGAGACGCGAGGCCTGCGCGACGCGTAGCGGGAAGCCGCGGAACCGTTCCGAGAATGTCTTGAAGTGCTGCCGTGCGAGCAGCGTCGTCGGCACCACGACCGCGACCTGCTTGCCGCTCATCGCGGTCGCGAATGCGGCGCGTAACGCGACTTCGGTCTTACCAAAACCGACGTCGCCACAGATCAGGCGATCCATCGGGCGTCCGGCCGCAAGATCGCCGAGAACCGCATCGATCGCGCCGGCCTGATCTTCCGTCTCTTCGTACGGGAAGCTTGCGCAGAACTCGTCGTAGAGCCCCGCCGGCACCGTCAGCTTCGGCGCTTCGCGCAATTGCCGCTCGGCCGCAACGCGGATGAGCGCGCCCGCCATTTCGCGGATGCGCTGTTTCATGCGCGCTTTGCGCGCCTGCCATCCGCCGCCGCCCAGACGATCAAGCTGAACTGTCGTCTCTTCAGAACCGTAACGGCTCAGAAGCTCGATATTCTCGACCGGCAAGAACAGTTTGGCTGCGTCCGCGTAGTGAATTTCCAGGCAGTCATGCGGCGCGCCGGTGACTTCGATCGCACGTAAGCCAACGAAACGGCCAATGCCGTGGTCAACGTGGACGACGAGATCGCCATGCGTCAGCGCGCCGACTTCCTGCAGAAAATCCTGCGCCCGTTTCGATGTGCGCTTGGTGCGAACCAGGCGATCACCGAGAATGTCCTGCTCACTGATGATCGCGAAATCATCGGACTCGAACCCGCTCTCGAGGCCGACGACGCCGAGCGATACGACATGCTTCGGCTGCTTCAGCGCTTCGGGCCAGGACGGCACCATCGCGAGGTTGTTCAGGCCGTGCTCGCCGAGTACGTGGCTCATGCGGTCGCGTGAGCCTTCGCTCCATAACGCGACGGCGACACGTTTGCCGCCGCCTTGCAGCTTGTTGACGTGCTTGGCCAGCGCCTCGAACACGTTGGCGCCCTGCTCCGCACGCTCTGCCGCAAAGTTATGCCCCTGCCGCGTCTCGACATCGACGACGTTGGCGCTCTCCGGCGTCGCGAAAGCGCTGAGCGATACCGTCGCGCTATCGTCGAGCGTCTTCTTCCACTGCGTGTCCGTCAGATACAGCGCGTCCGGCTTCAGCGGCTTATAGGGCGGCCCGCTCTGCGCATCCGCGATGATCTCTTTGCGGGCCTCATAGTAGTCCGTGATCGTCGCGAAACGCTCGCGCGCCGCATCTTCGACCATCGCACCAAGCACGATCGGCGAGTCCGGCACGTAATCGAACAGCGTATCCATCGACGTGTGAAACAGCGGCAGCCAGTGCTCCATGCCGGGGTAGCGCCGGCCTTCGCTGATCGCTTCGTAAAGCGTGTCGTCGCGCGTCGGCGCACCGAACTGCTCGGTGTAGCGCTGGCGGAAACGGCGGATTGTCTCGGTTGTCAGTTGGAACTCGGCGACCGGCACGAGATCGAGCGTGCGAAGTTGCCCGACCGTCCGCTGGCTTTCCGGATCGAAGCTACGGATCGTCTCCAGCGTGTCGCCGAAGAAGTCGAGCCGGATCGGCAGATCGAGGCCCGGCGGGAACAGATCGATGATGCCGCCGCGCACCGCATAGTCGGCCGGCTCGCGCACCGTAGAGGCGCGCGTATAGCCGTTGAGTTCGAGCCATTTCACGATGGCCTGCATGTCCAGCATATTGCCGGGCGCGGCCGAAAAGGATTGCGTCGCCACCGCCTGGCGCGGCGGCACGCGCTGCAGGATCGCGTTGACGGTGGTCAGCAGCACCGACGGCCGCTCACGCCCCGTCACGTTGGCGAGCCGCGACAGCGTCATCATGCGCTGCGCCGAAATGCTCGCATGCGGCGAGACTCGGTCGTAAGGCTGACAGTCCCAGGCCGGGAACTCGATCACGTCGATATCCGGCGCGAAGAACCCAAGCGCACGCGTCAGCGCCGCCATGCGGGGGCCATCGCGACAGACCGTAACGAGCGTGATCGCGGGCGCTTTCGGACGCGCCGCGGCAGCACGCGCGAGATCCGCGAGGACGAGCCCTTCAGCCCCCTCGGTCACGCGCGAGAGAGTGAGGTGGCGTCCCGGCGCCAATAGCTCGGCGGGTGACTTGGAAACTGACTTCGGCATTCCGGATCAACCCGCCTGGTGGAACGCCTGCCAGCGGCGGAACAGCGGTGTATCGAATTCGGCATCAACCGGCTGCTCGCCGGTGATCCAGGCGTAGAGCTCCGGGTCCGGAACGTCGATCAGACGCTCGAGTTCCGCCATCTCGTCGTCGCTGAACCGCGCGATCTCGGCATCGACGAAGCGGCCCATCACGATGTCCATCTCGCGTGTCCCGCGATGCCATGCGCGAAACCGCGCCCGCCGCCGCCGCTCGTCTAAAATTTCACCCGCCACAATCGATCCTCGCAAACGCCGAACGCCCGGACGTGCCGGGCGAGCACGATATAGCGGCCCCAGACGGCATTGTCAGCGGCAGAAATTGCGCATTTGCTGCGGTGCTGCCATGTCTTGGTACGACTTATCACGCACAACGACCAAATGCGGCCCTTCGTCCTCGACCCGCTATTCGCATCGCTGACCAAGATCTCCGGTATCGGGCCGAAGATCGAGAAGCTGTTCGCGCGCTTGCTGGACCGCGAGCCGCCGCGCGTCGTCGACCTTCTGCTGCATCTGCCGTCTGGCCTCATCGACCGGAGCCGCAAGGTTGCGCTGCGCGATATCGTGCCGGGCGAAGTCGCGACGATCTCGGTCTGGGTCGACGATCACCGTCCACCGCCGCGCAATCGTCCGCGTGCGCCGTACCGCATCCAGGCGCATGACGCGACCGGCGACATCATCTTCACCTACTTCAACATGCCGGGTGACTTCCTCAACCGGCAATTCCCGGTCGGCGAACTCCGCCACGTCTCCGGCACCGTGCAACTCTACGACGGCATGCGGCAGATGACGCATCCGGATCATGTCGTCGCCGACGCCGAGAAGATGCCGCTGATCGAGACGATCTACCCGCTCACCGAAGGCATCAGTAGCCGCGTCATCGCGAAAGCGGTCGATGGCGCGCTGGAGCGCCTCAAACCGCTCCCGGAATGGCAGGACGCGGCCCTCCTCGCCCAGCGCGGTTGGCGCGATTTCGCGGCCTCGCTTCGCACGCTGCACAAGCCCGACGCTCAGTCTGACGTCGCGCCGGAGGGCCCCGCCTGGTCGCGCCTCGCCTATGACGAACTCCTCGCCAGCCAACTCGCGCTGTCCATCGTGCGCCAGCATGTGCGCAAGCCTGCCGGCCGCAGTCAGGCCGGCGACGGGCGCCTGCGCGCGAAGGTGATCGCGGCTTTGCCGTATCGCCTCACCGGCGCACAAGCCCAAGCGATGGAGGAGATCGCGCACGACCTTGGCGAGCCGCAGCGCATGTTGCGTCTCCTGCAAGGCGATGTCGGCTCCGGCAAGACCGTCGTCGCGCTGCTGTCCGCCGCCGCCGTAATCGAGACCGGGCGCCAGGCCGCCCTGATGGCACCGACAGAAATTCTAGCGCGCCAGCATCTCGCGACCATCGCGCCCCTCGCAGAGAAAGCCGGGATCCGCACGCGGCTTCTCACCGGCCGTGAGAAGGGCAAGGAGCGCGACGCACTGCTCGCTGCACTCGCCGACGGCGACATCGACGTCCTGATCGGCACCCACGCGGTGTTCCAGGATGACGTCAGCTTTCACAATCTCGGCCTCGCCATCGTCGACGAGCAGCATCGCTTCGGCGTCCATCAGCGTCTCGCGCTCGCTCGCAAAGGCGATGCCGTCGACATGCTGGTGCTGACCGCAACGCCGATCCCCCGCACGCTCGTGCTCACCTATTTCGGCGACATGGACGTCTCGCAACTGCGCGACAAACCGCCCGGCCGCCAACCGATCAAGACGGTCCTCATCGATCTCGACCGACTTGACGAGGTCGCCAACGCGGCTGGACGCGCCATTGCGGACGGCCAGCGGGTCTATTGGGTTTGCCCGCTGGTGAGCGAGTCCGAAGACTCCGATCTCGCCGCTGCCGAAGATCGCTTCGTCCACCTCAAGCAGACTTTCGGCGACAAAGTCGGCCTCGTTCACGGGCAGATGAAAGGCCGCGATAAGGACGCCGCGATGGCAAAATTCGCGGCCGGCGAAACTCAAATTCTCGTCGCCACCACCGTCATCGAAGTCGGCGTCGATGTTCCGGCCGCCACCGTGATGGTGATCGAACACGCGGAGCGTTTCGGGCTCGCACAGTTGCACCAATTGCGCGGCCGCGTCGGTCGCGGCAGCGGCGCATCGACGTGCCTGCTGCTCTACAAAGGCCCGCTCGGCGAAACCGCGAAAGCGCGACTCGAAACCATGCGGCGCACCGAAGACGGCTTCGAGATCGCCGAGATGGATTTGAAACTGCGGGGCGAAGGCGATGTGCTCGGCACACGCCAATCCGGCATGCCGGGCTTCCACGTCGCGCGCCTGGAAGTGCACGGAGAACTTCTCCAAGCCGCACGCGACGACGCGATGCTGGCGCTCTCGCGCGACCCTGCGCTGAAGTCGGAACGCGGCGAAGCGCTGCGCGCGCTCCTCTACCTTTTCGGCCGCGACGATGCGATCCGTCTGATCCGCGCGGGTTGACTACTTCGCCGGAGCCGTAACGCGCGCCGTACGCGCGACCTTCGCCTGCTCGGCCATGGTCGCAACGGCTTTCGCCGGATCGGTCGTCGGCTGGATCATGCCGGCCGTCATGATGAGCTTGGCGGCATCTTCGACCGGCACGTCGAGCTCGATCACTTCCTTGCGCTTCACGTAGATGAAGAAGCCTGTGGTCGGGTTCGGTGTACACGGCAGGAACACCGAGATGTATTCGTCCTCACCCGGCAGCACGACGTTCAGCTCCGGCGACGGCGGCGTCGAGATGAACACGATCGACCACATCCCGGGCGCCGGAAATTCGATCAGCCCGACTTTACGGAAGCTCGAACCGGACTGGGAGAACAGTGTCTCGAACACCTGCTTCAAGCCGCGATAAAGTGGCCGCACGATCGGCATGCGTTCGAGCACCGCGTCGCCGAGATCGACGAATTTACGGCCGATGAAGTTCGCGGTCAGGAAGCCGAGCAGCGTCAGTGCGATGAACGCGAAGATGAGGCCGAGCCCCGGGATCTGCACCGGCAGATAAGTCTCCGGGCGCATCCACACCGGGAAGATCGGCCGCAACAGATCGTCGACCCAGGTGACGAAAGACCAGATCAGCCAGAATGTGATGGCCACGGGCCCGGCCACGATCAGTCCGGTCAGAAAGTAATTGCGGATCCGGCCGCGCGCAGTCGGCGGCGTCTCGGCCGGTGGTGGGGTAATCGTCATTCGTCCTCTAAATCCCAGCGCCTTATATCGGAGCCCATAGCCCCAGCGCCACTCCCACTATCATTCAACCGTGACAGATTTTGCGAGGTTGCGCGGCTGGTCGACGTCCGTGCCCATGATGACGGCCGTGTGATAGGCGAGCAGCTGGATCGGCACGGCGTAAACAAGCGGCGTAACCGTCGCGGCAAGCTCCGGCAAAGTCAGCGTAACCCAAGGCTCACCGGCCGCTTCGCGCGCACCTTTCGGGTCCGTCATCAGGATAATCTTCCCGCCCCGTGCGGCGACTTCCTGCATGTTCGAGACGGTCTTCTCGAAGATGCGATCGTACGGTGCGATCACGATCACGGGCATCTTCTCGTCGATCAGCGCGATCGGCCCGTGCTTGAGCTCACCGGCCGCATAGCCTTCGGCGTGGATGTAGGAGATCTCCTTCAGCTTCAGCGCGCCTTCGAGCGCCATCGGATAGCTGGTGCCGCGACCGAGATAGAGCACGTCGGTCGACTTCGAGAGATCGCGCGCGAGTTTCTCGATCGCCGGCTCTAGCTTCAGCGCCTCGGTCATGTGACGCGGAATTTCGATCAGCGCATGCACGAGCTTCTGCTCGTCCTCCGCCGACAGGTTGCCGCGCGCCTTGCCGGCCGCGATCGCGAGACACGCGAGCGTCGCGAGCTGACACGTGAAGGCCTTCGTCGACGCGACACCGACCTCGGTGCCGGCCAGCGTCGGCATCACGACGTCGCTCTCACGCGCGATCGTCGACGTCGCGACGTTCACGATGGAAAGAATGTGCTGGCCCTGCTCCTTCGCGTAGCGCAGCGACGCGAGCGTATCGGCCGTCTCCCCGGACTGCGAGACGAATATCGCAAGATCGCCCTTGTCGAGCGGAGCTTCGCGATAGCGAAACTCTGACGCGACATCAATCTCGACGGGAATGCGCGCGAAACGCTCGAACCAGTATTTGCCGATCAGGCCGGCGTAATAAGCCGTGCCGCAAGCGGAGATGGAGATACGGTTGATCTTGGTGAAGTCGAACGGCAACCTGCCAGGCAGCAGCACTTTCTCGTTTGCCATGTCGAGATAGTGGGCGAGCGTGTGGCCGACGACTTCCGGCTGCTCGTAAATTTCCTTCGCCATGAAGTGGCGATGATTGCCCTTGTCGATCAGCATCGCTGACGCCATCGTCTTGATGACCGGACGTTGCACTTGATGACCGGTCACATCGCGAACGTCGGCGGAGGTGCGCGTGATCGCAACCATGTCACCTTCGTCGAGATACGAAATCGTGTCGGTGAACGGCGCGAGCGCAATCGCATCGGAGCCAAGGAACATCTCGCCGTCGCCGTAGCCGACCGCGAGCGGTGAACCCTTGCGCGCGCCGACCAGCAAATTCTCTTCGCCCTTGAACAAGAATGCCAGCGCGAACGCACCGCGCAGCCGCGGGAGTGCACCCTGCACCGCATCGATCGGGCTCTTGCCCTGGCTGATCGCGTGGTCGACGAGATGCGCAACAACTTCGGTGTCGGTCTCGGTCTTGAACTTCGCTCCTGAAGCAATCAGCTCCTCGCGCAGCTCGCGGAAATTCTCGATGATGCCGTTGTGCACGACGGCTACGTGTTCGCCCGCATGCGGATGTGCATTCGTTTCGGTCGGCTTGCCGTGCGTCGCCCAGCGCGTGTGGCCAATGCCTGCCGTACCGGAGAGCGGCTCCTTCTCGAGCCGCGACTGCAGATTGCGCAGCTTGCCTTCGGCGCGCCGCCGCGTCAGTTGACCATTCTCCAGCGTCGCCACGCCGGCCGAGTCGTAGCCGCGATACTCGAGCCGCTTCAGCGCCTCGACCATTGGATGAGCGACCGGCTCACGTCCCAGAATTCCAACGATGCCGCACATTCAAGATTTCCCGATTCGGACGGCCGATCTATAGAGGCGGCCGATATAAGAACGGAATCACAATGCGTTTCGGCTGGTAACAACCGAACGCATTAACCACTGACGCTCGCGTACAGTGCTATTTTTTGAGGGCGAGACGCGCGTCCCGCAAGCGTTTAGCCCAACCTTCCTTAACGGACTGGCGTCCGCGGCCGACTGCGAGGGCGTCTGCCGGCACGTCGAGCGTAATCACTGAACCAGAGCCGATATACGCCCCGTCGCCGATCTTCACCGGCGCGACGAGCGAAGAATTGCTGCCGATAAAGGCACCAGCCCCGATATCCGTCTTGGCCTTACCGAAGCCGTCGTAGTTGCAGGTGATCGTGCCGGCGCCGACATTGGCATTCTCGCCGACACGCGCATCGCCGATGTAGGACAGATGGTTCGCCTTCGCGCCGTCCTCGATGTTGGCAGCTTTCGTCTCTACGAAGTTGCCGATGCGCACCTTCGCGCCGAGTTTTGTGCCCGGCCGTAGCCGCGCGTAAGGACCGATCGATGCTTGTTTGCCGACATGCGCGCCGTCGAGATGCGAGAAGGAGTGGATGACCGCGCCGTCCTCGACGACGACACCTGCCGCGAAGACGACGTACGGCTCGACCACAACGTCGCTGCCGAATTTCGTATCCTCCGACAGAAACACCGTTTCGGGCGCGATCAGCGTTACGCCCTGCTCCATCGCGCGCTGCCGCAGCTTCGCCTGCAGCACAGCTTCGGCTTCCGCAAGCTGCGCCTTCGTATTGATGCCGCGCACTTCGTCCTCCGAGGTTTCGAGGGCCACGCAATCGAGCCCCATACCGGCCGCGATCTCGACCGCATCGGTCAGGTAGAACTCGCCGTTAGCGTTGTTGTTGGAGATCTTCTTCAGAATCGCCGCCGCATGTTTTCCGGCAAGCGCCATGATGCCCGCGTTGCACAGTGTGATGTTACGCTCGGACTCGCTTGCATCTTTGTGCTCGCGGATCGCGACAAGCTTGCCGTCCCGCGTGATGAAGCGGCCGTAGCCGGTCGGATCGGCGGCGCGGAAGCCGAGCGCAGCAACCGCGACATTCCCCTTCACGGCATCGCCCATGCGCGCCAGCGTCTCGGCGCTAACGAACGGCGTGTCGCCGAACGCAACAACGATGGCGTCGTAGTTGCCGGTGAGGTCCGCCTGCATGACGGCATGCGCGGTCCCTTTGCGGTCGCGCTGCACGAAGGTCTTCGCGTCCGGCGCGAACCGCTTCGCCTCTTCGCCGACATTCTCGTGGTTCGGCCCGATGACGACCGATACGGCATCGAACTTCGCGGCTTTGACAGCGCTCAGCGCGTGGCCGACCAGGCTGCGGCCACCGACCCGGTGCAACACCTTCGGAAACGCGGACCGCATCCGCGTCCCCTCGCCCGCCGCCAAAATGATCGCCAGTCGCGCCAAAGTACCTGCTCCACTCTCGGGGTCGTCGTCGAAGCCGCCGAAGGCGGCTGTCGGGGACCCATATCCCCTGTGCAAAATCATTAAATCAGGGAGTATGGATTCCGGCCCTCGCAGCGCGCTGCGCTGCTCGACCGGAATGACCAAGATAACCGATTCAAGGCAGCCGCATACCAAACCGGCGCGCACTTGCCAAAATCGGCCCTATGGGCCACCTAGCGACGACCGACACAAGGGTCTCTCATGCCGCGACCGTCTTTTCTGCCCAACGCCCGGCAAACCAACGTGCTGCTGATCGCCGGCTTCCTGTCGATCGGCTACGCGATGTACCTGCGCTATCTCGTTATCGAGCCCTCGACAGTCGGACTTGGCTGCGACGGCGGCTTGAAGACCTGGCTTTGCTCGACCCGTAGCGGCGTGATGGTTCTGTTCAATAACTCGGTCTTTGGCATCGCGGCCGTCGCCTTCGCGGCGCTTAACCTTCTCCGCCCGTCGCTGCTTTTCTTCACCCTCGCGCTGGTCGCCGCGAGTTTCGGCGTCGTGCTCTACAACGTTGGCCTTGCGGGCCTCGGCCTTGGGTTGCTTATGCTCTCTTTCGCACGCCCGCAGAGAGCAGCAAGCTAACCGACATCGCCAGCAGCAGCGCGACGAAGACCAGCGACTGCCAATTCGCAAAACCCTCGTTGAACGCGATGTAAATCGCGCTGGCGATCAGTGTGAACCCGATAAAGCGCTCCGCGAACCCGCCTTCACGTGGCTGCCGCGCCATCAAGATCACCATCAGCACCGCAACCACCGCGCCGATCAGCGCCGGGTTCGGAAAATCCTTATAGCGCGGATCGAACACGAGCCCGGCCGTGACCTGCACGACCAACACCGTCAGCGCGATCGCCAGGGCCCCGATGATCAGCCGAATTTTCCCTGCGTCACGCGCATCGCCGATCACCCGTTCGAACGCCGGAACCGAGTAGCCACGCATGACTCCGATCGCGCCGAGCACCGGCAGCGTCAGCGCGACGAACAACATCGCGAGCGTCCGCACCCAGCCGCCCAGCCCGAGGCTTTCGACCGGTGCATTCTCGATCGCAAGGCCTATGCTCGCGCCCGCAAACGTCGCGATCAGAGCGGTTCCGCCCCAGCGTGCATTCGTGTCAATCTGCCGGCCCCAAAACGCCGCCAGCACGATCAGTGCCGCAAAGGCGACGCCGCCCGCGGCCTGCAGCTTCCAGCGCGGATGATCGGAAACCGGCTCGCCCCAGACGAATTTCGCTTCGCGCGTGTCGGCGTCGTAGAGACCCCAATGCCCGCCGACGGTGCCTTCGAGCGCCCGCTTCCACGGCTGATCGAACGCTTCGATGACGTTGACCTTGTAGTTCCCGCGCTTAGCCACCGCCAAAGTCTCGTGCAGCACCTTGGCTTCGTGCGACAGCGACGGCAGCGCGCCTTCACGCATCCGTCCGGCGCTCGGCCAGCCCGTCTCACCGATCAGGATTTCGCGGCCAGGGAAGATCTGCCCGACCTCATTGCGGATCTGGTCGACATGCGCCGCCGCTTTGTCGGCGCCGACCGGGAAATCCTCCCAGTACGGCAGAATGTGGATCGTGATGAAGTCGACGGCGGCCGCGAGATCGCGGTTGCGGGCCCAGAATTCCCAAACGTCCGCGTAAGTCACCGGCATCGAAACGGCGGCTTTCACCCGGCGGATCGTCGCCGCAAGGTCGATCGCGCTCATTTCGCCGCGCAAAAGCACTTCGTTGCCGACCACGATGCCGCGAATAGTCTGCGGATGCTGCTTGGCGAGCGCGACGACCTCGTCGAACTGCGTCTGATTCTTCTTCGGACTAGACGACAGCCACAGCCCCTGCAGCACCTTCAGTCCATGCTTCGCGGCAATCTCGGGAACTTGGTAGAGCCCGTGCTCGGTCGAATAGGTGCGGACGCACTCCGCCACCTTGGCCAGCCGCGCCAGATCGTCGTCGATTTGCTTCGCATCGATAAAAGTCGCCGACGACAGCGGATTTTGCTGACCACGGAACGGCGCATAGGAGACGCAGTGAAGCTTCTCGCCCGCCGCGATCGGCGATTGCGGCATCGGCACCGGAGCACCCATCCATCGCCAAAACCCGAAGATGATGGCGGCGGCAATCGCCAGCGCCAGCAGTGGTCGATGCATGAAAAACCCTTAGAAAGCAGATGCGCCGCCTTAGCCCGGCAATCTCCTGGGAGCAAGCCGCGTCGCATGGGCGTTAAGCGCGACCGTTAAGCGCATGTCGAACTCTCGCGTCCGACTTGCTGGACAAGTTTCCGCGGTTCCGCCTACAAATTGGCTCCATGTCATGGCTGTGCCTTATTGCTCCGGCGATATGGCGTAACCAATTCCAGAATCGAAGAGTTCTCCGACATTCAGATGGGTAATCACGTGCCGCGTAGACTGGCTTTCGCTTGTGCTTTGATCGTTGCTCTCGGCTCCCCTGCTTTCGCGCAGAACCAGCCGCCGCAAAACCAGCAGCAACAGCAGCAGCAGGCCGATAAAGACGCCGCCAAGAAGGTAGACGAATTCGCCGAGGCCGCCGCCGCCCTTCAGGGCCCCGCAGGCCATCCCGAATGCGTCTGGCTCGGCCGCCGCATCGTCAATCTGATGTGGCGCGACGATCTCGACACCGCTTTTCGTCATCTCGAACTCTACGATCGTTTTACGTGCCCGGGCGGGCATATTCAGGCGACTTTCCGTTGCCTGGTGCGCCAAGGCCCGATCGATCCGAAGCAGACGGATAGCCTCGCCTCCCGCGTCCACCAATGCTGGATGAATCCGGCCCTGGAACCGGCGACCGCACAGGCCCCTCCGGCACAAGGCCAGCAACCCCAACCGGGGCCCCCGACGACGGGAACCAACCAGTAAAAAAATTGTTGCCTTTCGATGGCATAGGAGGGCTGAGACGCCTTCAATTTGCCACGGCCCCGGCTATAGTGCGGTGCACACTCGAAGACCGGGATCGAGGGTTAAGCGTCTAACATTCGGTCGGACCCAGGGGACGGGTTCGGATCCCGACCTTTAAGCCCCGTATGGGTTGCGTCATGCGCGTCGCCATTGCTGTCGTCGCGGCAGCAGTTTGCGTTCACGGTGCTCTCTGGGCGTTGAGCCGGGAGCAGACCACGGCTCCGAACGTCAACGGCCAGTTGGCGAGTGTTTCTTACAACTCAAATCACGGCCCGAAGCATCCGGATAAGGCACCCGTTCCGACGACGGAGCAGATCCGCACCGATCTCAAAACGTTCGCGCCTTACACCAAGGCGATCCGTACGTATTCGTCGACGCGCGGCGGCGAAAAGGTCGCGCCGGTCGCAAACGAGTTTGGTCTGCGTGTCACGCAAGGCATCTGGCTTGACGACGATCCGCTCCGCAACGAGCGCGAAATCAAAGCCGCGCGCGGCCTCGTCCGTGCCAATCGCAATATCAACAGCCTCGTGGTCGGCAACGAGTCGGTCTACCGCGGCGAAACGATTTTCGTCGGCCTCAACGCCGCCGAGCGCGCGAAGCTCGGCCTCAAGCCCGTCGAACAACTCTCTGACGACGAGCGGGAAAAAGAGTCACTCATCCTGACGCCGGCGCAGAAGGACCTTCTGCTGACCGACGACGAGCGCGGCCGCATTGCCGGCGCCCAGGAGAAGGACAAAGCGGCGCAGAACGGCGTCACCCAATTCCTCAACGGCAAGGGCCCGGAAGAAATCCGTGTCCGCGAAGCCATCAACGTCGAACGCCTCATCCGGGTGATTCAACGTGTGAAGCGCGACCTGCAAATCCCTGTCACCACGGGTGAAATCTTCAGCGTCTGGAACGCCCACCCGAACCTGGTGACCGCGGTCGACTATATCGCGACCCACATTCTGCCGTACTGGAACGGCGTCGAAGAGGCGAATGTCGTCTCCGCGACGATCGGCGAATTCAACGGCCTGCGGAATCAATACCCGGGCAAGCGCGTGGTCATCGCCGAATTTGGCTGGCCGAGCGCCGGATACAACTTCAAGGACGCAACACCTGGCCGCCAGCAGCAGGCCGAGATCCTGCGCAGCTTCGTCGCCCGCGCCGAGCAGATGGGCATCGACTACAACATCGTCGAAGCCATCGATCAGCAGTGGAAGGTCACGGAAGGTAGCGTCGGTCCGTACTGGGGCATGTTCGACGGCAACCTGAAGGCCAAGTTCGCCTGGAGCGGCCCGATCCTCGATCCGGAACACTGGCGTCTCGCCGGCATCGCCATCCTGGTTGGCGTACTGCTCTCGCTGCCGATCCTCGCGATGGCGAGCGTCACCGTTGGCCAAGCCGCCCTGCTCTCGCTTGCCGCCCACGCGGTCGGCGGCTGGGTCGCGACCGTCTTCGCCTACTGGAACGGCCACTACTTCGTGCCCGGCGCCGTCTTCGCGCTGGTCACCGGCATGATCCTGATGATCCCGCTCGTCCTCATCGCGATGGCGCGCATCGAGGAAATCGCCGCAGTTGCCTTCGGCCGCAAGGGACGCCGCACGGTCGGCGGCCCGGCGCTCGCCAACGCGAACCCGAACTACACGCCGAAGGTGTCGATCCACATCCCGGCGTACCGCGAACAGCCCGAGATGCTGAAGCAGACGCTGGATTCGCTGGCCGCGATGACCTACCCGAATTGGGAAGCCGTGGTCATCATCAACAACACGCCGGACCCGGCTTTCGTGACGCCGATCGAAGAGCACTGCAAGCTGCTCGGCGACCGCTTCAAGTTCATCAACGCCGAGAAGGTCGAGGGCTTCAAGGCCGGCGCCTTGCGCATCGCGCTCGCCGCAACCGCACCGGATGCCGAGATCATCGGCGTCATCGACGCCGACTATGCGGTCACGCCCGATTGGCTCACCGACCTCGCCCCGACCTTTGCCGACGCCCGCGTCGGCATCGTCCAGGCCCCGCAAGATCACCGCGACGGCAATCGCTCGCTCATGCATCACGCGATGGGCGGCGAGTATTCGGGCTTCTTCGACATCGGCATGGTCGAGCGTAACGAAGTCAACGCGATCGTCATTCACGGCACCATGTGCTTGATCCGCCGCTCGGCGCTCGATGCCGCCGGCTCGTGGCCGGACGACACGATCTGCGAGGACACCGATCTCGGCCTCACCATCCTCGAGCAAGGCTGGATCGCGCACTACACCAACAAGCGCTACGGCTACGGCTTGCTGCCCGACACGTTCGAGGCGTTCAAGAAGCAGCGTCACCGCTGGGCGTATGGCGGCCTTCACATCGTGCGCAAGCATTGGCGCCGGTTCCTGCCGGGCCGCAGCCAGCTGACGCGCGATCAGCGCCGCGAATACATCTTCGGCTGGATCAGCTGGATGGGTGCGGAAGCGCTCGGCGTACTCGTCGCGATCTTCAACCTCATCTGGGTGCCGATCGTTGCATTCGTCGGCATCGCAGTGCCCGACAAGGTGCTGACGCTGCCGATCGTTGCCGCCTTCACGGTCACGATGCTGCACTTCATTATGCTCTATCGCCTCCGCGTCGACATTCCGAAGCGCCAAGCCATCGCCTCGGCCTTCGCCGCGATGTCACTGCAGTTCACCGTTGCGAAGGCGATGTTCGACGGCATCGTGAAGGACGGCCTGCCCTTCAACGTCACCGCCAAGGGCGGCGCGAAGAAGAAGGCCGCGAAGTTCCAGGCCTTCTGGGAGTCCATCATCGGCGGCTTGTTGATCGCCGGCTCGATCACGCTGATCGTCACGAACTATCAGCAGATCACCGAGATCTACATCTTCGCCTTCGTGCTCGTCGTGCAGAGCTTGCCGTTCCTCTCGGCAGTCGCGATGGCGCTGCTTGAGAACTCGAAGTTCAACGAGTTCGCCTATTGGACGAACCTGCGCGCCCGCATGGCCGCACGCCTGGCGCCGATCTCGGCTCGCCTGCCGCGCCTCGGCAACCGCACGCAGGTCCCCGCGCCCTTGCCGGTCAGTGCGAAGCAGCCCGAAACGGTTCAGTAAAGCGCGACGTCACCCCAAAAAAACGCCGCGCTCACAGCGCGGCGTTTTTGTTTGGAGATCCGATTTCTTCGTAGCCCGGATGAGCGATGCGGCGCGAAGCGCCAGAGCGATATCCGGGACAGAGCCAGCTGCAAATTCACCCCGGATATCGCGAACGCTTCGCGTCGCTCATCCGGGCTACTGCTCGTTACGCCGGCAACGCCTTCTCGACCAACCGCACCCAATACGACGAACCGAACGGGATCGCCTGATCGTTGAAGTCGTAAGCCGGGTGATGCAGGCCGGCGCTGTCGCCGTTGCCGATGAAGATGTAGGCGCCCGGCCGCTCGTTGAGCATGAACGAGAAATCTTCCGCGCCCATCGTCGCATTCACGTTGTCGTTCACGTTGGCATCACCCGCGATGTCTTTCGCGACGCCCGCCGCGAAAGCCGCCCGCTCCGGATTATTCACAGTCACGGGATAGTCGCGGCGATAGGTCAGCTTGGCGCTGCCGCCGTACATCTTCGCGGTATTTTCGACGATCAGCGTCAAACGATCTTCGACGAGATCGCGGATCTCCGGCGACAGCGTGCGCGCCGTGCCGCGCAGCTGCGCCGTCTGCGGAATGATGTTGTCCGCCGTACCGGCATGGAACTGCGTGATCGACACCACCGCCGAGCCAAGCGGGTCCGCGTTGCGCGAGACGATCGACTGGATCTGGTTGACGATCTGCGAACCGATCAGCAGCGCGTCGATGCCCTCGTGCGGTTTCGCCGCATGCGCGCCGCGTCCCTCGATATCGATGACGATGCGATCCGCAGCCGCCATCACGGGGCCCGGCTTGATCGCAAAACTGCCGACCGGAAAGCCCGGCCAGTTATGCATGCCGTAGACCTCCTGGATGCCGAAGCGCTCCATCAGGCCATCCTTCACCATCTCGCGCCCGCCGCCGCCGCCCTCTTCGGCCGGCTGGAAAATCACGATTGCGGTGCCGTCGAAGTTGCGCGTTTCGGCGAGATACTTCGCGGCGCCGAGGAGCATCGTTGTGTGCCCGTCGTGCCCGCACGCATGCATTTTTCCGTCGGTCTTCGACGCATACGGCAGCTTGGTGATTTCCTGCAGCGGCAGCGCGTCCATGTCGGCGCGCAGGCCGATCACCTTGTTCGAGGAGCCCTTGCGACCCTTGATGACGCCGACGACACCCGTGCGGCCGATACCACCGACGACCTCATCGCAGCCGAACGCCTTGAGCTGCTCGGTCACCGCCGCCGACGTCCGGTGCGTGTCGAATAGGATTTCAGGATGTTGATGCAGGTCGCGCCGAAACGCGGTGAGTTCATCCTGGAAATCGGAAATACGATTGAGAATAGGCATTTATCGCTCCAAACGTTGCGCCGCACAGCGGAACCATTTTCGTTACGTTAGCGACATGCATCCATGCAGTCCACGCCTCTAACTGCATGACATATCAACGACGCTCGACTGGACCACCCGCATGACTTGTGACTAAGCTTGTCACAACCAGCCGCCTGAGGGGACCACCATTGTGGTTTGGCGGCACATCAGAACTGGGAGACGTTCGATGAAATTGCGACTCGCACTGTTCGCGATGGCGACCGCATTGCTGCCCGCACTGTCGCTCGCGACCGCGCCCGCAAATGCCGTGACCTTTCGCTACGCCTTCCAAGGCGACCTGAACTCGCTCGATCCCTACACCCTCAACGAAACTTTCGCGCTCGGCGCCATCGGCAACGTGATGGAAGGCCTGACCAAGCGCGACAAGGATCTCAAGATCATTCCGGGTCTCGCCGAAAGATGGGAAATCCTCGAACCGACCAAGTGGCGGTTCTATCTCCGCAAGAACGTGAAGTTCCACGATGGATCGCCGTTCACGGCCGACGACGTCGTGTTCTCGGCGACCCGCGCCCGCGCCGACGGCTCGCAGGTGAAGACACGGCTTCCGGCCGACGCGAAGGTCGTCAAAGTCGACGATCACACGGTCGATTTCATCCTGGCCCAGCCGAACCCGATCCTGCACTATGAGTGGGACACTTGGTATATCTTCTCCAAGCCCTGGGCCGAGAAGGTCGGCGCGACGCAGCCGCAATCCGCAAGCTCCTCGTCGCTCAACGCATGGGCGTTGACGGCGAACGGCACCGGCCCCTTTAAACTTGAGAGCCATCAGCCGGGCGTCCGCACGGTCTACAAAACCAACACCGACTGGTGGGGCAAGAAAGAGCATAACCTCGACGAAGTGATCTTCACCACTATCAAGTCCGACGCAACGCGCGTCGCTGCTCTCCTCTCCGGCGAGATTGACATGATGGAGCCGGTGCCGGTGCAGGACGTCGATCGCGTCAAGAGCAGCCCGAACACGACAGTCGCGACCGGCCCGGAGCTGCGCACGATCTTCCTCAACATGGACTCGTTCCGCGACGAACTCCTCTACTCGAACGTCAAGGGCAAGAACCCCTTCAAGGATGCGCGCGTTCGCAAGGCTTTCTATCAAGCCATCGATATCGAGGCGATCAAGTCCAAGGTGATGCGCGGCATGTCGACGCCGTCGGCGCTGTTGATCTCGCCGCTGCTCTTCTCGCGCTCCGGCGAGTTCAAGCGCCACCCCTACGACCCGAATGCCGCGAAGAAGCTGCTCACCGAAGCCGGCTATCCGAACGGTTTCGAACTGACGATGGATTGCCCGAACGATCGTTACGTCAATGACGAAGCGATCTGCCAGGCCGTCACCGTTATGCTTGCGCGCATCGGCGTGAAGGCGACGCTCAACGCAATGCCGAAGGCGAAATTCTTCGAGAAGGCCGGCCCGACCGCGAAGTATGACTCCTCCTTCAACATGCTCGGTTGGACGCCCGGCTCGTTCGACTCGTGGAACATTCTCGGCAATATCTCGGGCTGCCGCGATGCGAACGGCAAGCCGGCGCAGTTCAATTACGGCGGCTATTGCAACAAGGAAGCCGATGCGCTTGCCGAGAAAATCCTCGTCGAAACCGACACGAAGAAACGCGACGAGATGATCTACCAAGCCTTCAAGATCGTCCACGAGGAAGCCGGCGTTCTGCCGCTGCATCAGCAGGCGCTGGCCTGGGGCGTGTCCAAGAAGGTCAACATCGCGCAGCGCCCGGACAACCAAATCCTCTTCTACTGGGTGAATAAGAACTGACCGGAAAGGCACAGCGCAAATGCTGGCCTTCGTCATACGGCGCATCGTTGAGGCGGTCTTCGTCCTCCTCACGGTGGCGGCGCTGGCCTTCGTCTTGTTCCGCTTCGTCGGCGATCCGGTCAACCAGATCGCCGGCCAGGACACGAGCCTCGAAGATCGCATGAAGCTGCGCACGCAGCTCGGCCTCGACGATCCGATCTACGTCCAGTTCGCACGCTTCATCTGGAATGCGCTGCACTTCGATTTCGGCAGCTCCTACCAGTTCAAACAGCCGGTCCTCTCGCTGCTCGCCGAGCGCTTTCCCGCGACGATGGAGCTCGCCATTGTCGCCGCGCTCTTCGCCGTGATCGTCGGCATTCCGATGGGCGTCTTCACCGGCATCCGCCGCAACTCGCCGCTCTCCAGCCTCTTCCTCACGATCTCGCTGATCGGCATTTCGCTGCCGACATTCCTCATCGGCATTCTGCTGATTTACATCTTCTCGGTCTGGCTCGGCTGGCTGCCGTCCTTCGGTCGGGGCGATCTCGTCAAGATCGGCTTCTGGTCGACCGGCTTCCTCACCTTGAGCGGTTGGCGCGCGCTGATCCTTCCCTCGATCACGCTCGGTCTGTTCCAGATGACCCTGGTGACCCGCCTCGTCCGTTCCGAAATGCTGGAAGTCCTGCGCACCGACTACATCAAATTCGCACGCGCCCGCGGTCTCACCAGCCGCGCGATCAATTTTTCGCACGCGCTGCGTAATACGCTGGTGCCGGTCATCACCATCATCGGCCTGCAGCTCGGCGCACTGATCGCCTTCGCGATCATCACAGAGACGGTCTTTCAATGGCCCGGCATGGGCCTCCTCTTCATCGGTGCCGTGCAGAATGCCGATGTGCCGATCATGGCGGCCTATCTGCTGCTCGTGTCGTTCCTCTTCGTGGTCATCAACCTCATCGTCGACATGCTCTACGTCGCGATCGATCCGCGCATCCGCATCACGGGGCGCGCTGCATGAGTGATACGGCACAAAAAGAAAAACCACCCGGCTGGCTCGCCCGCGCGTGGGACAGCGATATCTTCTACAACTTCCGCCGCTCCAAGCTCGTGATGCTTGCCAGCCTCATCACGCTGATCCTCGTCGTTATCGCGATCTTCGCGCCGTGGGTCGCGCCGCATAACCCTTACGATCTCTCGCAGGTCAGCCTGCTCGATGCGCGCAACCCGCCCGCCTGGCTCGACGGCGGCGGAGCGAACAATCTGCTCGGCACCGACGACCAGGGCCGCGACCTCCTCTCCGCGATCATCTACGGCATGCGCGCCTCGATCTTCATCGGCTGCGCCTCCGTCGCCTTCGCGATCACACTCGGCGTCACCCTCGGCCTGATGGCCGGGTATTTCGGCGGCAAGGTCGACAGCATCATCATGCGCATCGCCGACGTACAGCTCACCTTCCCGGCGATTCTCACCGCTCTCCTGGTCGACGGCATCGCTCGCGCGCTGGTCGGCACCCACAAGAGTGGCGGTGGTGAGACGACGATCCTCATCTTCGCGATCGGACTGTCCTACTGGGTGCAATACGCTCGCACGGTGCGCTCCTCGACGCTCGTCGAGCGCAACAAGGAATACGTCCAGGCCGCGCGCATCATCGGCCTCTCGCCGCGCGCGATCATGTTCCGCCACGTCCTGCCGAATGTCGGTGGCCCCGTGCTGGTGCTCGCCACGATCAATCTCGCGCTCGCCATCATCACGGAGGCGACGCTGTCGTTCCTCGGTGTCGGCCTGCCACCGAACGAACCGTCGCTCGGCACACTCATCAGCATCGGCAACAAATATCTCTTCGCCGGCGAATGGTGGATCGTCACCTTCCCGGCGATCACTCTGGCCGCCCTCGTGCTCGCCGTGAATCTGCTCGGCGACTGGCTGCGCGACGCGCTCAACCCGAGGCTCCGATGAGCGAGCCGGTCCTCTCCGTCCGCAATCTCCGCGTTGAATTCCCGACGCGACGCGGCCCCCTGCGCGCGATCGACGACGCGTCCTTCGATATCGGTCCCGGCGAAATTCTCGGCGTCGTCGGTGAATCCGGCGCCGGCAAATCGGTGACCGGCTCGGCGATCATCGGCCTCCTCGACCCGCCGGGACGCATCGCGGGCGGCGAGGTCCGCCTCAAGGGCGAGCGTATCGACAACCTTCCGCTCGGCCGCATGCGCCGCATCCGCGGCCGCCGCATCGGCATGGTGTTTCAAGATCCGCTCACCAGCCTCGATCCGCTCTATCGCGTCGGCGATCAGCTGATCGAGACGATCCAGACGCATCTCTCCCTCAGCCATTCGAAAGCCCGCGCCCGCGCCATCGAACTCCTCACCGAAGTCGGCATCCCGGCGCCGGAAACGCGCATCGACGCTTACCCGCATCAATTCTCCGGCGGCATGCGCCAGCGCGTGGTGCTCGCCCTCGCGCTCTGCAGCAATCCGGAACTCGTCATCGCGGACGAGCC